>JAFTSN010000013.1 GCA_017467275.1 Clostridia bacterium | reverse complement strand
CAGATGTTCCGCGAAAACAACCTGTTGAATCCCGACGGCAAGGTCGACGGTAAGTTCCAGGTGTTCGACGGCAGAACGGGCGAGGCGTTTGAAAACCGCGTGACGATCGGCGTTCAGTATATGATTAAGCTCATTCACCTTGTCGACGACAAGATTCACGCGCGTTCGATCGGTCCCTACTCCATGGTCACGCAGCAGCCTCTCGGCGGTAAAGCGCAGTTCGGCGGCCAGCGTTTCGGCGAAATGGAAGTTTGGGCGCTCGAGGCTTACGGCGCGGCGCATATCCTGCAAGAAATTCTGACGGTCAAGTCGGACGATATCGTGGGACGTGTCAAGACCTATGAATCCATCGTGAAAGGCGAAAATATTTCCGAGCCGGGTATTCCCGAGGCGTTTAAAGTCCTCTTGAAAGAATTGCAGTCTTTGGCGCTCGACGTCAAAGTGCTCACGGAAACGGGCGACGAGCTTGTGATCCGCGAATTCGAGGAAGAGGAAGAGAATGCGGACAACGAAGCTTCGAGAAGAGATTCCCTCAAGGAAGAGGAGCTCGAGGATATCGACTTCGGCGCGGACGACGAGGACGAAGAGGACGACGGCGATCTGTCTATCTTCGAGGACGAGGGCGACGACGAGGACGATTTCAATGCGGACGGCGAAGCGGATGACGACTTCGACGACGTCAGCGACGATTTCAAATTCGGCGATCTTTTCGACGATGAGGACGAAGAGGACGGCGGCTTCGATTTCGGCGAGGACGAGGAGTAAGAGTAAGGAGATAAAAATATGTACGAATTAAACGATTTCAATTCTATTCAGATCAGCATAGCGTCTCCGGAAAAAATCAGAGAGTGGTCGTATGGCGAGGTAACCAAACCCGAAACCATTAACTACCGCACCCAGAAGCCCGAAAAGGACGGTCTTTTCTGTGAAAAGATCTTCGGGCCGACCAAGGATTGGGAGTGCCACTGCGGAAAATATAAGAGAGTAAAATATAAGGGTCACGTCTGCGAAAAGTGCGGCGTGGAGATCACCCGTTCCAAGGTGAGAAGAGAAAGAATGGGGCACATTGAGCTTGCCGCACCCGTCTCTCACATCTGGTATTTCAAGGGCGTTCCCTCCAAGATCGGGCTTTTGCTTGATATGGGACCCAAGCAGCTTGAGCAGGTCATCTATTTCGCTTCCTACGTCGTTCTTGACCCGGGCAGCGTGAACGAGGTGTCCTATAAGCAGGTCATTAACGATAAGCAGCTTCGTGAGATCGAAGAAAAGTACGGAGATATGTCCGTGACAGGACTCAAGGTCGGTATGGGCGCAGAGTCCATTCGCGAGCTGTTGATGGCGGTCGATCTCGAAGGCGAGAGCGAAGCGTGCAAGAAGATCATTTCGGATAACCCCACGGGTCAGAAAGCAATCAAGGCGATCAAGCGTCTTGAGGTTGTGGAGTCCTTCAGAAAGAGCGGAAACCGTCCCGAGTGGATGATTCTCACCGTTCTTCCCGTGATTCCGCCCGATATCCGTCCCATGGTCCAGCTCGACGGCGGCAGATTTGCCACCTCCGACTTGAACGATCTTTACCGCCGCGTAATCAACCGTAACAACCGCTTGAAGAAGATGATGGAGATCGGCGCGCCCGAAATGATCATCAAGAACGAGAAGCGTATGCTTCAGGAAGCGGTGGACGCGCTTGTGGATAACGGCAGAAGAGGCAAGCCCTTAAGCGGTCCTTCTAACCGTGATTTGAAATCGCTCTCCGCAATGCTTCGCGGTAAGCAGGGACGTTTCCGTCAGAACCTGCTCGGTAAGCGTGTCGACTATTCGGGCCGTTCGGTTATCGTCGTCGGACCCGAGCTCAAAATCTACCAGTGCGGTCTGCCCAAGGAAATGGCGATTGAGCTTTTCAAGCCGTTCATTATGCGCCGTTTGGTTGAAAGCGGACAGTGCCACAATATCAAGACGGCGAAGCGCGCCGTGGAAAAGGCAAAGGATATGGTCTGGAACGTTCTCGAGGACGTTATCAAGGATCATCCCGTGCTGTTGAACCGTGCACCCACCCTGCACAGACTTTCCATTCAGGCATTCGAGCCCGTTCTGATCGAGGGTAGAGCAATTAAGATCTCTCCGCTCGTCTGCGGCCCGTTCAACGCCGACTTCGACGGCGACCAGATGGCTGTGCACCTTCCTTTGAGCGTGGAAGCGCAGGCGGAAGCCCGTTTCCTCATGCTCTCTGCGAACAACATTTTGAAGCTTGCCGACGGTAAGTCGGTCATGTCTCCCACGCAGGATATGATTATCGGCGCCTACTGCCTGACGATCAAACGCCGCGAGGAGGGCAAGAAATACGACGATCAGGGCAGACCCGACGAAAACGGCGAGGTCTATATCCCGCCCGTATATTCCTCCGAGAACGAGGCGATCATCGCTTATCAGACGAAGGTTGCGCACGAGCAGGACGAAATGTATCTTAAGCGCGTCGTGGAGCTTCCCGACGACAAATTCCCCGAGCTTACGGCGGAAACTCTGCCTTACACCTGTCCGACCGATTTTGAAAAGGACGTCGAAGAGGGCAGAACGCCTATTAAGGAAGCGGTCGTCCGCTTCAACGAAAAGACGGGTAAGCGCGAAGTGATCGGTATTATCAGAACGACGATCGGTCGTCTGATCTATAACGACGGGCTTCCTCAAGACCTTGATTTCGTCAAGCGCGACACGCCCGAGGCTTACCTCCGTCTCGAGCTCGACACCGAGTTTATCGGTAAGGCGAGAGCGATCGGCAAGAAGCATCTTTCCCGCATCGTCGAAGCTTGCTTCAAGACGGGCGCGGCTCCCAAGGCTTCCTACGTCCTTGACGCGATCAAGGAGAGAGGTTATAAATACTCCACGCTCGCGGCGCTCACGACCTCTGTTTTCGATATGAAGATTCCTCCCGAAAAGGAAGAAATCGTTGCAAATGCAGAGGCAGAGGTGTCCAAGATCTCCAAGAAATATGCAAGAGGTCTGTTGAACGAAGAGGAGAGATACCTCGCCGTTATCGCGCAGTGGGATGCGGCGACGGATAAAGTCGCAGGGCTTCTTAAAAAGCAGGGCGAGGACGATAAGTTCAATCCCATTTGGATGATGGCTGATTCGGGCGCCCGTGGTTCGATCGACCAGATCAAGCAGCTTTCGGGTATGCGTGGTCTAATGGTTAACCCGCAGGGTAAAAAGATCGAGGTTCCCGTTAAATCGTGCTTCAGAAACGGTCTTTCCGTTCTCGAATACTTCATTTCGTCGCACGGTGGCCGTAAAGGTCTCACCGACACCGCGCTTAAGACGGCTGACTCGGGTTATCTTACCCGTCGTCTTGTCGACGTTTCGCATGAAATTATCGTTCGCGAAGAGGATTGCTGTGCGGGCAGAAAGCCCATCGGTATGGAAGTCAAAGCCATTCTCGGTGCCGACGGTCGTGAGATCGAGAGCTTGAGAGACAGACTTGTCGGCCGTTTCGCAGCAGAAAACGTCGTGGATCCCGCAACGGGCGAGGTGATTGTCGGCGAGAACGAATTTATCACGGAATCGCTCGCGAAAACCATTTGCAACGCAGGCATCGAAAAAGTGTCGATTAGAAGTATCTTCACGTGTAAGTCAAAGCTTGGCGTCTGCGCGAAGTGCTACGGTAAGAACATGGCGACCACGCTTCCTGTGCAGGTTGGCGAGGCGGTCGGTACGATTGCGGCGCAGTCCATCGGCGAGCCCGGTACCCAGCTTACCATGCGTACCTTCCACACGGGCGGTATCGCGGCGACGGGCGACATCACGCAGGGTCTTCCCCGTGTCGAAGAGCTCTTCGAGGTTAGAAAGCCCAAGGGCTGTGCGACCGTTTGCGAGGTAGAGGGCGTCGTGGATATCGACAACTCCGATAACCTTAACCACATCAAGATCCTCGACGAAGCGACGAAAGAGGTCAAGAAAGAATACGTTCTTCCCTTCAATGCTGAAGTTAAGGTCAAGAAAGGCGACAAGGTCATGCCCGGTATGCTCCTGAACACGGGTAGCGTATATCCTCAGGATATTCTCCGCGTGCAGGGTATCAGCGGTGTGCAGGACTATATCCTCGAGCAGGTGCAGTCCGTCTACCGTTCGCAGGGCGTTGACATCAACGATAAACACATTGAAATTATCGTTCGTCAGATGCTCAAGAAAGTCAGAGTCGAGAACGCAGGCGACACCGATCTTCTTCCCGGCGAGCTCGTGGATATGAACACCTTCCAGGAAGAGTCCGCAAAGGCAGTCAGAAACGGCGGCAAGCCCGCGTTGGGTAAGCGTGTGCTTCTCGGTATCACGAAAGCCTCTCTTGCCACCGACAGCTTCCTTTCGGCGGCGTCCTTCCAGGAAACGGCGCGCGTCCTTACCGAAGCGGCAATCCGCACCAAGCGCGATTACCTCATCGGTCTTAAGGAAAACGTCATTATCGGTAAACTCATTCCCGCGGGTACGGGCATGAAGGACTATAAGGGACTTTCCCCGCAGTTCGTGGGCAACTATAAGGAGACTGAAGCAACCGACGATTCCGACGAAGACGCGGCAAACGCTTAAAGAAAAGTTGAAAATCCGCCGACTGAAAAAGTCGACGGATTTTTTTGGAAATTTTTTCAAAAAGCTATTGACAAATGAAAAATTTATGTTATAATAGCATTGCAAAGAGGTAAATAATCTGTTCGTTTTGCCTAAAAAAGACCATAAAATGTGTTATACTCCTTTTTTGATGTCGGAAAGAGCCGCCTTTTATCAGGCGGCTCTTTCTCTGTTATTTAAAGCGGTTTAACGATCTTTGAGTAGGCAACGGCAAGTGCGTCGGGTCCGATATGGCAAACCACGCTCAAAGAGAGAGGATCGACAAAGCGAAAAGGAACGTTTGGAAATCATCCTTTTTTGTTTATTGTTTTTGACTATGATAGCACAATTTCTCAAATAGAAATATATTGGGAATCCATGGTATTTTCAAAACTTTAAAAAATAAAGTAAAATTTTCGTAACAACAATTTACAAATGATTGCGAAAATGGTATAATAAGGGAAAAGTAAACGACGGAGAAAACTATGAAATTTGCCTTTTTCGGACTTTGGGAGGAGGAACGCCCCGTTTTAAAAGGGTTATGTGAGAAATACGGTTTTGAGATTTCCTATGCCACGGGCGAGGTGCTCACGGTCGAAAACGCCGAAAACTGTGAGGGCTGCGACGGCGTTTCCGTGCTTGGAAAGACGTTTATCACCGCGCCGATTATCGAAAAGCTGCACGCTTGCGGCGTGAAATATCTTGCCACGCGCAGTATCGGCTATAACCATATTGACCTTGCCGCGCTCAAAAAGTACGGAATACGGCTGTGCAATTCGCAGTATCCGCCCGATTCTGTTGCAGAATTCACGCTCATGCTCATGCTTATGTCCATTCGTAAATATAAACAGGCGCATTGGCTCCAGCAGGTAAACGACTATGCGCTGACTTATTTAAGAGGCGAGGTGCTTGCGAGAAAGACGGTTGGCGTCATGGGCGGCGGAAAGATCGGCAAACGGGTCATGCAGCTTTTATCGGGTTTTGGCTCGAGGATTCTTTGTCATTCCGCCGATCGCGACGAGGAGGTGGAGAAGCTCGCAACCTACGTCGACGCGGAAACGCTTTACCGTGAGAGCGACATTATCACTTTTCACGTGCCGCTGTTGCCTTCGACGAGGCACATGGTAAACGCGGAAACGCTGAAAAAGATGAAAGACGGCGTCGTAATTATCAACACCGCTCGCGGTG
The DNA here is from genome assembly GCA_017467275.1 of Clostridia bacterium. Classification (GTDB taxonomy): domain Bacteria; phylum Bacillota; class Clostridia; order Christensenellales; family Borkfalkiaceae; genus Scatosoma. The sequence goes on along the minus strand of JAFTSN010000013.1, from coordinate 2,423 downwards.
AGCTGTTCGACGTGCAAGCGCTCATTCAGGGGATTGAGAGCAAGAAGATCGGCGCGCTGGCGATGGACGTGTTTGAGGGCGAGGAAGGGATTTATCACGAGGACAGAACAGACGATATTCTGACCAATCGCGATATGGCGTATTTACGCCAATTCCCCAACGTCGTCTTAACGCAACATATGGCTTTTTACACTCAGCTGAGCATGGAATGTATGATTGAGAATAGCGTGGAGGGCTTGATCGGTTTCACAACGGAAGGAAAAACCCGTCTGGAAATCGTTCTTTAATAGGTTATGCAATCGTTAAAGGAATTATATCGAATTGGTAGAGGGCCTTCGTCCTCGCACACGATCGGACCCGAAAGGGCGTGTAAAATGTTCCTCAAAGAGAATCCGACCGCAGACCGCTTTAAGGCGGTCTTATACGGCTCTCTCGCCAAGACAGGAGTGGGGCATGGCACGGATGAAGTAGTGAAAGTCACGTTGAAGAACGTGGAGATCGAATGCGATAAAGAGACGGAGATGCCCCATCCCAACACCATAGATCTGATTGCTTATAAAGGAGACGAACAGCTCGCATTTATGCGCGTTTACAGTATCGGCGGGGGCGAAATCCGTATCGACGGCAGAAAGGCTAAAGCCGTTTCTGATCAGGTTTATCCCCTTCGGACCTTTACCGATATCCGCAAGCATTGCGAAAGCCACGGAATGCGGCTTTACGATTACGTTTTCGAGTGCGAGGGCGAGGAGATCAAAGGGTATTTAAAGGGCGTTTGGCGCGCGATGCAGACGGCGGTCGAGGAGGGCTTAAAGGCAACGGGTGTGCTCCCCGGCGGGCTCGGTGTACAGCGAAAAGCGGGCGTATTATACGGCGGCGGCACGGAAAACGAGCCTGAAAATACGCGTGAAAACCGTCTGGTTTGCGCCTATGCTTTTGCGGTGGGCGAGCAAAACGCCTCGGCACAGACGATTGTGACCGCGCCGACTTGCGGGGCGTGCGGAGTTCTTCCCGCCGTACTGAAATATGCCGCAGAGAGAAAGCGTTGTTCGGAGGAGGAGATCCTCCGCGCCCTTGCCACGGCGGGATTGATAGGAAACCTCATTAAGACCAACGCCTCCATTTCGGGTGCGGAATGCGGATGTCAGGCAGAGATTGGGAGCGCGTGCTGTATGGCGGCGGCGGCTCTTGCGGAGCTTCAGGGCATGGAGCTGGAGCAGATCGAATACGCGGCAGAGGTGGCGATGGAGCACCATTTGGGACTGACTTGCGATCCGATCCGCGGGCTAGTGCAGATTCCTTGTATCGAGCGTAATGCGGTTGCGGCAATGCGAGCAATCAACGCGGCAAATTTGGCGGAATTTTTGTCGGGGTCAAGGAAGATTTCCTTCGATTTGGTTATTCAGACGATGTACGAGACGGGAAAAGACCTTTCTCACCCGTATCGTGAGACGGCAGAAGGCGGATTGGCGAAGCTCTATAAATGAGCGAAGGAAAGGGGCATGGTCGCGTTGAACGGATAAAACAATGGGTTGGCGCGACCTACTTTCTGAAATTTTTTTCTTTTTCAAAAAAACGGCAAAAAAATGCTTGACAAAAATTAAAAAATAGATTATTATAGACAAGCGTTAATTAAGAGACGCGAGGGAATGGCCCAATAGCTCAGTTGGTTAGAGCGCCAGCCTGTCACGCTGGAGGTCGACGGTTCGAGCCCGTTTTGGGTCGCCATTTTTGCCTTGGTAGCTCAGTTGGTAGAGCAGCAGACTGAAAATCTGCCTGTCGGTGGTTCGATTCCGCCCCAAGGCACCACCCCTCTATGGGGTAACGCCTTGGGCGTCGCGCGAACGATCGCTGGGGCATCGTCTCTTTATGAGGCATCGCCTTGGGCGAAGACCCAAGGTCCCACAATGCCGGTGTAGCTCACTGGCAGAGCAGCTGATTTGTAATCAGCAGGTTGTGGGTTCGAGTCCAATCACCGGCTCCAATTTAAACGGGCAGATTCCAGAGCGGCCAAATGGATCAGACTGTAAATCTGACGTCTCCGACTTCGGTGGTTCGAATCCACCTCTGCCCACCAAGAGAAACCTAAATCGAACCACTTTGTGGCGGTTGAGTTTCTCTTTTTTTATGCAAAAACGGCGAGCCGACTTGTATCAAGACAAGCACACGCCGTAGTGCCAAAATTAAATTTTTGCTTTTTTATTTATGTAGAATATCAAAAAACTAAAATCTTAATATTTTTACAATGTTGACAAACATTGTCATATATAGTTTGCTATAATAGGAATGTAAAATTCAAAATAAGGAATAAAATGTTCCAAAATGCGAATATTTCTACTTGATATTTTATTTTAGAAATGCTATAATAATATAAATTGTTAGAGGTGTATTATGGCGGTAAATTATAACAAGCTATGGAAATTACT
>JAFTSN010000012.1 GCA_017467275.1 Clostridia bacterium | reverse complement strand
TGTTTCGGGGTATAGTCGTCACGGTTCATGATTTCCCGTATTGAAATAATTGATATAGTTTTAATTCTCTTTAATCAGGCACAGGGATTAAAGGGCGTTGAATAAATAAAAATCCTTGACTTTTTCACGGATTCATGCTATACTCTAATAGCAAAGAGGTTAGCAAAAGATTTTATTTTTGCTAATTATATACTCCAGGGAAAAGGACGGAGGCACGCCGCCCTTTTCTTTTTTTACGAAAATATTTCTGAAAAGGCTTGACAAAACAATATTTTATGCGTATAATGTATATACATAGTAAATACAAGGAGAGATTAAAGCATGACTACGATAAACGTAAGAGTTGATGAGAACGTAAAGAAGCAGGCAAACGCGCTTTTTGAGGAATTGGGGCTCGATATGTCCACGGCGTTGAATCTGTTTTTGAGACAGGCTATAAGCTATGGGGGGATTCCGTTCGAGATCAGGCGACCGAATGCGGCGACGTTGGCGGCGTTGGAGGAGGTAGAGCAGATAAAGCGCGGAGAGCTGAAAGCAAAGAGATATAATAGCGTTGATGCGTTGTTCGCTGATTTGGAGGCGGAATAATGCAGAAATACGACGTTATTTTTACTCCGAGCTTCAAGCGCGATTATAAGCTTATTCAAAAACGCGGCTATGACGTAGGGCTATTAAAGGAGATCGTGACGAAGCTTGCGAACGGCGAGGAATTGCCTGAACGGAATCGGGATCACGCCTTAACGGGCAATTACAAAGGCTGTCGGGAATGTCATATAAAGCCCGATTGGTTGTTAATCTATCAGATCGCTGACGAGGAATTAATTTTATTCCTTACCAGAACGGGGACACACTCGGATTTATTCTGATTGACGAGAGGGGGGAGGCAAAACGCCACCCCCTTTTTTCATGCTCAAATATTGGACGATATTTCCATTACGATTTTAAGCCCGTAAATGTACCGTAAAAACGAAAGGGGCAACGGCTGATAGATTGACCGAGAAAACGAATAAAACGCCGTGGACGAGAGCAGACGAAGCAAAAACGGGTATTCCGTTTAATTTTTCGTGGAACGTGCAAAAAGGCATGAATCGGGGGCATATCCTTTCCGGTCGGCGCGGCACAAAAAAGATTTTACGAAAAGTTATTGACAGCCGCCGCCCATTGTGATATAATAATTATGCCGTCTGTAGGGAGGCGTACACTTGCAGACGGCGCATGCTCATTCTCCTGTATTAAGTGGGATAAAGGACGGCGGGGTTTCCGTCTGTCCTTTATTCGTTAAAGGGGGGAGCGGGAAATGCTCACAGCGTAGGCAAAAAGGGCATTAAAAGCGATTATGCGGGATAAAAAGGGGATAAAGCGCATGACGGAAAAGGAAAGGTATATAAAAGAGGCGTTCGAGAATTACCGAGAGAATAAAAAGAAGTATCCCGAGATGTCGTTTGTGGGTGTTCGTGGGGTGGACTATTCCCGCTTGCGTGTGTCAGGATTAACGCCGCAGGGAAGCGAAAACGCGATTGTTGGATATCTCGACGAAAAGGAAACGATCAGAAAGCAGATAGAGCTTGTCGATCAAACGATATGGTGGTATGAAGCGGACAAAAGCGGTAAGATTGCGTACTTAACGGCTCGGTGGGTTAAAGGCTATACAATCGTGCGGGCGGCGGTTGAATGTTACGTGAGCGAGAGAACGGCGCGAACGTGGGGCAAAGAGATATTGAAGCGTGCGGCGCGGGTTGCGGACGTGTTTGGGCTTTGGACGTGAGGGGGGAGAAGCTTATGGACGGAATCGAGACGGAGCAAAAGAGGATTAAAAAGGACGTTGCGGCGGTTCGTTCTCGTCTGATCGCTTTATGTGAGAGGGTGGAGAACGGCGACGAAACGACGAAAGCCGAAGAATATTTTTATAGGTCACTTGCGTATTTCCAAGAGGGGAAAGGAAACGAAAGCGCGATCAATGAGTTTTTGAATGTAGCCGCCGCCGCACAGTTGATATAAATTCAGGTTTTTTCAGGTTTTTTATAGGCTTTTTTCAGGAAAAAAGGGGGGAAATAGGTCAAAAAAGGAGGTAAACGGGGTAAATGACACCGAAACAACAGCGATTTTGCGATTATTATTTACAGACGGGAAATGCCACGGAAGCCGCTAAAATGGCGGGATATTCGGAAAAAACGGCGCGGGCTATCGCGACTGAAAACCTTACAAAACCTTACATTGTAGAGTATCTGCAGCAGTACGCAGAGAAGAAACGCGCGGAGGCGATCGCCGACGTGGACGAAATCCTTTCCTTTTGGACAACCGTAATGCGGGGCGAATCTTTTATTTTTGCACGTTTGCGGGCGAGTGAAAATCTCGCAAAGCGTTATGGGCTTTTCGACGGAGCCCCGCCTGATCCCAAGGAAGAACGGGAGAGACAGGAACGAGCAGAGCGCGACGAGGATATATTGCTCGCCCTCCAAAATCGACAGGTAGAGGGGTTTTCTTGATAGCAATAAAAAGGGAGCGGCAAGCATGGCTTTACCGCTCTTTTTTGCGAAACGTGGATTGCGTAAAAAGTTTGATTTTTTGGTTTTAAAATTTTGGGGCAGTATCGCGCAGAATACGCTGAAAGCCTTTTGTTTAAAGGGTTTTCGCACACATTGATTCAGGTTCGAACCCCAGCGGGTACACCAAAAATTGACAAGTTTCGACAGAAACTTGTCAATTTTTATTCAAGCCGAAAGGCTTGGTATGGTATCATTGCGCAGCAATGTAGGTAATTGCCATAGGCGTATGTCATCATTCGGCTTGATTACATAGAATTCTACCGAATTGATTTCATACCGCTTCGCGGATTTCACACACGCCTTTTGGCGTGATTGATAACATGGGGTCAAGTCCATATTAAAAAAATATCTTTTTTGTTTGGTGTGCAGGACGGGAAAGTGAAGAACCCAGACGGGTTCGCGCGAGGAGCGGAGCGACGATTTGCAGCAGTTGGATAAGCGCAGACACTCCCGACCGCGTGACGAGCATGGACCTAAACGCTATGTTCACCGTTTTTGTTGGCTTAAAACAAAGCGGAGCTTTAAAAATGTTTCACAGGAAACGTCGGGCTTCGATATAGTGATTCCAACGGTAGGCTGAAATCTTTTCGATGCGCGCATAATCCGAGGCGGTGTGCAGGATATAATTATCTCCCAGATAAATTGCGACGTGTCCGACCCGCTCTACGCCCGTGAGGTGCTCTCTCGATTCGTTTGTGAAATAAATGCAATCCCCACGTTTTAAATCGGACGGTGCGACGTATTTTCCCTGCTTGACTTGAAGCCGCGTGGTGGTTTGAAGCAGTACGCCCGCGCCCTGATAAAAGGCATACTGTGTTAAGGACGAGCAATCGAATTTGAGCGCAGAGAAGCCTGAAAGGCGTTTGCCGTAGCCGTCGTGGTAGCGCACGGCACCGTAGACGTAGGGCGCGCCTAAAAGCTGATAGCCTGATAAAAGCACGTCCTCGACCGCCTTTTTTTCGCTCTTTTTCAAGGAAAATTCCTTGGCGTAGGCGGCGTTGATATAGACGGCTTTATTTTTGTAAAAGGTCTTGTACCAGCTCCCCGTTTTGCCTATGACTGCATACATGGTGCCCTTTTCTGCGGAGCCGACGACGGAATATGCACTGCCCGCGCCCGAGCGGATATTCACGTTATCGCCCGTGCAGACTATGTAGGTCACGCTCGTTTCCTCTTTTTTGGGCTCCTCGTCCTCGGGCGGGGCGACGGTGCCTGAATTGCCCGTGTTATTAGAGTTGTTGGAGCTATTTGAGCCGTTGGAGCCGTCTGGATTTTCAGGCGGCGTTGGAGTTTCGGGGGGCGTCGATTCCGTTTCGGGCTGTTGCGTTTCGGGGGATTCGGGCAACGGATCTTCCACGGCGGGCGGATCGATCAGGGAGGAGGAATTTTTCGGTTTTTTCGAGGTGCAAGCAGGAAGCGCCGCGAGAAAGGAAAACGCCAAAAGTATGGCGACGGTTTTTGTATTTTTTTTCATAATGTACTCCGTTTGGCGAAAGACAGAAGCGCTTTCGCCCGATTTTAATGACGGGGCAATTATACACGAAAGAGATAAAAAAAGCAATAGTGGCTTTTTGGCTTAAGAGGAAGAAATCGGAAAAACGCCGAAAAAGACCCGCCGCGACGCTTGCCGTTTTCTTTGAGATATGCTATAATAAAGGTATGGGGAAGATTTTGACGGATTTACACGTGCATACCGCTTTTTCGGCGGACGGAAAAAGCCCGATGGAGGAGATACTGTCTGCGGCGAAGCGGAAAAAGTTTGGATACATTGGATTTTCCGAGCACTTTGACTGCCGTTTTCGCGGCAGGTTTCGTGCTTTGGAAAACGGGGAAGACGTGGAAAAGTTTGCCTATGAGTCGGCGTTTACGGACGCGGACAGGTATTTTTCACGCGGTAGAGCCCTTCAAAAGAAGTATGCAAAAAAGCTCACGGTTTTGCTTGGTGCGGAGATGGGCTTTGTCGAGGATTTGGATATGCAGGAGCGGTATTGCGCCGTGATCGGGGAATACCGTCCCGATTTTGTCATTAACAGCGTGCATAAGACGGCGGAAAAGAGCTTTTATAAAGAGATTTACAAAAATCCCGACGGGTCGGTTCCGCCCAAGGCAGAGGTTTACGGCGCGTATTTTGAAACCGTTGAAAAGAGTCTTGACGCGATTTATCCATATGATATCGTCGGGCATCTCGCCTATTGCGCCCGCTATGCGCCCTATGAGGACAGGCGGGCGGCGTATGCCGATTTCAAGGATCCGATTGATCGCATATTAAAGAAAATTATCGCAAAGGGAAAAATTCTCGAGGCGAACACGTCCTATCCCTTCGGCGATGGGTTTTTACCAGATTCAGAGGTTTTTGCACGCTATTACGAGCTGGGCGGTAGAAAGGTGTCCTTTGGGTCGGACGCGCACGCCAAGGACCGCATCGGCGATAAGCGGGAGCGGGTGATCGAAACGTTTAAGGAGATCGGGTTCACGCATTTGACCGTGCCCGTTCGAGGGGAACATATACTTTTGGAAATATAACAAGGAGAGCGGGGCATGGTTGAGACGAACGAGTATTTCGAGTGTACGGGTCGGGTTCTGTACGTATATAAAAAGGGGCGAAAATTCCGCGAGCCGAACGGGGTTGCAAAGACGCTTGCTTCCGCGCTCTACGCGCTTCGGGATTTTAAATACGGCGAGGCTTCCCGTCCCATGCCCGCCTATGTTTGCGGTGTTTGTGCCGAGCAGGCGTTTTTGGCGGTTGCGGAGGATTTTTCTAGGTTTTACACGCACGGAAAAGGGGATAAATACGATTGGGACAGAACGCCGCTTTCCCCCTGTCCCGAGCTTGTCGGCGCACTTTTGGAGAGTGCGGCGATGGGGAAGGTGCGTCTCTACGATTTTAAGAGCGAGGGCTTGAACGGCGAGCGTGCCTTTCGCGCGGCGATCGATCGGGCGCGGGCGGTGCAGACCTCTATGTTCGGTAAGGAGAAAAAGGAGATTGACGAGAGCAACTTTTTCAAGGTCTACGAGTATTGGGTGTCTCTTTTCGGCGAGGCGATCACAGGCGCGGACGGTTCGGTTAAAAATGCGGGCGCGGTCGGTCGGGAGCGGAAGCTTGCCGAATATTTCCTCGCAGACATTGAGCGCGGCGCGATCGAACGGCGGGGAAAGCACGAATTCACGTTTGGCGAGGAGCGGGTCGGCATTGCGTTGCCGAGCTATGAATACAGCTACTTTTGGAGCCTTTACAGTCGCGTGACGGACGAAAAGAAGGTGATGGCGATCCGTCAGAAGATCGACCGTTTGAGCGAGGATTTCGCGCGGCGGTTTGAGGGGGAGTTTTACACGCCGGTTCCCTTCGCGCAAAAAGCGTATGAATATATCGAAAAGACGATCGGTAAAAAGAAGCTGGAGAGCGGGCGTTACCGTATTTGGGACATGGCGGCGGGGAGCGGGAATCTTGAATTTACTCTGCCGAGTGCGGCGCTGCCGTATACCTATATTTCCACCCTCAACGAGGATGACGCGAGCTATTGTCGCCGTATTTTTCCGAACGCCGCGGGTGTGTTCCAATACGACTATTTAAATGACGACGTGGACGAGCTGTTTCCCTTAAAGGACGGGGGCATGTCCGAGATAAACGCGGAAGAGTCGGACGGGACGGCAGGAGGCGGCGGGCTGAAGATGCCGCCCGAGCTCGTGCACGATCTCCAAGACCCGAAGCTGAAATGGTTGATCTTTATTAACCCGCCCTTTGCAACGAGCAACAAGACCTCTCTTTCCTTAGGAAAGACCTCTAAAACGGGGGTGTCGGACACGAAGCTTCGCCGCGTTATGCTCGGAGAGGGCTATGGCGAAACGGGCAGAGAGCTGTTCTCGCAGTTTCTCTATCGCATTTCCCGCGAATTTGCGGGAAAGAAAGCTTATCTGGGGCTGTTTTCCACGTTGAAATATCTTAATGCGCCCAACGATAAAAAGCTGCGCGACGGTTTTTTCCGCTATACCGCAGAGCGCGGATTTATTTTTTCGTCGGAAAACTTCGAGGGGAGCAAGGGGAAATTTCCCGTGGCGTTCGTGGTTTGGAATATGTCCGTGCCCGCTTCGCTGGAGCGGGAGACGCTCGTTTTCGACGTGTTTGACAACGCCGCGAAAAAGATTGGTAAAAAGAGGGTTTGGACGGGCGATCGCGGCGCGCTTTTGAGCGGTTGGACGCCCCGCCCCGCGACCACGCACGTGTTCCCGCCGTTCACGGGGGCATATAACGTCGGAGAAAACAACGCCGACGTGCGCGACCGCGTTGCCGACGGCTTCTTGTGTTCGCTCATGTGCTGTGGAAACGATTTTCAGCACGTTAATCAAACGGCGCTCTTTTCGGGGCCGCAGGCAAGTGCGGGTTCCTTCTCGGTCACGGAGGAAAATTTCGAGCGTGCGATGGCAACCCATGCCGTCAGACGTCTGCAAAAGCCCACATGGTCGAATAACCGCGATCAGTTTTATGCGCCGATAGAGGAGCCGAACAGCGATTTCTTCACCGATTGCGCCGTTTGGAGCGTGTTTTCCGATTCCAACAACGCCAATTCTTTCCGCGAGATTGCCTATAAGGGTAAGAGCTATCGCGTCAGGAACAATCTTTTCCCGTTTACGGCGGCAGATTTGCGCGGCTGGGGGTTCGAGCTGTCCGAGACGGACGAAAAAGAAAGGGACGCATTCTTTGCAGTATGGCTCTCGGCACGTAAGCTCACGAATGAAGCGAAGGCGGTTTTAGAACGTGCGCGCGCCTTTTACGAATATTGCTATCGCAATAAAAAAGCGGAAATATGGGACGCGGGATATCCGCAGCTTAAAGCCGCTGTTGCTTCGGACGAAAGGGGCATGGCTTTGTTGAATGAATTAAAGGTTGCGGTGCGTGCGTTGGGTGCGGCGCTTTTGCCGCGCGTTTTTGAACTCGGTTTTGCGCCGCGCGATATAGAGTATTTTGAGGAGGAGAACGGAAATGTCTGAACTGGACTTATTGCGTTTTTTGGAGAGCTTTGACGGTGAAGTCGAGCTCGGCGATTTTACCCCCTCCGAATTACAGGAGCTAATTGAACGCATGAAAAACGGCGATGAGCCTGTTCCCATGACCAAAGAGGAGTTTAAACGCCGCTATTTCGAGTTTTACGACGACGTGAAAGATAAATCTTTAAAGAAACAGGATTGGTAGGCTCGGCTTTGGTGAAGGGCGCGTCTTTGCGTTTTTTGTGTTCCCTAAGCCCCTGTTCCCCTTATAAATTCGAGGCGAAGAAGCTTCTAAACCCAACGCTACCCCTTTTTAAAATTCTCAAGGCTGTGAGGGACCCTGCGGAAAAACAAATTTTTTGGCAGAATACAAGGATATGAAAAAATATAAGTATCTCATTTTTGACGCCGATCATACCCTGATCGATTATAAAGCCGACGAAAAGGCGGCGTTTGCCCGTCTGTTTGCCGCGGCGGGGCTGACGGCAGACGAGCGGGCGCTCGAGCGTTGCCATTATCTGTCCGAAAAGACGTGGACGGAGGTCGGGCTGTACGACGTCACGAGCGAATATATCCGCCGCGAGTATCACAATCTCTATAAGAGCCACGTTGTGCTTCTTTTTACCCGCATTTTTGCCGAATACCCCATGCCTTACACCGCGGAGGAGGCGGGGGAACGGTTTTTAAAGGAGTTGGAGGGCGTTGCAAAACCGATTGACGGCGCGATAGAAACGCTAGAGGCTTTATCCAAGCGGTATATTCTTCTGATTGCGACCAACGGATTAAATGCCATTCAGACGGGGCGGTTAAAAGAGCTTCGCGGTTTTTTCCACCGCGTGTTTATTTCCGAGGCGCTCCAGACGATCAAGCCGCACGCCGATTTTTTCGAGCGCATAAAAAAAGAGCTGTCCGCAGAAACGGACGAGCTTTTGATGATCGGAGATTCTCTCACCTCTGATATCGCGGGTGCAATGGGGGCGGGAATAGATTGCTGTTGGTATAATCCGACGGAAAAGCCCAACGACAGCGGGCTTTGTCCTGATTTCGAGATTAAAAACCTCCGAGAGCTTATAGACCTTTTATAACGTTGGCGCACGGCAGGAAGCGTATTTTTTGTATACGATAATCCCCCCGAAACCTTGCGGCTCCGAGGGGATTACCTATATGATAAGGGGGAAAATGATGAGCGATTTCATTTGCAAACCATTTGGGCGGTGCCCTCAACTGATTTACAACTATATTCTACTATATTTCGACAAAAAAGTAAACGGAATCGTGAAAAAATTTTTAAAAATTTAAAATTAACACTTTTTTAGCATATTTTGTTCAAAATTAACATTTTCACATTTTTTTCACAAAAACAAATTGTGAAGTTTTTGTAAAATGTGGCAAAGAAACATAGAATTAACAACAAAAAAGCGGATGTGCCTCTTTCTTTTTACAAAAATTTAACAAATATTAAATAAAACCCAAACGAAAGGAAGGTATAATAGAAACCGCATAATATGCTAAAGTAAAAACGGGAGGGAAAAAACGTGCTGAAAATTTTGGTGGCAGAGGACGATAACGCAATGAATGCGCTCGTTTGCGCGTATTTAAGAGACAGCGGCTATGAGGTCACTTCCTGCCGCGACGGGGAGGAGGCGCTTGCCGCGCTTGCGGAGGGGGCTTTTTCCATGATCATCACCGACGTTATGATGCCGAAAAAGGACGGCTTTGCGCTTGCGGAGGAGATTCGTCTCACCGACAAGCAGACCCCCATTATTTTCATGACGGCAAGAGACGACAAGCCCTCGAAGATGCTCGGCTATAAGCTGGGCATCGACGATTACGTGACCAAGCCCTTTGATATGGACGTTTTGATGCTCAAGGTCGCGGCGCTTTTCCGTCGGGTGAAGATCGCGACGGACAAACAGCTCACGGTGGGCAATCTCACAATGAATGCGGAGGAGCACACGGCGTATTTGAACGGCGAGGAGCTTTCTTTAACCGTGCGTGAATTCGATCTTTTATTCAAGCTTCTTTCCTATCCGAAAAAGACTTTCACCCGCTCGGCTCTCATGGAGGAGTTCTGGGACTACGATTCCTCGGCAACCTCGCGGACGGTGGACGTCTATATGGCGAAGCTTCGGGAAAAGACGGAGGAATGCGACGGGTTTTCCATTGTGACCGTGCACGGGCTCGGCTATAAGGCGGTTTTAAAATGAAGCGGCGTGGGGCAACGTTTACCTTTTGGGGCGCGCTCATCTTTTTTGCGACGGTTGCGGTTGTCGTTATGGTCGCGGTGGAGATGTACGTCTACGTGGATAAAAAATCGGGCGGCGATAGGAAAGTGATTTCGATCGTTATGCTGTTCACTATTTTGTTCCTATCGTTAATGTGTACGCTGGCGGATATCGTCCGCCGTCGCAAAATGATCGACCGTCCCGTGGAGCAGATTCTCGACGCGACGGAAAAGATCGCGGCGGGAGATTTTTCCGTTCGGCTGGCGCCCCGCCACCGCTACGGAAACTACGATCAATATGATTCCATTATGGAAAATATCAACACGCTTGCGGCGGAGCTGGGAAAATCGGAGGTGTTAAAGACGGATTTTATCTCCAACGTCTCCCACGAGCTCAAAACGCCGCTCGCAATTTTGCGCAACTACGCCGCGCTTATGAAGGTGGAGGGCGAGGATAAGGAAAAGCGGGATAAATACGCCGATATATTGATCGGCGCGGCGAAGCGGCTGTCCGATCTCGTCACGAATATATTGAAGCTCAACAAGCTGGAAAACCGAGAGCTCACGCCCGAATTGAAGAGCGTGCGGCTGGATAAGGGGCTTGCGGAGGCGGTTCTGCAATACGAGGAGACGATCGAAAAAAAGCAACTCGAGGTGGAATGCGAGTTCGACGAGGTCACCCTGTTCACTTCGGAGGGGTATCTTGATATCGTCTGGAAAAATCTCCTTTCCAACGCCGTCAAATTTACCGAAAAGGGCGGTAAGATCGCCGTTTCGTTAAAGGCGACGGAAGACGGAGCGATCGTTAAGGTGTCCGACACGGGCTGCGGGATTCCGCCTGAAATCGGCAGCCGTATTTTTGAAAAATTTTATCAGGGCGACGCCTCCCATTCAGGCGAGGGAAACGGGCTCGGGCTTGCGCTCGTGAAGAAAGTTATTGAGATTCTCGGCGGGGAAATTTCCGTCGAGAGCGAAAAAGGAAAGGGAACCACGTTCACGGTTATCTTGCGGAACGGAGAATAACGGAAGATGGAGCAAAAGGATAATAAATTCACCTATAATTACGCCGCACCGACGGAACGGGAGCGCAGGACGGCTGCACATATCCGAGAGGGGTATCTGCCCCAAGCGATTGATAGAAAGCCGCGAGGAGAAAGGACGAATTCGTCCCTGCCGATGGTCGTTGCCCTCACGCTCGGGATTGTCGGCACGCTGTTATTTGGCGGCGGGCTCGCGCTCATTCTCGAGGCGGGCAGGCTTGGCTGGGGGAGTCTTTTTTGCGTGGTCGGTATCGCGCCCGTCGTGGCGGCGTACCCCGTTTACGCCTATCTTTTTCGCAGGCAAGAAAAGCGCCGTAAAGAGCAAAAATCCGCTTTAACAAAAGATTAACAAGACTCTTACAATCCTCTTACGGGTTTTTAGCGAATTTTAAACAAAGAGAAAATATAATAATATCACAGTAAAACAAAACCGCGGAGGGTTATAATGGAAAACAGAGAAATTAAGAGAGCGGAAGCGATCAGAGCAGGTTACACGGAACGGAAAAAGACGAAATTAAACGAGCTTATCGAGCTCGACAGAAAGGTGAAAAGACCGGCAGAGACGTTTGCGTATACGTTCGGCACGATCGGCGCGCTTGTGCTCGGCACGGGCATGAGTTTTGCCATGAAAGTGATCGGCGCGTCGCTTTCTTTTGTGATGCCGCTCGGGATAGCGGTCGGCGTCGTGGGAATCGCAATGGTTTCGGGGAATTATTTCCTCTATAAAAAAATACTTGTTTCCCGCAAGAAAAAATACGCGGCGGAGATTTTAAAGCTCAGCGACGAGATCATTAATGCGTAAACGGAACGGACAGGGCAAGGCGCTCTGTCCGTTTACATATTTTATATGATAGAATTGTTTATAATATCCCGCCAGCGGGTATATACTAAACAGGGCGATTTTTCGCGGAGGAGAGATTATGGGATTAGAATACTATCTGATATTTTTCGGGCTTTTGATTGTTTGCGCGCTCTTTTCAGGCTGGGCGTCGAGAAAGGTGTACACGACCTATGCCGCGTATGCCGAGGACAGAGTGCGCTCGAATATGACGGGCTACGACACGGCGGTCCGCTTGCTTCGTGCAAACGGGATCTACGACGTTTCCATCGGTCGGGTAAAGGGGAGGCTTTCCGACCATTTCCACCCGACGAAAAAGATCGTCAACCTCTCGGAGACGACGTTTGGGGATAACTCCGTCGCGGCGGTTGCGGTGGCGGCGCACGAGATCGGACACGTCGTGCAAAAAGAGCGGGGCTATATTCCCTATAAAATCCGCACGGCACTTGTTCCGATCACGAATTTCGGCGCAAGGCTGGCGCTTCCGCTTGTTCTCGTCGGGCTTCTTTTGGAGCTTTGGCTGGGGCTTGCGGGGGATTACGGCTATATCGTTGCCATGATCGGCGTTGCTCTCTACGGGCTTTCGACGGTGTTCACGCTCGTGACCTTGCCTGTGGAGCTGGACGCTTCCCGCCGTGCGAGAAAGATGCTTGTTGAAGAGGGCATCATTACGACGGAGGACGAGGAATACGGCGCGAAAAAAGTGCTTTCGGCGGCGGCGATGACCTATCTTGCCGCACTCTTGACCTCTCTCGTTTATTTCCTCCGCTTCGCGCTTTGGGTGATTATGCTGTTCGGCGGGCGTCGGAGAGACTAAAAAACCGCGTAAAAAACCTCTCGTTTAGGACCCAAAAAAAGCGTGAAAACCGTTCACGCGCCGAAAAAGCGGAACATTCAAATAAATTTCCCGTCTTTGGCTTGCAATTCCTTGCTTTTTTTGATTAAATGAGGTATAATAACTTTGTACGAAATAAATTCGATATTATTTTTGGAGGATTCTCATTTATGCCTTTGGTTAATACTACCGAAATGTTTAAGAAGGCGTACGCGGGCGGTTATGCGATCGGCGCGTTCAACGTCAACAACATGGAAATGATCCAAGCGATCGTGGAAGCTGCCGACGAGTGCAAGTCTCCCGTAATCTTGCAGGTGTCCGCAGGCGCGAGAAAATACGCGAACCCCGTGTATTTGAAGCACCTTGTTCAAGCGGCGGCGGAGACGACGAACATTCCCATCGCGCTGCACCTCGACCACGGCGCTGACTTCGAGATCTGTAAAGCTTCTATCGACAGCGGCGTTACGTCCGTTATGATCGATGCGTCCTCGAAGCCTTGGGAGGAGAACATCGCGCTCACGAAGAAGGTCGTTGAGTACGCGCATGCAAGAGGCGTCGTTGTGGAAGCGGAGCTTGGAAAGCTCGCGGGCATCGAAGACGACGTTAAGGTGGAGGCTGCCGACGCGCAGTTCACCTCTCCCGACGAAGTGCAGGAGTTCACGGAAAAGACGGGTATCGATTCGCTTGCAATCGCGATCGGCACGTCGCACGGCGCTTATAAGTTCAAGCCCGGTCAGGATCCCAAGCTCCGCTTGGATATCCTCGAGGAGATCGGCAGACGTCTGCCCGGCTTCCCCATCGTTTTGCACGGCGCTTCCTCCGTCCCTCAGGACAAGGTGGCTATGGTCAACGAATTCGGCGGCAGCATGCCCAACGCGATCGGTATTCCCGAATCCGAGCTTTTGAAAGCGGCGAGAATGGCAGTTTGCAAAATCAACATCGACTCCGACCTTCGCGTGTCCTTCACGGCGGCGATCCGTAAGCATTTTGCGGAGCATCCCGATCATTTCGACCCCCGTCAGTATCTCGGCGACGCGCGCGTCATGATGAAAGAGATGGTTAAGCACAAGATTGTGAACGTGCTCGGCTCGGCAAACAAGGCGTAAAAGAGCGATTAAAAATTTGCCGCACCCCTTAAATTTCATTGACGAAAGAAAAAAAGTGTGGTAGAATAATTTCGGCGTTGGACAAGGCGTCTTGCGCCGCATGAAAAAGTCAGTCAGAAAAAATAAAAAACATAAATTTGGAGGATTTCTATTATGGCAAATGTTAAAGTTGCAATCAACGGTTTCGGTCGTATCGGCCGTCTTGCGTTCAGACAGATGTTCGGCGCAGAGGGCTATGAAATCGTCGCTATCAACGATCTTACCAGTCCCAAAATGCTGGCGCACCTTTTGAAGTACGATTCCGCGCAGGGCAGATATGCTCTTGCGGACACCGTTTCCGCGGACGACGAAGCGGGTACGATCACCGTCAACGGCAAGACCATCAGAATCTATGCCGAAAAAGACGCTACGAACTGCCCTTGGGGCGAGCTCAACGTTGACGTTGTTCTTGAGTGCACGGGCTTCTACTGCTCCAAGGCGAAGAGCGAAGCGCACATCAAAGCAGGCGCAAAGAAAGTCGTTATTTCCGCTCCCGCAGGCAACGATCTTCCCACCATCGTTTACAGCGTAAACGAAAAGACCCTTAAGAAAGAGGACACCATCATTTCCGCGGCTTCCTGCACGACGAACTGTCTTGCTCCCATGGCGAACACGCTCAACAAGCTTGCGAAGATCAAGAAGGGCTATATGACCACGATCCACGCTTACACGGGCGACCAGATGGTTCTCGACGGACCCCACAGAAAGGGCGACCTTCGCCGTGCACGCGCGGCGGCTGCGAACATCGTTCCCAACTCCACGGGTGCGGCGAAAGCAATCGGTCTTGTTATCCCCGAGCTCAACGGCGTTCTCGACGGTTGCGCACAGCGCGTTCCCGTTCCCACCGGTTCCCTTACCCAGCTTATCGCGATCTGCGAGGGCGAGGTTGACGCGGCTACGGTCAACGGCGCAATGAAGGCGGCGGCTTCCGCTTCCTATGGCTACACCGAAGAAGAGCTCGTTTCTTCCGATATCGTCGGCATCACGTATGGCTCGCTCTTCGACGCTACGCAGACGAAGTGCATGCCCATGGGCGACGGCACCACGCTTGTTAAGGTTGTTTCTTGGTATGACAACGAGAACTCCTACACGAGCCAGATGGTTAGAACGATTAAGTATTTCGCAGAGCTTTAATCGTAGGAATTAAAACAAAAAGGCTTCCCTTGAGCTTCACGGGAAGTCTTTTTTTGCGCTTATAAAGTTATGCGAAAACGATAATCGCCTCGAAACCTTGCGGCTCCGAGACGATTACCAATATGATAAGGGGGAAAATGATGAGCATATTTAGGCTGTATTTCAGTGGAGGTTATCCCTCAACCGATTTACAAGTATATTGTAGCATGTTGAACGGGAAAAGTAAACTGTATTGAAAAAATTTTTTAAAAATTTATTTTTTTATAAAAATTATCATATTTTGTGAAAAAATCAAAAAAATTAAAATTCCTCTCGTCCAAGTAAATAATCCACAGACACGTCGAATAAATCGGCAAGTAACCACAGCGTTTCCATATCGGGCTCGCTTTGTCCCGTTTCCCAATGGGAAATGCTCGGTTGTCCTGTATTTAATTTTTTAGCGAGGTAATGTTGACTAAACTCTGCTTCTGTTCTTAAGTATTTGATTCGTTCTGCAAATAATATCTTCATGTGAAAATTATAACAAAAAAACGTTTATAATATTTGATAAAGACGAAAAACGTCTATATAATAATATTAAACGGGAAATAGTTTGATGAATTTTTAAATAGAAATATAGTTAAATGAGGTCAAAAATGACGGAAATAAAGCTTTTATCTATAATAAAAGAGGCGAGGGAACATTGGCGAATTGAGCATTCTCGTATTGAAATCGAGGAATTTATTTGTTATGATCTGGCAATATTGACTTTTCTCCAATTTTTTGTCCATACGGAAAATAAGAATCGAATATATATCCGACGGTTTTATCAAGAAAAAAGTAGAGGGGCGGGAAATAACGTTAAAGAAAGGTGTTTCTAATGAAAAGCGCAGGATTGAACGACATTTTAAAAAAGGATTTTCAGGAAACGAATCTTTTTTTGAACACCTCGACGATATTCAAAAGAGATATTTTTTTTGAGAAACGTGTCTTAAAACAAAAAATTAAAGAAAGCTGCAATTTTTTGCATTTATACAGTTGACAAAATACAGAACGTCGATTATAATAAAAATATAGAAGGAAAATTTTCCCAATTAGGCGAGGATGCAACAAGCCGAAAATAAAAAGAGAGGATAGACCGATGCACAACGTTCTTTAATCAAATCAAGAAAGTAAAAGAAGCAAAATCAAGGCGTCGCTGTGACAAAGACCGATAAAAAATCAGCGTGCCAAAGTGAGATCGGTTTTTGTTATAGTGGCTCCGAGAGTGAAAAACAGGAGAAAGTATGAAAAGGAGCATTAAACACATTTGTATAGGAATCATATCGCTGTTGTGTATAGGCGGTATGTCGGCGTGCGGCGAAAGCCGCACGCCTGATTTTAAAAAGGAAACGCTTTCTTCGCCCGAGGGCTTATATTTATCTATCCGTTATAGCGAGGAGCA
>JAFTSN010000011.1 GCA_017467275.1 Clostridia bacterium | reverse complement strand
TTCGGCAATGCCCGAGTTTGGAAAGCGTTGTTTTACCGAAAGGGTTAAAAAAATTAAAAAAAGGTCTTTTTAATCAATGTAAGGTTTTAAAAAGTATTGTAATTCCCGAAAGCGTGACGGAGATTGAGGAAGAAGTCTTTGATTTATGCCAAGCGCTTGAACGGGTGGAGCTTCCCGAGGCGATAACGATAATCAAAGAAAGAACTTTCTGTGTTTGCGAATCACTCAAGGAGATTATTTTGCCCTCAGGGATAACGAAAATCGAGAAAAATGCATTTTTAGCTTGTTATTCGTTGGTAAGCGTTGTGATTCCAAAAGGAGTTAAGGAGATCGGAAAAGACGCTTTTACCAGTTGCAACGCTTTAAAAAACATATTTTACGCGGGAACAGAGGCGGAATGGAAAGAAATAGCTATTGAAACAGAAAGTGATTACGCCGATATTCCCGAGGCATTATTAGGCTGGCAAAACGCAACGAGATATTATTATAGCGAAAGCGAACCGCCGTTAAGCGAAGACGGGACGGCATACGACGGAAACTATTGGTATTACGACGAAAACGGGGTACCCATGGTCTGGACGAAAGAGGAGAATGGGGCTGCAACGTGAAGGGGATACGTCTAAAATAGTAAGGTAAAATAAATATTTTTGCATACGAAACACCGCGCGGGGAAAGCTTCCTCACGCGGTGTTTTAAACGGATTGATTATTCCTCGTTTTCTTTGGGCGGGTGGATCGTAACGGTCATTTTCCGTATACAACGGTTGACCACCGATTGCACTTTCACGCTCATTAGCTCGGTTTCGAGAGAGAACGTGGAGCCGTCTTCAGGCACCGTGCCCGAAATGCCGCAGACGTAGCCGCCAAAGGTCTCGTATTCCTCGCTCTCCTCCTCGGGGAAGCTCACGCCGAGGGTTTCCTCCACCTTTTCCAGGGGCGCAAAGCCGACGATTTCCCACTTATTTTCGCCCATGGGCGTGATCTTATATTCTTCCTGCTCGCCCTTGTCCGTGAGGTCGCCCACAAGCAGCTCCAAAAGATCATGCAGGGTCACGATACCGCTCATGCCGCCATATTCGTCCACCACGACCGTGAAATATTCGCGGGTGTTTTTCATGCGGTAGAAAAGGGTGTTTGCGGGCATGCTCTCCGCGACGAACACGGGTGCGGAAACGGCGTTTTTCATAACGCTTTCGCGCGAGCGGTCCCGTAAGCGGAAATAATCCTTGGTGCAGAGGAGCCCAACGACGTCGTCCACGTCCTTATCGCACACGGGATAATAGGTGTGGCGGGTGGAGTTGATTTTCTGTTCCCATTTTTCCTGACCGTCGCTTAAAAACAGGAGATCGGTGTCCTTGCGGTGGGTGCAGATTTCCCCGACGGTCAGCTCCTTGAATTCGAGCACGTTTTTGATAAACTCGTTTTCCTCGGTGTCGATAAGTCCCTGCTCGCTGACGGCTTCCGCCATCATGATAATATCCTCCTCCGTCGCCTGCTCGTCGCTCTCCTCGGGATTGATGCCGAAAAGGCGCAAAACGCCGTTGGTGGATTTGGTCAAAAGCCAAACGATCGGCGCGAAGATCACGGATACGCCGCGAAGCATACCCGACATGCCGAGCGCCATTTTTTCCGCGTTTTTCATAGCAATACGCTTGGGCACGAGCTCGCCGAACACGAGGTTGAAATAGGCAAGAATGAGCGTGATCAAAATCACGCAGATAGAATGAAGCGCGCCCGAAGAGAGGGGAATCCCCGTCTTTAACAGGACTTTGACCAAGGGGCCCGCGAAATTTTCAGCCGCGAACGCACTGCCTAAAAGTCCTGCGAGCGTGATTGCCACCTGTATGGTGGAGAGGAAGCGCGCGGGTTGCTCCGTGAGCTTGAGAAGCTTCGAGGCGCGTCTGTCTCCCTTTTCGGCAAGCTTGGATAGCTTGGTTTCGTTGGTGGAGATAACGGCGATTTCCGCGCTTGCGAAAACCGCGTTTAAAAAGATAAGTATAATTTGTAATATGATTGCTCCAAACATAAAGGGTCTCCTATGTTAATTTGAGGATTTTTTTAAATAAAAACACGCAAAAAGGCATAACTTCTGCAAAACGTGCAAAAGTTATGCCGATTCAATCGTTGCCTTTGTTGGAGCAGAGGTGCTACTGCCTTCTGGGTCCACTTGTGTTAAACTCCTTATTGGGATATAATACTATTGTAGCGTATATTTATGAGAAAATCAACGCTTTTTATGCCTATTTTCCGTATTTTTCGTTAAAATTCGATCTTTTCTTCGATATATTTGATCGCTTCTTCCACGGAAACGCGGATTTGTTCCATACTGTCGCGGTCGCGGACGGTCACGGTGCCGTTTTCAAGCGTCTCGAAATCGACGGTCACGCAGAACGGGGTGCCGATCTCGTCCTGACGGCGGTAACGCTTACCGATCGAGCCCGTGAGGTCGTAGGTCGCGGGGAATTTCTTGCGCATTGCCGCGTAGATTTCGTCCGCTTTTTCCGAAAGGCCCTTTTGAAGGGGCAGGACGGCGCACTTATAGGGCGCGAGCGCGGGGTGCAGACGGAGCACCGTGCGGATATCGTTCTTTTCCGCGTCGACGACTTCCTCGTCGTAGGCGTCCGTGAGGAACGCGAGCACCACTCTGTCCGCGCCGAGCGACGGCTCGACGACGTAGGGCACGTATTTTTCGCCCGTGACGGGGTCGGTGTAGTCAATAGGCTTGCCGCATTCCTTGGCGTGCTGGGAAAGGTCGTAGTCCGTTCTGTCGGCGACGCCCCAAAGCTCGCCCCAGCCGAATGCGAAGTTATATTCAAAATCGGTGGTCGCTTTGGAATAGAAGCACAGCTCCTCGGGGGAATGATCGCGCAGGTGCAGATTTTCCGCTTTCATACCGAGGGAAAGAAGCCAATCGCGGCAGAAGTTTTTCCAATATTCAAACCATTCGAGGTCGGTGCCGGGCTTGCAGAAGAACTCCAGCTCCATCTGCTCGAATTCGCGGGTGCGGAACGTGAAGTTGCCGGGCGTGATCTCGTTTCGGAAGGATTTACCGATCTGTGCGATACCGAACGGCACGCGCATACGGGTCGAACGCTGGACGTTTTGGAAGTTCACGAAGATGCCCTGCGCCGTTTCGGGACGAAGGTAGACGGTGTTCGCGCTGTCCTCGGTGACGCCTTGGAAGGTCTTAAACATCAGATTGAACTTGCGGATAGAAGTGAAATCGGAGTTGCCGCAGACGGGGCAAACAATCTTATGCTCGGAAATAAACGCTTCGAGCGCGTCGTTGTCCATACTCTCCACGGAGACGTCCATTTTATGCTTCTCAACGTAGTTTTCGACGAGGTTATCCGCGCGGTGGCGCGCCTTGCAAGCCTTGCAGTCCATGAGGGGATCGGAGAAGCCGCCGAGGTGCCCCGAAGCCTGCCACGTGCGGGTGTTCATGAGGATTGCGCAGTCTACGCCCGTGTTGTAGGGGTTTTCCTGCACGAATTTTTTCCACCACGCCTTTTTGACGTTGTTTTTGAGCTCTACGCCCAAAGGACCGTAGTCCCACGTGTTCGCGAGCCCGCCGTAAATTTCACTGCCCGGGAAGATAAACCCGCGGTTTTTACAAAGGGAAACGAGCTTTTCCATCGTCACCGCTCTTTTTTCTGCCATGATACTTTCTCCTTTTCCGCCGCCGCATGGAATTGCGAGGCGAATATTCGTATTGTCATTATTATAAGGTTTTTCCCTTTTTAAGTCAATCGTTTTAAAGGCAATGCGGCTATATTTTCAAGAATTTGAAAAGCAGGGGGTGCAGAAAGGCGTGGGACGGCGTTGAGGCGTTTTTACGGCGTTTTTCTGTCCATCTCGGATTTTTTTTGAAAAAACGAAAAAAACCTTTCATTTCTTATTCCCATTTCCGAAAATATGTGCTATAATATAGAGGTGATATTGTATCGTCGAAGCGATTGAGCGGGGAAAAGACGAAAAAAATTCTATGGGAAGGGAACGAATGGCAACCATCGAAGCAACCAATTTCATCGAACAGATTATAAACGAGGATCTCGACGCGGGGAAAGTTTCCGCGATCCAGACCCGTTTTCCGCCCGAACCCAACGGGTATTTGCATATCGGGCACGTCAAGAGCATGCTCGTCAATTTCGGCACGGCGGAAAAATACGGCGGCAAGTGCAACCTGTTTTTCGACGACACTAATCCGTCCAAGGAAAAGACGGAGTTCGTCGACGCCATTCGCCGCGATATCGCGTGGGTCGGTTACCGTTGGGCAAAGGAAGTGTATGCGTCCGATTTCTTCGACGCGATCTACGAGTATGCCGAAAGGCTGATCAAGGACGGGAAAGCGTTCGTTTGCGACCTTTCTCCCGAGGAAATCTCCGCAACCCGCGGCACGCTCACGGAGGCGGGGAAGGACAGCCCTTACAGAAACCGCAGCGCGGAGGAGAATTTACAGCTTTTCCGCGATATGAAAGCGGGGAAATATCCCGACGGAAGCAAGTGCTTGCGTGCGAAGATCGATATGGCTTCGCCCAATATGAACATGCGAGACCCCGTCATTTACAGAATTTTGCGCTGTACCCATCATCGCACGGGGGATAAATGGTGTATCTATCCCATGTATGACTACGCGCATCCCATTTGCGACTATTTGCAGGGTGTGACCCATTCCCTCTGCACTCTTGAGTTCGAGGACCACAGACCGCTCTATGATTGGGTCGGGATCAATTTGGGATTTGCCCCCAAGCCCCGTCAGATCGAGTTTGCTAGGCTTGCCGTCACGAACACAGTTATGTCCAAACGGTATTTGAAAAAGCTGGTGGAGGAGGGACACGTGCACGGCTGGGACGATCCGCGTATGCCGACGGTCACGGGACTGCGCAACCGCGGCGTGCCGCCCGAAGCGCTTCTTGATTTCTGCCGTAAGATCGGCATTGTGAAAGCCAATTCCGAGTGTCAGCTCTCCTATCTTGAGGCATGTATCCGCGAAAACTTAAACGAGAACGCGGAGCGCGCGATGGCGGTTGTCGATCCCCTCAAAATCACCCTCACAAACTACGAGGGAAGCGAAGATCTTGAGACGGCGTTGCATCCGTTGAAACCGGACATGGGTACCCGCAAGGTGCGTTTTGGAAAGACGGTGTATATCGACAGAGCGGACTTCTCGCTCGACCCCCCGCCCAAGTATCAGCGGCTCAAAGAAGGGGGCTACGTGCGCTTGAAAAACGCCTATATTATCCGTTGCGACGAAGTGATTAAAGGGGCGGACGGAGAGGTTTGCGAGCTCTTATGCTCCTATATCCCCGAGAGCCGTTCGTCGAACGACACGAGCGGAATCAAGGTCAAAGGGACGATTCAATGGGTGAACGCGGAAACGGCGGTGGACGCGGAGATCAGAAAGTATTCCTATCTTTTAAAGGACGCGGAATATGCGGGTCAGGACTTCGGGGAACGAATGAATCTCGACAGCGAGCATATTTATAATGGTAAGGCGGAGCCCTATCTTGCGGAGAGCGAGGACGGCAAGGCTTTCCAGCTCATGCGAATCGGATATTATAAAAAATGTACGAAAGAGGACGGAACGCTCGTTTTGTCCGAGATCGTGTCCTTGAAGGATAATTTCAATAAATAAATTTCTTCGGAGGAAGAATTATGCCTACGTTATATTCAATAATGGCGATG
Source organism: Clostridia bacterium (assembly GCA_017467275.1). GTDB lineage: Bacteria > Bacillota > Clostridia > Christensenellales > Borkfalkiaceae > Scatosoma. The sequence goes on along the minus strand of JAFTSN010000011.1, from coordinate 2,997 downwards.
CCCGCCTTTATTATGAATAACCTCAAATATTTTGTGATCGGCGCGGCGTCGTTAATCGCCTTGATCGTGTTTATCATCGGCTGTGCAAGGGGTTGTTCGAGAATGGGCTGGGGTGCGCTCGTGTGGGGAGTGGCTTCGACGCTGTTTCTCCTCGTCGAGATCAAATTTCACGACAAAAACCCCGTGCTCAAAATGGGGGCGCTTTCCAATCTTGCGCCCGAGATCAAGAACTTTGTCGGCGCTTTGTCCGTTGCAATTGCGGCGATTTTAGTCTCCTGTATCGTATTCGGCTTTTTTAAGGTGCTTGCTCGCCCGAGAAAGAAAGAGGATCCTTCTTATTATTATAGGCAAACGACTTACGTCGAGCCTGCGGATAATGACGACGGCGATGACGATTATCGGGAGGAAGAGCTGACCGAGTACGTCCCCGATCCTACATACGGGAAGAAGAAACCCCGTAAAATCGGCGGCTTTAACCGCTTCGTGGGCGGGCTTTTCGCGGTGATTCAGACAGCGGTTATGCTCGCGGCGATCGCGAGTGTGGCGCTCGTCGTGATCAGCGCGACGCCGTTTGCGGGGAAGCTTGCGGCTGTCTACTCAAGCGAAAATACGGTTGTGTCCAAGCTTTGGGGATACGTCTATTCCTATACTTTCGATCTTCTTTTGATTGCTTTGATCGCGGCGATTGCCGTCGGCGGGTTCAAAGCGGGATTTTTACGCGGATTTTCAGGGATTTTGAAGTTTGTCGGAACGCTCGCCGCGTTTGCCTTTTTGGTGGTGCCCTTTATTTCGCCTCTCACTGCCATGAAACCGTTTGGCTTCGTCGGGAGTCTCAGCGCGTTCTACGGGCGTTTGATTGGAAAAATTAAGGCGGTGGGGAAATTTGCACCCGTTCTTGGTAAAGCCGCGTGCGCGCTCACGCTTTCGATTGTTTGCGGAATTTTAGTAACCGTTTTGTGTTGGTTGCTTCGCCTGATTGCGCGTTCGGCGCGTCGGCGTTCAGCGACGTTCCGTTTTATTGACGGCACACTCTCTTTCTTCGTTATGCTTGCGTTCGCTGTTGCGGTCTGCGCCATTTTGATGATTCTTCTCTATCTGCCCGAGTATTTCAATAAGGGCTTTAAGATCTCGGAAATGTTCGGCCCCGATTCTGCGCTCGCTAAGGGCTTCTATGATTTTACAATCAAGTACGTTAAGCCCAGATTTGATTGGATTAGAGCGTTGGGGAAATAATTAAAGCCCCGATAAAAAGTTTTTGCCGAACAGAGCGCTCGGAAGCGCCGCGCCCTCGCGTAGACAGGTGCAAAAATCGGCGATCAGCTTAATACTGTCGGTAACGGCGCGGCGAAAGAGTTCGTCTGCGCCGTCCGTTTTTATAATGCGCTCGTCTTTGGGGTAGTGCCAAGGCTTGCGTTCTCCGTTGAGTAGAGCAGGACACGCTTTTTCCACCGTTTTTGCATAGACGGAGACATAGGTTCGATAGGCGGAAAGAGCCTTAAAAAAGGCATTTTTTTGTAAAGGCGCGCGGTCGGTATGTGCCGCTGTGGCGGCGTAGAGCGTGAATAATGAATTGCGTTCTTTTTCGGTTAGAGCGGCGTTAAAAGGCTCAGTGTGTCGCCGAGGCATGCTCTTTCGGAAATGAGCGTCGAGCGCACCTTCCGTGCGGGAATGCTTTAGGCGGGAGTTTCCCGAGACGTAATAGACGTAGGGATGAAAAACACAGTCGGCGGCATAGTGCGTGATATAGCCGAGCGCGTAGGAAAAAAGAACGGGGTCTTGCGCGGCAAAAAGCGCGAGGACGTTGAAAAAGGGGAGACCGCCGTTGCCGTGCAGAAATCTGCCGAAATTGAGCTCGGCAGGATTGAGAGCGCGGTATAAAAAGCAAAAATCCGCGCCCTGTGCGCCAAAGACGTAGAGGCGGGGCGAGAGAACGGAACACTTGATCCGTTCGGGCAGACGGTGGAATACTTCGGATGCGATTAAGTAGTGGGTGTAGGCGGCGGGCATAGGAGGAGTATGTGCAATTTTTTTTGTTTATTGCAGAAAAACGAAAGGGGCAGGTATGCGATAAACGGATACCTGCCCTGTGGTTTTAAGAAGAATCAATCGAATTGGTTAGCCAAGATGTCGGCGGTGAGGCGCGCAAGGTTGACGATGTTTTGATCGAGCTTCGCGCCCTCCTCTTTCGAGAGCACGGCGACCGCACCGAGACAGTCCCCGCCCGAGACGATGGGCACGATCACCTGCGCCGTCACGCCTTCTTCCCGCGCGGCGGTGAGGGGGAGAATGTCGCCGCCTTCTGCTGCGTTTGCAACGTAACTGCGGCGCTCCTTTAAGATTCTGTCCATTTCGTCGGATAAATTTTTTCCGTCGAGCTCACGTTTACCGTCACCGTAGGCGTGCAAAACGCCGTCAGTGTCGCAGATGACTGCTAGTTTGCCGCTCAAATCGTTTAAGGAACGCGCGGTGGCTTCACTGAATCGTTCAATCGTTGCGATGGGCGAATATTTTTTCAGCATGAGCTCGTCACGATCGGTAAAAATCTCGAGAGGGTCCCCCTCCTTTATGCGGAGCGTCCTACGGATCTCCTTTGGAATAACGACTCTGCCGAGCTCGTCGATTCTTCTCACAATTCCGGTTGCTTTCATAAAAATTTCCTCCGTTTACACTTATTGTGTGTACCTACACGGCAGCTTATACAAAGGAAAATGAAAATTTCTGAAATTTTTTAGGATTAGGGGATAAAATAAGTTGACAAAAGGTTTTGGTTGGTATATAATAACAGCGTTCCAATGCGGTCGTGGCGGAACTGGCAGACGCGCAAGACTAAGGATCTTGTGGGTAACTCCATGCAGGTTCAATTCCTGTCGACCGCACCAGTTATGCGGATTTTTGAGCATTTTACTCAAAAATCCGCTTTTTTCTGCCTTTATTTTGCATAATTATACTATGCTTTTTTATGATTGTCAACTATTTTTTTACAAATTTTGCCAAAAT
>JAFTSN010000010.1 GCA_017467275.1 Clostridia bacterium | reverse complement strand
TTCGGCAATGCCCGAGTTTGGAAAGCGTTGTTTTACCGAAAGGGTTAAAAAAATTAAAAAAAGGTCTTTTTAATCAATGTAAGGTTTTAAAAAGTATTGTAATTCCCGAAAGCGTGACGGAGATTGAGGAAGAAGTCTTTGTTTCCTGCCAAGCGCTTGAACGGGTGGAGCTTCCCGAGGCGATAACGATAATCAAAGAAAGCACTTTCCGTGTTTGCAAATCACTCAAGGAGATTATTTTGCCCGCACGGGTAACAAAAATCGAGAAAGAAGCCTTTAGAGGTTGTTATTCGTTGGTAAGCGTTGTGATTCCCAAAGCGTTGAAAGAGGTCGGTCAAGACGCCTTTACTAATTGCGGTGCATTAAAAAATATATTTTATGAGGGCACGAAAACAGATTGGGAAGAAATAACCTTTGCGGAACCCGCTCGTACAGACTTTCCCGAGGTGTTATTAGGCTGGCAAAACGCAACGAGATATTATTATAGCGAAAGCGAACCGCCGTTAAGCGAAGATGGGACGGCATACGACGGAAACTATTGGTATTACGACGAAAACGGGGTACCCATGGTCTGGACGAAAGAGGAGAATGGGGCGCAGGAATAAGCGTAGAGATATTCTTCATTCGCTTCGCTCGGTCGGTTAAGAAAAACAAATAAAAACGGAAGGTGCCTTCAAGCGCCTTCCGTTTTACTATGGTTATATTCTTAAAGATTTTTTTCGATAAAGGCTTCCAATGCCGCTTGCGGGATAAAGCCGAGGCTCGAATCCGCTTTCGCGCCGTTTTTGAACGCCATGACGTTGGGGATTGAGGAGATGCCGTATTTCATAGCGGCTTCTTCGTTTTCGTCAACGTCGATTTTCACGAAAACCGCCTTGTCTTCGTATTTGTCCGAAACGTCCTCGAATACAGGCGCAAGCATTCTGCAGGGGCCGCACCACGTTGCCCAGAAATCACAAAAAACAGGCTTGTCGCTTGTCTTTAAAAGCGCTTCGAGCTCTGCGCTCGTTACGTATTTCACCATAATTTTTTCCTCCTAAAAGTAGTATTTTTATTTACCCGAAAAATATTCGGTTGCGTTCGCAAACGGAACGCTTTCGCTTTCGCCCGTCGCCATGCACTTGACGTTCATAACGCCCGATTCGAGCTCGTTGCCGCCGATCACGGCGACGTATTTTGCGCCGAGCTTGTCCGCGTATTTGAACTGTGCCTTGATCGAACGCTCCATGTGATCGGTTTCGGCGAGAATGCCCTGTTTGCGGAGCTGGGCTGCAAGCACGAACGCCTTTTGACGGCATGCCGCGTCCATACCCGCCAAATACACGGTGGGTTTATCCGCCTCGGGAAGATCGGCGCCGCAGGAATCCATAACCATAAGCAGACGTTCGATCCCGAGACCGAAGCCGACTGCGGGGGTTGCGGGACCGCCGAGCTCCTCGATAAGTCCGTCGTATCTGCCGCCGCCGCACACGGTGCCCTGCGCGCCGATGTTATCGGAGACGAACTCGAACACCGTTCGCGTGTAGTAGTCGAGACCGCGCACAATGCGAGGATTGATTTCATAGCTCACGCCCGCCGCCGAAAGATAATCCTTGAGAGACTCGAAATGCGCCGCACAGTCGGGGCAGAGATAGTCCAAAATAGAGGGCGCGTTCGCATTGATTTTGCGGCAATTTTCTTCCTTGCAGTCAAGCAGGCGCAGGGGGTTTTTGCCGTGACGGGTCTTGCAGTCAGGGCAAAGCTCGTCGAGGTGGGGCTCGAAAAATTCCTTGAGCGCCTTATTATACGCCGCGCGGCAGGTGGGACAGCCGATGGAGTTGATAAACAGCTTGACTTTGAGCCCGAGCGTTTCTAAAAGCTGCTGTGCGAGGAGAATGGTTTCCGCGTCCGCATCCGCGCCCTTTGCGCCGAAGAACTCCACGCCGAATTGGTGGAATTCGCGAAGTCTGCCAGCCTGCGGCCGCTCATAGCGGAACGCGGGAATGATATAGAACATTTTTGCGGGCAACACGCCGCCATACATGCCGTTTTCGATAAAGGAACGCGCCACGCCCGCCGTGCCCTCGGGCTTTAACGTGATCGAGCGGTCGCCCTTGTCGCGGAAGGTGTACATTTCCTTGGTTACGACGTCCGTCGTCTCGCCCACGCCCCGCTGGAAAAGCTCGGTGTGCTCGAAAACGGGGGTGCGAATTTCCTTAAAAGAAAAGCGTTTTGCGATATCGCGTGCCACGCCTTCGACGTATTGCCATTTATAAGAATCTGTGGGCAGAATGTCTTTTGTGCCCTTGGGAATAGTGATCATAGTTGTCCTTTCCTTTTTGTTAAAGTACGTATTTTTTGAGGTCTCTGTCGCCCGTGAGCTTGGAGAGGTGTTCGTCGACGTATTGCCCCGTGACCTGTAAGGTGAAGGGGGGATAATCGCCGCCCGCATTGAAGGAGATGTCCTCTAGAAGATATTCCATGACGGTGTGCAAGCGCCGCGCGCCGATGTCCTCGCTCGTCGCATTCAGCTCGACGGACACCTCCGCAATCCGCTCGATTGCTTCCTGATCGAAAACAAGCTCGATATTATCCACGGAGAGAAGCTTGGCGTATTGGAAAGTGAGCGAATTTTCCGTCTCGGTTAAGATACGCACGAAATCCTCTTTCGTGAGGCTCTTGAGCTCGACGGAAACAGGGAATCTGCCCTGAAGCTCGGGGATAAGGTCCTCGACGGAGGCTACGTGGAATGCGCCCGCCGCAATAAAGAGGATAAAGTCGGTTTTGACGGGACCGTATTTCGTGACGACGGTCGAGCCCTCGACGATGGGGAGAATGTCCCGCTGTACGCCCTCGCGGGAGACGTCTGCGCCGCCGCGGTTGCCCTTGCCTGCAATTTTGTCAATCTCGTCGATAAAGATAATGCCGTCGTTTTCGGCGCGGTATAACGCCTCTGCGCGGACGGCGTCCTCGTCCACAAGCTTATCTGCCTCCTCCTCAAGTGCGATCTGGAAGGCTTCCTTGACGGTCAGCTTGCGCTTTTTCTTTCTGGCGGGCATCATATCCCCGAAAAGGGAGCCGAGCGAAATCGCCGCGCCGCCGGGCACGAGCTCCATGGCTTGCGGGTTATCGAGGACCTCCATTTCAATGATCGTGGAATCGTAGTCGCCCTTTTTGAGCCCGTCGAGGATATTTGCTTCAAAGAGGTTTTTGGGCGTTTCGCCGCGCTCGTCCTTTTTGAACTCCGCAAGTGCGCGAACAATGCGTTTTTGCGCCGCCGCGGTCGCCTTTGCCTTGACCTCTTCTTCCTTTTCCGTTTTAACGAGCCGATAGGCGCATTCCGCGAGATCGCGGATCATGCCCTCGACGTCCTTGCCGACGTAGCCGACTTCGGTGTATTTGGTTGCCTCAACCTTGACGAACGGGGCTTTCACAAGCTTTGCAAGGCGGCGGGCGATCTCCGTTTTACCCACGCCCGTGGGGCCTTTCATGATAATGTTTTTCGGTGTGATCTCTTCTCGAATCTCCTCGGGAAGCTGGGCGCGGCGGTAGCGGTTCCGAAGTGCGATCGCGACCGCTTTTTTCGCCTCGTCCTGTCCGATGATATACTTATCGAGCTTTTCAACGATTTGGCGGGGAGATAAATTCATACTCACTTATCCTCCTTTTTTGCCGCTCTCTTTTTGGGGGCGGGTTTTTCGGTGGGCGTGACGGACGCGGCGGGCGTTCCCACCGTCTCCACGCGGATATTGTCGTTTGTGAACACGCAGATCTCGGACGCGATCTTGAGCGCCTTTTGGGCGATTGTTTCTGCGGGATAATCCGTCTCCTTATAGAGCGCGCGTGCCGCCGCAAGAGCGTAGTTTCCGCCGCTGCCGATCGCGCACACGCCGCCGTCTGGCTCGATGACTTCGCCTGTGCCCGAGATAATGAGCAGGGTGTTTTCGTCGGCGGTGATCATCATGGCGTCCAGCTTTCTGCCCAGCTTATCACTGCGCCAAAGCTCCGCAAGCTCGACTGCCGAGCGCAAGAGATTCCCCGCAAACTTATTGAGCATGCCCTCGAAACGTTCGGTGAGGGAAAAGGCGTCCGTGACCGAGCCCGCAAAGCCCAAAATGACCTTGCCGCCATAAATACGGCGCACCTTAACCGCCGTGTTTTTGAAAATGACCGATTCGCCCATGGTCACCTGACCGTCGCCCGCAATCGCGGTTACGCCGTTCTTTTTGACGGCGCAAATCGTTGTTCCTCTGAATTCTATCATAATAACTCCTGTGAAAAATTAGCTTCGGTTGTGTTCGTCTTGCGGGCAGTTCCGCAAGGACGGCTAACGTCGTTTAAGCGAAAACGAGCGCTTTCTTTTTTAAGTTCTGTTTCGCTTGTCGTGTTGGCGAAAATTGCTATCGAGGCGTAAAGACTCTGCCTTTACAATCTGCAAGGAAACTATCCCCTTACCCTTAAGGGTTAGATTTCCGCCGCCTCGCGAATTTTGGAAAGCGAGCGTTCGGCGAGCGCACGATAGCGTTCCTTTTTGTCGCGGATACGCTTGTCCATAGGCGCGAGGATGCCGAAATTTGCGTTCATGGGCTGGAAGTCCTTGTTCGGCGTGGAGATATAACGCGATAACGCGCCTAAAACCGTCTGTTCGTCAAAGACATGGGTGGGGCGGTTTAAAATTTCGTCCGCGATATGGATCGCCGCAAGCAACCCGCTTGCCGCACTTTCCACGTAGCCCTCCACGCCCGTGATCTGACCCGCGAAAAAAAGCCTACGGTTATTCTTAACCGAAAAATCCGCATTTAAAACATCGGGGGATTGAATATACGTATTTCTGTGCATGACGCCGTAGCGCAAAAACTCTGCGTTTTTGAGTGCGGGGATCATAGAGAATACCCGCTTTTGCTCGGCAAATTTGAGGTTGGTCTGACAGCCGACGAGATTATACGCTGTGCCGAATTCGTTTTCCTTTCTCAGCTGTAACACCGCGAACGGGCGTTTGCCGTCCTCGCCCCAGAGCCCGACGGGCTTTAAGGTGCCGTAGCGTAAGGTGTCCGCGCCGCGGGACGCCATGACCTCGATGGGCATACACCCCTCGAAAATTTCCCGCTTGTCAAATTCGTGCAAATGGGCTTTTTCTGCTGAAAGAAGCGCCTCGACGAATGCGTAGTATTCCTCTTTCGAGAGCGGACAGTTGATGTAATCGCCCGTGCCCTTGCCGTATCTGTCGCCCGTGAACGACGTCTCGCTATCCACGCTCTCCGCGGAGACGATGGGCGCGGACGCGTCGTAGAAATGGAGTGCGCCGCCCGTCTTTTTTTCAATATCGGCGGCGAGGGCTTCGCCCGTTAAGGGACCCGTCGCGACGATCACGTATTCGTTTTCTTTCGGCTCGGGGAGCGTTTCCACCTCCTCCGAGAGGACGGTCAGGGTTTTTAAAGAACGGAGCCTGTTTGTGATATAATCCGAAAACAGATCCCGATCGACTGCCAACGCCGCGCCGGCGGGGACCTTTGTTTCGTCTGCCGCGCGAATGACGAGGGAGCCCAAAAGCCGCATTTCTTCCTTTAACAGCCCGCACGCGTTCGAGTAGGGATCGTTGCTCTTTAAGGAGTTAGAGCAGACGAGCTCCCCGAACTTTTCGCTTTCGTGCGCAGGAGAAAATTTCTTCGGCTTCATGTCGATGAGGACGGTTTCGATCCCGCGCGAGGCAAGATAATACGCCGCTTCGCTGCCTGCTAATCCCCCGCCGATTACGGTTACTTTTTCGGGTGTGTTATTCATCGTCGCCGCGACCCTCCGAAATGCCGCTTTCCGTCGGCGCGTACGGATCGTAGGCGTCGTAAATGGGTTCGTCCATCAAAGGCGGGACGTCATAATCGGGGGATTGGAAGGAGGCAGGGGCGCGATCAACGCCCGTTTTTTTCGGTTGCTCCTGCTTAAGCTTATAGGAGCAGTCCTTATTCGAGCATTTTTTGTTGCCGCGGGCGGTTAAGACGAGCGCCTCGCCGCAAGTCGGGCATTTTTCGCCCGTGGGGATATCCCAGCTCATGAACTTGCAGTCGGGATAGCCCGAACAGCTATAATAGAGCTTGCCTTTTTTGGACTTTCTCGCCGTCATGGGCAGACCGCATTCAGGGCATTTACCGACGAATTTGGGCTCCTCGTCCGAGGGCATGGAAAGCGTGGTTTTGCAATCGGGATAGCTCGGACAGGCAAGGAATTTGCCGAATTTACCGTTTTTCACGATCATGTTTTCTCCGCATTTCGGACAGCGTACGGAGGAGATTTCCTCCTCTGATTCGCTGATGATGTTGCGGCATTCGGGGTAATTCGAGCAGGCGAGATACTTGCCGAATTTGCCCATACGGCGAAGCATGAAATGCCCGCATTTGCCGCAGACATCTTGCGTTAATTCGTCGCCGTAGGAGGACGCTGCGCGAAGATTTTGCTCAAAGCCGGGGTAGAAGCCGCCGATGACCGAACGCCAATCCACGCCGCCATCCTCGATATCGTCGAACTTGGTTTCCATGTCGGCGGTAAACCCGACGTCCATGACGTCCTTAAAGCATTTAACGAGCATATCCACGACCTCGTAGGCAATGGGCGTGGGAACCATATATTTTCCGTCCTTTTTGACGTATTTTTGACCGAGCTTGGAGATGATCGTCGCATACGTCGATGGTCTGCCGATTCCCTTTTCTTCCATGGCTTTGACGAGCGAAGCGTCGGTGTAGCGTAAGGGGGGCTTCGTGAATTTTTGTTCCTTTTGCATATTCACGAGATCGAGCTCGTCGCCCTCGTTCAAATCGGGCAAAAGCTTGGCGGAGGCAACGCCGTCCTCGTCCTCCTTCTTTGCCGAGACGTCCTGATAGACGGCGGTGAAGCCGGGGAACACGAGCACTCTGCCGCTCGCTTTGAATACGTAGCCCGAATTGTCGATCTCCATCTGCATGCTGTTATATTTCGCTTCTGCCATCTGCGAAGCGAGGAAACGCTCGTAAATGAGCTTATAAAGGGCGAAATGCTTTTTATCGAGCAGAGATTTCGCCTTTTCGGGGGTCATGGAAAGATCGATGGGTCTGACCGCCTCGTGCGCGTCCTGCGCGCCCTTTTTCGAGGCGTAGTAGTTGGGTTTTTCGGGGGCGTACTCCTCGCCGTAGACCTCGCGGATCCGCTCGAGCGCCGCTTTTTGCGCTTCCTGCGAAACGCGGACGGAGTCGGTACGCATATACGTGATAAACGCGATATGATCGCCGTTTTCCGTTGCGATACCCTCGTAGAGATGCTGGGCGAGGCTCATGGTCTCGGGGGCGGTGAAGCCGAGCTTGGTTGAAGCGTCCTGCTGCATGGAGCTCGTTGTGAACGGTGCGGGCGCGTGCGATTTCGCAATCGCCTTTTTCACTTTGGAGACGATAAATTTTCCGTTTGCAAGCGCGGTTAAAACGATCTCCGTCTCCTCTTTAGAGGACGGCTTGTATTTCTTTGCGCCTTTCTTTTCGAGCAGGGCTTTGAACGGGGCGTGTTTTTTCGGCTGGTCGCGAAGCTCCGCTGTTAAGTTCCAATATTCCTCGGGTTTAAAGGAGGTGATCTCCCGTTCCCGCTCGACGATGAGACGGAGCGCAACGGACTGCACTCTGCCGCCCGAGAGGGAGCGTTTGCCGTTGGAGGAGGAATCGTCGATTTTGTGGTTCAGCAGGGTGGAGAGCTTATAGCCCACAAGTCTGTCGAGGACCCGCCGTGCCTGTTGGGCGTCGACGAGGTTATAGTTGATTTTACGCGGCTTCAACAGCGCCGCTTCGATGGCGCGTTGGGAAACCTCGTTGAATTCAATACGGTTTTCTTTTTCCGCGTCGAGACCCAAAACGGTTTGAAGATGCCAAGAGATTGCTTCGCCCTCACGGTCGGGGTCGGTTGCGAGATAAACTCTGTCCGCGCGCTTGGTTGCGTCTGCGAGACGGCGGATAACGTCCTCTTTCCCTTCGGAATTAACGTATTTGGGCTCGAAATTGTTTTTCACGTCCACGCCCAGAGAGTGCACGGGCAGGTCGCGGATATGCCCCGCGGACGCGTCCACGCGGTATTTTCCCTTGAGGTATTTCGAGATGGTTTTCGCCTTCGAGGGCGATTCTACGATGATAAGATCCATAAGCCTTCCTTGTCTATATAACACTTAAATTTTTTTTGGATTGATTGCAACGCGGTTGCCGCCCGTCCTGATCGCCAAGCCCTTGACCTCCAAAGAGGTGATGATTGCGTTTACTTTAAAGGATGGAACGGACAGCCGTTCGGCGAGCCGAGAAATGGGGAGCTCTGTTTCGAGCTTTAAAACGTCAAGCGCCGCTTGCTCTGTCTCGGAGAGCGCAGGAACGCTTCCCCGCGGCGCCAAAGAGCCTGCGTTTTTCCGTTCGGGACAAAGCACGCTCAAAATATCCTCGGCAGTTTCGGCGAGCCGTGCCCCCGTTTTAATGAGTGCGTTACAGCCTACGCCCGCTTGCGAGAGCGGGGGATGGGGCAGGGCAAACACGGGCTTTTTGAATTTTTGCGCATAATTTGCCGTGATGAGCGCGCCGCTCTTTTCGCCCGCGCTTATGACGAGCACACCCGTGCAAAGCTGCGCAAGGAGCTTGTTTCGCTCGTCGTAGGAAAAGGCGCGGACGGGCTCTTTCGGCGGTCGTGCCGACAGGAGCAAGCCCCGCTCCTTTGCTTTTTTGAGCAGGGAAAGATTTCCCTTGTTGGCGGCGTGGAACCCGCCCGCGAATAGGCAGACGACGCGTCCGCTTCCCGCGATTGCGCCCCCGATCGCGGCAGAGTCGCCGCCCTCGGCGGTGCCCGTGATTAGCGTGAAGTGCTCGGAGAGCGTCTTTGCGATTGCTTTTCCCGTTTCCATGACGGGCTCGGGCGTAATTCTCGAACCGACCACGGCAAACAGCGGTGTTTTTAACAGTTCGATCTCTCCCTTTGCGTAGAGCACGAGGGGCGCGCCTTTCTCTTTTTTCAGGGCTTCGGGATAAGCGGGGCTCGCTGTCGTGACGGGGAGGACCTCTTCGCGCTCATAAGAAGCGAGGAGGGCTTTGAAGTACTCTCCGCCGTCTGTGAGCGAATTTTTCATATTATTATATACGCCGATTTTCTCCTTTTTAACCGTTTGCGGAAAAATGCGGGCAAAGTTTTTCACGAGCGGGACTGCCCCGCCCGCTTGTTCGATTAGACTGCGCTTTTCTCCGTCCGTCAGCGGAAAGGAGTCCAGCCAGATATACGCTTTTTCTTCGCTTGAAAAAATCAAGATGCGCTCCTTATATCAGATCGTCGTTGTTTTGCGCCGCGCCGTAGGTGCGGTAGGAGATCGCCTCATAGAGATGCTCGGGTTCGATGCGTTCGGAATAGTCAAGATCGGCGATGGTACGCGCAACCTTTAAAATACGCGCCCGCGCCCGTGCGGAGAGCTTGAGGTTCTCGAAGGATTCCTTGAGAATTGCCGAGCATTCGGGGGAGAGGGCACAATATGCCCGCTGTTCCTTTTCGCCCATTTCGCTGTTGGTGGAAATACCGCTGCCCGCAAAGCGCTCGCGCTGAATTGCCCTTGCACGGTCCGTCCGAGCCTTGACCGCCTCGCTCGATTCCTCTTTTTCGGTGGAGACAAGATCGTCGTATTTGACGTTGTCCACCTCAACCTGGATATCGATTCGGTCAAGCAGAGGCCCCGAGATACGGGCGCGGTAGCGGCGTATGTCGTTGGGGGTACAGGTGCATTTTTTCGCAGAGCTACCGTAGTTGCCGCAGGGGCAGGGATTCATGCTCGCACAGAGCATAAACGACGCGGGATAGGTCGCCGTGCCGCCCGCGCGGGAGATCGTGATTACGCCGTCCTCAAGGGGTTGGCGCAACGCTTCCAGTGAGGAGCGTTTGTATTCGGGTAACTCGTCCAAAAACAGCACGCCGCCGTGCGCCAGACTGATTTCGCCCGGGTGCACGCTCTTGTTCCCACCGCCACAGAGGGAGACGGTCGTCGCCGTGTGGTGCGGGGTGCGGAACGGACGCTCCGTCACAATTCCCGCCTCGCCTAAAACACCCGCAACGGAATGGATTTTCGTGATTTCAAGGGCTTCGTCGAAGCTCATGTCGGGCAAAACCGAGGGGATTGCGCGGGCGAGCATGGTCTTGCCACTGCCCGGGGGGCCCACGAATAGAATGTTATGCCCGCCTGCAACGGCAACCTCAAGGGCGCGTTTGGCAAGGGGCTGACCCTTGATATACGCCATGTCCGAGGAGCGTTTTTCGCCCTGCTCGGGGGAGAAATTGGAGGGCGGCAGAGGGGAGATGGGCACAAGACCCGAAAGATGATCGACCACCTCTTTTAAGTTTTTTGCCGCATACACGTTCACGCCGCGGATAAAGCCCGCTTCTTTTGCGTTTTCAAAGGGCACGACGAAGCTTTTTACGCCCCGTTCGCGTGCGGATATGAGTGCGGGGAGTACGCCTGTCACGGCGCGAAGCTCTCCGTTTAAAGCAAGCTCGCCCAAAAACACGGTTTCAGCGACGGTTTCCTTGTTTGCTGTTTGCAGATCGCCGTAAGCGAGAAGGATGCTGACCGCCGTCGGCAGGTCAAACGCCGAGCCCTCTTTTTTCACGTAAGCGGGGGCGAAGTTGACCGTTATTCTATGGGCGGGAAAATCCAAACCGCTGTTCTTGATCGCGCTTTTCACGCGTTCTTTAGATTCTTTCACGGCGGCGTCGGGCAAGCCCACCATTTCAAACGCAGGCAACCCCTTGGAGATATCCGTTTCCACCGTGACGGGCACGCCCTCGAGCCCCGTCAAAGCATAGCTTTGTACTCTTGCGATCATAATTTTACCGCCTTAAAAGGATTTTTCAAACGCAGGTCAAATACGAAAAAAGCCGTTGTTGATAAAGTTCATCCAGCCGAATAAGAGCTTTGCTGCACCGCTCTTGATCGGGAAGCCGAAAAGGGTGGGAGCAGACAGGCATAAAAGGACGAGAGAAAGCGCCGCAACCGTCCAACCGAGAACGACGGAGAGCTTTTCTTGTTTTTTCTTCTCGCCGAACGTTTTGAGGGCGAGGGGGATTAACGTCAGCCAAAGCGCGGAGAATGCGAAACCGTCGAGAACGGAGACGTTTTTCGCCGCAAGCCCTTTAATAAGCAGGGTGACGAGCCCGCCGCCGATCACGGCGAGCGAACGGACGAGCCGTTTTCCTTCCTTGGAAGCGTCCTTTTTGAGCAGCGTCAAAAGGGTTTGGACAAGGAGGTACACCAACGAGAGCAATCCGACGAGGGTGACGACGGGGCTCATAAATGCGTTTTTCGCGATATAGTCCGCGCCTGCGCCCGTTGCAACGAGCGAATAGAGGGTTGCGGGCTTTAAGGGCAACAGCCAAGAGAGTGCAAGCGAGGAACTTGCCTCCGTGAAGGACGTCGCATTGCCGCGGACAAACCCAGAGGATAAGCCCTTCCAAAGCAGGGTGCCGTAGCCGAGCGTGGGAGTCACGGGGTTGTCGTAAGCCTTGACGTAAGCCGAATAAGTGATGACGCTCGAGAGCAGTACGAGCACGAACGAGACAATCGCAAAGGAGATTGCGGCGAACGAGCAGGTCACCCGCATTTTGAGCCGATAAGTTGCCTTTGCCGTTTTTTCGGCTTCCTGCTTTTTCTCTTCACTTACGCTTGAGGCGGCAATCTTTTCCGTTTCGTTTGCGTAGGCAAGCTTCATTCTGCGTAAGCCGAACGCAAACAACGCGAGAATTCCCGCCACGGGGAAGACGGCAGAAAGGTCAACGCACAGTGCCACGGCGGCAAACAAGCCCGAGTAAAGGACGTTTGACGCGCCCTTATAAATATGCGCGGAAGGTACACCCTTTGCAAAAAAGCGTTGCATAAAATACAGGGAACCCAAAAGCGCGCTTGCGACGATTGCATAGGGCGCGCCCAGCGTGGCGACGGAAAAAGCCAGCCCGCCGAATGCGAACAGGAGTGCGGCGAAAAACGCCCACGTTTCGTTTTTAAAGAGCAGAGAGGCGAACAGCCACAAAAAGAGAATTGCCGCCGAAGCCGCCAACAGGGAGGGCAGACGGAGCGCCGCCGTGCTTGCGCCGAATACGGCGACGAACGGCATCGTCAACAGCGTGCCGAGGGAATTGAAGTTCTTATCGACGACGTATTTGTTTCCGTCCTCAAAAGAGGAGCCGCCGAGAACGTTTCTGATTGCGGACAGAGTGTACGCCTCCTCCTCGGTGAAGTTGCTGCGCGCCGAGAGGCTCGCCGTGAACGAGTTTTGCTTGTCCACGCCGCCTGCGAGCGCTTTTGCGGGCGATTTATAGCCCTTGGAGTTGGTCGTGTTCACGGAGAGCGGAATTTGCCTACCGCCTTCGTCGAAGCATACGATTTCGTTGATCTCGGCGTTGAAGTCGGTCGTGATTGAAATCGACGCCACTACGCGCGCCGTGTCCGAGGTGAGCTCCACCCAATTAAAGAGCGCGCCGTTTTTGCCCTTGCCGCTCTCGGAATAGATCACGCCCACCTTGGCAGACGCAAACGTGTAGGAGGTCGAGGACGTCTTGGAGGAATAGCGCTTGACGGTCAAGCTGAGGTCGGAGCCGACGGGCGCGTAGACGCTGCCCACGTTCACGTAGACCGTTTTAAGCTTTTGGTCGGAGTTCGCGTTCAGGTCGAAAACGGCGGCGTGACCTGATGCCGCGCTGTTATAAAAATATTTCCCCGTGGAACGGAACGAGCCGCCGAATATGAGCCCAACGAGGAAAAAGAGAGATAAGAGCACGAAAAACAGAGCCTTAAAAGGGGGTGTTTTTTTCACTTTTTCTTTCATTTGATCAGACATGGAAACCTCCGCGGGAAAACCCGACTTTTCTAAATTATGGGGGTGCGCCCGTGAGCGCGGGGAAGCGCGCGCGAGAAACCCGCTTTCTAACATCCCACCCTATTTTACATGAAAACGCAAAAAAAGTAAAACGTATTTCGCGCCTGCACGGAATAATTTCTTACTTTTTTACGAAAAAATTTCTGCCTTTTTCTTTCCTTATATATTTCACAAAACCAAGCACGGTAAAATATTAAATAATTATTCAAAAATATTTGTATAAATATACAACAAGAAAAATATTTTACGAAAAGTTAAAGAAAATACGTTTAAGAAAAAAAGGAATGGTTTAAAAATAAAACGAACGAAAAAAGGAGGTATGAAAAATTATGGATATGCGTAAATTTACCGAAAAATCTGCCGAGGCGCTTGGAGCGGCGGCGGAAACAGCCAAGGAATACGGAAATCAAGAGGTCAGAGGGACCCATCTTTTCTATGCGCTTTTAAATGCGAAAAACGGGCTGATCGGCAGTTTGCTTAAAAAAACGGGCGTGAACGTCGGCGGGGCGAAAGCGGCGGCGTTGGAGGCAATCAAAAAATTCCCGAAAGTGAGCGCGGGAGGACAATTTTTCTCCTCTATGCTGAACGCGGCGTTAGTGATTGCCGAAAAGAAAGCCGAGGAGATGGGCGATAGCTTTATTTCCGTCGAGCATCTCTTTTTCGCGCTTACGGAGAAGCCCGAGGAGGAGTTAAAGCGGATTTTTAAGACGTATAAGATCGGGCAGACCGAGTTTATGCGGGCGCTTAAGGAGGTTAGAGGTAATCAGGTTGTGAGAAACGAAACGCCTGAGGAGACCTACGACGTGCTCAATAAATACGGCGTCGATCTCGTTGAAAAGGCGCGGGCGCAGAAGATTGATCCCGTGATCGGCAGGGATGAGGAAATTCGTTCCGTCGTGCGGATTTTGTCGAGAAAGACGAAGAATAATCCCGTTTTGATCGGCGAAGCGGGGGTGGGTAAAACGGCGATCGCCGAGGGACTTGCCATACGGATTATGAAGGGCGACGTGCCCGAGTCTCTCAAAAACCGCAAGGTCTTTTCCCTCGATATCGGCGCGCTCATTGCGGGCGCAAAGTTCCGCGGGGAATTCGAGGAGAGATTGAAAGCGGTGCTTGCCGAGGTCAAGAAGAGTGAGGGCGGTATAATTTTATTCATCGACGAGCTGCACACGATTGTCGGCGCGGGAAAAACGGAGGGCGCGATGGACGCGGGCAATCTCTTAAAGCCCATGCTGGCGCGGGGCGAACTGCACTGCGTGGGGGCGACCACGCTCGACGAGTACCGTAAATACGTTGAGAAAGATCCCGCTTTGGAGCGCAGATTCCAACCTGTGCTTGTTGCGGAGCCGACGGTGGAGGACACGATCTCTATTTTGCGCGGACTCAAGGAGCGCTATGAGGTCTTTCACGGTGTAAAGATCGCGGACGGGGCGTTGATTGCCGCCGCAACTCTTTCCAACCGTTATATCACGGACAGATTTTTGCCCGATAAGGCGATCGACCTCGTGGACGAGGCGTGTGCGCTCATAAAGACGGAGATGCAGTCGATGCCGTCGGAGATGGACGAGGTTGCGCGGAAGATTATGCAGCTGGAAATCGAGGAAAACGCACTTAAAAAGGAGACGGACGAGCTCTCGAAAGAGCATCTGAAAGAGATTAGGCGGGAGCTTTCTGCTCTGCGCGATAAGTATAAGGAAATGAAGAGCCGTCTGGATAACGAAAAAAACGCGATCGGACGGGTGCAAAAGCTTCGGGAGGAGCTCGAGCAGGCGAACGCACAGCTTGAAAAGGCGCAGCGGGAATACGATCTCGAGGCGGCGTCCCGATTGCAATACGGCAAGATTCCCGAGCTGAAAAAACAGCTTGAGGAGAGCGAGCGCACGGCAAATGCCGCAGAGGCGCATAAGCGCGAGGACGCGTTGCTTCGCGACCGTGTGACGGAGGAGGAGATCTCCCGCGTCGTGTCCCGTTGGACGGGCGTACCCGTTTCGCGGCTGATGGAGGGAGAGAGAGAAAAGCTTTTGCGGCTTGCCGAATCCCTGCATGAGCGCGTGATCGGACAGGACGAGGCGGTGGACGCCGTTGCGAACGCAATTTTGCGCTCCCGCGCGGGGATTGCCGATCCCGATAAGCCGATCGGGTCCTTCCTGTTCTTGGGACCTACGGGCGTGGGGAAAACCGAGCTTGCCAAAACGCTCGCACACGCGCTTTTCGACGACGAAAAGAATATGGTGCGTATCGACATGAGTGAGTATATGGAAAAATATTCCGTGTCGCGGCTCATCGGCGCGCCTCCCGGATACGTCGGCTACGACGAGGGCGGACAGCTTACCGAGGCGGTCAGGCGTAAGCCCTATTGCGTGATCTTGTTCGATGAGATCGAAAAAGCGCATCCCGACGTCTTTAACGTTCTCTTGCAGGTGCTTGACGACGGGCGCATCACGGACGGTCAGGGCAGAACGGTGGATTTTAAAAACACCGTCGTCATTCTCACTTCCAATTTGGGATCTTCGGCGATCCTTGAGGGGATTGGGGAGGACGGAAGCCTTTCCGAGGGCGCAAAAGAGGAGGTCTCGCGGCTGTTAAAGTCCTCGTTCAGACCTGAATTTTTGAACAGGCTGGACGAAACGGTGTTCTTCAAGCCCTTGACGGAAAAGGAGATCGGCGGGATTGTCCGTCTGCTTATTAATGGGCTCGAGGCGCGGCTCAAAGAAAAGCAGCTCACCCTCCGTGTGAGCGAACGGGCGGTGGAGTATATCGTGGAGCACGGCTACGATCCCGTGTATGGGGCGAGACCGTTGAAGCGGTATATTCAGCACACCCTCGAAAACGAGCTGGCAAGGAGCATTCTTGCGGGCGGCTTCGAGGCAGGGGACAAGATCGCCGTGTCCGTGAAAGAGGGGAAACTTGTGATTCAAAAGGCATAAAAACCCTCGAACGGGTGGGGCATGGTCGAGACGAATAAAAACGGACCTCTGCGGTTTGCAGGGGTCCGTTCGACGCTTTTAGTGGGTTAGGAGGTTACGCTGCGTATGATCAGCCATACGACGAAAATGGAAACGAAAATAATGCCCAAAATGAGCCGAGTGCGTTTGACGGTGGATTCGTCCATGGGTTGATAGGTGTATTTGACCTCGCGTTTTTTCTTGCCGTCCGTGGGGGGCGCGGGCGGTTGCGTTTTTGCCTTTTCCTCTTCTAGCTCCGCCATTGCCGAATCCATTTCGGCTATCATTCTCGCTTCGTCCGCGCGCTTTTGCGCCCGACGTTCCTTACTTGTCATTTTCGCCATAGTTTACTCCTTTTTCCCATTATAACACAAAATTGGAGGATTTGCAACTCGCCGTCTGTGCCAAACGCAAAATTTCACTGCCTTTTCTTAAAAACTTCTCAAACGCTTGTAAAACGTTTATAAATTTGTTATAATATTCTGAGAGGAAATTATGAATTTTGAACGGGTGACAAAAGAAAATATCGCAATCTTGCGGGAGTATTATAAAATTTGCGGCTATAAGATTAGCGACTATTCCGCAGGCATTAAGCTCATGTGGAAAAACGCCGATGCGGAATTTGCGATTGCGGCGGGGTGTTTAATCGTCCGAGAAAAGACGGGCGGCGGGCAATATGCCTTTAATTATCCCGTATCCCTTGAGGGGAGGGCGAACGGCTGCGGGTGTGAGGGAGGCGATTTGAGTATTCCTCTCGCCTTAAAGGAATGTGCGGCATTCTGTGCTGAAAATTTCACGCCTTTTCGTCTTTGCGCCGTGCCCCGCGGCATGATCTGCGAAATTGCCTCTCTCTTTCCCGAAATCGAGGTGTCCGCGCGGAGAAACACCGACGACTATCTCTATCTCGCCGCCGATTTTATCGGTTTTTCGGGCAAGAAATACGCGGGACAGCGCAACCACGTTCGGAAATTTCATTCGCTGTATCCGACGGCTGTTTTTGAGAAGTTTTCTGCTTTGGATAAGCCGCGGATACGTCGGTTTTTTAAGCGTTTGGAAAAGGGCGTTTCAGCGGAGAGCAAGGGTGCGAAAACGGAGCTCAAATATGCGCGCG
Source organism: Clostridia bacterium (assembly GCA_017467275.1). Taxonomy (GTDB): domain Bacteria; phylum Bacillota; class Clostridia; order Christensenellales; family Borkfalkiaceae; genus Scatosoma. The sequence continues at coordinate 13,129 of JAFTSN010000010.1, read as the reverse complement.
CCATGGCGGAGGAGATTGGGGAAAACGGGTCGTTTGCGGGCGGTTACACTTTAAACGGGGAGCTTTTGTCTTTTTCCCTCGGCGAGATCTGTGGGGAAACGCTCGTCAATCACATCGAAAAGGGGCTGCCTGAATACGAGGGTGTGTATCCCGCGACGGTGCAGGCGTTTGCGACGGCGTTTGCAGGGGGCGTGAAATATATCAACCGCGAGGATGACGCGGGCAGTCGGGGTTTGCGGATTTCCAAGCTTCAGTATCAGCCTCTCGAGATTCTTGCAAAATACGACGTGAAAATCAAGACCCCGCTCAACCGCTTAAAAAAGGTGCCGACGGTCAGAGGAGAAAACGGCGTTTGTCTGACCCCGATTTCCGAACGGGATATCCCCGAATACAACCGCCTTTGTTTGGACGACGAAAGAAACCGTTGGTGGGGCTACGACTACCGAAAGGACTGCGAGCACCCTGCTCGTGATTGGTTCTATAAGGATCAGAAAAAGGACTTTGCCTCGCGCACGGCAATGAACTTTGCGATTCGCAAGGACGAAAGGTTTGCCGGCGAGGTTATACTGTATAATTTCGACTTTTGCGGCGGGGCAGAGATCGGCGTCCGCATTTTGCCTGAATTTGACGGGCAGGGCATAGGCAGGTATGCGTTTAACCTTGCCGCAGGGTATGCGATCTATAAGCTGGAGCTTTCTAAAATCAAGGGAAAATGCTTGAAAGAAAATATCGCTTCGGAGAAGATGCTTTCCTCCGTTATGAAAAAATCGGGCGAGGACGGTCAGTACTATTATTATACAAAAATCGTTTGACGGGGAAAGGAAAAAGAGGAGAGATATAGCCCGCTTGCGCGTGTGCGACCGTTCTATAAGCATGCACGTAAGCGGCAAAAAATAAAAAATAAAAATTGAAAAACGGGCGAAAAATAGTTGACAATACAAAAATGAACGAGTAAAATAGAGTCATAATTTTCAAAAAGGAACAGGGCAAATGAAAGCAATCCGCAAAGAAAACGGAATGATGCGAATGTTAACTCCCCAAGCGAAGATGCGTGGGGCGTTTGCCGTTGCTTTGTAAACGTCCGTCCGACACGAAATCTGCGCTTGGGTCTGAACACCCGAGCGTTTTTTATTGCAAGAGAAAAATTTCCACCAAGGAGCCATCATGATAGAGCTTATTAACCTATCCAAAACTTACGCCTCCAAGAACGGCGACGTCGAAGCCCTCAAGGATATCAATATCACGGTTGAGGACGGCGATATCTTCGGGATTATCGGTCTTTCGGGCGCAGGGAAAAGTACCCTTGTGAGATGCATCAATCTCCTGGAACGTCCCACGGCGGGCTCGGTTGTTATCGACGGAGAAAATCTCGTTGGGATGCCGAAAAAGAGACTTTTGGAGATTCGCCGCAAGATCGGTATGATCTTTCAGGGCTTCAACCTCCTCGAACAGCGCACGGCGGCGGAGAATATTCGCTTCCCGCTCGAGCTTGCGGGCGTGAAAAAAGCGGACGCGGCGGTGCGCGTGAGCGAGCTTTTGGAGCTCGTCGGGCTTTCAGATAAGGCGAAAGCGTATCCCTGCGAGCTCTCGGGCGGGCAAAAGCAGCGTATTGCGATCGCGAGGGCACTTGCAACCCAGCCCAAATATCTCCTTTGCGACGAAGCCACGAGCGCGCTCGACCCCAACACCACCGCTTCTATTTTGGAGCTGCTTAAGGAAATCAATCAAAAGCTGGGTGTGACGGTCGTGATCATCACGCACGAAATGAAAGTGATCGAGAGCGTTTGCACGAAGGTGGCGGTGCTTGATCATAGCAGGGTCGCGGAGATCGGCAACGTGACCGAAGTGTTTGCCGACCCGCAGTCCTCGATAGCCAAAGAGCTCATTATTCCCGATCTGATCCGAACGGTGCAGAGTGCCTCGGGCGGGAAAAAGCTCCGACTCATTTTCCGCGGCGAGTTATCGGACAGACCGATCATTTCCGCGCTTGCGCTCGATTTGGGCGTCTCCGTGAATATTCTGTTTGCCGACACCAAGTCCATTGCGGGAAAGACGCACGGGCATATGGTCATCGCGCTGAATGAGGACGAGGTGGACAAGGTCACGGAGTATCTGAGTGAAAAGCATATTCTCTTCAAGGAGGAAATTTGAGCCATGAGTGATCTTTTAAGGCAGCTTTTAGAGGAAGGAACGATTGCGCTCGGGATTTGGGAAACGGTGTATATGACGGTGCTTTCCACGGCGTTTGCCTATCTTTTGGGGCTTCCGCTCGGCGTGATCCTCTGCATCACGGATAAGAACGGCTTAAAGCCTATTGTATGGCTGAATAAAACGCTCGGCGTGATCGTCAATTTCTTTCGCAGTATCCCGTTTATTATCCTTATGGTGGCATTTTTGCCTGTTGCAAAGACGATTGTCGGCACGAGCCTTGGGAACGAAGCGGTGATCGTCATGCTGGTGATTGCCGCCGCGCCCTACGTTGCAAGAATGGTGGAATCCTCTTTAAAGGAAGTGGATAAGGGCGTGATCGAAGCCGCGGAGGCGATGGGCGCGAGCACGTTTGAAATTATTTTCAAGGTCCTGCTTCCCGAAGCAAAGCCTGCGCTCTTGATCGGTGCGGTCATCTCGACGGTCACCGTCCTCGGGTATTCCGCGATGGCGGGCACGATCGGCGGTACGGGGCTCGGTCAGATTGCGATTGACCTCGGTCACAAGCGCTTTAAGGACGACGTGATCTGGGTGTGCGTGGTGTTAATCGTCATTATCGTGCAGATCATTCAGGAGCTTGGCATGTTCGCCGTGCGGCGGGTGGATAAGCGGATCGGCGGAAAGAAAAGGAAAAAATCGGCAAAAACAGCCGAGGAAAAATAAAAAGCAAAAAATAAAAAAAATTTTTAAATATAAAGGAGAAAAATCATGAAAAAACTTTTTGCAAAACTTTTAAGCGCGGCTTTGGCTCTCACGCTTTGCTTCTCTTTTGCGTCCTGTAAAGAGGATAAGAACACGATTACCGTCGGCGCAAGCTCGGCTCCTCATGCGGAGATTTTGGAACAGGTTAAGGACGATCTTAAGGCTAAGGGCTACACGCTTAAAATCAAGATCATGGACGACTACGTGACCCCCAACACCGCGGTAGACGAGGGCGAGATCGACGCGAACTACTTCCAGCACGTGCCCTATCTCGACGATTTCAACGCCAATAACGGCACGAACATCGTGAGCGCGGCGAAGGTGCACTACGAGCCGTTCGGCGTTTACGGCAATGGCGTGACCAAGGACGAGTTCAACACGACGAAGACGGGCAGAACCATTCTGATCCCCAACGACGGCAGCAACGGAACGCGCGCGTTGTTCGTGCTTCAGGAGCAGGGCTATATCACGCTTAAGGAGGGGGTTTCCGCTTCCGATACGCTTTCCACGCTGGATATTGCGGACGCAAAGGGGAACACTGTGACGGCGGCAGAGGCGAGCACGCTCCCCGCGCTTTTGAAGAATGCAAATAACGGCACGATTGCGGTCATCAACGGGAACTATGCGATCAGCTCGGGGCTTAAAATTGCGGACGCGCTTGCCACGGAGAGCGCGACGGGCGAAGCGGCGCAGCTCTATGCGAACATTATCGCGGTCAAGAAGGGCAACGAGAACAGCGAGAAGATCAAGGCGCTTGTCGAGGCGGTGCTTTCGCAGAAAGTATACGATTATATCAACAACACCTATGCGGGTGCAGTGAAGCCTGTGTTTACCGTCGGCGCGTAAACGGAGAACAAAACAAAAAAGAGCAGCAAGGAAAAAAATTCCAAGCTGCTCTTTTTTTGTGAAAGGGAAACGGCGGGGCTCAAGAGTCTCAAAGGAGCTCGAAGTGGTTTTTCCGACATCGCAAAACGCCCTCGCGGCGCATTTTTCCCAGCTCCGAGGACAAGCCGCTTCTGTCCACGCCTAAATAATCGGCGAGCTCCTGTCGGTCGAATGGGATTGAGAAGCGGTTGCTTTTGTTCTTCTTCGCTTGCAGTAAGAGGTACGCCGTCAGCTTTTCCCGCGTTGTACGTTTGGAAAGCAACCCCAGTTTTTGATGGAACAATAGGTTTTTTGCTGCGACGATTTTCAGTAGGTTATGGATTAGCTGCCGATGGAAGCCGCATGCGTTCGCGCAGGGGGCTTCGATGCGCGCGTAGGGGATAAATAGGATTTCGCCAGCCTCGCTTGCGACCACGCTTATGGGTACCGACTGGACTTCGGCGCACGCAAACGCTTCGCCGAATAATTCTCCCGTTTCGACGTCCGACAAAATATTGCGATTGCCGAAATAGTCCACCTGCACGATTTGAACGGAGCCCGAAAGGACGACGCCGAGCTCTTTTGCCTGTTCGCCCTCCTCCATCAGCGTTTGCCTCTTTGCGAACGGCACGACTCTTGCGCCGAGGCAGCCGAGCATGGAAATAAGCTCGTCGTCGTTTACCCCCAAAAACAGCGGACAGTTTTTTAAAAGTTCCAAATATTTTTGCATAAAACCCCTATTTTGTTGAAAATTCAACAGACTTTATAAAAATATTATAGTATAATAGGAACGTAAAAGCAAGAAAAAAAGAGATAAAAAACAAAAATCGGAGGAAATTATGCTTAGAAAGATCATAAAAATAGACGAAGAAAAATGCAACGGCTGCGGGGCTTGCGCCGCGGCGTGTCACGAAGGGGCAATCGAGATGGTGAACGGTAAAGCCCGTCTCACCCGTGAGGATTATTGCGACGGTTTGGGAGATTGCTTGCCCGCTTGCCCTGTGGACGCCATCTCGTTTGAGGAGCGGGAAGCTCCCGCCTACGACGAGGAAGCCGTGCGCAAAGCAAAAATGCAAAAATCCGGCGTGAAGCTGCCCTGCGGCTGTCCTGGGACACAGTCGAAGGCGATCAAACGGGAGGATTCGGCTTGTGCGGTGGGTGCGCCTGTGCAAAGTCAGCTCTCGCAATGGCCCGTGCAGATCAAGCTAGTGCCTGTGAACGCGCCCTATTTTGACGGTGCGAATTTATTGATCGCCGCCGATTGCACGGCGTATGCCTACGGGAATTTCCATAACGAGTTTATCCGCAGCCGCGTGACCTTGATTGGCTGTCCCAAGCTGGACGAGGGGGACTATGCGGAAAAGCTCACGCATATCATTGCGAACAACGATATAAAGAGCGTGACGATCGTCCGCATGGAGGTGCCCTGTTGCGGTGGAATTGAGAACGCGGCGAAGCGCGCGTTAAAGGCAAGCGGCAAATTTATCCCTTGGCGGGTGGTAACGGTTACGACCGACGGAAAAATCATAGAATAATTTTTGTTTTTTTGATTGATTTATACGCAATTTGTGGTATAATGATATTGTATAGTACTATTAACGGAGGAAATTATGACTATAACGGACAGCATCAAATATATCGGCGTGAACGATCACGAGATCGATCTTTTCGAGGGACAGTACGTCGTTCCCAACGGTATGGCGTATAATTCCTATGCGATCATTGACGAAAAGATTGCAATCATGGACACGGTGGACGCCCGCTTCACGCACGCATGGCTCGATAATATCGAGAGCGCGCTTGGAAAGCGCAAGCCCGACTATCTCATCGTTCAGCACATGGAGCCCGACCATTCGGCGAATATTTTCAATTTCGTCAAGGCATACCCGAACGCGAAGATCGTATCTTCGCAAAAGGCGTTCCAGATGATGAAAAATTATTTTGGCACGGAGTTCGAGGACAAGAGAATAATTGTCGGGGAGGGGGATACCCTTTCGCTCGGTAAGCACAACTTAACCTTTGTCGCCGCGCCCATGGTGCATTGGCCTGAAGTAATCGTGACCTACGATTCGACGGATAAGGTGCTCTTTTCCGCGGACGGCTTCGGCAAATTCGGCGCGCTCGACGTCGAGGAGGAGTGGGCGTGCGAGGCGCGGCGGTATTATATCGGTATCGTTGGCAAATACGGCGCGCAGGTGCAGGCGCTTTTGAAAAAGGCGGCGGGGTTGGAGATTGAGAAAATCTGCCCTCTGCACGGTCCCGTTTTAACGGAAAATCTCGGTTATTATTTGGGACTTTACAACACGTGGTCGAGTTACGAGCCTGAATCGGAGGGGGTTGTAATTGCATACACCTCCGTCTACGGCAACACGAAAAAGGCAGTTGTGAAGCTCACGGAACAGCTCAAGGCGAGCGGCTGCCCGAAGGTCGTTGTTCACGATCTCGCTCGCACGGATATGTCCGAGGCGGTGGAGGACGCGTTCCGCTACGGAAAGCTCGTTCTTGCAACCACCACCTACAACGCGGGGATTTTCCCCTTTATGCGTGAATTTATCGAAACGCTTGTGGAGCACAACTTCCAAAACCGCACGGTTGCGCTCATTGAAAACGGGAGCTGGGCGCCTTTGGCGGCAAAGGTCATGCGGGGAATGCTCGAGGCGTGCAAGAACATCACGTTTACGGACACGACGGTCAAAATCCTTTCCGCACTTAACGACGAGAGCTCGGCACAGCTTACCGCGCTTGGCGAGGAACTTTGCAGGGAATATATCGCCCGTCAATCCTCCACGGCGAATAAGAACGATCTGACCGCGCTCTTTAACATCGGCTACGGCTTATATGTCGTGACCTCTAACGACGGAAAAAAGGATAACGGACTTATTGTGAACACCGTCACGCAGGTGACGAACACGCCCAATCGCATTGCCGTCACGATCAACAAGGAGAATTATTCTCACCACGTGATAAAGCAGACGGGGAAAATGAACATCAACTGTCTTTCGACGGACGCGCCGTTTGCGGTGTTTGAAAGGTTTGGATTCCAAAGCGGACGGAACGTGGATAAATTCGAGGATATCGAGCCGCTTCGTTCGGATAACGGCTTGGCGTTCCTGCCCAGATATATCAATTCGTTTATGTCTCTTAAGGTGGAGCAGTATATCGACCTTGAAACGCACGGAATGTTTATCTGTTCCGTGAGCGAGGCGCGCGTGATCTCGGATAAGGAGACCATGAGCTACGCCTACTACCATGCGAACGTCAAACCCAAGCCCCAAACGGAGGGGAAGAAAGGGTACGTCTGCAAGATCTGCGGCTGGGTCTACGAGGGCGAGGAGCTGCCCGAGGACATCGTCTGCCCGCTGTGTAAGCACGGTGCCGCCGATTTCGAGGAGATTAAATAAAATTGTTTGGATAGTAAAAATGAACGCGGAGAGAATGTGTCTTCGCGTTCATTTTTTAGGATTAGCGTATAAAAAAGGGGTTTGAATATTTCAAATAACGGTCAAAAAAGCAAAAGGTCCTTTCTTTTTGTTGCATTTTTTCGGATAAGGTGTTATAATTTTCATATCCTATGAAAAAGAGGGTTGATAAAGCATGAAAAAATATGAGGTTTTGAACAGAATACGGCAGGAGAAGCTTCTTGCGATCATCCGTCTTTCGGACGGGGAGCTGGCGGAGAAGTGCTTCGAGGCGCTTTATGAGGGCGGTGTGACCTGCATCGAGCTCACGTTCACCGTGCCTTATGCGCACACGCTTTTAGAGACGCTTACAAAGAAGTTCGGCGGAAAAATGCTGGTTGGCGCGGGCACCGTTCTTGACGAGGCGACGGCGCGTATCGCCATTTTGAGCGGCGCGAAATTTCTCGTCACGCCGACGCTCAATGCGGAGGTTATTAAGACGGGAAACCGTTACGGCGTGCCCGTATTTTGCGGCGTTGCAACGGCAACTGAAGCGCTCACGGCGCTTGAGCTGGGGGTGGACGTTGTGAAGGCGTTCCCCGCGGGGCAGTTCAACCCGTCCGTTATCAAGGATTGGAAGGGACCTCTCCCCAACCTCGAGGTTATGCCCACGGGCGGGATTGGGATTGAGAACGTTGCCGAATGGCTGAAAGCGGGCGCGTTTGCCTGCGGCGTCGGCGGTGCGATTTTAGAGGGCTATAAAGAGGGCGATTTTGCCAAGGTGACGGCAACCGCAAAGCGCTTTAAAGCCGCAGTCGAGGGAGTGAAAGCATGAGAGTTGTGACGTTTGGCGAGCTTCTCCTTCGCCTCAATCCTCCCGGATATAACCGCTTTTTGCAGACGGATACGTTTTTCGTTGCGTACACGGGCGCGGAGGCGAACGTGGCGGTTGCGCTGTCCCTATTGGGCACGGGCGCGGAGTTCGTGACGCGGCTTCCCGAAAATGACATCGGCTCGTCGGCGGTGAATTCCATCCGCCGTTTCGGCGTTCGGACGGAGCATATTGCGCGGGGCGGGGAGCGTATGGGAATTATGTTCCTTGAAAAGGGCGCGTCGCAGAGAGGCGGGAACGTCATTTACGACCGTAAGCACACGGCAATCGCCGAGGCGAGTCAAAGCGATTTTGATTGGGAAGAGATTTTTAAGGGTGCGGATTGGTTCCATTTCACGGGAATCACGCCCGCGCTTAGCGAGGGACTTGCGGAGATTTGTCTCACCGCCTGCCAAAAGGCAAAGGCGGCGGGCGTGAAAATTTCCTGTGATCTGAATTACCGCGCGAAGCTTTGGAGCAAGGAAGAGGCGGGTCGGACGCTTGAAAAAATGATGCCCTATATCGACGTGTGTATTTCCAACGTTCCCCAGCTTTTCGACGTGTTCGGCATTGTCGGCGCAAACGAAAAAGAGGTTGCGGAGAAAACGCTCGAACGCTTTCCCATGGAGCTTTTGGCGCTCACAACGAGAAAGAGTCTTTCTGCGAGCGATAACGTCATTTCAGGCGCGCTCTACACGCGCGAGACGGCGGCGTTTTCGCGGGAATATGCCGTGCGGATCGTGGATAGAGTGGGCGGCGGTGACGCGTTTGCCGGCGGGCTGATTCATTCGCTCTTAAAGGGCGCAGGACTTCAAAAGGCGGTGGATTTCGCCGTTGCAACGAGCGCGCTCAAGCATTCGATCGAGGGGGATTTCTGCCTCGTTTCGGAAGCGGAGGTGGAGGGGCTTGTGCAAGGCGACGGCAGCGGCAGAGTGAGAAGATAAGAAAATTCGGCGGCGCTTAACATAATCGACGGGACAGAGGAAATTTCCTCTGTCTTATTTTTTTGCGGCGGGGATAATTGCTTTCGTCGGGAAAAAACATTTTTCGCGGTCATGATCTTGATTTTCTTCGCATACAATAGAACACAACGCAAAAAGGAGAAAACCGTATGAACGAAGAAATCGAGTATGCCGAAATGCTGGAGATTCCCGTTTCGACTGTGAACGTAGTCAAGAAAAAGCGCCGCTCGCGCGCCAAGCCCCGCGTCGATCTGAAAGAGCGCTTGATCGATAAGGTCAACGACAAGGTGAGCGCGGAGCCGTCTGCACCTGCGGCGGCGGTCGCGGCAACGGAAGAACAGGCGCCTGTAGAGGAAAAGAACGCAGAAAGCGTAAAGGGCGGCGAGCCTGTTTTGGGTGCGGTTGAAGCGACGCCCGAGACCGCTTACGCCGCTTACGGAAACGAGCGGATTGACACTGTTCCCATTCGCGGCGGCGGCAAGAAAAAGAAAAAATCCGCGCGCTTTTCAAGGACGGGGTACGATAGTACGCCCGAGGAAAAGGCGGCTTACGACGTCTATAACGACTACGGTGCGTATGCGCCCGTTGAAACGCCGTCGGAAAGCACGGAGGAGTGGGGCAGGTATGCGACGAGCGAAGCGAACGGGGCGGGGAACGATCTGTTTTCGGAGAGCGAAAACGGCTATGAAAGCGCCAAGCGGGCGCGCGCTTCCCGTCGGGCAGGGATTGCCTTAACGGCGGAGTTTGCCGTTGCGTGCGCGTTGTGCGGCGCGATTTTCTTGACCAACGTGTTTATGCCCGAGAGCGCCATCAACACCTTTTTCCGTTCCCTTGCGCCGAGTGCAGAGAAAACGGATTCAAGGGTTTATAGCGATTTTAAGCTAGCGAGCGTGGTCAGCGAACTTTCGGACGCTGAAATCACCGTTTCGCCGACGGGGATTCTCTCGTTCACGGACGCTTGCTGCGTGTATCCCGCCGTTGACGGCGAGGTTGCCGAGGTCATTAAAAACGCCGACGGGACCTACGATCTTAAAATTGCGCACACGGACAGCTTCTATGGTGTGATCGGGGGCTTGAACCACGTGTATTACGCCGTCGGAGACGAGGTGTATACGAACGTGCCTGTGGGTTATTCCAACGGGGAAACGGCGGTGCGCGTTATGATGTATTCAGGGGAAGAGCTGTTGAGCTGTTACACGGTCGACGAGGAAAACTGTCTCGCATGGGCGCAGGCGGCGGAGTGAGCATAGCCCGTGGACGTTATAAAAAGGCGTAATCGGGGCGGGGGCGAGACTCCCGCGCGTTCAACGGATAGAAAACAAACAGAAAGGCGGGTGAGGGCGCATCCGCTCTTTCTTGCCGTTGGCGCGGTTTATTGCGTGATCGGACGCTTGCCCGAGTTTTTGCTTGCAACGGTTGTTGCGCTTCAACACGAATGTGCACATGCGTTTGCCGCGGCAAGGCTGGGCTACGGGCTCAATCGGATTGTGCTGATGCCTTATGGCGCCGTGATTGACGGCGATCTGACGGAAATCGGATTTAAAGACGAAATTTTTGTCGCGATCGCGGGCCCCTTGTGCAATCTTCTGACGGCGGCGGGCTTTGTCGCGCTCTGGTGGCTGTTTCCCGACACGTATGCGTTCACGGACTCCGCAGCGTGGGTTTCGCTGGGGATTGCGGCGGTTAATCTCATACCTGCCTACCCTTTAGACGGCGGCAGAGTTTTAAACGCCGCCCTGTCGATTAGGCTGGGAGAGAAGCGGGCGGGACGAATTTGCAAGGGGATAACGCTCGTGTTTTCAGCCCTGTTACTCTCTCTTTTTGCCGCGTTTTGCTTTCAACGGCGGTTTTCGCCGAGCTTATTGCTGTTCGGGCTGTTTTTGGGCGTGGGTGCGTTCGGGAACGGCAAGGATAGCCGTTCGGCGTATTGCAAGCTGAATTTTTCCTCGCGGGAAGCGTTTTTGCGCGGAGTGGAGATTAAGCGGGTGGCGGTCGACGGAAATTGCAGTTTACGCCGCGCGATCGGGTTTATAGAGCGGGGGCGGTATCTCGTCCTCGACGTCTACGACGAAAAGGAAAATTATTTGGGTACGATCTCTCAAAACGGGCTTGCGGAGGCGTTTGAACGGGGGGATGCCCGCTCGGAAATACGGGAATTTCTCAAAAAACAAGAAAAAAACCGCTACTTTTAGAAAAATGGCAATATTTTTTTGATAAACCCTCTTGTCAAAACGAAAAAAATATGATATACTTGAAAATGGTGGGTTACGTACTCTCGATTCGTGAACGTGTTTGAAAACGGGGTATGCGGAACTGCACGGTTGTACGGAAAAATACTAACGGGACTAAGCAGAAACACGTCATGAAAAAGGAATGGTTTTTCGATCGATATTGCGGTCAGCAGTTTGTCGCGCTGTTGGAGGATGGGCGATTGGCTGAATTTGCCGCAGAAAAGGAAGAAGCGGGAGAGATCGTCGGCAACATTTATAAGGGCAGGGTCACGAACGTGCTTTCGGGAATGAACGCGGCGTTCGTCAACTGCGGATTGGAGCGGAATTGCTATCTCTCTATGGACGAGGGTTACACCGATTGTTCCAAATACGACGGCACCATGTCTCGATCGACGCAAGTTTCATTAAAAGCGGGCGACGAGGTGATCGTGCAGGTTGTCAAGCCGCCGCGGGGAAGCAAGGGCGCCAAGGTTACGACCCATTTATCCTTTGTCGGTAAAAATCTTATCTATTTGCCCAACACGGGCTTTTTGGGAATTTCGCGCAGAATCACGGACGAAGCGTTGCGGGAAAAGCTTCTCGAGACGGCGGATAAGATGCGAGAGGGAGAAAACGAGGGCTTTATCGTCCGCACGCAAGCCCCGCTGGTAACGAAAAAAGCGCTCAAAAAAGAGAGCGAGTACTTAAAAAAACTGTTCGGCGAGATGAGCGCAGCGGCAAAGGACGCGCCCGTGGGCGGGCTCTTATACCGCGATCTCGATCTGCCCGTTCGCATCATGCGCGACAGTATCGGCGACGACGTGGAAGCAATGTACGTCGGGGATAAGGAGCTGTATGCGCGGCTTTTAAAGCTTGTGCGGCTCCGCAGCGATCTTTCCGAAAGGAAAGTCGTTTTCTATAAGGGCGAGCGTTCTATGATGCACGAGTACGGAATTTTCTCGCTGGTGCAGGAAACGATGAAACCGACCGTTTCTCTCGAAAACGGCGGGTATCTCGTCATTGACCACACCGAGGCAATGACGGTTGTGGACGTCAACACGGGTCACTTCGTCGGGAACGAGAGCTTGGAGGAGACGGTGTTTGCCGTCAATATGGCGGCGGCGCGGGAGATTGCGCGGCAGGTGCGGCTCCGCAATATCGGCGGAATCGTTGTCGTGGACTTTATCGACATGGCGGATTTGGCGCACAGAGAAGCGGTCACAAACGAACTCTCCGAGCTTTTGAAAGCAGACAAGGCGAAATGCCACGTTTTGCCTATGAGCGAGCTTTGTATCACGGAGTTTACGAGAAAACGGGTGGGCGCGGAAGTTTTATCCTACGTTGTCAAGCCGTGCAAGCATTGCGAGGCGCGGGGCTACGTTTTAGACGATATTTTCCTCATTATGCAGATCCGTGCGGAGCTTCTTGAATGCTTTGCAAACGGCTATGAAGCCGCTGTCGTGGAGCTGAATGCGGGGATTATGAAAAAAATCTTGAATGAACGCCTTTTCTCGCGCGAGGTTGTGGGCAGATGGAAGAAAAAAAGGGTCTATATGGTGCCGCATAAGACCTATGCGGAGAATGAATATACCATTCGCGGCGATAATTCGGGGGTGTTGAATTTGCCCGATAATGCGCAGATTTTATATTGAAACGGCGCGCTAAAAACGAAAAAATCAAACAGAGCGGAAGAATTTGCTTTCTTCCGTTTTTTATATATTGCCGAATAAAAAACCGAAAAACTTTCAAAAAATGACAATTTTTTTTGCTTGTAAGGTATTGACAAAATGCAAAACATCGATTATAATAGTGTCACAAAAGGAAAATTTTCCCAATTAGGCGAGGTTGCAACAAGCCGAAAATAAAAAGAGAGGATAGACCGATGCACAACGTTCTTTAATCAAATCAAGAAAG
>JAFTSN010000009.1 GCA_017467275.1 Clostridia bacterium | reverse complement strand
CTTTTTTTTCTTCTTTCGCCCTTTTTCACTTGCACCGCGACACAGCCTGTCTATCTTACCACTTTATTTTCCCTTTGTCAACTCTTTTGTTTGACTTTTTTCCGTTTTTTGGGAAAAATTTTTATAAAAATTTAAAATGCACGAAAAAACAAAATTTTTCGCGCATTTTTTCAACGTTTTACTTCCTTATTATATATAATAGGCATTTTTTAGCCCTCGATCATTGTTGAATGAATGACGTAATCCGCGGTCGCACGGTTGGTTGCGATAGGAATATCATAAACCACGGCAATACGCAAAAGCGCCTTAACGTCGGGATCGTGCGGTTGAGATTCAAGCGGATCCCAGAAAAAGATTACAATGTCGATCTTTTTCTCCGCAATTTTCGCACCGATCTGCTGATCCCCTCCCAGCGGCCCCGACAAATAACGTTTGACGGTTAAATCGGTAGCCTCGGCAACGAGCTTTGCCGTTGTCCCCGTTCCGCATAAGTTATATTTTTCAAGAGCCCCCTTATTTTTAAGCGCCCAATTTACCATCGCTGCTTTTTTGTTATCATGCGCAATTAAGGCAATCGTTTTTTTCTTTTGTTTCATTTTTTACCTCTTTTTGTCGAAATTTTGCTTTTCTATATACATTATATATCATACGCGCGAAAAAGTCAAGTTCTTAAGGCGGACATAGCCCCACTTTTCTAGATACTGCTTGACGATTTCCATTGCATTTTACTCGATCACAGCTTTTGCAACAATTCCCGCAAAAAAAAGCGAGAGACAGGTTTGTTTTTCCTATCTCCCGCTGTATGGTGAACTTGGACGTGTGCAATACGCACCGAGAACACCAAGCATTATTAGGGCTCCCGAAAATATTTTGCACAGCAAAAGATTTTTGGGAAAAAGGAAGGGCAGGCTCATAGGTCAAGCCGTTGCAGTAGCAACGGTGGACGAAATAGCCTTGCCCTGACGTGGTGGACTTGGGCGTGTGAAATACGCACCGAGGACACCAAATATTATTAGGGCTCCCGAAAATATTTTGTGAAACAAAAGATTTTTGGGAAAAAGGAGAAGCCCGCTGTCTGTCGTGCTGTTTGCAATAGCAAACTGCTGACGTAAGGCGGTGCTTCGACGTGGTGGAGCTAAGGGGAGTCGAACCCCTGACCTTTTGAATGCCATTCAAACGCGCTACCAACTGCGCTATAACCCCATTTGCTTTTGTGTCTCTATATTACAATATTTTTTTGTAGCTGTCAAGCAATTTTTAGGGGATTTTATTCTTTCTTGCCCTTAATATCCAATCCCGCGAGCTCTGCGTCCTCTAAAACAATACCGCGTTGAAGTTTTTCATAGCCGTATTTTTTTCGTATTCCTGCAACGGCGTCCTCCGCACGCTTGCGTTTATCATAGCCCCCGTTTTCTCCTCCGTCCAAGCGGAGCTGTTCAATATGATGATCGAAGCCCGAAACTGAAACCCCTATCGCGTGCAGCGCCGTATTCGGCGGGCAATGCGCGCAAAGCAGCTCGTACGCCGCTTTTGCGATATCCCCGCAAAGCTCCGTCGGAGGGACTCTTTTTTGTCTGCCGCTCTCTTTAAAATTCTCGTCTCTAATCCAAATATGCACGGTGTCGCACTTACCCGCATCCGATTCCCGAAGCCTTGCGGCAACGCTTTCCGAAAGTACGTATAAAAGCCGTTTCAGCTCCTCCCTGTCTGACACGTCACGAGGCAAAGTCATGGAATTCCCAATAGACTTAATCTCTTCTTTTTCGTCTGCTTTTCGGACTGGTTCACTATCCTCTCCACGAGCGTAAATGCGTACCTGCCTACCCCGTTTGCCCAAAATACGAATGAGCAGCGCCTCGTCTGCTTCCGCGATATCGCCGATTGTTTTTATCCCGTAGGCAGATAAAACGTCTGCAGTGGACCGCCCCACAAACAGCAGATCCGTCGCAGGCAATGGATAGACCCGCTGCTTATAATTTTCACGGGAAATGACCGTGACGGCATCGGGCTTTTTCATATCCGAGGCAAGCTTTGCATACACCTTATTAAAACTCACGCCGATTGACACGGTTAGACCCGTCTCCTCGCGGACGGTTTTCCTGATTTTTTCGGCGATTTCCTCGCCGCTGCCAAACAGCTTCACGCTTTCGGTGACGTCAAGTGCGCACTCATCGATACTGCACTGCTCAATGCGGTCGGTAAAGCGGGCGTAAATATCCGTTACCGCTGCCGAATAGCGATTATACTCCTTAAAATGCGGAGGCGACATCAGAAGTTGCGGACATTTCCGAAGCGCGGAAACAACGGTCTCTGCCGTTTTAATCCCATAGCTTTTCGCTTCATTGCTTTTGGCAAGCACAACCCCCCGCCGCTCTTTGGGATCACCGCAGACTATAAGCGGCTTACCAGCATACTCGGGGTGCAAAACCGTCTCGACAGACGCGAAAAAATTATTCAGATCGGAATGTAGAATCACTCTTTCCCGCATTGTCTTCCCCCGTTTTTTCTCTCTTTTTCGCGCTCATACGACAAATCCAACGACCGCGAAACTTGATAAAGGCTCGCTTTTCTCCGTTCATTCGTTTTTCCCTGCCAAGCGCAAATATTCAATCACGGAATGTGCCGCGACATTTCCTTCCCCCGCCGCTTTTACATATTGATAGGGACGTCCTGTGCAATCGCCTGCAGCAAACAGTCCTCTAAGATTTGTTTCAGCGTTTCGCGACACCGCAACGTGCCCGTTTTCCGTCTCAAGCCCTCCGACAAGCGCAGACGGCGGCAAACTCTCTTTAAGGAAAAACACGCCGTCAACGGGAATCTCCCGTGGCTCCTTTTGGTCCCCAAAAACAAGTCCCGAAACCTTTAATTCTCCCTTTATCTCCGTTGGCACGCGCATCAGTTTTTCAACGTTTTCAAACGCCTGAAACGCAAACCCCACGTTTTTATAAAGCGGAATAAAATACACCTTTTTTGCAAGCTTGGCAAGATATTCCACCTCCCCCTCAAAGCGTTCGGAGGTGGCGATGACGGCAAGTGTTTTACCCTTATATAAAAACCCGTCGCAGGTGGCACAATAGCTCACGCCACGCCCCAAAAACTCGCTCTCTCCCTCTATTTTTCGGACGCTTTCCACACCCACGGCAAGAATGACCGTTCTCGAATCAAACGTTTTCCCCGACTCGGTGAGCGTGGAAAAGCTACCTTTCAACGCGTACACGCCCGTCACGCGTTCATCCGTTATCTCTATTTCAACGTCTTTGAGCTGCCTCTTTAATGCCGCCGCAAACTCCCCGCCCGTCACAAGCGAAAGCCCGGGATAGTTGGGAATCTTTTCCGCGCGGGAAATTTTAAG
The DNA here is from genome assembly GCA_017467275.1 of Clostridia bacterium. Taxonomy (GTDB): domain Bacteria; phylum Bacillota; class Clostridia; order Christensenellales; family Borkfalkiaceae; genus Scatosoma. The sequence continues at coordinate 51,225 of JAFTSN010000009.1, read as the reverse complement.
ACTCAATTCGGGATTCCCGATTAAAACAAAGCTCTTCCCGTTCGCTTTCAACGTAAGCGCCGCGCTGATTCCCGCCGCGCCCGTGCCGATGATCACACAATCCAGCATTTTCTCCTCCGTTTCCGCTACGTTCTCTTTTCTTCTATTATACACGCTTTTTGCAGCGATTGCAAAGGTTTTGAGGTTTTTTTGAAAAATTTTCTCTATCCCATAAAAAAGCTGTAGGTCCGCAACGCGCCGTCCTACCCCCTAAACCGCTTTAACGCTACGTGCGCAAATAACGCGCTTGCGAGCGGCAACACGCTTTCACTGAAATTCGCTTTAGGATGATGCAACGGGTAAGCATATCCCTTTTCCCGCTCACCTGCACAGAGCGCAACCATGACCGACGGCACCTCGCGACTGATATACGCAAAATCCTCCGACCCGCCCGCTTGATCGCCGCCCGCGAACGAGCTGGAAGAAATTGCCCGATTGCCCATAAGCTCTTGTGCGCAAGCGAGCACAAACGCCGACAACGTCCCGTCGTTCAAAAGAGAAGGACAGCCGCTTTTAAATCGCAAGTTTGCTTTGCCGCGAAAAGCCGAAGCAATCCCCTCGGTAATTTCTTTAAGGCGCTTTTTTGCCTTTAAACGCACCTCCTCATCGAAAGCACGCAGCGTTCCGTGCATGACAGCCTTATCCGCGATCACGTTTCCCGCTTTTCCCGCATGAAGCGCGCCAAACGTTAAAATAGCAGGCTTGAATGCAGAGAGCTCCCGTGCGGAGAGCTCCTCCGTTCCGACGAGAATATGCGCCGCAATCATGAGCGCGTCCACTCCGTTCTGCGGCATAGAGCCGTGACAGCCCTTTCCCCACACTTCAACGCTAAAATAATCGGCGGCGGGCGCGCTTACCCCCTCTTTAGAGACAATCATTGTTCCGCTCGGCAAAGGAAGATCGGTCAAAACATGCAGCATCATGGCACCATCCACTTCAGGAGAACGCAAAACACCCGCCTTGAGGACGTCTGCCGCCCCCTCGAGCGTTTCCTCGGCGGGCTGAAAGAGAAGCTTTATAACGCCGTTTAAATCGTCCTCGTGCATTTTCAGAAGTTTTGCCGCACCAAGGAGCGCCGCCGTGTGCAGATCATGTCCACATGCGTGCATATTTCCGTTCGTGCATGCAAAATCAAGACCTGTTTCCTCCTTGATCGGCAAGCCGTCCATATCGGCACGCAATAAAAACGCTTTGCCGTTCTTGCTTTTTTGCCTCCCGATCGTGACAACCACCCCCGACTTGCCGCACGGCTCGGGCGTGTAGCCCATTTCCTTCAACCTTTCTTCCACGAATTTTTTCGTTTCGCTTAACGCAAAGCCCGTTTCGGCATGAGCATGCAACCACCGACGGTTTTTTATAAGCTCTTTTTCTAAGCTTTTCGCTTCCTTTAAAATTTGTTTTCCCGTCATTATCCCCTCTTGGGCGCAAAAAAAACGCGCAATATCAGTTTGCGCGGTTTTTTCTGGTTTTTATACACCCCCCCAACGGAAGTATTATAGAACTGCTTTATTTTTCGTTGCTGTGGAAGATAAGACCGATCGTGCCGGGGCCGCAGTGCGCGCCGATCACAGGTCCGATGGGTTGCAGCTCAATATCCAATTCCCCGAATTCGGCTTTAATCGAGCTTATAAATGCCTGCGCCTCCGCTTCGCAATCCGCATGTAAGATATAGACCTTATATTTATCCAGATCGCTCCCCTTTTTCTTCATATAACCGATCATGGTCGCAAGAGCCTTTTTAAAGCCCTTGACCTTTTCAATGTTGAGGATTTTCCCCTCCTCGTTGAAATAGAGAATGGGCTTAATTCCAAGCAAATTTCCAACGACCTTGGAGACGCCCGAAACTCTGCCGCCACGGTAAAGATAGGTCAGATCATTCACAACGAAATAGATTGCCGTGTGCTTGATTAGATCGTCCAAATAGGCGTCCATCTCGTCCATGGTGGCGCCCTCTTTATATTTCAGCGCGCCATAGTAGGTCACAAAGCCGCTACCGAGGGAGATGAGCTTGCTGTCTTTAAAACGAATCTCTCTTTCGGGATATTTCTCTTTGAGCTGTGCGATCACGTTCTTCATGGAGTTGAAAGTCGCGCTCATTTGATGGGAGAACGTGATATAATAGACATCCTCTCCACGAGCAAGAACGGGCTCAAAATATTCGGTGTAGGCGTACTCGTTGAGCGCCGCCGTTTTCGGCGTTGCCCCCGCGCGCATCTTATCGAAAAACGCCTTGAAATCGGTGTTTTCGCCCATGTCGTAGAAATACTCCTCGCCGTCGACGATATAAGGCATGCGTATAACGTTCAGCCCCAGCTCTTTCACCGTGGTGTGCCAAAGCTCACAGTTGGAATCGCAGAATAATTGATACATTTTTTCCTCCCGTCGGTTCTCACCTTCGTATTTTATTGGATTTTCTCCTTATCCACCAAAGCGAACGAAAACTCCCCGCTCATGGCGATTTTGCCGTTGTTGCGCCCCTCCGCTTTCATGAAGCAAAACGGACCGATCGAGCGGATGGACGCACATGTGAATTCAACCGTATCCCCGACTCGAACAGGGTTTTTGAATTTAACGTTATTCATTCCCGTGAACAACGTTACTTTGCCTTTCACCTTATCTGCCATCAAAAGACAGGAACTTTGCGCCGCCATTTCACAGAGGATAACGCCAGGAACAATGGGATTATTGGGAAAATGTCCTTTTAAGAAATACTCGTCGCCGCGAACGGTATATTTTCCCGTGACCGTTCCGTCCTCGTTTTGTATAATCTCGTCCACGAGCAGCATCGGCTCTCTTTGGGGTATAATTTCTTTAATCTCTTCTCTAATCATGTCTTCCCTTTATTCACAGCGCGTCGCCGCTCTTTTTAAGAGCGCCTCTGCTTCCAAAACAAGCTCCTCTAAAATCTCTTGACAGCTCTGCTCTTTTTTAACGAGCCCCGCGACCTGACCGCAAAGAAAAGAGCCGTTCTCCCAATCTCCGTCCTTCACCGCTTTTTTCAGCGCACCCGTCCCGAAAGCGGTCAGTTCCTCATCGTCGACAGTCAAATCGTTTTCACGCGCCGAAAACAACTTGGTAAACGGATTTTTTAAGGCTCTGGCGGGATGTCCGATTCGTCTACCGTTGACGACCGTGGCCATATCGCCTGCCTTTATGACCTCGTCTTTATATCTTTGATGGATATTACATTCTTTTGCGACGAGAAAACGGGTACCGAGCTGCACACCCTCCGCGCCCAACATAAACGCCGCCGCCATTCCTCTGCCGTCGGCAATACCGCCCGCCGCGATCACGGGAATATCCACCGCGTCCGCAACCTGCGGCACAAGGGGCATGGTGTGCGCCTCGCCAATATGACCGCCCGATTCGCCGCCCTCCGCGATAACCGCCGTCGCACCGCGCTTTGCAACCATTTTCGCCAACGAAACGGAAGCCACGACAGGAATTACTTTCACACCCGCGTCTATCCATTTTTTTATATACGTCAAGGGATTGCCTGCACCCGTCGTGACAACGGGAACGGTCTCCTCGACGATCACTTCTGCAACCTCGGCAACAAACGGACTCATAAGCATGACGTTTACACCGAAAGGTCGATCCGTCTTTTCGCGGAGCTTTTTAATTTCCGCGCGAAGCTGTTCGCCATTCATATTCATGCCCGCAATAATGCCCAAGCCGCCCGATTCAGAAACCGCCGCCGCTAAATCAGCATCCGCAACCCATGCCATACCGCCTTGAAAGACGGGATAACGTATACCCAGCAGGTCGCAAATTACACTCTTTATCATTTTCACCTCAAAAAGCCTTGCAGTTGTTGAAAAATCAACAAATATATTATACCATAAAATGTAAGCCATGTCAAGGCTTCAACGTATATTTTTCCGAAAAACAGAAAAACACCCCGCTTGGGGGTGTCTTAGCCGAGCAGAAAATCCATTACAAGCATAAAACAAAACCCGATTAAAAGCGCATAGGTTGCGCCACGTTCACTGCCGTGAGCATGCGTTTCGGGAATCATTTCGTCGCTTATTACGTAGAGCATGGTTCCGCCTGCAAACGCCAATGCAAAAGGCAAAATCGCAGAGGCGATACGGACGGCAAAATAGCCGATCAGTGTGCCGACCACTTCGACAAGTCCCGTGATCAGCGCGATAAAAAAGGTTTTCTTTTTGGACACGCCCGCCGCGAGCATGGGTCCGATAATGACCATACCTTCGGGGACGTTTTGAAGCGCGATACCGCCCGCAATGATAAGAGCTTGCGCGGTGTTTCCTGAGCCAAAGCCGACGCCCGCCGCAATTCCCTCGGGAAGATTGTGAATGGCGATCGCCATGACGAACAAAAGCACCTTGTTTAAATTGGCATTATGGTGCTTTTCCTCGTCCGTACCCATTAGCTTATGCAGATGGGGCACGAGCTTATCGACAAAATTCAAGCAGATCGCACCGACAAAAATCCCTGCGACCGTGATCAGAATCCCCCACTTTCCACCATATTCAAGAGAGGGAATAACCAAGCCGAGCACCGCCGCCGCGAGCATGACGCCTGCGGCAAACGACAACACGATATCGGAAAATTTATGCGATACGTTTTTAAACAGGAAGCCTATAAGCGCACCGATAACGGTTGCCCCGCCAACGCCGAGCGCCGTCAATAATACCATTTCCATGAGAATATTCCCCGTTTTTTGCGTTTACGCCTTTTCTATCTCTTTAAAAATCAAATCCAACCCATCGGCGGCGTAATCAAAAATCTTTCCGCTATCTGCAAGACGGGCGATTTCGGGATCGATCGGCATTTTTGCGATTGCAGGAATCCCGTATTCATTGGCAATCGCCGCCGCCTTACTTTCGCCGAACGGTTCTATGCGTTTTCCGCAATCGGGGCAAGCGAGCCAACTCATATTTTCAACGAGCCCCAAAACGGGCACGTTCATCATCTTCGCCATATTGACCGCCTTTTCCACGACCATCTTCACAAGATCCTGCGGCGTTGTCACAATCACGACGCCCGCAATCGGAATACTTTGGAACACCGTCAGCGGCACGTCACCCGTGCCGGGCGGCATATCGATAAACAACAAGTCAAGATCCTGCCAAATAACGTCCGTCCAAAATTGGAGGGTTGCCCCCGCAATCATTGCCCCCCGCCAAAGAACGGGATCGGTCTCGTTTTCAAGCAGCAAATTCATAGACATGAGCTGAATATCGGAATTTGCGATAACGGGGAATATTCCGTTTTCGCTCCCCCGCGCAGGCTCGTGAACTCCGAACATTTTGGGTATGGACGGCCCCGTGATATCCGCGTCCATAATCCCCACTTTTTTGCCCTGTTTTTTAGCAAACGAGGCAAGCAGGGACGTGGTGAGCGACTTTCCGACACCCCCCTTTCCGCTCACAACAGCGATGGCTTTTCTGACCGTCGCATCGGGATGCAATTCCTTTAAAAGGCTGGTATTTTCTCTCGACGAGCAATTCGCCGAGCAGCTTGAACAATCGTGCGTGCAATTTTCAGACATTTTTTTCACTCCTTATATCCGCTAAATAGCGTTCTTATTATACCCCTAAAATCCGTTTTTGTCAACGCAAAAACCTATCTAACGGAAAAAATCGGAAAAACCGACAAAAAAACACGCCGAAAAACGGTTGCAAAAACTTTGCGTATGTTGTATAATAGATAAGCCGTGCGTGGGCGGGGAGTCAGCGGCACCCTGCATCTGCAATCCGCTATAGCAGAGCCGACCGTCTTTCTCGGCGGCGTTTATGGAAGGCCGCGCACCGAAAGGAATGTTGATAGCAAGGTCTCATGCAACGTGATGTCGTGAACCGTGTCAGGACGGGAACGTAGCAGCACTAAGCGAATTTTCGCGTGTGCCATGAGGTAGCTTTGAAGGAGTCACCTACGGTGCTTACGCTTCGGTAAATGCCGACAAAAAAGACTCGCACGGTCTTTTTTAAAAATTCAACTCCGAGCCGATCGGAGGTTTTTTTATAGCCTTTTGCTCTCGCGGGCACGAATTTTTTCACTGTTAAAAATCACGCCCGAAACGAAACAAATCATTAAAACGTAGAGCCAAAGAAAAAAAACGATCAACACACCGAGTGCACCATAGAGCTTTCCCGTGTTACCGAGCTTTAAATATACGGAAAAACCGACAAGCGCAACCGCCCAAGCCGCAATCGTGATTGCCGTGCCGCCCACAAGCTCGCGAAACAGAACTCTATAAGGGCAAATATAATAATTGAGCAACCAAACGAGAAAAAAAGATAGAGCCAACAGCAGAAGATAATCAAGAAGCGTCGCCGCCCAAGAGGAGAGAAGTTTTGAAAATAGAAACGCACCCAAGGCAAAAACAAACACCGAAAGCACAGACAAAAGCATGACGGCAAAGGTGAAAACAAGCGCACTCACGCGTACCCTCCAACCGCTTTTTATTCGGCTATATTCATAGACGATCTCGCCGCTTCGCCGCATATGGTAAAACAGACTCGTGACCGAATAGAGCGACGTCGCAATAAACACGAAAGAGACACCGCGGCTCGCCGAAGCCGCTTGCTCCCGCACGAATGAAACCACTTTTTTTACCGACTGAAAAACAGGCTGATCGAGAAGCCTGTCCAGCGGCACGTCCAACCGACCGAAAATGAGCGTGAGCCACACAGCGAGCGGCATCAAGCTCATAATGAGAAAAAAGACAAGCGTTCCTGCAATCGTCGTGTATTTTTTCTCGGATAAGACGCCGTATTTTTCCTTGACAAACAAATAAAGCGTATAACCTCTCTTCATACGCTTTATTGTGTGCATTATTCAGACGATTATGGGAAGCAGCCCCCTTTATTTCGTCGTTTTAAACGGATTTGAAAACGTTATCGATAAACGTTCCGCCTTGGGGCTCCTCCGCTGACTCTCCAATAACTTCTAGATTCTCCGTCTCCTTAAGGGTATCCTCCACCGCCTTTTTCAAATTACCGAACGGCTGCGTAGGATATACCTTTTTTTGATAGACAAAGGGCAATTCCTCGTGATAATTTTCAATCGGCTCCATTTCCTTACCTGTGAGAAGTGCAAGCTCCAAGCGGGAAATAAAGCTCTCCCAACGGGGTTTATAAAAGTCCTCCAAAAGCCCCTGCCATTCTTTTGCCGCATAATCGCGAAGCCATGCCGCCGCTTGTTTATCCCCCCAAAGTGTGATTTGCACACGGGCGTTCCACTCGAAATAAGTCTTTTCGGCAGACGTTTTACCGAGCGCTTTGGCTTTTTCCAGCCACGTACCGAGAAGCATTTCCCGATCGGTAGCCACTAACGTAGCTTGCAGGTCAAAGAGGTGCAACAATCTTTTTCCGTAGTCGGATACCCCGTCAACGTCCTTTGCCGCATAGCTTTTTTTGATCTCCTCAATATAGCGCCAGGAAACGTTAGAAAGAATCTGCCGCGCCGCATCCATCAAATCCTTGCGATATGCGGCTCGATCCTGCATTTTTCCGTAATGTGCGAGCAACTCTTGCACAAACCGTATGAGCGGTCCTTGGTCGAGATACGGCTTCGCAGGAATCGCCCAAGACGAAACGCGGGTGACGGTGAGCGACGGGCGGGCACACAGTCCTGATTCTCCCCCAAGCGCATGCTCCTTGGAGAGAACTTTATCTGCAATCTCCCGCCAAGCCGCATGTATTTTTTTATCGTAATAGCCGTATTTTGTCGTTATATAATGCTTCAAAAACGCATCAAAATCGGACGCTCCGTCACGGAAAGCATTCTCCGCCACCGCCTCAAAAAGGACCTCGCAGCAATTAATCGATTCGGGCATGTAGCCAATGCCAATAATATTCATGCCGTCCTCCGCGAGATATTGGAAAGGACGCTGCGAAAGATTTTCCACGTAACCGCTCCACTTATATTGCCCGCCGAACAGATTAACCGCGCAGGAGATCCAAGGCGCGCCGTGGTAACTTGTCTTATCAAGCTGCTTAGAATCGCCGCAGAGAGCAACGACAAGCATTCTGCCGTTAGGAATGATCTCGACCATCTCCTTTTTCGGATCTCCCCAGCCCTGAATAAGCCAAACCGCCTTTTCGTCCACCTCGCACATTTTTTCAAAGTTTTTAAGCCCGTAACGGGTGAGATCAATCCCTTCCGTCCTGCCGCCCTCGTGGAAAGGATCGGCGGCATAAAAATGAATATGCTCCGCCCCCTTAATATGCCTAAGCTCCGCATAATAGGCGTCGGCAACCTTTTGATAATTGGGATCTTCAGGAAGAATAAACGCAGGTCGGACAAAGCCAAACCAATCCCCCTGATCGACAACCTTGGATTCGGGGAAATAATTCAAAAAGTCAGCAGGAACCATACCGACGTAGCCCACGCCCGCAACGCCCGCGCCCATGCTCTGCATACGCTCGTTGAATTTCCCCGCCAGCTCCAAGCGGAAATCGTACCACCAATCAGGCGCGCCGCCCGCCCAGCCGCTCAAATTCATCATCCATTGCCAAGGATAAAACGCAGGTCCGCACAAAAAGCCGTCCGCATCCTTTTTGGAGTAACCGATCGAAAGAAGTACCTTGCGCCAAACGCTCTCCACTGCAATCGGATTGAGAACAAGATTATAACCGCTCAATAAAAGATAATCTAGCACCTTTTCCCAGCTCTCCCACGTGTCGAACGCGTAGGTATAGCCGAACGTGCAATAATTAAAAAAGTAACGGTAAAGGAACCGACTCTTTCTTTGGATTGTTCCGTTCACGCGAGGCGGCGTTTCAGGGAGCGTTCCGCTCGTTGTGAGCGCCCCCACGCTATATCCGCAACAATCTTTCAGATAACGGTTAAACGCGGCGGCGGCGCTTACCCCCGAATTAGCTCGAATTAGAAGCTTGCCGTCTTTGTCCGTCAGTTCGTAGACGTCGAAACCGTCGCTATCAATTTGCTCTAAAATCACGGCGTTCGCGTAAACTTGCCCAGCCACGCGCACGACGAGCGCGCGAATTGCCGTTTCGTCAAAAACATCGGGAATGTTTTTCTGTTTGATCGTAACGTATTCGGGTTTGATCTGCATAAAATCACCTCATTGGTTAATTAATACTATTTTACCATAAAAATCGCCGATATGTACATTTTTTTGATAACCAATATTTGAGAAAATCAATCGCCTCAATTTCCATTCTTTGGAAGCGGATAAACAGAGAGGGTTATCTCACCAACAAAAAGCGAAAAATCGACGGACTCCAAGCGCGCAAACAAACGTTACGCACAACCGCTTCCGTCGATTTTTTTCGTCGCAAGAACGTGGGGGTATTAATAGAGCTCCCACATTCCCAGCCAGCCTTGCCCTGCCTTTTTTACGGGCGGTGCAAGCTTGCGAAGAATATTGCCTGTGATCGACATATATTCCGCATGCGAAGACTGCTCCTCTCCCATCCAAAGCATTTCCGCCGCATGCAAGAGCTGAGAAATAAACGGCTGCGTGACGTTCCAAGTCGTGAGCAATACGCCGTTGCCGTATTGAATCGCAGTGTTAATGTGCGTTTTGACGTTATTCGGGTTATGCCAAGGGGATTGCCAAACGTTAAAGCCGTTTTCGCGGAAGAACTTGCTCGTTTCCACCTCACCCTCGTAAATACGATACTGCCAATCGGCGATAATGACGTCTTTAGAGACGTTTTTGATCGCCTTACTTGTCTCGAGATCGGGCACAAGATTGGCTTCATAGGGCGGCTTGAACTGTTCGGCTGGCAAAAGCTGGTCTCCCCACATGACGCATTTTCTGCCCTGCTTTTTTAAATCCGCTGCCGTCGCGTTGATAAAGTCGGCAAGAACGGTGTTCTTATCCTTATCCCGACAGCGCGGGCAGGTGCAGAAGCTGAACGCCTCGTCGAGACCGATATGAAAATACGCACCCGAGCCGCAAAGCTCAATGAGCTCGTCGCGAACATTCTTGAGAATTTTAATCGTTTCGGGATTATTCACGCACCACGTCCAGCCGTCCGATTCAAATAAGGGTGCATATTCGGGATGCTGACTCAACACAACATGCTCGCCGCTCCCAACTTTAGACTGCGCGGAATGTCCCAAATGATTAAAGAACGGAATCACTTCCATACCGAGCGCGTTCGCTTCTTTGATGAGCGGCAAAATCTGCTCCTTAGAATAGGAATTTTCCTCCCAACCGAGCGCGGGGAAGCATTCGTAACGATAAGTACCCCAAAATTCCAACACAAAATGGGAATAACGGTACATACCCATCGCACGGATAAACTGCTTTAAAAAGTCCAGCCCCACGTTGGGAAAGAGACAGAAGTGAATAGCACGGACGTCCACTTTCGCCGTCGCGCCGTAATCGCCGTGGAATACGTACGCTTTTTCCGCCTTGAGGGTTCCCTCGCTATAAACAAGCTGTAAAAGCGTTGTGAAAGCATGAATGAGCTCGGTTTTGTTTTTACCCTTTAAATAAACGCCCTTTTCATCGATATGAACGGAATAAGCGTGCTCCGCGCAAACGATTTTTTCGGGGGCACCGATCACAAGCTCGTTTTCCGCGCCGTCCTCGATGATCAGCTCGGAAAGAGAGAACGTGAAACGGCTCCAAAGCTCGCAATAAAGCGCTTTCTCGGCGCTGTCGAACGAGCCGCCGACCAATTTCACCTTTCCGTTTAAATAAAATTTCTCCTCGCTCGCGCTGCAATAGTCGGGACGAGGATAAACGTTGAATTTGTTCACAATTCTTTTCTCCTATGATTTTTGAGGAAGGAACTTACACTCCTCTTTTGTCTATATTTTAGCATACGCTATGCTATTAACGCAACCGAAAAAACGAAACAAAAGGTTGAAATTTCAAAACAATTTCAATCAAGAAATAAAAGCCTAACTGCGTTTTTCAAAGAAAAGCGTTTAAAAACAGAAAAAAACCATAAAATAGCGTTGACTTTCCGAAAAAGAGTGGGTATAATAATTTCCGTAATCATTTCACACAAATATTTTCGGAGAAGCGTCATGTTTGATTCTAAAAGGTTTTCGTTTAAAATCCTTTCCGTTCTGAAGCTGTCATGGACGAAAAACAAAAGCTACGCAAAGCCCCGCCCTTTTCACGCACTTTCTTTCCGCGTGAAAGGAAATGCCGTTTTCACCCACGAAAAGGACCTTTTCAACGCAAAACAGCATAGTCTTATTTACGTTCCCGCCGACTACGACTATACCCTTGAAGCGAACAGCGACGAGGAGGTGATCGTGGTGCATTTTGAAATATTAAACGACAGCGAACAGTTCAACCGCATCGAAACGTTTAATCCGTCCATTCCCGAAATTTTTTTAAAGCTTTTTGAAAAGCTCTTATCGGTTTGGTACAGAAAACCGATCGGACATCAATATAAGCTCGACTCCCTTTTTTTATCCGTCCTTGAGCAAGCGGAAATACAATCGCACGACGAATTGAGTCAAAAGGAAAAAATGCTCCGCTCCATCACCGATTTTATTCACGCCAATTTTAGCGACCCAGCATTAACCGTCGATCGACTTTCGGAGACAATCAACGTGAGCTCCACCTATCTAAGATTGCTCTTTAAAGAGTATTTGGGCGTTTCCCCGCACCAGTATCTTACCGACGTTCGTCTCGACCATGCCACCGCCCTTTTACGTTCGGGCTATTGCTCTGTTTCCAAAGCCGCCGAGCTTTCAGGCTACGAGGATCCCAAATATTTTTCCGTTTTATATAAACGTCTGCGCGGAAAAAGTCCCTCGGACGTCTGCTTGGAATAATCAAACAATTTAGATAAAACGCACGCCTCACGGCGTGCGTTTTTCAATTCACTATTCCATCAAAGGCGGACGGCTTTTCCCGTGGAGATACTTTCATAAACGGCATTCATAGCCTTGATCGTGTTCTTATGCCAGCCGAGATTGATCTTGGGCAGACGTTTCTTGTCGATGTTTTCCACAAATTCGTCGATAAGCCCCACCCATTCGTCAAAATAAGTATATTGCACGGTGTATTTGTTATCGGGCGCGCCGTTGTGATAGGTGTTAGGACCAAAACAATCGGTGAACATGCTGCCTTCGTTGCCGTGAATGACAAGATTGACCTCCATGCGTTTGGGGAAGATTTCCCAACCGGGGCCGGGCACTTTCAGATGCGCTTCCGCACGGGACCAGCTCGGATCGAGCGAGAAGATCACGCCGTTTTTCATTCTGCCAACGACCGCGAGCATATCCTCTTCCTCAATCTCATGACGCATATTGGGCGCGACCTTTGCAAAAATCACGTCAAACTCACTACCCGTGACCTCGCGGATCATGTCGAAAATGTGCGGATGATCGCAAAGGGCACCGCCGCGGAATTTTTCGTGACCCGCCTTGATGGGCACACGCTTACCGTAGCTCTTTTCGGGAACGCCCTGCCAAGGAAAAGCCCAAACGGGAGAAAGCGTGATATTTGTCGCATTGAACGCAGACATGCCCCCCACGGCTTGATTTTTCACAAGCTCTTTCATGCGGCAAACAACGGGATTATAATGAAGCTCTAATTCAATCTGGAACGTGATTCCGCTCTCGTTTACAAGCTTTTGCATTTCCGCATACTCCTCCATGTCGAAGGTGGGAATTTTCATGGAAAGAATATTGATCTTATGCTTCGCGCAAAGACGAACTTGACGGAGATGTTCGCTGTTCTCACTCGCAAGCACAACCGCCTCAATCTCAGGATGCGCGTTTAACATTTCCTCGTCGGAATCGTAGCAAGGAATTCCCTGCACGCTGTTTAAAAAGATCTCTTTAACCTCTTCGTTTGCCGTGGAAACGGCGATCCATTCAAGCTTGGGATTATTCTTCAGCACGTCGTAATATTTTCTCGTGTGACCATGGGTCATACTCATCATCGCTATTTTCAGTCTTTTCATTTTTATGCCTCCACTTTCACGTTTTCAAGCTTTTCGAGCGAAATCTTTGCCGCGGCAACCACTTTTTGAATGCGCGCCCACTTTTTCGCGTTCACAGAGCGAAGTTCCGCGTTCTTTGCAAGCGCAAAGGCATTGCGGATCGTATTCACCTCGATTTCCTTATAGCCGTATAACTCCGCGTCGGTGTCGAGATAGCTCTGTTCCTTTTTACCGAATACGTAAACGGACTGCTGGGGCACCTGCGTGTCCACCACTCGATCACAGCCCACGCCGTTGTCCGTGATGATTTCGTGCTTATCGATATCCGCTTGACCCTTTTCAAGCGTCGCGCCGATTTCGATCGTACAAACGCAGCCGTTTTCCGTCTCCACGATGCAGTTCATCGTGTTTTCGCCCGCGATGGCAAATATCTCCTTTGCCTCGGAATTGACGGTAAACTCCAAAATTCCTACCTCGCGGGCAAGCACCTCGAACAGATCGACGTCTTTTTGCGTGGTATGGCCGATACGGTAGGTACACATATTCCCCAGTCTGCCCGTTACGACGAGATTACGAAGCTCGATAATTCTTCGTTCGCTCTCCCAAGGCAGGACGGGATATGTCGTTCCGTCAATCGAGACCGTCTTTCCGTCCGCCGATAAAATTGCTTTTGCGGAAACGGAATATTTTTCCAATAAATACTCTAATCCTTTTTGCATTTTTCTTTCTCCTTTTTATTTAGCTCCGTCGCACCGCGATTGATTTTTATGGAAAATTCAATCCTTTCCATCAATCGTTTATTGCGCCGTTTCCTATTATTTTTTCTATTTCTGACTTCGTGGGGATAGACGAAACCGCATACTTTCTCGTCACGCTGACAGAAGAAGCCCGATTTGCTTGCTTTGCCGCACTTTTTAAATCGGCACCTTGCGCTATCGTTGCCGCCAGCACGCCGTTAAAGGTGTCGCCCGCACCCGTCGTATCCAAGACCGTTCCGACGTTCACGGCGGGTATGATCTCGTTTTCCTCCTTTATGAGACAGCCCCTCTTACCGAGCGTCATGATTACGTTCGTTTTATCCTCGATTCCTAGCGTTTCATGCTCGTTGGGGGTGAATAAATCAACGTTTTTTAAAATATATTCTTCAGTACTTCTTGCAGGCGCAGGGTTAAGAATCACCCGCACTCCCCGCCTTTTCGCTATTGCAATCGCTGCGCGGTTTACCTCTTGCGCGACCTCGTTGTTAAGCAATAAAACGTCCGCCGCTTCGATTTCTTCTTGAAAGGACTCCACGTCTTTGGGGGAAAGCTGTGCCCCCTGATACACCGTCACGTGATTACTGCCTTGATTATCCGTGACAATTGCAGCAAAAGCGGTCTTATCCTCCTTGGGTGCAAGTACTGCGCGGATATTTTCTCTCTGCAGAAATTTGAAAACGTTATCATAGTCATCCTTACCGACCGCCGCTAAAAATGAAACCTCCGCACCGTATCGCGCCGCGGCAACCGCTTGGTTAAAGCCCTTACCGCCCAACTCAAAATGAACGGATTTCGCCTCCACCGTTTCGCCGCCGACGTGGAATTTTTCCACGGGCAAAAATACCGAATTGCCAACGATCCCTATTACCGCAACCTTATTCATAAATGTTTGATTCTCCCCAGATAGGCATTTTCGAGCACGGTATTATGCTCTCTGCCGCCTTCCACGTTTCCGCTGATATATACGGGCGGTTTTATGCCGTCCTTCAAGGCAATCTTTGCACCGTTTATCAAGCAGGTATTTAAGATAAAGCACGCCGCATAGGTGGAAAGTCCACCCATTTTAACATCGCCCACGTCCATACAAGCGTCGCCATACGGGATTTTGCAATCGATGGCAATATCCACGTATTCGTGCAATCTACCGCCTTTCTCGGCATACGCCATAGACGAAACGCCTACGCTTTTCACGCCTGCATTTTTCGCAATTTGCGCCATTTCTACGGGAACTTGGTTTTTCCCCGAAGCTGAAAATATGAAAATCATATCCTTTGCGCTCGGGGTATATCTTCTAAATATTTCGCTAGCAATACCGCTCATTTTCTCCATTCGGCTAGATTTCGCCGCGCCGTTATGCAGCATTAAGTCGGTGTCGAGCATAGGCGAAACGTTCGCGAGCCCACCCGCGCGATAAAACGCGTCAAGCCCGGGCAAGTGCGAATGTCCGCAACCGAACGTAAAAATTAAGCCGCCCGCTTGAATCGTATCGGCAACGAGACGGGAAACAAGCTGTAACCGTTCTCCCTCCTCATTCTCGATGCGTTGTAAAACGTCCGTAACTTTATTCAAATATTCGCTCATTTTTTCAAAACTCTCTTATAGTTTTCGCCGATTGCATCCCACAATTTGATAGGGTCAGGAGCAGCAACGCTTGTACCTAAACCCCCTCTATACGTCCAAGTCGCCAAACGGTCTACGCCCATACTCTCGTAAAGATCAACCACTTTGTCGATTTGCTTGAAGTCTTCGGGTTGCGCGTTGTAACCCATAAGCCAACGCTCGGATTGCTTGCCGTATTTCTTGGCAATTCTAACCGTTCTTTCCGTAATTTCCTTAAAGAAAGATTCGGGTAAGCTCCAATTAATAATTGTCGTAGAGAATACGTCGAAATAAGGACAAGCCGCAACCATTTCCCAATTATCGTAGCCGCGAAGTTCGGTGACGTAGTAGGTGTTTTTCGTCGCGTGCACACAGCAAGTTATCTCAAGGTTAGGATTGACCTCTTTAAGCGCTTTCGAGCAATCTGCAAGCGTTTTCAATGCCTCTCTCCAACGGAATTGTTTCACGTCGTCGTTCATGAACTTGGGCATTTCATAGCCGTAGTATTCCTCGAACTTTTTCATACATTCGGGACATCTGCAAGCCCAATCGTCTCCTGCACCGCCCGTGATCGAAGCGTAAGATTTCGGATACGCATAGTGCGGTTCGTCCCAGAAGAAACCGTCCACTTCCGTTTCGCGCGCCAATTTCAAACAGATATTCGTGAAATAATCTCTAAAAGAGTTGGTGTTAAAGCAAGCAGCATTAAGTATTTCGCCCGTATATGCCGAAACTTGACGGTGGTGAATGTTATTCTGCAAGAATAAAGAAACCTGTTCGCCCCCGAAATATTTACCGATACCCCACGTGTCTGCGATACAGCGTAAACCGACCTTATGCGCCGTTTTCACGATGTTGTTGATGTTGGGAAACCAAAAGTCCATATCGAACTCTGTAATCGCAAGAATAACGGTGTCGCAACCGTGCTCTTTCATTTCGATAAAGTCCTTTTCTGCGTGCTCTACGTAGTTCAAACCGTAATAGCTGACTGCCGTGTGTTTAATAGCCATAATTTATCTCCTTTCAGAAATTTATATTTTCATTGTATCATACGCACGTCTTATCCGCAACCCAAAAAACAAAACAAAAGGTTGAATTTTCAACACTATCTGGACGCAAAAAAAACAGCGGATAAGTTACCCGCTGTTTTTCTCTTAAAGGCAAAAATTATTTTTTACGCTTTTTGTTAAGCACAACACCCGCACATGCAAGCGCCATCGTCAACCCGCCGAGCGCAGCAACGCCGCCGCAGCCCTTGTCGGATTTTTTCGAGGCTTTTGCAAACTCCGCCGTGACTGTCATTTCGCCCGTCACAACAAAGGAAGTACCGTCGATTGCTTCGCCGTTCACTTTGATCGATACGAGCTCGTAGCCCTTGTCGGGGGTAACCGCGACTGTCACGATATCGTTCTCGCCTGCATAGGTCTTGTCAACCGAAACCGTGCCGTTTGCACCCTGTGTCACCGTGATCGCATAGAGGGTGATATCCCGCTCGAACACCGCCGCAATCGTCGTATCCTCACCGAGCAGGAACTGCGTGCCCGTGAAATCAACGCCGTTGACCGTGACTTTGACGAGCTTATATCCCGCCGCGGGGGTCGCCGTGACCGTGATCATAGTCCCCGCATCAACGCTACCCTTTGCGCTCACCTCGAGGGTGCCGTTTTCGGGCGTTGTGACCGTGACCGTATATTTTATCGCTTCCGCAGTCCACTTTGCATAGTAAGTCTTATTGCCCGTCGAGCCAGTGGCAAGCGCCGTGACTGCGTCACCCGAGAAGTCGGCATTTTCATACCAACCGCCAAACGTATAACCCGCTTTGACGGGAACAGGCAACGTGTAAGCCTCATCTGCCGCCGTGTAGCTTTCCTTGGTTTCCACGCCGAGCGCGAAGACACCATCGTTCAAATCAAAGGTGAGCGTATAGTCGATTGCGTCCCACTTTGCCGTGAGCTTGGTGTTCCCCTTAACCGCGTTCGACGTGAAGCTCCACGCCGTCTCGCTATCCTCTGCAAACCAGCCGAGGAAGGTAAATCCTGCCTTTTCAGGCGCTTCCGAGGGCTCCGTGACCGACATATACTGCGCGACCGTCTGCGGTGCGAAAGTGCCCGAGCCGCCGTCGGCATCAAAGGTTACCGAATAATTTACCACCGCTTTTTTGCCGTTCATCTGCGCAAGAACGTCCGCAAAGCGGTTACCGATCGCCAGCATCCCCTTGACGGAGAAGTGCCACACGTCGTTATTATCGTTCACGTCGGGAAGCACGAAATCGTCCGTCTCGACGATACGCACGTTCGTCAACGCTGCCGCCGCCATCTGCATCTGCTCGCGAACGACCGCTTCGTCGTCTGCGTTCCGAAGGTCGGCACCGATCTTACAGATAACAAAGGGCATTTCCGCACAATCCTGCGCAATGGAAAGCTCTGTCATAATCTCCGTGACGTCCGCGCGAAGATCGTTAATCAGACAAGAGATATTGTGCTGATACTTATTCGCCTGCGGAACCTTGGCGTCTGCACAGCCCTGAAGCCACATTGCACCCTTGACCACGGGCTGATAACCCTGCGCCACAAGAGCTTCAAGCGCGATCGTGACCGTCTCGATAAGGTTGTTATAGAGAAGTCCTGCCTTTTCGTGTAAGGTCTCGCCTGCTTCCTGCGCCGCACTGATCGCCGAGGGCGACATCCAGTTGCCGTAGGTGTTTCTGACCGTCTCGCTCGCGTTGCCGAAGCCCGTTGCACCGACGGCGTATTTAATGACCGCCGCTTTGCCCTTCGAGCCGCCGTAATATTCCGTCATCGCGTCTGCAAAGCCGAGCTCGGGACCGATACGGTATGCCCCCGCACCTTTACCGACCGTCACGTGATTCCACTTCACGCCCGCATTTTCGGGGTCGGCAGACTGCGTGACGCCGTAATACATGATATCCGTATAGCCTGCCTCATAGGTGGCAAGTTTTTCCTCGTCCACCTCGCCGCCGTAGGTGTAGCCCTTATACAGCCCGTTCACAGGCGTGAAACCCGCCGCATTGGACTGACCGGCAAGCAAATAAACCTCAACCGTTTTCACGTTCGTAAAGCTGACCTCCACCGTGTAATCCGAAGTAATATTGGAAATGGTAAATTCCGTGATTGCGCCCATTTTTACGCCGTTGATCGTCACGTTATCGATGATATAGCCGCTGTTCGGCGTGAATACAAGCTTGACCTCGCTGTGCGTTTCAACCGTCTGCGTTGCCTTTGCCGCCGCACCGTTTACCGTAACCGCGCCGTTTGCGGGCGTGGAGACGGAAACCGTTTTCGTTGCCGTTTCTGCCGCAAGAGGCTCCGTGATCGGAGGAATCACCTGTGCCTTACCCGAGAAAGAGATAAACTCCACGTCGCACATAAGTTGCAAATGATTTGTTGCCGACGTGCTTCCCGATTGGCAACGGAAACCAAAATTGCCCTCCGTGTAATCGCCGCCTACCGTCGCGTCATAGGTCGGAAGCTTGACTTTATACGCACCGTCCGTGACCGTCACGGAGGAAGCTGAGCTTGTAAGCGTCGCTTTCGTTCCGCTCTGATAGTCTGCCTTGGTGGCATACGGCGTAACCGTCAAATAGCCGCCTTCGACGTTCATATCCACCACGCAAGAGGTCGTGCCCGTGAGCTTGCCGATCAAAATCTGATCGGTGTTCGTGTTTGCGATAGCGGAATTCGTCAGCTTGTTCAAATACAGATTGACAACGTTTTGGAAACTGTTCTGATAATAGATTGCGTAATAACAGAGCTGATAGCCGTTATATTTGCCGTTTGTGAAGCTACCGTTAAACAAAATACCCGTCACATTCGAGGTGGAAATTCTCGTCGTGCCCGTGTAGGTTTCGCCTGCAACGACGCCCTTTGCCGCCTTTTGGCGCTCGATATCCATGCCCACGACCGCATTCAAACTCGTATAGCTATAATCGGTCAAAACGCGATGATCGGTACCCATGTACACGTCGAGATCGTAAAGGAGCTTATTTTCCGTCGTTTCTTCAAGCGCGGTCTTGGGCGCACTCGAACCAAGCGCCACTTTCGTTGTGTCGCGGAAATCCGCGGCGTTGATCGAATTGACCGTCGCCTCCGTCTTTATGGAAGAATCGTAGCTTGCGTTCTTTGTCCAATAGTTGAAATCGTCGAAATGCAACGGCTTATATTTCTCGTTGCAGACGCCCGCAAAGCCCGCATAGCCCTTCGTCGCCGTCGCCTTGGTGAAACCGCTGTTTTCGGCTGTCACCATAAGTGCCCCGTCGAGATAGAGCGAACAGGCGGTTGCATTTGCCTGCACGCGAATCGTGTGCCAATCCCTCCAATCGAAATCGTCGCCGAACGTATTTTTTATTCTCGCTGAAGCCGTCGCAGTGTCCGTTGCGCTCTTCTTCGCCCAACCGCCCGAAAGCGTGCCTGCATCCTGGTCCAAATAGGTATATTCATAAAAGCCTATTGCGTAGTTGGAAATACAGACGCTACGCCCGATAAAGGTGTGATAACTCGTGTTGGGCGCATAATCGGTGACGAAGAAAGGCAGATGGGTGTTGAGCGTCAATCCTGCGCCGAGGTTTGCGGCGTTCGTTGTGAGATACTCGCCGAGAGTCTCCTCCACGTCTGCACGCATTTTAACCTCGAATACGTAGTCGGTCGAATTCGCCGTGCCGTAAAGGAACATACCGTAGTCGGTGGAAAGGCCCTGCTTATAGGCAATATGATTTTCGCCGTTAAAGCGCCAATTTTTCTTGGTTGCGCCACCTGTAATATAGGAATAAGACGAGCCGCCCCGCACCACGGACCAACCGTCGATATTGCCGTCGTCGAAGTTATCCGAATAGGCGAGCGTATACTTATACGCGTCCTTTTCGCCCGCGAGGACTTTGGCTTTCGGCAAAAGTGCCGAAGCCAAAGCAACGCAAAAGATCATAACAATCGACAGAGCGGCAAGCAAAAAGTTCTTTTTTGTCTTGCTTTTCATACTGAAAATCTCCTTGTTTTTACCATTCCTCGGGCCAATCGTTGACTCGCTCGGGAATGATGTCAGAAGTGCGTACGATATCCTCCGAGAGGAGCTCGACAAATTCAATTTCCACTTTATTATATACTTTTTTCATTATTTCGTCCTCCCTTTCTTAGCCGTAAATTTTTGCATAGACGATCTGCAGTCCGCCTGCCGCATACGTACCCGCCGCAGTGACCGTGCCTTTACCGCCGAACACGTAGAGCACGTTATCGATGACCGCCATACCGTTCCAGATCAAATAGTCGTTCTTATCAAGCGCGATCCCCGTGGAAGATTCCTTAAGCGTGACCGTGCTGCCGTAAGAAACGTCATTTTCGCTAATATAGAATTTAAGCTGTGCCTTTTTCGTGTTGGATTCGTCCGCAAAATCGCCTTCATAGTCCGCAGGCGATTGGAACGTGAGCGCAATCTGACCTGTGGGCAGCGTCACGATATAAGGCGCTGCGCAAATCCCACCGCTAAGGGAAATGAGCTTCGCAGGAGCCGTCCAAGCAAGACCGTCCTTGGAATAAAGAATATCGATCTCACAGTTTTCGCCCTTCCAATATTCGACAACCATCGCATAGGAGCCGTCCGCAAGCGTGGTTATAACACTCATACCGGGGCGAGTCTCCGTCGTCTCGCCGTCACAGACAACGCTCGTCGCGCCAACCGTGCCGCTCGAAAGCTCGTAGCTCGTCACAAGGACGTTTTGAAAGCCTCCCTCGCAAACGTATGCGGTATTTGCCGCCACGCCGTTTTTCTCAACGCTCGTCTGTGCGTCGCAGGAAAAATACACCAAGAGGGTGTCCCCTTTCTGCACGAGATAGGGCTCCCACATGCCGCCCGTGTTTTTGTCCCTCGTGTAGACCTCCGCAATCACGACAGGCTCGGAAAACGCCGTGCAAGTCGCGTCAGTGGAAATAATCATACGGATAGAAGCATAGCCATAGGTGGAAACGAGCTGTGCACGATATGCAATCGCCACTCTGCCGTCCGAAAGCACAAGGGGCTGTGCGTTTCCGCAAGCGAGCGCCTCCGTGTCCGTGGGCTCGTTCGCCGAAATGGGAAGCTTGCTGTAAGTCCCGAAGCTCTTGCCGTCGTCGGAGAACGCATATCTCGTGTCCGCCGTCAAAAGGTATTTGCCGTTTGTAAGCTTTACCATTCTCGGATAGCCGCCCACGTTCGTCGTCGCCACGCTCGCCGCCGTGAAAGACAGCGATTTCACCGTGTAGTTCGCATAGGATTCGAGAAGCTCTGTGTAAGCCGCATATTCTGCGCTAAGCTCGGGATCGTCCAAAATGTTCTGCGCCACCTCGCTGATGCTTCTAACGTTCTTCTCCGCGTCAAACGCCGTGTAAACCGTTCTAGTCGTGCCGTCCGAAAGGGTTACCGTCAGATAACCTCTTGCCGCAACCGCCGTTTCATACTTCGCCGCGGGAATGTTGGCAACCGCCGCGCGGTACTGATACACATCGCCGTTCAAGGCGGGTGCAACCGTGAAGTTGAGCACGTTTGCCGAGCTCAGCGTGAGCTCTGCCGTGCCGCGCTTCTCCTCCGTCAGCATCAAAATGCCGTAGGTGGGATTAAGCGAAGCAAGGTGGGTGTAGGTATCCACGGAAACGTTGGATTGGAAACGAAGCCCCGAGGGCGTCGCAAAACGAACGCTTGCGCCTTCCGTGAGCGCGATATCCGCAATCAACACCGTGACGTCGGTTGCAGCCGTAACCTCGCCCGTCCACGTCGCATAAACGCCGTCGTCGGTCACAAAGCCGACCGCCTGTGCGCCGAAGTCCGCGATCTTAAAGGTGTTTTCGCCTTCCCACACGGACGTGGAGCTCAAGGTTTCGCCCAGCGTGTTCTTAAAGGTTACCTGATATTTTTTAGAGAAAGTCACGTCTACTTCGTAAGCGGAAGTGATATTGGAAATATTCCAAGACGTGATCGCGCCGTGATCGTAGCCGTTAATATTGACGTTTTTGATCTGATAGCCGCTTGCAGGAGCGAAAGTGAGCGCCACCTCGCTACCCGTTTTCACAGTCTGCGCCTTGCTCGTAACCGCACCGTTTAACGTGACGGGCGCATAGCCGTCCACCGTCACGGAACCGTTCGCCGTGGAAGTCACAGAGACGGTCTGCGTTCTCGTGTTTACAACGGGCTCGGTCGTATCGGGCGCCGCCGTCGTTTTACCGCTGAAGGATAAAAACTCCACGTCGCACATAAGTTGCAAATGATTTGTTGCCGACGTGCTTCCCGATTGGCAACGGAAACCAAAATTGCCTTCCGTGTAATCGCCGCCTACCGTCGCGTCATAGGTCGGAAGCTTGACTTTATACGCACCATCCGTGACCGTCACAGAGGAAGCTGAGCTTTTAAGCGTCGCTTTCGTTCCGCTCTGATAGTCTGCCTTGGTGGCATACGGCGTAACCGTCAGATAACCGCCCTCGACGTTCATATCCACCACGCAAGAGGTCGTGCCTGTGAGCTTACCGATCAAAATCTGATCGGTGCTCGAGTTTGCGATAGCGGAATTCGTCAGCTTGTTCAAATACAGATTGACAACGTTTTGGAATGTACTCTGATAATAAATTGCATAATAACAAAGCTGATAGCCGTTATATTTACCGCTCGTGAAACTACCATTGAAAAGAATACCCGTCAAGTTCGAGGTCGAAATTCTTGTCGTCCCCGTATAATCTTCGCCTGCAACTACGCCTTTCGCCGCCTTTTGCCGCTCGATATCCATACCGACAACTGCATTCAGGCTCGTATAGCTATAATCTTTCAAAACGCGGTGATCTGTTCCCATTTTATACTCGTCGAGATTGTATAAAAGCTTATTTTCCGTCGTTTCTTCAAGAGCCGTAGAAAAAGCACTCGCTCCATAAGTAACTTTCGTCGAATCCCTAAAATCCGCAGCATTAATACCTTGCACCGTCTTTTCGACCTCGGTTACCGTGGAATCATAGCTGGAATTCGTCGTCCAAACTCTGAAATCGTCGTAGTGAAGCGATACAAGCCCCGCCCCGCAAACAGCTGAAAATCCACAAGGTCCTGCAGTGGGAGAACCTCCCGTAAACACAGACTGTGCCGAGGTTACCATTAACAAATCGTCCAGCCAAAGCTTGCACTGCGTTGTCGTGGCTTCCACTCTAATCGTATGCCAATCCCGCCAATCAAACGTATCTGCTAAAGTCGTGAGGGTAATTCGCTTCGAGCCTCTCCAGCCATTTACCGAACCGTATTCCCAAAATCCAATCGCATAGTTGTTAAAACAAATACTTCTTCCCGTAAACGCATTTGTTGCGCTCGTGGAAGTCGCAAAGAATGGAATATGCGAGTTAATGGTGACCGCATCAGTACCGATCACATAATCGGCAAGCGCCTTATCCACGTCCGCACGTACCTTTACCTCGAACATATAGTTCGTGGACGTCGATTCACCGTAAAGGAATTTACCGTAGTCCGTGGTCGTGCCGCCGTTGGGCTTATAGACGATATGGTTTTCGCCCTTTAAGTTCCAGCTCGTCACGCCGTCCTTTTTCGTCGAATTGGTCCCGCCGTAAATGGACCAATCCTCTTTGACGGAGCCGTCAAAGTTGTCCTCGAACGCAAGGTTATACTTATATGCGTTCGTGTTGTCTGCCGCATTCGCGTTCAGACCGAGCGGCAAAGCAAACGCCACGCAGGCGAAAAGGACGATTGCCGCAAGTCCTTTTAAGAGTTTTTTCATAGCTTTCCCTCCATTTATATAATTTTTTTGGATTTCAAAAATTGATTATTTCCCTTGCCGTTCGGCAAAATCCTTTTCCGCGAGCTCGGCGAACGCCTTGAACAGCTCGATTTCCTTATGGGAATAAGGGCGGTAGTTGGCACGGAAAATATCGTGCTGCCAACGGTCGATGGGAAGATCGGATCCACGCAAGGATTCCCAAGGCTCATAATATTGCGCTCTGCTCTCAACGAGACCATAGTGATAAGAGCCGATATCCTCAAGCCAAAACAGGGGTAGAATCTGCTCCACGTTGTTATCGTAGATACGGTGCAGCCACTCGGTGTTATAGAGCGGACGACCGTACAGCTTCTTAAGCGCGGCAACCGTCGAAACGACGTGCTCGAATTTGCCGTAATGATGGAAGCTCACGACGTCGGAAAGCTCCATGGCAAGGAATTCGATCTCGCGCAAATTCGAGAGCGGATTTTGCAAATCCTTATTAAAGGTCATAAGCCAGCTATCCGCGGTCAAGGGCTGAATGGGACCGATTTCGCGGGCGATCTCAAAGAATTTACGAAGATGCTTTTCCGATTTATTGAAACGTTTGGTGTTGCCCGGCTCGTTCCACATATTCCAAATGAGAACGCGCTTATCGTCCTTATAGGTGGAAATGATATCGCGGACCCATTCGTAGTAGAGAGGTGCAAGCTCCTCCTCGTCGATGGGAAGATAGCCCTCGTCCAATCCTGCTCTGTGCGGGGAACGGATGACGCCGCCGTGATAGCCCCAAGCCGTTTCCACGGGTTTGGTGATATCGGGCGCCTCATATTGATCGCGGGGCACGGTGCAATCGTTGCCAAACTTTGCCATCATCGTGAAGCCGTATTTGTCAAGAATGGAAAGCACGCGCTCCATTTTTTCCTTATACGCCTTGGGATTTGCACGCCACGTCTCGAAATTCATGGCAATACGAACGGAGTTGAAGCCGACCGTCTTGGCAAGCGCGATCTCCTTATCCATGACCGCCATTCGCTCCTCGAACATACAATCCTGCCAAAGCTCGAATTGCATGGTGCAGTTGGCGGGCAGATAGTTAAAACCTCTCACCCACGCGCGCGATCTGTGCCATTCCCACGCCCGTTCTTTCGTCCACTGACCGGGATACAGTTTTTCGCTCATAGTTTTCTCCTTTTCTTTTTATTTTTTGTCGCTGACCTTTCAGTACAACGAATTGATTTCTTTGATCTTTTCGATCGGAAGCTTGGGCGTTCTATCCTCGCACAAAAGCCCATTCTTTTCCTGATAGACGTCGGTAAACTGCGTTAAGCAATAGCCCGCAAGCTTCTTATTCGCCGTGATTCCCTGCACAAGCGCTTTCGTGCGCTCATAGAGCTCCTCGGGCGTTTTTGCCGCGTTGCCATAGCCCCAGCTTTCCAAATCG
Organism: Clostridia bacterium; assembly: GCA_017467275.1. Taxonomy (GTDB): domain Bacteria; phylum Bacillota; class Clostridia; order Christensenellales; family Borkfalkiaceae; genus Scatosoma. Next base: position 25,800 of record JAFTSN010000009.1, on the reverse strand, counting down.
GGGGAATATTTCACGCCGCCAAACTCGCTGACAATAATCGGCTGACCCTTATATTCCCAGCCGTCCGCAAACGCCGTGCGGGTGTAAAGATCCTTTACCCGCTCGCCGCGCGCAAAGCCTTCGACGTCGGAATACGCCTCATGGAGACTTTCACCGCTCGAAACGTAGTCGTGCACGGTCAGAAGATCAGTCTCCGTATGTTCCCAACCGTCATTGCCAACAACGAGACGCTCGGGAACGAGGGATTTCGTCAGCCAATAAGCCGAAGTTATAAACGCCTGCTGACGCTTGTTTTCGAGGACTTGAAGTGCCCCCCAGCTCTCGTTGAAAGGCACGAACGCCATGGTCGAAATGAAGCCCCTATGCTGGCGCACAATCTCTTGCCATTCCTTGGTGAACGCAGACATGGTCCTATCGTCCGTCACGTAAGGCGAGGGCATTTCGCACCATGCGTAAAGCCCGATCATATCACAGAAATAATAAAATCTGTCGTCGTCGATCTTTTGGTGCATTCTCACACCGTTAAAGCCCATGTCTTTAATGAGCTGGACGTCCTTTAAAAGCGCATCCTCCGAGCCCGTCAGCCCGCTCTCGGGATAATAGCCCTGTGCAAGCACCATGCGGAGATAGGTTGCGGGCAGATAATTGATCAGCAAGCGGTTTTTATCCGCTTTGTAATCCACAAGCCCGAGATAGGAACCGACGACGTCGATTGTCTTTTCTCCCTTTTTCAGCTCGTAGACGATATCAAAGAACTGCTTGGAATTTCCCGCCGACCAAGGCTTCATGGGAAGTTGCTGCTTTCTGTTCTCAAGATCGAGGAGAATTTTCCCCTCGGGCGCAACTACCCTGCCGCTTACCTCCGTGACGTACTCGCCCATAAAATATGCCTTGGCGGTGAAATAGAGATTATCCGAAAGCACGGCTTCGTTCACGCTATAATGCAAGATTGCGGAGCAGTCCTCATAACGGATTTCGGGATAGACGTCCAAAAGATAATTCGTCGCCGTCTCCTCCAGCCAAACGCTCTTCCAAATCCCCACCGTGGGCAGATAGAAGCAGCCCGTGTTATGGTCGAGGTGGCGTTGCTTGCCGCGAGGATACGCGGGGTCGAACGGATCTCGACAGCACACGACGAGCTCGTTTCCCATCGGTTTCAGCGCGTGCGTGATATCAAACGTGAAACGGGTGTAGCCGCCCTCGTGCGAGCCGATATGCTCGCCGTTGAGCCAGACGTCGGTGAAATAGTCCGCGCCGTCGAAATTGACGAGCAAACGGCGATTCAAGGGCAAGTCATAGTCAAAGGTCTTTTTATACCAGACCTCGGCATAGTCCGTCTTGGCGTTGATACCGCTTGCGGGCGTGTTGTAGGCATACGGCACGCGAATGGTTAAGGGAAGCTTCGCTCCCTTATGAAAACTGCTTTTTATGCCCATTTCCTTATCGGCGAACGCGAATTCCCATTCGCCGTTCAAGTCCACAAAGGATTCGCGCACAAAGCGCGGACGGGGATAGCCCTGTTTATAGCATGCTGCGTGATTCATACTTTTTTCTCCTTTTAACCCTTAACGCCCGTGCCTGTGATCGCGAGCCCGCCGACGAAATATTTCTGGAAAGTGAAATAAATAATGAACAGCGGAATACACGTGATCGTCGCGCCTGCAAACAGATAAGGCAAATCGTTTTTATTGCCGTCGGCAAGGGCTTTGAGTTTGAGTTGTAAAGTCAGAACGTTTTCACTCGTCAGATATAAGCTGGGTGCAAAGAAGTCGTTCCAATTACCGATAAACATGAACACAACCTGCGCCGCAATTGCGGGACCCATCATGGGCAGCATCAAGTGAATGAACTGCTGGAAATAGCCCGCTCCGTCGATCTTGCCTGACTCGAACATAGCGTCGGGAATCCCCTTTTGATACTGTATGTAGAAGAACATCTGCGCAACCGAGCCGAAAAGATTGGGCAGAATCAACGGCAGGAAGGTGTTGATAAAGCCGAGCGAATAATACACCCGATATAAGGGCAACACGACGGAAACGTAAGGAATCATCAACCCGCTTAAGAGGGTTAAAAGATGCACCGTCTTATGCTTCATATACATTTTGGAGAACGCGAACGCCTCCATCGAGGACATAAATACGCAGACGGGAATTGTCGCCACCTCGATAATCATGGTGTTTCCAAAACTCCTCATGACGTCGAGACGTTCCCATGCGCGAGCGTAATTATCAAATTTCGGTATGGAAGGGAATATGATAAGCTCCACGGGATTGCTCGTTTCCGCAGGCGTTTTTAAAGACGAGGTAATCATCCAGAAAAACGGGAACAAGCAAGTGAAACAGATCAAAACGAGCACACCGTAGGAGAGGGTGTAGCCGCCGTATTTACAATACCCTTTCGCGATTTTCACGATCCGCTCCTCACCCGTGGAAAGTGCGGTCGAAAGACTCTTTTTTGAAAGCCGTTCAGAGAGCTTAGACAGAACGAAGCCAAGTGCAATCAACAAGGCAACGACAACAAAGAAACACAGAATAAAAATAACTGATTTTGTCATAACGTCACCCCTCGAACACCCAACGGTTAGAGAATCGGAACTGCACGATCGTGATTGCCATGATTGTGATCGTAAGCAAGGTACTCGCCGCCGCGGCAAAACCGTAGAGCGAATTGCGGATACCGTACTGCCAGATAAAGTAGACGACCGTTCTCGCGCCTTTATCGCCCGAAGCAAAAATAAGAGAGTCAGTGTAGATCTGCAAATTATTGATCACGCCTGTGATAAACAGATAAAAGAGCGTGGGCGTGATCAGGGGCAACGTGATCTTAAAGAACTTGATCATTTCCCCCGCGCCGTCCAAACGCGCCGCTTCGTAGTAGCTGTCGTCGACGGCATACATTGCCGCAAGGCAGAGGATCATCGTACGCCCGATTGCGCCCCATGAGTTTTTGATTACGATGGCGATCTTGACGAGCGTGTCGTCCGAAAGCCACAAAAGCTCCACGCCCAAAACCTTGTTAATAAGTCCGTATTGGTTATCGAACATATACCGCCAAATAACGTTCATGGCGACAGCCGAAGCCACGACGGGCATATAAATCAACAGACGGAAAGTATTCGAGCCCTTGATATTCGGACGGGACAAAATTGCCGCGATCAAAATACCGAGCAAAATCCCCATAGGGACGCTCAACAAAAGGAAGAGATTGTTTAAAATCGCCTGTTTGAACTCGTCCGCATAACGGGAATTAAAGAGCATTTTATAGGTCTCGAAGCCCGAGAAACGGTCGGCGAAGATCGATAAAAAAGGCTCGGTCTCATACGCCGCGTTATAGTTTGCAAAGCTATAGAGTATGCTGAACAACACGGGCAAAAAGACGAACAGAATAAATCCCACGTATTTAAAGGAGATAAATCCCATTGCGATCAGATGCTCGCGCCGTTTAAGCGGACTCAATTTTTGTTTTTTAATGCTTTTTTCCATTTTTAACCCCTTTTTGCCGCGCCCGTAACCAGACGGCACGAGCGCGGCGGGTATCGATTAGTCTAAATAGCTTCTCGCTTCATCCAAATCCTGTTGAAGCTGAGCGTTATATGCGGTGAGTGCCTCTCTAACGTTCGCAAACTTCCCGTTGCTACCCCAGAAAGATCCGTGATCCCCTTCCGACATATAACTTGTGAGGAAGGAGTACCAGTTCTCGTTATACGTGTTCGCCTCGGCACGGTATCTGCCGCTGACCTTATCCGTTTCGGAAGAGCCGTTGATGCAGTCCAACCAAACGCCTCTGTTGGCGGGCTCGGGACGGGAAAGAAGATTTTCGGAGTTATTCGCATACTCGTCGGCAAGGTCCACAAGGTTGGGAATACACTGGCCGTTGGAATAGAGCGAACGCTGTGCATCCATATCGAGCGCAACGTATTTCAAGAACTCGACCGCATAATCTTTAACCGCGGAGTTCGCCGAAGCGCAGAGCGCCATACCGCCCATGTAGCAGGTCGAAACCGAGCCCTCTGCATCGCCGCAGAGCATGGGCACGAGATCCCAAGTGAAGGAATCGCCGATCGCCGCCCAGAAATCCTTGGTCTGCCAAGGTCCCGCATAGAAGAAGATGGAATAGCCGCTCGTGAAGAGTTCCGCCGCCCCCGAGGAGATCGTGCCCGCATTGGGAACGATATTATACTTATAGAGATCCTGCATAAACTCAATTGCGCCGATAAAGTTATCCGTATTCACGCTCGCCGTCGTCGCGGTGTCACCCGTGTAGAAGTTCGCATTATTGGAATAGACTGCGGATTGGAGATCGTAGCCCGAGCAGACGTAGTAATCCTTACCCATCAAAGGCTGTAATTTTTTACCGAGCGCGAGGAATTCCGAGAACTTCATGGGGTTCTTCGGATCGGTCACGCGCGCATAGTCGATCTTGTCCGCTTCCGCCGCCGTCGCATTATAAGCATTGACCTTTTCCGTCAAAAGCTTTGCATTATAGCACATGGCGATAGGCCCCATGTCCTTAGGCAAGCCGTAGAGCCCCGCATTTTCGCCAAGCCCCAAAGCATGCGTTTCGGGATCATAGCAATAAGCGGAATAGCCTTGCTCGTATAAGCAATCCAGATCGTCCTGCGTGACGCGGTCTTTATAGTCGTAGAGTTTGCCCGCGGAAACGTAGCGAAGGAACATAGCGTTGGAGAGCATTAAGCAGTCGGGCAGGTTTTTACCCAAACCGTCGAGCATGGTGTTATAGCCTTGACTGTTTGTGAACCACTCGAGGCGCACCTTAATCTTCTTTTGCGAAGCGTTGAACTTATCGACCACGCGTTGATAGTTCGCTTTCTCCGTCTCCACGTCACGCCCCATGAACACGACGTGCGCGACGCCGTCCTCATCAACGTAACCGTTGTAGCTGTTGTCCTTGCCGCAGCCTGAAAGCCCGAAAGCCATGCCCGCGAGAAGAAGCGCGCTCATCAGAAAAGAAATAAATTTTTTCATAAGAATTCCTCCTTAAATTTCCTTAAATTTGAAGTTCGAGCAAATCATTTCACTGCCCGATCCATAGAAGCCGATATATCCCGACGTGAACGGCTGTTCAACGTCCACAAAGGAAATCACTTGCTCGCCGTTGATGGAGATCGTTATTTCGCTGTGATATGCCCTCACGCCGATGCGGACCGACTTTTCCCCATTCCCGAAGAAAGTTTCCGTACCCTCCAAATCGTAAGCCCCGATCTGCTTCTGACTAAAATTACACTTATACAGCATCACGCCCGTGTTGGACACATAGAGGAAATAACCCTGCCAGCCATAGGGATTGGCGGGCACTTTCGCATTCGACGCATGATGGAAATTTTTCGTTCTGAACAATATCCCGCCGCCAAAGCTTCCGTTCATGATCGTGCGGGGCGGCAAATTCACGTCTACTTCAAACTCGTAATCGGTCATGCCGCGATTACCCCAATACGCCATCGTCTTTTCGATATATTCGTTCACGACCATGCCTTTTTCCTGATAATAGGCATATCCGATCAGCGTTTTGAGATCCTCGGGTTTTTGGGTAAAGCTCTCCTCCACCGCTCCGATCTCTTGCGCATAACGCTCGGTCGAGAACTGCTTGACCGACAGCTTGCCCGAGAACACGCGGATTTTCATGGTGTGCATGCCCTCGTCGATGAAAAATCTACCGAGCGACATTTCCATATATTCAGCGTCGCCAAAGCTCGTCTTATCGATATCGAGACGGTAAATTTTCTCGTTGTCGATCACGACTTCTAAAATCGCGCCCTGACTTTCCTTGGAGATAAGACCGCTCAAGTCATACCAGCCCTGCTCGGGCGCGTTGACGTTATATTTCACCCAATCGCCTGCCGCAAGCTCGACGGCATAGCCGTCCTCGGTCAATTTTGTCTTTTCGGGCTCGCCTTGACGGATTCCCGACTCGCTCGCTTTCGCACCCTTGATCGACCAGCCCCTGTTTTGTCCTTTCGCATACGCATATGCAGGGAAGCTGCCCGTGAGGTTTTTGATTGCCTCGAAATCAGAGGTGCCGAACGCGTCGTTTGTAAACTCCGTCGCGGAGGGCGTCGTATTCGAGCCGTAACCAACCTTGCCGCCACCCAAGCTGTGATCGCTTTCAAGCTTGAGCATATTGTCGAAATAAACTTCCGAACCGTAGGCGCCGTTTACCACTTTGACGGTGTGCACGGCTTCAGCATTGCTCCCCGTGACGACCGACGCGCCGCCGATGACGCTCGCCTTGCCCGAAGTCGTTTTTACGACGCTAATCCGATTGGACGCTAAGGTTATTTTCGTGTAGTTATCCTTGTCTGTATAGCCGACGTAGATATCCGCTTTGCCGTCCGCGGGGACAAAATTAAGCTCCGCCGTGTAGATGGCACCCGTTGCCTTTTCGCTGAGAAGAACGCCGTTTTCCTCTTTCAATGCGTCTGCCCCGCCCGTATAATCGGGAAGCGCAGGCTTGGCAACGTTGAAATTCGCGAGGGAATCTGCCATGACGTAACCGCCATTCGTATAATAGCGGGTCACATTATACTTTCTTTGGCTCCCCTCCTGCAAATTGTTGTAGTTGATTCGGCGTGCCGTGTGGTAAGCCGTGTAGATACTGTCGAGATTGGGCCCCACAACGTTAGAGCTGTGCCCTGTACCGCGATAATTAGAGAACTGTACCTCGGCACTGGAGAGATTCCCATTATAGCCGATATAGATGGGATCGGTGTCTTCACCGTTGGATACGAGGGTCACGTTGTTGTAGTGGGTATTTAAGCCCTCGTAAAGGAAATCAGACGTCGTGTAGGCATACCCAACGCGATAGCCTGCACTGTCCACGTGGTTGCCTGTGAAAGTCAGATAATTATAGCCGTTGCGGCTGAAGTATCCGGGCCCCTCCGTCCACATGTTGCTCAAGGTTGCCTCGGGAACGATCGTCGGTTTATCGAGCGTGAGCTTCGCCGAGCCGTCCTCGTTCTCCTCGATATTCACTTTCATATAGCCGATGCCCGTCACAAGCGCGGACATGAAATAGAGCTGTCCGTCGTTCGCGAGATAAAAGGAGCCGTCGATGTTCTGCAAGAGATTATCCGTGACCAGCTCAAAGGGACCGTTGGGATTCTTACTTCTAAAGAAGTAATGTCCGTTACCACGGCGGGATTCACACATCCAAAACCAGCCTTGATAATACACGACCTCTGGCGCAAACGCGATATACGTCTCGAAATTCTCGTCGTTTTCCGTGCCCGTGCGTTCGCCGCCGTAAGCCCAGCCTGCCCAATCCCAATCGACAAGGTTTTCACTGACCCAACAAGGAATCTTGCCTGAGAACCTCTTATTGCCGTTTAAGGAAGTGTAGAGATAGTATTTTCCGTCGTGACGGAACACGTAGGGATCGCCCACCTCGTAAACGTCGCCGTCGCCGTCGAAATGCTCAATGAAATTATAATAGGTTTCGTAGTCCTCGGAGGCAAGCGTGTAGGTTATCTCGTTTTTATCGACCGCCGCCCTTACCCCGCGGTTATACGTCGCGCCCTCCTCTTTACAGCCCGCAAACGCACCGAATGAAATAAGCGCGCAAGCCGCGAGGGCGGTTATTCTTTTTTTCATAATCCCGTCCCCCGTTTATACGCTCGCTTCGCCTGTAGGAGCGGGAGTGACCTTAAAATTCTTGAAGCGTACGCCCGCGGATTGAGAGATAAGCCCGACGGTGGTGTTGCCTAATCTCTCCTCGTAATTCGTGGGGGCTTGATTGGGAACGCCAGTCGAACCCTGACGGTCTGTCGTCGCGAAACAGACAAGCTCGTATTCTTCATTGATCTCGTCCCAAACGAAACCGTTGACTCTGCCCTCCAGCACCTCTATCTTCAAACGGAAGGTCTCTTCGCCGCTGATTTTATACGCGTTGTATTTCTTTGCGTAATTGGTGTTTTTAAGTGCGGAACCCGTCAAGCCCCAGCCCGTGGAACAGGAGATGTAGCCGCCTGCGTCGCGCTTGACGATCTGTGTTGCACCCGCATTGTTGCCCGAAAGAAGCACGAACGCATAGTGATTGACATCCGACTGCGAGAACGGTGTATCGTAGTTTTTAGCTTCGTCCGTCATTTGGAACGCGATCCCCGCCCAGCCCACGCCAGACATAATCGTCATATCCACCTCGATAGAGCCGTAGCCCGAGAGACTTTCGCCATCCACCCACGTGAGCGCGTTTGCCTGCGCCGCAACCCAATCGCCGTTCCCTGCCACTGCATAAGAAGCGGCAAGCCCCGTGTCGTAGATAGCATATAAGTTAATATCCATGGACGACATGGTCAGCTCGCCATCAATGCGCTCGCCCGTGTTGATGTTGCGCCAATAGCCGAACTCATAGGTCTTGCCACCGAGAACGCGTGATTCGGGCTTGGGCAACGCGGAGACTTGAACGGTCTCGCCGTACGCCACGTCGATCGAGGGGATTTTTTCGCCCGTATCCGTGTAGAAATTGATTTTATGTAAATTACTCCAGCCCGCATAGAGTGTGATATCCGAGCTGATCTGCGGATTCATGTAATCATAGGGCTTGGTACAAGCCTCGTCGTAATACCAGCCCGTGAAAGTGTAGCCCGTGAGCTTTGCCGTCGCGGAAGGAGGCGTGGGGCTAAAGAGCTCGCCCTCCACGTAAACATCACTGATCTTGGATCTGCCGCCGTTACAGTCGAAACTGACCGTGTAGGATTTCTTCTTCTCCTCCTTACAGCCCGAGATCGCAAACGCCATCCCCACCGCCATTATAAGAGACAGTATTTTTCGCCAAGTTGTTTTCATCTCGAATTTCCTCCTTTCCTCCGAGTAATTGTTTTTTTAGTGTAATGTAAGTTACACTAAAAGGGCACGTGCCCTTTTCCGTTTTTCTTTTTTTGCTTTAGCCTTTCAGGCAAATTTTACTCTTCAACGTCAAAGCCGAGCCCCCTGCAATTTCCAAAACGCCCGATTCGGGAATATCTCCCCAGACGTTTAACGCGTCGATTCTGCAAGTCTGCGGCTCTACACAGATAAACTCCTTACTCCCACCGTTAAAAATATGACGGAATTTATAGAGCGGATCCGCCCAATAGACGATTTTTCTTCCCGTCGGCAGGTGGATAATTTCGGCGCTTTCGCCTTGCAGCTCGGTGAATTTCGTTATAAAATGCTCGGCGGGCTTATACGTTCCCTCGTTGAGCGCTTTTTTCTCCTCAAAATTCTCGTCCGTTTCTCCTGTGGGAATGTAGTGGGTCATCTCCCGCAAAAACTCCCGCATAACAGGCATTTTCAGCACATATTCATTCGGCTCGCCGCCGTTGAACACAAGGTTGAACGTCGTGTGAAACGCAACGGCAAACGGCATACTTTCTTTTCCGAGATTCCTCACGGTCACATCCTTGGACATTCCCTCGTCGTCCAGCTTAAAGCGAACGAGCAGCTCCACTTTATGCGGAAAGCCTAAATAAGTTTTATCCGAGAAGAATCGGAAAACGATCTCGTCTTCCTTTTGCGTCGCCACCTCTGCCGTTGAACGGTAGAGCTCGCCATGGCAATGATTGTTATGCTCTGGCTCGTTTAAAGGAAGGACATACTCCCGCCCTTTAAAGACAAATTTCCCGCCGCTGATCCGATTGGGAGGCACCAAAAGCGGCGTCCCGTACAAAAGCGGTGTTTCTTGCATAACGCACAAATCGGCGGGAGAGCGAAGAAGCTCCGTTCCCGTCGGTTTGTGAAATAGGCGAACGCAGTTCCCGCCGTATTCGGACAGGAACTCCGCTTCGTATTTTTCGTTTTGAATCTTAAGAAATTTCATCGATCGCTTTTCCTAAAAGAACGGTCACAAAGTCGCCCTGATTCAGCCCGTTGAGCTTTTCGAGACATTCCTTTGCGTTCTCCGTTTCGCCTTTTGCAAGATGAGCAAAGCCGCGCGTCTGCAAGGATTTGATCGTATTAAACTTGACGATCTCATACATGAACGGCATATACACGGGTGCGCCCACGCCGAAATAGGACGGCAGATCGCGGTTTTCCCATTGATTATCCGCTATCGCAAACAGCTTTTCCGTCAACTCGTCCGCCTCTTGATTTCTCCCCGCAATACGCAGGTTGAGAATCTGATAATAAGACTGCACGGACGGTGCGCCGAGGGTGTGACAGCCTGCCTGTAAGTACTCAGAGCTATCCTTGCCCGTCAATGCACAGAGCTTGACAAGACCGTGATACACGGGCGCGTCGTTGACGTAGACGCTCTTTTCTTCGCCGTAGCTCTTGGGGAACACAAGACCGTCCAAATAGGTCTTTTCCGCTTCTTCGTAGCGACCCGCTTTCGTGAGCCCGTCCGCGATAAACTTATGCAACCATGCGTGATAGGAGGTAAGATTTCCCTCGCCGCCCTCATAGGTGTGGAAACGGTGCTCGAAAATCTGTTTTTTCGCTTCCTCGTACTCGTTCATTGCAAACAGGAGCTGTGCGTATTCAAGGATACAGTCATCGCGTTTGACGGCAACCGACATATGCGCTTCGATAAACGCGCGCCGCTCTGCAATCGGCTTATTGAGCGCCTTATTGAGCTGAACGCACTCATACAAGATGCGGTCGGATTCGGGCATAAGCTCGAAGGCACGTCTAAGCAGTTTCTCACTCTTTTCGCCTTTGCCGACGTGATCGTAGTACGCAATCGCAAGACAGCGCATCGCGGGCGCAAACTCGATCTTTTCAAGGCATTTTTCCCAATACGATGCCGCCACCTCATAGACCGTCTTATCATAGTAGAGACTGCCAAGATAGTAATGCGCCATGGGTGTGCCTACGAATTCGAGCACGGCGATATCTTCGAGGAGGTTGAAATTGTTGTGCTCCCACGAATAATTATCGCCCTTTTCAATCGCTGCTTTCGCCTTTTCTCCGTTGCCGAGAATATGATACAAATACGCTTTATAGTACTCCGTCTTGACCGTGCTTTCCGCATTCTCGAGAATCTCGAACGCCCGCTCATACAGACCGAAACGAATAAGCTCGTTTGCAAAGGAGACCGCCTGCGCTTCCTTTTCTTTATACTCGTTGAAAAGCGCGTCCTCCGACTCGATTTCCTCATACCATTTCTTGTCGCCCGTAAGCTCGAAGAGCATGTATTTCGCCCAGAGGTTCTTGGTGTTGGTCTCAAGACAGGTCAAAAGCTCGCTCACAGCCGTTTCTTTGTCCCCTTTCTTCGAGGAAATACCTGCCAAAGCATAGAACGCTGCGCTCTTGTTCGCATGCGACCAGCTTGACCAATAGAAATCGCGATAAGCCGCCTCGTCGAGCCCCAACCAACGCTCTGCCAATGCCTTTTTATAGAGAACGTCGGTGTTCTCGGGGTTGGCGTTACGAAGCTCCAATCTCTTTTCCGCTCTCTCAAAATGCGCAAGCGCTTCTTTGAACTGACCTCTTGAAAGGAGCAGATCGCCCATTGCCTCGTTGCAACGGGAATCGTCGGGATCCCGTCTCAAGCCCTCGAGGAAATAACCGTCGGGCTCGTAAGCGAAATGCTTATACTGCACAATGTGTTTACCGTGGAGATAGAGCTCCTCCACCGTCGCGATATCCTGGGGACGGGGCGATGCTTCTCTTGCGGGAATCGCCTCTTTCTTGCCGCGCTCCTTGACCTTATAGGAAACGAGCGTTTTGCCCGAACTCGCTTTGACACAGACGCTCATACCGACTGCGAACGGAACGTCGAGCTCCTTTATGTAGGACGTTTCGGGGATAAGGGTTGCCGTGTCCTCAAACACGGTCTCGCCCGCAGCGTTTTTAACCGTGATTTTGCACTTCTCGAATTTACCCGTCATGCAAAGCCCGAGGAAAGTTTTTCCCTCTCTCTCCTCAAGGTTGAGCGCGCCGTCGATCGTTGCGCTCTTGACTCTGCCGATGCCGCGAACGCCATACCAATACTGCTCAAACTCCTTGACCTCATAGGGCGCGATATAGGAGAAATCGGGTTGGTTATCGGTGTAGCAACCAGACATGAGCTCGGCATAGTGCGAGCCGTCGTCTGTGAGGTTTTCACACCATTTATAACCGAACGCATTGTTCGCCCAAGTCCAGAGCTTTTTCCCCGGGGAGATATAGTGGTTTGCAACGGTCACGACGCCGCATTCCGCCTCTTTGTCGTAGCCGCCGACAAAGTCGCCGTCTGACTCGCCCTTGGGCACCATGAACGAGCCCGGCGCAACAATGTTGCGATGCTCACTCAAATCTACGCCGTCACCGAAATCATACTGTCTGTCGGCATTATAAACGCCCTTTGCGATCGGCCATGCAAGCGTACCCTTGCGGTCGTGATAGTGCACGTGCTCAACATCGGGCGGGAACACGATCTGATAGCCGTCCGACAGCTGTACGGCGGTGTTCGCCCACCAAAGGAACGGCTGCGCCACGGGCGTGGTGTTGAAAAGCTTGATTTTCGCTTTCAAATACGTGCGCCCCTTATCCACGCAAATTCCGACCATACCTTTGGTCTTATTATAGGGCTCCAGCTCGCCCATCCAAACCGTCTTACCCTCTTCGCTCTCCTCGATAACTGCGTCCATGGGCATATAGGTGGTGGGTCTATGGTGCAGGGGCCAATTGAATTCGATACCGCCCGAAATCCACGGACCTGCAATCGCGATCATGGCAGGCTTGATCACGTGGTTATGATACACGATATCGTAATTTGCAATCTTATCGTAAACACTGTGCACTTTGCCGCCGAGCTCGGGCAATGCAACCGCCTTCACATACTCGTTTTCGAGCACAACGCTCTTATATTCCTTATCCGTCTTTTTATCCGTGATCTTGTCTGTGTAGGACATGGGATAAAATTTACTCGATGCGCCTTGATTCGCCCGCTTTTCAAAGAAAATGGGCAACGGCTCCGATTCCCCTATCTCATAGGTGGGAATGGCTGTCTTTTCAAAGTTTTTGGATTTTTTCATAATCTGCTCCATATTTTTTGAGGACAGGTTCAAGCTTCCGGACGCATCATGCCTATCCCTTTGTTTTTCTAAAAACAGTATAACACGGTTTATGGGCAAAAGCAAGCCAAAATTTCCGCATAAAAGGCGGGCGAATTTTGGCTTGATTTTCACGTTTTAAAATTGACCTGTAAGCCTTTTATTTAAAAGGAAAAACGGCCTTTTGAAAAGACCGTTTTCTTTTAAAGTTTTAGGTTATATTTGCGAATAAGGTCGAGTAGCTCTTTCCGATTTTTTACACCTGCGTTTTTAATCATATTATTAAGGCGGTATTTAATCGTGTTTATCGCCAAATAATTTTCCTCCTCGATATTCGCGTACTTCTCGTTCCTTAAAATACTCTTTAAAATAATGACATCCAGATTATCTGCCGACAGGAGCATATTTTCCAGACGGTTGATTTCCTCCACCTCGTCACTTTTATAAAAATCGTTGGCTCTCGCCCGAGCAGGTCTTGCTCTATCCTCAGACATAATCGTTCCATCCGCTTTCGCAAGCCGATCACTGAGTAAAAGCTCGCTCTCAACCGTCATTTTCACGCTTTGGATCTGTTCCTTTTTTTCCAGCAGTAAAAACGTTTCGACGACATTTACCCCCACGGCGTAAAAATCCGAGCATACGCTTGAGAAAGAGGGAAACATGTTCTTGCCGATCAGCATTCCGCCAAACCCAATCACTTCGTATTTCTCCCCGTTTTCGAGACGCGACGCCAAAAGGACAGCAACGATATCGTTGGCACAAACGATCGTATCGAAATCCTCCGCTTCCGTTAAAAAATCGGAAATGCAATCGCTCAGCTCGCCGCGGTTTTGAAATACCTTACAGTGTTTCCCCCGCTCCTTCGCCGTTTTCAAGAGTATATTTTTCCGAACAGTGTCTGAAAAAGAGTCCTCGTTGTTACCGACGAACGCAATCCGCTCTGAACCGCTCCCGATCGCTGCGCAAAGGAGCCGATAAAAGGGATAGGCGTAATCCTGCACCACGCAGGAATATGGATACGCCGTATCTAGCGTGCTGATATACGTCAAAATCGGGTGAATTTTCTCACGTTGGAGCTTTTCCACCGTCTCGAGCGCGATTGCCTTGGAATAGCAAACGATGACGGCACACTTTACCCCGTGCTTTTTACAAAGCGCAATCAGTTCGCCCACAGAGGAAGCGATCAAAACGTCGATCCGCTTTGCTTTGGCGTTTTTCCTAAGTCCGCTTAAAATATCGTCCACGTAAACGTTAGCGGCGCGGAGATTCCCCGCCAAAACGCACATGACCCTGTTTTGTTTACGTTCGTTTTTATCCATATCGGTATTTTACCACAAAAGACGCCGCTTGTCAATATGCTTGCCGATACTTTCCCCAAACAAAAATCCCGAGACGAGCTCGGGATTTTTTTGGCTTTTTCTCTTATTCAAGCGCCGCGACGATTCCAGCGTAATAATCGTACATCTCCTGCAAATAGGTCACGAAGATCGTAAGCCCCGCCGTGTCGGAAAGAAGATCGCTATAGAGCGTTTCCGCCGCCGCCATCTTATCTTTCAGATCCTGAAGATAGGTCGTGTTCGTACCGTCGATCTTTCCGTCGGTATCGTTCAAATAAATAAGATATGCTTCTTCAACCTCTATCAGCTTCTTCGCCGCTTTATATCCTGCGGTCGGCGCTTCGTCGGTCGAGCCGAACACCTCAGCGAGGAATTGATCGACCGCGCTATAATAGTAGCCGCCCGACTGCGCGTCGAGAACGTAGAAGAAATACCGATCAAATTCTTCAAGCTCGCGGAACGCATTGATGGCGCGGAAACCTCTTTCCGTGTCACTGAAATTGACCTCAACTTCATCGCTAGAGGAAACGTTCGTCCAAATGAGATAGGACGCGTCTGCCATAAACGCCTGAAGCCCCTCTTGGTTATAATACTCGTAGAGATACACCGCAGAGCCCGTCAAATACTCTCCGATTGAAGTATTCGTCAACAGACCGATATACAGATCGCGATAGGTGTACAGCAGGAAATCCAAGGGGATTGCCTCGCCGCTT
Organism: Clostridia bacterium; assembly: GCA_017467275.1. Classification (GTDB taxonomy): domain Bacteria; phylum Bacillota; class Clostridia; order Christensenellales; family Borkfalkiaceae; genus Scatosoma. Next base: position 10,777 of record JAFTSN010000009.1, on the reverse strand, counting down.
TCAAACGTATAGTCCTGATTATAGTACGCGTCGATGATTGCCGTGTCGCCTGCCGCTTTTGCCGTCGCAAGCAAATTCTTCACCAACACTTCCGCTTCCTCATAGGCGGTGAAAAAAGGCGTGAACACGGCATAGTTTTGCGTGATGGAATTATATGCCACCGCAACGTTGGAAAGCGCGGACGCAATCGCGTCGAACTCGTCCTGATAGCTGCCCAAATCGGTCGTTTCGACTTCGGGATAGTTCGCATATTTCGTCGCGTAACGGTTATACACCGCTATCACGTCACCGAAATATACGTCGATCAACCCTTGGTCTGCGTCGCTCATTTTTCCGTAGGCGCTATTGACCGCGTCCATCTTTGAGATAAACATATCGATGGAATCGGCCTCGTTATCCGAATAGAAGCGGGCGGCATAATATTCCATCGCCAACAGCAGATCGGCAAACAGCTTGTCGCCGTCGTCGGAAAGATTCGCCGTGTAGTAATCTGCAAGCTTGAGCGCGAACGTGGTCTTTTCCTTTCCGTCGTCGCTGAAATCCAATGCGTCGAAGCCGCCGCTACGATAGTTGAGGTTCATAGCAGCCAAGAAGCCGTATTGTTTAACTGGAGACAACGCCGCAAACGCATTGAACAGCGCCTGCATATCCTCCCCGTAAGCCACGCTTTCCTCGTAGCCGTCCACCATGTTGCTCTTATTGCCAATGGAGACGAATTTCTCCACCAATTTATCGTATTCCGCGTCACCGAGCATCATACCGCTACGGAAATAATAGCCGTAGCCGCCGTTACCGCTTAACGTCTCCGCATAATACAGAATGTAGTTCAAACTCACGGAAAGAGCTTCGTTCGTGGAGGAATTCACGAAAAGATTGTCAATGGATGCGGTTTTATAGAGAGATTTACACATCTCGTCGCTGCCGTTCATAATTTCCAACACTAAATCATAAGCATTGAAATAATTGATCATATAAATCAGCGAATCGGAATATCCCGCCGAATTGATCGCACCAAAGATCGCCTGATACAGATCCTCCAGCTTCCCAGGCAGGTGTAAATCGTCGATCACGTTGATGGCGTCGGTGTTATTCGTGGTATAATAGTAGGTGTAAAGAATCTCGAAGTAGTCGTCGTTCGCGCGCCACTTGGAAACCATGTCGTAAAGATAACGTACACCGAGCGTTTTATAGTTGTTCTCTTGGATATACTCGATCGCGCTGTCCATCGCCGCCTTATGATTCACGAGCGTATCCGCCGTCCATTCTTCGATGCTTTCCAGTTTTTCATAGAGGGTGCACATATACCCGAGCTGCGAAAGCGCAACAGGGAAACCCTCGGGATTATAAACGCCCGCGATTCTATCCCCGATCTTCGTTTCCCCAACCAAAACCTTGGTGGAGAACTCCGAGGAGATCTTGCGAAGAATCGCCCCCCACGTGTAGACGGGTGTACTCGTATCCTGAAGCGCTGTGACAGCCTCTTTCGTATCCTCATAGGTCGAATCGCTGTTGAGTTGCATAACGCCCGTTGCGCTGATCACGAAAACGTCCGAATATTGGTCGATATCCGCTTTCCACTCGTTATAGCCGTACTCCGTTGCCGCGCGCATAACGCTGAGCTTTTCCTCATCCGAAATAAGCTTTTTATCTGCGTCGCTCAAGCCGAAATAGAGCTGCGCGGTCGCATACGCAAGCTCGCCCTGCGTTTTCGTGATTGCAGGCGCCGTCTCGCCCGACCAATTCAGTGACGCCAAGCTCGCCGCATTCTTCTTGATTTCGGAAACGTCCGTATATACGATCGTGATTTCTTTCTTAAAGCTCTTGTTGAGATATTCAATTGTGAGCTCCTGCGTAAGCGGTGAATTCTCCTTCGTCGCTTTCGTCAGATCAAAGCCCTCAACCATGTCCGCGGTGAGATCCACGGTTTTGCTCAACTCGTTTGCCGAGATCGTAAAGTAGCCGCCGTTGGGAACAAAGCCCGCGTCATGACTCTTATACTCGGTTTTAAAGGTGTTGTTCGTGTCGAAAGCAACGTTTGCGATCTCATAAATATTCACCTCAAACGTGCCCGCATAGTCCACCACGCCGTTATTATAGCGCGCCGTGACCTTCAGCCCGTTCACCTCGCTCGAGGAATCAAAGCCCTCAATACTGACCGCCGCGTCATTCATCTGAATGGAATAAACCGAGCCGTCGTCCTTGGCGACCTTAAGGCGCCCCTTTCCCTTATTAAACTCGTCGCCGACAAAATAGCTCTTTTCGTAATTTTCAACGGCAACGCGGGGAATGACGGTGACTTCCAGCTCCGTCTTTTTTCCCTCATAGGAAATCGTGAGGGTCTGCTCGCCGAGCAAGTCTTTATCATAGCCTTTAACGCTGACGCCTTTGGTATCAAGCCCAATCTTTTTGGTCCCCTCGCTGTCCTTAACGGTCAATTCACCGCCCGAAAGATCGAGCTCTTGACCTTGAACATAGGTTACGCGGGGCATATCGTTCTTATCGATGCTGACCCATTCCACCTTGTTGCACGCCGCAAGTGCAAAAAAGCTTGCAACGAGCATGAGCAGTACCACTGCTACTTTGGAAAACTTCTTCATAGTTTTTCTCCTTCTTTTATTTTACGGATTCCGTCCTCGCCCGAAAGCAAAAACGGTGAAAAATAAATTCAATGATTCAGCCGCGCTCCAAATCGCGTAAATTGTCTTTCCGACGGGGATATTCACAAGCTCCGAAGCGGCGTATTCTGCGCTCTTGCCGCCCGCAACCGTCGTCCAGCCCTCGGGCTTTGTCTCCACCTCACAGTAGAGCGTAAGCTTTGCGCACTGATAATATGCAACATTATAATAATATTTCTCCTTCTTGTCAAGCGTTTCTTTCCTTACAGTATAAATTATTGCTTATATCTTATAAAAGCGATCCTTATGAAAAAGGCGATTTTGGGCAATACGTCCTCCATTTCCTTGTCTTATCCGCGATTTTATGATATAATTCACTTATGGCATACTACGAAACCCTATCTGAAGCTTTAACGAAACGAATAGAAGAAGAGCAAAAAAACGGCACCTTTATTCGGGTGGCGTTCAACGAGCGCGACGCCGTAAGACGAAGCGCAGGCACGCACGACGTCGCAACCGTCTGGCGCCCCGCATTCGTGCGGGATATCGATAAGATTTTAAACTGCCCGTATTATAACCGCTATTCGGACAAAACGCAGGTCTTTTCCCTCTATAAAAACGACGATATCACCCATCGGAGCCTGCACGTACAGCTCGTTTCCAGAATCGCGCGGACGCTCGGAAAGGCGCTTAACCTTAACCTTGATTTAATCGAGGCAATTGCGCTCGGACACGATATCGGGCATACTCCGTTCGGGCATGCGGGCGAGCGCTTTTTAGATAAGCTCTATTGCGAGCATACGGGGCGGAGATTCGCGCACAACGTCCATTCCGTGCGCGTCCTCGACGGTATTTTCCCGTTAAATATTTCCCTGCAAACGCTCAGCGGGATCGTCTCGCATAACGGCGAACTTGAGCTCGACGCATACCTGCCCGCCCCGCTTGACTCTTTCGAGGCGTTCGACAGGCAGGTCGAGGCGTGTTATTTGGACGGCGAAAACGTGAAAAAACTCATCCCTTCAACGCTCGAGGGCTGCGTCGTTCGTATTTCGGATATTATCGCATATCTCGGGAAGGACAGACAAGACGCAGAAAAGAGCCGTATCTCCCCCTCGGAAGCTTTCTCCGATCACGGCATCGGGAGAATAAACGCCGAGATCGTCAATAACCTTATGGTAAATATCATTGAACATAGCTACGGGCAAAATTATATCAAAATGGACCGCGCGCATTTTGACGCGCTAAAAAAGGCGAAGCGGGAAAACTACGAGCAAATTTACGGCGACAAACGGGTAACTGAGAGTGAAAGCATTCTCGAAAAAATGACGGCGGAGCTGTATGAACGGCTTTTATCCGACTTAAAGGAAAGCCGCCCCTCCCCCATCTTTTCCCATCATATTGCCTATATCGACAAGCCGCATTATCAGCCGAAGCGTCCCATGGCGTATGAGGAGACGGAGAAAAACCAAATCGTCGTGGACTATATCGCAAGCATGACCGACGACTATTTTATCGATCTTCATAAGCATTTATTCCCCAAGAGCAAACATGAGCTCCGCTACAAAGGCTATTTCGACTGAATAGAGTCCTTCGTAAATAAAACAAATTTAAAAATTTATAAAAAAGGACCGAAAAACGCTTGACTAAACGTCTCGGTGTAAGTATAATAGTTTATGCTGTTCGGCGTGAAAGCGTAGCGGCAACATTGAGGCATAGCGCAGTTTGGTAGCGCGCTTGGTTAGGGACCAAGAGGTCGTGGGTTCAAGTCCCGTTGCCTCAACCAAAAAATACAGTACATCGCTGATGTGCTGTATTTTTTTATTGTTTCGGCGTTGCGACGGGACTTGAGGGTGGGAGCCGTTTTGCGGGAGCAAAACGCTTTGCCTTACAAAGCTTGAAAAACGCAGAATTTGACGGCAAAGCCCGACATTGATAACGTCGGGGCGGGGCGCGCCGCTAAAGGCGCAAGTCCCGTTGCCTCAACCAAAACAAGTCTTTCTTGACGTTTCAAGAAAGGCTTGTTTTTTATTGCAAAATTCAAACAAATAGGGTATAATATAAAGTAAGTTGAACCATTCAACTTAGGTTTGTCTTTAATTTTAATAATGGAAAAATTGTATGGAAGAAGAAAAAATTTATTACACGAAAATCATATTTGAGTGTAGGGATAGCCGAAACGATTGGAATATTTTGATTAACGTGATTTCAAGAGAAGCAGCGTTTCAAAGTTTGAAATGGATTGGTGGGAAAGAAAAAGTAGTAGAAAACATTCCTGTGAAATTGACAGACGAAGATATCACCGAACTATTACCCTATATAAACGCCTTGGATTTTGAAGCTTATCGTTATGTAGATGATAGTAAAGAATGGTTTATTTATGACGCTCCAGTATTAAAATTTATAGGCATTACAAATTCTTATCTTCCTTTATATCAACACTATATTTATTATAATGACAATAGGAAGGACAAACGTCCGTATGAGAAGTTGTATTCATATGTTATTAAAAAATATTTTAGTTCGTTGATTGGAAAATATTTTTAGTGAAGGATAAAACGGATAAGAGTAGAGAACAACGGAAATAGAGCAATAATTGGTTCAAAATAGTATGAATCCGCGACAGTTGTTTGGGCTTGGACGGTTTAATTAATCTTAAAAAATGCAGATTATTATTGTATAGCCCCTCTTATTTTCATAAGGCTAAAATAATGAAAGTAATTGTTAAAGAATCCTACAGACAAGCAGAAACGGAGTTTTATAAGCTTCCGAAAAAAGTGAGAGATCAACTTCTATTTTTTTCCTGTGACGACTTTATTTCAGGAAAAGAATATGAGGTCATTTCCATCGAAAAACACGGTTGGTATAAAATCGTCGACGAAAGCGGAGAAGATTATCTTTTTCCTCCCGAAATGTTTGATATCGTCGACAATTCCCCCTGTCCCGAAAAAAAGGACGGGATTGGTCTTTTCGTGAAATATTCCGCTCAAAAAGACATTCCTCCATTAAAAAAGGAGCAAATTTTCAGCGTTCTTAATATAGACGAGAACGAAAACTACGTAATTCTTTTAAACGGAGTCCCCTCTTCTTTTCCGACTGAATGTTTTGAAATTATGGGGTGGATTGACGATAGTCCCTGCCTGAATATACCCATCGTTTTATATCTTTGCGGCTTATGGGAACAAGAGCACGGCCGCTTCGAGGAAGCGTTTACCTTATTGAAAAAAGGCGCCGATATGAATGACATGCGGTGTAAAAACGCATTAGCGGAATGTTTAGCATGCGAAGATCGTATCAAGGAAAAAGCCCACGTTAATTTTTACAACAAATTACTTTGCGCAAAAAAAGGAGACGCTGAAGCACAGCTTGAATTAGGCAAATGTTTTGAATTTGGTTGGGGAACGGAAAAGAACGTAAAAAAGGCAGTAAAATGGTATAAAAAATCTGCAAAGCAAGGCAATCAAAAAGCAATATCACAATTGGCTTATTGCTATGATATGGGAATCGGCGTAAGAAAAAATCCTAGAAAAGCAAAAAAACTGCTTAATCGATATCATTACGGCTAATCCCCTCTCGTTTGTTTTTTTGAGCCGTTTAACATACCCGTTTCAAAGCAGAAATAAACTTCCGAGGAATTCTTTGAAAGAGTGCGAGAATTGATTGACAAAAGAAAAAAAGCAGTGTATAATAGTTGCGTTATCGAGGCGTAGCGCAGCTGGTAGCGCGCAGCGTTCGGGACACCGCCACCGGTCTTGAAGCAGTGATTTTTGAAAATCGCTGAACCCCTTGAAAAACCTAACAATTCAGGCGGTACACTTTTCTACAAAACGTTCGAAATAAGTGGCTTGACCACATGTTTGACCACTTACGAAAATAAATTAAAAATTGAAAAAATCGAGGCGTAGCGCAGCTGGTAGCGCGCAGCGTTCGGGACGCTGAGGTCGTGGGTTCGATCCCCGTCGCCTCGACCAAAAATCCGTGAAAATCGTTTGATTTTTCACGGATTTTTTACTTATTTTCGATGAGTTTTGGAAACAATCACTGCTATTGTGAAGTCTTTTCCCGTAAAATATAAAATTTTTATCCCCCCCTTTTTTTTCTATAAGTAATTTCAAATTAATAGATGAACCACTTTTCGTTATCATAACTTTTATTGTGTGCGATAACGTATTGCAAATTTAATCTAAATATGTTATAATATTATAAGAAGCACTTACGGAGGTAAAGTTGATTTATGAGCACTAATACAAAAACGAAAACGACAACTAAAGCCACTATATCTGCGCTTAGCAATCCCTTTTCAACTGGCGGAGGTGGTATAGATTTTGAGCATCGTGTTCAAGCTACGTTTTTGTTGGCATTATTGGTGGAGAGCTTTACTCCCCTTCTCAATTCCCCTATAACCTCTGTACATTTCCAAGGTAAAAGGTCGGGAAATGATATTGATGACGTTATTGTTGAATCTTGCTCCGATCGTCATTCAGCTAAACTATTATGTCAAATAAAACATGGAGTTTTGCTTACAAAGAATAAAATCTACAAAGAAGTTCTTATTGCCGCTTGGAGCGACTACAATAAAGCAACTTTTAATAAACAAAATGATAAGATTGTATTGATTTCAGGAACCGTTGCAAATGCAAACTCATTACGATTTATACATGACCAAGCAAATGCTGCTATAGACTCCGAAGATTTCGTTGATAGAATCAATAGAGCAAATTATTCCAATGATACAAACAGGGAAAAGTTACAAATCATACGAGATTATCTAAAGGAAGCAAATAATAATCAAGACGTAACCGATGAGCAATTATGGGGTTTTTGTAAAATCTTTACAATTCTGGTATTCGACTTGGATTATGAAAGTAGCGTCAATGAATTTTTAATTCGTGCATTAATCACTTCTAATTGCAAGGATGATGCATTATCCACGTGGTCGCAACTTGTTGATTACGCCGCTAGATTTGATAAAGCTGCGGCTTATATTACTTTAAATAAGATTCCAGATTTTATAAAACAAAAATTCAAAAACATTATTTCTATTAAAGACACTACGGTGGAACCGATTGATTTTACCGTTGACTCCTTTTGGGCTAAATTAGCATTAATAGGTTCTTGGAGCGAAAAAAATAACCCCGATAAAAAATTTTTAGAGTCGTTTTTAGGGAAAACATACCACGAGATTCAAAAGATAATACAAGAAGATTCTTTACAGCCCAATCCTAATATTTCTTTTTCAGAAGGATTATGGCATATTAATCATAGACGTTCTATTATAAAAGTTTCTTCAAAATTGTTCTTTGATGAGGATATTAAAAAGTTTTTTGAATTATCATATGATGTTCTTAAAGAACAAGATACACGCATTCAGGATAATGGTGAGTATAGTTTATTAACCCCCGCAACAGGAGCTTTTGAACATTCTGAATCATTGCGTAACGGAATAATAAACGGTCTTGCAATGCTTTGTAATTTATCAAGCGTACAATTATCCTGTTCCTCAGAAATAATTAATTATGAATCCATAAAACTGGTTCGAGCTTTACTTTCTAATGCGAGCAGTTCGACATGGATGAGTTTAGATTCTCACCTTACCATTATCGCTGAAATTAATCCATCAGAATATTTGTCTTGCTTAGAAAAACAGATTGTTAATGCTCCTCAGAATTTGGAAGCCTTATTCCCTAAAGAAAACGATAATTTATTATTGTCAAGAAATTTTATTTGTTCAATATTGTGGTCTTTAGAAGGATTAGCGTGGGAAGAAAAATATTTTGTGAAATGTATTAAAGTATTGGGCTTGCTATCAACGCTAAAATATGATAAAACAAATTCTTCAACAACACCTATAAATTCCATTATCGACATTATGCTCCCCTGGCATATACAAACATTGGCTTCCAAAGAAAAGCAAAAGAATGCAATTAAAGCTTTACAAATAGAATGCCCAGATATTGCTTGGCGTGTTATAAAAGGATTGTTACCACATACTACAACTACTACAACTGGAACTCATAAACCCCGTTATATTATCGCTATTTTGCCAAAGGATATAAACTATTCTAGCACAGACATTTTAGAGTTGTATCAGTATTATTCTCATTTAGCCTTAGGGTTAGCTAAAACCGACTACTCAAAATTGTGTGATTTACTATCTCATTACGATAATATGGATCGAGATACAATTATAGAGTATTTGAGATTAATTGCAGAGCAGTCTATTAGTTGGGATGATTCTAAAAAATATCCTTTCTGGAAAGAGCTTATAAATCAAAAGGAGTGGCTAATTCATAACAATCCTGAAGGTTTAGATGAATTTATGATGACCTTATTAGAATCTGCTATTGAAAAAACAACCCCTATTGATATCCGATATAATTATAGAAGAATATATGAACCAGGATATTTTTATTATGATGATGACGGTGATTTTAACACCAAATGGGAGGCAAAACGAGATAAACAACAAACCGCGGTTTATGAAATATTTAGCTCATATGGTATAAACGCTGTTATCGAATTTGCCCAAGAAGTCAATAATGAAGCTTGGATTGCCCAGAATTTAGGCAAAAAATTAAGCAAAGACGATATAAAAGCACTTTTAAAGATGTGTCATGAATCTAAGTTAAGTAAGAATTTCTTTGCCTCAATAATTGATGGCTACATAATAGCCAATGGCTATGCCGTCCTTACACAAATAGAATTGGAATGTTATACTTCAAGCTATATCGCTTGGATTCTTTCGTGCATTCGCCCTTCTATGCAATTATTTGAAATAGCCCAATCTTTATTAAATGAAGAAATTGGTTTATATTGGGATATTATCTTTATTCCTCGCTATGGATTAGATGATAGTATAAACTTGAACTATGTGTGGAATCAATTAGTTTCAAGAAAGAGATATGCTGCAGCAATCAATTTATTCGGAATTACAGCCGAACAGTGTAGTATTCCTCATAATGAGATATATCATATATTAACCCAAGCAGCAATCACAAAAAGTGATGACAGATTGGATCCCGATGCCGTTAGAAATTTAATCAACTTATTACAACAAAATAGAACCATCAGCATAGAAGAGATCTCGAATATTGAACTGATCTATTTATCTTGGCTTAATGAAAATTCAAAAGTAAAGCCTATAGCAATAAGATATCGATTAGCCAATGAACCTGAATTTTTCTGCGAACTTATAAGATTGTTTTACAAAAAGCGGCATGCTGATAATCATGAAGAATCTCTTTCGGAAAATATGGGAAAAAGACTTTGGAATATTTTACATGATTTTTGTGTAATACCCGGAACTGATTGGGAAGGTAATTATAATGAAGAGATATTTCGGATATGGATCGAAACTTGCAAGGCTTGGTCCAAAAAAGAAGATCGCGAAGCAGTAACATTACAAACTATCGGCAATGGTCTTTCTTATGCTCGCAAGCTTGAAAACGGCCTTATTGATGACTTTATCATGCAAGAACTCAATAAGATTGAGAATGAAGAAATGCGCCGTGGCTATAGAATTGGAATCTTTAATCAACGTGGAGTTAGATGGATTGATCCTGAAGGGAAACCAGAGTTCGAACTTGCCAAAAAATATAAAGAAATGGCTGAATCTGCTGAAGCACTTGGATATGCTACATATGCAGAAACCCTTCGCCTTATTTCCGATGATTATAAAAGAGAAGCAGAATGCAATATCAAAGAACATAGACTTGAACAAGAAGCCGAAAGAAGAGAAAATGATGACAGCCCATAATTTAGATTAAATTTTTTGACAGTTAATTCTTATTAAAATCTTTTAAGTTGTATCAAAGAAAACGACCTGTTAGGCCGAATTTCTCTCCCATCAGTTCAAAATTCCTTTTCTTTGTTTACCGCGTAGCAAAATTTGAGGGGTGACGATGGATTTCGTCACCCCTCTTTCATGTCATTTTGTAATTAATTTTGTACATACTTTTTCTTTTTCTCCGTAAGCTCAAAACTAACGCTTACAAGGAAGCTCACAACATCTTCGGGCGCATCAGGTAACAACACCGAAACCCAATGAAGCTTGTTCATATGATATGCGGGATACACTCCGTCCTCCACGCCAAAGGAACAGGACAATTCCATCGGCACTTTCAAATTGACCACGTCTATCACTTCATCGCTGTCAAAGCCAAACT
>JAFTSN010000008.1 GCA_017467275.1 Clostridia bacterium | reverse complement strand
TGTGGACGGTTACGGTCTGTGGGAGCGAAGCTTTGTCAACAGCTTTGACGGTCGCCTGCTGAAATACATAGAGGAAAAATACGACGGTCGCTTCAGACTTCACGGCTTTTACCCCTATAACGTTCTCGGCGCAGGTACTATAAGAATCGGACAAGGCGTTGAGTTTGACTACTCGACGGTACACGCAGTAAACACAATCCGTCGCCTTGGATACGAGTCAATAATCATCAACAACAACCCCGAGACCGTTTCCACCGACTATACGACCTCCGACAAGCTCTATTTCGAGCCGCTGTGCGTGGAGGACGTTATGAACGTCATTCTCTTGGAAAAGCCCGAGGGCGTTATTGCCGCGCTCGGCGGTCAGACGGCGATCAACCTTGCCGAGCCTTTAAGGGCGCGCGGCGTGAAGATCATCGGCACCGACTGCGACGCAATTGAGAGAGCGGAGAACAGAGATTCCTTTGAAAAGCTTTTGGTCTCGCTCAATATTCCGCAGCCCAAAGGGCACGCCGTTACCAATATCGAGGACGGCGTTCGCGCGGCGGCGGACGTGGGCTATCCCGTGCTTGTGCGCCCGAGCTTCGTTCTGGGCGGCAGAGCGATGCAAATCGTCGCGAACGAGGAACAGCTTCGCCATTACCTTAAAACGGCGGTGGAGATCGACGAGGATAAGCCCGTTTTGGTCGATAAATATATTCAAGGCAAGGAAGTGGAGGTGGACGCAGTCTGCGACGGAACGGACGTGTTCGTGCCCGGAATCATGGAACTCGTCGAGAGAACGGGCATTCACTCGGGCGACTCGATCAGCGTCTATCCCTCGTTCAGTATCTCTCAAAAGGTTAAAGAGACCATTCTCGACTACACCAAGAAATTGGGGCTCGGAATCGGCATTGTCGGGCTTTACAATATTCAATTTATCGTGGACGGAAACGAGGACGTGTATATTATCGAGGTCAATCCGAGATCGTCTAGAACGGTGCCCTTCCTCTCCAAGGCGACGGGATATAGCCTTGCGGATATCGCAACGCTTACCATCCTTGGTAAGTCCTTAAAGGAGCAGGGGATCACGGAGACGTATCCCGCGGAGAAGAAGCGTTGCTACGTGAAAGTGCCCGCATTCTCCTTTGCGAAACTGCGCGGGCTCGACGCCTACCTTTCCCCCGAAATGAAATCGACGGGCGAGGCGATCGGCTACGACGATAAAATGACCCGCGCGCTGTATAAGGCGTTGCAGGCTTCGGGCATGAACGTGATGAACTACGGCACGGTGCTCGTGACCGTTGCGGACAAGGATAAGGAGGAGGCGTTGCCGCTCATTCGTCGGTTCTATAACATGGGCTTTAACGTTGAGGCGACGGAGGGCACGGCGGCTTATTTGAAAGAGCACGGAATCCGTACCCGCGTCCGTCAGAAGATCAAGGAGGGCTCCGCCGATATCCTTGACGCGATTCGTCAGGGCTACGTGACTTACGTCATCAACACCCGCGACGTCAATTCCTCCGCGGATAAGCTTTCCGACGGACATCAGATCCGTCAGTGCGCCGTTGAAAATAACGTCACGATCTTCACGGCGCTCGACACGGTCAGAGTGCTTCTCGACGTACTCGAGGAGACCACGCTCTGCGTGTCCACGATCGACGCGTAAGGCGGGTAAAACATGGAACAGAAAATTTTTACGGTAACGGAAAATATCCCTTTGACCGAAACGGTCATGCGGATGCGATTACAGGGCGAAAGCAAGGCGAAGTGCGGACAGTTCGTCAATATTAAGCTAGACGGATTGTATTTGCGCCGCCCCATCTCCGTGTGTGATCACGAGGGGGATATTCTCACGATCATTTATAAGGTGGTCGGCAAGGGCACCGAGCAAATGAAAAAAATGCAGGCGGGCGAAAAGCTCGACGTGCTCACAGAGCTCGGCAACGGCTACGACCTTTCGCGTGCGGGCGACAAGCCGCTTTTGATCGGCGGCGGCGTCGGCGTGCCCCCCCTCTATATGCTGGCGAAAGAGTTGATTAAGGCGGGGAAACGGGTCTCCGTTATCCTCGGCTTTAACACGGCGGCGGAGGTGTTCTACGAGGAGGAGTTTAAAGCGCTCGGTGCGGCGGTCACCGTTGCGACGGCAGACGGCTCGCGCGGCGTGAAGGGCTTCGTTACGGACGCCATGAAGGGCATGGACTACTCCTATTTTTACACCTGCGGACCCGAACCTATGTTAAAGGCGGTTTATTCCGCTTCCGAAACGGAGGGGGAAATGAGCTTCGAGGAGAGAATGGGTTGCGGCTTCGGCGCGTGCATGGGTTGCTCGTGCAAGACGATCTACGGCAATAAGCGGATCTGTAAGGACGGGCCCGTGCTTCGCAAGGAGGAGATATTATGGCAGAAATGAAAGTCGAACTTTGCGGCGTAGAGCTGGATAATCCCGTCATTCCCGCGAGCGGTACCTTTGGCTACGGCTATGAATTTGCCGAGCTCTACGATATTAACGTCCTCGGTACGTTTTCGTTCAAGGGTACGACGAAGGACCCCCGTTTCGGCAATCCCACGCCCCGTATTGCGGAGTGTTCCGCGGGCATGATCAATGCCGTGGGGCTGCAAAATCCTGGGGTGGAAAAGGTAATCTCGGAGGAGCTTCCCAAGCTCAAAAAGTGTTTTCATAAAAAAGTGATGGCGAACGTGAGCGGGTTCTCCGTCGAGGACTATGCCTACACGTGTGAACGCTTGGACAAATGCGAAGAAGTGGGTTGGCTGGAGGTCAACGTCAGCTGTCCGAACGTGCACGGCGGCGGGATGAGCTTCGGCACCGACCCCAAGGCGGCGGCAGAGGTGACGAGGGCGGTTAAAAAAGTGACCACAAAGCCCGTGATCGTCAAACTTTCCCCGAACGTGACGGATATTGTGAGCATTGCGAAAGCCTGCGAGGACGCGGGGGCAGACGGCGTGAGCCTCATTAATACCCTCCTCGGCATGCGAATCGATCTCAAGACGAAAAAGCCCGTGATCGCCAACAAAATGGGCGGTTTTTCGGGCGCGGCAATCTTCCCCGTTGCGGTGAGAATGGTGTATCAGGTGGCAAAAGCCGTCTCCATCCCCGTGGTGGGTATGGGCGGCGTGTCGAGCGCGGAGGACGTTATAGAAATGATGCTTGCGGGCGCGACGGCGGTCGAGGTCGGCGCGGCAAACCTTGTGGATCCGTTTATCTGTCGGGATATTATCCGCGACTTGCCCGAGGTTATGAAAAAGTATAAAATTAATGCACTGAAAGAAATTATCGGAGGTTGTTTATAATGGGTAGAGACGTTATTATCGCTTGCGATTTCGATTGCAAGGAAAAGGTGTTTTCGTTTTTGGATCAGTTCACGGGCAAAAAGCCGTTTGTGAAGATCGGTATGGAGCTCTTTTATGCGGAGGGTCCCGAGATCGTGCGCGAGCTCAAAAAGCGCGGGCATAAAATCTTCCTTGACTTGAAGCTCCACGATATTCCCAACACCGTGAAAAAATCCATGGCGGTCTTGTCGAGACTGGACGTCGATATGTGCAATCTGCACGCGGCGGGCACCGTTCGTATGATGGAGGCGGCGATCGAGGGCTTGACCCGCGAGGACGGCACGAGACCGCTCCTTATTGCGGTCACACAGCTCACTTCGACGGACGAGGAGAGCATGAAACGCGATCTTTGGATCGACCAGCCCATTGATAAAGTGGTTATGCACTATGCCGAAAACGCGAAAAAGGCGGGCTTGGACGGCGTCGTTTGCTCCCCGCTCGAAGCGGAAAAGGTGCACGCGGTCTGCGGTAAGAGCTTTTTGACCGTGACTCCCGGTGTGCGTTTTGCCGATGGGGATATCGGCGATCAGAAGCGGGTCATGACTCCCGCGGAGGCGAAGAAAATCGGCTCGGATTATATCGTGGTCGGACGGCCCATCACGGCGGCAGCCGATCCCGTGGCGGCATATGAGAGATGCCTCAATGAATTTGTGGATTAAACGAAAGGAGATAAAAAATCATGGAAACGTTGGAAATCAAAATTGCAAAAGACCTGCTTTCGATCAAGGCGGTGTTTTTCCGTCCCGAGGAGCCCTTCACGTGGGCGAGCGGCATTAAGAGCCCCGTCTACTGCGACAACCGTTTGACGCTCACGGCACCCGCTGTTCGCTCGGACGTCGAGAACGGGCTTGCGGAAGTGATTAAGGCGAACTATCCCGAGGTGGAGGTACTCATGGGCACGTCCACGGCGGGTATCGCACACGCGGCAATCACAGCGCATATCATGGGCTTGCCTATGGGCTACGTGCGTTCGGGAGCAAAGGATCACGGCAGACAGAACCAGATCGAGGGGAAACTTGAAAAAGGTCAGAAAGTGGTTGTTGTCGAGGATCTCATTTCCACGGGCGGCAGCGTTTTAGAGGTTGTCGAGGTG
This sequence comes from Clostridia bacterium, assembly GCA_017467275.1. Classification (GTDB taxonomy): domain Bacteria; phylum Bacillota; class Clostridia; order Christensenellales; family Borkfalkiaceae; genus Scatosoma. The sequence goes on along the minus strand of JAFTSN010000008.1, from coordinate 43,453 downwards.
TTGCGCGAGGCGGGCGCAGAGGTTTTGGGCATCGTCAGCATCTTCACCTACGGCATGAAGAAGGGAATCGAGCGGCTTGCGGCGGCGAACGTTAAAAACGTTTCGCTCACGAATTTCGACGTGATTGCACAGGCGGCGGCAGACGAGGGATATATCAAGCCCGAGGACGTTGCGCGGCTCATTAAGTTCAGAAACAACCCCTCTGACGAAAGCTGGATTCAATAAGGCGGCGGCGTTATGAGAAGTCTTATCAGTATTCTCGATTTTTCCGTCCTCGAGCTCGACGGGTTGTTGAAAACGGCAAAAGATATTATTGCAAATCCCGCAAAATACGCAGAAAAATGCAAGGGCAAAAAGTTGGCGACTCTGTTTTTCGAGCCGTCCACGCGCACGAGACTCAGTTTCGAGGCGGCTATGTATGAGCTGGGCGGTAACGTGATCGGCTTTTCGTCGGCGGGGAGCTCGTCCGCTTCCAAGGGCGAGAGCGTTGCGGACACGGCAAAGGTGATCAGCTGTTATGCGGATATTATTGCAATGCGCCACCCCTTGGAGGGCGCGCCCTACGTCGCCTCCCGCAATGCGAGCATTCCCGTTATCAATGCGGGTGACGGCGGGCATAACCACCCCACGCAGACCCTTGCCGATCTTTTGACGATCTATCGCGAAAAGGGCGGCTTCGACGGTCTGACCGTCGGCTTTTGCGGAGATCTCAAATACGGCAGAACGGTACATTCGCTCATAGAGGCACTGTCGAGATATAAAAACGTGAAGATCGTTTTGATCTCGCCCGACGAGCTGAAGCTCCCGAGCTATATCAAGCGGGACGTGATCGAAAAGCACGGCATGGCGTTTGAGGAGACCAAGGATTTGGAGAGCGCGATGGCGAAGCTCGACGTTTTGTATATGACGAGAGTGCAAAGAGAGCGCTTTGCTGATCTCGACCAGTACGAGAGACTTAAGGACAGCTATATTTTAACCGCCGAAAAGATGAAAAAGGCGGCGGAAAATATGATCGTTCTGCACCCGTTGCCCCGCGTGAACGAGATCAGTGTGAAGATCGACGAGGATAAGCGCGCGAAATATTTCGAGCAGGTGGCAAACGGCAAATATATGCGTATGGCACTCATTTTGAAGCTTTTAGAGGAAGCGGAAAAGAGCAAGGCGCGCGAGGCGGTTGATCTTAAGGGCAGGCTTTTGAATAAGCTGGTTTGTAAAAACCCGAGATGTATCACGACCACCGAGCAGGAGCTCGATCAGATTTTCCGTCCCGTGGACGAGGCGGCGGGCGTGTACCGTTGCATTTACTGCGAGCGCAAGGAAACGCTAAACTGACGCGGCATTCTTTTTCGGGGTACAAAGGAGGAAAAAATGCGTAATTTTTTGAAAAGCTTGATCGGCGTTGTTTTGGCGGCGTGCTTAAGCCTTGTCTTGTTTACTTCCTGCGGCGAGGAAAACAAGGACCCTTGGAACGGCGACGGAACCAAGACCGAGACGCCCGACGGTGGCAATTCGGGGATTTGGGGGGACGAAAACGAGCTGCCTATAGTGCCGATTGGGTAGCCAATTCAAAATCGAGTTCGGATTATATTGACTTGGCTAAAAAATAAAAAAACGGGTTTGTTCGGTTGAACGCCCGTTTTTTTAGAGCGTATTTCAATAGAAATGCAACAAAATTCAAGCGAGAACGGCGTATTTTTTAAAAATATTACTGAAAGTGGCTAAAATTATAAAAACGGCAGAGTTAGCCACATATCGTAACTTTTTGGGGGTATAATAATAGCATAGATAAAAATAGGAGGAAATTTTTCTATGAAAAAATACGTTGGACCGGAAATAGAGTTCATAACGCTCGTCGAAAACGGCACGATTCATTGTATTGTGCGTGTGAGCGGCGGAACGGATATGGACGACGATATTTTCGACGAGCCTATTGCGGGAGGTACGTTATGAAAGTGTTGAATAAGAAAAGAATAGCTCTCTTTTTGCTTTCCGCGCTGCTTTTTGTCGCTTCGTTCTTCGGTGCGCTTGCATTGAATCATAAGATGACGGCAAAAGCGGAAACTAAGCTTGAGGGGTTACATATCACGGGTATGACTTCGACGAATCAACAGCAGAACGCCTCGATTGTCGTCAATCTTCCGTCCCCTTCGACCTCGGTTGGCGGTGCGGACGAGTTGATTTTCGACGTGGACGTCGCAGAACCCACAGGCGTCACCAATTATATCGTCTTTGGCGTGGTCGACGAGGGCGGTAACTGGTATGAGTACATGGGCAAGGGAGATCTTTCCACTAGCACCTATAGGGTTGCGGACGATCTCGAATCGCTTTTCACTGCCGATGCAACAAACTCGGGCAGCTGGATCAGCACGCATTATATGAAGAAAGGCAGATATTATGCCCTTAAGGTCTCCGATTTCTATTCGAGAGCGGTGTTCAATAACTACGGAGGCTACACTTCCATCGGTGAAGGTGTGCCCTTGTCGAATAGTGCCAAATTGAAGGGCGTTATTTTGAGAATGGGCGGGGAGGCGAGCAACAGCGCGACTGCCGATTTTAGCTTCCATAATCTCTATCTCGGCTATAAGGAAGCGGGCTATTACAGCAAGATTTTGGATATGAGCACGGTTTTGCCCTCGACTTCTGCATCGAGCGAGAATCCTAACGGCTGGAGCACAACCAATGGCTATTTCTTCCAAGGAATTCCCACGGGAAGTACTGCTGGCAGAGACTATGGTTGGCTGTCTCCTCTTTCCACTCAGCACTATGCCTACGAGATCGTTAAAGAGACGCCGAGCGTTATTAACGACGGGATCACGGTCAAGACGAACGGCGTGACGGAGACGGTTACTTCCCATGCTTCGATTTACGTCAATCTCCCCGAGCTTCTTTCTCTTGCGGACGTCGACGAATTAATTTTCGACTTGACCTTCGACGAGACGTTCAGCTGGGTAGCGGATTCCACGACCAAATACGGCTATATCGTGCCTTGTGCGATCGATTCTATCGGCAATTATTATGAATGGCAGGGGGCAGGTAGTGCCGCAAGCACGACGCTTAAATTCGGCAAAACGATGGAAAATGTTTTGTCGACCTATAATTGCGGCACGTGGTCGAATTTCCAACCCACCGTTAGAGGGGCGTTCGGTAGAGGATATTACACCGTGAAAGCAAGCGCCTTCTATGCAAGAGTCGGATTTAATAACTACGGCGGGCTCAAGCTTGAAAATGCGGTTGCGAAGGGTTCTGTTTTTACGGCGGAGCAATCCATTCGCACGATCGGCTTCCGTATTCCTGAAAAATTGTATTCCTATGTGAATTTCACGATGGGTGACGTCTATGCGAAAAAGACGGACGGCTCGGTGGTCAGAATTCTCGACGCGTCCACCGTTTCTTATCTTGAAAATTACGTTTATACGTTTGAGGAAAACACGGCTTGGTTTGGATACATTGGAAACTACGGCTCTTACGACGGCACGACGAATGCGGCGACCGCGATGGGTTGGGCGAGTGTTTGCTATGCTGCGGGTAGCAGAGCTTTGGGTATGACGATGACCACGGCAAGCGTCGACAATCAAATGACGGCGGCGTTTGACGGCATGAATATCACGCTGAATATTGATGAGGGCGAGGGATCGTTTACGACGGGCAACGTCTATCAGCGTATTGATCTGCCCAAATATACGGGAGATATGACGAATAAGGTACTTGTGCTCCGTTATTTCGACCGTAGTGGTATGGGTTACCAATTCGAGCCTAAATTCAGAAGCGCGGTTACGGGCTCAAATGCGGATTATGCTCTCGGTGGAGCCAAGGTGCATTATTTCGACGTGAACTATAATTTTATAAAGTCTGTGACCCATAGCTGGAGTATTGTTCCGCCCGCAGGATTTAACGGCTATATCGTGATTGATACCTCGACGATTACGAACACCTCATATACAGGGCTTGCAAACCGCAACAACGTCAATCTGATGCTCGGTTTCCACGGAAATTGGAACACGGGATACTACAACGCCGATTTCGGCAAGATCACGCTGCACACGGCGGCTGTGAGCAGTAGCACTGATCTCGAGGAATACCTCAAGACGGGCGAGACCTATTTCGATTTTGCTTCCGAGGCGGCGGCAGACGGCTTGAACGGCAGTTTCACGATGGGCTATTGGGGAAATTATCAGAACGTATATACGAGAGTGTACGGCTATAAGGGTGTTGAAGAGCAGATCGCGGAAATGACCTATGCCGAGCTCGACGAGGTGAACGAATCCTATAATAAGCTTTCTGCTGAAGCGAAGCTTTCCGTGGAGAACAGAGCCACGCTTTTCGGCTATGAGACCATCGCGGCGTTTGACGAAAGTTTTGAAATGACACAGGCGGCGGCGTTGCGGCTCGACGAGCCCGCGGGGCTTAAGTTTGCGGCAACCGTGGATAAAGCGGCTTACGAAGCACTTGTGGCGATGCTGACGGAGGAGGGGATCTCCTTTAAGATGGGCACGCTGATCACGCGTTCCGATCTTCTTGGGTCGGAGGCGCTGACGGTGGGTGAGACGGCATATCGGAAGCTGGATATCGAGAGAACGGTTTGGGCAAAGGATGAGGATGGCACCTACACGATGTATGCCGCCATCGTCAATATTCTGGAGCAGAACTACGCGCAGGATTTCACGGCGATCGCCTATATCACGTTTGAATACAACGGCGAGACGATCGTGATCTATGCGAACGGCGGGGCGTACTCGGAGAACGTTCGTTCTCTTGCGACCACCATTCTTGAGACGGATGCGGCGAGCTATACAAGCTATCTTGACATTTTAAATAAGTATGCGGGGAACACCAATTCCTAAAATTGAGCAATGAACAAAAAAGCTCCCGATAGGCAATCTATTATCGGGAGCTTTTTAACCCGTTTAAGAGACGTAGGATTATATGGAAAAGGAGGAACTATGAGCGGTAAAAAAATCGACGCCTATAACGTCGAATCCATTAACTATTCTCATAATTCGACCGATCAGGTTTTAAAGCATAAGCATGAGAATTTCGAGATCGTCTATTATCTTGAAGGGAAGGGGCTTTCCACCGTCTACGGCGAGACGATTTATAATTTTAACTACAACGCCGATTCTCTGCTCATTATTCCGCCCAATCTTTATCACGGCGAATATGCAAAGGAAAAGACCAAGATCGTCTGCAATCAGCTCGATCTGCCCATGGAACACACGGAAAAGGCGCTGTTTTATAAAAAGACGGCGAAAAACGCGCCCATTTTTGCAAAAATTAAGGGGTATATGTTGGAAATCAATGCGCTATGGTTTGAAATGCACAGCAAAAAGGCGGATAACGCCGCTAAAATCAACGAGCTTTTATTGCACCTTTCGATCAGCGTTTTCAATTTAATTTCCAAGGATAAAAAGAGTAAAAAAGAATATGACGCCGAGTTTTCGGGGGTCGTGAAGGATTATATTAAGCGTTACGCGTTCAAGAAGATTAACTACACGATTTTAGCCGAGGAGTTTGGATATTCCTATGATCGGTTTCGTCATATTTTTATCGAGGAGACGGGCATGACCCTCTATGCTTATCAGCAGGGGCTCCGATTCGACTATGCCAAGAAAATGCTCCTCTTATCGGACATGAAAATTCACGATATCGCGCTTCGGTGCGGCTATGCGAACAGTATCCGCTTTTGCGAATGGTTTTCAAATATGGCAGGTATGTCGCCGAGAAAATATCGTAGTATGAACGATAATTTTGAGTGGGGCGTGATTTTGAATGCAAACGATGTGAAACGGCGCAATAAGGTACCCGTTATTTTGGACGTGGACACGGACGGAGCGTCTGCGGGGCTTTCCTTGGCGTTGGCACACGTCATGCATAAAAGAGGTTATATCGAGCTCCTCTGCGCAGGATTGACGCATGCAGAGCCAACGGCTTTGGATAATTTCAGAAATGCCGCTTTTTTCTACGGTAACGAACAGCTTGAGGTCGGCGGCGGGCGAAAAGAATGCGTGGAGTTGTTCAAGCAAAAGCTTGCCTTATGCGAGGACTTTGTCACGATGGTATTCACGGGCGGGTTAACCGATCTTGTTGAGCTTCTCAAAGACGAAACAGGGCGGCGCCTCGTTTTAGAAAAGGTAAGCTTGATCATCGTTCCCGCCATTGTGGTTGAAGCGGAGCGGGAGACGGAAGCGCTTAAAATTTCTTTAGCGGAGCTTCCCATTGCCGTTTTGGATTCGTCCGCGCCTATCACGATCGACTCTTCCGACGTCATCGACGAGAACAGACGCAATCCCTTTTTCGCTATGCTGAAAGCGGAGGAGAACGATTGCAACGTCATGGATATGGTTGCGCTGATGTATGCCGTTTTCGGGCATGGCGGGATGTTCACCCTTTATGAGAACAGAGCGTTTTCTCTCTCGGGGGAAAAACTTCTTGTGTCGGACGGTGGAAAGGGGAGTTTTCTTAAAATCAATACTCGTCCCGAGCTTCGCAATCAGATCTATGCCGTGATGCTTAAGATTTGCAACGCCATAAAAGGTTAATTTAGCCGAAAATCGTTAGTTTTTATATCGGGTTAGCCACAAATCGTAACTTATATATTATATAATATAGACAAATAAAATAAGGATAAAAGCAAATGAAGTATTTTAAGTGTCTTTTGGCTTCCATCTTTCTTTTTGCCGCCGCTTGCGGCGGGGTTGAAAGCGACGGGGGAAAGTATTCGCTTCCCGTCGAATTTACGGAAAAAAGCTATACTGCCGACGGGGCTGCCGCCTATGAGGGCAATTCGCCTTATAGCGGCTTGGACGAGACGGGGAAATATCTCGTCTCCGACGGCGTGCCCCTCTTGATGCTCGGAGGTCAGCTTAGAACAGACTTTTTTATGCAGCTCGAGGGAAAGACTATCGACGAGCTCGATCAGTATTTCAAGCTAGCGCGGGAGATGAACGTCACGATGGTGCAGATTCCCATTTGCTGGTCGGATATCGAGACGGCGAAGGGCGTCTATTCGGTTGAATACGTTGAAAAATATATCGAGTACTGCGAAAAGTATGAATTGAAGCTCGAGCTTTTATGGTTTGGATCGTGGATGTGCGGCGTTTCGGTCGCGGGATATATCCCCCAATACGTCATGAATGATCAGGATACATATCAAGCCATAAATCGTAATATGTACAATGGTTGGCTGGGAAAAACGTGGATGCTCATGCCAAATTGTGCAGCGACGCTTGAAAGGGAACGTCTCGCTATGCAAGCTATGATGGACGGAATTTATGCCTACGACCGTATGCATGGCGGGCGGCACACCGTCGTCGGGATTCAGGTTGAAAACGAGCCCGATATGTTGCTCATTCCCCACGAGGAGGACTATCCCGAGAATTTCGAGTACACCACCGACGAGGTTTGTGCGGAACTGATTAAGCACCTCGACGAGCTGGGACAGGTCGTTAAGGATTCCAAATATAAGTGTTATACGCGCGTGAATCTCACGGATCGGGCATATTTGTCCTATCTTTCCGAGGAACTTCCCAAAATGGCGGGGATTGACTACGTTGGTCTTGATCCTTACAACAACAAGGTAAACAAGATATCCGCTCAGCTTGATGTGCTTGCCGCGCTTGAGGGGAATTTCCCGCATATTGCGGAGAACGGCGGCGAATATGAAAATAACGATCAGTTGGAGCTTTTGGCTTTCACAAAGGGCGCGGGCTACGAGGTGTTCGAGGTTGTGACAACCTATTCGCCCGAGCTTGTTGATTGGGAGCTTCGCGGCGTGTTTCACACCGATTTTTCCAAAAAGCCGCACACGCAGAGGTTGATTGACGCAAATAAAATCTATCGGGACGGCTTCCTTGATCTCGTGCTTGCGGGCGAGGGGAAGGTGCTTGGTTTCAATCTCATGACGAGCGGCGGACAGGATAAGGTCACGCAAACCCTGACGGCGGACGGGATTAGTATAACCCATGCCACGACGGAGCGGGGAATCGCGTATGCCGCGGTGCGCGGAAAGGTTGTGACCCTTGCTTCGACCAAGGCAGACACGTTCACGATCAATGCGGACGCGCTCTATTGCGAAAAGGGGTACTACTCCATGGACGGCGTTTGGCACAAAGAAAAGAGCGTTTCCGTTAAGGGCGGGAAGCTCAAGGTTGAGGCGACGGGCGTTTACAGAGTGTTGGTGGCGTAAACTATGGAAAAGACAAAAAGGTTTAAAATCAGAAAAAATGAAATAGAGCATCAGACGATGGTCTGGCTGGGCATTTTATTTGTGGCAATCTTCTGCTACGTGCCTATGTTTGGAATCATTCTTGCATTCAAGGACGAATCCGCGCGGCAGATCGACGTTATGAAAATCATTTTCGAGGCGGATTTCGTCGGCTTTGAAAATTTCGAGCTCTTCCTTGCGGACAGCGAGTCCAAGAACGTTATATGGAACACGCTCGGGCTGAATTCACTCATGATGCTCATTAATTTTCCCTCGCCCATTTTGTTTGCAATTTTGATCAGTGAGCTGAAAAAGCCCACGTTCAAACGGACCGTGCAAACGATCAGTTATCTGCCGCACTTTTTGAGCTGGGTTGTGTTCGGCGGGATGGTTTTGACTCTCATCAACACGGACACGGGTGCGCTCAACGATTTTCTGCTTCGGCTTGGCTTGATCAAGAAACCGCTTGAAATTGCGGGTGATCCAGACGCTTTTTGGGGGCTTATCATAATCACGTCGCTCATTAAAGGCGTGGGCTGGGGCTCGATTATCTATCTTGCGGCGATCAGCGGCGTTTCAAGGGATTTATACGAGGCGGCAGAGATCGACGGGGCAAACCGTTTTCAGCGGATTTTGCACGTTACGTTGCCCGGGATTGCGCCCTCGATCGTGACCTTCCTTTTATTGTCCACGAGTGGCATTTTAAATAGCTCCGTGGAGCACATTCTCGTGTTCCAAAACCCCGACAATATCTCCAAGAGTCAAGTGATCGACACGATGGTGCTTCAATACGGTATTCAAAAGGGGAATTATCAGTATGCGACGGCGATTGGCGTGTTTAAATCGGTGATCTCCTGTTTCCTGCTGATCGGCAGCAATTTTATCTCCAAAAAACTGACGGGAAAGGGGCTGTACTGATGGAAAAGAGAAAAAGTAAATTAAACCGTAATAATTGGTTCGATTATCTCAATATTGCATTTATGATAATCTTCTGCTTTATCACGCTCTTTCCGCTTTGGGCGGTGCTCGTCGGGTCGTTTAATCAGGGGCTAGACTACACGTTTGGTGGCGTATATTTCTGGCCGAGAGTGTGGACCCTCGATAACTACTATATGGTCATCGCAGACGAGGCGATCTGGCGCGGTTATATCGTTACGATCGGCAGAACGCTTTTGGGCACGGTGACAAGCGTGCTGTTTACGAGCGTCGTGGCATTCGGCATGAGCAACAAGCTTTTAAAGTGCAGAAAAATCTACTACTGGTTCATGATGGTGACCATGTTTTTCGGTGGCGGTATCATTCCCTATTTCGTCCTCTTAAAGACGATCGGGCTTTTGAATAATTTTATGGTCTATATTATTCCGTCGCTGTTTTCCGTCTACAACATGATCGTGTTAATGACGTTCTTTTCACAGATTCCTGAAAGTCTTGCAGAGTTTGCGCGGCTGGACGGTGCGGGGGAGTATCGGATTTTGTTTTCGATTATTCTGCCCTTGAGTAAGCCCATTCTCGCAACGGTCGCGCTTTGGTCGATCGTCGGGCATTGGAATAGCTACATGGACGCTATGTACTACGTGACCGACCCCGATTTATATCCGCTTCAATACGTACTCATGCGGATTATCAATAAATCGACCGTGCCTACCACGGGGATTGGCGGCGGTACGCTTCCGCCCGGGATCCTTGAAACGGTCACGGCAAAAACAATCTCGTTTGCGGCGATTATCGTCAGCACGGTGCCCGTTCTCGTTTGTTATCCTTTCTTGCAAAAGCATTTTGCAAGCGGCGCGACGGCGGGCGCGATTAAAGAATAAAAAAATCACGGAGGAAACATGAAAAAGTTTTTGGTTTTGGCTTTAAGCCTAATTATGACGGTGGGAAGTTTGACACTTTCGGCTTGCGGTTCAAAAGATGAGGGGCTCGTGTATCCCGATATCGAGAATACGCCTGCCGATAAGGACAGCTGGCTCTATAACGACGAGGAGTTTGTTATCGATTGGTACGTGGACTATCCTTGGTTTACCTATGAAAATACGAGCTATGACGATATCGGTAAGAAGGTCAAGGAGATCACGGGCGTTACGATCCGCTTCACTTCGCCCGTCGTGAACGATTCAACCATGCTCAATCTGCTTGTGCAAAGCGACGAGATGCCCGACGTTATCTCCGTAAAGGCGTATCAGTCCTATCATGCACAGCTCGCGCTCGAGGGCTACGTTTACCCGATCGACGAGCTTGCCAAGCGTTGGGCACCCTCGCTGACAAACAGAATCGAGGAGGATATCTATAATTATTATTCGGTGGGCGATCATCTCTACGGTCTCCCGAACTGCGGGTATTCGGAAAAATACGTCGACGAGGACACAAAGTGGGAGCCCAACGGCGCCATGCTTGTGAGAAAGGATTGGTACGAATGGTACGTCTCCCAGCCCGACGCCAAGGATATCACGACGAAAGCGGGCTTAAAGGACGCGCTCGAAAGGGTGGAGAAAAATTTTGCAAGTCCGAGACAGAAGGTCACGCCGTTGCTTTTAGACGAATTCACGCTCGAGGGGTGCCAGTCGGTTACGTGGCTTTCGCAGTATTTTGCCGCACCGTTTGAGGACGAAAACGGCAACTACGTGGATTCGCGTATGACCGAGCAGTATTTTGAAGCGATCGAATACTTAAACGAGCTGAATAGAGCAGGACTCACCTCCTCGACGAGCAACGACTCCGATTCGATCGGCGGCATCATTTCAAGAGGGGAGGCGTTTGTGACCCTCGTCACGCCGCAGAACTATGCCTCCAATTTTACTGCCGCATATCGTGGAAACAATAATATCGAATACATCCCCTTGATCGTAAGAAACGACGCGGGCGACGATCCTATTTTGCAGGATATCACGGGTTACGGATGGCTTCTGAACATGATCACAAGGGATTGCGAGCGCCCCGATCTCGTCATCAAGGTGTTTGACTTCCTGTATTCGGAGGAGGGACAGCGGCTCACGAATTTCGGTATCGAAAACGACACGTGGAAGTGGGCGAACGAGGAAAAGACGGAGATTGAATGGACGCAGAAATATCTCATCGGTAAACAGCCCGATAACACCTCGCTCAACAACTACGGGCTTGAGCGGCTCAACGTCATGTATAACCCTGCGTATATTGTTCCGCTCACGCCGACGAATGCGCTTTTAGACTACGAGCTCTATGTGAAGAACTTAAAACGGCCGCTTATGCCCTATTCTTATCGCTATCAGCTTGCTTGGCCCAAGCTTGATAAGACGAGCAAGAAGTATATCGACGTTATCAACTACGAGAGCAACTGCCTCACGGTTTGGAGCGAAAAGCTAGCGCTCATGATCAATGCGGATAAAGAGGGCGGCGCGCTGAAGGAATATAATAACGCCATCGATCTTATGAAGAGACGGCATCTCGAGGACGTGATCGCGTTCTATGCCGAAGCGTATGCGGCGGGAAAGAAGACGGCGGGCGTTGAAAAAGGCTGGGTTGCCTATCAGGATTCATATGTTTCGCCCACGCTCAAAAATGCGGACGGTACCTATTCGGGCGATCCCATCGGCGCCAACGGCGACAACTGGTATTTGCTTAAAAACAACGGCTAAGCTGTTTTAAAAAGGTAAGGAGATAAATTTTGAGAAAGAATTTTGCGAAAAAGTTTGTGATTTCTGCTCTTGTTGGAGCATTTTCGCTCTGCACGGCGCTTGGAATCGCGCTGTCGGGAACGGCGAAGGCGGCGGAAGAGACGGATTATTCCTCCGTCGACGGAATTTCCGTTGTGGCGACGGGTACGGAGGGGGATAAGAATATGTCGTTATACGTCAATCTCCCCGAGGTAACCGCGCTGACGGACGTAAAAAGCATTATTTTCGATATCACGTTGGAGGCGGACGATTATTGCACGCCCCTTATGATCGATACGAACGGGAATTATTACGAAATCGCGAGTGCGAACGGGGCGACGGGGAGCTACAAGGTCGGCAGAAGCTTATCCTTGCTTTCCGAGGCTTCGAGCGTTACCGCAGGGGCTTGGTTCGGACTTCTTCCCGAGGCGGGCAGAGGCTTGGATGGCAGAGCGTATTATTCGTTTGCCGTCGAGGATTGGCTCATGCGCGCCAATTTGGATAACTACGGTAATCCCAATAAGAATTTGGAGCTTGCCGCGCTTCAAGGCTCGGCTTTAACAAAGGCACAGAGCCTGAAAGCGGTCGGCTTCAGAACGACGGAGCTTACCCATAAAGACACGAATCTGGTGTTTGGCGACGTCTATCTCGAAAAGACGGACGGAACGATCAGTCGTATCGTGAATTCCTCCGAGGTGGAAATGAGCGAGGATTTGAAGCATAATTATACGGGTAATTATGCTTGGGTCGGCTACGTGGGGAATTTCGGCGTGTTCGACGCGGATAAAAAATGCACGCAATGCGGTTGGCTGAATAACGTGACCGAAAACGGGTGGGATATTGCGACGAGCGACGGCGGCGTAGACGGCTATTTCGAGGGCATGAACTACCGTCAGACAAGTCTGCCCGAAAGTATGCAATATCAGAAATTCGCGACGCCCGCATATGCGGACGGCTTCGAGAACAGCGCGATCATTCTGGAGTACTACGATCGCGGCGGCGAGGCTTGCAAGTTCGAGCCGAAGATCGTCAACGGCACGACGTATGCCACTTTGAACGGCGTGACGGCTTATTTCGTGGATATGAGCGGTAATCTCGTCGATTCGGAGCGGCTTTCTTGGGCAATCACGCCTCCCGCAGGTTTCGTCGGGTATATCGTATTGGATACCGCGGGGTGTACGAACGCGGAATATCTCGCGCTTGCCGATCATGCGAACGAGCTACTCAATTTCGGCTTCCACGGAAATTGGAACGGCGGTAAGCTTTTTAACGCCGATTTAGGCGCGATTAAGGTTGCCGAGGGCGGACTTTCCGCACAGACGGATTTCTTTTCCTTGATCAACGGTGCTGAGGCGTATTACAGCTTTGCCTCTTCGGCTATGCCCGACGGGCTGAACGCGCAGGGCTTGACTTTTTCCGAGCAGTACGGCTTGGTGTTGAATAAGGTTATGAAAAGCTACGATTTTAAAAGCTCCAACGAGGTTGTATACGGCAGATTGGACGGTTTGAATTTCCAAATCAGCGATCCCACGGATGAAGAGTATCATTATATGTACGTGAAGGGGTATTCCTCCGATCTGACGGAGACGGACTATTTCTCTCTCCGCGTTGCCGATCATGCCTATAATTCGGGCTCGTTCGAGTTCTTCTTCTACGACGCGCAACAGACCTTTAATACCCGCTCGGGGATCAATCAGACGAAAGAGGTCTACCTTTTCAATAAGGACGGCTCTTTTAATAAGTCGATCTATCCCGATAACGAATGGAGCTGGGTAACGCTTCCTGCGGGATTCGACGGATACATGGTTATCCCGTCCGCGAGTATCGATTGGATCCTCGATAAGTCGAAAGCCGTTTATGCGACGGTAATTTCGCAGGGTACGCAAGGAATTTCGAATAATCAGCAGGGTACGACGGACACCCCTTTATCTTCGGGCTTTAATATCGAATTCGGGCAGATGAAATCGCTCGTCGGCACGTTCGACGCGGCGAAATCCAACTTTCTCGAATTGCTTGAAAACGGTACGGTTTATGCGGATACGTTAAGCACTTCGAGAAGCGGACGTTCCGCACAGGTGTCGGGGGCGACGTATATGTTTACGCCCGTGGTCGGCTCCTTAATGGATTGCAGCTATATGCCCGTTGAGGGAATTGTTCTGGACGCGAAAGAAAGCGCGGGTAGCGCAACGCTGGAAAGCGCGATCGTGGCGAATGCAGACAGACTTGCGTTTTATATCTATAACGAATCCATGGAGAGCATGGAGATTGCTTTATCCTATTCGGACGGTACTTATCCCGAAACGGCGACGCTCATATCGGTGGTCGACGACGTGTATAATCAAAGTCTGACGGACGGCAAGATCAGTATTCCCGACGGCTTTGAGGGGTATCTTATCGTCGATTATAAGGGCGGCAAGCCCGTCTTTACGCTCGACGAGGGAGAGAGGCTCGGGATTACGGATATTTTCTCGCTCGCCGCAGGCGTTACCGTTGAAAACGGAAACGAGGTGTTCACGAAATCCCTTGCCGTTTTGAGAACGGTGTCCTCGACGGATGAGCAGATCGCCGCAGTCTTCACGGCGAACGGGCTTTCGATCAAGCGCGCGGTAAATTCCTATTATAGCACGCCTGACGCTCCCAGTAATTTCGAGCAGGAAGCGAGTCTTGCCAAGGTGGGACTTCTCGACGACGACAATTATATTTTTGCGGTAAGGGACAGCTATCCCGTGTTCAAGAGTCCCGAAATGTATGAGGACACGCCGACCGTCGAGCTTGCTTTGGCGCCTCAGCTTGTGAAAAACAACGCCAAATACGTGCTTGCGGACGAGGGCGAGACGGTCAATCTCGAGGTGCTTGAGGCGGGCATGGTCTACGTCTTTGCGCCCAAGACGTTCGAGTGCGAGGGCTTTACCAAGACCATGGCGATGGAATCCTTTTTCGAGGGTATCGACGGCAGAGTGTTCTGCTTTAAAAAGGCGTGCGAGACGGGCGAAAGGCTTGCTTTAAGTGGCGCTTACTTTATCGTGATCGACGGCGAGGTTAGTCCGTTTATCGCGCTTACCGTTCCCGCAAAGCAGATGTTCTTTGAGGATATTCCCGACGAATATCTCCTGGAAAACTTTATCTTCCAAGGGATTCCCACGATCGCCATGACGAGCGGCGGAAGAATGTTCGTTTCGGCTATGACGGGCGGTAAGACGGAGCCCGTCGTCGAAAACGTTGTTATTACCTACGCTTCGGACGATAACGGAAAGACGTTCTCTCCCTATATGCTCTGCGACCACCCTTACGAAACGATGGCGCGGATCTATGATCCGATGTTCTGGTACGACAACGGGCGGCTCTGGTATTTCTTCACGCAGGCGGATAAGGGGCAGTCGCAAATGGCGACCTATATGTGCTATACGGACAATCCCGACGCGCAAAATCTTGCGGATATCGAGTGGACCGAGCCCGTGTATCTTATAAAGGGTGTTTTGAGTGAAAAACCCAACCGTCTCCAAAACGGAAAGATCGTCTATTCGACCTCTCTTTATAACGACGTTTGCGACGGAAAGGTGCACGTGTTCGAATCGACGGACGGCGGCATGACGGCTTCGTTGATCGGCGTAGCGGATCCCAATCCGAGCGCTTCGTTCGTGTTCCCCGAGCCGAAGATCGTCGAAATGAAAAACGGTACGCTCTGGCTTTTGAAGCGCGTGGACGGCAACAACGAAAACAGAGTGGAGCAGTCGTTCTCCATAGACGGCGGTAAAACGTGGACGGTCGGTCAATTCAACGACGATTTGCTTTGCGGGTCCTCCCGTTTCGTATTCGACAGATTGCCGAGCGGCAATTTGATCTATATCGGTAATTTCGGCACACAGAGAAACCGTTCGCATATCAAGGTGCTTTTGAGTGAGGACGACGGCAAAACGTGGCCCTATTCGATCGAGCTCGATCACAGAACGTGGATATCCTATCCCGATTACACCATTACGCCCGACGGCAAGATCATGGTTTTATACGACAGGGGCAGAACGACCCAAATGGAGCTGAGAACGGCGATCATCGACGAGGCAGATATCAAGGCGGGGCGGATTGTGAGCGAGGGCTCTTCGCTTATGAATATCCTGTTCAAGAACCCCAAATATATGGAGATTGAGAAGGTGTTCGCACTTCCCGAAGCGACTTATGATCAGGAGTTGAATAAAAACGTTGTGGTGTTCCCCGAGGGAACGACGAGGGCGCAGGTCGTGAAAGCGTTCCCTTCAGAGGGCGTTTCCGTCGGCTTGAACACGGGGGAATTGAAACAGGTTTTGGGTGGTTGGACGCTCGGCAGTATTAACGCCGATGGCTACGGCACGATCACCTTTGTTCCGACGGGAGGCTTGCCCTGGAATATCGAGGACACGTATAGGCTTCTCGAAATCACGGTGAAGATTGAAAAAGCGGTGGCGGAAGCGACGGTGACGGGAATCGAAATCACCTCGGAGCCGACGAAAAAGACGTATACGCTCGGCGAGGCGCTTGATCTTGAAGGGCTTGTAGTCGTTGAAAAATACAGCGACGGCACGAGCAAGCTTTTGGAGAGAAGCGAGTATGCCGTATCCGATCTCGATTCGATGACGGCGGGCGAAAAGACGATCACCGTTTCCAAGGACGGTTTCTCGGCGACGTTTAAGGTCACCGTTCAATCAGGTGGCACGGGCGGCAGCACGGGCTCGGGCGAGAACGGCGGCAACGGAGGAAGCCAAGGCGGCGAGCAGGGCGGGAAGGGAAAGAAAGGTTGCGGTAGTAGCGTTTCGGGCGCGGCTCTCGCGATGCTTACCCTTCTTGGCGTAGGCGTAGTTTTGAAGAAAAAAAGATAAGGAGATAAATTTATGGGAAAGAATTTCGCGAAAAAGTTGGCGGTTTCTGCGCTCGTCGGGGCGTTTTCGCTCTGCACGGCGTTCGGAATCGCGCTGTCGGGAACGGCAAAAGCGGCGGAAGAGACGGATTATTCCACCGTTGGAGGAATTTCCGTTGTGGCGACGGGTACGGAGGGGGAGTCGAACGCTTCGTTATACGTCAATCTCTCCGAGGTAACCGCACTGACGGATGTGAAGAGCGTTATTTTCGACATCACGCTTGATGCCGACAACTATTTCACCCCCTTATTGGTCGACGCGAACGGGAACTACTATGAGTATATGGGCGCGGGCGATAAGACGGGGCAGTATAAGACGGCGAGAACGCTTTCCTCTCTCTCGTCCGTTTCGAGCACTAACGCCAGCTCTTGGTTTGGCTTATATCCCGACGGCGGCAGGGGGATGGCGGGCAGAGCGTATTATTCGTTCGAGCTGGACAATTGGTATATGCGCGCCAATTTGGATAACTACGGTAACTCGGCTAAAGATCTGACCCTTGCCAAAGCGCAGGGCTCCTCGCTCGCTCAAACGCAGAGTTTGAAAACGGTCGGTTTCAGAACGGAAAAGGTTACCCATAAAAACACGAATCTGGTGTTCGGCGATGTCTATCTTGAAAAGACGGACGGAACGGTTACGAGAGTGTTAGATTCCTCTGAGGTGGAAATAAGCGAGGGGTTAAAGTATAATTACACGGGAAATTACGCTTGGGGCGGCTACGTGGGGAATTTCGGTTCGTTCGATTCGGAAAAAGCCTGCACGCAGTGCGGTTGGCTGAACGGCATGACTGAAAGCGTTTGGAGCGTTGAAACGGTCGACGGCGGGGTAGGCGGCTACTTCGAGGGCGTGAACTACCGCCAGACGTTGATCGATGATACCGCGCAGTATCAGAGACTGCAAACTCAAAAATATGCTGCGGGCTTTGCGGGCAAGACGATCATCGCGCAGTACTATGACCGTGGCGGCGAGGGCTGTATTTTCGAGCCGCAGATTATGAATGACGGCGGAAATTATATTTTAAACGGCGCGACGGCATATTTTGTCGATATGAACTATAATTTGGTTGGCTCGCAGAAGCTTTCTTGGTCGATTACGCCGCCCGCGGGCTTCGTCGGGTATATCGTGTTCGACGTTGCAGGAATCGCCAATGCGAACTACTTGGCGCTTCAAAGCCATTTAAACGAGGCGCTCTCTTTCGGATTCCACGGGAATTGGAACGGGGGCAAGCTCGTGAATGCCGATTTTGGCACGGTTACAATCGCTGAGGGCGGGCTTTCCGCTTCCACTGATTTCAAGATGCTTATCAACGGCGCGGCGGCGTTTGAATGCTTTACTTCAGCAACCGCTCTCGACGGGCTTGGTGATTTCGAGCTCACGGTTCCTTCTAACTACGGATTGGTGATCAATAAGGTTATGAAAAGTTACGATTATAAGAGTACGGCAGAGGTCGTGTACGGCAGGGTGGACGGTCTGAATTTCCAGATCTCCAACCCCGAGGATCAGGAATATCACTATCTTTATGTGAACGGCAACACGAGCGATTTGACGGACACCGCGTATTTCTCGATCCGTATCGCCGATCACGCGTTCAACGCGGGTAAATTCGAGTTCTTCTTCTATGACGCGGCAAAGACCTTCCAGACCCGCTCGGGAATCAATCAGGCGAAAGAAGTCTATCTCTTTAATAAGGACGGCTCCTTTAATAAGGCGATCTATCCCGAGAACGCTTGGAGCTGGGTGGAGCTTCCCGCGGGCTTCGACGGGTACATGGTTATTCCGACTGCGAGCATCGATTGGCTGATTTCTAAGGATAAAGCGGCGAATGCGGTTATTATTTCGCAGGGCTCACAGGGCATTTCCAACACCCAGCAGGGCACGCTCGACACGCCCACCTCCAGCGGCTTTAATATCGAATTCGGTAAAATGAGCCTTATCAAGGGCGCGCTGAATGCGGATAAGAGCAATCTTTTGGAGCTCTTAAACAGCGCAACGCTCTATGCCGAGCTTTTGAATTCCTCTAGAACGGGCTACACGGCGAACGTTTCGGGTGCAACGCAGATGTTCACGCCCGTTGTTTCCTCCGCGCTCGATTACACGTATGTGCCCACGGAGGGCGCCGCTCTCGACGGCAAGGACGCAGCAGGCAGTGCGACGTTAAACGCGGCAATCCCCACCAATGCGGAAAGGCTCGCGTTCTACGTGTATAACGAGTCCATGGAAACGATGGAGCTGGATATTTCTTTTGACAACGGCGAAAAGCCGACGAAAGCGACGCTCGTTTCCGTGATCGACGACGTCAGCGAATTGACGCTGACGGACGGAAAGGTAAGTCTCCCCGACGGCTTCGAGGGGTATCTTATCGTCGATTATAAGGGCGGCAAGCCCGTCTTTACGCTCGATGAGGGCGAGCGGCTGTGCATTAAGGATATCTTTGTCCTGACGGCGGGCGCAAAGGTTGAAAACGCTTCCGACGTATTTAATCAATCCATAACCCTTTTGCGGACGGTTACCGCCTCCGACGCGGAGCTTACCGCGGCAATCGGGGTAACGGGTATCGAACTGAAGCGCGCGGTGGCTTCTTACTACTTGACCCCCGACGCGCCCACGAATTTCGAGGACGATTCCGTGATCGCTAAAGTGGCGCTTAATGCGGGCGACGATAACTATATTTTCTGCGTAAAGGATACCTACGCAGCGTTTAAGAGCCCCGAAATGTATGAGGGCACGCCGACGATCAACCTTGGAAGAGCACCCGCGCTGATTAAAAACAACGTGAAATATATCCTCTTCGACGAGGGCGAGACGGTGACCGCGACGATCGAGGAGTCGGGCGTTATCTATGTGTTCGCGGGCAAGAGCTTTGCGGGCGAGGGCTTTAAAAAGACGATGGCGATGGAGTCCTTTATCGACGGTGTGGACGATAGACTTTTCCTCTATGAAAAGGCGTTTGAGGAGGGCGAAACCCTTTCCGTGCAGGGCGCGTATATGATTATCGTGGACGGCGAGGAGAGCGAGGATATTTTCAGAACGGTCGCGGCAAAGGCGATATACTTCGACGATATTCCCGACGAGTATATCATTGAAAAGAATTGGCTCTTTATGGGAACGCCCGTTTTGGAAATTATGCCGAGCGGCAGAATCTACGTCGGCGGTATGACGGGCGGCAGAACGGAGCCTGTGATTGAAAATTGTGTAATTTATTATTACAGCGACGACAACGGCAAAACGTTTAATCCCTATTTCATTGTCGATCATCCCTACGAGACGATGGGAAGAACGTTTGACAATCAGCTTTGGTACGTGGACGGCAAGCTTTGGGCTTTCTGGGCACAGGCGGATAAGGTATTCGGTAGCGGAAAAATCCGCGTATTCGGAATGTATTCGGAAAATCCCGATGCGGAAAATATCAAGGATGTTGTTTGGAGTGAGCCCATTTCCCTTTTGGACGGTTTGATGAACTCCAAGCCCGTCAAGCTTTCGGACGGTAGCTATATCTATAATTCCAATCAGCCCGAAAAGAATGCGGGGATTGTAAATATCTATAAATCCACGGATAAGGGCATGACGGCGACAAAGATCGGCGAGGCGGCGGCAAATCCCGCTTCGCAGATGGTGTTCACAGAGGGCAAGATTGTGGAACTTCCCAACGGCACGCTCTGGCTTTTGAAGCGTGTGGACGGCACCGAGGACAGAACGGAGCAATCCTTCTCGACGGACGGCGGTAAAACGTGGACAGTCGGCTCCTACAACGAAACGTTGCTTTGCGGCTCGTCAAGATTCGTATTTACCAAGCTTCCGAGCGGAAACCTCTTATACGTGGGTTGCGTGGGCAGAAACAGAAACCGCTCGAACATGACGGCGATGCTCAGCACGGACAACGGGCAGACCTGGCAATATAGCCTCGAGCTTGACCACAGAACGTGGGTCTCCTATCCCGATTTTGCATATCTGCCCGACGGCAAGATCATGATTATGTACGATAAGGGCAGAACGACGCATATGGAATACCGCTATGCCATTCTCACGGAAGCGGATATCATGGCGGGCAAGATCGTGACCGAGGGCTGCTCGATTATGAATATCGCGTTCAAGAACCCCAAATATATGGAGATTGAGAAAGTGTTCGCGCTTCCAAAAGCGACCTATGATCAGGCAGCGGATAAGAACGTTGTGGTGTTCCCCGAGGGAACGACGAGGGCACAGGTTGTGAAAGCGTTCCCCGCGGAGGGCGTTTCCGTCGGTTTGAATACGGGGGAATTGAAACAGCTTTTGGGTGGTTGGACGCTCGGCAGTATTAACGCCGATGGCTACGGCACGATCACCTTTGTTCCGACGGGAGGCTTGCCCTGGAATATCGAGGACACGTATAGGCTTCTCGAAATCACGGTGAAGATTGAAAAAACGGTGGCGGAAGCGACGGTGACGGGAATCGAAATCACCTCGGAGCCGACGAAAAAGACGTATACGCTCGGCGAGGCGCTTGATCTTGAGGGGCTTGTAGTCGTTGAAAAATACAGCGACGGCACGAGCAAGCTTTTGGAGAGAAGCGAATATGCCGTATCCGATCTCGATTCGATGACGGCGGGCGAAAAGACGATCACCGTTTCCAAGGACGGCTTCTCGGCGACGTTTAAGGTCACCGTTCAATCAGGTAGCACAGGCGGCACGGGCTCGGGCGAGAACGGCGGCAACGGAGGAAGCCAAGGCGGCGAGCAGGGCGGCAAGGAAAAGAAAGGTTGCGGTTCCTGCGGCGGCTCCGTTTCGGGCGCGGTGCTCGCGATGCTTACCCTTCTTAGCGCAGGCGTTATTCTCAAGAAAAAGACGAGATAAAAGGAGAAAAGATGAGAAGCAAAAGACTTTTGAGTGTTATTTTAGGAATCGGTTTATTGGGAGGAATCGGAGTTATGGGTGATAACGAAAAGACGGTCAAAGCGGCAGATTCGCCTTGGTTCACGTCTGCGGACCTTATATTCGTAGACGAAAATTCCGACAGTAAATATCAAATCAACCGCCAATTTATCTGTTCGGGTGGCATTGAAGTCACGGGTGATCGGCTCTGGGGGAGCACTTTCAGCGGCGGGCACACCGAGCCGCACACGGATAATTATTTCGCGGTTACGTTCAGCGACGATCAGGGGAAAACTTGGAACGACCCCTTTATCGCAATCGATAATCTGACCTATCCCGAGGGAACGCGCGTGATAGATTGCGCAATGTGGAAGGACCCCGACGGCAAGCTTTGGCTGTTCTATAATCAAACCTCGGGCGACGGGGATTTATGGGGCGGGACCAACCCTACCTATCCGCAGGCGAGCCATGCCTACGTGCTTGAAAATCCCACGGCAGATCCTGAGGATTTCAAGTTCACGGATAAAGGCATGCTCATAAAGGGCGGCAGAATTTTCTCCAAACCGATCGTTGTGGATAACAATGGCACGGAGGAGTGGCTCGTTTCCTCCCACGTAAATTGGACGGAATACACCGATTGTTATTCCTCCACGGATAAGGGTGAGACTTGGGTCAAGAAGGGCAGCGCGAAAGGCGTTGGTTGCGGGGCGCACGAGGCATGGATTGCACAGCTTTCCGACGGCTCGCTTATGATGACTAAGCGTATCGATAACAAAAACGGCGTGGGTGAAAAGGGCGGCGTGGAGGTTTCATATAGTTATGATCTTGGAAAGACTTGGAGTCCCTATGAAAACAATCTAGGAGATCCGTTCGTCGCTCCTGGCTCGAGAATGAATCTTTATAAGCTCGCCTCGGGTAATCTTCTGTTCATTTCCAACCACCATGCGAATAACCGAACCAACCTCACGGTGTTTATGTCCACGGACGACGGCATGACTTGGAAGCATAGTTTGCTTCTTGACGACAGGGATAATCCGAACACGGCTTGGGTGGATCAAATCTCCTATCCCGACGTCACGCAAGCTGCGGACGGAACAATCTACGTGGCTTGGGATTACGAGCGGACGACTTATGCGGAGACGAGATTTTCGGCTTTTACCGAACAGGATATCATAAACGGCAAGTTCTCCAAGGAGTGTATTTATAAGCGTCCGATCTTCAAGAACAACAAGATGTATAAGGATATCGTCCGCTTCGAGCGGTTCGGCGGGATTCCCACGGCGTTCTCTTTCGGCACGACAAAAGCAGAAATTGCATCTTCCCAGCTTACGGAAATGACAGTGTTCCTTTCCGACGGCTCGGAATACGAGTTGACGGGGCATTGGGATTCGACGGATTTTGTCTTGAATCAGGCGGGTGAATATAAATTCACGTTTAAGCCCGATTCGCTTCCGAATAAAGTGGAAGACGTGCAAGAGATTCTGACGGTCTACGTAACCGTTCTCGAGGAAAACCAAGTGGTTGCAACGGGATTGGAGCTCGTGTCCGCTCCTACGAAGAATAGCTATGTCTTGGGCGAGGAGCTTGATTTAAGCGGTATGGTCGTGAAAGTCAAGCTGTCCGACGGCGGGAAAAGAACGCTGTCTGAATCCGAATACACCCTTTCGGGCTACGACAAGAACAAGGCGGGCGAGCAGACGGTGACCGTGACCTACGAGGGGCAAACGGCGAGCTTTAAAGTGACCGTTTCGGATAAA
The DNA here is from genome assembly GCA_017467275.1 of Clostridia bacterium. Classification (GTDB taxonomy): domain Bacteria; phylum Bacillota; class Clostridia; order Christensenellales; family Borkfalkiaceae; genus Scatosoma. The sequence goes on along the minus strand of JAFTSN010000008.1, from coordinate 20,133 downwards.
AAGAGCAGCTCTTCCAAAAAGGGTTGCGGTGGCAGTGTTTCGGCTTTGGCTGGCTACGTCAGCTTGTTTGGCGGCGCAATTTTAATTAGAGGGAGAAAGAGAAAATGAAAAAATTATTCGGATTATTAGTGGGGGCGGTCCTTTCGCTTGGTGTGCTCTTTTGCGGCTTTGGCGGGAGCGTTTCGGCTACGGAGAGCGTTTTGGCTACAGAGGGCGGCTCTGCCGCGGCTACTGCGAGCGAAAATACGGTTAGCGTAGACAGGACGTTTGAGTTTACGAAAGAGGAGTTGGAGGATAAGGCGTTTTTATTCTTCGGCGATTCCCTCACGGCGAGATACGGACTCTCCGCGGGCGATCTTGACTATATTCAGATTCTGCGTTCGGAGTTCGGGTTCTATTCCTATAACGGTGCAGTTTCAGGTGCGACCTGGACGGTGGACGGAAAAAGCGGTGCGGAGCACAACACGAATCACTTATTCTCGCAGCTGGAAAAGGCAAAAATACTTATTCGTGACGCAGACTATATCTCGATTATGCTCGGTACCAACGACTATGGCTGGGGCGTTCGTCCTTTGGGAAGCATTTCAGATAATCCGACCGCGAAGGAGGAGGCGACCACGGTCTACGGGGCAATCAGATATGCGCTTGACTATATCATTGCGGCAAATTCCGATGTGAAAATTATGTTGATGACGCCTCCGCTTTGGCTGTCGAACGGGTTCGACAAGGAAAACTCCGTCGGCGTGACGCTGGGCGAGGTTAGAGAGGCGGTTAAGGCGGTTGGCGCAGAGTACGGCTGTAAGGTTGTGGATATGAGCGCCGCGCTTCCGAGCGAGGAGAGGTATTTCAATAGCGATAAGCTGCATATTTCACCGCTCGGCTACGAGAAGCTCTCGGAGTATATCAAAAATTACGGGAAGAATTAACATGAAAAAATCAATCAAGTTTTTGGCTGTTTTAATGAGTGCGGCGGTTTTGCTTCAGACGGGGAGTTTACAGGCCGCCGCCTCGGAAAGCGCGCCCGACGTCTCTTTGACGGAGGGGAAAATCACCTATTCGACAAGCGGCGGTCTGTTTATGACGGCGACGGAGACGACTTATAACGTTTGGTCTCCCGCAGGAGTCACGCCTTACTACGGCGTAGCGCTTTCGTTGGAAAATGCGGGTAGCGAAGTGAACGTCGAGATCACGAACGAAAACTCGTTTGATCAGACGTTGCGCTTTAATTTCGTCACGACGACGGGAACGTATGCGTTGGAAAATAAAACGGTCGTTGCAGGGAAGAATACGATCAACCTCCAGGCAAGTTCCATAGACGACTTTTCGGGCGAAATCACAGCGCTTGAGGTGATTGGCGACGCGTTTTTCTGCTTGAACGGCGTGATTGTCGTAAACGGCGTAGAAAACGCTGCGGGCGAAGAAATCTGGACCCCGGGGGAAGACGGCTACACGGAGATCAAAAACGACGCCGTGAGCTCGTCCGTTTATCTTGTGGATAAGAACAGGCTTCAGGGCAGCAATTTGGCTTCGGGAAGCTGGTATCCTGTGACCTTTAAAACCGCTACGGATATGAGCGACTGCGAGGGGTTCTCTTTTTATATCGACACGACGATCGAGGGAAAGGACGTATATTTTAACAAATACATTCAGGAGTTGCGGGCAGAAAGCGCAGATGGGATCGGCGAAAAATGGTATGCACCCGACGAGGGCGCGTATAACTGCTATCCCGAGACGGGTGCGCCGTTTGTGATGACGGGCAACTTAATCCCCGCGTATTTTAAAGGTAGGGTCGTGGTTCCGTTCAACACTTTCCAGATTCCCGATTGGGCGGAGACGTATAACGGCACGCTCGATCTGAACAACACGGACGGACAGATCGGCTTCACGTTCGATGGCTCGAGAGGGGATTTTATCATCGGCCTTTCCGGCTTCTCTTTGGAGGAAAAGGTGGGGGTGATCGAAAACGTGAGCGTCACGCAAGGAGATATCACCTTTATCGACGATATGTCCTCTTATACCGACAGCACGACGGCGAATTATTCGTGGCGTACCAATTGGTCGCTCGCGTCACCTTGTACGGTCGAGCTCGTGCAAAACCCGGAGCCGTCGGTCGGGGCAATCGGAAACGCCTTGCGGATCACGCCTCTTGACGCGCCTAAAAATCCCGAACCTGACCCCGCCACGGGAAATTCCACGCCCACGGGCTTCACCGCGCTTGAGCTGTTCCCTTCGGGTGGGAGCTTCGATATTTCGGGGAGCACAGGAATCACGTTCTTTGTGAAAAATGAAAAAAATTCGCCGTTCTATCTGAATTGCGAATTCGATATCATGCAGGAGGGGTACCGTCAGCGTTGGGCTGTCAAGCAATACGGCAGATATACTCTCTACGACACCGTGACAGGCACGCAGAAGCTGTTTAACGCGTTTAGCGGGATCTACGTCCCCGCAAATTTCTGCGGTTGGGTCAGAATCGATTATTCGCAGTTTACCAACCCGTCGTGGGAATCGGTCGCGGGGGATTTCAACACTGATTCGGGGCTTGTGTATTTCGTTATTAATATCGAAACGCTTCGCTTCTCGGGACACACGTTTATCTTCGACTCTCTCGGTGTTTACAGCGAAAAGACGGAGGTAAAAACGCAGTTTTATACGCCTGAAAAGGATATCGTATCGGCGATAGGAGGGACGGCGCAATGAAAAAAATTTTCACTCTTTTATTGGTTTCGCTCTTATGCTTGAGCGCAGCGGCGTGCAGTGAGCAGAAAAAGTCGGGGGTTACACCGAAGCCTGTGGACGGCGTTGCGCTTGCTTTCGACGACGGCACCGACTATTATTCCGTCGCCCCCTCGTTTATCGTCGAAGACGAAACGATGTACGCCTACTACACCTCAAACGCCACGGCGAAAAAGCGTGACAGCGCGATCGTACTCCGTAAGGGTACGCTTAAAAACGGCAAATGGGAATTCGGCAAAAGACAGGTGCTTTTGACCGTCTCTGATTCGGGCTGGGACGCGGGTAGCGTGACTGATGCGGACGTCGTGAAAGGGAGCTTTGGTTATGAGGGAACGACGTATTCCTATCTAATGGCGTATCAGGGCTGTGCGGACAAATCGGAGCGGAATCAGCAGATTGGCTTTGCACTTTCCGTTTCGCCCGAGGGGCCGTTTGTGAAGATTCCGGAACCCGTTGTCAAATACGATCCCGCAGTCAGTGGCTACACTTGGGGTGTCGGCCAGCCGTCGCTAATCAGCGAGGATGAGGCAGGCAAAATTCGACTCTATTATTCCGTGGGTGAGGAGCTCTACACCTACACGATGACCGCCGAGCTCGATTGTTCGGATTGCTCGGATATCAAAGGTGTGGACGGCGCGTTCATGATGCCTATCGAGGGACTTGTGGACGGCGTCAGAAATGAGACGATTTTCAATAATGCTGGTTTTGCGAGAAAGGGAGAAACGCTGTTTGTCGTGCGGGATTATAACCCCGTTGCGACAATCGAGCCGTTGGTTGCAACTGCTGTTCAGCTCGCTTCTATGCCGATCAAAGACACCTATTCCAACGAGGGAGAGTGGACGGTTGTCGACGAGAGAATTAATGCGCTTGATTTGATGGGCGAGACCGATCTCGACGGTTGGCAGAGAGTATATTCCAGTTCCGTAATCAAGGATTTTTACGGGAACGTGGCGGGCGATTCGCCCGAGCTGGCACTCACCGTTACTTCGTTTGACGAGAGCACGAGAGAATATAGATATTATCAAGGAATTATTATTTATTCGAGTGAGTATGATGCGTAATATTTTAATCGATACGGATATAGGAATTGACTGCGACGACGCCATGGCGATCGCCGCAGCGATTGCTTTAGAAAAGCAAGAGAAAATTCGCATTTTGGGCATTTCCGTCTGCACGGCGAGAATGGGTGCGACTTCGGCGGTTGCCGCCATTTGTAATTACTATGGAAAAACAGCTGACGTGGGGTGCTATCAGGGCAAAAAGCTCGCCTGTGACGAACGCGATGTCTATGACCGCGCGCTGATGGAAAAATACGGCGAGGTCGATTTTAAAGAGGAAAGCGTACGATATCTTCGCCGTAAACTAGTGGAGGCAGAGGGAAAAGTGACTTTGGTAACGATAGGTCCCTTAACGAATATCGCGGCGCTCCTTTTGAGCAAAGGCGACGATATATCCCCGCTCAACGGCAGAGAGCTGGTGTTTGAAAAGGTGGATGCCGTCTATTCCATGATCGGCAATTTCGTACATATCAACGTCGGCGAGCCCTATGGGATCCCTGAATGGAACGTGGTGCAGGATATTGAGTCCTGTCGGATATTCGTCGATAAATGCCCCGTGGAAATCGTCTTTTCGCCGTATGAAACAGGCTATGCCGTTTTAAGCGGGAAAACGTTTACGCAAGCAGATCCCGTCGGGTATGCCATCTACAGATTTTTTGAGGAGAATCCCTATGAATTTAACGGGCAATACGTGCGTTGCAGTTGGGATCCGATCACCGTTTGCGAGGCGGCGGGCGAGGGGTTATTTTCCCTTTCTGACTATGGCACAGTCAAGGTGGACGGCGAAGGCGTGATGAGCTTTAAAAAGGGTAAAGGAAAGCACAGATACCTGATTCAGAAGGAGTCTACCGAGGTCACGGCAGAAAAGCTTGAAAAAATTTATTCCCAAGTAAAATAAAGAAATATTCCCGCGAAGGCGCGTTTAAGGACGGCTCTCGCGGGAATTTTTATATATAAAGAGGTCGGAAAATGACATTTTACTTGACATGCTTTTTTCGTTATGATAAGATAAAAGCATGTATTACGATTCGGAAATTTCGGCACGGCTGAGTAAAATTGATCTTACATTCGCTCACGGCGGGTATACGTTTAAGACCTATTGGTGTCGGGTCACCATGAATAAGGGCGGCGTTTTTAACGGAAAGGAGCATTCCCATTCCTTTTTTGAGTTGCATCTTGCGCTCAAAGGCGAGGGGTGCTTTTTAGCGGACGGAAAAACCTATTCGTTGAAATCGGGGGAATATCTTTTGTTTGCTCCCGAAAAGCGGCACACTGCTTTATCCGAGAGTGAGGATTTTGAAAAATTCGTTTGGGGCTTCGAGGTTTTGAACACGGACAAGGACGGAGGGAGAAGACTTTTTACGGCGCTTCGCGAGCGTTCGTTTTTTAACTGCGGAGAGAGCATTTTAGAGCTTCTTTCTTTGATTTTTAAGGACGTCAAGGAGCGCGCCCGCGATTATATAGAGACGGTCCGTCTCAAGCTCTTTCTTCTCTTTACCGAGCTGTTGCGCGCGGTGTTGCCACCCGAAAAAGAAGAGGAGTCACAAAAGACGGAGTCCGATCCCCGCATGGGCATGATCGCCGCTTACGTCGAGGATAATATTCTGCACGGACTGACCGCGGGGGACGTTTCTAAGGAACTCGGACTTTGCGAAAAACAGCTGTCGCGGATCTGTATGTATAGCTGCAATCAGACCCTGTTCGGGTATATTTCCCGAAAAAAGATCGAAATGGCGCGTCGGCTTTTGAAAGAGACCGATCTCACGCTTTCCGAGCTTGCCGAGCTTTTGGGGTATTCCGACGCTTACTCATTTGGCAAGGCGTTTAAACGAGAAGAGGGAATGAGCCCCGTGAAATTCCGCAATTCCACTAGACTGTAACAAAAACGCCGTCTCTTTTTTGGAACGTAGATATTTATAATGTCCGAAAAAGACATTTTTATGTCCTGTGGCGGCATTGAAAGAGAAAGGGAAAGATTGTATAATGGACAATAAGAAAACAAAGGAGACTACCAAATGAAAAGATTCAATAAGGGTATATATCCCGTAATGCTCACACCCTTTTCTCAAGGCGAAGTAGATTATGCCGCCGTCGGCGAATTGACGGAATGGTATCTTAAAAACGGGTGTCAGGGGATTTTTGCCGTCTGTCAGTCGAGCGAGATGTTCTATTTATCGCTCGAGGAAAAAACGGCGATAGCGAAAGAGGTCGTGAGAACGGCAAACGGCAGGGCGACGATCGTCGCCTCGGGACACACGTCTGATAAGCTCGAGGATCAGGCGTATGAGCTTAATAAAATCGCGGAAACGGGCGTGGACGCAGTTATTCTCGTCTCGAACCGTCTCGATCCTGAAAACGAAGGGGAGGAGGTCTGGCTGAAAAATGCGGATAAACTTCTGACTCTTCTTGATAAGGACGTCAAGCTCGGGGTCTACGAATGTCCGAAGCCTTATAAAAAGCTCCTCACACCGCGTATGCTCGATTGGTGTTTGGAAAGCGGACGCTTTCGTTTTATCAAGGACACCTGCTGTGATTATGAGTTGATTGCAGAGCGAGTGAAACAGCTTGCGGGCTCGGAGCTGATGCTATTCAACGCCAACGGACAAACGCTTTACCGCTCCGTTTTGTCGGGCGCGGCGGGGTATTCGGGGATTATCGCCAATTATTGTCCGTCGCTATTCGTTTGGCTTTGGGAAAATTTCCAAAAAGAGCCTGAACGCGCTGAGGCGCTTTCGGATATGCTGTCGATGCTCTCTTTTACGGAGGATGCGGCATACCCGATCACGGCGAAGTATTTTCTTAAAGAGCAGGGCTTAAGAATCACGACGGAGTCGAGGGCGACCGCGCCTGATAAATTCGGTGCCTATCAAAAAAATTACGTCGAGCAAATGGCTCGCGTGATTGAAAAGCTCAAAAGTGAGTATATTCGTTAAGACAAGACGGAAGAACGGCGTTATAGCGGTTCTCGCCCGTGGGTCATAACAAATAAAAAACAGCCGCGAGGGCTGTTTTTTATTTGGCGACCCAAAACATTGCTTGCCGTTTCCACGATGTGGAGCCTCGGCAAAGAAAATGCAAGCATTTTCCGAACGTAGCCAAAGCCGTATAATCCGAACACGCCCAAAGGCACGCTCTTTTCGCGCTTTTAAGCTCATCGTCATTGAAATACGCTTGTATTCCTGCTTCCTCTTCGCTAAAAATCGTCAAAAATATCGCGCCTTTGGGTGCAAGCAATTTTGAATAGGTGAATTTAAACGAAGCCAAGGAGAAAGGCGCAGACAATCCATAGACGGATTATCAAGGCGTTCGTCGATGGATTCGGCTAAATTCACCCTTCAAAATCGAGTTCGGGTTATACGGCTTTGGCTAAGGTTCTCGCCCGTGGGTCATAACAAATAAAAAACAGCCGCGAGGGCTGTTTTTTATTTGGCGACCCAAAACGGGCTCGAACCGTCGACCTCCAGCGTGACAGGCTGGCGCTCTAACCAACTGAGCTATTGGGCCGTATGCAATGAAAAAGTTTTGGTGGGCCTTCACGGATTCGAACCGCGGACCAATCGGTTATGAGCCGACAGCTCTGACCACTGAGCTAAAGGCCCGTAACGTCAAAACTTTTTTGCGTTTTCTTCAAAACGCTTATATAGGATAACCTATTTTATGGAAAAAGTCAAGTGTTTTTATTCGCGTTTCACAAAAAGCAAAAAAAATTTTTCGACAAAATAACCCCAATCGTCCGTCTTTTTCACAAAACACGACAGGGGATTGTTTGTATAATAAAATTCGTATTCAAAGGAGGATAAAAAATGAAGCTTATCACAAGATTTTCAGACGGAACGCTTGCCGTCAAGCTCGAGGGCGAGATCGACGAGCATTCAGTAATCGATATACGCCGCCGCGCAGACGAGGCGATCGAGGCGCATGCCTTTGCCGATCGGGCAATCTTTTATCTTGGCGGCGTTTCTTTTATGGATTCGACGGGGATCGGTTTTTTGATCGGCAGGTATAAAAAACTTCGTCGCTTCGGCATACGCGCCTACATATCAGGGCCAGATCCGACGGCGGATAAAATTTTGACTATGAGCGGGGTATACACGCTGATCCCGAAAATAAACGACGAGGAGGACAGGTTATGAAAAATTATATGAGAATGGAACTTTCGGCAATCGGCAGTAACGAGGGCTTTGCCCGCAGTACGGTGGCGGCGTTCGCATTGCCCTTGAATCCGTCCCTGGCCGAGCTTTCCGACCTCAAAACGGCTGTGAGCGAGGCGGTCACAAACTGTATCGTTCACGCTTACGCCTCCTCGCCTGCGGAGAGCAGTCTCGTTGTGATTGAGTGTGAAACGGAGCCCTTTTTAGAGGGCGAAGATGCGGGAAACGAAGGCGGCGGGATTATACATATCCGCGTCCGCGACTACGGCTGTGGGATAGACGACGTGGGCAAGGCGCTCCAGCCCTTTTATACCACCAAAGAGGACGAGGAACGCTCGGGCATGGGCTTCACGATCATGCAGACCTTTATGGACGGGTTTAAAGTGGAGAGCGAAAAGGGTGTGGGTACGACGGTGTTTATGAGTAAGAAAATCGGATTAAAGGACGGGGTAGATGCTTGATGAAAGGGTCACAATCGAATATATCCGCAAGGCAAAGGCAGGCGACGAGCGAGCAAAGCACGTTTTAATCGACGAGAACGTTTCGCTGATTAAGTGCATCGTCAAGCGGTATCTTGGCAAGGGCGTCGATTATGACGATCTTTTTCAGCTTGCCTGCATGGGCTTTTTAAAGGCAATCGCGGGCTTTGACGAGTCTTACGCCGTCCGATTTTCCACCTATGCCGTGCCCATGATCGCGGGGGAGATCAAGCGTTTTATGCGAGACGACGGATCCGTGAAGGTGTCGCGTGCCATGAAGCAGACGGCAAAGGAGATGAACGAGTTCGTTGCGGAATATTCGGCAAAGCACGGCAAACAGCCCGCCGTTTCCGAAATTGCGGCAAAATTCGGGTTAGAGGAGAGTGAGACGGTGTTTGTGCTCGGCTCCTCGAAAATGCCCGTTTCACTCTATGGCGAGACGGGCGGTAAGGACGGTAAGGAACGCACGCTTATCGAGACCCTGCCCGCCCCCGATAACCAAGAGGAGATGATTGATAAGCTTCTGCTTCAAGAGGCAATCGAGTCTCTGTCCGAACGGGATCGGAAGATTATCTTCCTCAGGTATTTTCGCGATATGACCCAAAGTGAGGTTGCGGAGCGGATCGGGGTCAGTCAGGTGCAGATCTCGAGAATCGAGAGCCGTATTATCAAGGAATTTCGCGAACGACTCACAAGTTAAAAAGGCGCAAAAAACGGGAAAGAAAAAATCCGTTTTGCGCCTCTTTTTATTTGCTTGACGGGCTGAAATCTGTTATAATATAGCCGTGATGGATAACGAATACAAGAATAAGATACCAAACGGCGAAAAATTTACCCTTGCCTCGCTGACAAAGGAGCGTGGTGCGGGTGCGGTGTATTCGGCGGCGGCAATTTTGCCGACGCTGCTTTCGCTTATCTTTCTCATTGCCGTTTCCGCGCTCGGGCTTGTAAAAGAGGATAACTCTCATGCGGACGCCGATTGGTTTTTGTATGCAAGCTATCTCATAACGCCCGTGGCGTTCGCGTTAATCGGTGCCGTGTTTTTCACGCGCGGGAAAGTCGGTTTCCGTTCGGTGGTGGGGACTTGCAATTCCAAATACTATTTGCTTGCCTTGCTTTTTCAGTTCGGGTTATTTTCCCTTTCCTCACTCAACGGACTTTTTTTGGAGCTTTTGGAAAGGGCGTTCGGTTACGTAAGCGACGAAATCGTTTTGCCGTCGTTAAACGGCGGGGGCATTGTCGGGGTGATCGTTGTGGTCGCGTTGTTGCCTGCTGTGTTTGAGGAGCTTATTTTTCGCGGGTTTCTGCTTCGCGGACTCAAGGGTTTTGGCGAGACGTTTGCCGTCCTCGTCTGCGGCGCGCTGTTTGCGCTCTATCACAAAAATCCAGCGCAGACGGTTTATCAATTTATCTGCGGCGTGGCGTTTGCGCTCGTTGCCATCCGTTCGGGAAGCATTTTGCCTACGGTGATCTCCCACTTTATCAATAACGCTGTGATCATCGTTTTATACCGTTTGGGACTTTCGGATATTCCCCAGCCATGGGGCGGGATTGCGATCGGCGTTTCTGCGGTCTGTCTTGTTCTTGCCATTCTTTGGATTTTTCTTTTCGATAGGAAAAAAGAGGAGGATAAAACGGAGGAACAACCGAGCAAAAAGGCATTTTTTCTCTTTGCGGCGGCAGGAATCGCTATTTGTGCGGTCACGTGGATGTCGGGGTTTTTCCCTGCGGGGTGAGGTATGGTAAAGATACGTCTTGTAGTGGTCGGAAAAATCAAAGAGAGCTTCTATCGCGACGCGGTTTCGGAGTACGTGAAACGGCTGTCGCGTTTCGCAAAGGTGGAGATCCGCGAGCTTGCCGAGGGGGCGAATCCCGAAGCGGAAGCGGGGGAGATTTTGCGTGCCGTGAAAGGCTACACGGTCGCTTTGGCGCTCGAGGGGGAAAAGACCTCCAGCGAGGGGCTGGCAGCAAAGCTTCAAAAGCTCGTTGACGAGGGGAGGGAGATTACGTTTGTAATCGGCTCCTCCTGCGGTTTGTCGGACGGCGTGAAGCAGGCGGCGGATTGGAAGCTGTCCTTTTCGGACATGACCTTTCCGCATCAGCTCATGCGCGTTGTCCTTTTGGAGCAAATTTACCGCGCATTCATGATTAACGGCGGCGGCACCTACCATAAATAGCCCGCATATACTGTCTTATGGACGTTTATGAGAGGGTAAAAAGCTTTTATTTAGGCGTAAAGGGCGAAAAAACGGTGATCGGGAAAAGCGTGTTCGGGCGGGAGCTTTTTGCAGTGAGGCTTGGCGAGGGCAGACCTGTTGGGCTCGCGCAATATGCCATGCACGGCAGGGAATTTATCACGGCACTTCTTGCGCTCGGGCAATACGCGCGCGGGCTGAAACAAGGGAGCGTTTGGCTTGTTCCCCTTGTTAATCCCGACGGCGCGTTGCTTTCGCAAGTCGGCTTGGATGCCGCTCCAAAGCGTGCTAAAGAAACGCGTGAGGAATGGAACGGCGGGAGAGATTTCTCCCTTTGGAAAGCGAACGGAAGAGGGGTGGATCTCAACGTAAATTGGAATGCCGATTGGGGAAAGGGAAAGAGAAACGTCTCTTATCCCGCCAGCGAGAACTGTATCGGCGAGAAGCCCTTTTCCGAACCCGAGACGCGCGCGCTAAAAGCGTTCACGGAAAAGCTTCGTCCCGACTACACTGTGAGCTATCACACGAAAGGCGAGGAGATCTACTGGTATTTCGGACAGAGCCTTGCCGATTGCGTGAGGGACAAAGCGATTGCGCTCAAGCTTTCCGATTCGACAGGCTATCCTTTAAAGTTCGCGCACGGGAGCGCGGGCGGATATAAGGATTGGTGTATTAAAAGGCTGAAAATCCCCGCGTTCACAATCGAGGTCGGGCGGGATGACGCACCGCATCCGTTGGGGGAGGGAGCGCTCTCCGATATATTGCAAAAAAACGTGGAATCGCTGAACGTTCTTTCTGAGGCGATCCGATAAAAAGGCGACAAAATGGGCAGAAAATTAACGAGAGAAGAAAAATTTATGAACGCCGCAATCCGCGCGGCAAAAAAAGGCGGTAAAGAGGGCGAGGTCCCTATTGGCGCCGTGGTCGTCTTTGGAGACAAGGTCGTGTCCAAGGGCTATAACCGTCGGGCGCGCTTACAGCTTGCTTCCGCTCATGCGGAGATGATGGCGATTGACGGCGCCTGCCGAAAGTTCGGCTCGTGGCGGCTCCCCGAGGGTTGCGAGCTCTACGTGACGTTGGAACCCTGTCCCATGTGCATGGGCGCGGTGCTCAACGCCCGCGTGGACAAGCTCTTTTTCGGCGCATACGAGCAAAAAGGGCGCTCCTTAACGGGCGCGCTTGCACAAGCCAATCTTTTAAACCATAAGACGGAGGTGGTCGGCGGCGTGAAAGAGACGGAATGCTCCGCGCTTTTGACCGATTTTTTCTCCTCGCTTCGCAGGAAACAGAAAGAGGAAAAGGAAGCGTGTGAAAAAGAAGAAATATAACGGCGGCGGGGCGGATTAGCCCCGCTGTTTCTTTTCACAAGCAACAAAAATTGTGAAATTCGTAAATAAAAAATTATTTTCCCGTTTTGCGGGTCAAACGGTTGACGAAAACCCGAAAACAAGGTATTATAATATAGGAGTGACGTAAAGTTTCTCCTTAAAACAGAATATTAAGACGAACAACGGAAAAATCCGTAAGTCCCGAGAAAAACGGCGCGGCAAAGTGCCTATTGAAAGGGCGAGCGGCAAAAATAAAGGCAGGTACATCATGATAACTCACGGCAATGAAATCAAGTTGTTCTCCGGCAATTCTAACCGCCCCTTGGCGGAAGCGATCGCGCGCAAGCTCAATACCGAGCTCGGCGACATCGAGGTTGCCACCTTTTCGGACGGTGAAATCAACATTCACATTGGTGAAACCGTCCGTGGTAGAGACGTGTTCATAATTCAGTCCACGTCCGCGCCCGTCAACGATAATCTGATGGAGCTTCTCATCATGATCGATGCGGCGAAGCGCGCGAGTGCAGGACGAATTACGGCAGTCATTCCCTATTTCGGCTATGCCCGTCAGGATCGGAAAGCGCGTTCCCGCGATCCCATCACGGCGAAGCTTGTAGCCAACCTCATCACGGCGGCGGGTGCAGACAGAGTGCTGACCATGGACTTGCACGCCGAACAGATCCAAGGGTTTTTCGATATTCCCGTGGATAATCTTTTGGGCGGACCCAAGCTTTACAACCACTTCTCCAAGCTCGGAAATATCGACGTCGTTGTCGCGCCCGATATGGGCAGCGTGAAGCGTGCGAGAAAGGTTGCGGAAAAGTTCGGCGTTCCCATTGCGATCATCGATAAGCGCCGTCCCAAGGCGAATGTCATGGAGGTCATGAATATCATTGGCGACGTCAACGGTAAGAGATGCTTTATGATCGACGATATGATCGACACGGCAGGCACGATCTGTCAGGGTGCGGCGGCTCTTAAGGAGCTCGGCGCAACCGAGATTTACGCGGCTTGTACGCATGCGGTTTTGAGCGGTCCTGCAGTCAAGAGATTGGAGGAATCCGCAATCACGAAGCTCGTCATGCTCGACACCATTCAGCTTCCCGAAGAAAAGAAGCGGGATAAGTTCCAGATTCTCACCGTTGCAGAAATTTTCGCGGCGGCTATTGAGAACGTCTATCTCGATAAACCCATGTCTAAACTCTACGATTGAGTTTGATTGGGATACATAAGAAAAAACGAACGTAAAAACCGTCGCCGAAAATTCACGGCGGCGGTTTCGGCGGTTGCCACAGGGCACTTTTATCCGCTCGGGCAAAAAAGGAGTCAATATGTATCTGATCGTCGGTCTCGGAAATCCCGACAAGCAGTATGAGCGCACCTTCCACAACGTGGGATATATCGCCGCGGGCGACGTTGCGGAAGCGTTAGGCGCTAAATTCAAAAAGAAAGAATGCGAAGCCTCCGTCGCAGAGGCTTACGTGGGCGGGGAAAAGGTGATTGTTGCCCGTCCTTTGACGTATATGAACAATTCGGGCAGAGCGGTTAAACAGCTCATGGCAAAATATAAAATTCCCGAGGAAAATCTGCTTGTTATCTACGACGACTATGACCTTCCAAAGGGAAAAATCCGTATTCGCGCGGAGGGGAGCGCGGGTACACACAACGGCATGCGGAGTATTATCGGCGAGACGGGCAAGACCCGTTTCCCCCGAATTCGCATTGGCATTCGCGACAGTGAAGTAAATATCCCCATCATTGATTACGTCCTTTCCGAAATCCGAAAGGAAGACTATCCTCTCTTTGCCGAGGCATGCAAAAAAGCTGCCGAGGCGGCGTCGGATTTCGCTCGAGGGGTCAATATCGAGGCGGTCATGAACCGCTATAACCAGAAATAAAGCAAAGGGCAGGCACATGAAGGAACGGTTTTTTACGCCCGAAAATTTAAACGGGGACTTTTCCCGTCTTGAAACGGATATCCGCCGCGGCACGCCCACGGCGGTTTTCGGCGTATCCGACTCCTTAAAATACCTGCTTGCGGCCCTTTCGCCTTGTCCCGTGCTCTACGTGACGGCAGACGGCGTTTCCGCAAAAAAAGCGGCGGAGGATATCGCCGCGCTTTCGGGCAAAAAAACGGCGACCATCGCCGCGAAAGACGAGGTGCTTTTATATCGGAAAGCTCTTTCCAAGGACGCTTTATTTCGTCGTTTGGAGGGAATCGAGGCGCTGAAAAGCGGGTGTCCGATCGTGACGGCGGAGCTGGATGCGCTATTGCAGCTCTTTCCGAAAAGCTTGCCGCGGCTTTCCTTGAAAGAGGGGGAGGACGAGGACTTTTTATCTCTGCCCGCAAAGCTCGTCTCTATGGGCTACGTGCGCGGCTACGAGGTGGAAACCAAGGGCGTTTTTGCCCTCCGCGGAGATATTCTCGATATCTATCCCGTCAATCTTGAAAACCCCGTGCGCGTAGATTTTTTTGGCGATACGGTGGAGAAGCTCAAGCCCTACGATTTCGTGACGGGAAAGCGCTTGGAAAGCGTGAAAGAAGTGGAAATTCTCGCCGCGACCGACGTGTTTTTGTCCGAGCGGGACAAGGAGGCTTTAAAGCCCATTTTAGAACGGGAGCGCAAGGCGTTTAAAACGGCGTCGGCATACGCCCGTGCGGGCGAAATTGCGGATGAGCTCTTGTCCGAGGGGGCAGGGGAGAAGAACGCCTTTTTGATGCCGATCACGGAGAATGCGGGGAGCATTTTCGATCTTTTGCCCGAAAACGCCTTGATCGTCTTTGACGAAAGCAAGACGCTTTGGGATAAATTCAACGCGCTTTATAAGGAGTTCGAGGAGCGCTATAACCGCTTGTTTTCGGACGGGGAGGCATTTTTGTTTTCCCGCGGGCAATACGTGGAAAAAGAGCATTTTCTTGCCGCACTGTCCTCTTTCCGCACGCTCGCGTTGCAAACATTCACGGGCAATCCCTTTTTCTTTCAACCCCTTGCGACCTATAATTTCACGGCAACGCCCGTAACGCGGTATTTGAACGGCTTGCCCGCGCTTGTGACCGATATAAAGAATTGGCTCAAGGGCGACTATCGAGTGCTTCTCTATTGCGGAGACGAGGGGAAAGCGGTAAAAATGGAGGAGGCGCTGTCGGACGAATATATCCCGCACGGCAAGCTCCCCGATTCTCTAGAGAGCTTTAAAGGCGTTTGCGTGCTCCGCGAAACGCTCGGGAAAGGTTTTGTTTTGCACGAGGCAAAGCTTGCGGTCATCGGCACGGGCGAGCTCTACACCCGACCTGTGGAAAACAAGCGAATTCGCCGCAAGCGCGGGGATATGTTTTCCGCGCCCGAGGTGGGGGATTTTGCCGTTCATGAAACGCACGGCGTGGGTAGAGTAATCGGCACAAAGAAGATTGAGACCACCGACGGCACCAAGGAGTATATTGCCCTCGAATATAAGGACGGGGATATTTTATACGTGCCCGCCGAGCATATGGACGTGCTCTCGAAATACGTCGGCGATTCCAATCCCTCGCTCTCTAAAATCGGCGGTGCGGATTTCGAGCGGGTCAAGGCGCGGGTGCGCGCTTCTTTAAAAAAGCTGGCGTTCGATTTGAAACAGCTCTATGCCGAGCGCGCGGCGTCTAACGGTTTTGCCTGTCCCGAAAACGCGGTCTTTATGCGGGAGTTCGAGGACGCTTTCGAGCATGAGCTCACGCCCGATCAGGCAAGCTCGGTGGAGGAGATCAAGGCAGACATGTGCTCGACGAAGGTCATGGACAGACTGCTCTGCGGCGACGTCGGCTTCGGCAAGACGGAGGTCGCGTTCCGTGCGGTCTATCTCTGTGTTTTGGCGGGCAAGCAAGCGGCGCTTATGTGCCCAAGCACCGTCTTATGCAATCAGCATTTTAACACGGCGACGGCGCGCTTTGCGGCATTCGGCGTGAGGGTTGCCGCACTCAACCGCTTCAACACGCCCAAGGAGCAGGAGAAGATCTTAAAAGGGCTCGCAGACGGGAGCATAGATCTCGTTGTCGGTACGCACAGGCTATTGTCCTCGGACGTCAAATTCAAGGATCTTGGCTTACTCGTTCTCGACGAGGAACAGCGCTTCGGTGTGGAGCATAAGGAAAAAATTAAGCATTTAAGAAAGGATATCGACTGTCTGACGATGACGGCGACCCCCATTCCTCGAACCTTGCATATGTCTCTTTCGGGGATTCGGGATATTTCGACGATACAGACGCCGCCGTATGAGCGGCTGCCCGTGCAGACCTACGTGGTCGAGGAGACGGAAACGCTGATTCGCGAGGCGTGTATCCGTGAGCTTTCGCGGGGCGGGCAGGTGTTTATTCTCTATAACCGCGTGGAGAGCATTTTCACGTTTGCGGCACAGGTTTCGAGGATTGTGCCCGAGGCGCAGATCTCCGTCGCGCACGGCAGAATGGATAAGACTGCCCTTGAAAATAGCGTGTTCGATTTTTATTCGGGCAAGACCAACGTTTTGATCACGACGACGATTATTGAGAACGGTATCGACCTGCCCAATGCGAACACGCTTGTTGTGATCGATAGCGACCGACTGGGAATCTCCCAGCTCTATCAGCTTCGCGGCAGAGTGGGGCGGGGCACGCGGCTCGCGCATGCGTACTTCACGTATAAGGCGCAAAAGGTCATGACGCAAAACGCCGCCGACAGGCTCAAAGCAATCATGGAATTTACCGAGCTCGGCTCTGGATATAAGCTTGCGATGCGCGATCTGGAGATTCGCGGCGCGGGCAACGTTTTGGGCGCGGAACAGCACGGACATATGGACAGAGTGGGCTACGAGCTGTATGCCAAGCTCTTAAAGGAGGAGCTGACGGGCGAAAGCACGGTCGTTGCCGAGCTGGATATCCGCGCGAACGCTTATATTTCAGAGAGGTATATTGAATCGTCGGCGGGTAGGCTGGACACCTATAAGCAGATAGCGGAAATTTCCTCGGTTGCGGACTATAAGCGGGTGTACGAATCCCTTGAGGAGACCTACGGCGCATTGCCGCAGGCGGTTATCAATCTGCTCGTGATCGCCGTTTTAAAATCCTATGCGGCGAAATTTTCCGTGAGAAAGATCACGGTTATGAAGAATCTCGGTGCGCTCGAATTTCCCTCGCTCGAAAGCTTGGGGGATAAACGGATTCAGGCGGCGCTCGATAAATATGCGGGCAAGGTGAGACTGAATATGGCGGTTTCACCCGTGATCGAGTTCATTTCGGCGCGCGAACCCGTCGAATTAATGGCTCAAATGACAAAATTTTTGAAATTTGCACTAACTTTCACAAGTTTATGACGAAAAACGATTGCACTTTCAAGAAAAATCGGTTATAATATAAGTTGTCTAGGTTTTTTTGACTCGTTTCGTCAAGCGGCTTGGACGAGCCTACCGAAAGGTCGGGCAAAACAAAAAGTTGGATAAAAAGATCGGAGCGGTTTTTTATGAAAAAAAGAAACACTTTTAAGAAAGTAGCGGCGATGACGCTTTGCGTGGCGTTCGCAATCGGCGGCGCGGCGTGCGACGTCTCCCTCGTTGCTACCGACAGCACGGAAGACCTTAAACGGATTGTTGCGACCGTCGATATCACGGGCGACGACTCCTTTAAATCGGACGGCGAATTTGCCAATTGTGCAAGCATTGTCAAAAATCTGAACGGCAACGTTTTAAAGCGTGACCTTGTCGCTTACTTTTTGAGTGCGGGCTCCACGTATATCAATGACTACGGTTGGAGCTACCGTCAAACGTTCACGCAGCTTATGGAGGATCTGACGAGCCGTAAGATCGTCGTGCAGTATGCGGCGGCTTACTATCTCACCGAGGGCGGCGACGCATTCAACAACACGTTCGACGCTTATATCGCAGCGGAAAAAGCGGCGATTAAAGAGGATGCAAAACTGACCAAGCTGATCGAAGCGCATCCCGAGGTGCTCACGCTTAAGTATTTCCTGACGGAAAACGGAACGGATAACACGGACTACGATAAGACGGTCTACTCCCTGAAAAAGCTCATCAACGATTCGCTTGACTCCGCGGAGGCGACCTACATTGAAGAAGCGGATCTCGTCGACGACGAAACGTTCGGCGTAGCTCGCACGACTCCCACGGGCGTCGGCACGGAGACCGAGGACTATTACGACACGAACTACGAGATCTACACCGGTCAGAATGCGGCTGATTCCTGCGGTTCTTATGAGCGGCTCGACGGCTCCACGCAGCTGACCCGTCGTAAGGCGTATAACGATTTCCTTTCCAACCTTTCCAGAAACGGGTTGCTCAAGGAAAAAGAGGACACCTCCGACTTCACGAAGATCGACTATTATTATGTTGACCTTGCTTCGCAGCTCGAGCAGGCGCTTATCTCCAAGTTTGCCGACGATCTCACCGAATCCACCCAGCTTGATAAAGACTACGTGGAGGAGAAATATGCCGAGCTCATTGGCTCGCAGAAGCTTTCCTACGGCGAAAAGAATTCCACGGCATTTGAAACGGCGATCGGGAACGTGTCCGATGATTCGTTCGTCGTATATAGTCCCAAGGACGGCGGCAGATTCGGATTCGTTTATAACATCTTGATTCCGTTCTCCGCAACGGCGACGCAGGAACTTTCGCTCTATCCCACGTCCGATACGGACACGGCGGTGCAGAAGCTTCACTTCACGAAGCGTGCCGAGCTTTTGAATAGCGTGGAAGCAAAGGATCTTCGCGCGGCTTGGTTCTCCAATAACGACGACAATAACTATTCGTACAAAGCGGCGACGAATGCCAAGTTCTATAAGAACGGCAAAGCGAGCGACTATCTGTTCTTCGAGGATAACTTCACGAACAGCGAGCGCTACGAGGAATTATCGCAATATCTCGGACAGTATCCGTATAACGGAACGATCGAAAAGGATGGCGACAAATTCGTTTCCTTTAAGCCCAATAAGATGGATATCGACGGGTTTATCACGGAGATGGAGGAGTATATCGACTATGCGCTCGGCGCAGGTGAGTCGGAGGATAAGGCGGTCGGCAATCCCTACACGGGCTACGTCGACAACGGAAACTATTCTCTTACGAAAGGCAAGTTTGACTATTCGCAGTTCATGTACTACACCGGTCAAGTTTCCCTGACGCAGACGGCGAAGAAAGATTTCTTCAATAAGGACACCGATGCGTATAAGGCGTTGTCCGCAGTCAACGAGCTGATGTTTGCTTACAGCACGGACACGGGCTGTCTCAACACCTATATGGGCTACGTCGTTTCTCCGCTGTCCGACACCTACGTTAAGGAATTTGCGTATGCGGCGCAGTATGCGGTGGATAAGACCTTGAATCCCAACGCGGGCGTGGGACAATACGTTGTCTGCGCCACCGATTATGGTTGGCATATTCTCTACGTCTCGTTTGTTTACGAGAACGGCGCAGAAAATGTCTACGGTGCGTTTAACTATGAGGAAAAGGACGTCGAGGGGACTTTCTCGAATCTCTATTTCGAGTCTTTGAAGAGCGCAACGGCAGACGAGGATATGAATATCGTGCAGACGAATATTCTCGGTCAGTACAAGAAATCCGGCGTCAAGCTTTATAAGAGCAGATACGAAGATCTTATGAGCATCGGCGAGTAATTCTTTCAAACGAAAAAAGCTCCACTCCGTTTTTTAAGCGGAGTGGATTTTTCTTTAAAAATAATTCTTAAAATTTTTTTGATATAGGCAAAAAATTGTTGACAAAACGCAAAAGAACATATATAATAATAATGCTTTGGGGTTATGGCTCAGTTGGTAGAGCGCCTCGTTCGCAACGAGGAGGCCAGCGGTTCGAATCCGCTTAGCTCCACCAAAAAAATACGGATGGCGTTTGTCATCCGTATTTTTTTCGTTGGCTAATCGAGAGAACCGCTGAATTAACAGCGGTTCGCGCGAGGAGGCGAAAACGATTGAGTTGTTTTTTTCTCAAAGCTTGTCGCCGACGACACTTTGGCGTAAGCCAATCTCCGCTTGGCTCCACCAAGAGAAACCTAAATCGAACCACTTTGTGGCGGTTGGGTTTCTTTTTTATGTCAAAAATAACGAGCGTAGATGTTTTGCACTCGTTATTTTTCTATCCCGAATAATAAATTCGGTTCAATATCAAATTTTTCATATAATAACATAATGCTATCATAGCCTGGTTTCTTT
>JAFTSN010000007.1 GCA_017467275.1 Clostridia bacterium | reverse complement strand
TGTTGAGATAATCCTCTTTCTTGCATAATTTGTCTAATAATATCCATATACCACATATAAAAATTATACACAATATTAGGTCGAAAGTATTGACATAGGTGAAAAGACCTGATATAATATACATATGTTTTTAGGAGGTAGGTATGGAGAAAAGATTTAAAAAGAAACACTGGATATATATTGTTATTGCAATAGTTTTAATTATTGTTATTATAGGTCGGATTAATTCAATAATTAACAAGAAAAATCAATATAATGTGATTAGCGATTCCTATCTAAAAGACGACTTTATCAATGCATTGAATGAAATTGAGGCGGATCATACAAAAATATCAAATATTGAAAAAATAGATAATTGGGCAGGTGGTGAACGCTATCGTTTTATTTATGATGATAAAATAACGCTAATAGTTTATTGTAATGCAGGCTCAACAGTAGAATCTATTAATTACAACGAGGAAAAAATATATTGCCGTGGATACGAGTCGTATAATATTAATCATTACGTTTACAAATCATCGTATATCCTGGATTTACAAATGAAGGCGGAAGAGGTCGTGTCCTTATATTTGAATTATCCACTTACTGCTAAGTTTTCTTATAATTCTGCTGATTGGGGCGTAGCAAGATATAATAATATCTATTATTTAAGTAGCTTTGTAAAAGCCTCTAATGCTTTTGGCGTATATTCTATCATTGATTTTAAGATTGCGTACAATGTAATTGAAGAAAATAACAGTATGAAATATAAGCCCATATATCTTATTATGGATGGGAAAAACCAATTTAATTATTTAAATAGCTACAAATCTAGCGAGGAACGAAAAAAAGTTGAGCCCAAAAATCCATATAAATATACAATGCCCGCAAGTGGAATAAATCTAATTTATGGAGTTTTGGGTGATTATGGAAAAGAAGAAAGTATTGATGGGGAGAAATATATTTTTTATTATATACCAGCTGGTAAATATATAATTACAAATTATGGAGATAGTGGAGCGATTTTTTTGGATAGCAATGAAATGAAGAAAAATTCTGCGGGTTATTTAGAAAGCGTTGATTCAAAAATGTATACTTTTGAGTCAGGAAGTAAAGGTAAAACCATACAGCTTGAAATTCCTTTAAATTATCATATTGAAATTTCAATGTATACAATGGTTAATTTTGAAATAATAAATTCGTAAAATGTTATTAGCATTAACTAGGTCGATTTAAGTCACTCTTATTCCACCAAAAAAATACGGATGGTGTTTGTCATCCGTATTTTTTTCGTTGGCTAATCGAGAGAACCGCTGAATTAACAGCGCTTCGCGCCTGTTCTTTTCACGTTTTATCCATTTTAAAATCTTTTCAAAGCATAAAAAAGCCAAGCCGTGTCGGCTTGGTTTATTTGTCTTCTAATCCCTCTGTTAATTCCTCGAAAGTGATGTCAAAAACTTTCAAGATCTTTAAAATATTGTATAACGAAGGTTCAACCTTATCTCGCTCCCATTCGCTTACTCGTTGTTGCGTGGTTCGCATCTTTTCCGCAAATTCTTTTTGCGTGATCTTAGTCAGTTCTCTAAAATATCTTAAATTTTCCCCAAATGTTTTCATAATATCATTTTACACTAAACACCGTGTTTTTATTTGACATACACTAAATATAGTGTTATAATTATAAAAAACTTGGTTGAGAGGCACATATGAAAAAGTTTCTTGCTTTTTTGCTGACCCTAATTTCGGTGAGCATATTGAGTTTTTCCTTTTCAGGCTGTGACACAAAAGCGTCGCAACAGAACTTGGTTGAGGATAAAGAGGGGGACATCGTGAGTCCCGTTGAGAAAAATTACACCGTCAATTTCGTTGAAAACGGTGGAAATGAGGTGGATTCGACAAAGGTTAAAGTCCTTACCTCGGCGCCCAAGACCTCGCGTGCAGGGTTTCTTTTCGACGGCTGGTTTATGGACTCGGATTTTACCAATGCTGCGCGCTTTCCCTTGACGGTGGCTTACGACATGACGCTATATGCAAAATGGATAAAGCTGACGGATACTATGTATTGCACTAGCTGTAGTATAAAGGATTGGGCGGGCTACGACCCTGCCGTCACGTGGTACATCACTCCCTCGGGCTTCGAGATGCGGAAGCTGGCGGAAATGGGCTATACTATGCGGATTACGGTTTCGTATAGCGTTTATTATGAAAAGGATTACGATCTTCCGATCGGGTATGCAGGCTCGCCGAAATACGAGGTCTATATTTTTAATTCGGACGGTCTGGGAACGGCGGAGGAGGATTTGAAAACCACGAGTAAATATACGGCTCACGAGGTATATTTTACGTGTAAAGTTGTGGATTTATTAAATCAGCAGATAAAATTGACCTTTTCAACGAATAATATACAAAATATTATTCACTTCAAAAGCATCATTATTTCGTATGAATGCTTCAAATAAAATGAATAGAGATAAGCAATGAAGACAGGACGGCGTTAAGCCGTTCTGTTTTGCTTTTTTTGGAACGGCTTTTTTTGCTCGAATTTCCCTTTTGGATCGATAAAAGCCAAGCGGAAACATCCATTCAAAGGCTTGCAATTTATTGATTTGTATGGTATACTATAAAAGAATAAGCCGAACCCGATTTGGGGGGGCGAAAAGCTAAAAAAGAGGTAAAAAATGGCGATTTACTTCGACGTAAAGACAAAAACCTTTTATCTGGAAAGCAAGAACTTGACCTATGCGTTTTGCGTGGATCAAGCGGGCTTTTTAAACCATTTGTATTTCGGCAAGCGAATTGCCCGCGAGGAGCTTGGCTTCAGCGTACATAGTGTTGACCGCGGGCACGGGGCTTACCCGCCCGATTTTGGGAGAGATCATTCCTTAAGCATCTTTTTGAACGAGTGCCCGACCTATGGACGCAGCGACTATCGCGAGAGCATGCTTGCATTCGATTTCGACGGCGTGCGCGTGGGGGATCTTGTCTACGACGGGTATACCGTGTACGAGACGAAGCCGTTACTTTCGGGTATGCCCTCCGTCCGTGGAGGGGAGACGCTCGCCGTTTCTTTAAAGGACGTTTTGCACGGCGCAAGGGTGGTTTTATATTACACGGTATTTGAGGAATTGCCTGTGATCTTGCGTCACGCGGAGGTCGTTAATGAAAGCGACGAGGCGTTCATGCTCGATCGTGCGTATTCTTTCTGTCTCGATTTCCCCGATAAAAATTGGGAAACGGTCACCCTCCACGGGGCGCATCTTCGTGAGCGCTTCATGGAGAGAACGAGCCTTTCCCACGGCGTATTTTCCGTGGATAGCAAACGGGGCGTTTCTTCGGCGCAGATGAATCCGTTTATGGCGATCGTTAGAAAAAATACGGACGAGGAGACGGGGGAGGCTTACGGCTTCAATCTCGTTTACAGCGGAGATTTCACATTCAAGGCGCAAATTGAGCAGGACGACTCTCTGCGCGTTTTGGGCGGCTTAAACGATTACGATTTTTCTTGGCTGCTGAAAGCGGGAGAAAAATTTGTGACGCCAGAGGCGGTCATGGTCTATTCGGAAAACGGCTTGGGCGACATGAGCCGCTCTTTCCACGATCTTTACAGGACGTATTTGATTAATCCTCGCTTTGTAAACGCCTCGCGTCCGATCGTGATCAATAATTGGGAAGCGACCTACATGAATTTCGACACGCAAAAGCTCTGCGAGATCGTGGACAGCGTGCGGGGAACGGGGATTGATACCTTTGTTCTCGACGACGGTTGGTTCGGCGCGAGAAACACGGATAAAGCGGGGCTCGGGGATTGGGTCGTCAACGAAAAGAAAGTCGACTTGAAAAAAGTGATCGACTACACGCATAAAAACGGACTTAAATTCGGGCTTTGGTTTGAGCCTGAAATGGTCAATAAGGATTCCGAGCTTTACCGTGCGCATCCCGATTGGGCGATTCACGCGGATGGGCTCGAACCCTGTCTCGGGCGGGATCAGCTCGTGCTCGATTTGACGCGCGATGAGGTTCGCCAATACGTGATCGACAGCGTTTCCGCGATTTTGAACGCGTATGAAATTGACTATGTAAAATGGGACATGAACCGCCCCTTGACGGATAATTATTCCGCTTGGCTGAAAAAACAGGGCAAGGAGTTCCACCACAGATACGTTCTCGGACTCTATCAGCTCTGCGAGGCGCTTGTAAACGGATTCCCGAGTGTATTTTTCGAGGGATGCGCGAGTGGCGGTTGCCGCTTCGATCCCGCCATGCTCTATTATTTCCCGCAGATTTGGACGAGCGACGACACGGACGCATACATGCGGACGTTCATTCAATACGGTACCTCGCTGTGCTATCCGCTGTCTGCGCATTCCTGCCACGTTTCGGTCTGTCCCAATCACCAATGCGGACGGGTCACGCCGTTTGCTTCGCGCGGGCACGTCGCACATTTAGGTGCGACGGGTTATGAGCTGGATACGGCAAAAATGACCCAAGAGGAGCTACAGGAGGTTAAAAAACAGGTTGAGGAATATAAGGCGATGGAAGCGCTCGTTCTCCATGGCGATCTCTATCGCTTAAACGATCCCGCCAAGGAAAATCTGTTTGCAGAAATGCTCGTTTCAAAGGA
Source organism: Clostridia bacterium (assembly GCA_017467275.1). Classification (GTDB taxonomy): domain Bacteria; phylum Bacillota; class Clostridia; order Christensenellales; family Borkfalkiaceae; genus Scatosoma. The sequence goes on along the minus strand of JAFTSN010000007.1, from coordinate 27,724 downwards.
CAAGACGAACGCGCATCTGACCGTATTCCGCCCGTTCGCCGTCCCGAACGGACCCGCGATTCGGGTATATCCAAGAGGGTTAAAGGATGACGCAACCTATTATATCCCCGAACTTGATTTGACCCGAACGGGTGCCACACTTATGCGGGTGGGCTTGCTTGTTTGTTTGAATTGGGAAGATTTTGCAAGCGCGACCTACCGTTTTATCGAAAAATAATTGAATCCAACGGACAATCTCATGAAAATTATTCATTGCGCCGATATTCATCTCGGCTCAAAAATCGATTCAAAATTCTCAAAGGAAGTTTCTGAAAGCCGCAAGCAGGAGGTCAGAAACTCCTTTAAGCGTATGGTCGATTATGCAAGGGCTGAAAAAATCGAGGTCATTTTATTGGCGGGCGACGTGTTCGATTCCGATAAGCCCTTTAAAAAGGACAAGGATTTTTTCTTCAGCGTGATTGAAAACAATCCACAGATTGACTTTTTATACTTATGCGGAAACCACGACGCCGAGGGCGAGCGGCGCACGCTTGCGAACTTAAAAACCTTTTCTTCCGATTGGACGTCTTATGATTATGAGGACGTCACCGTCAGCGGCGTAGAGCTAACGCGCGAAAACTGTGCGGCGATCTATTCCACGCTCTCGTTAAATCCTGTGCGAAAGAACGTCGTGATGCTGCACGGTCAGATCGGCGATTCGTTGGGCAAGGATAAAATAAATCTTGGCAAGCTCCGTGAAAAGAGTATCGACTATCTTGCGCTTGGGCATATCCATGAATATTCGTCGGGCAAGCTTGACGACCGCGGAACATATGCCTATTGCGGCTGTCTGGAGGGCAGGGGGTTTGACGAGACGGGCGAAAAGGGCTTTATCGTTGTCGACGTAAGCGAAAGGATAACGCATGCCTTCGTGCCATTTTCCGAGTGTAAGATTGTTAAAGTGCAATTAGACGTCACGGGGCTCTCCGATGCCTACGCCGTTTCCTTGCGTGCGCGTGAGATTAAATTCGAGCGCAAAAACATCTATCGCCTTGAGCTGATCGGCGAGGTGGACGCACACATTGATTCGCTGGCAGACGACGTGAAAAAATATCTCGCTTCCGAGTGTGAATTTCTCGACGTGAAGGATCGAACGCGCAAACGGATTGACGTCTCGGCATACGCGGGCGACGCATCGCTTAAAGGCGAGTTTGTGCGCGCGGTTTGTGCGAGCGGGGAATTTACGGACGAGGAAAAAGCGCAGATTGTCGCTTACGGCTTAAAGGCGCTCGGCGGCAGAGAGGTGGAAGCATGAAGCTGATCTCTTGTTATATCGAAAACTTCGGCAAACTCAAACAAAAGGAATACGCCTTTGACAGTGGTATAACCTCCTTTTGCGAGGCGAACGGCGCGGGAAAAACGACGCTGGCTTCCTTTATAAAGGCAATGTTTTACGGTCTCGAGCCCTATCGGCAGAACACCAAGGAGTTTTGCGACCGTCAGCATTTTTATCCCTTCGACGGAGGACGCTTCGGAGGGAATTTGACCTTCTCGATGAATGGCAAAACCTATAAAATCGAACGCTTTTTTGGCGAAAAGAGCGATACCATGGACGAGGTCACTGTCTACGAGGACGGAGAAAAGACCGATATTTTCGGCGAGAATATCGGTAGGAGTGTTTTCGGAATTGATAAGGCGTCGTTTGAGAGGACGGCGTTTATCGGCAGTGAGGATATCGAGATCGCGTCGACCTCAAGCATCAACGATAAGCTGAATCGTTTTTTGCAAGGCACGGACGAGGAGAGCAACCTCGATAACGCACTTGCTTTGCTTGAAAAAGCAAGCAAGGAATATAAAAAAGCGCGCGCGGGAAAGGACAAGATCAGCGAGGAATCGGCACGTATTCTCGCGCTTAAAGAAAAGATTGCAGGCGCGCAGACGGTGCAGACGGCGCTCCAGCTGAAATACGAAGCGTATGAGAGTGCGGAAGTGCGCATAAAAGAGCTTTCAGAGCGCGCCGTTGTTGCGCAGCGGCAAAACGAGGTTTTGAGTGATTGGGCGCACTATGAATATTTGTTATCACTCATTCGTGCGGACAGGGAAACGCTTGCCGCGCTCGAGGGAAAATATCCTGCGGGGCTTCCTACGCAAGAAGAGACGCTTGCGGTGAGAGAGCGTTTGCTTCGAGAGGAAAAATACGAGGTTGAGGCGGCAAACGGAAGTTTTTCAAAAGAGGACGAGATTTCTCTTTCCCGCCTTGCGGACGTCTTTAAAAACGGTGTACCGACAGAGCGGGAGATGATGGACGCAGAGGCGTCGATCCAAACGATTGCCGCGCTGGACACAGAGATTAGAATGGCGCGCGAGCGCTCTCTTTCGGAGGCGGAAAAGAGGCTGCATGCAAAATTTTCCGTCCGTGTTCCCTCGGCAGAGGAGCTTAAAAAAGCGGAAGCGGACGTTGAAAAATATAAAACGGCGAAGCGAGAAATGGAAGAAGCACCCGTCTATCTTTCGAGCGGGACAGCTTCAAACTCGCCTGAAAAAATCAAGCGGAAAGGCTATCTTCTGACGGCGCTTTTCGCGGTTTTGGCTGTTGTTGTCGGGGCTGTGCTTCTATTTGTGGAAAGGCTTGCAGGCGTCGCGGCGCTTTGTGCGGGAGCCGTCGTTTTGTTTGCAGACGGATTCCTGTATCTCAACAAAAAAGCGAGCGGTTCTAAAAAGGAAGAGCATGCTCTTGAAAATCCTGATAGACGAAAACAGGAGGAGGACGCGCGTTCAGCCGAGGACGCCTTGAAAGCCCTGCTTCTGCCTCTTGGTTATTCGTCGGGCAACGGTGTACTCTTTGATTTTGCAACGCTCAAAAGCGACCTTTCTGCCTACAATGCCTTTACGGAAAACGAAGCGGAGCGGCAGCGTTTGATCGGGGAAAAGGAGACGTTGAAACGGGAGAGGGAGACTTTTCTTGCTGCCTTTTTCCGTGAATACTGTCTGGAGGGAGAGAATTACTTAAAAAATCTTTCCGATTTAAGGAGCGCGCTGGACGAATATGCGTCGTTGCGAGCTAGAAGAACGGGAGCGGCGGAGGAGCGTAAAAAATTAGCAATCGCGATCGAAGAAAATCGTGCGGCAATCGGAGCGTATATTGACAAATACCGTCTGTCCGATTTGAACATCGACCGTATTTTGGAGGATATCCGCACCTACGATTGGGCACAACAATCGCTGCAAAAAAACGTTGCAAACGCAGAGAGCTTCAAGCGTGACAAGGGGCTCACGGAAAAGCCTACAGAGGGAAAGACCGATTTGACGGCGTTAAACGAGGAATTGAACGCGCTTCGTAAGCGGAATAGCATTTTAAAACAGGAGATCGTCGCGGACGAATATGAGCTTGAGCGTTTGGACGGATATCTTCGCGATAAGGAGCAAGCAGAGGAGCGCCTTGCGGAGTATAAGAGACGGTATAAGCTTCTGACGGCAACGATAGAGCTTCTTCTCCAAGCCGACCAACGGCTTAAGGATAGGTATGTTCAGCCGATTAAGGAGGAATTTTTGTATTATTCCTCGCTGATTGAAAAAACGCTCGGCGAAAAGGTGACAATGACAAAGAACTTCGAGCTCCGCTTTGAGCGGGGCGGGAAAGAGCGCAGTGAAAAGCATTTGAGCGCAGGGCAGAGGAGCGTCTGTGCGCTTTGCTTCCGTTTGGCGCTTATCAAAAATATGTATCGTGAGCAAAAGCCGTTCTTAATTCTCGACGACCCGTTTGTCAATCTCGACGCCGAGCATATGCAAAAGGTGCAAGCGGTTTTGAGAGTAATTTCCGCCGAGATACAACTTGTGTATTTCTCCTGTCATGAGAGTAGGAATATATAAAGCGAGCTCGCCCAATTCGTCCTTAAAAATTGGTAAATAGAGGAGAGATTATGAAGAACAAATATACGCGGGTTAAGCTCGGTTGCTACACGACGAACGTTTCAATGGCGGTAGTGGGAAATCTGCCGCCCGTCTTATTTTTGACTTTCCGTTCCCTTTACGGTATTTCCTATTCCCTGTTGGGTCTTTTGGTGCTCATTAATTTTTTCACACAGCTTTCCATCGATCTTGTATTTTCTTTTTTCTCTCATAAATTCAACATCCCCAAGGTCGTAAAATTTACGCCCGTTTTAACGGTGCTCGGGCTTTTGATTTATGCAACCATGCCTGTCCTGTTTTCCTCGAGCGCCTATTTTTGGCTCGTTCTCGGGACGGTGGTTTTTTCTGTTTCGGGAGGGCTTTCGGAGGTTCTCATAAGTCCGACGATCGCGGCGATTCCGTCCGAGAATCCCGAGCGCGAAATGAGTAAGCTGCATTCTATCTACGCATGGGGCGTGGTCGCGGTCATAATCATAACCACCTTATTTTTGCTTGCGTTCGGCAGTAAATATTGGTATATCCTTGCGCTCGCTTTTTCGATCGTTCCGCTTTTGGCTTCGGTGTTCTTTTTTGGCTCGGAGGTTCCGTCCGTGGAGACGGAGGGAAGGACCTTAAGGGTTAAGGAGTTCTTGAAAGATAGAGGATTGTGGCTGTGTGTTTTCGCAATTTTCTTCGGCGGTGCGAGCGAGTGTATTATGGCGCAATGGTCATCGAGCTATATTGAAAAGGCGCTTGGGATTTCCAAAGTGTGGGGAGATATTTTCGGCGTTGCGGTATTCGCGCTTGCCTTGGGGTTGGGCAGAAGCCTCTATGCGAAGTTCGGTAAAAATATCGGCAGAGTCCTTCTTTTGGGCGCGATCGGCGCGACGGCTTGCTATCTGATCGCGGCGATCTCCAATATCCCCGTGCTCGGGCTCATCGCTTGCGCATTTACAGGCTTTTGCGTCTCTATGCTCTGGCCGGGCAGTCTAATTGTCGCATCCGATAAATTCCCCTCGGGCGGGGTGTTTATCTATGCCATGATGGCGGCAGGCGGGGATTTAGGCGCTTCCGTCGGACCGCAGCTTGTCGGTGTGGTCACTGACGTCACGATAGCCAGCCCCACGCTGACAAGGTTTGCCGTTAAGCTTGGGCTTACAGCTGAACAGCTCGGTATGAAGCTGGGTATGCTTGTCGGCATGATTTTTCCCTTGATCGCAATTCTGATTTTTGCAATCATTCGCAAGGCGGAACGGAAGAAACAACGATTATTATAAAAAAATCCATCTTTTGTATAAAAAATATCGCTTTCGCCGCTTGAAAAAAACGCTGAAGTATGTTATAATTTTATAATAACTTATGTAACGGAGGAAGAGCGTGGATCTGTTTATCGATATCGGCAGTACCAATTTCAAATGGGCGTTTTCCGATTTTCCTGAAAAAACGTATGCAACGCCTTTTCCCGCGCCTTTACGTGCGGAATATCCCTATTTTGAAGTGAGTGCGTCGGCAATATCGTCGCTTGTGAAAGACGTCATTGATAAGAGCCAACCTCAACGGGTGTTTTTTTCCGTGCAAATGCACGGCTACGTGCTCTTAAAAAACGGCTGTCCCGTGACGGAATACGTCTCTTGGCGGGACGAGCGTGGGGCTTCGTTTTCTCCCGCGTTCACATTGACCAAAGAGCACGGGGTCGATTTGAAACCCAATCTTCCGAGGTTGAGTTTAGAAGCGCAGACGGTGGAATTCGACGAATTCTGCACCCTCGGCTCCTACTTGGTTAAATCGCTCACAGGCATAAATGCAACGCATATCACGGATGCGGCACCTTCGGGCTTTTATAACGTTAAAACACGCACGGCAGAGGAGGTTCCCTTTAGGCTTCCCGAGGCGTTGTATTCGGTGGATGCGGTAGGCATGTACGGGTCGAGCGAGATTTATTCGCCGATTGGAGATCAACAGGCGGCTGTGCTCGGCGCCACGCAAGCGGTCGGCGGGTTTGACGGCTATATCCTAAATTTGGGTACGGCGGGACAGCTCTGCCTTGTGGAAAAGGGATTTGTTTCGGGCGAGTTTGAAAGCAGACCCTATTTTTCGGGGCGCACGCTTTGCACGATTACCCGACTTCCCGGCGGGGGTGTAATTTCCAAACATACGGACGGGGAAATTGCGGAGCGGTTGGTGGAAGAATACGGCGCGGCACGGAAAAAATTGCCTGTCAGAGATAAGGTTTTAGCAACGGGCGGGCTTGTCAAATACCGTCGTGAATTAATTGAAACCGTTCTCGGGCGCTTGGGCTTACGCTATGAAATGAATTCGGAAAGCGACGCGCTGGCGGGACTTTCCATTTTGGCAAAAGGAGAAATCAAATGAGAAAATCAGGTTTAATGCTTTCGGAAATACCCTTTTCAAATATGCCCGTTTTGATGAAGAATGCGGGGCTCGACTTCTTTATTATCGATTGTGAGCACGGCGGGTTTGATTACGCTGCCGTATCCTCGCTGATTATGAATGCCCGTCTTTGCGGCTTGGAGGTGATTGTCCGTTTGCCGAATAACGCAAGAAAAGATATTATTAAATTTATGGATATGGGTGCAGACGGCTTGCTTTTGCCGATGACAAGCACGGTGGAGGATATAAAGGAAGTCGTCAAATACGCGAAATATCAGCCGATTGGGGAACGCGGGCTTTCGACCATGCGCGCACACACTTTTTATAACCCGCCCGCAATTTGCGACTATATGCCCATGGCAAACGCCCGAACAAAGGTGTATGCGCAGACGGAAACGGTCAAGGGCGTCGAAAACATCTCCGAGATCTTGTCTGTTGAGGGGGTGGACGGTTGCTTTATGGGTCCCAACGATCTCTCCGCCGATTATGGGTGTCTCAACAAATCGGTGGCGGAGGAGATTCTTGCGGCGATTGTGACGGTCGGTAAAGCGGCGAAAGCAAAGAAAAAGCTTGCAGGGATTATCACGGGCAACGAAAGCTACATTAAAGAAGCCAAGAAAAGCGGGTTCACGATGTATAGCAAAGGCAGTGAGCTCAATGCAATCGCCGAATACTGCAAACGGATTGTAAAATCCATTGAGGAATAAAAAATGCGCTCCCGCCCCGAAAGGGGAACGGGAGTGTTTTCCATGTTGTAGGGTTTTTAAGCCTCGCGTTTTGCGAGCACTTTTCCGCTTTCCGCAGAAAGAAGCATGGACAGGACTTTTCCGTTGCGGTCGATAATTCCGACGTAGTAATAGAGCCCATCCTCGCTTATTAGGCGGATATAAAATTCGCCCGCAAAGCCGTTTTTGTCGGTGAGCGTGTTAATTTTTTCTCGTTCCGCGTTGATTGCCGAAAACAGGATTTCGCGGGAGGAAAGAGAGGTTTGCGTCTTGACGGAAACAGCGTTTGTCTCGACCATGGTCCCTTTGTATTCGAGCCGAACGGGGATTGAAGCGAGGTGGGAGACGTCGAGCGTGCAGCTATAATAATATTCCGCTTTCGCGTTGTCGAAAGACATATCTCCGCCGAATTCCTTTCCGTTCACAATCAGGGTTAAAACAGGGGCGTCCGTAGTCTCTGCGGCAATCAAAAACACCTCGGTTCTCGGTGAGCTCTCACGAGGCACACCGTCGGGAGAATAGGGATTTTCTCGTTCGACTGCATGGATTTTTAAGGAAAAATCCTCCGTTTTGCACAGAAAAATGTTACTCCTGTTTTCGGACACGAACGAGAAATAGTCCGTCTCTTTAGAGCAAGCGGAAAAACAAAGCGCAAAGAGCAGGGTGGCAAGCAGGAGGAAAAAGAGGCGAAAAAGGCGTTTTACCCGTAACGGGAAGAGAAAAGTTTTGTCCATGGTATAATATATTGAAAAAAGTCTGAAAAAATGACAGACGAATTTGTTTCATACAGTTGATTTTTGCAAACGAATGTGGTAAAATATATAATAATATAATTTAAGGAGGGAGCGCGATGCAGCTCGATAAGGTTATCCTGAAAGCCGTCGGAAGCACTTTGGCGGCAATATTCGTCCTCATCGTTCTTATGTTCTCCCTCTGTGTGCTTTTATTTCCGTCCACAATGATGTATCTCACCTATAATCTGGGTATGGAGCAAAGCGCGGTCAAATTTGCCCAACGGGCGTATAAGCAAAACGGCGGGGTCTATTATATCGCTTGTGCCACAGAGCTCGCGATTGGCGAAAACGACGCCTTTTTGATCGAGAAGTGCGGCGAAAAGCTGATTAAGGACGGGCAGTTTGAGGCTTATTGCGCAAAGATGGACGAGAACGCGAAAAACGAGGACGGCATTTCAGGCACCTATGAGCAGTATATCTACGGTCACACCTATGCCGCCAAATACAAGAACGGTAAAAAGGAAGCCGCTGTAAACGCCGCTTTTGCGGCATGCTCAGAGGGTTTTCCCCGTAACAACGCGATCGTTGCGCTCACAGTTGCTGTGCTTCGTGCCGAGGACGCGGAAACGACGGCCATTCTGAAAACCCGTCTCGAGACCATTCGCAGCGAAAGAGGGAATTCTTTAAATGAAGCGGATGCGGCGTATTTGCAGAGCGTTATCGATCTTGTGAACGGCTACGGGCAGGCTGATTGAGTTCAGTCCGTCTCTTTTTTAAAACACGACAAAAAAACACAAAATATCACTACATACGAAAAGGAGCATTTTTTATGAGCAGCAGAATTGTGAAAGAAGGATTGACTTTCGACGACGTACTTTTGATTCCGCAGGCATCGGAGGTGTTGCCCTCCGACGTGGATCTGAGGACGAAGCTGACGGACGATCTTTGTCTGAATCTTCCCCTTATCAGCGCCGCGATGGACACGGTCACGGAAAACCGTATGGCGATCGCAATGGCGAGAGAGGGCGGTATCGGTATCATTCACAAGAATATGTCGATTGAGGAGCAGGCGGCACAGGTGGATAAGGTCAAACGCAGTGAGCACGGCGTCATCACTGATCCTTTCTTCCTCGCACCTGAACAGCTTGTCAAGGAAGCGGTCGCCCTCATGGAAAAATACCGCATCAGCGGCGTACCTATCACGAAAGAGGGTAAGCTTGTCGGTATTCTCACCAACCGCGATTTGCGCTTTGAGAGCAACTACGATCAGCCCATTTCTAACGTCATGACGAAGGACGGGCTCGTGACGGCTCCCGTCGGCACCTCGCTCGAGGATGCACAAAAGATCCTCGGCAAACACAGAATCGAGAAACTTCCCATTGTCGATGAGAACGGTTACTTAAAGGGACTGATCACAATCAAGGATATTGAAAAATCCATTCAATACCCCAACTCCGCGAGAGATAAGAACGGCAGACTTTTGGTCGGTGCGGCGGTTGGTACGGCGGCGAACACCATGGACAGAGTCGCGGCGCTCGTTGAGGCGAAGGCGGACGTGATTGCAATCGACACGGCGCACGGTCATTCTGCGGGTGTTATTAAAAAAGTCTCGGAGATTAAAGCCAAGTATCCGCATATCACGATCATCGCGGGCAACGTCGCGACGGCGGCGGCAACGAAAGCGCTCATCGAAGCGGGCGCGGACGTCGTGAAAGTCGGTATCGGTCCCGGATCGATTTGTACGACCCGTGTTGTTGCGGGTATCGGCGTTCCCCAGCTTACGGCGGTCATGGACTGCGCGGAGGCTGCGGACAAGCTTAAAAAGCGCATTATTGCCGACGGCGGTATTAAATATAGCGGCGATATCGTGAAAGCAATCGCGGCGGGCGGCAGTGCGGTCATGATCGGTTCCCTGCTTGCAGGTACGCTCGAATCCCCGGGCGAAGTCGAGCTCTATCAGGGCAGAAGCTTCAAGGTCTATCGCGGTATGGGGTCTCTCTCTGCAATGGCGGCGGGCAGTAAGGACAGATACTTCCAGGAGAACGCGAAGAAATTCGTGCCCGAGGGCGTCGAGGGACGCGTGCCCTATAGAGGTAGCGTTGCGGAGATTATCTATCAGATGAAAGGCGGTTTGCGCTCGGGTATGGGCTATTGCGGCAAGGCGAATATCGAGGCTTTGAGAACGGGTTCCGAGTTCGTCCGCATCACGAATGCAGGACTGATCGAAAGCCACCCGCACGACATTTCCATCAGCAAGGAAGCGCCCAACTATTCGCAGCGCTTCTAACGGCGTTCGATTGGGACATGGGTGCCGTGTTCGGCTGTTTTATCAGGCATAAAGTCATGAATAGGTAACAAATTTTTTTGACATAAGGAGAATAAATCCATGATGAACACAAGACCCGATTCTATGAAAAGAATCAACACCAAGGAGCTCGCGGACGCGTTTATCGCGGAGCAGATCGCCGAAGTTCGTGCACAAGTGGGAGACAAAAAGGTCCTGCTTGCGCTCTCGGGTGGGGTGGATAGCTCGGTCGTTGCTGCGCTCCTCATTAAAGCAATCGGTAAACAGCTTGTCTGCGTACACGTCAATCACGGTCTTATGAGAAAGGGCGAAAGTGAGCAGGTGATCGAGGTTTTCCGCGACCAGCTCGACGCGAACCTTATCTACGTCGACGCGACCGACCGTTTCCTTGATCTTCTTGCGGGGGTGGACGAGCCCGAAAGGAAGAGAAAGATCATCGGCGGCGAGTTCATTAAGGTATTCGACGAAGAGGCAAGTAAGCTGGAGGGGATATCATTCCTGGCACAGGGCACGATTTATCCCGATATTCTTGAAAGCGACGGCGTAAAGGCGCATCACAACGTCGGCGGACTTCCCGAGGATATGCAGTTTGAGCTCGTTGAGCCCGTCCGTCTTTTGTATAAGGACGAGGTTCGTATGGTGGGTAGAGCGCTCGGCTTGCCCGCGTCCATGGTGGATAGGCAACCCTTCCCTGGTCCTGGGCTTGGCGTTCGTTGTCTGGGTGCGATCACACGTGACAGGCTGCATGCCCTCCGCGAGGCAGACGCGATCTTGCGCGAGGAGTTTGATAAGGCGGAACTTACCTCCAAGGTTTGGCAGTTCTTCACGGTCATTCCCGATTTCCGCTCCACGGGCGTTCGCGACGGTAAGCGAGCTTACGATTGGCCTGTGATCATTCGTGCCGTCAACACGGTTGACGCCATGTCGGTCACCGTTCCCGAAATCGATTGGGCGATCCTTAAAAAGATCACGGACCGTATTTTGAGCGAAGTTAAGGGCGTTTGCCGCGTGCTTTACGATTTGAGTCCGAAACCCTCGGCAACGATCGAATGGGAATAATAGACGCATTAAAGGAATAAGTATTACAGGGGGCTATTTTAATAGCTCCCCAAAATCGGGGTGTGGCGCAGTTTGGCAGCGCGCGGAATATAAATGGAGACTTGGAAAAGTCTTTAACCGCACAGTATATTATTTATAGATGGTGTCCGAGACGTAGGTTCGACTCCTGCCACCCCGAACATTTTAATAGGAAATGAGAGTGTAGCTCAGTCTGTAGAGCGCGTTTAATGGAGACTTGACAAAGCCTTCAACAGCAACCCAAATGCTTGCTAAGCACGAGGTCGCAGGTTCGAGTCCTGCCACTCTCATCTTTTTTTGTCAATTCGGCTCAAAATTTTAGCCTAAAAAGGAAAGGAGGAAAAAGATGTCATTCATCGACGAATTAAAGCGAACACTGGAAGAGGATTTTAACCTCTCTGTCACCGAAAACGGCGCCTTGGGCTACCGTACGACGTGCAATGCGTTGCTTGATATGAATTTTGCCGTTTCCTCTTTTAGAAACTGTACCGAGGAAAACGTCAAGCGATATTTTGTCAAGGCGTTTTATGAAAATAAACTCTTGGCGGTTTTGTGGCTGTTTTTTGCTGGCGACGTGCGCGGCGGGTTGGGGGAGCGTCGGCTCTTTAAGATCGGCATGAAATTCCTTGCCGAGAGCGAACCGAAGATCGCCGAACGCCTCTTGCCGCTCGTTGCGGAATATACCCGTTGGGACAATCTTCTGCCCCTCCTTGAAACGGGACTGAAAGACGCCGTATGCGCGCTTTTAAAAAAACAGCTCGACGCCGACGTAAAGGATATGAAAAACGGCCGTTCGATCAGTCTTTGTGCGAAATGGATGCCCTCGGCAAACGCCACGTCTTTAAAGACGAAGGCATATGCGAAAATGCTGATCAAGGCTTGGGGAATAACGGAAAAGGAATATCGGAAAACGCTCGCTTCGCTTCGTGCTTATTCGGACGTAATCGAGGTCAAAATGAGTAAAAAGGCGTGGGGCGAAATCAATTATGAAACGGTGCCCTCGCGCGCTAATCTGCTCTACGCAAATTCCTTTCTTCGTAACGACAAAGCGCGTCGTGACCAATTTCTCAAAAAGCTGGAACAGGGCGAAGCGAAGATCAATGCGGGCGTTTTGTTTCCGCATGATATCGTCAATAAATATATAGGCAGGGATTCGTTTTGGCCCGATCTTTGTCCTTACGACGAAACGCTGGAGGCTCTTTGGAAGGCGCTTCCCGATTACGTTCAAGGACAAAGCGACACGATCTGCGTGGCAGACGGCTCGGGGAGCATGACGAGCAGAGTGGGGCAGACGAATATTTCCGCGCTTGACGTTGCCAATGCGCTTGCCGTCTATTTTTCGGAGCGCTCCTCAGGTCCCTTTAAGGATCGGTATATCACGTTTAGCAGAAACCCGCAGTTTGTCGATTTTTCTCATTGTAAGAGCCTGCACGATAAACTTGGCGTTGCGCTTTCTCACGACGAGGCGGAAGATACCAACATCGAGGCAGTGTTTAATCTCATTTTAAAGACGGCGATTAACGGAAAAATGTCGCAAAGCGATTTGCCGAGGAACATTTTGATCCTTTCGGATATGGAATTCAACGCCTGCGCCGTTTCTAGTCGATTCGGAAACGACGTAAATACCCCGCAGTTCAAGAGACTTTTTGAAGTGATTGGCGAACGCTATGAAAAGCATGGCTATAAACTTCCCCGCTTGGTGTTCTGGAACATTTGCTCTCGCTCGAACACTGTTCCTTTGAAAGAGAACAAGCTTGGCGTTGCGCTCGTCAGCGGGTTCAGCCCGATTGTCGTGAACATGGTGTTGAGCGGTAAGATCGACCCGCTTGAATGCTTGCTTGAGCAGCTTGCTTCCGAGCGTTATGCTCCCGTTCTTGAAAGTGTCAGAGATCTAGTTTAAACAAGAACGAAAAACGGAAAAGTCCGCATATAATAAACTATGAGGCGCTTGCCTTAAATTACGTAAGAGGACTTTGAAGTTATGTGTTGTAACACTTGTAATAATTGGAATACGAATACCCGTAACAACGATTGTAGATACGTTTACAATCTGCTCCATTCGCTGATTACTGCTTTGACCGATAACGGCTGCGGCTATAACAACGGCTGCGGTAACACTTGTAACCGCTGTTGCCATTGCCATTGTAGCGGCTGCGCCACGGCTTGGAATACAAACGGCTATAATTCTGGGGGCTGTAACGGCAGAGCGTATTCTTGCAACAGACGAAGCTATAACAGCTGGAACGATTAAAGAGACTTTGACGGCGGACGTTTGTCCGCCGTCTTTTCATTGCAGTTATATATGGAAAATATTGCATTTTTTGGTTCATTCTTTGTCGATACCTTGACAACCAAGCGGCGGTATGTTATAATTATTTTAACAGTCGGTCCAAAGCTTTTAAAAATCACGAAGACCGAAAAAGGACAGTTATGAATTTCGAGTATCACGAGTCTATTGTTTCTCAAGTAAACGCAGTAAAACCCAGAAGTTATTATATCCCGTTTGCAGATAAAAACTTCACGTTCAATAAAAGCGATTCTCCGTTTGTGGACATGCTCAAAACGTGGCGATTCGCCCATTTTCCCTCTCTTCCCGAAAATGCGGAAACCATTCCGCTTTATAAAGAGGAGGAGGTGCCTTTTTGCTGGCAGATGCGGGGGTATGATAAGCATAGATATTTAAACGTCGTTTATCCTATTCCCGTTCGTCCTCCGTTTATTGATTTTGAAAATGCTTGCGGGATTTATGAAACGGATTATAACGTCGAGGAAAAATCGGGTCGTTACTACATAAATTTTGAGGGCGTGGATAGCTGTATCTATCTTTTCGTCAACGGCGTCTTTGTCGGCTATTCAACGGTTTCACATTGCACCGCTGAATTTGATATCACCGATTATCTTACGAAAAATAATAAGATTCGTGCCGTTGTCTTTAAATGGAGTTCGGCAACCTATTTGGAGGATCAAGATAAGCTGCGCATGTCGGGGATCTTCCGCGACGCTTATATCCTGCGCCGTCCCGAGGGGCATCTGCGCGATTATAAAATTACGACTAAAGTAACGGACGATGGGGGCATGGTCGCGTTTAACGCCGATTCTCCTTGTGAAATCGAGCTGTATTATAAGGATGAGCTGATCGGGACAGCAAGCGGCGAAAGTGCGACTTTTGCGGTGAAAAACGCCAAGCTTTGGACGAGTGAGACGCCCGAATTATACACCCTCGTCATTTTCGCAAACGGCGAATATATTCGCGAATACGTGGGGATTCGCCAAGTGGAGACGGACGGCACGGTGTTTAAAATCAACGGCAAACCCGTCAAATTCAAGGGAGTGAACCGTCATTCCATGACGGCAGATAAGGGCTATACGGAGGGAATCGAGGACCTTGAAAAGGACTTGAAGCTTTTCAAAAAATATAATATTAACGCAGTTCGCACCTCGCATTATCCGCCGCACCCGTTGCTTCCCGTGCTCTGCGATATTTACGGAATTTATCTCATGGTCGAGGCAGATATGGAAATGCACGGCTTAACCCAGCACGAGGGAGGTTATGGCTATGAGGGCACTCGCCTGATTGCGGAGGATCCCGCGTGGGCGGACGTGTTCGTTCATCGCGCGGAGCGTATGTATGCGCGTGATAAAAACCGTTCGAGCGTTGTCGTTTGGTCGCTCGGCAACGAGGCGGGCTGGGGCGAGAATTTTATCGCCATGGCGAAGTATTTGAAATCGGTGGACAATCGCCCCATTCACTATGAAGCCATTGTCTATCAGGACCCCGAGGGGTGGTTTAACACGCCTTGGCTTGATTTTTCGAGCAAGATGTATCCCTCCGTTCCCGTTATGCAGGCGGACCTTGAAAAGGGCATGCAAAAGCCCTACGTCCTTTGCGAATACACACACGCAATGGGGAATTCCTGCGGTGACGTAAAGAACTATTGGGAACTCATTTATGCGCGTGAGGAACTCTGCGGCGCATTCGTTTGGGAATGGTGCGATCACACCGTCCGCGACGGCGAAAAGCTTCTCTATGGCGGTGATTTCGGTGAGGCTGAGGGAGAGCATACGGACGGGAATTTCTGCGTGGATGGGCTCGTGAACACGGACAGAACGCCGCATTCTTCCTTGAAAGAGGTGGCAGAGGTATATGCGCCTGCGTGCGTGGTGACGGAGGAGGGGGCGTATATCGTCAGAAACAGACGGGATTTCCTCTCCCTCGACGATCTTTCTTGCACCTGCAAAATAGAGGTCAACGGCGTGGCAGTCAAGTCGTTTTCTGTGGACGTGACGGGAATCCCCGCTCGCGGCGAGAAAAAGATATTTGTCAACACCGATGAATATTCGGGCTACGTGACCGTCAATTTCTTCTTTGAAAAGGACGGGGAATACGTCTCCTCATGTCAGACGGTCGTGAAAGAGGCGCTGCCTCTGCGTGAGAAAAAGGGCACTATAGCGCTTAAAAAGGAAAACGGCTGTGTGTTGGTCAAAGGCGAAAGCTATGAAGCGACGGTCGATCAAAAAGGACGTCTCGCCTCCTATCAGGTGGATGGCAAGGAGCTGATAGAAAAGCCCGTCGAGCTCAACGTCTACCGAGCGAGAACGGATAACGACGTGAGGGCGACGTGGCTTAAGGGGGTCTACGGCTTCACGACGGCGAAGTTTTTCTGCCGCTCGATCGAGCTTGCGGAAAATAAGGTGATTGCAAACGGCGTGTTGGTCACGGCGGGAAGAAGTCCGCTTGCAACCGTTTGCGTGACCTATGCGTTTTTTGGGAACGGCATAGGCGTGAGCCTTACTGCCGACGTCCGAGAATGGGTACCCGAATTGCCCCGTATCGGCTTTGAATTCAAGCTTGACGGCTCGCTTAAAAACGTTGAATATTTCGGTAGAGGCACGGTGGAAGCCTACGAGGATCGCAAGCTTGCCGCACCCGTCGGTCTGTATAAACAGACGGTCGGAGAAATGTACGTGCATTACACGAAACCGCAGGAGAACGGGGCTCACGTCGACAGCCGTCGGGTTTGCCTGTGTTCGGGCGAGCACACTGTTGAGGTGCAGAGCGCAAAGAATTTCTCTTTCTCCGTGGCTCCGTTTGCGGTCAAAGCGTATAAAAAGCACGATTACGAAATGGTGGATACGGGCGACGTTTGGTTATACGTCGACTATCGGAACTGCGGCGTCGGCTCCGCGGCGTGCGGACCTGAGCTCGACGTGAAATATCGTATAATCGAGCGAAAAATCGAATTCTCCTTTGATCTTTTCGCAAAATAAAAGCAAAAATCCTCCGCTCAATCGGGCGGAGGATAATTTTTTAAAAAATATTTTCCAGACGAATGGAATAGGTGCGGGGGATTCGCTTGCAGATCTCGATCAAAACCTCTATTTTGGGTAGTGCGTCGTCGAATTTGCGCTCATATAGATACCCGAGGGCTTCTCCAAGCTGATAGTCAACGTTTTCAATGCTCGTATGAGGGAGCCAAACGTGCAGGGTCCGTTTTTTGTTGCGCCAAAACGTGCGGATCGCACTTCCGTCTTCATAGGTTGCTTCGCCGCTCTCCGCTTTTTTATATAGCGCGGTAAGTGCGGAATCGAACTGCGCAAAGGTCTTTTTCACGTGCGTAATTTCCCAATAGGAAATACCGAAAATGAGCGCGATCGTCACAAAAATACTCGTTAAGGTTTTTACCATAATTTTTCCTCCCAATTCAGCTCAAACGCCTCGAATTTCTCGCCCATTTTTTGCAGATAAACTCGCCCGTTTCCGTCCACGGTAAAAACGAGCGCTTTTTTTTCGCTCTTGCAGCCGTGTGCTTTTAAAATATCTAAATAGTAGGACTTCGTTCGCTTGGTAAGGGCTATGTTTTTTTCCTCGAACTTACCCTCGTCCACGATCACGACGGGCAGAGAGTTTTGCCGCGATTCATAGTCGGGCTTGGGCAGAGCGGAAAAGGAGCCGTTTGCTTCATAGAGTGCGTAATCGACGGAATCAAGAGAGAAGTAGCCTGCGCCCCGCAAGGATTCTATAAGGTCGGAAACGTCGAGATTGTTCTTTTTTAGCTGTGAATTGTCAATCCCGTTTTTATTGACGACGATACTCGGCGAGCCGCTTAAAATTTTTTTCATGGGCTTGAACGTGAGATCGAGAATGCAGACGATCTGATGCAACAGAAAAATGGTTGCAATCGCAACGATTCCGTAAAGTAAGGGGATCGTCGTATCCGCCATGGGAATGCAGGCGAGATCGGCAATGATCAGTGTGATCACGAGCTCAAAGGGTTGCATTTCTCCAATCTGACGTTTGCCCATTAAGCGCAAGACGAATAGGAGAGTTACAAATATAATTACCGTACGGATAAAGATCAGTCCCATGATAAAAAGTTTGGGCTTATCTTTCCTATTTTATGTATTTTTTTGGAAAACGCGTTAAAACGCTTGATTTCTTCCGTTTTGCGTATTATAATAGATAGCAATAGAGTAGCCATAAGCGCGTAAAGTGTCACCGAACGGGACGTTGTCGGTGGACGAAAGAAGGGAAAACTTTCTGCGGTGCTGTGGCGCGTCCGCTTGAAGAACGGGGAGACTCTCTCCCGCCCAATTTTGCGGACCTCTCGTTTATAGCGGAGGTTTTTTTGTTTTATGAATTACAAAAGCGATCGGATTAATACGTCGGAGACTTTTTCCCAAGAGAAGCCTCTCTTAAAGGAGCGGATTCGGAAAATGTTTTTTTCCGAATTTATCCTTTCTCAAAAATCGATGGGCAGACAAATTGCTTACGTTGCCATGATGACGGCATTATGCACGGTTTTAAACGGTTTTCTTACGGTTCCCAATCCCGTGTTGATAGGAGGAAGTACGGATGTAATCTCGCTCTGTTTAGCATTGTGTCTTTTGTCGGGCGCGGTATTTGGACCCGTTTACGGCTTCTCCATAGCCTTTATCGGCGACCTTTTATGCTATTTGCTTTTTACGAGCCGTGGATTTCCCTATTTCCCTTGGGTGGGACTCTCCAAAGCCTTTGCGGGGTTTATTTCGGGAATGATTATGTGCAATGTAACAATTAAATGCAGAGGCGGTGTTTACATAAAGGCATTGATTGTTTCCGTGATTGTTTTATTTGTCTGTTCGGTGGGGATAGAAACGGGCGGGTATTATATCTACAATAAATATGTTAAAAAGCTTGCGTTTAAAACGTTAAAAAACGGGTTTGCCAAGGTGTTTGGCGTCTATATCGGAGAGGTTACCTATGTTTGGTATATTTTTTATCGCCTGATTATCCGTTTGTGTATTATTAACAACGTCGTGAATACGGTGGCGTTTTTGTTTTTTGTTTCCGCAGTGAATTCCATTAAGGGGCTGAAAATCAAAATAAAATAAAAGAAAAGAACAACGGTAATTTTAAAAAATCGTCGGGGCAAGCCTTGACGGTTTTTTGATTTTGTGCTATAATGGAAAAAGACAGCCAAGTCTTCGCTCTTTTAGAGCTGAATTAGGAGAAAACAAGATGTTTAATTCGCTTTTGGCCGATAATCCGGGTATTACGATCTTCGGCTTCCGTATCTATGCCTACGCCCTTGTGATCGTCTTCGGCATGATATGCGCCTTTTTCGTAATTTCCCTGCTTTTTAAGCGCAGAAACATGTCCACTGACCTGTTCATGACCTATTTTTGCGTGACTTTGCCCGTGGCGCTTTTCACGACCCGACTTTTTTACTGCATCACGGACGGTTTGCCTATCTCCGAATGGTTCGCGCTTGATTCCATCCGCTCGGGCGGTCTTTCCATTATCGGCGGCATTTTGGGCGGCGTTATCAGCGTTGTGCTCGTCAGCTATTTTAAAAAAGTCAACTTTTTCCGAGCGGGCGACTGTATCGTGATCGGACTTTTGCTTGCGCAGGCGATCGGCCGCTGGGGGAACTTCTTTAACCAAGAGGTTTACGGCGCGGAGGTGACGAACGAAAGCCTTCAATTTTTCCCGTTTGCGGTGTATATCAATAATACTGCGGACGGCAACTGTTTCCAGACGTTCACCTTAACGTTCGCCAAACTGTTTAACACGGGCGGCGGCTCGGATATTTCGGGCGGCACGTGGCACTATGCGTTCTTTTTCTACGAGAGCTTTTTTAACCTGCTCGGCGCGGCGCTCATGTTCGTCTACGCATGGAAAAACCCCAAAAAACCCAACGGCGTGATCACGGCTTGGTATTTCATTCAATATGGGCTGGTCCGCTCGATCATGGAGCCGCTTCGCGACCCCGAATATATCCTTTCGGGCGGCGGCGTGCCTTGGTCTCTCGTTATGTCCATTCTCATGTGCGTGGCGGGAACGGCGCTTCTTATTGTGATGTTCTATCTCAATAAGAAAAAGGAGGGCGTGTTCTTCGGCTCCCTCAATGGCGATCCTTACGGCATCACGGAATATATCAAGGACTCTCCGTCTGAAAAGGCGTACTTTAATAAGATTAACGTAATGTGCAAGCTTCACCCTGAAATGTATGAGGAAAAACCGCCCAAGGAAGCGGACAAAAAACAAGAGGACGAAACAAAAACGGACGGCGGGGAGGAGGAGAAATGAGAAATCTCACACTGCTCACCGATTTATATCAGCTCACGATGGGTTACGGCTTTTATAAGCAGAATAAGCACGAGGACGAGGCGGTTTTCGATCTGTTTTTCCGTCGGAATAAGCTCATCACCTATTCGTTGGCGGCAGGTCTCGAGCAGGCGATAGACTATCTCTTAAATTGGCGTTTTTCCAAAGAGGATATTGCCTATCTGCGCTCTTTAAAGCTCTTTGACGAGGGCTTTTTGGAGTATCTTGAGTCTATGCGCTTTACGGGCGACGTCTATGCGGTCAAGGAGGGAGAACCCGTCTTTCCTGGAGAGCCTATTTTGACGGTCAAGGCGCCCCTTATTCAAGCACAATTTGCCGAAACGGCACTTTTGAATATCATCAATCACCAAACGTTGATCGCCACAAAATCCTCTAAAATCTGCCGCGCGGCGGGAAAAGGTACGGTTATGGAATTCGGGCTACGTCGGGCGCAGGCTCCCGACGCTGGGATCTACGGTGCGCGTGCGGCAATCATCGGCGGTTGCGCATCCACCTCGAACGTGATTGCAGGTCAGCTTTTTAACGTTCCCGTTTCGGGCACGATGGCGCATAGCTGGGTCATGGGGTATCCCACCGAATACGAGGCGTTCAGCGCCTACGCCAAGGCGTATCCCGATAACTGTCTCTTACTCGTTGACACCTACGACACCCTTAAAAGTGGCGTTCCGAATGCCATACGGGTGTTTCAAGAGCTTAAAGCGGCAGGACATGAACCCAAAGGGATTCGCTTAGATAGCGGCGACTTCGCCTATCTTTCCAAGCGTGCAAGAAAGGCGCTCGATGAAGCGGGCTTTGAAAAGACTCTTATCTGTGCCTCGGGCGATCTGGACGAGCGCTCTATCTCCTCGCTGCTTCAGCAGGGCGCGAAGATCGATCTTTGGGGTGTGGGCACGAAGCTTATCACCTCCGAGGAAATGCCCGCGCTTGGCGGCGTGTATAAGCTTGCGGCAACGGAGGGGGAAAAGGGCGAGCTGATTCCGAGAATCAAGCTTTCCGATAACACGGAAAAAATCACCAATCCCGCCTTTAAAAATCTCTACCGTCTCTACCATAATAAGACGGGTAAGGCAATTGCCGATCTGATCACTCTGCGCGAGGAAACGGTCGACGAAAGTAAACCGCTCACGATCTTCCATCCGCTCGAGACGTGGAAGCGCACGACGGTCAAGGATATTAAAGCGGTGCCCCTTCTTGAGACGATCGTTAAAGGCGGGGAGCTTGTCTACCCTTTCCCGACGGTCACCGAGGTGCGCGAATTCTCAAAAAGGGAGCTTTCGGCGTTTTGGGAGGAATATCTCCGTCTCGATATGCCCGAGCTATATAAGGTGGATCTTTCGGAGAAGCTGCATAAGCTGAAAAGCGACATGATTGCCGAGATTCGCGGCGCGTGCACGGAGGAAGATTAAGGAGAGTAGTATGCAAACCAAGAAGAAAGAAAAACCGACCAAGGGCTCGTCTCTTTGGGGGATATTAATTTTTGCCATTCTCATTCTCGTGGACCAGCTTACCAAGGCGGTTGCCGAGACATTTATTTCGGGATCGGAGGAATATCCTCTGTTCGGCGGACTTATTTATTTTAGGCTCGTCTATAACCGCGGTATTTCGTTCGGTATGGGCAACGACGCTTCGCCTGCCGTAAAAATTGGCGTGATTGCGGCAACGGCGGTCATCATGCTTGTGCTCAGCGTTCTCTATTTTAAGATCGATAAGCGCAGGGCGTTTATGCGCACGGCGTTTGTCTTTATCGTTTCGGGGGGCGTGGGAAATCTTATCGACAGAGTGTATTATAAGGTCTGGAAAGTGGACGGCGCATTGGGCGTTCGCGATATGGTGGATTTGAGCAAATTCGGCTTTGCCGTCTGTAATTTTGCCGACTTTTTCATTTCGGCGGGAGCGGTCATGCTTGTGCTTGCGTTCCTGTTTTTTGACACGGACGCATTCTTCCCCGTAGGAAAATATAAGCTGCTTCAAAAGGAAGCGGAGGAGCGGGAAGAGGCGAAAAAAACGCAGAAAAAGGAAGAAGAAAAGGAAGATGAACGATAAGCGTTTTTTTGTCGCGGAAGAGGGGGCAAATCGGCTCGACGTATTTTTGAGCGAGCGCATGGAGGAGCTCACCCGTTCGCGATTAAAAAAGTTAATCGACGGGGGCATGGTCCTATTGAATGGCAAAACCTCTAAAGCGGGAGCCGAGGTCAAGGCGGGAGACGAAGTCTCCGTCGAAATTCCTGAGGCGGTCGAATATGCGGTCAAGCCCGAGAATATTCCTGTGGAAATCGTCTACGAGGATAAGGACTTTGCCGTCGTGAATAAGCCGCAGGGCATGACGGTGCATATCGGCAACGGGAACGCGGAGGGAACGCTTGTCAACGCGCTTCTATTTGTGCTCGATTCCTTGAGCGGGATCGGCGGGGTTTTGCGTCCTGGAATCGTGCACCGCATCGATAAGGACACCTCGGGGCTTTTGGTCGTTGCAAAAAACGATAAGGCGCACGTCTCCTTGGCTCGCCAGATTGCGGAAAAGACGTGTAAAAGAACGTATCTCGCTCTTTTAGAGGGCAATGTAAAGACGGATAGTGGCAGAATAACGACGGATATCGGCAGAAGCCCAAGCGACCGTTTAAAAATGGCGGTTTTGGAGAGCGGCAGAGGAAAGCTTGCCGTCACGGACTACGAGGTGTTGCTCCGTTTCGGCGGGGAGTACACCCTCTGCAAATTCAATTTACACACAGGACGTACCCACCAGATACGCGTTCACGCGAAATATTTGGGGCATTCCGTCGTAGGCGATCCCCTATACGGAATTAAAAAACAGAAATTTCCCTTAAACGGGCAGCTCTTGCATGCGTATAAGCTCTCGCTCGATCATCCCACGACGGGGGAGAGAATGGAGTTTTCCGCGCCTCTGCCCGACTATTTCGAGCAAGTTTTAAAAACGTTATCCAAAAAACACGGCGTGGATTTCACGCTGTAAAATAAAAAACATCGGAGGAAAGAATATGGCTACCAAAAAAACAACGAAAAAAACAACGAGAACGACGAGAACGACGAGAGCTTCCGCAAGCACCTCCAACGTGCTTCGCGTTTGCTCCTATTTTGCGCTTATTATCTCGGCGTTTTTGTTCCTGTTCGGCGGAATTTTTCAGGGCAGATTGACGGGCGTTTTAAACCTCATCGGTCAGCTGATGCTCCTTGTCGGCATCGGAATTCCCGCTTACGACTTCACTTGCGGCAAGCATATTGCGTGGCGCGTGATCTATTGGATTGCGCTCGTTGTCTACGTGTTCGGCTGCGTGTTTGGACTTATCAGAGGTTTTTAAGCTTTCAACGAACGAAAAAAAGCGAGCTCTTGTTTGCCCGAGAGCCGCTTTTTTCTTTACAAATCCGAAAAAAAGCGTTATAATAAGGCTATGCTGAAGGTGACAAAGGTAAAAAGAGGATCAATTGCGAAAGAGCTCGGAATAGAAGCGGGCGATTTCGTGCTGTCTTTCGACGGCTACCTCGCAGAGGACGAGCTGGATTATCTCTACTATTGCACGCAGCCCTCTTTTTCTTTGACCGTGCGCGATAAAAGCGGCGAGGGAGAACATACCTTTGAGGTGGAAAAGGAAGAGAGCGAGGAGCTGGGCTTGGAGTTTGAAAAAAACACCTCGATCCGCACTTGCCATAATCATTGCGTGTTTTGCTTTGTCGATCAGATGCCCAAAGGCATGCGGGAAAGTCTCTATGTGAAGGACGACGACTATTGCATGAGCTTTAGTTGCGGCAATTTCGTCACGCTGACTAACCTCTCGGACGAAGGTCTTGAGCGGATTATCCGTTTGAAGCTTTCCCCGATCTATGTGTCCGTACATACGACGAATCCCGAGCTTCGCGTAAAAATGCTTCGCAACCGTTTTGCGGGCAAAATCAGAGAGCAGATCAAAAAGCTCGCCGAGGGCGGGATTGAGATTCACTGTCAAGCCGTGATTGTGCCGAATATGAACGATCAAGAAGAGTTCGCTCGCACGGCGCGGGAGCTGTTTGCCTACTATCCGAACGTCAAGGACGTTGCGGCAGTGCCCACAGGAATCACTAAATACCGCGACGGGCTTTATCCTATACCCGACGTGGATGGGGAATATTCCGCGAAGTTTCTCGATCTTGTTGACGCTTTGAATAAGGAGTTCGGCGTGAATTTTATTCTTCCCGCCGACGAATATTTTGTGAAAGCGGGGCGAGAATTTAAACCTGCGAGTTTCTACGGTGAGTTCGAGCAGATTGAAAACGGGATCGGTATGACGAGTAAATTCGTTCAGGAAACGCTTGCTGCACTTGAGGAGCTGCCCGTCGGTAAAGACAGGGTGTTTTCCCTTAAAAAACCCAAAAGGACGGTTGTTGTCTCGGGGGTAAGCGCCGAAAGAATTAACCGAACGCTCCTTAAAAAAGCGGAGGAGAAGATTGGGGGCTTGCAAGCGGACGTCCTGCCCGTCGTCAATGAGTTTTTCGGGGAAACCGTCACCTGCACGGGGCTTTTAACGGGCGTGGATATCCTGTCTGCACTTCAAACTTACCGCGCGGAAAAGGGCGATTTCGACGAGGTTGTTCTTGCTGGAAACACCATGAAAGAGTTTGAGGACGTTTTCCTTTGCGGGATGCGGCTCTCCGAGCTGAAAAAAAAGCTCGGCTTTAAAAATATCCGCGTGAACAGAGGCGGCGGATATGGTTTCGTGGAAATCTTGTCCACTAAAAAGTAAAACAAGGAGGATTAAAATGGCAAATCCTTTGATCGCCCTCGTGGGGCGCCCTAACGTTGGGAAAAGCACGTTTTTTAATAAGGTCGCAGGACGGAAAATCTCTATCACGGAGGACCGCCCGGGCGTCACGCGCGATCGTCTCTATGCTGACGCGGAGTGGCGCGGCAAGCATTTCACTATGGTCGACACGGGCGGAATCGAGCTTAAATCGGACGACGTCATGTGGAAAGAGATCGCCAAGCAGGCAGACGTTGCAATCGAGACGGCGGACGTTATTTTGTTTTTTACAGACGGAAAAGATGGGCTCACCAATTCCGACTATGATGTGGCGGATATCCTTCGCAGAAGCAAAAAGCCCGTGATTTTGATCGTCAATAAAATCGACGACTATTCGCCCGATAAAATTTTCGAGTTCTATTCCTTGGGGCTCGGCGAGCCATATGCGGTATCGGCAGAGCATTCTAAGGGGATTGGAGACGTGCTCGATGAAGCGGTCGCTCTTTTTCCGAAGAACACGTCTGAGCCCGTTGATTCCTTGAAAATTGCAGTTGTTGGAAAACCCAATGCGGGAAAATCCAGTCTCGTAAACAAACTGTTGGGCACGGAGCGCAGCATCGTCACGCCCATGGCGGGTACGACGCGTGACGCGATCGACACAACGTTTACGCGCGGTGGCAAGAACTACACGCTTATCGACACGGCGGGAATTCGCAAGAAAAAAAGTGTGGACGATAATGTGGAGTATTATAGCAATATGCGTGCGTTTGACGCCGTTCGCCGCTCGGACGTCTGTCTGCTTGTGGTGGACAGTGCGGAGGGTTTGACGGAACAGGACGTCAAGATTATCGGCTACGTGCACGAGCAGGGAAAACCGTCCGTCATTCTCATGAATAAATGGGATCTCATTGAAAAGGACGCGCACACGGTCAACAAGTTCGAGGAGAAGCTCAAAGCCGATCTTAAATTTATGGACTATTATAAATCGGTGTATATTTCCGCGAAGACGGGACAGCGCGTGGAGAAAATCCTTGCGGCGGCAGAGGAGGTGTATGCGCACGCCTCGTTCAAGGTACCCACGGGCGCGTTGAACGATCTCATCGGCGATGCGATTCGCCTGAATGAACCGCCTTCCTATCTCGGCAGAAGAATGCGGGTGTTTTTCTCCTCGCAAGTCGGGGTTTGCCCGCCCGTGTTCGCGTTGTTTGTCAACGACGAAAATCTGTTGCATTTCTCTTATCAACGGTATCTCGAAAACACGATTCGCGCGGCTTACGACTTTTCGGGCACGCCCATTAAGATCGTTGTGAGAGAGAAAAAAGACGACGAATAACGGAGGAAAGCCAATGGAAGAGTGGAGTCTCTCGGAAAATTGGTGGCAGTTGATCGTGGTGGCGATCTCCTGCTATCTAATTGGGTGCATAAATTTCGCACGCCTAATTTCCCGCTCGAAAAATAAGGATATCACCAAAATTGGCAGCGGGAACCCGGGCACCATGAATATGACCCGCGAATTCGGGGTCAAGGTTGGTTTGATCACCTTTTTTTGCGACGCGTTCAAAGGTGGGTTACCGTCTTTGATCGGTATGTTCATATATCTTGACCAAGTGTTTGCGGGCACGGATTTGATCGTTGCCGACTTTATGCGCTATTATTGTGGCGTATTCGTTATTATCGGACATATTTTTCCCGTGACCATGCACTTTAAAGGCGGGAAAGGAATCGCCTCCACGCTGGGGCTTTTTTGGATAAATTTGGCTTGTGAGAATCCTTGGTTTTTGTTGATTGGCTTTGGCTTTCTCCTCTTCGTGGCGCTGTATATCGTGTTCACGGAATGGGGGGCGATGGGCTCTTTAATCGGCGTGACGGGTTTTTCCGTCTGGCAGGGCATAATCTTTTATTTGCGCTATACGGCTATTTTGGCTTCGCCGCTCGTCCTTCTTTTGTTTGGACTTTTAATGACGTTGAATATTTTAACGTGGTGTGCACACGGTAAAAACATTATTCGTCTTTTGTCGGGCGAGGAGCACCGTACCTCGGTCAAGGCTAAATTGCGAAAAAAGAAGAGTTGAACGATTAAAAAAATATGTAAAAAGCGTTTACATTCCTCGGAAAAGTGTGTATAATAATAGGGCAGGTAGGACCTGCAAAAACAGAAACGGGGGTGCAACGGCTTCGATTGCCGGTGAGCGAAAGGATAAGCATACTGCGGACGGAGTGACCGCATTAAAAAAATTCCACCTAAATTTAAATGCAGATAATAATGCAAACTACGCTCTTGCAGCGTAAATTCGTTTTTTAAAACGATCGTCGCGCCCGATTTATCCGTCGGTCGGGGGCGCGGCGTCAAACAGACGGAAAAATCTTTTCGGGATCGGAAAGTGTTCCAAAAAGATCATTCAGCTTTCTGCGAAGCGTAAAGCGCGTTTATCCGCGTTACGTTTTTAAGTAAAAAAGGTAAACTAAGTATGTAGAAAGTTTTTTGGCAGCCGAGTAAGACGTGGGTTCGACTCCCACCACCTCCACCAATCCAGCACACGTCACTAACCTTGATTTTTAAGGTGTAGCGGCGTGTGTTTTGTTTTTTCGTAGTGTTTTTCTCTATGGAATTAGTAGTAGCCCGAAACACGATAGAGTTTCTTACTGTGTTTCGGGCGAAAATCTCATAAATACCACCTTTGCGCAAAAATCCCGACCCTGAACATTAAGTGTTTTATCCCAAACGATATATGCGCTCCAAGAAGTGTGGAAAACGGGGAAGACGGGGAAATCCACTCTAAACCTAAAAGTTTAAAGTTTTATGTCTACCTGTCCGAAAATAAACGGGGATATCGGGGAAGTCGGGGAAGCCCTATCAAAAAGTCAAATCCCCACCTTCCCCACTTTCCCCGATTAAAACAGGATAGATAGGTAAGGATTGCCCCCGAAAGGGGGATGCCCGAACGGGCAAAACAGGGTTAGATTTCCATAAAAAATCGCTTAGGGGGTGGGTGGGATAGGACACCGCCTTCTACCAAAAATCACACAAAAACACGCGCTCACGGTTAGTTGACCGTGGGCGTTTTCCATTTCACAAAAACAAGGAGAATCAATAATGAAAACAACGAATATTTACTATATCGTGGACTGCTCGGTTAAAACCCGTGGCGACACGGCAAACCGCATTAAGCAAAACATTACCAAAGTGGCACGGGCATTGAAATTCTGCCCCTGTAAGACGAAGTTGCATATTATCGGCTACAACGATAAAGCGTTCTTCATTCACCCGTTCAACGCATACCTGCCCC
>JAFTSN010000006.1 GCA_017467275.1 Clostridia bacterium | reverse complement strand
TCTCTTTTTCCAACCCCTGCAAAAAAACCGTCAGTTTTTGGTTTTCCTCGCAATTTTCGCTTTCAGGCGTTGTTTTTTGTAATACGTCGTTGATTCGTCCTGTCAAAATCTCCTCAATAATCGATATTTTCTTCATGATTTCGCCTCCAGTTGCACATATATGTTCGTTTTATGTCATCATTATAACGCACAAAAATGTTCAGGTCAAGCATTTTGCACAAATTTGTGCAATAATTTTTCAGGAGGAGAAAAATTATGTTAAATTACGGAGATTCATTCAAAGAACACAGAGAAACGGCGGGATTAAGCCAGCAGGCACTCGCCAAAGCCATCAACACGTCTTATCAAAATATTGGACGTTGGGAGAAAAATCAAGTTTTGCCCAGCATAGACTTTTGCGTAAAACTTGCCGATTATTACGGAATCACGCTTGACGAACTTGTAGGCAGAGATTTCCGTTAAGTAAAAACGCATTAAAAAAGCGGCTTTTTTCAGCCGCTTTTTTCTTTTATTCTCATTCCGTTTTAAACGCGCCGTAATACTCTCCAAGCGTTTTCAGCTCAACCCTGCCCTGCATGTAATCGGCAATTCCCGCCTTAAACGCTTCCGCTTCCCGCTTTTTCACGGCAACCTTGAATCCCACGCTCTCGCCGTAGGCACAGTCCAAAAGCTGCGCGCCGCTTTTGGCGACGTATTTCTGCACGCCGTCCACGCCCGTATAGGAAACGGTAATCTGGATCTCCTCGCACATTTCAAGCGATCGAATTTCCGCACCCGCAAGATTTTCCGCCGCGCACGAGGAATACGCCCTCACGAGCCCGCCCGCGCCCAGCTTCACGCCGCCGAAATACCGAACGACCGCCACCGCCGTCTCAAACAGCTTCTTGTTTTTGATCACGTCTAAAATCGGCATTCCTGCCGTGCCCTGCGGCTCGCCGTCGTCGGAAAAACGCATCAGATTCCCGATTTTATCCGCAACGAACGCAAAGCAGACGTGCGTGGCAAGGGTGTGTTTTGCGCGCACGCTCGCAATAAACGCCCGCGCATCTTCCTCGCTCTCCACGTGCGCCGAAAAGGTGAGAAAACGGGATTTTTCGATAATTTTTTCGCTCTCGTGCTCGCCCGTCACCGTCAGAACGCTCTTTTCCATACCGCGCTCCTCAACGCTTATTTCACAACGATCTTGACGTGCACCTTCTTGCCCTTATGCAAAACGAACTCCGCGCTCGGCACGGGCATATTCACGTCCGTGACCTTGCTTTCGTCAACGGAAACGCCGCCCTGCTCGATAAGTCTGCGCGCCTCGCCCTTGGATTTGACGATCTCCGCCGCGACCATCGCGTCTACGACCGTCGTCACGCCCTCGACTTCTTTCGTGAGCAGCTCCCCGCCGCCCGAAAACGCCGCCTGCGCCTGACTTCTCGCCGTGTTCGCCTTTTCCTCGCCGTGCACGAGCTTGGTCACCTCATACGCAAGGCGTTCTTTCGCCGCATTGATCCGCTCGTCCTGATACTTCGTGAGCTCCTCGATCTCCTTTAAATCCATAAAGGTCAAAAGCCGCATACACTCCGCGACCTTGCAATCCTCAACGTTGCGGAAATACTGATAAAAATCATAGACCGAGCACTTGTTCTCGTCCAGCCAAAGGGCACCCTTTTGGGTCTTGCCCATCTTTTTGCCCTCGCTGTTCAAAAGCAGGGTACAGGTGAGGCAATACGCGTCCTCCCGCTTCTTTCTGCGAATGAGATCGACGCCCGCAAGCATATTCGACCACTGATCGTCGCCGCCGACCTCGAGCTTACAGTTATATTTTTCGTTGAGCTTCAAAAAGTCGTAGCCCTGCATGAGCATATAGTTGAACTCAAGGAAAGTGAGTCCCTTTTCAAGACGTTGCTTATAGCACTCCGCCGTCAGCATTTTATTGACGGAGAAATGCACGCCGATATCCCGCAGGAACTCAACGTAGTTAATATTCAAGAGCCAATCCTTATTATTGGCGATAATCGCCGCGTTTTCGCCCTCGAAGTCGATAAAGCGGGACATCTGCTTTTTAAAGCACTCGACGTTGTGATCAATCGTCTCGACGGTCAGCATCGAGCGCATATCCGTTCTGCCCGAGGGATCGCCGATCA
This sequence comes from Clostridia bacterium, assembly GCA_017467275.1. Classification (GTDB taxonomy): domain Bacteria; phylum Bacillota; class Clostridia; order Christensenellales; family Borkfalkiaceae; genus Scatosoma. The sequence continues at coordinate 7,236 of JAFTSN010000006.1, read as the reverse complement.
TGCCCGTCCCGCCGCCGAAAAGCGCGATCGGACGGTGCCCGTATTTCTGCATCCACGCCATCACCATGATGGGAATATAATGCCCGATATGCAAGCTGTCCGCCGTGGGATCAAACCCAACGTAGAAAGTGACTTTTTCTTCCCCGAGAGTCTTATATAAGTCCTCCTCGAAAATCGTCTGCTTGACAAATCCTCTTTCGCGTAATACGTCCAAAACGTTCTGTGCCATATTTTTGTTCCTCAAACCGTAATTTTATTTACGTTTAGTTTACTCTCTTTCCCGTGATTTGTCAAGCATTTCCATGTGGAATGCGCGATTTTACGCAAGCTCGAGCGCAAACGCTCTGCCCGATTTCAAATCGATAGAAAAGAGCGCGGCGAGCGCCTCCTCCTCCGTCCGCTCCGCAATCCGCTTCAAAATCAGACCGTCAAACGCGCGATTGCGCTCCCTTTGCCGTTCTTCCTCTTTCAAAAACTCTCTGTATTCCTGCATGGACATAAAATTTTTCCTCCTCTTTTTTATTTTACGTCCCTAATATACCACAGATAACTTGACAATTTCCGTCAGGTATTATAAAATATTTTTAGAAAGGAGAAAAATTTTTATGAAATATTCTATTTTACTCGGCATTTTATTTGATCTTTTGGTAAAGAGAAAGATGACCGCACCCGAAATCGCAGAAAAATATAACCTCTCGGTGAGAACGGTCTACCGCTACGTGGACGATCTCACGCTCGGGGGCGTGCCCGTCACGATCGAGCGGGGCAGAAGCGGGGGAATCTGCATTTCGGACACCTATAAGCTGCCCATGAATTTCATGACCGCGCAGGAATACGAATCGGCAATCGAGGCGCTGGAGGCAATGTATACCCAACTTCCCGAGGAGCGGTTTGTGCGCGCAAAAAACAAGCTTTCGGCACAGCTTAAAACGGAAAAACGCGAGCTCACGCTTTCGGGAAATCTCTCCACCATTCTCGTGGACGGCGGCACTTGGGGGGACACCCGCCGCTTTTCGGACAAAATGCGGCTTATGGAGCACTGCGTGCGCGAATCGGCGGTGCTCAATATCGAATACGACTCCCGCGTGGGCGAACATACCCGCCGCAAGATCGAGCCGCATCTGCTCGTGTATAAGCAGAGCGTTTGGTATATCTACGCCTTTTGCCGCAATCAACGCGCCTTCCGTTTGTTCCGTCTCGGGCGCATTTCCAAAGCCGTGCTCACGGACGAGAAATTCATTCGCCGTCCCTTCTCCCGCGATGATATCCCTTTAAACTATTGGACGGATTCGGAGACGGTGGACGTCCGCATAGAGATCGAAAAATCGGCGTTTGCGGACGCACAGGATTGGCTGGGCGGCGAAAATCTGAAACAGACGGGCGAAAAATGGCTTGCCGAGGTCACTTTGCCAAACGACGAGGTGCTCGTCAAAAAAATCATGGCACTTGGCGGGGGTGCAAAGGTGCTTTCTCCTTTCAGCCTAGCCGAAAAGGTCCGCGCGTCGGCAACCGAGCTTTTAAAGGCATACGAATAAAAAACCCGCCTCCCGAACAAACGGGAGGCGTAATTTATAGCCCGTCCGCGCGAATAACCGCCGCTTTTCCCGACTATAATAATATACGCGCCTTTTGCGCGGGGGAGGGCAAAGCATGAAAAAAATTCTGTTCACGGGCGGCGGGAGCGCAGGGCACGTCACGCCCAATATCGCGCTCATAGAAGCAATCGTAAAAAGCGGGGAAGCGGACGTTTGTTATATGGGCACGGGGGGCGTTGAAAAACGGCTGATCGAGCCTATCAAAATTCCCTACTACACCTTTGATTGTCCCAAGCTCGTGCGCTCGTTTTCTTTAAAAAACCTCGGGATCCCCGCGGCGTTTTCCCGCGCCGTGAAGGAAGCGAAAAAGGGACTTGAGACCTTTCGCCCCGACGTCGTCTTTTCCAAGGGCGGCTATGTTTCCCTGCCCGTCGTGGTTGCGGCGCATAAGCTGTCTATTCCCTGCCTGACCCATGAAAGCGACCTTTCGGCAGGGCTCGCCAATAAGCTCATGGCAAGAAAATGCCGCCACGTTTTAACCTCCTTTCCCGAGACCGCCGATAAGTTCAAAAACGGCAAATTTACGGGCTCGCCCATACGCTGCAACGTCCTTTCGGGCGATAAATCGACCGCCAAGGCGCACTACGGCTTCGACAAAAAAAGCGGGCGAAAGACCCTGCTCGTGTTCGGCGGCGGGAGCGGCAGTCAGCGGCTCAACGAAATTTTGAGAAGCCACCTTTCTGCCCTCTCGGAAAAATACGATATCCTGCATCTTTGCGGGTCGGGCAACGCCGTTCACGCCAAGTTCCGCGGCTATAAGCAGATTGAGTTCGAGACGGACATGGGTACCGCCTACGCCGCCGCCGACCTCGTTATTTCCCGCGCAGGCAGCAACACGGTGTTTGAGCTTCTCGCCCTTAAAAAGCCCGCTCTCTTGGTCCCGCTCGAGGGTCAGACGCGCGGCGATCAGATTGAGAATGCTCGCTATTTCGAGAAAAAGGGCTTAATCCGTATCCTTTCCCAAAAGGACGGCGCCTATCTTCCCGAAGCGATTGAAGACGCGCTAAACGACGAAACGCTCAAAGACAACCTCGCCGTTTCCGATTTCTCCTCGGGCACGAAAAATATCCTCGCGGAAATCCGCGCCCTGTTATAACCCGTGGCGCGCCGCTATATCCCTTACAGCGGAAAAGAGTATATAAAGCGAAGGCGCAAACGTAAGCTTGTCGCGATCTTTATTGCCGTTTTTCTGTTTACCCTCGCACTGTTTTTATATTTCCAACGCAACGTGACAAAGGTCCTCATTTCCGTCAGCGAAGCGACCATGCGCGCCTCGACGACCGTTGCCGTCAACGACGCCGTGTATTACACCTTAAGCGACGGCTTGCGCTATGAGGATCTCGTGACGATCGAGCACGACGAGCACGGCGATATCACAGCCGTTTCCGCAAACGCACTCAAAATCAATAAGATCGCGCGTGACACCGCCTCTATTTCTCAATCCAATTTGAAAAATTTAAGCCTGAACGGAATCCCCATTCCCATTGGCGCACTGACAGGCATAGAGGCGCTGGCGGGCGTCGGTCCGAGCATACATATCCGCACCATTCCCGTCAGCAGCGTGACTTGCACCTTGTCTTCGGGCTTTGAGAGCGTGGGAATCAACCAAACAAAGCATTCGATCTATTTAAACGTCGTGGCGGATATCAGCATCGTCATGCCCTCTCGCACGGAAAATTTCGCCGTGAAAACGGAAGTTTTGATCGGGGAATGCGTGCTCGTGGGCAAGATTCCCGAAACCTACTTGCAAAGCGACCTTTTTGGCAATCCCTCGGGGCTTTCCACTGAATAGACCGCCTGAAAATCAAAACCCGACCGCGCCTTTTTGCGCCGTCGGATTTTTTAATACGTGTCGATAATCCCCAAGAGATAATCTGCCGAGATATTTAGCTTTGTTGCCATTTTTTTCAATGATTCGTATCCAGGCTTTGCCCTCCCGTTTATCCAATCGCTTACGATATATTGCGGTTCTTCGATTACTTCGGCAAAATCCTTTTGTTTCATTCCCTCGGCTTTAAGATATTCTTTTAGTATTATAGAAAAAGATAAATCCATTATATTTTGTACCATTTAGCTTTAATACGTATCGGTAATTCCCAAAAGATAATCTGCCGAGACATTCAGTTTTGTTGCCATAAGCTTTAACGAATCGTAGGCAGGTTTTGCTTTCCCCGCTAACCATTCGTTTACTTTACTGCTCTTTATCCCGACTTCTTTTGCAAATTCGCTTTGCTTCATATTCTCACTGTCAAGATACTCTTTTAATATATTGGCAAATGTCATATCTTTTCCGCTTTTCATACATCTTATTATATAGAAAATTCTATCTTTTTATTAAAAAGTAGAATTTTCTATTTTTTAATAATTGACAGTTAGAATTTTCTATGCTATAATTTTTATAATAAATTATGCGAGGGATTCTATGACTTCAAGAAAACAAACCTTTTACAAAATTCTACCCATTCTTACGACGGCTATCGCCTTTTTAATTCTCTCGATTCTTTTCGCTGTTTTTTATAAGCCCTTAAAATCAAGCGGAAATCTCCTATTGTTCACTCTATTTTCGCTCATGTTCGTTGGTTTGATTTATCTATTAACCACGCTGTTTCTTATCCGAAAAGACACGAGGCGTATATTCGATATTTTAGAATGTTACGACGATTTAGATGACCAACTCGAAGCGCTCTATCTGCTTGTCCGAACGGAAAAATACAAGGAGTTAGACAGGAAGAAAAAAGAAGATTTAATTTTCGCCTTAGAGGAATGGTGGGAGACGGTCTATGAAGTGGAAGTGCGAAACAGATAAACGAAAAAATTTGTCGTAGAGAAATTTCTACGGCAGATTTTTTTACATTTATGCAAATTTAAAAATTTTTTCCTCGTTTTCTATTGAAAAAAACAAAAAAAGGTGCTATACTATAAATGTCACATTAACAGAATAATAAAAAACATCCTTAAGGGCATATTATGCCGTTTTGAAGGGGATACTATATCTTTTGGTAGATATACTGTATCGCGAGATATTCCCTTCAACAAGGATGTTCTGTTAGTGTGACAACTATGCGAGAGGTATTCTACGGTGCCATCTCGCAAGGGGTGGCACCTTATTTTCTATATGGAAGAAACTAAAATTTGTTCGTTTTTCGGTCACCGAGATATTGAGCTTTCAGACGAATTATATGAGATAACCACTGCGGAAATTATCAAATCGGTGAATTGCGGTTGTCGCGTTTTCTATTTTGGCGGCTATGGGGATTTCGATGCGCTTTGTTATAAAATCGTAAGCAAGCTAAAAAAAGAAAACCCGAAACTGAATATCAAGCGAATTTATTGCGTTGCCCAAGAACGTTATTTGCGAAAAAACGTGCGCTATTTTCAACGCGAGAACTACGACGAAGTTATATATCTTCTCCCGTCCTTTGAGGGGTGGTATAAAAGCATTTATTTTCGCAACTGCGCGATGATAGACAAGAGTGATTTTGTAATTTTCTACGCTGAAGAACGGAAGAACAGCGGCGCCTACAAGGCTTATAAATACGCCAGAAAGAAAAAAGGCAAACAAATTATCAATCTTTGGAAAAAAGCCGAAGCCTAATTTAAAAAAGACGAATAGCAAAAACTATCCGTCTTTTTTCGTTCGCTGAACAACTAATTCTTTTTTGTTTTGGATTTAAAGATCATTGCCATAATAAAGGAAAATATGACTGCCGCGGATATTCCCGCGCTCGCCGCGCTCAACGCGCCCGTAAACGCGCCGAACACCCCTTTCTCCGCGCCCTTGATCGCGCCGTTTGCCAGCAGATAGCCAAACCCCGAAATGGGCACGGTTGCGCCTGCGCCCGCAAAATCCACGAGGTATTGATAGAGACCCAGCCCCTGCAACACAACGCCCGCGAGCATGAAATAGACCAAAATGCGCCCCGCTGTGAGATCGGTGAAATTAATCACGATCTGCGCGATCACGCAAATGAGCCCGCCGACGGCAAACGCCTTGACAAACATAAAAATAATTTCAAAATATTTTTCAAACACGCTATTCCCACCCCGCCCCCGCGTCGGGGGGCTGACGGGAATAGTTTGTGTTTTAGCGTATTATTTATGCGCGCGCAGCTTATTTGCGCTTTTTATAAAGAGCCAAGCCCGCAAGCACCGTGAACGCCGTTAACGCGCCCAAGCCCGCCACAGACGAGCACCCACCCTTTTTCTTCTTCGTTTCCTCTTTCTTTGCCTCCGAAACCGTCAAGGAGACGACTGTCTTTTTGCCCGCATAAGAGATCACGACGGACTTATCCTCTGCCGTCAGCACGGTTTTATCGATGGTGTAACCCTCAATAATCTCCGTTTTGCCGCTCTCGTAGGTTGCTGTGATCACCATGCCCTGCGGATCAAAGCTTTCGCCGACAATATACTGCGTTTTCGTGGGCGCGCTCGTGACGGCAATGCTCTTAATCCCGTCCGCAAGCACGGTGAACTCCGCTTTCTTGGTGTAGTTTTTATCTTCGTAAGCGACCGACCAAACGATCTTATACGTTCCAACAGCCGCCGTGATCTTGCCGTCAACAATCTCGACCTCTTCCTCGCCAAGCGTCACGGAAATGTTCAGCGCATCCGTGAGCACGCTCTCGCCATCCGCACCGCAGAGATACCCCGTGGGGATAACCACCTGCTGCCCTTCATACACAGACCCCTCGACGATAGAGTTCAAAAGGATATGCGGCTCAGTGACGGCATTGATCTCCACAGTTTGAACGGTCACGTTCCCTTTCGCCGTCAAAAGCTTGACCTCGAGGGTATATTTCCCCACCTCTTGGGGAATTTCAAACGTGATCGGGGTTTGTCCCTCGTTTCCCCAGCTAGAGGTACACGACCAATTTCCGACCGTCGTCCCCGCTTTTTTAAGGGTCAAATACACGCCGCTCGCGGTGTAATCGCCTTTACTCGAATCGCTGTTCCAGCCGATATCTCCCATCAGCGGCGCATGGACAAACTGCCAAAGCTCTGCGTCCGTCGTTCTCGCTTTGGTGTTGATCGTGGCGTTATTTGCTTCCACGCCAATAAGCTCGTAGGAGTAGGTTTTCCCCGTCAAAAAGACCGCGTCTTTATCCACTTTCAATGAGGAGGCATTAAAGCTGTTTTTTATCTCCAACTTATTTTCTGTGTTCAAACAGAGATTTTGCCCGTTCAGCTCTTGAATAAAGACATGCGTTTTCGTCGCGGAACCATCGTAGATTTGCTTCATATTCACGCGGGTGATTTCCTTTGCCGTCAACGCTTTGAGCGCGGTGTCGAGCTCCGCAGAATCGAGCACGGGCGCATAGGTCGCCATGCCTGTGGTTTCGTCGTAAACCTCGGCATACCAGCCGTCCTCGACCGTGAACCCGAGCTTAACGCCCTCGCCCCCTTTTTCCACAACGCTCTTCGGCAATTTGATTCCCGCCGCTTTCACACCTCCCACCGTAAATTCGGAGGTCACGTATTCCTTATCCGCAGCATAAGAATCTCCCCAAATCGCCATCGAAGCACCGATTGCGTTTCCCGCACTGTATAAAACCACTTGCGGCTTATAAACCGTCGACGAATCCACGCGCGCCCCGTTTTCGTAGGTGGGCAGATTCAAAACGATCTCAAACGCCGCGCCATC
>JAFTSN010000005.1 GCA_017467275.1 Clostridia bacterium | reverse complement strand
GTCATAGGGTCCATATCCATTGTTTCAGAGCCGTAGCACCAGCAAGGAGTTACGGTAAGGGTAATATCTACGCCCTCTTTTTTAAACTTATCCGCGCAAGCCGCCGCCTCCGCAACACGACCGATCGTCGTGTCCGCAATGACGACCTTTACGGGTTCGCCGTTGGAATAGAACACGTTTTCTTGAATGAGTTTTGCCGCGTTCTTCGCCATATTCATCGTTTGTACTTCGAGACTTTCTCTAACCTTTAAAGGTCCTCTTCTGCCGTCGATAGTCGGTCTAATACCGATTACGGGATAGCTCCCAATAAGTCTGCTTTTTGCCATAATATTTTATCTCCAAGAAAAAAATTAAAATTAGATATGATTCTATTTTTTAATAATCCCAACTAAAAACTTACCAATTTAATTGCTTGCACATTCTATTGATTGTCCGCAATAATCTTATACAACAGCATTTACGGTCGCAAGAGCGATTATTTTTTCTTCTTCCGTTACACTCTCGTCAAAATCGTTAAAAGAATTTTTTGTAATATCTTTCCCCAACAATTTTTTATACCAGCAAAGAGCCAATAAGTATCTCCCTATCCCTAAGGAAGCATGAAAAGTATCTCTATGCACCTTTTTAATGCCCCTTTCTAAGGCTTTTAGCATTACTTCTCCACAAGGAATAACTCCGTCTGCACAGATTGCTTGCTCCGCTTTTTGATAGGAATCTCGAATATGCACAAACATATCCTTTGCACTGGAATAGCCTGCCACATTTGTCAATCTTTCGCTACCGTCTTCATATGCCCAAGTTTGATGAATAAATATCTTAGCGTGAGGGCAATATTTTTTTACATACGCCGCCAGCTCTTCAATATATGGAGAATATGTTTGACTTTTTCCACTAAGATGACTTGCTTGTTGCAAAGTGATAACATCCCATTCATCGCCGATGAGTGCCTGTTTAATAGATACTCTAACACCCGAAGATTCTCCGTTGCATTGAAGCTCATAAGCTACGCTATCTTCTAAAATGTTGAGATAATGCCTTCTTAGATCACAACCGGCTATGTAAAGATTTACGGTTGTTAGATTTTCACCATCTTGCTTTGCAAGCCTATGCAGATATCTTTGTGCATCCTGTGAAAAACTGTTCCCTATCGATAATATTTTCATTTTATTTCTCCTTGTTATAGTATCTCACCCGTTTTATCAAAATCTACTTTCTTGCCACTTTTTCAAGCATTGCAAAGAAATCTGTACATACTCAAATTCACCATTTTCATCCCGTTTACCTGAACCTTGACAATGTCCACCTTTTAATACCCTATATGTAATATCGGCATCTTGGTTAAAATATAATACAGCTTTATAGAAAAGCATGTTTTGCTCATAACGGCAGGGCATATCGTTTTCATAAAACATAAGAAGCATTTTTGAAAAAGACATTTTATCCGAAACGTAATATATAGGCGCAAATTCGTTTATTCTTTGCGCTTTTTCATCTTCTCCGCATTCATATTTTAAAACGTTGAAATGAGAGGTGGTTTGCGCACTGTCAATAAGCCAACCGCAAATATCTTCCACCTTTATACCCACATCCGCCAAATATTTTTCATTTAAGCAAAGCATTAACGCTATCCAAGCCCCCGCAGATTGTCCTGAAACGTAAATCTTGTTTCCGTCCCCGCCGTAATCTTTGATTATATTTTTAATGAAAGCGATCGCTTTTGCGCAATCGCAAATATAATCGGGGAACCTCGCCTGATCCGGATACATACGATACTCAACGCTCACAAAAGCATATCCTGCTTTTACAAAATCTTCTGCAAGTTCTTTCCCGCATTCTTTTTTACCGCATACCAAACCGCCACCGTGAAACCAAACGATTGTTTCAAAACCTCTTTCTTCGGGAGTATAAATATCTAATTTGCATTCCAAATTTTCTGCATATTGTATATTTAAATCTTTTTTTCATAATAATACTTTTATCTTTATTTTAAATCATGTCTAGCGTTTATTGAATTACGCCTTTCTTAATAATGATATTCGCGTAAACAGCCCCTTCTCCGGTTGCAATTACTGCATATGCTTGTTTTGCCCTCTCATAAAATGCAAAGCGTTCTAAAAATCCCGCGCGAAGATTATCGTCGACCGCTTTCGCCTCGTCAAAATACTCGTCCCAAATCGTCGGTCTAGGATCGCCTTTCGTTGTTTGCATAAGCAAAAAATTCTCATTGGCATAGGCGTCGAGCGGAATTAGAGAAAGAACCGCTTCAAGCATCTCCACGCCGCCGAGCCCATCCGCACGAATAACCCGTTTTCCATAATTTTCACTCGGAAAATTCCCGTCTGCAATTACGATTTCATCCCCGTGCCCCATTTCACATAAGATTTTTAAAAGCTCCGGCGATACAATTTTCGATATTCCCTTTAACATAGATGGTCTCCTTATTCGATTACTGTAAGTTTACCATAAAATAAACGCATTGTCTACTAAAAGTTGCATATGAAAAAAAGTTTTCATAATACCACTTAATATTACAACAAATAAAGAATACTGAAATACTTGACAATACCGAAAAAGTGTGTTATACTGTGAAAAAATTCGGAGCGTGTTAAAAAATGGGTGCTTGTGCGGATAATTGTGCAGCCGTTGTTATCGGCGTTGTTATCGTTGTCTTTCTACTTCTTCTTGCCATAACGGTGGCACGCGCGTTGCTTCCGTTTCTCTTTTTAATTTTCGCGTTGGCAATCGGACTCATGATTATCAGCAAAGTCTCTTCTTGTTTGAACTGTACTGTTTGCGACATATCCGATATATTTTACACCGCAAGCGTCGCCATCGGGAATCTAACCTCTCACGCAATTATATAACCTTACTTAAAATTACAAAAACGGATCTGCTTCTTTTTTGCAGATCCGTTTTTAAATGGAAATATTTACGTTTCTATTTCGTGATCGACAAAATAAATATCGTGTCGATTGAATTCAAACGCAAAAAGAATATGCTTACCATCAGGAGATGGAACACCGTCCGAATAGGAATATGCCCCAGGCATGTCCGCAATCACACGCTTATACGAAAAGCTCTCAAGCTCATCGTCGCTGATCCAAACCGTGAGCGGATAACGCTGCCGAAGCCCCAATTTGGAATTGGGCGTGTTTAAAAGTGCGATTTTTCCGTCTGGCAGACGGATAAGCTTGGGCTTATTATTGGGTCCTGGAATATCCGTCCGAACGGGTTCACTCCAGCTCATGCCTCCGTCGCACGATTCACTACGCCAAAGATATCCCGTACCGTTTATGCGGATAAGCATAACAATCCTGCCGTCCTTCAGCTCCATAAGTGTAGGCTCCGTCCACTGCCAAAGCCTCTTCCCTTCGGGCGTCGAAAGCGGAATTATAAACGGTTTTTTGCATTTTTCAAACGTTTTGCCCTCGTCGTAGCTGACGATCGTACCCGTCTCCACACTCTCGAGATCGGCATGGACAATCAGCTTCCCCTCTCTTTTCAGGCGCTCGTTCTCCTCTTCGGAGACCTCGTAGTTATGATAGGAGAGCATGATTGCCCCGTTTTTCAAACGAATTGCACTGCGGATAAACACAAAGGACCGCTCAAAACATGGCACTCGTCCGAGGTTTTCCCACGTATACCCGCTGTCCGCACTATGCAGAACGACGCAATCCCAATCTAGAAAAGCTCCATCGTGTATCTGCGCGAACACGTACATGTCCTGTCCGTTGACGGCAACCTCCGTCAAATATACGGCTCTGCCGTCCTCAGGATAGATACTCTCACCTTTCGACCAGCTCTCGCCCTTATCGGTACTCCTGAAAAGATGTACACGATTTTGGGGGGCGGGCTCGGTTACGTCACCGACCTGCGAAATGATTACATAATCGCCGTTAGGCGCAATGCGGAAAATCGCCTCGCAAGAAAGAGAATCCAAGTGTACTAATTTAATTCTGTTCATATCTTACTCCGTTTTTTCCACAAAAGAGCCGCGCCCAAAAGAAGAATCCCCGCAATAGCGGAAAGTCCCGTCAATGCACCCGAACAGCCCTTATCCTCTTTCTTTGTTAAAACCGTCACAACCAGTTTACCGTAAGCGTCCTGCAAGCTCTCGGGAAGCGCGGAAGTACGGAACTGCGCCGTATAACTCGCCGCCTTTTCTGTGCTGAAACTGACGGGCAAATACCAGCTCCCTGTTAGCGTGTAAACCGTTCCGTCCTCATCGGTCACATGAAGAGTGGTAGGCAGACTCTTTAGCGCCGCCTCGCGCTTTGCTCCAAGCGCCACCGAAAGCACCTCGGGCAATTCCTCCTGCACGGAGACAATATCCTTTAGCTCGGAATTTTGCCAGAGCCGCAACCGAAGCGCCGAAGAATCCGAAACGAGCTTCCCCGCCTTGATATCCTCCACGGTAATCCGCGCAAGCCTAATTTCCTGCGCGCCCGCACGGTCTCTGTCGTAGACAATATATATCTTTCCTCTCTCATACGCCACGTCGGGATAGGAAACGTCCTCTCTGTCATCCAAGAGAAGCTTATATTGCCAGGTTTTTCCGTCGTCCTCGGAAAGATATGCCGTGAGCGCAGTGCGCGAGGTTTCGCTCGCATGATTGATCGCCAACAATTTGCCATCGCCCAAAGAGAGATAATGCGGCTTGGAGGCAGGTCCTGAAAAGGGCTCTCCAAGATATCTCTCGAACGATGACCACGTCTTGCCGTAATCATAGGACGCGGAACGCTCCAATCCCCCGCCGCCACCGTCAAGACGGCAAACTTGATAAAGTGTACCGTCCGAGGTCTGGTAGACGTTTGCTTCGGCGTATTTACGAAGGTTCGTCGCATCCGTGAACGCTCTGCCGCGCTCCGTCCAAGATTCACCTTTGTCCGTCGAAACGAACGCCGCCGTAGACGTAAGCCCCAAGCCCGCATTAGAGGTGCTGTAACAAATTACCATCCATTCTTCTTGCCCCTCGGCATTCTTAATCACCGTAGGTTTTTTGGCGATCAGGTGCTCGTAGATGATATGGCTCGTCGCCCAAGTAATCTTTGAAACGTCGCCGTCTGCACCCGTAAATTTAATAGCCCAAACGCCGCCCGTCGTGTAGAAGAGCCATAAGTTTCCGTCGGGATCCGTCCAAAGCTCGGGCGTTCCCACGCCGATTCCGCTCCCCTTGGCATCGGGATGATCGACGATAAAATAGGGATCCACCCATGTCTCGCCGTCGTCTTCACTATATACGATGGGGAAATAATTATACTTTCCCTCCCACGTATAACCGCTTCGCCAGGTTGCCCAAAGTCTGTTTCCCGTGCGGGCAATGCTCGGCATTCCCGCATATTTCCGATCGGACGGAGAATAGGTCTCGCCCGCCACCTCCTCCGCCTCGTCAATCGGCGTTTCAAGAAGTTTTTCGTCGGCGCGGAGCACCACGGCGGGAGAGTTGGAGGACTCTCCCGTTCCCTTATAGTTATCGGGCAATGGTGCAACCATTTTAGCCTGTGCCGACGTTCTTGGCATAGCGCACGGAATAACCGCAAGCATCAACAGACAAAGAATCCAATACTTAATTTTCTTCATGCAAATCTCTCCGTTTTTTCAAAGCGATCGCAACGCCTGCAACCGCGCAGATCGCCATAATTCCCGCAAAGGCGTTTGTCGAACCAGAGCAGCCCTTGGAGCTCGTCTTTTCCCATTTCGCATACAGCGTCACGTCGCCCGTTGTGCCCTTTGCGAGAACGGAAACGGCGTTTTTAAATTCCGCATCGGTGTACCAGCCCGCAAATTTATAGCCCTTTCTCGTGGGATCGGCAAGGATCGCGTTTGCGCTGTAAACGTAGTACGTGGTCGGATTCGCCACGTTATTCTCGCCCCCATTGAGTTCATACTTCACGCTGTACTCGATCGCCTCAAACGTCACGCTAAAAGAAACGTCTCCCGTGATATTTTCAAGTGTGAAAGTACCGTTTTCGTCAAGCTCGAACGCGTGCTGCGTAAGTTGATTATCATAATATACGCAAGAAACGATATTATAGCCCTTACTCGGACTCACGGTAACCGTTGCCGTGCCGCCATGCAAAACCGAAGGAGTATTTAACTGCACGTTTCCGCCGCTCGTGACTGTGACATCAACGTTATGCGTCGCCCACACGCCCTCGTTCAAATGTACTGTAACGTCCTCGAGAATCACCGATTTTTCATTGACCGTGTTTACCGTAAGATGAACAATGGGCTTGATCTTTGAGGGGAATTCATTTGGCTGGTTTTTGAACACCTCTGCCGTGAACGGCAAAATAATTTCGCCGGAGAAGCCTGCGGGGATTTTAGTCGGATCTGCCTTATTATTGATCACACCGTCATCCGAGATCATAATGCACTGACTCGTTGAAATCGTCGATCTGCCCGTGGCATAGGTCCCGGGCGAACCCGAGATATAATCGTAAACGTAGAAGAACAGACCCGCCGTAGCGACAGAGCTCTCGTTTTTCACGCGGAAAGATATCCCCTTGATCTCGTTAAGATCGGCATAGACGTAATCCGTACCGTTCACGTTCTCCGTATGATAGGTCTCCTCGGGCAAGCTGAAATAAATATGCCCGTTTGCATAGCTGTATTTTTCCGTAGTCGCATTGTAGGTCATGTTCTGCGAAACGGTCAATTCCCCCGCTTTCACGTAGCCGACCGTAACATCGCCGTCCGTTAAGATCCCGTCGGGATCGTAAACGGAGTATTCCCCGTCCGCTTGGCGAACCGCCGTTTCTCCCACGGAGATTTCCCCGACCGTGTAGCGGAACGCGTTATCGGCGGTGCCCGTTGAAAAGACGGTCACTTCTTTTAAGTCCCCTACCGCTTCGCCGTCCAATGCGGAAACGGGCACGGAAAGCGTACCGAGACACCCCAGATAATACCAAGCTCCCGTTTCACGGACTGCGGTCGTCGCAAGCGTAAGCTTCCCGTTTTCGATCAAAAGCGTTTTTTCTTCGCCGTTTACCCCTTTGAACGAGACTTCTTCACCGTCTTTCAAAGAAAGCGCGCTCTCCCCGACCTTAAAGAGGAAGGAAAGCTTTTGCGAGCCCGAGGGCACGTGGATCTCCATATCGATTACGCCGTTTGAAGGGATCGCCACGGACTCCGTCTTTAAAGTGACGCCCGAGACGCCGTTCACAAGAATATTCTTTTCATAACTCACGCCGTCGATTGCGGAATAGAAGCTCCCCGAATAGGCATAGTTCCAAACATTGATTCTGTCCGCCGTCAACGCGATCGTATCGTAAGAAGCAAACTCCGCGTCCGCAGTAATATTTTGCGTCACGCTCGAAACGGTATACGCTCCGTCTACAAGCTCGTCGGTCACATCCTGACCGTTGATGCTTGCGGAAACCAGCTTATGATAGCGGTCAGGGCGGAAATATACCGTACAGGACATATCCTCAATCACGGTACCGCTCGCAGGGTCAAAGCTGATCTTACCACCCGAAACAGACTCTGCGGTGGCGGTATACGTCGTCTTTTGCGTATAAACGGCTTTTAAAGTAAGCTTACCGTTCTCTAACGCGTCCAAAACAGAATCGTCGAGACGGGAAACCGAGCGGCTTGTAACGCTCCCCTCCGAAACCACGTACCAGCCCGTAAACACGTATCCGAGCTTAGAGGGCGAACCGAGTGCGATATCGCTCGTCACGTTGAAGCTTGCCGCATTCTCCTCGGAGAGCGTGCCGCCATCCAAATCGTATTTCACCGAGTAATCCACAGGCGAAGCCTCCACCAAAACCGACGTATCCGCGCTCGCCGTAAACGAATAGCCGTTTTCGGAAACGATCGCCTCAAGCGCGGCGGCGTCAATCGGCGTACCATTGATCTTGACCGAGCTTACGCGGTAATGCTCCGCCGCCGTCGCTTTCACGCTGACCTTATTCCCGTCTATCAGATAGGGCGCGGAAAGCGTCATTTCAGAGACGTTTTCTCCCTTTTCCAACGTGACTTGAGGAACGTCGCCCGTCACCATGCCGAAATCGGAAATAATTACCGCGTCCGTGCTCACTTGATTCAAGTAGAGTCGTAAAACGGGGTTGAGCTTATTCGACGAGGTCAGAGCATTTATCGTGCCATTCACATAGCTGAAAGTCGTCGTATCGAACGCAAGATAAATCTTTCCCTTAAAGCCCGCGGGAATCATGTTCGCCTGTTGCGTCGTCCAAACGTCCGTTCCGTCTTTCAAAACGTAAGCCTTGCTTTTATCAAACAAATAACGGAAATTCGAGCCCGAGCTCGGCGCCGTCAGATAGTCGTAAACACGAAGCTGTAAGCCCTTGATATCCCCGCCGTTCGTGTTATCCACCGTCAGCGTGATGCCTTTTACCTCGTCCGTATCGATATATCTCCCGCTATCGTCCGATTTGATCAGACTCTTCGGTGAGGTCAGATATATATTCGTGTCCGCATACGCCGTACCCGAATAGTAGCGGCTTAACGTGGTCGTACCTTTCTTTACGTGTTTTACCGTCGTGTTGTCGGCTTTGTTATACACCGAGAAATTGTTCGTCGTCGGCGTATAAATCTTCGTCGTTCCCGCATTTGCCGCAGCGGGATCAAATGTTCCGCCGATCGTCGCAGACGCCGTATCGCCGACATAGACCTCGCCCGCGTTCACACGGACAAAGTTTCCGTTGTCAAAGCCGTAGATACTGATATCTGTAAGCTTAAACCCCTCGGTCAGCGCGGATGTATTGAATTGCGTGAGCGGCATAACGAGATATCCGCTAAAGCTATAATACGCATACTGTCCCGCCGTCGTGACATTTGAGGTCGCCTGCGTGAGCTTGATCGTATTGGTAGCGGTCGTCGCCTGCTCCACACGCCATGCGCCCCCGCCGCCGTTTGCGCCCGCATGGATCAAGCGAACGTCCGTAAGCGTTGCAATCGGATACATCTCCGTGCTGCTATCGCGTTTTAAACGCACGTACATCACGGGCTGTTGCGACACCGAACTCAAACGGATAAACAAACTTTTCGTCGCAAGTTCTTCTTGCGTAAATGTATAATCGATTCCGTTGAGCTGAATACCCGAATGCGCGCCTACCGCGCCGTTTCTCGTAAACTGAACGCTATCGAACCACGCAATCTGCGAGCCGCTGTAGTTTCCGTACCAAACGGACACCGCGCCCTCGTCCCATTTCGTGACGGCAACGGGCGTCGGCTCGTCCGCCCCTGCTTTTTGGGGCACAGCGGAAAACCAAATTCCCAAACCGAAAACAAAACAGAACGCGAAAAACAAAAGTACTTTCGCCTTTTTTAAGAAAACTTTCATGCTTTTTCTCCCTTTGAAATTTATTTTTTCCGTCAATCGACGGTATAGACCTTATTTCCGCCGTTATACGACTCATAGTTCACATTCGCGGGCACCTCAAGCTCATAGCTTCTGTCTCCGCGAAGCGGCATCGTCGTCGGTATTTCGCCTACATTCGGCGGCCATGCGTTCGTCAAGCCCATTTTTGATTTCAACGCAAGGAAAGAAGCGTTTTGGAATGCCCGAAGCGATTCACTTCCCTGCTTTTGCGCATCCTGAAGCGCTTTATCGTATAATGAAGACGCCTCCGTCGCCGTCGGTGCCATAATGATTCTTGAAATATACTGTATCCAATGCAACTCAAGTTGTGATTGGAGGGCAATCATCTTTGTATAGTCCGAATGATTGGGATCAAGATTGAATTTGAATGGAATTTTATTATAAGTCAAGGGCATATAAGCAGCCTTATGATTATAATTCATATAATTCGCCATGGTAATATAGCCGTAACCCTTACCCGTTGCGTCCGTAAGATAGGCATAGAGCGGATTATGTAAATACGAATAGGTGTGAATCTTAAGCTTGGTGAAATTATAGTGCTGATACGCATTCCAAGCGGAATCCGTCCACTTCATCTGCCCATACGGATAGGTATAGGAAACGCTTTCGCCGTTCACGGTAATGTTTTCCGTCGTTCCAACTGCTTTTTCCACTGTGTAGGTCTCGCCCTCTTGCCCGAAATAGGTCTCACGATGTCCCTCTTCGCTTACCAGCCAATCAAAAAGCTTAATCACGCGATCCACGCGTTCGCAATTCCCCGAGATCATGGTGAGACGGTTTCCGCGCCCCGCTATATTTCCCAAAACGGGCATATCTCCCGCCGCATTGGTAATCACAATGGGAACGTAATTCACAGGCTCCTCGTAATCTTTAGAATTGAGTGTGTTGATATAAAGATTTCGGAAATAGGACTGATAGTTCTGCGTTGCCCCCACCACGGCAAAGGGCAAACCGTTTTGGATATAGCTACCCACCTGCGCGGCGGTCGCGGAAAGGTTGCCCGAAATAACGAGACGTTTTCTATAAAGCTCGTTTAAAAAGAGCATGACCTCTTTCATCTCCTCCTGCTCCCAACGGTAGGTAAGATTCCCCTCGCTATCCTCTAGCGGTACGGCAAAAAATTCGCTCAAAGCGGTAATCGCACGGCTCCCCTCCGTCGTTGAATCGGTGGTGAAATTCTCAAGGCACACTGTGGGGTTATTGTCTCCTAAATGATACGTGTCCTTGACCCATTCGCACATAGAAATAAACTCACTCGGCGACATTGCACTATCCGCCGCCGACGGATAAGCCGATAAATACGCCTCTAAATAGTCTTCTCGTACGACCAAGCCGTAATTGGACATAAGATGACTGCCCGTCTTTTCGAGCGAAGCGAGATCGGCGTTTGAAAAGAAGTTTGCGGGCCAACCGTAGATTTTTCCGTTCGCATCGCCCCAAAAATCAACAAGGTCTTGAGGAATACGCTCGAGCATCGATGGCGCGTATTTCGCCGCAAGATCCTGCAACGGATATACGTATTCGTGTTGTCCAAGCTGTACAATCGTTGTATAATCGGAAACGGTTATAATATCGGGTAGAGTATTGTTGATGATATAGCTAGAAAGCTCCGATCCATCGTCACTCACAGGCTTTCTGGGCGTGATCGCAATATTAAATTTGTCTTTGACTATTTCAATGAGCTCATTGCTGACCGTGAGAGTCGAGCTGTCGACATACCAAGTCACTTGAACGGTTTTATCCAGATCCTCGATTTGCTTCCAACTATCGGAATCCGCGTTTGCGTAACCGTAATCGGGGTAATTCAAACTCGAGCCCGAAGCACTACTCATGCCCCCGCAACCTACCGTAGGCAAGAACAAACAAGCTGAAAGCAACAGCACTGAAATTTTCTTCAATCTTTTTCTCATAATTTACTCCTTTTATAATATTTTATCAAAAAAGTATTCAAGCATAAATACTTTTCTTTTTTATTATTCGGGCACCTAAACTAAAAATAAATAATTTTTCCCACATTAAAAAATTTCGTCTCTTATAGATTGCCATTCGTAAACGCTAGCGTCATCAACATTTCCAAAGGTAACTCATTATTTCTTCCTGTGCTCATTAAAAAAATTCATTTAAAAAGCTTACAGCAAACAAAATATTTTTTCGGCCAGTCTTTCCTTGTTTTGAGGATGAATATGATTATGTTCACAAACATCTTTGCTTGTTACGATTATCACATTCGGCACAATTTTTCCTACCGTTTTCTGACACCTCTGAATCGATCGCCAACCCTCGTCATTTCGCTCGTCAAAATCGCATATTTCCACAATAACAAACGATAATTCCTCGTCCCGTAAGGCTTCTCTCCATGAAAAAATCAATTTCGAAAGCAAACTCGTATATACTCTGCTCTCCGCAACGGTTGTATTGCTTTCTCCTTGATACCAGATTACGCTTTTAAAAGAAAACGGCGTAATCGGCAAAAAGGTTTTTTTATATAATATCGAATCGCTATTCCATGCCGAATATTTTGGCTTGATACTGTCGATATGTCTCTCCTCCATGGATATATAAACACTTTCGTCAAGATATTTTTCGGGAATCCAACTTCTAATAACAGAAGCCCCCTGAAAACAACCAACTATCCCCACAAATACATTTTTCTTTTTCTGATAATTTTCAGCTATGTGCAAAGCTAAAGCCGACCACGTCCCCACTTCCTCGTTTTTGCAAATCTTCCAACCATCGGCACTTTTTTGTCCAGTGTACTGTTCAATTCTATCCGAAACGAAATAGCGAATGCGGTTATTATCCATTATAGTGCATGCACCTTTTTCTTCAGCAATCGTAAATTGCATATTCGATTGCCCCGCACAAAGAAAGACATCACCGAAAGCAATATTTTTTAAAACAGTTTTCTCTCCTTGCAATTCCAACAGAATATCGAAAGGACCTCCGTAAGATTGAGAGGGTAATTCCATAACCCATTTTCCCTCAAGGCATTCTTTCTTGTAGGTCTTATCATGCAACGTAACACTAATATTTCCACTGCCTCGCCCCCAAAAGCGAAGCGGCTTGTTTGCCTGAAAAACCATATTATCTGTGAAAATTTCCGCTAATTCCATATTAATATTACTCTCGACTGCTAATTTTCGACCGCGAAATTTTTGAGCCATTGCGCTATTTATCTGACGTTTATTTGCTTTTATTATTTTAATGAACCGATCATAACGCTACCCGCAAAATGCTTGAGCACAAACGGATACACGCACAAAATCGGCAGACTTGCCACCACGATTGCGGCAAACGAAACCGTTCTTGCCGTCACCTGGGATGTAATATTATCACCAAGCTCCCCGAATTCCACGTTCGCCTCTTTAATAAGCAGCATCAAATAATACTGCAAGGTAATAAGCTTAGGATTATTCGTATAGAGCATGGTCTGCATATAGTTATTCCAATGCCCAACCGCACACCAGAGCGCAACGGTTGCAAGCACAGAACCCGAAAGCGGAATAAACAGATTCCACCAGATGCGGAACTCCGACGCACCGTCCAAAACCGCCGCCTCATGCAGTTCTGTCGGTATCCCTTTGAAAAAGTTCTGAATAATAATCATATTGTAAACGGAATATGCTGAAGGGATAACGTATACCCAAAAGGAATTATATAGCCCTAGCATATTAATAATCAGAACATAGGGAATGAGACCGCCGCTAAAAAACATCGTGAACATATTCAGCCATTGAAGCACGCGTCTAAACTTCAAGTTAGGTCGACTCATGCCATAGGCAGTACACGAGGTCACGACGAGGGATAGAAAGGTCCCCGCCAACGTCCTTAAAATCGTCGTACCGAACGCAGTCCAAAGCCTCGCATCCGCAAATACAACGCTGTAATTCGCCGTCGTAAATATGCGGGGAAACAACCAAACGCCGCCGCCTTGATAATCCATACCGTCCGAAAAAGAGCCGACAACGGTATACCAAAAAGGATAGATTGTCACTAGAGCAAACAGCCCCATAAAAAGATAAATAACGAATTCTGCCGCCTGAAGAGGCTTGCGGCGTTTTCCGACTATCTTACCGCGCATCACAAGATCCCCCTTCCCGTCAATTTTTTGCTAACAAAATTACTTCCCGCTAAAAGAACTATCGCCACCACCGAATTGAAAAGACCGAGGGCACTCGTATACGAATAACGACGGTTACTAATGCCCATTTTATATACGTAGGTCGCAATCACCTCGCTCTTATCGAGATTGGTAATATTCTGGAACGCATAGAACTGCTCGAAAGAATTGGATAAAAGCCTACTGATCGCAAGAAGCAAAAACACCGTGATCGTCGAGCTAATCATGGGAAGCGTAATTTTAAGCGCCACCTGAACGCGGTTTGCGCCGTCCAGCTTTGCCGCCTCGTATAAGCAGGGATCAATATTGCCGATTGCCGCCACGTAAATAATACAACTCCACCCCGTGTCCTTGATCACCGAGCAAATAATGATCTCCGACCAAAAATATCTCGCCTCTAAAAGATTCGAAGGATTTTTCGCGTCCATGATCCCAAGCGCCTCCAAGATTGGATTGAGAATACCCGTACTCATATCTGCCATGGCGATGAACATGCCCGCAAAGATTGTCCAGCTGATAAAATGCGGAAACGCCACGACCGTCTGCAATGCATTGCGATAACGGCGGTGCCTGACCTCACACATCAAAAGGGCAAAAATCAGCGTGATCGGAAATGTAATCAAAAGCATTAAAATGTTGAGTCCCAGAGTGTTCCAAAGCACGGAATAAAAATTGGGATCGACAAAAAACGCCTTAAAATTATCCAACCCCACCCAATCCGAACGAAGAATTGCGTTTAAGATATTTAATTGCAAATCTCCGTCCTTAAAGGCGAGCACGATACCGAACATGGGCAAATAGGAAAATACGATCAAAAACAGGAGTCCGACGCTGCTCATTAAAAACACCTGTACGTCCGACTTCGTCCATTTTCCACCAAATTTCGGTTTGTTTAATTGTAAGCTTCTTTCCTTATTCATGCCTTCACCTTATTCAAGCTCAATGACGTCTTTCGACTCACGGAGGGTCCATTTTCCTCTTGTGAAATCGGGGCAAGTCACAGTTCCGCCCGTCAAAATCGACTGCTCGGACAAAACACTCACGCTCATCCAAGTGGCAGCGTCGTAAACGTCCACGGGCATTTCGCTCCCTGTTTTTAACGCCTTAATAAACGCTCCCACTGTGATTCCGTCCATCCCGCCATGCCCCGTTTTTCTCTGCTCGTCGGTCATATTTTTCCAAACGGGTGCAAGATACTCTCCGTATTTATCGAGATTATCTGCAACGTCTTTTGTTTTTGCCCATTCGTCGTCGCCGTCGAGAAAGACCGATTGCAAGGTCTGATTAAAATTCCCCTTCGTTCCACAGACCCTGAATTCCCGATCGTATCTGCGAGGCAGCGTCGTATCGAGTTTCAAAAGAATGGTCTCACCGTGCGCGCATTTTATAATCGTCGTGACCACGTCTCCCTGCTCATAGTTTAAGAAATCCGTATAATCCTCAGAACGCTTTTCCTTGACAAATTCTTTCATACCCACACTCTTACTGGCAACCGAAACAAGAGAAACCAAACGGTTCCCGCGATTGATATTGAGAATTTTTGCAATCGGCCCGAGCTCGTGCGTGGGATAATTGTCGCAGTTACGGTTGAGATACTGATCTTTTCGATAATGTCTATTTTTATATCCGTCGGCTATTTCGGGACGGAGATCATGCCCGTAGGAGCCAGAGCAGTGCACCACGGTCCCCAACACTCCCTGACGAACCATATTCATGACCATCAGCTCATTCTTGTCAAAACAACAATTTTCCAACATCATAAAGGGCACACCTGTTCGCTCCTGCGTATTGACAAGTGCCCAGCACTCCTCGAGGGAATAAGCGCCGCCAACCTCCATAGCAACTGCTTTTCCCCGTTCCATCGCTTCTATGGCGATACTGATATGTGTCGTCCAATCCGTGATTACAAAAACCGCTTCCACTTCTCCGTTTTGTAACACGTCACCATAAGCCGTCGTTTTTATGGGCGCGGCATATTTTTCCGAAACCAGCTCGTAAGCCTTTTGCGCCCGATCTTCGTAAAGATCGCAAACGGCAACAACACGGACCTCAGGATTTTTCAAAAGAATTGCCTTTAAAATAGACATTCCCCGAACGCCTAACCCGATAACTCCGACTTGTACTGTTTTTTCCTGCATTTTTATTCTCCGCCTTTACGCAAAATATATTGTAGCCATATTATATCACATCCGTTTTCTTAAGCGATAGATATTTTTTTACAAAGAATATGGAATAATTTATTCTCTTGTTTGGTTTTTCTTGCCATTTGTATTTTTTTGGGTTATAATGGAAACAAATACGGAGGCTGAAAAAATGTTCAATTATGACTTTTTACCGGCAAAATATATGATACAAATTTATCCGCCTGAATTTTCGGAGTTGCACGTCTTGGAGGTCGGATATAACGATTTAAACCACGTCGCACCTTTTAAGCACCAACGAAAACAGGAATTTTTTACTCTGCACTTTGTTTTAGAAGGAGAAGGAACACTGTTTTTTCGCGGAAAATCATATAACCTTAAAGAAAACGATATGTTCTTCCTACCGCCGAACGAAGCAATCAAATACTTTCCAAAGTCCACGAATCCCTGGAAATATTTTTGGGTTGCCTTTAACGGCAGTAAAGCAGAAGAATATATGAAAAAATTTCTTTTTTCCGTGGAAAATCCTGTCTACAAAGCGCAAACGGCAGAACAATTTAAAATGCTTGCCCGCGATTTTTTCTATAATAATCCAAATTATAACTCCTCCGCCGAAAAATGTCTCGCGTTCTTTTATACACTGCTCGGCAGGCTCAAGGAGGAAAGACTTGGTCTGCCCCACGGCGCCCATAATGAAACGGATTATTATATAGAAAGAATACGCAAACTCGTATATTTGAACTATTCCAATCCAAATTTCAAAATGGAAGATCTTGCACTAATGATTCACCTGAGTCACTCCTACATGTGCAGCATTTTTAAAAAAGCGACGAAAATTTCGGTTAAAGCGTATTTATCGGGCGTTCGCATGGAACAGGCAGCCGAGCTCCTTTTAAATACCGACAGTCCGATTTCGGATATCGGGTATAAAGTAGGCTTTATCGACGCCCTATACTTTTCAAAAAAATTCCGCGAAACTTACGGGGTTTCTCCCTCCCAATATCGCAAAGCAAACAAGAACAATCCAACACCTTAACAACGTAGAGAAACCGCCGTGCTTTTACACACGGCGGTTTCCTTTCGATTAAATTGGTTATTTATGCGCTTTCAGCCATTCTAAAAGTTCGGGATATTTCATGCTCCCCCCCGCGAGCGACAACCCCACCGAAATAAGCTCGTCGTTCGTCGCTTTTAGCAGCACCCCGTTCAGTTCAAGAAAAATCAGCATGATAAATAGACCGATGCGCTTGTTTCCGTCGACAAACGCATGGTTAGACACTAGTCCGACGCCCATGCGCGCAGCTTTCTCCTCCTTCGTGGGGAACAACTCCACCCCGTCAAAAGTGGCGTATGCCGCTTCCAACGCGGAATCCAACAAACCAAGATCGCGCAAGCCCGCGTCTCCGCCCGTTTTTGAAACCATCAGCTCATGTAGATGAATAACCTTTTCTCTGCTTATTTTCATCATTCCGCAAGCACCTCGAACGCTTTTTTATACCGTTTGAGAACACGCTTTGCCACGACGTCGATCTTTTCCTCCTCCGTCAGCTCAAAAACAGGATTTTTTTCTAAATCAATCACTTTATAGCGGGGACTGCCGTTTTCAAGCAACACAACGCTACTAGACTGCTCCGCGAGCTTTATAACTTCAGAAAAATCCCGACACGCGTCTTTAACAGACACAGTTTGTTCATCGCAAATCAACATATGTTTCCTCCTTATTATTTATATTATACACGAACATTCCCTAAAACGCAACCCTATTTTTATAAAAATAAACCGCCGAAAATCGGCGGCTCATTTTTTGAGAGGATTCAGGTTTATCTTTCGTTGATCAGCTTGGTGAGCTCAACGGGATCGACGATCTTTCCGTCCTTATACACACGCATATTGCCCGACGCAATCTCGTCAATTAAGATTACCTCGCCGTTATTATAGCCGAATTCAAATTTGATATCCCAAAGATCGAGACCGATCGTTTTCAAATCGTCCGCAACCACCTTGGTGATTTTGAGGGTCTGTTCTTTCATGCTGTTGAACATTTCCATGCTCATTACGCCGAGCGCCGCAAGTCCTTCCGCCGTGACCAGAGGATCGCCCTTTTCGTCGTTTTTAAAGGTACATTCGACGTAGCCGCCGTCGAGCTTGGTGCCGTTCGCGATATATTCGCCATATCTGCGAATAAAGCTGCCCGTGGCAACCAAACGGCAGATCACTTCAAGACCGTGACCGAACACGGTTGCAGGAAGAACTTCCATCGTAGCATTGTCGATGTCCGCGGACACATAATGCGTTTTAATGCCCGCTTTTTTAAGAAGCTCAAAATAGTAGACAGAAGATTTAAGGTTCGCCTTGCCGATTCCCTCTATCGTGAGTCCAACGGTGTTTTCACCGGGATCGAACACCCCGTCTTTTCCCGTGCAATCGTCCTTGAACTTTAACAGAACGTTGCCGTTCTCGAGCTTGTAAACGTCTTTTGTTTTACCTGTGTAGAGCTTTTCCATTTTTATATGTCCTCTTTTATAATAGAATACCATTTTTCGCTCGGAATTTCCTAAGCACGGCACTATTATAGCAAATTTATTTTGTTTTTTCAATAATTTGAGGGGGATTATCATAAAAAAATTTTAAAATTTTTTGCAATACAGACAACTAAATCCCCTCACAATGTTCGTTTAATTGTTTTCTTCCCTCTTTAAACGCTTGAATTCCTAAAACTCTTATGTTATAATAATCGTAAGTTCACAAAGGAGTACTTTATATGCTGGCAGGCTTTGATATCGGTGGCACGAAATGCGCCGTCACGTTAGGCGAAAAAACACAAGACGGACTTTGCGTCCTTTCCCGCAACGAGTTCCCGACCAAGGGAGCCCCGAGCAAAGTGATCGAGGACATGGTTGCCCTATTAAAAGATAGTTTAACCCAAATCGGAAAAACGGAAAAGGACGTTGAGGCGGTCGGAATCTCCTGCGGCGGCCCCTTGGATGGGGCGCGCGGCGTGGTCCTCTCCCCGCCTAATCTCATTGGTTGGGACGAAATTTACGTTGTGAAAGAGGTGGAGAAGGCGCTCGGCGTTCCTGCATTTCTTTGCAACGACGCGGACGCAGGCGCGCTCGCGGAATGGCAATACGGCGCAGGTAAGGGCTGTAAGCATATGGTGTTTTTAACTTTTGGCACGGGACTCGGCGCTGGGCTTATTTTAAACGGCGCTCTCTACACGGGCGCAAGCAATTTCGCGGGCGAGCTCGGACATATCCGTCTCGAAAAACACGGGCCCGTTGGCTACGGAAAAAGTGGCTCGTTCGAGGGCTTTTGCAGCGGCGCGGGAATCGCACAGCTCGCTAAGACGCGTGCACTTGAAGCGTTGCAACAGGGAAATCCCCCGTCGTTCGCGCCCGATGCACAGTCGATCGATAATATCACAGCAAAATCCGTTGCGCTTGCCGCCCAACAGGGAGACGCGTTAGCGCTTGCCGTCTACGAAGAAGTCGGAGAAAACTTCGGTCGCATCTGCGCCGTGCTCGCCGATCTTCTCAATCCCGAAAGAATCATCGCAGGCGGCGTTTTCATGCGTTCGCATAAACTGATGGAAAAGGCTATGCGCCGCGCGCTCGAAAGAGAGGCTCTCAAGGGCACGGCAAGCGTTGAAATTCTTCCCGCGGCTCTCGGCGAAAAGATCGGCGATTACGCCGCCCTTTCCATCGCCGCCTACGGACTCGAAAAGTAAACCGACTAAAAATTTCACCCGACCGAAAAACGGTCGGGTGTTCTTTATTCATTATTCCTCTTCCATCGTTTTACAAAGCGTGCTTCCCCGTATTTTTTTCGTTGCTTGAACGATCATGTAAATCCCCGAGGCGGCTATAAGCAAGCAGACGGCTCCACCCGTTAATGCGTTGAATATTCGCCCATAGGACGCCTCACCGCCAAATTCGGAGAGGAGTGCCGTTTGAAGGGCAAGTAGAGAGACAAGCGCCGTCACAAAACGCACTACCTTAGCGGCAAACAGCACGGGCGACAAAATTTTTCTATATTTGAACAGCCCGTAAATTGCGGTTGTCACGGAGTAAAAAGCATAAGTTGCCGCGACGTAAATAAACAGCCCAGGATAATAGTAACCCTCGTTTTTGAGCACCATCATGATGACTAACCCCGACAGCACAAATGCCGTCACGAGAAGCATATAGGCACAAAAGCGGTATTTTTCAAGTTCTTCTTTGAGATGCTCCGCTCGCGCCTCCTCGACGCCAACGTTTTTCTCCGCCTCACCCGTTCTTCTTTTGAACATGCGCTTGGTAAAGCGGAATAGATATATCCGCATGAACGCAAGCAAGGCGTAGTAAATACCGATCGTCCACACCCACCAAGACGAGAGTGCAACCCCCGAAACGATCTTAAATACGGCATAAGCCAAATTGAAAATCAAGGATACGTTGAGAGAGAATCTGACGCGGAAATGCGGATCGTTGAAATATCGATTGCCCCATTTAGTGGAACGTACCCACCTGCGCGTGCCCTTTACAATCGCGGGAACACGCACGCTAACGACCGCGAGGGCATAAGCGGAGAAAGCATAGATAAGATAATCTAGGAGCGCAAAATTCCAAATGCCTAAAAAGGAGCAAATTAGAGCCGCCGCCGCGACAATCGGTAAAATTACGGTGAGCCAGACGGGTAAATATAAAATTTTAACGAGAAATTTTTTAAACTTTTCCAAAATTTTACACCTTCAAAGTCTTTTTGCATAAAGAACGGCGGATAGTTCCGTCGTTCTCTTTCGTATTTCAGTCCTCTTTTTCCGATTCGCTCTGATCTCTCAACGCGGCGTTCTTTTCCTCGAGACGGGCATGCAAGCCCTCGTATCTCCGTTTCCTTTGAACGATCGGCTCTTCCCTTTCTTCGCTGTCCTCCGTTTCCCGATAGACCTGCCCGATCTTTATGCCGCGAATTCCTCTGTTTTTATATTTCTTTCGGCGGCTTCGTTGCTGTGTGCTTTGACGGAGCTTGGAGACGAGATAAGATATCCCCACAGCAATCGCCACCATACCTAAAACGGCAAGAATCAACACAAATACGTCGTTTTCTTCCCCCTCTAAAAAGCCTGTTTTTCCAAAGCCGTCTTCTAGTCCTGAAAGCTCGGCTTCCGCCCCTTGCAGCTTATCAAACTCGCTCTCGTCCACCTCGTTGTCGGAAACTAACGTGGCGGCAAAAACGGTTACCTGTTTGCCTTGGATAGACGGTGCGCCCGTTTTCAGCGGCAAGAACACGCCCACACAGACAAAAAACAGTGCCAATATAATTTTTAGAACTCGTTTTTTCATAAATCTTACAGCGCTTTGGAATAAAATTTCAAACTTTTCCAAAGGACAACACGAACATTATACTCCTTTTAATCATAAAAATCAAGCGATTGACCTTGCGTTTTAATATTTTTACAAAACTGTAACAACAGCAGATTTAACCGTTAAACAGACAAAACAGACGTTCGGCAACACGCAGTCCGTCCGCTGCGGAGGAGGTAATTCCCCCCGCATAACCCGCCCCCTCGCCACAGGGGTATAAGCCTGAAATGCCGACCGCACAAAGTCCGTCGTCGCGTACAATCCTCACAGGAGAGCTCGTGCGCGTTTCCGCCGCGGTCAAGATTGCATCGGGGCATGCAAAGCCCTTGAGCCGCCTGTCCATATCTTCGATTGCACCCTTCATCGCATCGCAAATAAACGCGGGCAAAACCGCCTCCATGGGCGCAAAAGAAACACTTTTTTCTCCCGCACCGTAGGTCGGGAGTACGCTTTTAAAAGCCGCACTTTCTCTTCCGCGCAAAAAATCTCCCACCAACTGCACAGGCGCAAAATAATTGCGCCCGCCCGCCTCGAACGCCGCCCGCTCGATCGCACGCTGAAACTCCACCCCCGCCAGAGGCGATTCGCCCGTTAAATCACTGCTTCTAACCTGCACAATTAACGCACTGTTGGCGTTTACACCGTCACGGGCATAGTTGCTCATACCGTTGGTCACGACCCCGCCCTCTTCGCTTGCCGCGGGCATAACGTAGCCGCCGGGACACATACAAAAGGTAAACGCCGCGCGATCGGAGGCATGGGAAACAAGCTTATAATCGGCAGGCGGCAACAGCGGATGCACCTTGCCGTATTGCGACAAGGAAATCTCCGACTGAAGATGCTCGATTCGCGCACCGATCGCAAAATCCTTGCGCTCCATTTTTACCCCGCGGGAAAGCAACATCTCAAAGGTGTCCCGCGCGCTGTGACCGATCGCAAGAACAAGCGCCGAAACCGCTTTCTCCTCTTCGTACGTACGTCCGTTTTTTTTCTTGGATATTCGCACGGAAACAAGTCTGCCCTCTTTTACGGCAATATCACAAAGTTTGGCGTTAAACTCGACCGTGCCCCCGTTGTCGAGGATATATTCGCGCATGTTTTTGACGACTTTTTTTAAATTATCGCTACCGATATGCGGCTTATTCAAATACTCTATTTCTTCAGGTGCGCCAAAACGGACGAACGTGGATAAAACCTCCTTATTCCAACCGCTGTGCGTCTGCGTGTTGAGCTTGCCGTCCGAAAAAGTGCCTGCGCCGCCCTCGCCGAACTGCACGTTACACTCCCCATCGAGCGTTCCATCCAAAATAAACGAGCGAATTTTCTTTTCTCTCTCCTCCACGGAATCGCCGCGTTCGATCAAAATCGGTTTAAAGCCGCGATCGATTAACCGAATGGCGCAAAAGAGCCCAGCAGGTCCGCTCCCCACAACCAAAACAGGCAATTTGGGGCGTTTATTTTCGGATATACGTTCTATTTTTTCCTCATTCAGATGAATCTGTTCCGCCGAAAAGGCAATCGAATAGACATGGTGAATATCCTTTTTATCCCGCGCGTCCAAGGATTTTTTGAGTATTTTAAAACTGCCGAGCTTACCGCCCAACTTTTTTTCGGCAATTCTTTTCAGCTTCTCCTCACTCTCAGAGAGCGTAAGCTTCAAATTTGAAAGCGTTTTCCACTCCATAAACCGCCCCTTACTCTTTTTCGTTCAACGCCGAAGCCACAACGTGAGCAGAAGAAAACGCCCACTGAAGATTAAAACCGCCGCATTCGCCGTCCACGTCGAGAATTTCTCCCGCAAAATATAAGCCTTTATGCTTTTTACTCTCTAATTCTTTCGTTGTTTCCGACAGCAGCACGCCTCCTTTCGTCACCTGAGCATAGTCGAAGCCGAGCGTTCCCGTAACTTGAATCGGAAAATTTTTAACGCCTCGGACAAGCTCATTTAAGCCCCCCGAAAACAACTTCGTCGCAACCCTGCCCACCTGATTGTTTATAATTCCGCACAAAATTTCACTCTTATTCGCACCGCTAAAGAGACCTGTCGCCGCTTTATTCGAGAGAATTTCCAACAATTTACTTTCCGCAATATCGGGAAGCAAATCCACTTCAAGCGCGATCCTCTCGCCCTTAACGACTCTGTCAGCAACAAAGGCGGACAGGCGAAAAATTGCGTCGCCCGAAACTCCGTAGTCCGTAAAAATCAAATCGCCGCGCACTTCGGCGAGCGTTTTTTCTTGCGCGTAGGCAGTGACGCGCGCGTCGTTCACGCGAATCCCCTTTAAAATCTTGGTTTGACGCGCGTCCGTCTTTAACTGCACGAGTGAAGGATACAGCGCGGAAACAGTATGCCCCAAGCTTTTCGCAAGCGCATAGCCGTTGCCGTCCGTACCGAAGTTTTTCGCCGCTTTTCCACCCGCACAAAGCACGACGTTTTCCGCAAAAATCTTTCCCTTTTGCGTAGAGACGATAAAGCCGTTTCCCGCACATTCAACGGACGTTACCATGCTTCCCGTTTCCAGTTCGACGCCGTTTTGCGCCGCCGCAAATCGCATTAGATCGGTCACGGCGGACGCCTGTCTGCCTGCGGGATATACGCGCCCGCGCTCGTCAGGCAAAAACAAACCGCCCAACCCCTCTAAAAACGAAACCGTTTCCCGATGGGAGAAACGGGAAAAGATCTCCTTTAACCGCGCCTTTGTCTCTGCTTCAGAGGAGAAATACCGATTCTCGTCTACCCCGAGATTGGTGACGTTGCCCTGCCCGTTCCCCGTTGCGGAAAGCTTGCGCCCTACACGCTCGCCCCGCTCTAAAAGAAGGGTGTTTTTCCCCTCCTTAAGCATAACGGCAAGCGCAAGCCCCGCCGCACCGCCACCGACGATCAAATTCTTTATTTTTTTATTCTTTTCCGTGTACGTATTTTCCATAACGCTTTTATTTTACCTCTTTTCTCCCGTCTTGTCAATCCATTTGAAAATATTTGGAAAAAGCGTGCGGAATTTTTTTATTTAAGCCTTGACTTTTTGAGATTTTTATATTAAAATATAAATACTCAAACATATAATGACACAGGAAATATTTTAAATCACAAGGAGTTATCATGGAGTACGTTAAAAAGCTGATCAATTATTTCTCTGAAAACCTTATTCTCACGGCAATCGTCGGCGGGTGTGTTCTTTTGATCCTGATTGTGATCATCGCGCTTTGCGTTAAGAGCTCCAAAGCGAAAAAACGTGCAAAAGCACAGGCTGCGCAAGCCGCCGCGCAAAAATCGGCAGTCAAGGAAACGGTAGCCGCCCCCGCACCCAAAGCAGAGGTGGCACAACCTGCCCCCGCAACCAAAGCCGAAGAAGTAAAACCTGTCCCCGCGCCCAAAGCAACGGAGACAGCCTCCGAAAGCACGCCAAAGGCAGAAATCAAGCCGTCGGAAGAAACTCCCGTTATAGCAGAGAAAGCGGTTGAAGCCCCTGCTGCCACCCCAAAAACGGAAACAAAACCTGCGGCGAAAAAGAAAACTTCTCCCGCCCCCAAAAAGACGGTAAAAACGGAAGAAAAAACGATTCAAACCGCACCTGCTCCCACCGAAGAGAAAAAACTGAGAAGCAGACGCCCCCCGAGAAAAGGGCAGCGGCGCCCGCAACTGCAGCAAAGAAAACGACCGCACCGAGCAAAAAAACGACAAAAGCCAAGGACGAAAAGGTCCGTCTCGAGGAACTCAAGGACGTGCCCGTCGAAGACGAAAGCAACGTCTTTGACGACGAAAACGAGAATGATAAGGTTGCCCGTTACAGTGGAAAATGGGTAATTTGCCGCGTGATGACGGCGATTGGCGGCGAACACAGCGACCGCACGACGGGCGAGGAAATGTATTTCTTCGAGCTGCGCGCGTCCAACGGCGAAAAACTGCTCACTAGCGAGGAGTACACCTCCTATTCGGGTGCTTTGAGCGGTATTACCACGCATAAGAATAATATTGCAAAAGGCAATTTTAAGATCATGCCCTCCAAGAAAGGCGATTATATCTTCAAGCTGTTAAGCGGTAAGAATATGCTCCTTTGCATGGGCGAAAACTACCCGACGAAAGCGCGTTGCGAAAGCGCGATCGAATCAGCAAAGCGGTTTGCGGCGACGGCGATCATCGACGAAAACGTGCAGGACATTATTATCAACGCCCCCACCGAGGACGAAGACGACGCGCCCGTGTACGTGGATAACGGCTATAACGGAAAATGGATCATCCGCGCACAGACCGCGGCAGACGGCGAACAGGTGTTTTATTTCGAGCTTTATGCCTCCAACGGCGAAAAGCTTCTTTCCAGCGAGGAATATACGACGTATATCGGCGCAGTCAACGGAATTGAGACGCATAAAACGAATATCGAGCGCGGCAATTTCCGCGTTTCGCTCACTAAACGCGGAGATTATATCTATAAGCTCCTCAACGGCAACAATCAGCTCTTGTGCCTCGGCGAACACTATAAGACGCGCAGACGCTGTGAAAGCGCAATCGAATCGGTGAGACGCTTTGCCAAAAATGCGCCCGTCCTTGCCGATAACGAAACGGTCACCAAGCATTCGTAAACTCAAATATATGCCCTGCGGAAGCAAATTCTTCCCGCAGGGTTTCTTTTTGTTGATTTTTCTTTTTTTCGGTGGTATAATAGAACTATGAAACAGCAAAACGAACAGCAAACGGAATTTTTTCCTTTCCGTTTCACCAAAACACTTATCGCACTTTCTATCGCCGCGCTTTGTTTATGCGTAATCGGCGGCGTGGTTTCCGTGTTCGGCATTATCCGCGAAGGGATTCACGGGCTCTACGACGCCCTGCAATATCCCTTGCTTATTCTCATTTGTATTTTCGGAATCGTCGTGATCGTTTCTTTGCTCATTCGCTCCCGTTACGTCGTTAAAGAAAAGACCCTTATCACGCAATTCGGGGTTGTGAAAAGCAAGATCGAAACCAAAGATATCACGGCAATTGTACTCGACACCGAAACGAAGAAAATCGCCGTTTACGTTGGCGAGACCTATTCCGTCGTTTCCATGCCTGAAAAATATAACGAAACATTCGCGCGGGCGCTTTTAAAAAGCAATCCAAAGATTGATTATAGCTTCACGATCACGGAAAATAAGCCGCCCGAAACCGAAAAAAAAGATTGATTTGCCAAAAATAAAAATTCTCCGCCCGAAGGTGGGACGGAGAATTTTATTTTACTTTTTTAACGCTTCCTCGATCTGTGCAAGAGTCGGGAGAGAATCGATTGCTCCGCGCCCCAAAGTGTTGAGCGCACCGCAAACGTTACCAAAGCGCAACGCAGAAGAAAAAAGCTCTTCCGTCCAATCCTCGCGTCCGACGCCGTCCAATCTGGACAAAACGCCGGCATAGAAAGCATCGCCCGCACCCGTCGTATCCACGGGCTTGACCTTAACGGTCGGCACCCGTCCAACCTTTCCCCGATAATGCCATTCGCTGCCCTCGCCGCCGAGGGAAATACAGACAAGTTTTTCGGCAAGCTCGTTCTTTATATATTCTTTCGTGAAGATTTCCACTTCGTCTTCCGAAAATTTCACGACGTCGGAAACCGCAAGAATTTCTTTATACGCCCAAACGGCCTCCTCGCGGTCGCGAAAGATATCCGTGCGGTAATTCACGTCGAAGCTGACAAGTTTTCCCGCATTTTTTGCACGAAGCGCAAGAGCCTTGGCATACTCCTTCCCGCAATCTTCGCCAAGCATCAATGAGCCGATATGTACGATATCCGCCTCGCTAAAAAGAGCGCTTGGAATTTCGGGTAGAACGTAATCCGCCGTATGTTTCCGATAGAAGCAAAAGAATCTTTCTCCGTTTTCGTCCAGCTCGACAAAGGCAAGCGTCGTATTACGGCTCGCGTCCCGACGCAGATATAACCCATCGAGCCCGCAACCACTTGCAAAGTTTTCCAAAAATAAACCGATCGTATCCTCGCCGACCGAACCTACAAAGGACGCTCGCGCCCCAAATTTTTTAGCCGCACAGGCAACGTTGAAAGGAGCCCCGCCAGCTTTTCTTTCATAAGAAAACGAACCGTTTGAAAGCGTTCCGATCATGTCTGCCAAAATTTCGCCGACGCAAAGAATCATACTCTTCTCTCCCTGATTTTTTGTTTGTTAAAATTTCAGTCCTCTTCCACGCGGACAAACGCCTCAAGCGTGACTTCGCCCGTCTTTTTGATTTTGGAAATGGCATTCTTCATGGCGTTTTCACTGCTTTGTTCGGTTACTAAGGTCACGGATTCCCACTCGACGAGCTGACTTACGCCCGTCTTTTGCTCCAGTCTTGAAACGGAAATTCCTGCCCGTGAAAGCACGGCGGAAAGCTTACTTAAAAGCCCCTCGGAGCCAACGGATTTAAAGCGGAGATAATAGCCGCTTTTAAAATCGTTGACAATCTTTGTCCCCGTATCAGACGAAGCAAAATTCCGATCCACGGCATAACCGAGCTCTGAATGCGTCGCCGCACCCAAAACGTCGCTGACGATCGCGCTCGCCGTCGCGGAAACGCCGCCTTTACCGCTTAATACCAAGCAGCCGCTCTTTTCGCCTTTCAAGCAAATGGCGCTCACGTCCTCCGCAACGCCCGCAAGCGGATGGGATTTTTTAACGAATACGGGATGCAGGCGCGCCTCCACGCCTTTTTCCGTGTTTTTGGCAATTGCGAGCGTCTTTAATTCGTAGCCAAACTTTTTGCCGAGCTCAACGTCCGCTTTTTCGACCGCCGCAAGATCTTGGAATATTTTCCCGACCGCCACCCGCACGTGAAAGGCAAGCGACGCGAGAACGGACAGACAATAGGCGGCGTAAGGTTCTCCGTTCCTATTTCCCGCTTTTTTTAAATCGGGAACGTTTAAGGCAATTTCGGCAATCTTATCTGCCTGCACACCGTCCGCAAGTGTACGCACGGCAGGAATACCGCTTAAACAGCAAGCGCCGAAAAAGACGCCGCAACCGTTGCGCCTAGCAACCCGTTCAAGCTCGGAGAAATATCGGCAAATAAGCTCGGCATTCGCCGTCACCACGTTCTTTCCCTCGTGCAGCGAGGCGAGCGCATAGGTCTTTGCCTGCTCCACGTCTGAAAGCGCGTCGATCACGACGTCGACGGCGGGATCCGCGATTACCTCAGCAATATTGCCCGCAAGCTTTTCCGTCGGCACCCATTTTACGGGCACGTCTCCGCCGTTTTCCGCGAGCACACTCTCCAAGGTGAACTCGACGTTTTGCGTTTTCAGATAAAACTCCCGATTCCGATCAAAGAGACGATACACCTCTTTACCCAAATCACCCGTTCCGAGCACCGCGATACCCATCCTTTTCAACATGAGCCACTTCTCCTTTTTGACTTCTCTTATTTTCCCGCATTCAACGCGTTTTTATTCGGTACGGCTTGTCTGTCTGTTAAGATAATAGAGATATTTCAAGCCCTTGAGCGTGAGCAGCTTATCCACCACGTCGATACACGAGACCTCTTTGGAAATAATCTCGCTGAAGCCGCCCGTAGCAACCGTTTTAACGTCACTGCGCTTGAGTTCTTTTTTGATCCGCGTGACTATATATTCCACCAACCCCGCAAACCCGAAAACGATCCCCGCCTGCATATTCGTGACGGTGTTTTTCGCAATAATGCTCTTCGGTGCTTCAATCTCCACTCTGGGCAGCTTCGCCGTGCCGTTGACAAGGGAATCCAAGGAGCCCTTGATCCCCGGCGAAATGACGCCGCCGATAAATTCGTTGTTTTCACTAATCACGTTGAAGGTTGTCGCCGTGCCGAAATCCACCACAATCATGGGCTTATTTTCGCCGTATTCCACAATTGCCGAAACACAGTTCACGATTCGGTCAGCGCCTACCTCTCTCACGTCGTCGCAACGGATATTCAGCCCCGATTTAAGCCCCGGCGCAATATGGTGCGGCTTGATTCCCAAATAGAGATCGCACATTCTGTCGATTGTGTAATCGAGCGAGGGCACGACGGAGGAAACGATGCCGCCCGTCACGTCCGCACGACGAATGTCCATCACTTTTAGCATATTCACAAGCTGCGAGCCGTATTCGTCCGAGGTCTTTTTTAAATCGGTGGAAACACGAAACGAAATTTTCAGCGTCTCCCCGTCGTAGATTGCATATTTTACGTTTGTGTTACCAACGTCGATACAAATAATCATGCTTTTTTCCTTCCATAAATTCTATTGATAACGCCTATCGTTCTTTGAAGCGCAGGAGCAACGATTAGATTGAGTCCAAATTCGATAAAGAAATTAAACGTTACGATCCCCACGAGAATAAACACGAGCACGTTCTGCTCTCCCGCCATAGTGTAGACGGAATCGGTCATACAAAGGCACCCGAGAATAAATAGTGCCGTATTTATCACAGGAACGATTCCCGACGCGACGAACAGAGCCAGATAATCGTTCTTTTTTTGCAATAATTTGAAAATCCAGCCCGCAACAAAACCTGCCGCCGTTGTTTTCAAGATACAGGTAAGCGTTGTTACAACGGGGTCGTTCGTCCAGATGAGCGCATAAAATGGAATTCCTCCCATAATTACTTGAATCAGTACGACCACACCGCACGCCAACCCCAAAAAGGCACCGACAAGCGGTCCGAACAACACTGCCCCGAGAACGATCGGGATCAAAGTGAAATTCAACTGCGCGACACCGATTGAAATCGTGCCGCCCACTGCCTGCAAAACGATCACGAGGGCGAGAAGAACCGCAGTCCCCGTCACGTTTTTTGCCGAAAAGAAATTCTTTCCTGCTTCCATAATAACCTCCATCGAGCCTTTTAGCAAAAGTACCCGTAGAAAAATAGTATTCCGTTTGCGCTTTTCGTTTGATCGGTCAGACTACCGTAAGCATATCTGCCACAAAAAACACAACCGTTCTTTTATATTATAACGCATTTTTTTTTACTTGGCAAGAAAATAAACGGGAAAAATCAAAAAAGCGATACCGTAACATTTTTTTACGTGCGATAATAAAATGTAATAGAAAGATAAAACCGCAGGCCTTGCGTATACTACGCAAAATCGTTTTTACATATCCCCTGCGGTAAAAACACAGGAGGTTTCATTTATGAATTGCTGCTCTCAGGGTCATAACACCACCCTTTGGATTCTCATCGCTTTGCTTGTGCTCGGCTCGAAAGACGGAGTGTTCTGCGAAGGTATTTTCAGCGGCTGCGGCTTACCCATCATCATCGCGCTTCTCTATTGTCTTTACAAAAACGGCACGCTTTCGTCCCTGCTTACGCCCAGCTGCGGCTGTGGATGTAACTGCGGTTGCTGAGCGTTTTCCGAAAACGGAATCACGCCTTAAAAAGCGCAAACAAGAACGCCCGAGCTCGATCCCCGCTCAGGCAAAAAAAACGGAGTCGAAACATCGACCCCGTTTTTTTATTTATTCAATAAATAAGCCTGAAGCGCGACAATGGTTTTCGCATCTCTTAAAACACCGTTTTTAAGCATTCTTTCCGCCTCAGAAAGCGCAATCCACTCCGCGGCGATAAATTCCCCGTCGTCGGGATGAGCCGTCTTTTTAACGCCGTTTTCAGCTTTATAGATATATATCTTTTCATTCGTGTAACCAGGAGTCGGATAGAGCACAAAGAGAAGTTCTGCCTCTGTCGCACACACGCCCGCTTCCTCCTCCAACTCGCGAAGCGCCGCCTGTTTCGGATCCTCCCCTTTTTCCAGCTTGCCTGCGGGAATCTCGTAAATCACTTCGCCGTAGGCATAGCGGAACTGCTTGACGAGAAGGAGTTTTCCGTCCTCCACGTAAAGAACCGCCGCCCCGCCCGAGTGCTCGATTAGCTCCCGCTTGCAGGGAGACCCGTCGGGAAGAAGCGCGTCATCCGAACGCACCGAAATAATTTTACCGCGATAGACGTAATTTTTTTGGACCGTGGTTTCCGTTAATTGCATAATTTACTCCTTTCGGCTAAAATCAACAGCTTTTCGCCGCTTATAATATCATTATAATACAAAAACGAAAATATTCAAAATATTTTTTTGGAAAATTCTTGATTTTATGCAAAATTTCATGTATAATATAGGCAACCATTAAGTTCGGAGGTTATTTGTTTTATGAAATCTGTTAAAATTTCGCTTGAAATGGCACAAAAGGTTAAGGAATTC
This sequence comes from Clostridia bacterium, assembly GCA_017467275.1. Lineage (GTDB taxonomy): Bacteria > Bacillota > Clostridia > Christensenellales > Borkfalkiaceae > Scatosoma. The sequence goes on along the minus strand of JAFTSN010000005.1, from coordinate 2,045 downwards.
GTTGCGATCACGCAGGATTGCCCTTACGAAATCCTTTTAAAGAGTGGAAAATACGTGGTTGACGCAAAGTCTATTCTCGGTATTTTCTCTCTCGATCTTTCCCAGCCGCTCACCGTTGAGATCTATTCGGACGACTGCGGAGAACTTTTAGAGAAGCTTCAAGCTTTCGCCGCCTGATTTTCGGCAAGAAAAGCGGAAGAAAACGCTTCGGTCGGTCGCGCCCTTTATCGGGCGCGCCGTTTCGTCTTTTTTGAACTGCAAAAGAAAAATTTTAAGGAGCTCAAAATGCAGATCCAAGGTGAAACGTCAGTCAATAAACTTATCGTGCTTTTCGTTTTCGATAAAATGGAAAGCGCGCTTTCCGAGCGCACGCTCGTGGAAATGTGCACGACGAGCAACTCATGGTTAAACTATATGGACTGCATGGAGCTTATCCCCCGTCTTATCGAGGACGGATTTATCTGCCAATCCAATTTCACGGAGGAGGAACCGCTCTACACCATTACCTCCGACGGTAGGGAGAGTCTGAATAATTTTTATATCAATATTCCCAAAAGTACCCGTGAGGAAATTTCCGCATTCGTTAAAAAGAACAGCAGTAAGCTTCGCACGAGACAACAGTGTAAGGCAGATTATTTTCGCAATAAAGACGGCACCTACACAGTGTTTTTGAAAATCCTCGCGCCCATGCAACCTATGCTCGAGCTTAAGTTTGTGCTTCCCGATAAAAAGACGGCGCAAAATATTTATAAAAGCTGGGAAAGCAAAGCTTCGGAGTTATACTCCGCCATCTATGAAACGCTCGTAGATTAAATCCTTATCACCAAGAAAAATATAAGAAAGAGGTATAAATCGATATGTTTACTTATTCCACCAAAGGGACCTGTTCCCGTCAAATTCTCTTTGAGGTCGACGCCGATAACAGACTGCACGGCGTGCGTTTTATCGGCGGTTGCGGCGGCAATCTTCAAGGCATTGCGCGACTCGTCGAGGGCAAAACGATTGATGAAATCGAAAGCTTGCTTGCAGGAATCAAATGCCGTAACGGCACGTCCTGCCCCGACCAGCTTTCCAAAGCGATCACGGATTATAAACAGACCAAACTCGCCGAATCTGCTGAGTAAAGGTCTTCTCACAGGTTTATGCAAGAGCTTATTTGCACTAGCGCGCCTTATTTTAAGGCGCGTTTTTTAACGGATGTGTTTTTTTTCGGAAAGCGCGCATACTTTTTATATGCGTATCCTCTATCTCTTTTTTATCGCATATATTCTCGCTATTAATTTCTATGCTTTTCTGCTTATCAAAGGGCTTAAGGACGAAACGGTGGATGGCGAGCCGAACAAGTCCTCTGACGGTCGTCTGTTTTTAACGGCGTTTTTAGGCGGTGCAATCACCATTTACGTCTGCATGTTTTTTTATAAATACCGCTTGAAGAGTCTGTTTTTGATGTTGGTCATACCCATGCTTGCCGTGTTTAACGTGTATATATGGGTGTTGGCATTCCGTTCAGGATTTACATTTTTTATCGTTTAATTAGGATTTCAGCGGTAAAAATCCCTTTCAAAGCTGAAAAACGGCGCCGTTTTGGAAAAGGTAAAAATTTTTGGGAAAATTTTATAAAAAAGCGCAAAAAATATTTGACAATTCCCCGAAATAGTGTTATTATATACAGGCGTTGTTGATACGGCACCGTTATGGATATGCGGGTGTAGTTCAATGGTAGAATTCCAGCCTTCCAAGCTGGCCGCGTGGGTCCGATTCCCATCACCCGCTCCACTTTTTTGCGGGCGTGTCAAATATGCGCCTGTAGCTCAGTTGGATAGAGCAACGGCCTTCTAAGCCGTGTGTCAGGAGTTCGAATCTCTTCAGGCGCACCAGTATAAATGGCGGGCATAGCTCAGTTGGTTAGAGCGCCAGATTGTGGCCCTGGAGGTCGTGAGTTCGATCCTCTCTGCCCGCCCCATTTATTATTGGGGTGTCGCCAAGTGGTTAAGGCACCGGATTTTGATTCCGGCATTCGTAGGTTCAAATCCTGCCACCCCAGC
>JAFTSN010000004.1 GCA_017467275.1 Clostridia bacterium | reverse complement strand
GGGGTTGGAAAAAGAGATTTCTTACGAAAAGCGGGATTATTTAATGGAGGTAGTCACGGCTTGGACGGCGTTTCACGAACGCAAAGGCTTTCGCAACGGAGCGCGATTCGGATTTTTTCTTGCCTTGGAGCTTATGGAAGACTGGAAAGGGTAACGTGTGGAATAACTATTTCGGGGAAAGGTCGGGTTCTACCTGCGGGCATACCTGTACTACATTTTGACTTCCGTTTAAAGCAAAACAGAGTTTTTTTCCGTCGGGTCGAACGGGTCGCGGTAGAGGCGGAAGGTGTTCTGCGAGAACTCATAGTCTGCGGGTAAGCTCCGCGGGGTGTAGCCCGTGAAGTCCTTGAAATAGCGGTTGAAGTTGCGAATGGACGAGAACCCGCAATACCCCGCAATTTCTGTGACGCTCCGTTTGTCCGAGGATTGTAAGAGCTCGACGGCATGCCCGATTCTCACCGCCGTGAGGTATTTGGTGAACGTCATGCCCGTAAGGCTCGTGAAGAGCCGTGAAAAGTGCGAGGGGGAGTAGCCGAATTTTTTGCATACGTCCTCAAAGCGCAAAAAACGGTATTCTGCTTCGATTTCGGCTAACACGTCTTTTAAAAATGCGTAACGCTGGTTGGCGTGGGAGGAGGAGCGCTTCTCTTTCTCCTCCGCGCGGAATATCTCCGCAATCAAGGTCAGCGCGGAGGCGTTGATAATAATAGAACGGTATTCCCGCTTCCCCTTCAGCTCTGCTTGCACGTGCGCATAGAATGCGGGCACATCGGGGGCATGACTGAGCTTACTGCATTTTAAACGGTGGGTCTTGACAATGGGCGAAAGGAGTTCGCTGTCTATTAAAAGTACGATTGAAACGGAGCCGTCTCGAGCGTGAATCTGATGGATTTTCCCGCTTTCGACGAGCGCACACTCGCCCTTTAAAAGGGGAATTTTCTCGCCCTCGATCTCAACGTCACATTCTCCGCTCTCGCAATAGACGAGCTCGGTTTCGTCGTGCCAATGCGCGGTGTTTTTGAGATTCAGCCATTTTGCGATACGGATTTTTTCTTCTGCGGTGCCTGTTCTTTTCTCGTGTCTTGCAAACATTTGTCCTCTCCTTTTCAATTATTATAGCATAAATAGCAATAAATGTCTATTATTTAGCGGATATTTTCTTGACTTGGAAGCTTTTGGAATTTACAATTATTCTACAAGAATAAATAAAACGGAACAAGGGGGAATTTTCTATGATTCTCGGTATTGAACTCGGGTCTACGCGCATCAAAGCGGTGCTGACCGATCAACAGGGCGGCGTTTTGGCGAGCGGGGCGTTTGAGTGGGAAAACGATTTTAAGGACGGATTCTGGACGTACGCGCTCGACGACGCTTTAAAGGGTGTGCGGGAAAGCTATCTCGCACTCAAAGCGGATTATGAAAAAACGTTTGGAAAAACGATTACGAAGCTGGACGCAATCGGCGTTTCCGCAATGATGCACGGCTATCTCGCGTTTGATAGCGAGGACAACCTGCTCGTGCCGTTCAGGACGTGGAGAAACACCACCACGGAGAAAGCCGCGGCAGAGCTTACTAAAGCGCTTGGGTTTAATATGCCCCAGCGTTGGTCGGCTTCCCATTATTATCAGGCGGTGTTAAACGGCGAGGAGCACGTTGGAAAGGTCGAGTTTTTAACGACCTTGGCGGGTTACGTGCATTGGATGCTGACGGGCAGAAAGGTTTTAGGCGTTGGCGACGCTTCGGGTATGTTCCCGATCAAGGACGGCAATTACGACGCCACTATGCTCGAAAAAATCAATGCGCTCCTTAAAAAGAAAGGTGTGAATAAGGACATGGGCGCCCTGTTGCCTAAGGTGCTTGCCGCGGGCGAGGACGCAGGTACGCTCACGCAAGCGGGCGCGCTTTTGTTGGATCCAACGGGTACGCTCGAAGCGGGTGCGGCGGTTTGCCCGCCCGAGGGGGACGCGGGCACGGGTATGGTCGCGACAAATGCGGTGCGCGTGAGGACGGGGAACGTTTCGGCGGGTACGTCGGCGTTCGTGATGCTCGTTTTGGAGAAGCCGCTTCAAAAGATTTATCCCGAAATCGATATCGTGACGACGCCCGCGGGCGCGCCTGTGGCAATGGTGCACGTGAATAACTGCACGTCGGAGATCAACGCTTGGGCGAGCCTGTTTGCCGAGGTTGTTTCGCTAACGGGCGGGACGGTCTCCAAAGGCGAGCTCTTCGAGCGGCTGTTCAAGGTTTCGGCGGAGAGCGACGGCGAAACGGGCAAGCTCTTTGCTTGCAACTTTTTGTCGGGCGAGCCGATTGCGGGAATCAGAGAGGGAAGACCGCTGTTTTTGAGAATGCCCGACGGGGAAATGAATCTTGCCAATTTCATGCAGGCACAGATCTATTCCGCGCTTGCTTCGCTCCACCTCGGCATGGAGATTCTCGAAAACGAGAACGTTGGGGTTGAAAGCGTTTGCGGGCACGGCGGATTCTTTAAGACGGCGTTTATCGGACAGAACGCGATGAGCGCGGCTTTGGGCGCGCCTGTGACCGTCATGCAGACGGCGGGCGAGGGCGGTGCTTACGGCATTGCGCTGTTGGCGCTGTATCGCCTTAAAAACGGTCAGCCGCTCGAGGCGTTTTTGGACGGCGTGTTTAAGGACAGCGAAAAAACGACGGTCACGGCTTCCGATCAGGAGCGGGCGAAGTTCGCCGCGTTTATGAAACGGTATAAGGCGGGGCTTAAAATCGAAAAAACGGCAGAGGAGGCGCTTTGAGATGTTAAAAGAATTAAAAGAACGGGTGTTTAAGCAAAATCTTGCGCTCGTTAAAAACGGGCTGGTCGTGCTCACTTGGGGCAACGTCAGCGCGATCGACCGCGAAAAGGGGCTCGTCGTCATTAAGCCGAGCGGGGTTTCCTACGACGAGATGACGGCGGACGATATGGTGCTCGTCGATATTATCACGGGCAAGGCGGTGGAGGGCAAATACCGTCCCTCGAGCGACACGCCCACGCATTTATATTTATATAAAGCGTTCCCGAATATCGGCGGGATCGTGCACACCCATTCGACGAACGCCGTCGCTTGGGCGCAGGCGGGCAGAAGTATCCCCGCTTACGGCACCACGCACGCGGACGCGTTCTACGGTCCCGTGCCTTGCGCTCGCGCGCTCACGAAAGAGGAAGTGGAAGGGGCTTACGAGCACAATACGGGCAAAGTGATTGCCGAGACTTTTAAAACGCTCGACTACGAGGCAATCCCCGCCGTGCTCGTGAAAAACCACGGTCCGTTCGCTTGGGGCAAGAGCCCTGAAAAGGCGGTGGAAAACGCCGTCACGCTTGAAGAGGTCGCCAAAATGGCGATGCTCACCGAATCGATTGGAGACAAGGTGCAGACGGTGGACGGGTATTTATTAGATAAACATTATTTCCGCAAGCACGGAAAGAACGCATATTACGGACAAGGAGAGAAAAAATGAAAAAACTTTATTTTATCACAGGTAGTCAGGATTTGTACGGCGACGAGACTTTGAAACAGGTCGCGCTCGACAGTAAAGAAATGGCGGCGTTTTTGGATGAAAAAATCGGCGGGGTCACCATTGAATGGCAACCCACCGTCCGCAGCAGCGAGGAAGCCGAGGACGTGCTCGTGAAAGCGTCCGCAGATAAGGAATGCGTGGGCGTGATCACTTGGATGCACACCTTTTCTCCCGCAAAAATGTGGATAAAAGGTTTACAGCGTCTCGTAAAGCCCCTCTTACATTTGCACACGCAGTATAACCGCGAATTGCCGTATAAGACCATCGATATGGATTTCATGAACCTCAATCAGGCGGCGCACGGCGACAGGGAATACGGCTTTATTTGCACACGATTGGGCTTGAATCGCGAGGTGGTTGCGGGGTATTATAAAAACGAGGCGGTGCTCAAACGGATTGCGCGGTTTGCGGACGTGGCGCGGGCGATGGATTTTTCGCATACCTTACGCGTGGCGATGCTCGGCAACAACATGCGCGACGTGGCGGTCACAGACGGCGACAGAGTGGAGAGTGAAATTCGCTTTGGCTGGAACGTGAACTATTATGGGCTCGGCGATCTCGTTGATCTCGTGGACGGGGTCACGGCGGAAGAGATTGCCGCAAAAATGGCGGAATATAAAGCGAAATATGAAATGAATACGGACGATATTGCCGCGGTCGAGGAGCAGGCAAAATATGCCGTTGCGCTTGAAAAATTCCTGAAAAAAGAGCGTATCGGCGCGTTTACGGACACCTTCCAAGATTTGCATGGGCTTCGTCAGCTCCCCGGACTTTGTGTGCAGGATATTATGGCGACGGGCGTGGGCTTCGGCCCCGAGGGCGACTATAAGACGAGCGCGCTCATGGCGGTCCTCTGCAAAATGGCAGAGGGCAGAGAGGGCGCGACGGCGTTCCTCGAGGATTATACCTACGATCTGACCGAGGGGAACGAGCTTGAGCTCGCTTCGCATATGCTCGAGGTCAGTCCCGTGTTTGCGGCGGAGAAACCGAAGATTGAGGTGCACCCGCTCGGTATCGGCGGGAAAGAACCGCCCGCGCGGCTCGTATTCGGCGGGATTGAGGGTAAGGGCATCGCCGTTTCCATGGTGGATATGGGGACGCATTTCCGCTTGATCTGCGCGGCGATCGAGCTTGTCAAACAGCCCGAGGAAATGCCCAAACTGCCCGTGGCACGGGTCATGTGGAAGATTTTGCCCGATTTTGCGACGGGTGCGGAAGCGTGGATCTATGCGGGCGGGGCGCATCATGCCGTCGTTTCCACCGCGCTCACCAAAGAGGATATCGCACTCTATGCGAAGCTCACGGGCACGGAGGTCGTATTCATCGGCTTTTAATGGCAAATTTCATTATTAAAAAGAAAAACTCTACCAAGCGTAGAGTTTTTCTTTGGTTTTGTGTTTTTTTGAAGTTTTTCAAAATATATTGCTTTATCCCCCTTAAAACGCTTGATTGTCATAGAAAATTATGATAAAATGTCATATATATTCATGACAGCAAGAGGTAAGATTATGACAAAAAAGAAATCGGCTCAAAAACGGAAATGGTGGTTTCGCGGCATGAAAAAGCTGATGAAAGGGCGCTATAAAGAGCCCAGATTCGTCTATTTAGGCGAGCCCTTTTCCGAGGGCGGCGTGATCTTGAGCAATCACGAGGGCACGGACGCGCCGATGAGTCTAGAAATTTATTGTGATAAGCCTATCCGCATGTGGGGTGCGAGCGAAATGAATTCGGGGCTCGTGCAGCTTTATAAGTATCAAACGCGGGTTTATTACCATGAGAAAAAGCATTGGAATCTGCATTTGGCACGGCTGTTTTGCTTGATCGCAAGCCCGCTGACCAATTTGTTTTATAAAGGGCTCAACCTAATTTCCACCTATCGCGACGGACGGTTTTTAAAGACGCTCCGCGAGAGTGTTTCTGCGCTTGAAAACGGGGAAAATATCGTCATTTTTCCCGAGGATTCGACCAACGGTTATCTCGAAGAGCTGGAGGGTTTCCATTCGGGCTTTGTGGTCTTGTGTGAGGTGTGCAAGAAAAAAGGGCTCGATTTGCCGATCTACGTCACGTATTTCAGAAAGTCGGACAGAACGTATATCGTGGATAAGCCCATTCTGTACTCCGAGCTGAGCGCGAACGGCGAGAGCAAGGAGGAGATTGCAAAAAGGCTCGTTGAAAGATGTAACGAGCTCGGAAAAATGCAGTTTGAGGGGGAAACGGGCGCGCCTGCGGCAAGTGAGACGGAAGAAAAGAAATCCTCCGTTTTGAAAGGCGCCTAAAGGCTTTTTATATAATTAAATAAGTATTATTTCACCCTGCGCTTTGAAGTGCAGGGTGGTTTTATTTTAAAAAAATTGCAAAATAAGTAAAATCAACCAATATTTTTTATGGGCTGATTAAAATCGGGGATTAAGAGCCGTATAAGCGGACGAGGTTTATAATGACCTCGACTGCTTTTTCCATAGACGGCACGGGAATAAATTCGAGCACGGAGTGCGCGTTGTGTCCGCCCGTGAAAATATTCGGACAGGGCAAGCCCATAAAGGAGAGGGTGCAGCCGTCCGTACCCCCGCGAACGGGCGCCTCCAGCACGGGCACGCCCGCCTGCGCGTAGGCGACGCGTGCGTTTTCGATAAGATGGAAGTGCTCCTTGATCTTTTCGAGACAGTTATAGTACTGATCGCGAATGGTCACTTTTGCCGCGGCTTCCCCGTATTTTGTCTGAAGCTTTTTCGTAAGCGTCTCGATATACGCCTTTCTTTCCAAGAATTTTTCCATGCTGTGATCGCGGATAATCAGCTTAATCTCGCCCGTCTCCACCTCGGCGTTCACGCTCTCGACGTGATAAAAGCCCTCTTTGCCCTCGGTGGTGGAGGGGCGCTCGCCCTCGGGAAGCGCGGCTAAAAATTCGCCCGCTAAAACGGCGCAGTTGATCATTTTACCCTTTGCCGCCCCGGGGTGGATATTCTTGCCCGTTAAAGTAAGCGTGGCTTCCGCTGCGTTAAAGGTCTCGTAGCCGAGCTCGCCGAGCTGTTCGCCGTCGATCGTGTAGGCCGAGTCGCAGCCGAAGCCCGTGACGTCGAAAAGCGACGCCCCCTCGCCGATCTCCTCGTCGGGTGTAAACGCGATCCCGATCTTGCCGTGCTTGAGCTCGGGGTGCGCGAGGATATATTCCACCGCCGTCATGATTTCCGCGACGCCCGCCTTGTCGTCCGCTCCGAGCAGGGTGGTGCCGTCCGTGACGATCAGCTCTTGTCCGATATAGTCGTTCAGGACGGGAAACTCCGCTGCGGAAATAATCTTGCCGTTTTTTAGCGGGATATCCCCGCCCGAATAGGAGACGCAGGTCGGGCGAACGTTTTTGCCCGAGCAGACGGGCTCGGTGTCGAGATGCGCGATAAATCCAAGTGCGGGTTTGTTTTCTGTATTAGCGGGAATGCTCGCATAGACGTAGCAATTTTCATCCACGCGGGCACAAATGCCGAGCGTCTCCAGCTCTTTTTTAATCAGGTTTGCAAGCTCGAATTGTTTTTCCGTGCTGGGGTGGGTTCCCGTTTCGGGGTTGGATTGCGTGTCTATTTGAACGTATTTTAAAAATCTTTCTTTAACGGACATTCTCTTGCTCCTCAAGCTTATTATACCGCTATTATACCCCGATTGACGGCTTTTTGCAAGTGTTTCGTCGGTATAAAATCGGAGCAGAGAGGCAAAATAAGCAAAAAGAGGTGGAATATGGTTTTTGCAAGACGGTTGCAAAGCGGCGTTAAACAGATTTTTAGCTGGATTGCGGCGATTGGCTTTATTTTCCTTTGCTCGTGCGGTGCGACGGACAGCGGCGCGGAGGAAAATTCGCGGCTCATTTTAAGCCGTAGCGAGATTGAGATTCAAGAGGGGGAGAGCTTTCGGCTCACGACAACGTTTAAGCCTGTTTCCGAGCGGGTCAAGGTGGTTGTTTGGCGTTCCGCGGATAGCGCGATTGCAACGGTCGAGGACGGTTTGGTCACGGGAATCCAAGCGGGCGAGACCTTTATAACGGCACAGACAAACGAGAAGACGGTGAGCTGCAAGGTCGTTGTGAAAAGCGCGAAAAAGGACGAAAAAGGCAATGCAAGCGGAAAAAGTGTTGTGCAAAGTATATAATCTCACGAGGGAAGTTTGTCGATTTTGTCTATTGTATTTTAAGCCAAAATATATTAAAATAGTATTATCGAAATTACGTTTAAGAAACGGAGGAAAATTCAATGTCAGGACTTTTGCTCAAAGGCATCAATAAGGTCTATCCCTCGGGCGTGCAGGCGGTGTTCAATTTCTGTCTCGATATCAGAGATAAGGAATTCATCGTTCTCGTCGGCCCTTCCGGTTGCGGTAAATCCACGACCCTTCGTATGATTGCTGGTCTCGAAGAGATCTCTTCGGGCGAGCTCTATATCGACGGCAAGCTTGTGAACGACGTCGTTCCCAAGGACAGAGATATCGCCATGGTTTTCCAGAACTATGCGCTTTATCCCCATATGTCTGTTTACGACAACATGGCGTTCGGTTTGAAACTTCGTAAGGTACCCAAGGAAATCATCGATCAGAAGGTGAAAGCAGCGGCTGAAATTCTCGGCATCACCGATTATCTCTCCCGTAAACCTAAGGCTCTTTCCGGCGGTCAGCGTCAGCGTGTTGCGCTCGGTCGTACCATCGTCCGTGAGCCCAAAGTGTTCCTTCTCGACGAGCCTTTGAGTAACCTCGACGCGAAGCTCCGTGCTTCCATGAGAACGGAGATCTCCAAGCTCCATGCCCGTCTTGCTACCACGTTTATCTACGTCACGCACGACCAGATCGAGGCTATGACGATGGGTACGCGTATCGTTGTTATGAAGGACGGCTTCATGCAGCAGGTCGACACCCCTCAGAACCTTTATGATTATCCCATCAACCTCTTCGTTGCGGGCTTCATCGGCACCCCTCAGATGAACTTCTTCAAGGGTGCGCACCTTGTTTCCGAGGGTAAGAAGGTCTACGTGAGCTTCGTCGGTAACAACAAGATCCTGCTTCCCAAGAGCGTTGTTGCAAGAATCAAGAATCTCGAGGAATATCTCGACACCGATAAGGAAGTGACGCTCGGCGTTCGTCCCGAGGATATCCATCAGGATCAGATGTTCATTTCCAACTCGCCTGACACGGTCGTTAAGGCTCGTATCGAGGTTATCGAAAAGCTCGGTGCGGAAACGCAGATCTACTGCGAGCTTGATCACGAAGCGAAAGAGAGCTCCGTCATCGATAACTCCACGCAGATGATCGCGAAGATCTCCAGCCGTGCGGTTGTCAACCTCAAGGACGTTATCGACCTTGCGTTCGACGCGCTCCACATTCACCTCTTCGACGGTTACACCGAAGCTACGATGCTTGAGAGAGACGAAGGCTACGAAGTCATTCCCGAAAACGCAGAGGGTTCGGCGTTCGTGCCTCCCACACCTCAGGAAATGCGTGAACAGATCGACGCGGCTCGTATCGTGACGAAAGAAATGAAAGCGCAGATGAAGAAGGACGCGAAGATGGCGAAGAAAGCGGCTGCTGTTGCGGCTCCCGTCGAGGAAGCGCCCGTGGCGGAAGAAGCTCCCGCAGAGGAAGCGCCCGTTGACGAGAACAACCAAGATCAGGCGTAAAATCTTCTAACAAGTAAATCAAAACGCGGAACAGGAATATCTGTTCCGCGTTTTTTGCATGCGTGGAATCGGTTGCTGAAACAAAAAGAGGGAGTGTGGCATACAATGTAAAGAACGACGAGACGGGAGGAACGGAGTATGAAAGAAAGAGAACGTCGGCTTGAAAAATACGTCTGGCGGGAGAATTTATTTTCGGTTTCAGGGGTCAAGGACGTCGATCTCTCCTTTTTCGGACTCACTACAGCAGAACACACGGCGATAAAAGTCGGTGCGGAGATTGTTGATGCCTTTCCCGTTTTTAAACGCGGAGCAACGACGCTTATACTGCGGTCATCGCATACCTGCTTGCCCAAAAGCGGGGTGGAGAGCATGATTTTCCGCGCGGAAACAGAGGAAAAAAATCTCTTTTTCGGCGCGGGATGGGTGATCGTGAACAGCGAGGAGCTCAAAAGGGCGAAATACGTGCCCTTAAAGGCGGGGGCGGCGCTTTTATCCGTGATGGATTATCCCTACGTTGCCGATTGTATCCGTCAAGAGATTATCAAAAAACTGCTTTATAACGGCGTTTTGATCGAGAGTACCGACGGGGTATATATCGACGCCACGGCAGAGATTGGGCGGGGGGCACGCATTTCCCACAACGTGACCGTGACGGGAAAGAGCGTGATCAAAAACGGGGCGGTTTTAAAGCCTTACACCGTGATCGAGGATAGCGAGGTGGGCGCGTTCGCCGAGGTCGGTCCGTTTGCGCACTTACGCCCGAACAGTCGATTGGGGGAGCGGGTTAAGATTGGGAATTTCATGGAGATCAAAAATGCGAGCTTGGGTGCGGGCACCAAGGCGGCGCACCTTTCCTATATCGGCGACGCCGATCTGGGCGAGAAGTGTAACGTCGGTTGCGGTGCGGTGTTCGTTAACTACGACGGAAGTAAAAAGCACCGAACGAGGGTCGGAAATAAATGCTTTGTCGGCAGTAACGTGAACGTGGTTGCACCCGTGGTGATGTCAGACGGGAGCTACGTTGCGGCGGGCTCCACCCTCACACGGGATTTAAACGGCGGGGATCTGTGTATAGCAAGGGAAAGGGAACGAGTTTTGCCCGAGCGGGCGAAAAAATACTATAATCCCGATTGACGAAAATAAACGGAGTGAACGGTATGGGAAAATATTTCGGAACGGACGGCTTTCGGGGCGAGGTCAACGTTGCTTTAACGGCGCGCCACGCCTATGAGATCGGTCGCTATATCGGTCGGTATTTTTCAGAAAAATGCAAAAATGCCGTTGATTCAGAAGCGTTTTTAAGTGGGGTTGGAGAGGGCGCGAGGGCGCGGGTCGTGATCGGTAAAGATCCGCGCCGTTCCTCCTATATGTATGAATACGCCCTCTCCGCGGGGTTGACGGCTTCGGGGGCAGACGCCTATTTGTTGCACGTCACGACGACGCCCTCCGTCTCCTATCTGACAAGGACCGAAGGGTTTGATTGCGGAGTCATGATCTCTGCGAGCCACAACCCCTACACCGACAACGGCATTAAGATTTTCGACGCGCTCGGCGAAAAGGCAGACGAGGAGCTTTTGGACGGAATCGAGGCGCATTTATCGTCAGTTTTCGGGTGTAACGAGGGGGGCATGTCTTTGATGAACGAGAGCGGAGTGCTTCCCTATGCGCTCGGGCTCGACGTTGGCAGAACGGTGGATTTTGCGGCGGGTAGAAATCGGTATATCGGTTTTTTGATTGCGCTTGCCAAGGTCTCCTTGCGCGAAAAGCGGATTGGGCTCGACTGCGCGGACGGGAGCACTTTTTTTATCGCCAAGAGCGTGTTCGATGCGTTGGGTGCGACCACCTATTCCATTCATGCCTCCCCCGACGGCTCGAATATCAACCGCGGTTGCGGCTCCACCCGTCCGCAAGCGTTGCAAGCACTTGTGAGAGAGCAGGGGCTGGATATGGGCTTTGCATTCGACGGTGACGGAGATCGCTGTATCTGCGTGGACGAAAACGGGGAGATCAGAGACGGCGACTGTATTTTATATGCTTGTGCGCTTGATCTCAAAAGGCAAAATGCCCTCGACGGAAATAAAATCGTTGCGACGGTCATGTCCAACTCGGGCTTGGTTGCCGCACTTGAAAGGCAGGGAATCGGCGTGGAGAGAACGCGGGTGGGGGACCGTTTTGTCTACGAGCGTATGCGGGAGAGAAACGCCGCGTTGGGCGGGGAGCAATCGGGGCATATTATTTTCGCCAAGCATTCCTCGACGGGAGACGGAATTTTGACGGCAATTAAGCTTGCCGAGCTTTGCGTGGAGCGCGAGCAGTCCTTTTCCGCGCTCTTTGAGGGATTGACCCTCTATCCGCAGACCCTCTTGAACGCACGCGTCAAAAATAAGCGCGCCGTTCTTTATTCGCCTCGCGTGCAGGCAGCGGCGTATAATGCGGAGGAGAAGGTGAAAGCGGTTGGCGGGCGGCTGTTGATCCGTCCGTCGGGAACGGAGGAACTCATACGCATTCTGACCGAATGTGCGGACGAAAAAATTGCAAGCGAGGCGGCGGCATCGGTGTTAAAAGCGGTGGAAGAGGAGGACGGAAGATAATGTGCGGAATCGTGGGATATGCGGGCAACGGAAAAAGGCGTGCGGCAGAGTTTGTTTACCGTGGGCTGGAAAGGCTTGAATACCGAGGCTACGATTCTGCGGGGCTCGCCGTCTTTTCGGGCGGGGAGATACGCTCCTTTAAACGTGCGGGGCGGGTCTCTGCGATCGGGAGCACCGCCTGCGAAATGCAGGGGAACGTCGGAATCGGGCACACCCGTTGGGCAACGCACGGCAAGCCCACGGATATCAATGCGCACCCGCACACGGTGGGCAAGATCACGCTCGTGCACAACGGCATTATCGAAAATTACGCCGAACTCAAGCGGATAGCGGAGGAGAGCGGATATTCCTTTTTAAGCGAGACGGACAGCGAAGCGGCGGCGTGGCTCATAGACTGCGAATACGCGCGGGCGGACGGGGAAAAAGAAAAAAAACTGTTAAACGCGGTCAGGCGGGCGACGGAGAAGCTCAAGGGATCGTTTGCTTTTTGCGTTTTGTGCTCGGATTTTCCCGAGGGTATTGTCGCAGCAAAGCGCGGAAGCCCTTTGATTCTTGGGGAGGGAGAAAAAGAAAATTTTGCGGCGAGCGATATTCCCGCGCTTGCGGGGGAGACGGAACGCTTTCACGTTTTAAAGGACGGCGCGTTCGCCTTTTTCACAGCGGAGCGTATGGAAATCTACGATAGCGAGCTTCGTCCCGAGCGTGCGGCGGGCAAGCGCGTTTGCATACGGGCAGAATCCCCCGATAAGAACGGTTATCCGCACTTTATGCTCAAAGAGATTTTCGAGCAGCCGACGGCAATAGAAAGAACCGCTGAACGCTATCTTTTTGGGGAGGAGCGCGGGCGGCTCAAGGATCTGATCAAGGACGTCAAAAGGCTCGTTTTTATTGCCTGCGGCACGGCGTATCACAGCGCGTTGGCGGCACGCTACGCGATTGAGGAGCTGGCAAGATTGCCTGTATGCGTTGAACGTGCGGGGGAATTCCGTTCGCAAAATCCCGTTTTGGATAGCGGGACGTTGGTTATTGCCGTCACGCAGAGCGGGGAGACGGCAGATACCGTCGCGGCGCTTAAGCTTGCAAAGGAGCGGGGCGCGAAAACGGTTGCGCTCACGAACGCGGCGTATTCCTCGGTCACAACCGTTGCCGAGCTTTCCTTGGTGACGAGCGCGGGAACGGAGATCGGTGTTGCGGCGACCAAGAGCTATTTGGCACAGCTGTGCGCGCTCTTTCTTTTCACTCTCGATTTGGCGGAGGAACGCTTCCCCTTTCATGCGGTTCAATTTGAGCTCTATAGACGATTCATTCAAGCCATGCCCCTCACGCTCGGAGAAATATTGAAGAGAGCGGAGGAAATCAAGCCGTTAGCAAAAAGGCTTGCCTGTGCGGCGGGGGTATATTATCTTGGCAAGCTCTCCGACTATGCAACGGCAACGGAAGGGAGCTTGAAGCTGAAAGAGATTGCATATATTGCGGGGGAAAGCTATCCCTCGGGCGAGCTCAAGCACGGTACGCTCGCCCTCATTGACGACACAACGTTTTCGGTGGCGGTCGTCTCCTCTCCCGTCACCGCCGAAAAGACCTTTAATGCTCTGCACGAAATCAAAGCGCGGGGTGGGAAAACGCTTTTGGTGACGCCCTTTTCCTTTGCGCAAGCGAGGGACGCGTTCGACGAAGTGTTTCTGCTTCCCGAAGCGGAGGATTTAACAAAGGCGTTTGGTTTAAGCGGGGAAACAGCCTCTCTGTTTTTGCCTATTTTGTGCATCCCGCCCTTACAGCTTCTCGCCTACTACGCCGCGCTTGAGCGGGGAAACGATCCCGATAAGCCGAGAAATTTGGCAAAAAGCGTCACTGTGGAATAATTTTTTTGTTAAAAAAGCACAAGGGCTTTTTGTCAGTGGAAAAATTTCAAAAAAAGTATTGACAGGTCGAAAAAAAATGTGATATAATAAAGCCATGGAAAGCCGTTGTAAATCAGCGGAAAATCAAGGAGGTTTCTTATGGCAAAGTGGTTTTATAAGCAAAGCAAACTCGTGCAGATCATTCTGCTTTTGATCCCCGGTATCAACTGGTTCGTTGAACTTGCGATCCGTTGGTCGGCGTTTTTGAGCAGACCCAGACTTTTGACTCTGGTATTTGCGATTTTGGCAACCGTCACCGTCGGTGTGATCGGTTGGGTTGACCTTGTTTGGCTTTTGCTTTTCAATCATCTTTTGTTCGCAAAGGCGTAACGGAAGAAAAGACGAGCGGATTCTTTCGGGATTGCCCGAGGGAATCCGTTTTTCTTTGCCTCTAGAAATGAAAAAGGAGAGAATATGATAGAGTCTGAAAATTTTAAAATACGCTCTGATTACGGCGAAGTGGAACTGTTCTGTAAAGCGTATTTGCCCGAGGGCGGCGTGAAGGAAGCAAAGGGGATTGTGGAGATCGTGCACGGTATGTGCGAGCATATCGCGCGCTACGACGGCTTTATGCGCTATCTCGCGGAAAACGGCTATATTGCCGCGGCGCACGATTTGCGCGGGCACGGCGAATCGGTGAAAAGCGACGAGGAGCTCGGATATTTCGGCGATAAGACGGGGGAAGCCGTCGTCAACGACGTTTTCAAAGTGACGAAAGCGCTTAAAGAGCGCTATCAAAATTTGCCCGTCGTATTATTGGGGCATAGCATGGGCGCGATGATTGTGCGCGTAT
Source organism: Clostridia bacterium (assembly GCA_017467275.1). Classification (GTDB taxonomy): domain Bacteria; phylum Bacillota; class Clostridia; order Christensenellales; family Borkfalkiaceae; genus Scatosoma. The sequence goes on along the minus strand of JAFTSN010000004.1, from coordinate 21,179 downwards.
TTTTGCAGGAGCACGATAAGGAAATCGAGGGGCTGATTGTGAGCGGCTCGCCGAGCAAGAACGCGCTTGCGGGCGCGGGGATTGCGCTCGATAAGACGATCGGGCTATTTAGAGGGGAAAGGCACAGGAGTAAAATGATGGCGGCGCTCGCGACGGGAAACGGAGACAAAAACTTCCCCGGCGAGGGGAAGAACGCATGGCTGACGAGGGATAAGAGCGTGGTCGACGCCTACAACGCGGATAAAAAATGCGGGTTCGTGTTCACCTGTAACGGTTTTGAAAACCTGCTTCGGCTCATGAAAAACACCTACGACAAGAAGCGTTATCGCGTACAAAACCCCAACTTGCCCATTTTCTTTATTTCAGGGAGCAACGATCCTATTATGATCAGCGAGGATAAATGGGTTGCGGCGCAAAACGATCTGCGCGACGCGGGCTATCAAAACGTCTCGGGACGGCTCTATCACGAAATGCGGCACGAGGTTTTGAACGAGCTGAAAAAGGAGGAGGTCTATGCGGACGTCAAAGCGTTTATCGACGGCTGTACGGACTGAAAAAATTTTTTGTCAAATTATTGATTTTTTGCGCGATTTATAGTATAATAAAATCAGGCGCGGGAAAAGAATAAAGAATATGCCTGCGCGAAAAGGAGAAAAAATTATGTTGAACGCATTGTTGTTTCCCGTAGGGGCGATCATCGGGATCGTCGTGGCGGTCGTGGTGCTTGCGATCGTGATCGGGATCGTTGGTTGGTGGATCAGCACGTCGAATATGTTTGTCCGCTTAAAAAATAAGGCGGAGGAAGCATGGGCAACCATCGACGTTTATCTCAAGAAGCGTTACGATCTTATCCCCAACCTCGTGGAGACCGTGAAAGGCTATGCCAAGCATGAGAGCGAAACGCTTGAAAAGGTGATCGCGGCGAGAAATGCGGCGGGCGCGGCAACGACCCCCGAAGCGAAAATGGCGGCGGCGCAGCAGCTCAATTCTTCGCTGAAGGTACTCTTGAACGCCGTGAGCGAAAGCTACCCCGATTTAAAGGCGAACGTGAACTTTATCGACCTTCAGAATCAGCTCAAAGGGCTTGAAAACGAGCTGGAGAGCGCGAGACGCTATTATAACGGCGTGGTCAAGACTTTCAACACGAAGATCGAGATCTTCCCGCCTTGCATTATTGCCAAGAGAAAGGGTTATGAGAAGCTGACCTACTTCGAGCTCGATAGCGAGGAAGAGCGCAAGAACGTTAAAGTATCCTTTTGATCGGATAGAACGCAATCAAAACGGAGAAAGTCCATGAAAATGAATGCAGTTAATTTTGCAGGAAAGCGGACGTCTTTTTCCGTCAGAACGGGCAGGATTTTGCTCGCGGCGGCGCTTTGCCTCGCGGCGCTGATTTCCTGTCTGTTTCCCGTTTTTGGGAAAAGGACGGAGACGCCCGTTGCTTCGGCGGCTTCAAGCGCCACGCTTGCCGTGCACAGCTACGAGGTCGAGGCGGAGATAAAAGCCGATCGATCCATCGTCTTTAACGAGAGAATCGACGTTGAATTTTTAAGCTCGGGACTGACTATGTTTTTCCGTTCCCTGCCCATTGACGAGGGGGATCGGTATTTTGACGTCTGGGCGAAATGTAACGGGAACGACGAGTTTGCTTGGGACGTTATCAAAAATCCTCACAACGAAAATTTCCTCGATATCGAGTGTATCGGGAATGCGGATAAGGGAAAGCGGTGGACCTATGAGCTGGGCTACACCGTACACACCACCTCTAACGAGGTGAAAAACGGTATGCTGCTTGATTTGATCGGCTCGGGCTGGGCGGTGCCCTTAAAGGACGTTTCGGTCACGGTCTATTTCCCCTCAGCCCTTGTTTCGCAGACTGTTTACAGCGCGGAATACGGTTCCAAGGAGAATAAATACGTCGATATCGTTGAACTTTCCGAGGATAAAAAGACCCTGACAATGTATGCAGACGAGCTGCCCGTTTTGTTTAACGACAGCTATGACGAGCGCATGGCGGCGGGAATCACGCTCAAATTCGAGCTTGCGGAGGGTGTGCTTCAATCGTATGCGGCGAGCCGTATGTTCACGTTGCCCGCGCTTTTGATTCTGCTTTCGGGGATCGCACTGTTTGCCGTGTCGTTTATAATCGTCAGATTTACAAAGAAAAAACGGGAGCTTGTGGTCGTGGTCGGTTTAAAGGCACCGCACGAAATGGATCCCCTGAAAATGGGCAGACTCATCGACTCGTCGGTGGATAGAGAGGATATAACCTCCATGATCTATTGGTTGGCGGCAAAGGGGTATTTGACGATCGATCTCTCGGACGAGGACGATCCTGTTTTGAGTAAGACGGAAAAGCCGTTCCCTGCGGACGCGCCCGCCCATCAGCGCGCGATCTATAACGGACTTTTTAGAAGTGATGACGTCGTCTCCGTCTCCTCTCTCAAATATAAATTCTATGAGGCGGCGGACAAGGCGACGCAGCTCGTCACGGCAAAGGATATTCCGCATTATGAAAAGAGATCCATGGCGGGCTTTATCCTCTGCGGGTTGCTTTCCGTGCTCCTGTTTATGCTTCCGCTATTAATTGCGGGCTTTGCGCTCGTGGGCGGTGGATACGGTTACGTCTTCGGGGCGCTTATGGCGGTACCCGTTTTAGCGGTCGGCGTTTTATTGCGGCTCCGAAACGATCGGAAGTTTAAGCATAGAAAAGCGGGGAAGCTCGGCTCCTTTTTCATCGTCGCAATCCTTGCGCTGATTGCTAGCGTCGTGTATATTGGCTTCCTCGGAAATTATCTTCTGACGGGCTTTGAAAAGGGAATCGTCTGCGTGTTTGCTTGGGCGATACTTTTCCTCGGCTCCACGGCGATGTCGCACACCGAAAAATACGCACGCGTTCTCGGCGAGATTCTCGGCTTCAAGGATTTTATCCTCTACACGGAGGAGGACAAAATCAAGTTCATGCTCGAGGAGAATCCCGAACTGTTCTACGATATCCTGCCCTATGCGCAGGTGCTCGGCGTGACGGACGAATGGGAGGGGAAATTCAAGAATATCCTGCTCGAGCCGCCTGTCTGGTGCACGAACAGCGCGGATATGACCTTGTTCGATTACTATATATTGAGTCGCTGCTTAAGGAGTATGTCCGTTGTGGCTATGGCGCGCCCCGAATCAAAAACGGGCTCGTTTACGGGCATGAGCGGCGGTGGCGGCGGCTTCGGCGGGTTCTCGGGCGGCGGTCACGGCGGTGGCGGCGGCGGCGCAAGATAAAGCATTAAACGACAAACAAAAAACCCCGACGGTGTTCTAAACCGTTGGGGTTTTGCGTTTTATAAAAGAGAGGGAGGTGGCATTTGGAGAAAAGAGAACGCTTGGGGGTGCGTGCGGGGGCGACGTTTTCGATCGTCGGCTCGGTAATGGGCGCGGGATTTATTTCAGGTAGAGAGCTGATCGAGTTTTTCGGCGGCTTCTTTTTACCGCGCACGATAGCGGCAACGGGTTGTTTCCTGTTTTTCTTTCTCCTGTTTTTTCGGCTGGGCGCAAAATACGGCGGGTTTTCAGGTGTTTTAAAAAACCTGTTCGGCGCCTTTGCGCTTCCCGTTAAAGCTCTGATTTTATTCGGCGGCTTTGTCACGGCGGCAGGAATGCTTTCCGCTGTGAACGAGCTCTTGCCGCGCGGGGGAGTATTCTCCGCTTTTTTGCTTCTGCTTTTGGCGTGTTTGATCGGTGGACGGGGCGTGAAAGGATTGGGCGTTGTCAATGCAATCTTGACGCCCGCCGTGTTGCTCGGGGTTGTTTTTCTCGCCGTTCAGGGCGGAAGACTGTCGCCGCCCGAGCCTACGGACGGAGAAATTCTTCCGTTTTTGGGCGTGCTCCTCTACGTGGGTATGAACGCCTTTTTATCCATGCCTGTTTTGTGCGATCTAGGTTGGACGCTGAAAAAGGGCGGCGTTGGCGTTTGCGGCGGTGCGGCGATTTTGATCGGCGGCGCAATCGGCTTGATTCTTTCCGTTCTTGCGCACGATAAATGCTCTTATTCCAAGGCGTTGCCTCTATTCTACGTGCTCGGAGGAAGCAGTGCGGTTTTTTCTGCATTGTCGTTCGGCGGGATTGCAACCACGCTGTTTTCCTCTTTTTACCCGCTCTACCGTTTAGCGGGCGTAAGAGGCGGGGCGGTGGGGAAAACGGCGTTGGTAGGCTTGACCTTCGCCGCTTCGTTCGTCTCCTTTAAGCGGATCGTGGGTGAGGTGTATCCCGCGTTTGGCGTGACGGGTGCGTGCGTGTTTTTCTATGCGCTAGTGCGAGAGGGGCTGTGGCGGTTTAAAAGACGTAAAAAACCCGCCGCCCTGAAAGGACGGCGGGTTTTTTGAAACCAATGCCTGAATCTTACGCGTTAAAGATGTCCTTATACGCTTTACCGAATTTAAGAACGGGTTTCTTGCAAGCCGCGATCTCGACTTTCTCTTTCGTCTGAGGGTTGATACCCGTTTTAGCGGGCACGTTCTTCACCTCGAAAGAACCGAAACCGACAAGCTGCACCTTGTCGCCTGCTTTCAAAGCTTCCGTAACGGTAGCGATGAATGCGTCGTAGGCGGCTGCCGCGTCTTTGTTCGTAAATCCTGCTTTTTCCGCCATTGCTTTGATAAATTCGCCTTTGTTCATAAGAGTTATCCCCTTTGTTTTTAATTCTTAAATTTTCATTTAAGTAATCTCATTATATACGATTTATAGGCAAATGTCAAGCGTAGAAATAGAAAAAGTCGCGTATTTAAAGGGAAAAACGCGATTTTTTTTGGTTTTTCGGGGTATAAAACCGCTAAAAAGGGGAAGTCACATAAAAAACGCCTCTTTCCCGCTTGGCAAAAGGGAAAGACAAGCCCTTTCCAACGCAGCGAGGGAAAGGGCTTAAAAAGGGGTTATTCTTCGCTTGTGAAGAAGCCGAGTCCGAGCACCTGCGACACTCTCGACATGACCGCAAAGGAATCGGGATCGACCTCCTTGATCACTTTTTTAAACGCGGTGATTTGACGGCGGGAGATCACGCACACGAGCATGGAGTGGGCTTCTTTCGTATACATGCCTTTGGCGGAAATCTCCGTCACGCCCCGCCCCAGCCTGGATAAGATTGCATACGATAATTCCTCGGGCTTATCCGTAATCACGCGGAATTCGATCGCAGACTGAACGCCGTTGTTGATCGCGTCGTTCACCTTGCTTTCAACGTATTGCTCGCACGCCGCCTTGATGAGCGGGAGGAGCTGAAGGGCGAGCGTGGGTGCGGTATCCTTATAGACAAAGAAAGAAGCGGCGATCACAACGCAGTTCAAAATGAAAATCATCCACGCGATCGAGGGGGCGGGGAATTTCTTTTGCACCATGACGGCAACGATGTCCATGCCGCCCGTGCTGCCGCCGATCTTGAATGCAAACCCGATTGCCGTACCAATTCCGATACCGCCCGCAAGCGCGGCGAAAATCTGCTGTTCTCCGAAATCGAGACGGGGCATTCCCAAATTTTCCATTAAGAATAAAAAGAGGGATTGGAGAGCAACGTCGAGAAGGGACATAATCGCAAATTTCTTTTTCACCTTAAAAAATGCGAGTATGAGCAAGGGGAGATTGAGCGAAATGATCGTGATACTCTGCGGCAGCTTAATGATTCTCTCGAAAATGATCGCAAGACCCGTGATCCCGCCGATGGCGAAATTATTGGGCGCAATGATCGAATAGGAGGAAAAAGACAGCAAAAACGCCGAGGAGAGCAAAAGAAAGACCGTTTTTGCCCAATATAGAGTTTCTTGCTTTTTATTGGGTCTTTGGTTGATGTGTGCGCGCGTGATTTTAGGCGGGAGCGGACGCTCCGTCTCCACGGGCGCGACCTCCGCTTCCGATATTTCCGTTTTTTCGTTTTGCGTATTCATTGGTTAAACCTCGTTTCCCATTACTCTTTTAACGGCTTTATTTTAACACTTTTTCAACAACCTTGCAAGCGGTTTAAGCCACCCTTTTTTAAAATTTTTTCAAAAGACGAAAGGCACTGTAAAAAATTATCAAAAAATATGATTGTATTGCTTGACAAAATATATATTGATAATTATAATATATCTACTGGAAGATTTTTCAAAAGGAGGTTTTATTTTGAAAAAAAGGATTATCAGTGTGGCTATGTTGGGTATTATGGCATTTTCTTGTGCGGGATGTGCTAGCGAGAATTCGCAAAAGCAAATCGACGAGTTGAACGCAAAGCTGAACGCACAGACGGAAAGGATTGCAGAGCTTGAGAGCACGATTTCGGGGCTCGAAACGGAAAAATCGGCGCAAGCGGAGAAAATAGCGGAGCAGGAGAGCGCCAATAAAGCACAGTCGGATAAAATTGCGGAGCTGGAAACGGAAAACAATATTTTGTCCGCCGATTCGGAAAAATGGAAAAATTATTTGTTCTCTGGCTTTGGGGTGCATGCGGGATATCAGAGATTAATAGAAACGGTCAATATTCAAAGAACCACAGCTTCGCCTTCTCCGGCTGTTCAAGTTGCGTATAGGGGCGAGGAGACGAGTTATTCAAGCAATGATATTCGTTTGTTTGTGAATTACTCTCGTGGGGAGTTAGGCAATAGGTCTCCGTTTAAGAATTCTTCGGGAAACTATGCGGAAGGCATTGCGAATATGACCATGCAGGTGATGTTGGTTCATTCTTCTGCGATCGATACGTATTCCTGTAAGATTGTAAACAATGATCTCGTTTACGTGGTCGAAGAAATAGACGACGATGTGTTTTTCTCGGAAGAATACGGCGAATCGTATGTTTATATGAAGCCCGATAGTTGGCCATATTCTGCTTATTTTTTCATAGAGTTCAAACAGGGTAAGGAAGTTGTGATTCCCTATGATTTATTTGTGGGAGAGAGTGGAGACTCTGGTGTGATTTATGTGGGAATGACCGCATATGCCACTTACACAGACGGTAGCAAACAAACGGAAAATAAACCGTACTATCATTATATGCAAGCCCTTTATTATCAAAAGGGATGGGGCGACGTAGTTTTATCGTCAATCCCGTTTAGTTCGTAAAACAAAGGAGGTTTTGTTATAAAAAAACATTGAGACAAAGAATTATACAGATTCTAATGGTATTGGCAATCGCGGTAACGTCGCTTTTTGCTGTCGGCTGTTCTGAAAAGAGCGATGAGGTTAAAGCGGACGGAATGATCGAGCTCAATACTTGGCATTTTACTTCGGGCGTACCGAATAATTTAATCACCGTTCGTCATTCGGACAAAAATGCAATCTTCGAGTGTTTGGCGGACGATGGGGAATTTCGGTGGAACAACGAATATAGTCAGACGGTGCAAATAGCCCCCGACGATACGGTTTATTGGCATCCAAATAATTTAGATCAAGGAAAAGAAAAAACGTTTGTCGATATCATTTTAACGGTAGACGGGAATATTTCGGGCTATGCCGTTATAAAGATCGCTTGTCGGGAAAACGGTTCTTGGGCTGACGCTGATGCTACGGTGGTAAAATCCGTTTTTATCAAAGCTGAAAATATTTCATGCCAAGAGGTTGAACAGCGAATCGAAAATTTAAAAAAATAAGAAACGATGCACTAATCCCCCAAAGTTCGCTTGACTTTGGGGGATTGGTTTAAAACTGTCCGAAAATGCTTTTTTAAAGAGAGTCTGCAATACGTCTTGCGAGGAGCTTTTTGGTGGGAGGATGAAGCCCTATATCCGATTCGCAGACGTCACGCGAGACGATAAGCGTTGCGAGCGGGTCCTGTTTTACCGCACGAAGCTGTGCTTCCTGTATCGCTTTCCAGCCGTCGGGATAATAGCAAGCCTTTGCGTCCGCAAGCTGAATAACCGTCACGGGCAAGGTCTCATCGAAAAGCTCCTGCCTCCAAACGCCCATTAAAGCGATTAGCTCCCGATCGTAAATTTCCGCTTCGGCAACCGTGGAGTCGCTCTCGCCCTGATACCAGATCACTCTCGTCACGGCAAAGGGTGCAATTTGCAGAAAAAGGCTATTATATAGCTTCCCCGCGCTGTTCCAGTCCTCAAAAGCGGGCGCATGGTGATCCCAGTGCTTCGCTTCGGGATTTAAAAAGAATTCGGGGCTATTTGCAATTGCCTCGGGCAACCATGCCTCGATAACCGAGGCTTCCTGATAGCAGGCGATAAGCCCGATTGCGACGTCCCGTTTTTCCCGTATGCAATGCGCCAGCTCGTAGCCGATTGCCGTCCAATGCCCCGCCGTTTCCTTATCGCAGAGGAGCCAGCCGTCGCGGGAGCGGAAGTGCTCTTTGTTGCGCCAAGCACGGTCTGAAGTGAAAAGACGAATTTTTTCGTCGCTCTTGTATTCCGCTTGCGGGCGCGTGGATTCATGGAGCTTGAATTCCATGTTCGACTGTCCGCTTAAAAGGTACACCTCGCCGAGATAGATATCTTTTAAAACGACAGTTTCATTTCCGCAAGTAACGACGAGCGCAAAGGGTCCGCCGTGGGGAAGAGGGGGGAAGGTAACGAGCCAACGCCCGTTCGCTTCGGTGGAGACGCAAGTGTTTCCGAGTGAGACCGTCACGGTGCCCACGCCCTCGCCGTATATTCGCACGGGCTTATTTGCGGGAAACACCGCGTGGTCTGTAAAAATAGGGGCAAGTTTCATAATTTTTTCTCCGTAGCTTTATTTTATCACGGAAAAAACGAAAAGTCAAGGCGACAAAGACTTCCGATTTTTGAGAGAATAAAAAAGCCCGCGCTTCCAAAAACAGGAAGCGCGGGAATGCTTTAAAGCGCGACGATGTTCACGGTGATCTTCGTCGTGACGTTCTCCATGAGCCGTATTTCCGCCTCGAGCGAGCCGAGCGTTTTCACGGTGTCCATTTTAATTTTCTTCTTATCGATATCGAAGCCCTTTTCCTTAAGCGCCGCCGCGACGTTCGCCGCCGTCACGCTGCCGAACATCTTGCCGTTTTCGCCCACCTTGATCTTGACCTCGACTATCTGACCTTTCAGCGCGGCTGCAAGTGCCTTTTGCGCTTTGAGCTCTTCCGCTTTATGGTAGGCGTCCGCCGCTTTCTTCTGATTGATCTCGTTGATGCCCGAAGCCGTCGCCGCCTCCGCAAGTCCTTTCTTTAAAAGAAAATTTTTTGCATAGCCGTCAGACACCTCAATGATATCGCCTTTTTTGCCGCTACCCTTAACGTCGGCTTTTAAAATAACTTTCATATACCGTTCCTCCTCGGTTGTTTTTTGAAATACTGTCTGCAAACATCCTTTCGGGAAAAATTGCCGTTTTTATTATTTTACAGGAATTTTTAAAAAAAGTCAATAATCCGAACGGGTTTTGCGTATACTGTTTCTACAAAAAGGAGGTTTTTTACCATGAACGACATGAAAAGCAACGTAAACACTAGTATTGGCTGCAACGTGACCGAATGTAAGTTTAACTGTTCGGGCGACTATTGCTGTCTCTCGCAGATCCACGTGGGCAACACCTGTTCCTCGGAAGCGGAGTGCTGCACCTGTTGCGACAGCTTCGAGAGAAAATAATTTCACGGCAAAAAGGAAATCGGGGACGGTAAAACGACCGTCCCCGATTCTTTATAAGGATTTTTCAAATTAAGCGCAACGCCTTACATATAACGCTATTTTCAATAATTGTTTGAATCAGTATAAGAGTTTATTTTTATAGGCGTTTGGAGTTATTCCCGTTTCTGCCTTAAACACCTTGCAAAAGTACGCAACGTCCGAAAAGCCGCACGCAGACGCTGTTTCGTAAATTTTGCATTTGCCTTCGATTAACAGTTGCGACGCCTTGGCAATACGCACCGCGCGTAAATATTCGGTAGGAGTGCTCTTTTCTTTTTCCCGAAACAGTTTAAAAAGCAGTGATTGCGAAATTCCGGAAAAACTTGCAATGTTCTCCACCGATATATCCCGATTATAATTTTTCTCGATGTATTCTTTGGCTTTTTTCAGTGCAAACGGCCCGTTTTGCTTTTTAAGTACGCTGAAATATTCTATTGCAAGCTCGTAAACTTTTTGCGAAAGCATTTCTGGGGGGGCATTACGTTCAGAAAGCGCGTAAATTTTTGCAATTTTATCCAAAACTCCGCTTGAAGTTATCACGGCATAATTTCCTACGTCAAAATATTCGAACAGCGCGGTTGCTCCGTCTCCGTCAAAGGTTACCCACGACGTTCTGAACTCTCCGTGCGTGGGGCCGTAGTCTACGGGAAATTCTTTACGCAAAAACACCGCGCTGCCCTTTTTGAGCACCGTTTTTACTCCGTTGAAATTAAAAAAGCCCTCGCCCTCGTTTACGCATAAAAAATGGTGAAAAAACGTACCTTTGGGACGGTACATATCGTGTTGGACGTGATTAAAACCAACGGTTATGGAATAAATCGGAAGCAAGCGGCGCATTCTTTCGGTGATAGTCAAAACTGAACACATAAAACCCCCTATCCGTGTGTAGGATTTTTATATTTTTTCGGATATTTCATATTTACAAATTCTTTACAAATTCCGTTTTTAGTATTATACTATTCTTATAAACTTTTGTCAAGATAAGACATGGAGAAAATATTTATGAAAATTTATGAACTTGATCTACATAGAAATCCACGCGTTTTCAACCTCAACGAACTTGATTACCGCAGTTATTTCATTCCGTTCGAAAGCGCTGAAAAACGCGGTGAAAAGCGTGAGGAATCGGCGTTTTTCATCTCTCTTTGCGGGGAATGGTTATTCAAGCACGTAAAATCGGCATACGATATGCAAGATTTTATAGGAGAAGAGGGGAATTGCGAGGACTTTAAGAAAATTACAGTTCCCGAGAACTGGCAGACGCATGGCGACGATTATCTGCAATATCAAACTTCGCCATACCCCTTTATTTTCAACCCGCCTTTTCCTCCGATAAAAAACCCTTGTGCGGGATACGTCAAGAATTTTAATGTTTCAAAAAAGGCGCACAAAAAATACGAGCTTCATTTCGAGGGGAAGGACAGCTGTGTTTACGTGTGGTTAAACAGGAGGTTCGTCGGCTACGGAGAAGTTCCGCATCAAGATTCCGCCTTTGATGTTACTCAGTTTCTTAACGACGGCGACAACCGTTTGTGTGTGCTCGTTTTCAAGTGGTGCTCGGGCTCGTATCTCGACGATCAGGATAAGATACGAATGTCGGGAATTTTCCGCGACGTATATATTTTGGAACGAGCCGAAAATGGGCTTGAGGATTTTTCGGTGCTCGCGGATATGGACGGCAATTTTTCACTGAAAGTCAAGTCCGCTCTTCCCGTTTCCGCCGCACTTTACGACGGCGACAACGAGATTTTTTCCGCTGTGGTAAGCGACGCGTTTAGCTTCAAGTTGAATAATCCCTCGCTTTGGTCGGCGGAGTCGCCGTATCTTTATACTTTGGTGCTTTATTGCAACGGCGAATACGTTTTTCAGAAAGTGGGGTTTAGGACGAGCAAGACGGAAAACGGCGTTTATAAGGTTAACGGACAGCCGATAAAATTATACGGAGTCAACCGACACGATTTCTCCCCCGACAGCGGCTACGCGTTGAATTATGACTTTATCAAAAACGAGCTTGCGATTATGAAACGGTATAATATCAACGCCATACGCACGTCACATTATCCAAACGATCCGCGCTTTTACGAGCTTTGCGATGAATTTGGATTTTACGTTATGTGCGAGGCAGATCAAGAATGCCATGGAACGTCGTATGTGGTAGGCTGGGATGAAATCGTTAATCACGAACAGTTCGAAGCGGTTTTTGTAGACAGAATGGCTAGAATGTACGAGGCGTTCAAAAATTATTCGAGTATCGTTATATGGTCGCTCGGGAACGAATCGGGGTGGGGCAAAAACCTCGAAAAATGCGTGGAATATTTCAAAGCCAAAGACAAAACCAGACCTTTGCACTACCAAGCGTTCGGAATGGTTACCGCAATGCACGTGGGCGAAGAAAATAATACCGTAAGCGTATACAATCCCGAGCTGGATAACTATATCAACGAAAATTTCGGTATGATGGTACTTGGCTACTCTGAACTTCCCGAATTTAAAAAGATGATAAAAAATACGTCCATAAAATTGCCGATTGTTTTCCACGAATACTCGCACGCAATGGGAAACAGCTGTGGCGATTTGAGATTTTATGACGACATAATCCAACAAAGCGAAAGGTGTATGGGTGGTTTTATTTGGGAATGGTGCGATCAAGCCGTGAGGCTTAAGGATGAGAACGGCAAAGAATATTTCGGCTATGGCGGAGACTTTGGCGAAAAACATCATTTATTCAACGTTTGTATGGATGGGATAGTGTCCGCTGACCGCACGCCCCATTCCGCTCTTTTAGAGGCGGGCGCATGCTTTTCCCCTGTTAAAATAACAAGGATCGGCGAATGCGAGTATGAAATTTTCAACCGCAGTTTCTTTGTTCCGCTCTCTAATTTCGACGTATCCTACGAGATAGTTTTGGACGGCAAAACGGTAAAAACCGACGCCGTAAGTATAGAAGCAAATCCCCGCGAAAAAGTGATTGCTTACATAAAAACCGACGAATATTGTGCCAAAAACGCAATTATAAGGTTTTGGGTACGCCTTAAATCGGATACTGTGTGGGCAAACAAGGAACACTCCGTATACAAAAAAACCTTTGCGTTAAACAGCAAAAATACGGAAAAGAAACGTAGAATCACCCCGCCTGCGCTCTATCAGTCCGACGTCGAATACAAGGTAAAAAACAACGGGCTTGAATACGTTTTCAGAAAAGATACGGGGATTATTTGCAGTATAAAAAAAGACGGCAAGGAGCTGCTTTTTTCGCCCCTTGAATTTTGCGCTTGGAGAATTCCCACCGACAACGACAATAAAATAGTAGGTGGCGATAACGGAACGATTCACGCAGGCGGAATTGCTCAAAGCTGGCGTAAAACCCCGCTTTTCGGCGAAATGCAGTATCCATGGCTAGAAATATGCGATCTTTTTGCGAAAGAGGAAAACGGGAAGGTTACGGTGGGAGGCAACTTTATTTTTGCGGTTCCGGGAAGGCGGTATATAAGCAAGGGTGTTATTGAGCATGTGTTTGACGGAGAAAAAGTTACCATAAGACAAAAAGGGGCAATTAACAATTCTTTTAGATTTTGGTTGCCGCGTTACGGTTACAGGCTTTCGTTTAAAGAAAAAGCTTCAAACGTTAGATATTTCGGCTACGGGCCCGAGGAGTGCTATGAGGATAAGCGCGAATATGCTACGCTCGATTGGTACGGCTATACTCCCGACGACGCTAAAAACAGTTATGAAAAACCGCAGGAATGCAACAGCAGAGTTGATACGAAGTGGTTGTCTTTCTCGGTGGGCGGTGTTGACTTCGAAATATCGTCCGACAAGTTCTCGTTTTGTATGACTTCTTTCGATATAACCGAAAACTGGAAAGCAACGCATAAAAAGGATATGACTAAAAGTAATGGCTCATACCTGCACGTAGATTATCGCATGAGCGGGGTCGGTTCTCATTCTTGTGGCGGCGACGATCCTCTGTACGAATGTAGGATAAATCCGGGCGAGAAATACGACTTTAGCGTTGTTATTAAGGCTTAAGGCGCAAAAAGCCGCATACCTATTCATGAAAAAATCAGGATCGATTTACGTTGATTCTGATTTTTTGTATATTAAAACCACGCCGTGGCGGCATGGTTAATATCGCATAGTGCATTTATTTAAATTTTCTTCTTGATCTCTTTGAGTGCGTTGAAAAGGAAGATTTCCGCAATCGTATCTTTCTTGACCGTTTCCGCCGCTTCCTCGATGGAGCACCATTTTGCTTCGGCAATCTCGTCCGTCTTGAGCTTTAACGGCTTATCCTCCACGATCACGATAAAATTGATCATGAGCACGTCGCGCTCGGAATGATAGCGGGATGCCATATACTTGCTCTTCACAAGCTCCAACCCCAGCTCCTCTTTGAGCTCGCGGGGGATCGTCTTTTCCACATTCTCGCCCTTTTTGATATAGCCCGCAGGCAGAATGAAATCGTCGTCCCCAACGTGCTTTGCAAGCAGAATTTTATCCTGCGCGCGGTTGGTCACGACCATAGAAACCGCCACGGCGAACTGCGGAAACTCAAAGGCTTCGCATTTGTTGCAATAGGGCACGAGCCCCTCGTTTTCGCAAAAGCGCAATGCAAGCTTTTCTCCACATTTTTTACAGTGCATAATAATTCCCTCCTTTGCCGATCTCCTATCGGCATCCATAAAATAAATCATTATTTTCTATATATAATAACGCATTTTTTTGCGTTTGTCAAGAGGGGAGAAAAAATTTTTAAAGAAAAGTTTTTCCTAAGGTGTTTCAGACTTGACAGGAGGAAAAAAAAGCAGTATAATAAGACGTACAAAAAAATAGGCAAGAGCGGCATTTTTTCCGTTTGGAAGGGAAAAATGCTCGGTTTTTTGCGTGTTCGAGTACCTTTCTTAAGAAAAAGCAAAGGAGAAACGAAATATGCTTACATCTATTTGCGGTATCAACTGGGGCGACGAAGGCAAGGGCAGAATGGTGGACCTTTTGTCCGAGGATTTCGACGTCGTTTGCCGTTATCAGGGCGGCAACAACGCGGGGCACACGGTCATTAACGAGCGTGGAAAATTCATTTTGAATCTTTTGCCCTCGGGGATTTTGCGCGAGGACGTTGTGAACGTCATGGGCAACGGTATGGTCATCGACATCAAGCACCTTGTCGAGGAAATGGGTCGCCTCACGGCGGCGGGGATCAAAATCACCCCCGAAAACCTTAAGATCAGCGACCGCGCCGTGATCACCATGCCCTATAACGTCTTGCAGGACTGTCTTGAGGAGGACCGTCTTGCGGGCAAGAAGTTCGGCTCGACCCGTCGCGGAATCGCGCCCGTATATGCCGACAAATACTATAAAAAGGCGTTCCGTATGGGTGAGCTTTTGAATAAAGAGCGCCTCTATAAGCGCGTGGCGGACATCGTTGAATGGAAAAATCTGACGGTTGTCGGCGGCTATCAGGCAGAGCCCGTGAAAACGGAGGATATCATCGCCTATTTCGAGGAGTACGGCACCAAGCTTGCTCCGTTCGTTTGTGACGTCGGTGTGTACTTGACCGAGGCGAACGCCGCAGGTAAGAACATCATGTTCGAGGCGCAGCTCGGCGCAATGAGGGATATCGATTTCGGTATTCACCCCTACACCTCCTCGTCCTCGACTATCGCCGCCTATGCGCCCATCGGCGCGGGCGTGCCCCAGCTTCAGCTCGACAACTCTATCGGCATCATGAAAGCGTATTCCACTTGCGTCGGCGAGGGTCCGTTCACGGCGGAATATTTCGGCGAAAAGGCAGAGAGACTTCGTCAACTCGGCGGCGAGTACGGCGCGGCGACGGGCAGACCCAGAAGAGTGGGGCCTTTCGACGTCGTTGCTTCCCGCTACGGAATCCGTTGTCAGGGCGCGAAAGAGATCGCGCTCACGAAAATGGACGTTCTTTCCGACTATGAGGAAATCGAGGTCTGCGTGGCTTACACCCTCGACGGCAAGGAAGTCAAGGACTTCCCGTTTGCGGACGTGCTCGACGATTGCAAGCCCGTGTTCAAAACGGTCAAGGGCTGGCACACCGACATTTCCAAATGCCGCAAGAAAGAAGATCTTCCCAAAGAAGCGCTCGATTATATCCGCTATCTGGAAGAGCTTTGCGGCTGTAAGATTAAGTATGTGTCGGTTGGCGCAGAACGCGAAGCGTATATTATAATGGATTAACCGAACGAAATTCGTATAAGGGCTCGTCTCTGCGCCTCGTCGGTTTTCCCCTTGTTCGTTTACGGGTGTGTAAACTCACGGCGGGGAAGCTTCCGAGCTTGGCGCAAATCCAAACCCTTCTCCGAATTTTAACGCAACCCAATCAACCGAACGAAATTCGTATAAGGGCTCGTCTTTGCGCCTCGTCGGTTTTCCCCTTGTTCGTTTACGGGTGTGTAAACTCACGGCGGGAAACGACCAAAAACGCATTGGCGAATCCGAAACATAAAATTATGAAACGAACATTCTACAAAATGCACGGCATCGGCAACGACTATATTTATTTCGATTGCTTGGACGAGCCGTTTGAAAACCCGAACGAAGCCTCCGTTCGCCTGTCCGACCGCCATTTCGGCATCGGCGGGGACGGAATCGTTCTCATTTGCCCGAGCGAGGTTGCAGACGCGAAAATGCGCATGTTCAATGCGGACGGAAGCGAGGGGAAAATGTGCGGAAATGCGATCCGTTGCGTGGGGAAATATCTCTATGATTCGGGCCGCGTCAAAAAGACCGCGCTTTCTATCGAGACGCTGAGCGGCATCAAAACGCTTCAGCTCCATATCGGCGAGGACGGAAAAACGGAAACGGTGAAAGTGGACATGGGTGCGCCCGTGCTTGACCCGAAAGAAATTCCCGTGTCGCTCGAAGCGGACGAAAACGGCAGAGTTGTGGCGCGGAAAACGGAAATCGCGGGGGGCATGGCAGAGATCACCTGCGTTTCCATGGGCAATCCCCACTGCGTGATATTCACCGACCCCGACGCGCTCGAGCTTGAAAAAATTGGTCCCGCCCACGAAAACGCTCCGATCTTTCCCGACCGAGTGAACACGGAATTTGTCAAGGTTTTGGGCAAAAACGATCTTAAAATGCGGGTTTGGGAACGCGGTAGCGGCGAGACCTGGGCATGCGGAACGGGCGCGTGCGCAACGGCGGTTGCGGCGGTGTTGAACGGTCATGCAAATCGGAACGAGGATATAAAGGTGAAACTGCTCGGCGGCGAGCTAGTGATCCGTTGGACGGAGGACACCGTGCTCATGACGGGTCCCGCGACCCTCGTTTTTCAAGGGGAAATTGAAATTTAAAAAACAACAAAAGGTTATAAAAATACACAGAGGAGAATAAGCATTATGACAAAGTACATTTTCGTTACCGGCGGCGTCGTTTCAGGCTTGGGTAAAGGCATCACTGCGGCATCTTTGGGCAGACTTTTAAAGCTGCGCGGCTATAAAGTGACCTCGCAGAAGCTCGACCCTTACATGAATGTAGACCCCGGCACAATGAGTCCTTTCCAGCACGGCGAAGTGTTCGTCACAGACGACGGTATCGAAACCGACCTCGACCTTGGTCACTACGAGCGTTTTATCGACGAGAACCTCAACAAATATTCGAGCATCACCTCGGGTAAAATCTATTGGAGCGTTCTCAATAAGGAGAGAAACGGCGACTATCTCGGCACGACGGTGCAGGTCATCCCGCATATCACGAACGAGATTAAGGCGGTTATCTACAACGTCGGCAAGACGACGAACGCGGACATTGTCATAACGGAGATCGGCGGCACGACGGGCGACATTGAAAGTCAGCCTCATATCGAAGCCCTGCGCCAGATCTGCCGCGAGGTGGGCAAGGAAAACTGTTGCTTTATCCACGTGGTGCTCGTTCCCTATATTTCCGGCTCCGACGAGTTCAAATCCAAGCCCGCGCAGCACTCTGTGAAACAGCTTCAGGGCATGGGTATCTCTCCCGACATCATTCTCACCCGCGCCGATCAGCCCCTTCCCCAATACGTCAAGGATAAGCTGGCGATCTTCTGTAGCGTGGAGCCCGAATGCTGTATCGAGAACCTGACGGTGCCCGTCCTTTACGAAGCGCCCATGATGCTCGAGAAGCAGAACTTCTCCTCGGTTGTTTGTAAGCTTCTCAGGCTTGATCCCCGCGAAATCAATCTCACGGAATGGCAGGAAATGCTCGACCGCGTTCACGCGAGAAGCAAGCAAGTCAAGATTGCGCTCTGCGGTAAATACGTGCAGCTTCACGACGCCTATCTTTCCGTTGCGGAAGCGCTCGCGCACGGCGGCTACGAGAACGACGCAAAGGTGGAGATCAGCTGGGTGGATACCAGAACGCTCACGGAGGAGGCTGCCGAGGAACAGCTTGGCGGCATGGACGGGATTATTGTCCCCGGCGGCTTTGGCGAACGCGGTGTGGAGGGCATGATGGTTGCCGTCAAATACGCGCGTGAAAACAATATCCCGTATTTCGGTATCTGCCTCGGCATGCAGATCGCGGCGGTGGAATTTGCCCGCAACGTGTTAAAGCTCGAGGGCGCAGGCTCTGCGGAGTTCCAAGCGGATTGCAAGAACCGCGTAATCGATCTGATGCACGATCAATACGGCGTGAAAATGGGCGGCACAATGCGCCTTGGCGCATACCCTTGCAAGACGCTCGGTCCGATCATGAAATCGGCTTACGGCAAGGACGAGATTGCGGAGCGTCATCGCCACAGATACGAATTCAACAACGAATATAGAAAGGTGTTCGAGGAGAACGGCATGGTCATTGCAGGCACGTCTCCCGACGGTATGCTCTGCGAGGCGATCGAGTACCCTAAAAACGATTTCTTTATCGGCGTGCAGTTCCACCCCGAATTTAAATCCCGTCCGAACAACGCGCACCCCTTGTTCCGCGAATTTATCAAGAGTGCGGTCAAGCACATGGAGAAAGGCTCCAAATAAAAAAATACGGAAAGCGGAACGGAACATTCCGCTTTCTTCATTCAAAGGAAACCTATGTTAAAACCCAATCTTTGTTATCAAAATCTTGCGGAAAGCTATCTGTTTTCCACGGTTGCAAAAAAAGTGAGCGCCTATCAGGCGGCAAACCCCGACAAGCCCGTTTTACGGCTCGGCATCGGCGACGTGACGTTGCCGCTCGCGCCCGCCGTAATCGAAGCCATGCACGGCGCGGTGGACGAAATGTCGAAAAAGGAGACCTTTAAGGGCTACGGCCCCGAGCAGGGCTATCCCTTTTTAAAGGAGAGTATTCGCGGCTACTATGCCCGTCGCGGCGTGGCGTTGGAGTCGGACGAGATTTTCATTTCGGACGGCGCGAAATCCGACTGCGGCAACATATTGGATTTATTCGACAAGGACAACGTCGTGCTTGTGCCCGACCCCGTGTACCCCGTCTACGTGGACACGAACACCATGGCAGGCAGAAAGATCATATACGCCTCGGCGAATAAGGAAAATGGCTTTTTACCCATGCCCGACGCTAGCGTGGACGCAGACATTATCTATATCTGTTCGCCCAACAACCCCACGGGCGCCTCGTATAGCAAAGCCCAGCTCGAAAAGTGGGTGGAATACGCGCTTAAAAAGAACGCCGTCATTCTCTACGACGCGGCATACGAATGTTTTGTAACGGACGGCGCAGTGAGAAGCATTTATGAGATCGAGAATGCGAAAAAGTGCGCGATCGAGCTTTGCTCGTTCTCCAAGACAGCGGGCTTCACGGGCACCCGTTGCGGTTACACGGTCGTCCCCGAAGCGCTCGAGTTTTCGGGCATGTCGCTCCGCAAAATGTGGCTTCGCCGCCAAACGACGAAATTCAACGGCGTATCGTATATTGTGCAAAAAGGCGCGGCGGCGGTATTCACGCCCGAGGGTGAAAAGCAGATCGCAGAAAACCTCGCCTACTATCGCGAGAACGCGAAAATAATCGCGGACTGCATGGACGAATGCGGCGTATTCTACACGGGCGGCAAGAACTCTCCGTATATTTGGCTGGAATGTCCGAAAGGCATGACGAGCTGGGAATTTTTCGACTACCTGCTTGAAAATATCCAAGTTGTCGGCACCCCTGGCAGCGGCTTTGGCAAAAACGGCGAGGGCTTCTTCCGCTTAACGGCATTCGGCAGCCGCGAAACCACCCTCGAAGCCTGTAAACGCCTCAAGACCCTCTTAAAAAAATAAGGAAGTCAAGAAACTCAGTTTCTTGCGGGAGGTTGAGGGCGGAGCCCTCGCATAAAGGCCCCCCATAAAAGCAAAACGCAGTTTTGCGCTATCACGCCGTAAGGCGTCATGCGGGTATGCCCGCAAAACGAAAAAAGAAGCGTTCCGAATCGTCGGAACGCTTTTATTTTAAGGAAGCAAGCATACGCTCTATATCTTCTGTTTCAATTTCTCCGTTTCTACTTTCGTATTCTTTGATATAACGGATAATAAGCTGTTCTATTTCTTTATTTGCAGACCTGCTGTTTTCCGTGGCAATATACCTGATTTTATTAATATAATCAGGGTTGATTCTTATTGGAAATTGCGGAAAACGGTATTTACCCACTTGTGTTACCTATATGTCTATGTTATGCTATATTATACCATTTTTTTCCATAAACAGAAAAAGAGACAACTACTAAATATCTACTGAACGGCTATTGGTTTCCTACGGGGAAAAAAATTATCGCTATGTTATAATTAAGGGAGTAGGATAGAATAATTATAGCTGAATTTTACATAAATTCCGCAAATTTAAGAATTCTTGTTAAATTATGATACACTCCATGCAAGTGGGGGTTAATGTACCGAAGTATTTCAACGCGAGGAAAAACTATGCCGAAAAACGGAAACGAGAGATTAGACGATTACGACGTCGATATCGCCCAATTCAAATCCATACTCATGAGAGTGGTGCTTCTTTCTCATCAGGACGAACGCGACGAAAACCGTGAAAACGGTAAATGCGAGGGCTGTCAGTACTATTCAAGGTTCTACGTGCGGGATATGGATTGGTTTCTTGATCAAGATATCGGAATATGCCTTAAAGAATTTTTGCCGAAAAAATCCGAGCTTCCCATTGTGAAAAGCGGCGATACTTGCGAGGATTACCTCGAAAAGAACGAGGCGCGGGAGGAGGGGAGAACGGAACGGCAAGCTGTGAGAGACCTTTTGGATATAAAAAATCAGCTAATTCAGATTGCCGCGGCAATCGACAAAGCGGAAAGAAAAAAACGCCAAACATAAAAGCGTTCCGAATCGTCGGAACGCTTAGATTTTTTAAAAAACTATTGATAAAACAGGAAAAATATGGTAAAATAAAAAAAATTAAAAAAATTTTAAAAAATTGTGCCCATTTTTGCTTTCTGAATTGTTTAATATATAGAGGGCAATTCAAAAACCCAAAAAGGTACAAGGAGGACGAACTATGAAAAAGACATTGAGGCAAAGAATTGTGTGTATCCCGATGGCGTTGGGGATGGCGGCAACGTCGCTTTTCGCCGTCGGGTGCAAGAAGGCAGAGTTGAGAACCATCAACGAAGACGATTTAAGTCGTTGGCTTGTGGGC
>JAFTSN010000003.1 GCA_017467275.1 Clostridia bacterium | reverse complement strand
GAATTTCTCCGCTAACCACAAGTCATCACCGACTATTTCAACAGGCGTGTGTTCGGTCCTCCACAACGTTTTACCATTGCTTCAACCTGCTCATGGTTAGGTCATTCGGTTTCGGGTCTACGACATGATACTTCTCACCCTCTTCAGATTCGCTTTCGCTTCGGCTTCGCGTCTTTAACGCTTAACCTCGCATCATATCGTAACTCGCCGGCCCGTTCTACAAAAAGTACGAGATCGCCCCTTCTAATAAGGCTCTCTCTGCTTGTAAACTTACGGTTTCAGGTTCTCTTTCACTCCCCTCCCGGGGGTCTTTTCACCTTTCCCTCACGGTACTTTTCGCTATCGGTCACATGGTCGTATTTAGCCTTCTGGGATGGTCCCCATTTCTTCCGTCCGGATTTCTCGTGTCCTGACGTACTCTGGATTCCGCTCGCTCTCCCTCGCTTTCGTCTACGGGAATTTCACCCTCTTTGTTCTAACTTTCCAGTTAGTTCGACTAGCAAGTCGGATACGTTCTCGCGGTCCGTACCCCCTCAGTATTACTACTCAAGGTTTGGGCTCCTCCGATTTCGCTCGCCACTACTCTCGGAATCACTGTTGTTTTCTTTTCCTCCAGGTACTTAGATGTTTCAGTTCCCTGGGTTCCCCTCATATACCTATTGATTCAGTATATGATAACACGACATTACTCGTGCTGAGTTTCCTCATTCGGATATCTACGTCTCTACGGATATTTGCTCCTTAACGTAGCTTTTCGCAGCTTGTCACGTCCTTCTTCGGCGCCATGTACCAAGGCATCCTCCGTAAGCTCTTTGTAGCTTGATCTTTCTCTCTTTCTACTCGTCTCTTACACAAAATTCTAATCCTTTTTACTCGGCTAATAAGTCCGCAGCTCAAGTCCGTCCAAGTCCTTGCGTTCTTGTCGTTACTCTTTGCTTCGTATTAACCTATTAGCTTTACTAATATGATTATCTCTTTGCCTTTTCGTACTCGTCTCTTATCTCCTTCTTTTTCAAAAAAAATAAGAAACTTTGACTATTTTTGCTATGCAGTTGTCAATCTTCTTCTTACCCCGCTCACAAGCGGGCGCTGTGCTTAAAAAAGTATGCTCTCTCAAGTGACAGCTTATACATAATAACACTTACAAAAGATAAAGTCAAGCATTTTTGAAAAGATTTTTAAGATTTTTTCGTTTTCGGAAAATTTTTTTGAAATTTTTGATAAGCCGTAAAAAAACGGAAGCTACAGAGCTTTCTTCCGTGCTTCCGTTTATTTATATATAATAATGTCGCGCGAAGAGCTTTTTCGCTCCGTTTATCGGCATCCCGAACAGGTCGAGCACTTCCCCGAGCACTTTTTGCTCGTCTGCCCTGTGGAGGAATACATCGCGCCCGAATAGTCCCGTTCCGTCTCACTCTCACAGTCGGGACACTTCACCTCGTCCTTATAGGACGCCACAAGCTCCTCAAACCGCTTGCCGCAAGCCTTGCATTTATACTGCAAAATAGGCATTAATCTCGCCTCCTCTTTCTCTTTTTAACCTTCGGCGTGCGAATTTTAACCGAATCGGTCATTCTCGCAATCAATACGCCACAAATGACCGTCAGCGCCACCGAGAGTCCGACGATCACCCAAAACTCCCAAGCAAAACCGCCGTCGTGATATCCCATACCGAACGGTAAATCGATATTCATGCCGAACAGCCCGCCGATCAGGGTGGGGATCGCGATCAAAATGGTGATAATCGTCAGCCTTTTCACGACGTTGTTCACGTTATTGGAAATGACCGAGCTAAACGCGTCCATCGTCGTTTTCAAAATATCGCGATAGATATGACACATTTCCGTTGCCTGTTTGGTCTCAATTAAAACGTCGTCGTACATATCCTGATAATCGGGATTGCTCTGCACCGCCTCCATACGCGAAAACCTGCCATAAAGCGAGGAATTGGCAGAGAGGGAGGTCGAGAAATAAACCAGCGAATTTTGAAGCCCCAACAATTCGATAAGCTCTTGGTTACGCATGGAACGGTGCAATTCCGCCTGCAAGCGCAAGGATTTTTTATCAATCTGCTTCAAGAGCGAGGAAAAGCGCTTTGCATTTTCCAACAGGAAATGAAGCACAAACCCCACGGGCTTTAAGGTGGAGACCCTGTTTCTGTTCGAGCGGAAGCCCGCAAGCACAGGGTCGGGATTTAAGGAAACCGTCACAATACATTTGGTATTATAAATGATTGCAACAGGGATGGTCGTGTAGCTATCCCCCTCGTCGGTGTCCACCATCATCGGGCTGTCCACCACGTACATGGTAGCCCCGTCGTCCGTGTCAACACGTGCAGATTCCTCCTCGTCGAGCGCGGCTTTAAGCATCTCCTCGGGGATCCCGCTCCATTCTTTCACGTCGTCGACTTCGTCGTCCGTGGGGTTGATCATATCCACCCAACAACGACGCTCGAATTCTTCTGTTTCGACCACGCGAAGGTTTTCGTCCATTTTGTAAAATTTGATCATAAACGTCACCGCCTTCCGTAAAATTTCGAGAAAAGCGTCTTTCTCTTTTCCTCTTTCCGCTTGGAAAAGCAAAAGAAAAACGCACGGGAAAAACCGCCCGTGCGTGTCGTTTATCGTATTTTCGGGAATTGCGGGCTCTTATTCGCCCGTGAAATCAATCTTCCGTAAAAACACTCCGTACCGTCCGCGGCGGGTTTTCATAAGTTGTCGTAGCCGTACTTCGGTAATTTGGCCCAGCGTCCATAATATGCCTTGATGACTCCTTGACTGTTTTATAACGAACGTCCCCGAACCGTGCCGAAAACGCTCCGTCTACTCTTATTATACGCCGAAAAAAAGGATTTGGCAAGCGTTTACGGAAAATTTTTCATATTTTTTTCTTTTAGGCGGAATTTTCCTTTAAATCACAGCCTTACCGCTTAAAAACGATTCAAAAAATCCCGCGACGTCCACGCCCGCCTTTTCAAACGCCGCAATCATATCCGCAGGCTCCGCGAGCTTGAATTTGCAAGCTTTATAATAGTTCTTAAGCCCCGTCAAAAACTTCTTATCGCCAATACTCTTTTCAAGCGAATCAAACATAATCAAGCCCTTGTCGTAGGCGATACAGCGATATTCGTAATCACTCAAATAATCCTTTAAATGCCGCGTCATACGCGTGTCCGCATCGCCGAACACACGGCTGTAAACGTCGTAATACGCCCGATATTCCTTCGTCGCATTCACAACGAGCACAGAGGCATCCACGCCGTAGTTGTCGTGTTCCTTAAAAAACATAAACGACGAATACTCGGCGAGCCCCTCGTCCTGCCAAGCGTTTTCCGCTTGATTGCTCCCCACCGCGGCATACCACCATTGATGCGCCGTTTCGTGCGCCAACGTGTAGACGAGCTCCTCCTCTTTGAGCGAATCGGAAATCATCGCCAAGGCGGGATATTCCATACCGCCGTAGCAAAATCCCGTCTGCACAACGGAATAGGTCGAATAAGGATACTCTCCAAAACTCTCGGAATAATAATCGAGACATTCTTTTATGAGCGCGAGGTGCGCCGCAGGCGCCGCGTCGTCATAATAGTAATATTTGATTCCCACGTTCCCCCAGCGGCACTCCTCCGTCTTGAACGAATCGGACACGACGATCGCGAAATCCCGCACGTTCGTCGCAGACATGGTGTGCACCTTTTTTCTTTCCAATGTCCTCTCCCCGAGCGTTTCCCCCGTGGCGGCAACCTCGTATTCCTTGGGCAGCGTGAGCTTCACGGTGTAATCCGCACATTCCGTGACGAACGGGTCGCCGTCCGAATAATAGGGGCACTCGTAAAAGCCGTTCGCATCATAGGCGCAAAGCACGGGATAGAAATTGCCGAGGTTTACCGTTTTTTCCGTTACCCCCGTCCGATGATTGACCTTGGCAAGCTTGGTTAAAAAACCGATATCGAGCGTGACCTTATCCCCGGGATAAACGGAACGCTCGAGCTCCACGCAAAGAATGTTGGCGTCCTCACCCATAACCTCCCAGCCCTTGGAGCCGTTCACACTCGAGACGACCATACTGCCATAGTCCTTGCCGTTATAGTAAGCAACGGAGTTATATGCAGGCGAAACGGGCTGATACGCCGCGTCCTCGCGATAGGCGTTGGGAAAGAGATTAAATTTCAGCTCGTCGAGAGCGTTGGAGGTGTTGTTGACGTACTCCACCTTCGCCGTACCCGCCAGTGTGGCAGTCTCGGGCAGGTATTCGACGTTAATTTCATACCGCGCGTTTGCGTTCGCCGTCTCCCCACAACCAACGAGAACAAAGCACAATCCGAAACATAAAACCGCGGCGAGCAAAAGACAAACCGTTCGTTTCATAAAAATCGCTCCTAAAAAGATTCAGCAAGCTATTTTTATGCGGACGGGGACGGCAATATAACCGAAACAACATAATATTCGTTGAAGGTTTTGGCAAACAATTGACAAAAACAACAGCGTATGCTATAATAAAGATAGTCAAAAAAAGACTTTCGCCGCCACGGGCAATTTAGCCAAGTCGGTATAAACCCTAGCCGTAATTAAAAAAAAGCTAGAGAATGCTTGAAAATTTCCACCAAGTATTACGAATATAAAAATAGCTTAAGGAGCAACTAGCAATTATGTTTAGATTCAATAAATGTTTAGTCGGAAGCATGCGCGATTTATACGGTTGTTTTCAAATGAACACATATAACGTTAATATAACCGTTGAGACTGCGGCAAGCATATATAATCAGTTAAAATACTCTTATAACAGAGACAACTATTATAAATATATGTTTTGCTTTACGGGTTTGATTTGCCAAAAAAGCGTCAGCGTAAATTTAAGGCAGATCGTAGTTTTGCTCGAGGAATTAACGAGAGAACGGTTTATCCCTGCCTATGATTTGTTGGGTAATTGCTATTACAACGGCGAAGGCTGCATTAAATCCCCGGAAAAAGCAACGCAATATTATCTATACGCCCATAACAGCGGCTATAAAAATTCAACCGCTCATTTGGCGTTGCATTATTTCCTTGTAAATCAAAACGTAAAAGGGCAGGCGTTAATAGAAGAATGCTTGAAGGGCGACTATGGGGACGTTTACGGGTACGCCTATTTCATCAAGGGATACGGTTATCAGTTCGGCAAATACGGCTATCCCGTCGACAAAGCAAAAGCTCTTGCCTTATACGAAGCGGGGGCAAAGGAATTAGACATAAAATCGTCCTATTATGCCGCCGTAATGTATAACGTCGGGATTGGATGTGCGGTAGACCATTATAAGGCTTTAAAATATTTTGAAAGAGCCGCTATGTTTGACGAAGCTGAAGCGCAATATATGACAGGAAAATATTACTTCAACGGCGAATACGTTGCGATAAATTATGATAGAGCTTTTGCATATTTTGAACAAGCATTTAAAAACGGTCATCTTGCCGCAAAAACATATTTGGGCGTTTGTTATTTAAACGGCAAAGGCTGTTGGATAGATGAAGATCTTGGCTTGAGATATATTAAAGAGGCGGCAAGCGCGGGAGAGCCTATTGCAAAAAAACTTTTAGCAAAAATGAATCTGTAACGCAATATATTTGCGATTCATGCGATTCTCCCACCCTTTTTAAAAACTTAGTCAGGCAGTTTACGAAAAATGAAATAGGTTGCGTCAACGTTTATCTTGACGCAACCTATTTTTTATACAAGGCGCGGTATCCTTCGCGGCTTCGTTATTTTTCCTCGAGCGTGAGATACTTGGACGGGTCGGCTTTCTGCCCATTTTCCAGGATCTCAAAGTGCAGATGCGCACCGTCCTTATATTCGTTGCCCGTTGCTTCGGCAACCGTTGCAATCACCTCACCGCGTGCAACGGTGTCCCCCGCCTTTAACCCTTCTCTTGCTTCGACGAACTCATAGACGCTCTTAACTCCGTCGCCGTGATCGATCACAATCCGCGTGCCGATTAGAACGTCGGAAGTATAGACCTCCTCGACCGTACCCGCTTGCACCGCGTAGACCTCTGCACCCGCCTCGGCAGTGAAGTCAACACCCAAATGGGCATAATATTGGTTAATGGTGGCATTGTGATAGAAGCCGTAGCCGTTCATCACGGACATGGTAGCCACGGGATTGGCAAAACCCACAGGCGTGACGATCACAGGTTCATCGTCCTCATCAGGCGGGGTCTGGACAGGTTCGTCCTCATTCGGCGTTTGCTGAGTGTTGTCGGACGGGACCTGCAAGGTCGGTTGATTGCGCCCCGCCAGCGCCACCGACGTTATGATGATCGCCGCCGCAAGCAAGATCGCAGCAAGTCCGAGCGCGACGTAAAAATAAGTCTTTTTGTTTTTGACGCTTGCGCCCTTTCCGTTTTCGTTTTGGTTTTTCATTGTCTAATTCCTCCGAAAATATGTTTTTTGTATGTAGATTTTTGCCGCGGCCGCCCAATTTTATACCTGTCGAATGAAAAAATTTTTTTTCAGTACCCGCCGAACACGATGGGCGAGCCCACCGCAACCGTCCCCTCGCGAACGGCAATATGCAGATTAACCGAATACCCCTCAATATACACACCGCCTTTTAATATGGGAGAATAGCAATAATACGAGCGCGTACCGCTCGCCTCTTCCTCAAAACACACCGTCGCCCGAGCGGCTGAAATCAGGCTGTCCTTAAAGGCAGAAATCGCCCTTTCACCGTCTGCTCCGTATGCCGCGCCAATCCTCTCAAGCGAATAAAAGGCGCATTCCCCCTCGAGAAAAAACGCTTCTAAAAAGCCGTAAGTTTCAGCGATCGTCGCCTGCGAGGAAGGGGAAAAGAGATAATATTCTCTGCGATCGGCTTGCACGGCGCTATTGGGCAAATACGATGAATTTAAAATAAGCAAAAATATCCCCGAAAAGAGCGAACAGAAAACTGCCGCCGCGCATTTTAAAAAGACTTTCACTCCCCAAAACAGCATAAAATCCCTCCCGCTTTTATTTTGCGAAAGGGATTATTGCCCGATTAAACGGATTTTATAAGTCCTTTAAAAAATTTTTTGACGCGTCTTAAAATCCCGTCAAAGTCTCCCCGCCGAGCAGGTGGATATGCAGGTGCGGCACGCTCTGTCCGCCGTCTGCGCCCTGATTGACGATCATTCTGTACCCGCCCGAAAGCCCCAGCACACCGTTTGCAAGTTCGGGGATTTTTTTCATGACCCGCTTTAAAAGCTCCGCCTTCTCCTCGTCCATTTCGGAAAGCAACGCAAAATGGGTCTTGGGGATACAAAGATAATGCAGCTTCGCCTTGGGCTCGATGTCCTTAATGACGATCATATCCCCATCCTCGTAAAATCTGGGCGAGGGAATCTCCCCAGCAACAATCTTGCAAAAAATACAGTTCTCCATAATATTTTCACTCCTTATTTTTCTTGGGCTAAAACAGCCTTTACTCCGTCCTTAAACAATGCTTCAACGCGTACACGGGTGGGGCGTTTCTCCAATTTTTCAGGCACGTAGAGCCTAATATAATTCTCCGAATACCCCTCCGTGAAACCCTCCGAATATCCCTCGGGCACAAGCTCGAGCACCTTTCCCACAAAACGCTCCAGATAGCGTTTTTTCTGCTCCTCTGCCTTAACGAGCAGTCGTCCCAACCGCTCCTTTTTCACCGCCGCAGGCAATTCTTTAAAGCGCTTCCAGGCATTCGTCCCCTCGCGCGGGGAATAGGGAAATGCGTGAACGGCAGAAAATCCCGCCTCGTCGATAATGGAAAGCGAATCGGCAAAATCCTCCTCCGTCTCCGTCGGAAAGCCGACGATAATATCCGTCGTGATCGCCGCGTTCGGAAACGCCGCATAGATCATTTCGCACTTTTTCAAATACTCCGCGCGGGTGTAATGTCGGTTCATGCTTTTGAGCACCTTATCCGACCCGCTCTGCAGCGACAGGTGGAACTGCGGCGCAAAACGCTGGAGGCTCTTTGCCGCCGTCAAAAAACGCTCCGTGATCAGGCTGACCTCGATCGAACCGAGCCGAATTCTCGTGTTCGCGTCCTTGACCGCCAAAAGCAAATCGGCAAGATCGCGCTCCCCGTCCTTATAGTCGGAAATATCGATGCCCGTGATAACCGTCTCCTGCGCCTCCCCCGACAAAATTTCCCTCGCCGCACTCTCAACCGATCGCGAACGGCTGCGCCCGCGCAGATAGGGAATCACGCAATAGGAGCAAAAACGGTTACACCCGTCTTGAATTTTAACGAAATTTCGCGTTTTTAAGCACTCGGGAACGGGTAATTCCTCATAAGCATTATCGCCGTCGTCCTGCAAAACGCCGAGCCTTTCATTAAATCCTTCTGCCGCAAGGGCGAGAATTTTCCCCTTACGCCTTGCCCCCGCAACCGCGATCACGTTATCCTTTTCTTCAAACGCCGTCGGGCTCTTTTGCGAAGCGCACCCGCAGACGATCACCTTCGCCGCAGGGTTATATTTGAGCGCCCTGCCCACTGCCTGACGGCTCTTTCTCTCCGCCTCGGCAGTCACGGCGCAGGTGTTGATCACGTAAAAATCCGCCGCCTCGAATTCTCGCGTCACCTCGTAGCCGAGCTCCTCGAGCCCACGGATAAGCGACCCGCTCTCCACGTCGTTGACCTTGCATCCAAGAGTCAGCACCGCCGCTTTCATATTTTCTCCTCCGAGCCAGCTCCGTCCCCCAGCTCGCCGAGCGCGAACATAGCAACCGAGACAAGCGCAACCGCCGCCGTCTCCGCGCGCAAAATTCGTTTACCGAGCGTCACAGACGAAAACCCAAGCGCCTCCGAAAGCTTCTGTTCTTCCTTGGAAAAGCCGCCCTCACTCCCGACGACCAACGCCGTGCTGCCCGTGATCGCGCCGAGCGCCGTCTGACTTTCCGTCTGAAATTCGCAGGCGAAAATTTTATTTTTCGCTTCCGAAACGCTTAAGAGCGCGCTTTTCAAATCGGAACAGTATTCCACCTTGGGCGCCACCGAGCGCAGACACTGCTTCGCCGCCTCCCGCGCCACCTTATTCAGCCGCTCGAGCTTGTTTTCGTTCATGAACGCCGACGAATATTGCGAGGAAAACGCAACGATCCTCTTCACGCCCAACTCCACCGCCTTTTGCACGATAAACTCATTTTTATCGGCATTTTTGAGGTAACCGAACGCCAAAAAAACGTCCGTCAACGCTTCCCTGCCCCCATCGTCCGCTCTCACGACATTCAAAACCATACGCCGCTTCTCGACGCTTGAAACGATCGCGGAAAACTCCTTTCCGCTCCCGTCAAGGAGCATCACCTCGTCTCCGACGGCAATCCTAAGAACGTTTTTTGCGTGCTCGAACTCGTCGCCCGAAAGCACCGCTTCCGCGCCCACGCTCAATTCGCCGTCCGCAAAAAATCTCTTCAAGCCCGCCATATCCTTCACTCCTCGCTATGCTTCAAAACGAGCGCAAACCACTCGCCCTTTCTAACTTCCCTAATAACCTTCATGCCCACCTCGGCATACGCGGCAACAACCATCTCCAGCCGACTTTCGATAATGCCGCTCAAAATCAGAACGCCCTCTTTTTTGAGGTTTTTCGGAATAGACGGCGCGAGCATTTTCAAGATCTCGCCCGTGATATTCGCCATCATGATATCCCCTACGATCGCCGTATCGTCAAGCAGGTTAGAGTGTGCGACAACGGTCTTTTCGCTAACGCCGTTCAACGCGGCGTTATGCGTCGCGCTTGACACTGCAACGGGATCGATGTCCGTCAAATACGCCTTTTCCGCCCCCAGCTTGATCGCCGAAATACCGAGAATCCCGCTCCCGCAACCGACGTCGATACAAACGCTCTCGGGCGTGATATACTCTTGCATGAGCTCCACGCACATCGAGGTCGTCTCGTGCTCGCCCGTGCCAAACGCCATATTGGAATCGAGCAAAACCACCCTTTCGTCCTCTGCCGCCTCGTATTCAATCCACTCGGGCACAACCACGATTTTTCCCAAATGAATGGGTCTGAAATGCTTTTTCCAAACGTCTATCCAATCGTCGCCGTTCACTTCGCGCTTAGTGTCCTCCAGAGTGCCGAACGCCAGCGCCTCGCCCGCGTTCTCCCGCGCCGTGAAGATATCGGACATGATGCTCCGCGCGGCATGATCGGCTTCGTCCTTTTCGAGATAGCATTTCACAAGCACGTCTCCCCGCGCCCCGTCAACGCCCGCAAGCGCCGCCTTTTCCGCAAGATCGTCGTCCATGTAATCCCAATACGCCGTCGCCTTATCCGTCTGCAAGGCGATCACGTCGTTAATATCACAGATCGTCACGCCAAAATCAGAGTAATTCCACATGATATCCGCGACGATCTCACTCGCCTCCGTCGTCGTGTGCACCGTCAATTCGATATAGTTCATTTAAGCCATGCCCTCCTCATTTTTTCTATCGTCCCCATTGGAAGCAGTCTCTTTTGCTTCAGTATTCTCCTCTTTTCCGTCCGCAAAAAGCCACGCCTCCGTCCTCTTTAAAATGGGGAAATACACAACGAGATAAATCCCCGCCGTAAGCACCCAGCTCACCAAATACACCCACCAAATCGCCTCGATCGTGGGGAAACGCACGCAGACCGTCTTAACCCAAAGCAAGCGAAATAAACAGCTCCCCGAAAGGCAAATAAGCATGGACGTGGTCGATTTTCCAAGCCCGCGAATCACGCTTCCAAAGACGTCCATAACAACGCCGAACGTGTAGGAAATACCGATGATATACAGCCGCTTACAAGCCAATCGAATCACCTCGGGGCTATCCGACATAATCCCGCAGAGCGGTCGCGCAAGGATAAGAATCGGTCCGCCGATCGCCAACCAAACCAAAAGCGCAAGCCCGATCGCAATCCAAGTGCACCTTTTCACCCGATCCATTTTCCTAGCGCCGAGATTCTGGCTCACAAAGGAGAGCGCCGCCACCGAAACGGCAGAAATCGCGTTGTACATAAACCCTTGATACTGCATGCCGATGGTATTCGCCGCCATGACCGTCTTACCGAACGCATTCACAGAGGATTGAATGACAACGTTCGCCAGCGAAAACATACACCCCTGCAAACCCGCAGGCACGCCGATCTTCACAATTTCCCAAAACTCCCGCCAATCGATGCGGAGCCGCTTTATCTCTAGCTTGCTGAATCCGTCGCTCTTTAAAAGCGCGATCACGGCAAGCACGGTGGAAATGCCCTGCGAAACGACGGTCGCAATCGCCACACCCTCAACGTCCAGCCCGAGAACGGTCACCGAAAAAATGTTCAATCCGACGTTTGCAACCCCTGCGATGCTCAAATAAATAAACGGCCTTTTGGTATCCCCCACCGCCCTCAAAACGGACGCGCAAAAATTATAGAGCATCATTATGGGCATACCGAGAAA
This sequence comes from Clostridia bacterium, assembly GCA_017467275.1. Taxonomy (GTDB): domain Bacteria; phylum Bacillota; class Clostridia; order Christensenellales; family Borkfalkiaceae; genus Scatosoma. The sequence goes on along the minus strand of JAFTSN010000003.1, from coordinate 91,267 downwards.
ATAGATTTTCAGATACTTTTCGGACATATCGATCACGTCGGGATCGCATTTCGTCCATTCTAGAAAGGTCCGTGCACCGAACACGCCGATGAGCAACAACGCCACGCCGAGAATGACGCTGGATAAAATCGCCGTTCCCACGATCCTCCTCGAACGGTCCAACTCTTTCCCGCCCATGCACCGCGCCACCAAAACGTTCGCGCCAACCGAAAGCCCCACGAATAACCCCACAATCAGGTTGATTAAAGCAGTCGTTGCCCCCACGGCGGCGACGGCGCGGTCGGAATCCTCCACGAACGCCCCTAAAACGGCAACGTCCATCGTGTTGAACAGAATCTGTAAAAGATTGGTCGCCACCAACGGCAGCGCATAAAGCAGCAGGGTACGGAAAATGCGTCCCTCTGTTAAATTAGTTTCGTGTGTTTTAGCCATGCTTTCTCCGTTTTTAGTCAAACAAGAATGTGGCTCCGTCTTTATCGGGGTCGATGCGTTCCCGCTTGGCTATAAGACTGAAAGTCTTAAAACCTCTCTTTTGATTCAAATAATTATAACAAATTTCTTTGCTTTCCGCAAGCCTTTTACACACAAAAAACGAAAACTCCCTCTCTTTTTAATTCTTTCCGCTTATCTCCGCTTCATTCTCCTTTTTTCACATATATAACAACTTTTCGCTTCTAATGTGAAGCAGTTCCAGCACCTCCTATTTTAATAGCTGTTTTAGCTATTGTCAAGCTATTTTAGCTATTTTTTGATATAATTGATTAAAAAATATACGGAGAGAGAAAAATGAAAGATTATAAAAATATTTTCAAAGCACAATTAAAAGAGGTCCGCAAAGAAAAAGGACTTTCGCAAAAAGAAGTAGCCGAAAAAATCGGCGTAGCGGTAAGCACTTATGCAAATTGGGAACAAGGCAGAACTGAACCTGGAATTTGCGACATTTTCAATTTACTTTCTTGCTTTGAAATACAGGCAAACGACCTTTTTTATACCGAATTTTAATTAACCGAAACAACATGATCACACTTGACCAAATTAGAAAAAATCTGATTGAAGCAATTAAACAAAGCGGTATGACGCAGAGCGAAATCGCAAAAAAAGTAGGCGTTTGCCAACAGGCGATCGGGAATTACTTACATCAAAACAAAATGCCCGCATTAGACACGTTCGCAAATTTATGCGTTGTCCTCGACGTAGACCCCGCAGACATTCTCTGCACAAATCAATAGAAAAAAATCCCTTTGCAAAACGCTGCAAAGGGATTTTTCGTCAGTCCTTATTTCAATAGGGCTTCACGCCGTAGAAGCTCTCCACGTTATCGGAGAATTTTTTCATTTTCTCATACTGTTTGAGCTCCACGCCGCCGTCCATCGCTTCGATCTCTTTTTTCTGCTCTTTGGAAAGCTTGGTCGGAATCTCGACAAGAACACGCAAAACCAGGTTGCCCGTGCCCCCACGCGCCGACTTAATTCCGCGCCCGCGCACCGTGAACACCTGTCCGCTCTGCGTGCCCTCAGGCACCGTGAAATCAAACGTATCGTCGATTGCAGGCACTTTAATAACCCCACCGAGCGCCGCCGTCTTAAAGGAAATGGGCAGATCGACGTGCAAATCGAAGCCGTTCCGCACGAATATCCTGTGCGGTTCAACGCGGAAGGTGATAATGAGATCGCCCGCCTGACCGCCTTGCACGGCTTGCCCGTAACCTTTCTTCCGCATATAGCTCTTATTGTCCACGCCCGCAGGAATCGTGATCGTCACGCTCGTCTCTTTTCTCGTCGTACCCTTGCCCTTACAGTCGGGGCACTTATCCGTGATAATTTTCCCGCTGCCACCGCAATCGGGGCACACGCCCTGACGGATCGTCCGTCCGAACATGGTGTTTTGCACCGTTTGAACAACGCCCTTCCCGCCGCAACGCGAGCAGGAATTATATGCCGTGCCGTTCTTTGCGCCCGTACTCTTACACGCCGCGCAAGGCTCGTTCCGCATATACGAAAAGGTCTTGGTGCAGCCCTTTGCCGCATCCATGAACGATAAGGTCATCTCCTTTTGAATATCCTCGCCGACCGCAGATCGCGCCGCGCCGCCACCCCCGCCGAAACCGCCGAAGCCGCCACCGAAAATGGAGCTGAAAATATCCGAAAAATCGCCGAAGCCGCCACCGCCGCCTCCGCCGCCAAAACCGCCGAAGCCGCCCATGCCGGGGTGCTCAAGCTCATAATCGTAAGCCGCGCGCTTCTGATCGTCGCTCAAGGTCTCGTGCGCCTCGTTGACCTCCTTGAACTTCTCCGCCGCTTTCTCGTCGCCGGGGTGCAAGTCGGGGTGATACTGCTTGGCGAGCTTCCTATATGCGGCTTTGATCTCGTCCGCACTCGCCTTTTTATCCACGCCGAGGATTTCGTAGTAATTCTTTTTGCTGTCTGCCATAATCAAATACTCTTCTTCTCAAAATACGCCGTACGGGTCCGACGTTTCCGCCAAACCCGATACCGCTTTTTCTTTTTGGTTTTTTAACGAACGCGGCACCCGTGTCCGCGTTCACGGCTCCTTACTGATGGAACTCCGTGTCGCCGTCGCCTTGCTCACCGCTTTCGGGATTTCCCGCGCCTGCGCCGCCGTTCGCCTGATAGAGCTTGGCAACAACGGGCTGGATCGTATTCATAAGCGTTTCGTAAGCCGCTTTGATTCTTTCGTCGTCGTCCGACTCGAGCTCTTTCTTTGCCGCGTCGACTGCGCCCTGCAAGGTCGCCTTATCGTTCTCGTCAAGCTTGTCGCCCGCGTCTTTGATCGTCTGTTCCACGGAGAAGATCATGCCGTCGAGCTTATTCTTGTTGTCCACCTTTTCCTTTCTCTTTTTGTCCTCTTCGGCAAACTGTTCGGCTTCTTTCACCGCCTTGTCGATCTCTTCCTCGGAGAGATTGGTCGAGGACGTGATCGTGATATCCGTGGACTTGCCGGTGCCCTTATCCTGCGCCGTCACGTGCACGATACCGTTCGCGTCGATGTCGAACGTAACCTCGATCTGCGGAATCCCGCGGGGAGCGGGCGCGATACCCGAGAGCACGAATCTGCCGAGGGTCTTGTTGTCCTTACAGAACTCGCGTTCACCCTGTAAAACGTGGATATCCACACTCGTCTGGTTATCAGCCGCCGTGGAGAACACTTGGCTCTTCTTGACGGGAATGGTCGTGTTGCGGTCGATAATTCTCGTGAACACGTTGCCGAGCGTCTCAATACCCAAGGAAAGAGGCGTGACGTCGAGAAGGAGAACGTCCTTCACCTCGCCCGTCAAAACGCCGCCCTGCACAGCCGCACCGATCGCCACGCATTCGTCGGGGTTAATGCCCTTGAAAGGTTCCTTACCCGTGACCTCGCGCACCTTTTCCAGCACGGCGGGCATACGGGTGGAGCCACCGACAAGAATCACCTTGTCGATATCGTTATAGGTGAGCCCTGCGTCTCTCATTGCCTTTTTCATGGGCTCGACGGTACGGTTCAAAAGATCCGCACTCATCGCCTCGAATTTTTGCTTCGTGAGCGTGACGTCCAAGTGCTGAGGGCCGTCCGCGCTCATGGAAATGAAGGGCAGGTTGATATTCGTCGAATTCATGCCCGAAAGCTCGATCTTCGCTTTCTCCGCCGCTTCCTTCAAGCGCTGCATCGCCATTTTATCTTTAGAAAGATCGATGCCTTTATCTTTCTTGAACTCGTCGACGAGATACTGCATAATCTTTTCATCCCAATCGTCGCCGCCAAGCTTGGTGTCGCCGTTGGTGGCAAGCACCTCGAACACGCCGTCGGAAATCTCGAGGATGGAGACGTCGAACGTGCCGCCGCCGAGGTCGTAGATCATGACCTTGCCGCCCTTGTCCTTATCCAATCCGTAAGCAAGTGCCGCCGCCGTGGGTTCGTTGATGATACGAAGCACGTTCAGCCCCGCGATCTTACCCGCGTCCTTGGTCGCCTGACGCTGGCTGTCGGAGAAGTATGCGGGGCAGGTGATGACCGCCTCCGTGACCTTCTGTCCAGGATACGCCTCCGCGTCCGCTTTAAGCTTTGCAAGCGTCATTGCAGAGATTTCCTGCGGAGAATAGCTCTTGCCGTCCACGTCCACTTTATAATCCGAGCCCATGTGCCGTTTAATGGAAATAATCGTCTTGTCGGGGTTTGCGACCGCCTGACGCTTCGCCGCCTGACCGACGACGCGCGATCCGTCCTTTTGGAAAGACACGACCGAGGGGGTCGTTCTCGAGCCCTCTGCGTTCGTGATAACGACGGGCTCACCGCCCTCCATAACCGCCACGCACGAGTTGGTTGTACCAAGGTCGATACCGATAACTTTTCCTGCCATATTCTTTTATTTCACTCCTTAAAAAACTTACGTATTTTTTGTTCTGCCAAAAAGCTTTACGCTCCTCGGCTTTGCTTTCACAGTTTATATGTAACCCTTTGCTTCCCCCCTTAAACAAAAAAGACGAAAAATTTTTGTCTTTTGTAAAATCCGCACGCATTCGCCCGCCTTTTCCTCCCCCTTTTTATCCAAAATCCGTCGAAAACGAACTGTTTTTCCCGAATTTGAAAATTTCGGAATATTTTTTCATAAAAAGGCTTGAAAAATGCAAACAAAAACAGTATAATAGAGATATGGTTGGAAAAAATTATTCAGAATTAAAAAACGGCTCGGATGTTCGCGGCGTTGCGCTCGCGGGCGTTGCGGGCGAAGACGTAAACTTAACAAGCGAGGCGGCGGAGGATATCGCCGCGGCGTTTGCGATCTGGCTCTGTAAGCGCGTAGGGAAAGATAAGGTTCGCATTTCCGTCGGACACGATTCCCGCCTTTCTTCCCCCAAGCTCTCCAAGGCGGTTGAGCACGGAATCACAAAAACAGGAAACGACGCAGAGCTGACGGGGCTCTCGTCGACTCCCTCCATGTTCATGCTCTTAAAGGACGGAACGCGCTCGTCGGACGGCTCGATCATGATCACGGCAAGCCACCTGCCCTTTAACCGCAACGGGCTCAAATTCTTCACGGCGCAAGGCGGGCTGGAAAGCGCGGATATCAGCGAGCTCCTCTCTCTTGCAAGCAAAGGCGTTCCCGTCTCCAGGCAGGCAGGCGTCTCGGACTATAAGCCCTATTTGAGCGAATATGCGGCGTCCCTCGTGGAAAAAGTACGCACCGCTTGCGGCAAAGAAAAGCCCCTCGCGGGCAAAAAAATCCTTGTCGACGCGGGAAACGGCGCAGGCGGGTTCTATGCCGAAGAGGTACTTCTCCCCCTCGGCGCGGATATCACGGGCTCGCAGTTTTTGGAGCCCGACGGCTCTTTTCCCAATCATATCCCCAACCCCGAAAACGCGGAGGCGATGCGCTCCGTTTCGGAAGCGGTCAAGGCAAACAAAGCCGATTTCGGCATCATTTTCGACACGGACGTCGATAGAGCGGGCGCAGTCGACCAAAACGGCGAGGAGATCAACCGTAACCGTCTGATCGCTCTCATTTCCGCAGTCCTTTTAAAAGAACGTGCGGGCACAATCGTGACCGACTCGGTGACGAGCGACGGCTTAACGACCTTTTTGGAGCGCCACGGCGGCAAGCACCACCGTTTTAAACGCGGCTATAAAAACGTTATCAACGAGGCAATCCGCTTAAACGAGGCGGGAGAATACACCCCTCTTGCAATCGAGACGAGCGGACATGCGGCGCTTAAGGAAAACTATTTCTTGGACGACGGCGCGTATCTAATCACAAGGCTCTTGATCGCGCTTGCAAAGGAGGCGGAAGAAAACAGATCGCTGACCGATTTAATCCGCGATCTGCCCGAACCCACGGAGGCGGCAGAGCTTCGCTTCCGCTTTAAAAACGGCGTAGATTTCAAAGCGCTCGGCAAAACCGTTCTCGCCGATTTTGGCGCTTACGTCGCCACTCGCTCCGATCTTTCCCCCGCGCCCGAAAATCACGAGGGCGTGCGCGTGAATTTCGGCGAGGACAACGGCAACGGCTGGCTACTCGTTCGCATGAGCCTGCACGACCCGATTCTTCCCGTGAACGCCGAATCCAACGAACAGGGCGGCGTCAAGAAAATTGTGAAAGAGCTGTTCGATTTCTTAAAAAATTACGACTTCCTCGACCTTACCCCCGCTGAAGCATATTTAGCGGAACAGGAAGCGGGAGCCGACAATAACGAAAAAAATAAAAATCAGGAGATAACAAAGATGGACGTACAACAGACCACTATCAACGCGCTTCGCATTTTATCGGCTGAAGCGATCGACAAGGCAAACTCGGGTCACCCGGGGCTTCCCCTCGGCAGCGCGCCGATTGCCTACACCCTTTTCCAGAACTTCTTGGGCTTTAACCCCAAGGACGTGAAATGGGACAACCGCGACAGATTCATTCTCTCCGCGGGTCACGGCTCCGCACTCTACTACACCCTCTTGCACCTCTACGGCTACGACATGCCCAAGGAAGAGCTCATGAACTTCCGCCAGCTCGGCAGTAAGACCCCCGGTCACCCCGAATACGGTCACACGGTCGGCGTAGAGACCACGACGGGCCCCTTGGGTCAGGGTATTGCGACGGGCGTCGGTATGGCGGTTGCGGAAGCACACCTTGCGGCAAAATTCAATAAACCCGGCTTCTCCGTGGTCGATCACTACACCTACGTCCTCTGCGGCGACGGTTGCCTCGAAGAAGGTATTTCCTACGAGGCTTGCTCGTTTGCGGGCACGCATGCGCTCGGCAAACTGATCCTCCTCTACGACGATAACGACATCACGATCGAGGGTGACACGGACATCACGTTCAAGGAAAACATCGGCGCGAGATTTGCGGCGCAAAATTGGCAGGTCCTGCACGTGGACCTCGTGACCTCTCCCGACGACGTTGCGGCACTCTCCACGGCGATCGAGGAAGCAAAGGCGCGCACGGATAAACCCTCTATCATCATCTGCCACACCCGCATCGGTTACGGTTCCCCCGTCGAGGGCAGCGCGAAATCGCACGGCTCGCCTTTGGGTAAGGAAAACCTGCAAAAAACCAAAGAAAAGCTCGGCTGGACGGAAACGGAAGCTTTCGCTTGCCCCGACGAGGTCTATTCGCACTGCGCAGAAGCGGCAAACGCAGGCGCGGCAAAGGAAATGGAATGGAAGAAGATGCTCGCGGAATACGAATATACCTATCCCGAGCTGGCGGCGGCGTATAAGGCGGCGATCGCAGGCGAAAAGCCCGATTTCGATTCGATTGAGGATCTCTACACGTTTGAAAAGCCCATGGCAACCCGTCAGACCTCTGCAACCGTGCTCAACCGCATCGCGGCGAAGATGCCCTCTTTAATGGGCGGCAGTGCAGACCTTGCGCCCTCCAACCTTTCGGATATGAAAAACACCGCGGACGTGACCTACGGCGACTTCACGCCCGATAACTACGCGGGCAGAAACATGCACTTCGGTATCCGCGAACACGCTATGGCGGCAATCGCCAACGGTATGCAGCTCCACGGCGGCGTGCAGTCCTACTGCGCGACCTTCTTCGTGTTCAGCGACTACTTAAAGCCCGCGTTCCGTCTTTCGGCGCTCATGAACATCCCTGTAACCTATATCCTCACGCACGACTCGATCGGCGTTGGCGAGGACGGCCCCACCCATCAGCCCGTGGAACAGCTCATTTCCCTGCGCTCTATCCCGAACGCAAAAGTGTTCCGTCCTGCGGACGGCAAGGAAACGGCAGCGGCTTGGGTTTCCGCGTTGAGCGGCACACAGCCCACTGCGCTCGTCCTCTCCCGTCAGAATCTTCCCCAATATGCAAACAGTGGCAAGATCGCACTCAAGGGCGGCTACGTGCTCGAGGATTGCGAGGGCACGCCCGACGTGCTTTTGATCGCTTCCGGTTCGGAAGTGGAGCTGTGCGTAAAAGCAAAAGCAGTGCTTGCAGAACAGGGCGTGAACGCGCGCGTCGTCTCCATGCCTTGTATGGAAGAATTCGAGAAGCAGCCCGCCGACTATAAGGAAAGCGTGATCCCCTCGGGTGTGGAAGCGCGCGTGTGCGTGGAAGCAGGTTCGCCTTATAGCTGGTATAAGTACGCAGGCTGTAAGGGCGAGATCGTGGCAATGGAGGGTTACGGCGCCTCCGGTCCCGCGCCCAAGCTCTTTGAGAAGTTCGGCTTCACGACGGAGAACGTCGTTGCAAAAGCGTTTGCTTCGATTAAAAAGACCAAATAAGGAACGGCTATCCACCAACGCCCTGCGCCCGAATGAGCGCGGGGCGTTTTTTTGCCCACAAACGAAAAAAAGCAAAACGACCGACAGAGTCAAGCTCCGTCGGTCGTTCTGCACAAGATCACAAAAAATACGTGTAAGCAAATTTAATTTTCGGAAGTGTTTTTCTCCGTTTCATCCTTGGAGGAAGCGCAGCTTCCGCCGTGCGGACAGGTCGAGCAGCCGCAACCGCAGCCCACGCTCTTTCCCTTTTTCTTTTTGATCACCGCCCCCACGACGACGCCGACGACAATGCCGATCGCCGCAATGAGGATAATAATATCGACAGGTCCCATAAACCCCTCCGTTCCGTCACCCGTTCCTTAGAGGAGAGCCCCTGACGGAGCTCCCTCCTCAAAACGTACTGTTTCTACTTTTTAAACAACCCGACGTTTCGTCGGCTACGATCGAACCGTCCGATTGGTTACTATCGTTATTTAACCGCTTTCTTTTTGTCGATAGACTTATTTCTCCAGACGATCAACGCAACGCACGCCGCCGCGACCGCAACCCAGATAAACGCCGTCCACCACCACGTGAGAACCACGTAGGTGATCGCCGTAGCGATAAAGGAGGTTGCCAGCCAGAAGAGAATGGTCATTTTGGTGTTCTTGCCCTTACCGAGCTCGCCGCGAGCCGCTGCGACCGCCGCGAAGCAGGGAATGGTGCTCATATTGAACACGATAAACGCGATCAGCCCCTGCCACGTGATCCCCGTCGCCGCCGCCATGGCAACGACCTCGTAGCCGTCCTCGCCGAATTCGCCGCTTGCGATCAGCGCCTCAAGCTCCGCAATCACCTCTGCGGACAACAGCCCGCTGTTGGCAAGGAGGGTGGGATCGGTGTTGAACACCGTGAGAATGACCGTCGCCATCGTGAGGAACGCCGCAATGACGTTCTCCTTTGCGATCAAGCCCATGACCGCCGCAACCGCGAATACCCAACCGAACGCGCCGAGCTGACTACCGAAGCCGAGCGGCGTGAAGATAGGCTGCACAAACTTACCGATCGAGGCGAGAATGGAATGATCGATATCCGTCATTCTCCAATCCCAACCGAAGTTGGAGAGGAACCAGATCAAAATACTGGAAGCCAGAATGATCGTGAACACTTTCTTGATATAGTGCTTGGTCTTATCCCAAAGGTGGACCATAAGCCCCTTGAAGCTGGGCGCATGGTAGGCGGGAAGCTCCATAATGAAAGGCGCCACTTCGCCACGTTGGGTGGTCGAACGCATCAAAATGACCGTCACAACCGCGATCACAAGTCCAAGAACGTACATGGAATACGTGATGAGATCGGCATTGCCAAACCCAAACGCCATCACGACCGCACCTGCAACCGAGGCGAGAATGGGAAGCTTCGCGCCGCACGTGAAGAACGGAATCGCTCTCACCGTGATGGTGCGCTCTCTCTCGTCCGCAAGCGTTCTAGTGTTGATCATAGCGGGAATGGAGCAACCGAAGCCCATAATCATGGGAATAAACGCTCTACCCGAAACGCCGAACCGACGGAAAATCTTATCGAGAATGAACGCAACACGCGCCATATAGCCCGTATCCTCGAGGATAGAAAGAAGCAAAAGCAGGAACACGACCTGCGGCACGAAGGAAAGCACGCCGCCGATACCGTCGAGCACGCTTCCGACTAGCCCCAAAACCGCCTCGGACGCACCGAGCGCCTCCACGCCCATATTGATCCAACCGAATAGCGTGCTTGTCAGAAGATCCATGAGATTAAACAGGATCACTCCCGGCGAGAACACTGTGCCGTCGTAAGCACAGGCAAGAAGTGCCGTTCCGAAATTATCGGGAAGATTCAGCGCAGGCAGCGAGAAAATACTGCCGAGATACAGGAAATCCTCCGAGAACGTTAAGTGGAACATCGCAAACAGGATCACGAGGAAGATCGGGATACCCGCCCACCTATTCGTGAGCACCTTATCCGCCTTATCCGACTTGGTTGCCTTGACGTCCTTATGCTTCTTCGTCATGAGCGAGGAATAGTTTTTGGATATGTATTTATATCTCGCGTCGGCGACCAGTGCCTCGAAATCCGCGCCAAACAGCTCGTCGTTAAAGGTCTTTTTGAACTCCTCCACCATTTTCAGGGTCTGCGGGTGCATCTTGACCTCGATCTCGTCGCACTCCACAAGCTTGATCGCATGGAAGAGAGGATTTTCAACGTTTTGCCCCTCGAGAGCGATGCGAACGTCGGAAATGAGATGATATAAATCGCAGGTCTCGAGCACCGTTTTGCCCCGTCTTTCCGCCTTGCTCGCCTGATACGCTCTTTCCATGAGCTCATTTAAGCCCTCTTTTTTCAGTGCGGAAATCTTCACAACGGGCACGCCGAGTCTCTTTTCAAGCTCTGCCACGTCAATCTTGTCTCCCTGCTTATTGAGAACGTCGATCATGTTGAGCGCGATCACGACGGGCACGTCAATCTCGAGGATTTGCGTCGTTAAATACAGATTTCTCTCGAGGTTGGTCGCGTCCACGATATTGATAACGCAATCAGGCTTTTCGTCGAGTATGTAATTTCTCGAAATGACCTCTTCGGGCGTGTAGGGAGACAGCGAATAAATGCCGGGCAAATCGACGATCGAAATGGGCTCCTCGCACTTCTTATACGCGCCCTCTCTCTTATCCACCGTGACCCCGGGCCAGTTGCCGACGTGCGCGGTACTGCCCGTCAAGCAGTTAAATAGCGTGGTTTTGCCGCAGTTGGGATTCCCCGCCAACGCAAACCGTTTCATTACGCATTCACCTCCATCAAGACGCACGCCGCTTCCGCTTTACGAAGCGTAAGCTCATACCCGCGGATCGTGAGCTCCAGCGGATCGCCGAGGGGCGCCGTCTTGCGGAGAAGCACCTCCGCACCGGGCGTCACTCCCATATCGAACAGACGACGGCGGACTAACCCCTCGCCTTTCACGGCAACGATCCTTCCGCCCTCGCCGACCGAAAATTCGGACAACAATTTCTGCATTTTATTTAATTCTCCTTTTGAAGTTTTTTCGTTTTTACGCGACGAATATTCCCGCGCTCATTTTTCCGTCCAGCGCGATTCTGCCGTCCTTAACCTTGAGAATCACGCCGTTTCCCGTGGCGGATAACACCGTCACCTTTTGCCCGACCACGATACCGAGATTTTCAAGATGTCTCTTTAATTTATCGTCCGTCGTGAGCCTTTTGATCTCCACTTCCTCGCCGATTACGGCAAACTTCAATGGCATTTTTTGTTCTCCTTGTGCTTGTATTTTCTGCGTCTTGTGTCCTGTGTATAGAATTTAACCTCGGTTAATTTATTTTATGTAATAAAAACGGCAAATGCGCCGTAACGTCCGCAAAAAAATTTTCACCTTGGTTAAAATCCACAGCTATTATATCACGCGATTTTGATAATGTCAACAAAAATTAAACCGAAGTTAAGAAATTTTTTAAATTTTTTCCGCACGCAAAAACAGCGAGCGGAAAAGGCGTTCAGGTTTCCTCGACGTATTTTTTCATCATGAGCAAAGTTTCCTCACTGACGAGGTGTTCAAGCTTACAGGCGTCCTCCTCGGCGTTCTTTTCGGACACACCCATCTTTTTAAGAAAGGCGCGTATGACGAGGTGTTTCTCATAGACTTCGCGCGCATAAACCTCTCCCTGTGCCGTTAGATAAAGGTGCTTGCCGTCCTCATAGACGTAATTTTTCTCGAGCAATAGATTAACCGCCTTATTGACCGCCGCCTGCGAAACGCCCATGCGTTTAGCGACGTCCACGCGGTGTACAAAGTCAAGCTGTTCGCGAAGCAGTAGAATACTCTCAATATAATCCTCTTGCGAGCGGTTGTTTTTTTCGTTAATCATAATTTCCCTCCAAAAATAACAGAAGTGAAACGGGAAGCAGGATAGTTCTTCGTAGAGGCAAGCAGGTCGCGAAGCGCGCGGCTTTTCCGACGGGAGTTTACAAATAGTAAATGAGCGAGGAAAAACGCAAGCGCGACAAAGAGATGCGTCGCCTATACGATGAACGTGGCGTCTCCAAAAGAGAAGAAGCGGTATCTCTCCCCCACGGCATATTTATATAAATTCAAAATCTCCTCTCTGCCCGTGAGACAGGAAACGAGCATAATGAGCGTGCTTTCGGGGAGGTGGAAGTTGGTGATAAGCGCGTCTACGCATTTCATTTTATAAGGCGGGTATAAGAAAATCTCCGTGTTTCCGCTCTCCGCTTTCACAAACCCGTTTTCGTCCGCCGCACTCTCCAGCGTACGCACCGAGGTCGTACCCACCGCAATCACTCGCCGTCCCTCTTTTTTCGCACGGTTGATGATTTCAGCCGCCGATTCGGAAACGCTGTAATATTCCGAATGCATTTTATGGTCGGTTATAATCTCCTCGCTGACGGGACGGAAGGTGCCGAGCCCCACGTGAAGCAACACCTCCGCGATCTCCACACCCATGCCGCGGATTTTCTCCAAAAGCGCGGGCGTGAAATGTAAGCCCGCCGTGGGTGCGGCGGCAGAGCCGTCCACCTTGCTGTAAACGGTGTTATAACGGGTTTTATCCTCGAGCTTTGCCTTAATATACGGCGGCAGGGGCATTGTCCCCACCCGTTCCAAAATCTCCTCAAATACGCCGTCGAAAGAAAATTCGACAATCCGCTCGCCCGTCTCCGTGATTTCCTTGACCGTGAGCGAAAGCTCGTCGTTAACTTTCATGCTCACGCCTATTTTACCCTTTTTCCCAGGGCGCATTAACACTTCCCATTCGTTTAAATCCCTGCGCTTGAGAAGCAACACCTCCACCACCCCGCCGTGGGGCGTGAGCGCGAACATGCGCGCGGGAATCACACGGGTGTTGTTGACCACAAGCACGTCGCCCGATTTCAGATAGTCCGTGATATCTCGAAAGATTCTGTTTTCCGCTTGACCCGTCTTGCGGTCGTAGACCAAAAGCCGCGAGGAATCGCGGGGTTCTGCGGGGGTCTGGGCGATCAGCTCCTCGGGCAGATCATAGTAAAAATCGCTCTTTTTAAACACCGATCAATCCTCCGCATCAAACAGGGAAAGCTGACTCTTCGCCTTTTGCGAGGGCTTCAAGCCCATGTGCTCGTAGCCGCCCTTTAAACAAATTCTGCCGCGCGGGGTGCGCGCGATAAAGCCGAGCTGCAATAAATAGGGTTCGTAGACGTCCTCAATCGTGTTTACGTCCTCGCCCGTCGTCGCGGCGAGCGTGTCAAGCCCCGCGGGACCGCCGCCGAATTTTTCGATAAGCGCACGGAGCAGGTTTCTGTCCGTCTCGTCCAAGCCGAGCTCGTCAATCTCCAATTTTTGGAGGGCAAAGCGCGCGTCCTTGAGCGTGACCGAGGCGTTTCCGCCGACCGCGGAGAAATCGCGCACGCGCTTTAAAAGGCGGTTGGCAATACGCGGCGTGCCGCGGCTGCGCCTTGCAATCTCTGCCGCCGCCTCTGCGTCAATGGAAATACCGAGAGCGTTCGCCGAACGCTCAACAATGCGCTGAAGCTCTGCGGGCGCGTACATTTCGAGGCGGTTGATGATGCCGAAACGGTCTCTCAACGGGGGCGCGAGCATACCCGCTTTCGTCGTCGCGCCGACGAGCGTGAATTTTTTCAAGGAAAAGCGGATATTCCGCGCGGACGGACCTTTGCCGACAATGATGTCGAGCGCATAGTCCTCCATTGCCGAATATAAAATTTCCTCAACCGAACGGGAAAGACGGTGAATTTCGTCGATAAACAGAACGTCTCCCTCGTTGAGATTGGTTAAAATAGCGGCGAGATCGCCCGAACGCTCGATTGCAGGTCCGCTCGTGAGCTTGATCTGCACGCCGAGCTCGTTTGCGATTATGTGTGCGAGCGTGGTCTTTCCCAAGCCGGGAGGGCCGTATAACAAAACGTGATCAAGCGCTTCGCCGCGCTGTTTCGCCGCCGCAATATACACGGCAAGATTTTCCTTGACCTTTTCCTGCCCGACATAGTCGCCCATGGTTTTGGGGCGGAGAACATTTTCCTCCGCGTCGTATTCCGTTTTCGTGCTGACGATGAGATTTTCGCCGTATTCCTCGTCCTCAAACATGCGTCTGCTCCTTATCTATGATAATCCAATGCCTATTGAGCGAATCAAACGCCGCCCTGCAAGGCTTTCATGATCGTTTCCTCGACCGTTCTTGCCCCCGCTTCCTTTGCCTTTTTCACCGCCGCCACGCTCTCCGAACGCTTGAAGCCGAGCCCGATCAACGCCTCGACCGCTTCCTCGTCCACCGCCGAAAGCTTCTCGGGAGAAATGGGCGCGGAAGGCACAGAGAGCCCGTCGCCGCTCGCCGTCATGACCTCCGCCGCGGAGATTTTGCCGTGCAGTTCCAAAACGATTTTTTCCGCCGTCTTTTTGCCCAGCCCCTTGACCGCGGACAATCTCTTGACGTCCGCTGTCGCGATCACGTAGGCGAGATCCTCCGCGCTTAACGAGGACAACACCGCAATGCCCATTTTCGGACCTACGCCCGAAACGGATATGAGCTTTAAAAACAGCTCCTTTTCCTTGGGCGAAACGAAGCCGAAAAGCGTCGCCCCGTCCTCTTTGATCTGAAGATAGGTGTAAAGCTCACCCACCTCGCCTTGCACAAGGCGGGAAAACGCGCCGCCTGAACAGTAGAGCTCGTAGCCCACGCCGTTCACGTCTAAAATCGCCGTCTCTGCCGTTATTGAAAGCACTCTGCCCCTAATATACGCTATCATATATGACTCCTTATTTTTTCTCCCGTTCGGCTTATTCGCCCTTTTTGCGGCGTTGCTCCATTTCGAGCGCCGATTTGAAATAACTGCCCGTGACGGCGTTTTTACCCCGCGTCCGCGTCGTGTTTTCAACGGCGAACAGCGCGCCGAATCGACTGGTAAACGCATGACAGAGCGCGATTGCGAGCGCATCCGCGGCGTCGTCGGGACGGGGGATACTCTTTAAATGCAACAGGGAAGCCACCACTTGCTGAATCTGTTGCTTGTCCGCTCTGCCGTAGCCCGTGAGCGCCTGCTTGATCTGCATGGGCGTGTATTCAAAGAGCTTACCGCAACGCTTGACGGCAGAGAGCAAAATGACGCCTCTTGCCTGCGCAACGGCGATACCCGTGGTGATGTTTTTTGTGAAAAACAGCTCCTCGAGCGCGATTTCCTCGGGTTTATATTTGTCAATGATCTTGTTCATGCCCTCCTCGAGCATGGCAAGGCGGACAGGGAGAGTCTCCTCCTTGGGCGTGACCACGACACCGTAATCGACGGCGCGGCAGTTGCCGCCCGCGTCTTTATCCACCACTCCGAAGCCCATTGTCGCAAGCCCCGGGTCGATCCCGAGAATGATCATGACTCTCCTCTCCCGAAAAAATTAACCGTGATATATTTATTATACATGAAATTCGGGGAAAAGTCAAGAGAAGATACTGTCCGTCATAGCCGACCGCAAAAAAATTTCCGAAATTTTAAAAAAAGTTGGCAGTATACCGTTGACAATGGAAAAATACGTGGTATAATGTGCTCACGACGGGAATTCCGAACGAAAACAAGCGCAAAAAACGACGGGTTTCGTGCTTTTTTCCTTTCGGGTTATATCAACGGACGGCGGAGAAATCTGCCGTCCGTTTATTGACGGAAAAAAGGAGGAAATTTATGAAATTGAAAAGATTTATCTGCGTTTTGAAAAATGCCCTCGTCGGGGTCATTTCGGGATTGCTCGACAAGCTCCTCAACGCCCTTTTAAAGAAGCTGACCGCTTTTAAAAAGCGGGTCTCCACTTTAAGACGGTCGATTGAGGAGGCGGCCGCTTCCCAAAACGGGGAGCGATAACCGTTCCGTTCGCGCGGGGCACTCTCGCCCCGCGCGGCGTTAAAAGCGAATAACACATATTTTTCAAAGGAAAGAAACATACTCGGTATGTGAAAAATCTGACCACCTCGCTCAATGAAAATATAGAGCTTATAAAAACCGAACTGCCCGCGGAGGATATTCTCGTCTATTCCTTTACCTCTGCGGATAAAAGCCTGCGCTTTGCAATCGTCTACGCGGACGGCGTTGTGGACAAGGCGCTCTTAGGCGATCTCGCCGCCCGCCCTTTAAAGCGGCTTACCGCTCCTGAAAAGGGAAAGCTCGCACTCAACGACATCAAGGAAGCTCTGCTTTTCCCCGAGCTGAAAGAACAGACCGAAACGGAAGAACTTAAAAAAGAAATCCTCGACGGCAACGCCGTTCTTCTCACGGACGGATTAAAGGAGGCGGTGATCGTCGGCGCAAAGCTCCCGCCCTCGAGAGCGGTCATCGAACCGCCGACGGACGTCGCGGTTAAAGGCCCTAGAGAGGGGTTCGTCGAGGACATCAAAATCAATATGGCGCTCTTAAGAAAGCGGCTCAAGACCCCCCAGCTTTTATTCGAGATGCAAAAGGTGGGCAAGCAATCGGAAACCAACGTTGCAGTGTGCTATTTGAAAGGCATTGCCGACGAGGAAGCCAAGGACGCAATCGTCGAAAAGTTGAAAAAAATCGACACGGACGTGATCGTGGATTCCTCGTATATCGCCACCTTTTTAGCGCCTAGAAAGCGTTCGGTGTTCCGCCAATCGGGCACCACGGAAAAACCCGATATCCTCGCGGCTAAAATGGCGGAGGGACGAATCGGAATCCTCGTGGACGGCTCTCCGATCGCGCTCACGACCCCCTATCTTCTCACGGAGGATTTTCAATCGAGCGAAGATTATTTCGTCTCCCCGTTTTGGGCGACGATCACAAGGGTCATGCGGGTCATCGCCGTGCTGGTCGCCATTCTTCTGCCCGCGTTCTACGTCTCCTCACAGCTCTTTAAATTGCAGCTTCTCCCCCTTTCGCTCACCCTCACGATCGCCAGCAGTATTCAAGGCTTGCCCCTCTCGCCGAGCCTAGAAATGTTTCTCGTGCTGTTCGTGCTCGAAGTCTTAAAAGAGGCAAGCGTGCGTATGCCCAAATACGTGGGCATGGCACTCTCCGTTGTCGGGGCGCTCGTACTCGGCGAGACTGCCGTTTCAGCGGGGTTTGTGTCCACGCCCGCAATCATCATCGTGGCTTTTTCGGGCATCTGTCTTTACACCGTGCCCAATTTCACGGAGACGGGAAGTATTTTACGGTGGCTGTTTCTTATCGTCGCGGGAAGCATAGGACCGTTCGGTATCGTTTTGACGGCGGCGTTCGTCCTCTATTATTTGATCAGCTCGGACGCGTTCGGCGTGCCTATGCTCGCGCCCTTTGCCCCGCTTGTGAAAGAGGATCTTAAAGACTCGCTCGTGAAATTCAACATGGAGCGACTCGACAAACGCCCCACCCTCTTTAAGCCGAAAAACCGCACGCGGCTCCAGTCAAAGGACGGGAAAAAAACAAAAAAAGGAGAGACGGAAAATGGGAGCAAATAAACTTGCCTTAGCAGGCGGAAGCGTGGGAAACACGCTCGGAAAAAACCTCGGCGCAAAGGACGAAAAGGGAGTGATCGGCACGAGACAGCTCTGCTTTTTCGTCGCTTTTTTACTCCCCGTTTCCAAGCTTTTAGAGACCCCCTCGGTGCTCGCCTATTATGCAAAAGGCGATCTTCTTTTTCCCGCGATTTGTCAACAGCTTTTACAGGCGCTAGCGATCGGGCTTTTCCTCTTTCTCTCCGCAAGGACGGACAAGAGCTTTTTCGAGCTTATTGAAAGCGGCTTGGGACGAATTGCGGCAAAGATTATCTATATCGCGCTCGCCGTCTATTTCGTGTTTTATTCTCTCCTGCCGCTACTTGAATTCGAGCGGTTCGTCTACACGGCGTTTTTCGACGCCGCACCCACCTTTTCGGCGTTTTTGCCCTTTTTCTTGATGAGCGCGTACGTCTGCACCAAGGGCTTAAAGGCGTTTGCACGCAGTGCCGATCTTGCGATGCCGCTGTTTATCGTATCCTTTGTGGGGCTTATGGTCATGTCCGTGGGAGAATCGGATTTTTCTGCCGTTTTGCCCCTTTTCGGCACCCCGATCTCTTCCTCTTTTAAGGGGTTTTTGCGCTCCATGATACATTTCTCCGACTCCGCGCTTCTTCTGCCTATGCTCGGCGCGTACCGCTATAAAAAGGGAGACGGGAAAAAGGTGATGGGCTCTTATGCGCTCGGCAGTTTTTTCGTTCTCTTTTTCCTCGTCGTTTTCTACGGATTGTTTGGGCCCCTTTCGCCTATTATGACGTTTGCATTCGATAAGACGGCGCAGTATTTTAAGGCGCTCAACACGGTGGGCAGAATCGATCTTATGCTCGCCTACACGATGACCATCCTACTCATTTTTTATTACTGTCTGCCCTTACAGCTCGGCGTGATCTGCTTTTCTCGGGCTGTGGAGACGAACAAAAAAATCCCCGTTGCCGCGGCACTCAATCTTGCGCTTTTGCTGTTTACCGCTTACTTTGCGAAGTTCTACACGAGAATTTATAATTTCGTCACCTACTATTCCTTTTGGGTGTTCCCCGTCTTTGCCTATCTCCTGCCGCTATTCGCACTGTTTTTAGTGCTAAAAAACCGCGGAAAACGCATGAACGGCGGGGGCATGTCCGAATCGGACAAAAAAACTGCAAGAAAGGAGGACGGCTATGCGACATGCTAAAAACACCGTTCGCTATTATCTTATTTTAACGGCGCTTCTTATTTTTTTGTTCTTTTCCAATGACTTCGGGCTGATTGATATACAAAAGACGGCAATCGTTCTCGCCGCGGGCATCGACCGCGACGGCGCAACCTTTATTGTGACCACGCAGATCGCCGTTCCCAAGGATTCCGAGCAGGGCGGGAGCGTGCAGGCGGTGCAGATCGAAAGCCGCGGTGCGACGGTCGCGGAAGCGTTTAATCAGATCAACGCAAAGACGGGCTGGTATCCCAAGCTCGTGTTCTGCGATCTTCTCGTGTTGGGCAAAACGGCAACCGAGCGAAACGTCTTTGAAGCGCTCGATTATTTTTTGCGTGACGAATATATGTCCGACGGCTGTCTCGTTGCCGCCTGTGACGGCAGCGCAAAGGATATCCTGAACGCGCAGACCCCCATCGAGGGCATTAGCAGTCTCGCCGCGCAAAAGGTCTTATCCGAGCACGCCGTGCAATCGGGCATGGTCGCCGTCAATTCCTTGCGAACTTTCGCCATAGGCTACTACGGCGCAGGCAAGAGCGGTTATCTGCCCATCATCAAAACGGAATCACCCGAGGAGACTCCCTCAAAGAGCGGAGATTCGGGCGCGTCGGGCGGGAGCTCGAGCGGTGGGGAAAATTCGGGGTCGTCGGGCGGAGGCTCGGGCGGCTCCGAGGGCTCGACGGACAGCGGAAATAAAAAGGAGAGCGTTTACAGCGCGAGCGAGACGGCGCTATTTTACGACGGCGTTATGACAGGACGGCTCAACGCCGAGGAGACGTTTGCTCTATGCGTTGCCAAGGAAAAGCTCAAGCTCGCCTCCTATTCGCTCGAGCATGCGGGCTGTGATTACGCCCTGCAAATCAAAACAAACGAGCCGAAGATAAAATTTTCCGTGGATAAAAACGCACGGGCACACTTAAAAATCAACGTCGAGCTTACGGCGGGAATACAGGATATTTCCTCGCCGCAAGCAGCCGCCGAGCTCTTGACGGGCGGGAATATCCCCAAAGAGATCTTTGGACGGGCGAAGGAAAAATTAAGCGGAGAAATTCAGTCCGTGTTTGAAAAGAGCCGAAACTGCAAATGCGACGTGTTCGGCATTCTCGAGCGGCTGCAAAAATTTGAGGCGGGCTATTATTCGGCGTTTAAAGAGGATATTTTAGAGAGGTTGGACTACAAGATCGAGGTAAGCTTTGAATCGCTTCGCTAATTCTAAATAAATTTTTTTGGAAAAATTTTTGAAAAACCCCTTGACAAATGGAAAATATGTGCTATAATAAAGGTACAAAAGATGATAACAAACAAAAAATGTTAAAGTCTTTCAGTTTTTCAGGAGGCAGACCAATGCACTAATTACGGTCAATCCAAAACCCGAAAAGCCGAACGGGCGGCCCGCTCAAAACAAGAACACGGGTGAGAGAAGCGAGACGGGGAAAATTCGGTCAAAAAAGCGCAAGGAGGTTACAGAATAAAGAATGAAAAAACTGTTGAAAAAACCTCTCGTACGCTGTGCTTTTTAAGCATAAATTCAGCGTAAGGAGGTAACGAAAAGAGCATGAAAACGGTGTTAAGGAAACCTCTTATCCGCAAAGCGGAAATCGCATAACAAGGAGAAACTCCAATGTACGATTTTGCCGAGGAGTCTAAAAGAGACTGACGTTCGGTCGCAAATAATCGGCAGTGAAAAAAGGAACACTGTCCCCTATCTTATAGCAAAAAGGCTCGAACAAAAGGTCTGAAGCGGCTCCCAAAAACTAAATAAAATAAAACGCGCTCTCCGCGCTTAATTGCGGGAGAGCGTTTATTTTTTGACCGATTATTCTCCGTCGGGAGAAAGAAGTGCTAAAAGCCGCTTGTCGCGGGCGAGCGTGCCCGCACCCATAATGACGGCAAACTGCGGTTCATCGCTGACATGGGTGCGCATTTCAAGCCTTTTTGAGACGTATTCCGCCACGCCCGAGAGCTTGGCAACCCCGCCCGAAAGATACACCCCGCTACGGTTGACCTCCGCGGCAACCTCTGCGGGAAGCTTCCTTAAAATCAAGGACGCATACTCGACGATCTTATCCACGTAAACGCGCAGACAATCGACGATCTCCGCCGCCTGCACGGAAACGGACGAGGGACGAAGCGTCGACACCGAGCTGCCCTCTGCCACCGTTGTGCCGCGCGCGACGGGCGAGAGCGAGCCGATCTCGTTTTTCACGCGCTCTGCCGTGAGCGCGCCGATACGAAGCCCCTTAAACTGTTCGATACGCGCAATGATATTCGCATCCATATTGTTGCCGCCGATGTTCATGGACAGTCCCGCGATTACGCCGCAAAGGGAGACCGCCGCAATATTGGTTACGCCGCCGCCGATATCGATCGTGAACACGGGCGAGGATTCGCTTAAGACCGCGTCCGAGCCGAGCGCCGCCAAAAACGGAGTCTCGACAAAGCGCACTTTCTTGAGTCCGCACTCCTCCGCGAGCGCCGCATAGTCTGCCTTAATTGCCGCGTCCGCACCGCAGGGGACGGAAAAAACCGCCTCGGTGCGACGGAGGGTCGCTGCCGTCACGCCCACCCGCTCAAGAAATTTTTTGAGCATCACGGCGGCAAGTCTACCGTCCACAATCTCCCCCTCGTAAACGGGGAACACGATCTCGGTGAACTCCGCGGTTTTCCCGACCAGCTTTTTCGCCTCCTTGCCGATCGCGCGAATCTCGCGCTCACTGCCCGAGACCGCCACGCAGGACGGCTCGGCGAGAACGAGACCGTTCCCCGCGTCCGCACGGAAGATCTTGGTCATGGAGGTGCCCAAATCGATAGCGATCCTGATCATTGTTGTTCTCCTTGTTTAACGTACAGCGCGTCGAACAGCTCTTTCGTCAGCTCCTTGGGGAGCCCCACCACGTTGGAATAGCTGCCCTTAAGCCGTTTTACGAGTCCGCCGTCCTGTATACCGTAGGCGCCCGCCTTATCCATGGGCGAGCCGCTTAAAACGTATTCGGCGATCTGTGTTTGCGTGAGGGTTTCAAACTCAACCTTGGTGCAATCGGCTGCGATTGCCAACTCTTCTTTCCCCTTGAAAAGACGAATGAAGCAAACGCCCGTGAACACCTCGTGTACCCGCCCGGAAAGGGAGGTAAGCATAGCGATGGCATCCTGCCTATCCTTGGGCTTGCCGAGCACCGCGTTTTCGAGCGCAACAACAGTGTCGGAGCCGAGAACGAGCGCGTCCTCGCCCGTCTTAAACACCTCGTCGGCAACCTCGCGAGCCTTACGGAACGCAAGCTCCTTGACGAGCGCCTCGGGGGAGAGTTTTTCGGACGCCCGCTCCTCGCCCTTGGCGGGAATGATTTCAAATGTTTCGCAGATCTCCCCGAATATTTCCTTTCTGCGCGGGGAGGCGCTGGCTAATATAACGCGCAAAGTGACTCCTTTTAACGAATAAAGCCGCCCTTTTCCGCTGAAAAAAGGCGGCTCGGCATCAAACGTAAGCCGATTACAAAATTTCGAGATTCTTGCGGAATGCTTTCTTAAATTCGCCGTTCGCCTTGGACGCGTCGCGAATCTCAAGCGCTGCGTCGCCCGCAAGCTCCGTCTTCATAATCACGGAGTCGCCCAAAACGTCGCAATTTACGCCCGTTACCATACCGCTCGCACTTCTGTCTAAACTCTCGGCAATACGCAGAAGCACGCCCAGCTTTTTCACTGCGTCGAGATCCTCCTCCAAGACGATGTCCTTATACTTCTGCCATTCCGCCATGGAGATATCCTCGCGATTGTGACAGCACGCCACGAACGAAGCAAGCACGATTTCGCGGTGCGTCGCGCCGTGAATGGGAGAATTGAGAATGACGTAGCCGCTGTGCTTGGGGTGGCTATAGTAACGCATACGCGCGCCGCAGTCGTGCAGGCTTGCCGCAATCTTTAAGACTTTTAAGTACTGACGGGAGAATTTATGCAGGACCCGAAGCTGCTTGAAAAGCTGAATGGAGAGATGCACGACGTGCTCCACGTGCGAGGGGGAGCAGTCATGAAAGCGAACGAGGGTCTCGAGGCTATAGCTCAAAACGTCGGAAATAGGCTTTTCGAGCGTGATGGGCAACGCCTGATTGAATAAAAGTCCCTCGCGGAGGCCCGAGCCGCCGATCGTGAAGCGTTCGACGTTCATATATCTCACAAACGCCTTGATGATCGCCATTGCGGCAGGCATAATGTCCGCACGGGCGGGAGAGAGCCCCTTGATCTTTTTGCGCTTTTCAACGTCGAGCGCCTTGACCATGTCGTAGATATTCGTGAAATCCTCGACGGCGAGATTATAGTTGTGCACCGTGTCGAGGGGGTATTTTTTAACGAGCTTGCTGATTTTAAAGAGGTTTCTGAAAGACCCGCCCACGCCGATCATCTGCACTTCGGGATCGACCTCTTTGAGCCAAGGGAGCTTTTTAAGCTGTTCGGTGAAGAATTCCTCCACCTGTGCCGCCGCCTCCTCGGGCGACATGTCGTTCGAGAAAAGATCGGTGAGGGTAACCGCACCGAAAGGCAACGTTGCATAATTGAGCATATTGCGGCGGTTATAGTAAACGATCTTGGTGCTGCCGCCGCCGATTTCGAGAATCAAGCCCTTGGGAATATCCATGGAGTTGATCACGCCGCGATAGACGAGCGTCGCCTCCTCCTCCTCGGAAAGAACTCTGATTTTAATGTTACAGGTTGCCTGTATTTCGTCCAAAAACGAGCGTTGATTTTTTGCCCGTCTGACAGCCGCCGTCGCGACGGCAATGATGCGGTCCACGCCGCTTGCGTCGCAGAGACGCTTGAACATTTTCAAGGTCTTGATCGTCTCCGCCACACGAGCGGGCTTCAAGAATCCGTCCCTGTCCATGTCCTGTCCCAGACGAACGCTCTCTTTAAGCTCGTCTATGACCATGTAGTGTCCGTCCGTGAAAAGATCCGCGATCAAAAGCCTCGCGGTGTTGGACCCTAAATCGATAATACCTAACTTCTCCACTTTTCTAACTGTGCCTCCACCTTGCGGGTAACTTATTTTCTCCTCTTTCCCCCGCTTTAAGCCACTTACTTTGCCGTTTTTTCGTTCTGTCGGCTCTCTATATCCGTTCCGTCTTCCTGTTGACTTCTCTATAATTTCGCCTATTGTCCGATACTACGTATGATAAGTTTTCCCATAGTTTACCACATAAAAACGCATTTGTCCATACCCTTTTGAAAAATTTTTTGCTTTTTTTGGGATTTTTTTCATTTTCGACACTTTTTAACCCGTTTTTTTGTGCGGTTTTGTTAATTATAAACGAAAATACTATAATTTAAGCGTTTTTTAACAAAAAACAGACCGTCCGAAAGGAATTTTCGGACAATCTATTGCTTTTTTTGAAAAACAGTTGTTTTTTCGCCCGTTTACGCCTCGGACACCAAAAAATCTTTGAGGGCGAACAGGTCGTCGAAGATATACCTAGGCTCCACCGCCTCTAGCTCCCCCTCAAAGGCATACCCGCATCTAAGGGCGGCGGTATCCACGCCGTTTTCGCGCGCGCCGAGCACGTCCTGTCGCCGATCCCCGATCATGAGGCACTCCTCGCTCTTTGCCCCGAACGCCTTCATCAGCTCGGCTACCACCCATTCTTTCGTGCATTCCTCCATGAGCGCGACCGCCGCTAGGTCGAAATAGGGCATAAAGCCGAACTCGACGGCGATTTGATCGGCAAAGGGCTTGGGCTTGAGGGTTGCCAGCGCCGTTTTGTAGCCCGCTTCCTTACACGCCTTTAAAAGCTCTTTTGCTCCCGCTATGGGCTCATTCTCGAAAAGTCCGACGGTGGAATATCGCTCGCGATAGTTGTTCACCGCCCTTGCAGCCTCTTGCTCCGTCATGGAGAAATTCTGTTTAAAGCCGTTGTAAAGCGAGGGCCCGACCATGGCGCGGAGCTGCTGCTCCGTCGGCTCACACCAACCCATTTTTTTGAGTGCATACCGCACGCAATTATAGATCCCCGGGTGGGAATAGGTCAGCGCGCCGTCCAGATCGAATAAGAGATATTTATATTTTTTCATGCCCGTTTCCGCCGTTTTTCAAATCTTTTCCTATTTTACCACAAAACGGAATTTTTTTCAAGCTTTTTTGCTAGCGAAAGCCGCTTTAAAACCGAAAAGGGACAAAAAGATCAAAAAGGCGCCGAACAGGCGGCGGAGGGTTCTCGAGGGAAGCGAGGACGCCAAAAAAACACCGCCGACGGAAAGAAGCAGCGCGGGGAGAATTACCCAAAGGAGCCCCCTCGTTTTTATGAGTCCGTTGCGGGCGTGAACGTTCAGTGCGCCTGCGCTCATCGGCAAAAAGGAGAAAAGGTTTGCCGCCTGCGCCAGCTTTTGCGGCACGCCGCCGACGAGCACGAGCAAGGGGATCGTGACCGTGCCGCCGCCCATACCCATACCCGCGGGAATGCCGCCTAAAAAACCCAAAATAAGATAGAGGTAAAACGTCATATGTACGTCGGTTGGAACGGCGGAGCGGCGGCGCTTAACCAAACCACAGCATCCAAGCGCCTGCAAGGAGCTGTAAAAAGGCAAAGGTCAAGCTCACGGCCTTTTTGGGAAGTCGGCTCAAAAGTCTTGCGCCCACCATTCCCCCCGCCGTCACGCCGAGCGCGGTCGGAATCAACGTCTGCGGCGCATAATAGCCGCGGAGCGCGTACAGAAAAAAGGAGAGTGCAGACACGGGCAAAATGACCAAAATTGCCGTGGCGTGCGCCTCTTTGCCGCGCAAGCCCGTGCGCTCCAAAAGGGGCACCGCGAGCATTCCTCCACCTCCGCCAAACAGACTGTTCGCCGCACCGACCGCCCCGCCGATAAGCGTTCGGCGTAAAATTTCTCCTTTCGTTTCCGACATTTTCCCTTTTTCTCCCGTCTTTTAAGGTTATTTTGCACAATTTTTTCAAATTTATCAAACTTTTTCTCGCATTTCTCGTCGTAATTGCTTGATTATAATTTGATTTTGTATTACAATAATATAGCGTACGGATTTATCGGCGCTTTTTCCGCGCCCCAAAACCTTAATTGATTAAGGGATCGATCCGAAAATTCAAACCGAAGGTGGTTTACATGGATAAAAGCTTTAACAAGAACAAGAGAAGAAAGCTTCTGACTCTTCTGCTTTCCGCGTTTATGCTTTCCTCCGCTGCGGCAACCTTTGCCGCTTGCGGTAAGAACAGCGCCAACACGGACGTGGACGATTCGGAAGTGACTTTCACTCCCGCAGACTCCGACCGCATCAAAAACGGCAGCTTTGAGTTCTACGAGGACAACGACGGTAAGAATCTGATCGTCACCGCCCCCACGGGCTGGACCAAGTCCACGGGCTCGTCGGCAAAAGGTAGCGCCTACTCGTCCAAGACGGCGAGCGGCATTATCGACACGGCGAATTGGGAGAATCTGACCAAGTCCAAGCTCCAATCGGGCAATGCGCCGACGACGGAAGCGGACGCAAAAGCCGTTTGGTCTCAAATGAGCGTCTATGACAAGCTCAATTTCTACAAGACTTGGACGGATGCGGACGACGCAAACAAGATCGCCGACCTTTCTTTCTACGACGCGGACAAGGATAACTACAACATCGATTTCGAGGATCTTCCCACCTGCGAAAACCCGCTCACGCATTATGCGGAGGGCGACGAGGGCTACGGCGAGGATACGAGCGTGCTTATGCTTCACAACTCCTATTCGGACAAGCGGGGCACGGCGCAGAAGTACACCTCTTCCACGACCGTGACCGTCCCGATGGGCGCAAGCGCGAAGTTCTCCGTTTGGGTCAAGACGATGGATCTCACTTCCGCAAACAGTGAGAACGACGAATCGCAGTCTGTTTCCGTGACCGGTCAGCGCGGCGCATATATCGGCGTCACGCAGAACGTTGGCGGACAGGCGCTCGACGAGGTGCAGATTAAAAATATCAACACCGCCACCATCAACCCCGATAACGAAAATAACGGTTGGGTGCAATACAGCTTCCTTTTGAAAGGCTCCAGCTATGCGTCCACGACCTTTACCGTCGTGCTCGGCTTGGGTCAGGGCGGCGGCACCGACAGATGGGAATACGTTGACGGCTATGCGTTCTTCGACGACGTGGAATGCGAGCTGATCACGAATGCCAAATACGCCGAGGCTCTTTCCGCACTTACCGCAGGCACCTATTTCGACGTTGACACCGAAACCCCTGCCATCGACAGAAAATTCGCGGTCGACGAAACGGCTTGGAAAGATTTCAACACCTGTGTGATCGATTGTGATTACAGCCCCAATGCTTGGAAAGAATACACCGAATTTAACACCTCCGCACTGACCTACGAGGTCACCAAAGAGGAAAAGTTCGGAACGGTCACCTCTTCCAAGGTCGCGGGGAGCGCAAGCGATAAAGTGGGTCTTTATAGCTTTGATTCCTTAACGACGGAGGCTGCTGCCAACGCCATGCTCCAGAAGGTCATGGACGAGGGCTTTGAAAAGTATCCGTTCTCCAACAAGGATAAAAACAACATTATCATGCTCTACTCCGAGAGCGGCGCGGCTTACGAATCCGTTCTCGACGCCGACTTCAAGGTTGCGGCAAAGACGGTGAAGGAAAACTCCTATCTCGTTATCTCCTTCTTCTTAAAGACGTCGGATATGACGGGCGGCTTCACGGGAGCAAGCGTGACCGCAACGGAGACGGGCGTAGCGGGCAATCCTACCACCGCGAGCTATAAAGAAACCGTCCTCCTTTCGGGCGTGAATACCAACGCGGTGACGAAAGTTGAGCTGGACGGCGACGAAAACGAGGATATCTACGACGGCTGGCAGCAGTATTTGCTCGTCATTGAGAATTCCACCGAATCCGAGCAGAGCTTCAATTTGACCTTTAACTACGGCCCCACGGGCATCGTTGCTTCCAAGGAAGAGGACTACCGCTCGGGCTATGCGGCGTTTGCAAATTTTGCGGCGCGTGAAATCGACGCGGAAGAATATAAGCGCATCACGGCAGGAGATTACGTCAAGACCATGACGATCAGCGATCCCGCGGCGGATTCCTCCGACAGTGGCTTCGACTCCCCTGCTTCCGTTCCCCACAAAGCGATCGAAACGGAGATTGCACAGCCCAAGAATTACACGGGTGTGAACGGCGGCAGTGCGTATATCGTTCCCGGCGCGGCAGATAAGACGACGAATTCCAACGCTTATGCCGGTCTTATTAATAAGGACTACGCGAGCGCGTACGCGAGCAAATATGCGAGCGATCTGACGGGCATCACCTTTGACGAAGCGCTTTTCGGCGATTCCAATCAGCCCCTCTTGATCTACAACAAAGAAGAAGCGGCTTACGGCTACTTCGGCGCGACGCAGACCGTCGCTATCGACGCTTACGTCGCGGTTTCCGTGAAAGTGAAAGTCTCTGCGGGTGCGATTGCGAATATCTATCTCGTTGACAAGTCGGACAATGCGTCCGTTGATCCCCTCTCCATCTCCACCTTGAGCTACGGTTATTGGTATGATTCCGAGGGTAACGTCTGCTCGAAGGATCCCTCGAAGGCTTCCTTTGACAAGAAAAAGGACGTTGCGTTCAAGCTCAACGACAAGGGGCTTTACGAGGTCAACAAGTCCTGGTCCCACTACTCTGAGGAGTACGCAGGCAAGAGCTTTGCGAACCTTCAGAACTATGAGAAGGATACGGACGGCAACCTGATCGTTGCGACGGACGGCGTTTCCTATAACTACGATTCTTCCGTTTGGAGCCACGCAGGCAACAACGGTATTGCGTTCTATCAGAAGGACGGCAAGTACTATGCTTACGAATCCTGTAAGGCGGCGGACGAGGTATTCGACCTTGCGAGCGTGAAGTGGACGGAAGACAATAAGGACGTCTACCTTGCCCGTTACAGCAACAACGCAAAGACGGCTGCGGCGGTCATGACCGTCGAGGACACGAACGGCGCATGGGTTAACTGCACTTTCTATATCCGTGGCGGCGGTGAAGATAAGAGCTACCGTCTCGAGGTTTGGAGCGGCTCGCGCGACGGCGGAGTTAAGAGCGCGGCAGACAGCTACGTCCTGTTCGATATGAACTCGCTCACGGTGGACGCGGATAAGTACACCCAGCTTTTGGATGAAGCGGTCGAGACCGTGAAAGGTACGCAGACGGACGAGGCGTTCCGCGCAAGCGACGCGGTTGCTTACACGGCATTCTCTTTCCTTGACACCGCGAAGTTCTTGAGATACGATTCCACGCTCGACAAAGAGAAGGTCGGTAATTCCTACGACGATTATATCTCTTCGGCAGACTACACCGAAGGTATCGCTTATCTTAAGGGCGAGAACGTGATGTTCTTCGATTACAGCTTGACCGAGCTTTCCGTTCCCCTCGACGAAGAGCCCGCAGAGGATACTGAGGACAAGGACGACGCCAAGGAAACGCCTGTGGACGGCATGAATATTTGGCTGTTGATCAGCTCTCTCGTTCTTGCGGCGGCGCTCCTGTTCGCGATCGTCAGCATCATTGTGCGTAAGCTCGTGAAGAAATACGGGCGCGGCAAGAAAGCGAAAGCACCTAAGAAAACCAAAGCGGAAAAGAAAGCAAAGAAAGCCGCAAAGAAAGCTGAAAAAGCTGATAAAAAGGCTGAAAAGGAAGAAGTCAAGGACGAGAGCGATCCCTATAACGACTGATCCCGATAAGACGTGAAAAAAACAGGTTGAGTGAAAACCCAACCTGTTTTTTGTTTTCCGCGTCGATCGAAAAGGCGTTTTTTTATAGACTACGGCGAAGTGCCTTGGGAATATGGTTTTTAACGGTACCGTTCACGGCTTTGCCCAAACCGATGGGATAGCCGTCCACCGCGACGAGACACCAGCCGTTTTGAAGCTCGTTTTCCGAAACTTCGATCGTCTCGCCGCGCAAGAATTTATCCGTGCGCAAATCGCTTAAGGGAAGCGATAGAAGATTGTTGCACGCCTCCCCTTTCACGCACATGGCTAAGGAATGAGAGGGCTCAAATCTGCCGTTTTTGACCTCGCCCAGCCTTACGCCCGCGCGCAAGATCCGCAACCCCTTCCAATCGGGTGCGCCCTGCGGAAGCAGATAGAGAATCCCGCCCGCTTCGTGCAACTCGCCTTTTAAGGGAGCGTTGAAAAAGCTCTTTTCAAAACCCCGATACAGCTTTTCGCTTTCATTCGATATGCGGGGACGGAGCGGTTTCACTCTGCATGCCTGCGTTTCTGCCCAAGTCTGCTTTTCAAATACCGCCGCAAAATGCCCTTCGCCCGCGACCTTGTGCGGATAGAGCTTCTCCGTTTTTTTAAGCTTCATTTCAGGGTGATTTTTGAGATAATCGCATACCTGCCCCTCGTCTTCCGCCTCGGAAAAGGTGCAGGTGGAATATACGAGCCTACCGCCTGCGCGGAGCATTTTCGTGGCTTCCTCCAAAATCAAACGCTGACGTTCGGCGCAGAGCGCAACGTTTTCTTCGCTCCATTCCCCGAGCGCTTCCTCCGCGTTTTTTCGGAACATCCCCTCACCCGAGCAAGGCGCGTCCACGAGGATTTTATCAAAATAACCCGCAAAATACCCGTTCAGCTTTTCGGGGTATTCGGAGAGCACAAGAGCGTTCCGCACGCCCATTCGCTCGATATTCGAGGATAAAATCTGCGCACGGGAGAGTACAGGCTCGTTGACAATCAAGATCCCCTCCCCGTCCATACTCGCGGCAAGCTGGGTGCTTTTCCCGCCAGGTGCGGCGCAAAGATCGAGAACACGCTCGCCGCTCTTCGCCTCCAAAAGGGGCGCGGCACACATCGCGGAGGGCTCCTGCGAATAATATAAGCCCGCGAAATGATAAGGATGTGCGCCCGTCTTTTCCGCTTCCACCTTATATCCGTTTTCCGCCCAAGGCACAGGTGTGAGCGGGAACGGGGTGATTTTTTCAAAAACCTCCGACGGGCATTTCAAGGCATTCACGCGAATTCCCTTGTGCGGCTTTTTTGAATAAACGGCGAAAAAAGCTTCCCATTCCGTTTGGGGAAGCTGTTTTTTCATGTTTTCGATAAATTTTTCGGGTAACCGTTGCATAACGTTATACTCCGCTAGGCTGTTCTTGTGCCAATAGCAATTTAAATTCTTCGGGGGTAAGAATACACGCCCCGCGGGAAGCGGCAGCGTTTAAGCGTTGCCCGCTCTCTCCCTCTGCGCTGATATAATAATGGCTTTCCTCGGGGCGGTAGATATAGGAAAAGCCCGCTGCATATGCCGCAAGCACAAGCGCTTTGGCGTCCTCCCCCTCCTCGACCGAACGGGAAAAGCATACTGTTTTCGTCCGATATCCGCCGTTTTTATTGCGGCGGCGACGGTTTTTCTCCGCGAATTCATGAAATTTTGAGCGCGCCTTTTCGCGGCGTTCCTTTCGCGCCTGCGCCTCCTTGACGTGGTTTTGATAGCCCACGGAGGTACTTTGACGAACCTCGTAGTTTTCAATGCGGCCGAGCGTGATACCGTATTTTTTCAAAAGCTCGGAAAAGGAAAGCCCCTCCTCTTTGCACATCGCTTCCGCAACGCGCATGGTCGCATACGCATCGTCCGCGGCGCGGTGCGGCGTAAATTCAACGCCGAGCGCCTCCGCAATCGTGCCGAGGGCAAACTGACGGTTAAATATCCCTACGCGGTTCATATAGATAAACTGCGTGTCCGCAAAATCGAAGCGAAAAGGGGGCAAAGAAAACCGCTTGCTCTCGAGGTTAAGATACTTCACGTCGTTCATGGTCGCATGACCTGCAACGAGGGTGTTTTCGTCCTGCAAAAGCCCGTAGATTCTGTCCGCGAGCTTGGGGAAGGTCGGATAGCTTTTGAATTTCGCATATTCGTAGGGAAGCACAAGCCCCTGCGTGCCCTTCCTGTCCGTCAAATGAAACCCGCCCTGCGGATTGATAAGAATATCCTCCTTTTCGAGTATGTTAAAGTGCTCGTCCGTCAGACAGTAGCCGAACGCGCAAATCTTTGCCGTCGTTTTGAACACGCTGGCACATTCAATATCGAAAAAGAGATAGTTCATAATCGGTCCTTACTTGGAGGGATTGATCGATTTCTTGCCGCCCATGTACGGCTGCAGAGCCTCGGGAATCCTAACGCTTCCGTCCGCTTGCAGATGGTTTTCCACAAATGCGATCAGCATACGCGGGGGCGCAACGACCGTGTTGTTCAAAGTGTGCGCGAGCTTTGTCTTGCCGTCCGAATCCTTATAGCGAATAGACAGGCGGCGCGCCTGTGCGTCGGTCAGGTTGGAACAGGAACCGACCTCGAAATATTTTTTCTGTCTAGGGCTCCATGCCTCGACGTCACAGCTCTTATATTTAAGATCCGCAAGGTCGCCCGTGCAGCAGCCGAGCTGACGAACGGGAATATCCAGCGAGCGGAAAAGCTCCACCGTGTAAGACCAAAGCTTTTCATACCATTCGTTGCTCTCCTCGGGACGGCAGACGACGATCATTTCCTGTTTTTCAAATTGGTGGATACGGTAGATACCGCGCTCCTCAATACCGTGCGCGCCTTTCTCCTTACGGAAGCAAGGGGAATAGCTCGTGAGCGTTAAAGGGAGCTTATTTCCGTCGATGATCTGACCCATGAAACGGCCGATCATGGAATGCTCGGAGGTGCCGATCAAATAGAGATCCTCCCCCTCGATCTTATACATCATGTTCTCCATTTCGTCGAAGCTCATGACACCCGAAACAACGTCGCCGTGGATCATATAGGGCGGGATCACATAGGTGAAGCCCTTGTCGATCATGAAGTCGCGGGCATAGGTCAACACCGCGGAATGCAGGCGGGCAATATCGCCCGTCAAATAGTAGAAGCCCTGTCCCGAGGTACGGCGGGCAGAATCGACGTCCACGCCGTCGAGGTTTTCCAAAATGTCGAGATGGTAAGGAATTTCAAAGTCGGGCACGACGGGCTCGCCGAAACGCTGTAATTCGACGTTTTCTGAATCGTCCTTACCCACGGGAACGTCGGGTGCGACGATATTGGGAATTGCCATCATCGCTTTTTTCAGTGCGGCTTCGACCTCCTCGCTCTCCTTTTCGATGGCGGCAAGGCGCTCGGCGTTTGCAACCACCTGCGCTTTGACCTTTTCCGCCTCCTCTTTATTGCCCGCTTTCATGTGCATACCCACCTGCTTGGAGAGGGTGTTGCGGGAAGAACGGAGCGCGTCGCCCTCTGCAATCAAGGCACGGCGCTTTAAATCGAGCGCAAGCACTTCGTCCACAAGGGGAAGCTTTCTGTCCTGAAATTTCCGCTTGATATTCTCGCGAACAAGGTCGGGATTGTTTCTGATAAGGTTGATATCGATCATGGTTAAATTCCTCCGCGCGTTTTTACCTTTGGGTATAAACTACCTCAAAACGCCGCCTTTTTACAATATTATACTACTTTCGCTTACCAAAAGCAATTAAATCCAAATCAAACCAAAGGAATTTCCTTAAAAAACTTGTAATTTTCTCCCGCTTATGCTATAATGATTACGTACTTTGATCTATCGGAGTGATGAAAACATGATTTCAGACAAAAAGGATCCGACGAAAAACGTCGATCCGAAAAAAAATTCAAACGCGACGGGCGAGAAAAAACACCTTAAACCCATGCCCGCCGCAAAGCCGAACACAGTAGGCGTGAAGCGTCCCTCAAACGTGCCCACGTCCGCACCCGCGCCGGCAAAACCCGTGGTACCCAAAAAGGGAACGGCAGTAAATCCAACCAAAATAGCGCCGCCTAAAGACCCGAAAGCGGAAAAGGCGGCAAAAAAAGCAGCCAAAAAAGCCCAAAAGGAGAAAGAAGCCGCCGAAAAGAGAGCGGCTAAGGCGCTTTCTTCGCAAAAGAAAGCACCCATGTCCGAGACGACGGAAAAACCCGCCGTGGATACAGCACAGGCGAAAGCGGACAAAAAAGAGCGAATCGAACGCGAAAAACGCAGAAAGAAGAATAAAAAAACGGAAGCGGAGGTTGTTCGGTTTAATGCCGACGTCGACCGCGGGCTCTCGGAAGCACAGGTCAACGAACGCGTGGAAGCGGGCTTGACCAACTACACGGGAAAGAAGTATTCCAAAACGTATAGAAGCATTTTCGTGAGCAACGTGTGCACGTTCTTCAACCTTTTGTGCTTGCTTGCGGCACTGGCGCTCGCGGCGGCGCGCGCCCCTTTCTCGCAGTTCACGTTCGTCTTTATCTTCCTCGCGAACATCGTTATGGGTATCGTGCAGGAGATTCGCGCGAAACGCAAGATCGATAAGCTGGCGATCCTCTCCTCGCCCGTTGCGCTCGTCATGCGGAACGGAAAGAAAACGGAGATCGCCGTTGAGGACATCGTCGTGGACGATATTCTCTTCCTTTCGACGGGGCAACAGGTGCCCGCGGACTGCATTATGCTCGAGGGCTCGGGCGAGCTCAACGAATCCCTTTTGACGGGCGAATCGGTGCCTATTAAAAAAGAGTATGGCGATCAGCTCTTCGCGGGCTCGTTCGTCGCAAGCGGACATCTCGCCGTGCGCGTGGATAAGGTTGCCGAGGACACGTATATCAGTAAGCTGACGGCGCGGGCGAAAAAGTACGTCCGTCCCAATTCCGAGATTATCAATTCGATTAGCCTGTTTATCAAGTTTATCGGTCTTATGATCGTGCCTGTGGGCATTTTCATGTTCCTGACCAATTTCAAAAATCTCGGCGGGGACTGGGGCGCGATCAAGGCGGCGGGCGGGTTTATCCGCGTGCTCATTTCGGGAGATCCTTTAATGAACGACGCCATTCAACGCACCTGCTCGGTTGTAATCGGTATGATCCCCTCTGGTCTTCTGCTGTTAACGACCGTTGCTCTCTCCGTCGGCATGATCCGTCTCGCAAAATATAACACGCTTGTACAGGATATGTACTCTCTTGAAATGCTCGCGCGCGTGAACGTCTTATGTCTTGACAAGACGGGCACTATCACGGACGGCAGAATGAGAGTGAGCGACTGTGTGCTTTTGAACAACCCGACCGAATATACCGTGGACGATATTTTAGGCTCCATGCTCTCCGCGCTCGGCGACAATAACCAGACGGCGATCGCGCTCTACGATCGCTTCGGACATTCCGCAGCGTTGAACGCGACCGCGCTCATGCCTTTCTCGTCCGCTAGAAAGCTTTCTGCCGTGACGTTTGGCGACGTCGGTACGTTCGCCATGGGCGCGCCTGAATTTGTGTTAAAGCCTATGCCTCAACGCGTGGAAAAGCTCGTGAAGCAATATGCGCAAATGGGGCTTCGCGTGATCGTGCTTGCCCATTCGCCCTCCCCTATTCAGGGCGATAAGCTGCCCGCGTCTTTCCGTCCGATTGCCGTGATTACCCTTTCGGACAATATTCGTCCGGACGCAATCGAGACCATTCGTTGGTTTAAGGAGAACGACGTTGCCGTCAAAGTCATTTCGGGCGATAATCCCGTGACCGTTTCCGAGGTTGCGCGGCGAGCAGGCATTGAAAACGCGGCGCAATATATCTCGCTTGAAGGGCTTTCCGATCTCGAGGTCGAGGCGGCGGCGAACGAATACACCGTCTTTGGGCGCGTGACGCCCGAGCAGAAAGCCATACTCGTGCGCTCGATCAAAAACGCGGGGAACACCGTTGCCATGACGGGCGACGGCGTGAACGATATTCTTGCCATGAAGGAAGCGGATTGTGCCGTTTCCGTGGCTTCGGGCAGCGACGCGGCGAGAAACGTCTCCAACCTCGTTTTACAGGACAATAACTTTGCGTCCATGCCCAAGATTGTGAACGAGGGCAGACGAGTCATCAACAACATCAAAAACTCCGCTTCGCTCTATATCATGAAAACCTTTTTGACGGTTATTCTTGCGGCGGTTTGCATCCTCACGGGAAGCGTTTACTTCTTCACGACGAACAACATGATGATGTATGAAATGTTTATCAGTGCGATTCCGTCCTTCGTTCTTTCCCTGCAGCCCAACACCAACCGCGTGCAAGGCAAGTTTATCCCGTTCGTTATCAGCAGGGCTCTACCCGGTGCGCTCACTATGGCGTTCGGAATTCTCGCGCTCTACGTTGTTCGCCTCTCCTCTCTCTCGGAGATCTTCACTTACACGACGGCGACGGGCGAAACGGTGGACGTCTATAACGCCATGCTGATGCTGACCTTGACGTTTACGGGGCTTGTGATGCTATATCGCATCTGTCAGCCCATGAACGTTTTAAGAGCGACTCTATTCGGGCTGGTGGCGGCGCTCTGCGTGACCGTCGTTTGCGTGCCCGTGCTCGGGAATATCGTCTACGAGGGTTGGGATACGCTGAAATTCAGCGTGAGTCAAATCCTGCTTTTGATCGTTGTGGTACAGGCGGCAATCCCTATGTCGAGCATCCTCATTCGCTTCTTCGACATGTTCAATCCCGCCGACGAATAACCCTTTTTCTTACGAATAATAAACGACACCCCGACGGAATCCGTCGGGGTGCTGTTTTGTTTTGCCGAATTCTTATTCTTCTTCCGAAGCTTCGTCATCCGTTGCGGGTTCGTCGTCATCAGGCTCCTGCGCCTCGGCTTGTGCCGCCGCCTGCGCTTCTGCCAAAGCCTCTGCCGAAAGCTCGGTTTCCTCGGGGGCTTCCACCTCCGCTTCGTCGTCACGCTCGGTGACGTCGACCGTTGCAACCTCGCTGCCCTTGACGTTCATAACCTTTACGCCGCGGGTATTGCGCCCGATCCGCGTGATCGCGTCGGCGTGCATACGGATAATAACGCCCGAGGTCGTGATAATCATGATGTCGTTTTCGTCGTTGACAAGCTTCAAGTTTACAAGCTCACCCGTCTTATCGTTAAAGATACCTGCCTTGATACCCTTACCTGCTCTGCGCTGTAAGCGGTAATCCTCGATGGAGGAGCGCTTGCCGTAGCCCTTGGAGGTCAGCGTGAAGATATCGCAAGCGGGATCGATCACGAGCATATCGACGAGCACGTCCTCTTTGGAAAGGCGCATCGCCTTGACGCCCGCCGCCGTTCTGCCCATGGGACGGATATTGCTTTCGTGGAAACGGATACACTTGCCCGAACGGGACGCGACGATAATCTCGTTTTCACCCGTCGTGAAGTGCACGGAAATGATCTCGTCGCCCTCGTTGAGCTTGATTGCGATCTTACCGTTACGCATGATGCGGGAGTATTCGTCCGTGGTGGTCTTTTTGATCAGACCGCGCTTGGTGGCGAGTACGATATAGCCCTGTCCGTCCTCTTTCTTGGGAAGAACGGTCGCAATCTTTTCGCCCGGATCGAGCTGGACGATATTGACCACCGCCCTGCCGCGCGCCGTGCGGTTGGCTTCGGGGATTTCGTAGCCCTTGATCGAATAGACCTTACCGAAGTTGGAGAAGAGCAGGATATCGTCGTGCGTGGAGGCAATGAACATTTTCTCCACGTAGTCCTCGTCCTTGGGCTTGTGGCCCGTGATCCCCATACCGCCGCGGTGCTGCGCTTTATATTCGGCAACGGGGAGACGCTTAATATAGCCCGTGTGCGTGATCGAGATCACGACGTCCTCTCTGTCGATGAGGTCCGCTTCCTCGATCGAGCCGTAGTCGACGGAGATCTCCGTCTTTCTCGGCGAGGGATAGCGGTTCTTAACGTCGAGAAGATCGGCGCGAATGATCGCAAGCACGCGGCTCTCGTTGGCGAGAATGTCCTTAAGGTCAGCGATCGTCGCTTCGAGCGCAGCGAGCTCCTCTTTAAGCTTCTCCACCTCGAGCGAGGTAAGCCTTTGCAGTCTCATTTCGAGAATCGCGTTCGCCTGCTTTTCGTCGAGCGCAAAGGTCGCCGTCAGGCGTTCAATCGCGACGTTCTTATCCGACGATTCCTTAATGATTTTAATGACCTCGTCGATATTCGCAAGCGCGAGGACGAGACCCGCGACGATGTGCGCGCGCTCCTCCGTCTTATTGAGTTCAAAGCGCGTTCTGCGCGTGATGACCTCTTTCTGGTGCTCCAGATACTGATAGATAAAGTCGTGGAGATTGAGCGTCTTGGGCTCGGTGCCGTTCTCGACGAGCGCGAGCATGATAATACCGTCGGAAATCTGCAAGTTGGTGCGCTTATAAAGGGTGTTCAAAACGACCTGCGCATTTGCGTCCTTCTTGCACTCGATCACGATACGCATACCGTGTCTATCCGACTCCTCGCGGATATCGGAGATGCCCTCGAGGCGTTTATCCTTGACCATGTCTGCGATCGTCTTAATGAGCATCGCCTTGTTAACCTGATAGGGAAGCTCTGTGATCACGATACGCTGACGGGTGTTACCGCCCGTGCCGTAGTCCTCGATCTCGCACTTGGAGCGAATCACAATCTTGCCTTGACCGGTGCGGTAGGCGTTGCGGATTCCGCTTCTGCCCATAATGATGCCTCCCGTAGGGAAATCGGGTGCGGGAATATACTCCATGAGCTCGTCGATCGTGATCTCGGGATTATCGATCATGGCAACGGTGCCGTCGATCACTTCCGCAAGATTGTGGGGCGGGATATTCGTCGCCATACCGACGGCGATACCGTCCGAACCGTTGACAAGCAGGTTGGGATATCTCGCGGGAAGAACGGTGGGTTCTTCCTCGCTGCCGTCAAAGTTGGGGATAAAGTCCACCGTCTCCTTATCGAGGTCCTTCAGCATTTCCGCCGCGAGCTTGGTGAGTCTTGCCTCGGTGTAACGCATAGCCGCGGGGGGGTCACCGTCGACGGAGCCGAAGTTTCCGTGACCGTCGACAAGCGGGAAATTGATTGTGAAATCCTGCGCGAGACGAACCAAAGCGTCGTAAACGGAGCTGTCGCCGTGGGGGTGGTACTTACCCATACAGTCGCCGACGATACGGGCGCACTTTCTGTATGCCTTATCGTTATAAAGACCCATTTCGTGCATTGAGAAGAGAATACGTCTGTGCACGGGCTTCAAGCCGTCGCGAACGTCGGGAATGGCGCGCGATTTGTTGACCGCCATGGCGTAGGCGATAAAGGAACGCTTCAGCTCCTCGTCCACCTCCATGTCGAGCATTTTCGTCATGGCAAGGGTTTTTCTAAATTCTTCGGTTAATTCCGGACTCGTATCTTTTTTAGCCATTTTCTTTTACTCCTTACCTTATATATCGAGGTCAGTGACCAAAGACGCGTTCTCTTCGATAAACTTTCTTCTCAATTCGGGATTTTCGCCCATGAGCATAGAGAACATCTGGTCCGCTTCCGCCGCGTCCTTCATGGTCACGCGGATCAGCGTGCGCGTCGCGGGGTTCATGGTTGTTTCCCAAAGCTGTTCTTTGCTCATTTCGCCAAGACCCTTATAACGCTGGTATTCGACCTTACCCGTCGCATTCTTGTCGTATTCGAGCTTCTCCTCCTCCGAATAGAGGTAGTCCTCTTTCCCTTTGCTCGTCGCCTTATAGAGGGGCGGAAGCGCGGAATACACGTGCCCGTGCTCAATGAGGGGCCGCATATAGCGGAACAGGAAAGTGAACAGCAGGATTCGGATATGCGCACCGTCGACGTCCGCATCCGTCATGGAGATAATACGGTCGTAACGGAGCTTACTCTCGTCGAAATCGTCCAAAATGCCACAGCCGAACGCCGTGATCATGGACTTAATCTCCTCGTTTTCAAGCACACGGTTAAGTCTGACCTTTTCCACGTTCAAGATCTTACCTCTCAAGGGCAGAATGGCTTGGAAACGTCTGTCGCGGCCCTGCTTTGCCGTGCCGCCTGCCGAGTCACCCTCGACGATATAAATTTCGCAAAGCTCACTGCGCTTATCCGAACAATCGGCGAGCTTACCGGGCAGCGTCGTGCTCTCTAAAATGCCCTTTCTTCTCGTGAGATCGCGGGCGTTTCTCGCCGCGTCGCGAGCTTTTTGCGCCGTGATACAGCGAAGCACAAGCTCACGCGCCACCGCGGGATTCTCCTCAAGGAAGGTGCTCATGTGCTCGGTCACGCAACGGTTGACAAAGGAGCGGATTGTGGAGTTATTCAGCTTGTCCTTGGTCTGCGATTCAAACTGCGCGTCGACAAGCTTGACGGATACAACCGCCGTGATGCCCTCGCGGACGTCCTCGCCCGTGAGCTTATCGTTTTCCTTTAAGACGTTGAGCTTTCTGCCCGCCTCGTTAATAACTTTCGTAAGCGCGAGCTTCAAACCCTCGACGTGCGTACCGCCGTCGATCGTGTTGACGTTGTTTGCGTAGCTGTAAATAACCTCGTTATAGCTCTCGTTATATTGGATCGCAACCTCGCAGATGGTGTCGCCCTCCATCTCCTCGAAATAGACGGGTGCGGGGAATAAGAGCTCGTCGCGATTCTTATTTAGCTCCTCGACAAACGAGCAGATACCGCCCTCGTAGCAGAAAGAGTCTTTCTGCTCCTGTCCCGCGCGCGTGTCCTCGAGGGAAATACGCAAGCCCTTATTGAGGTAGGCAAGCTCGCGAAGTCTGCCCTTTAAGGTGTCGTAGCTAAAAAGCGTGGTCTCAAAAATTTCCTTGTCGGGCAAGAACGTGACCTTGGTGCCCGTCTTATCGGTGTCGCCGATAATTGCCACAGAGCGCTGGGGCACGCCG
Source organism: Clostridia bacterium (assembly GCA_017467275.1). Lineage (GTDB taxonomy): Bacteria > Bacillota > Clostridia > Christensenellales > Borkfalkiaceae > Scatosoma. The sequence goes on along the minus strand of JAFTSN010000003.1, from coordinate 50,730 downwards.
CGGTTATAGACCTGCTTATAAATATGACCGTTTTGGTAAACCTCCGCTTCCAACCATTCGGAAAGCGCGTTCACCGCCTTAACGCCGACGCCGTGCAAGCCGCTCGAAACCTTATAGCCCGAATCGCCGCCAAACTTACCGCCTGCGTTGACCTTGGTAAACACCACCTCAAGCGTGGAAATCCCCTCCTTGGGATGTACGTCCGTGGGGATTCCGCGGCCGTTATCCTGTACGGTACAGCTTCCGTCGGGATTGATAAACACCTCAATATGGGTACAATATCCCGCGAGCGCCTCGTCGATCGAGTTATCCACGACCTCATGCACGAGGTGGTGAAGCCCTTTCGCGTCCGTGGACGAGATATACATACCCGGACGTTTTCTGATGTGTTCGAGACCGTCGAGAACCTGTATTTGTTCCGCGCCGTATTCGCCCTCTACTCTTTCAGCCATGTTGTTGCCTTGCCTCCTATGATTGGTTGCTTTTTCTCGCACACGCGCGCTACGCGTGCGCGACATATTATTATGCAACCATTATAACATATTTTGAAAAAAAAGTACAGCGAATTGCCGTACTTTTTTCAAGTAATTTTTAACTCTATTGCCATAAAGCCCGTTTTTGCCCCGTTTTATGCGCTGTAAGGCGAAAAACGCGGCTCGCCGTGTTGTAAGACGGCGAAAAAATACGCGTTAATACGCGCCCATTTTGAACGCGGGGTATTATTTTTGTTCGGTTGCGAATACTGAACAAAAAAGGAGAAACCACCATGAAAAACAAACCTATGACCGCCTGCGGGCGTTGCCAAGCCCTCACGGAAATTAAAAACGCGAGATACTGCCCCAACTGCGGGAGCTACGAATGCGCCGCTTGCACAAAAGAAAGCGGCGGACTCTGCCGCCGCTGTTTCACGCCGATGGAACGGCTTTCTTAAAAAACGGGGGTATGCCCTGCCACCCGAAGCCTTTTTTAGTATTTTCGCATTTTTCTTCCCACAAGTTCATCGAGTGTAATCCCATAAAAGTCCGCAAGAAGAATACAATCTTCAATCGGAGGAGAATGCTTTCCGCTCTCATAATAACTGATTTTTTGTTGGGATATCCCCGTCGCGTCAGCAAGCTTGGTTTGCGTTAAATCCCAAGCTTCCCTATGGGCTTTTAATTCTTGTCCGATATCTTGCATTTTTACGCCTCCAGCTTATATTTATAAACCTCACTTTTATTTTACAAAAAAGTTTGTCGAAATAGTTGACTTACAAACATGTTTGTTTGATTGGCTTGATTAATTCTATGTGTTGGTTGACTGAATAAAAACACGCTCTCTATCATTCGCTTTCCCAATCGCAAAGCACTCCGCTAAACAGACAGTGCCGAGCGTTTGCACCGCAAAAAAGCAACCCTAATGGGCAAACATCACTTTTAGTATAGGAATATTCCATCAACGAAATAAATCAACAAAAACAATGTTGTCAAATACAAACTCTTTTTATTTTTTACATATACACAAACTTATTTGTAAATTAATTAAATAATGAGGAAACATAATGAAAAAAATCTCCATTATCCAAGAGGTTCTTTGGGGAAGGATCAGTGACGAATTAGGTAAATTGCATCTCGAAGAAAATGGCTTTGTTATCGACGAAAAATTCAACCGTTTTCTAGAGAATATAAAAAAATATTTCCCCGAAAAAATTTACGAGGAAGAATATAATGCTCTGATGGATTGGGTTATCTTCGAGAACGATAAAAACTTCCGAAACGGGGCAAGGTTCGGACTATTTCTCGCTTTAGAGCTTACCGAGGATTGGAAGTGATTTTTCACGTTTCGTCCGCGAATATTTCGCGGGCGGTCTCGAGCACCTCTGCGGGCGTGGAGCAGTAAAACAGGCGGGCTTTAAACGACGCCGCATTGCGCCTGCCTTTAATATAAAACGCCACCATTTTCCGCATAAACACCGTTGTGAACCGCTCGCCTAAGACCCGTTCCGTCTCTTTCAACTGCCACTCGACGAGACGATAAGTGCTCATTCGCGGCGCGCCCGTAAATTCGCAAAAGATCTGCGGGTCGTTCATGACCGCGCGGCCGATGGCGAGCCCGTCCGCGCCCGTTTCGTTTATCAGCTTTTCACCGTCTTGAATCGTGAACACGCCGCCGTTGGCAATCACGGGAACCGAGACGGCTTTTTTTGCCGCCGCAATCTCTTTAAAGTTGACCTCGCCCGAATAGTATTTGTCCCGCGTTCTGCCGTGGATCGTGAGTAAACTCGCCCCTGCCCCCGCCATTCGCTTGGCAAACTCCTCTGTGATAAGCTTTTCGCCCGTCACGCCGATGCGAAATTTGACCGTTATAATCTTGCCGCTTTTCACGCATTCGGAAACGATTTTTTCCGCAAGAACAGGATTTTCCAAAAGCGCGCTCCCCTCGCCGTTTTTATAGATCTTCGGCACGGGACAGCCCATGTTGATATCGATAATCGGAAAAGGAGCCAGCGCCTCGTTCTCGCAAGCACGGCGCATAAATTCGGGGTCGCTCCCAAAGATCTGTGCGGCAACGGGCGGCTCCTCCGCCGTCGTGAATAACAGCTCTTTCGTGTTCTCACTGCCATAGTGAAGCCCCTTTGCGCTGACCATTTCCGTCACGCAAAGCCCTGCACCCGCATTCTCGCAAAGGCGGCGAAACGGGTAATTGGTGTACCCCGCAAGAGGCGCGGAGAAGACGTTGTTTTTCGTCTCGAGATTGCCGATTTTAACGGGGTGCAGCTTCATTGTTCCGCGCCGCCCTTTGCCGCTTTTTTCGCGCGGCGGTAATACTCGTCCCGCTCAAAATCGGAGAGGGCGTTGACGTCCTTATGATCCTTTAAAACGGCTTCCTCAAACGCCTGATAGCGGCTCTTGACCTTTTTGAGATTTTCAAGCAGGGCTTCCTCGGCGTCCGTTCCCGCCTCGCGGGCAAGCCACGCCATGCACATCAGCGCGTCGCCGAGCTCCTCTTTAACCGCCGCGCTATCCCCCTTTTCAAGTGCCTCGTCCAGCTCCGCAAGCTCGGAGAGAAGATCCTTTTTCACCGCGGCATATTTATCTATCGCTTCTCCCTTATAGCCCCAGCCGCCCTTTTCCAGCCGCTTGGCGATTTTTTGCGCCTGCATGAGCGCGGGGAAGCACTTGGGCACGTCGTTGACCGCCGCCGAGAAGGTCTCTTGATGCTTCTCTTTCATTTTATTTTTATCCCAGACGTTCAACGCGCCGTCCGCGCCCGACGCTTTGTCCTCACCGAATACATGGGTGTGCCGTGTGATCAGTTTTTCGCAAACGCCCGTCACAACGTCCGTTAGATTGAACGCGCCCGTCTCCTCTTTCATGACCGCATGGAACACCACCTGCATCAAAAGATCTCCCGTCTCCTCGAGCACTTTACTATCGTCGCCCGAGTCGATTGCGTCCACAAGCTCGTACGCCTCCTCAACGGCGTTCATTTTTATGCTTTCGGGGGTCTGCACCCGATCCCAAGGACAGCCGTCGGGACGGCGCAATAGCTCAATAACCGTCTTGAGGTCCTCTATCTTAAAGCGGGTCTTCTTAAGAAAGCTCTTTTCCTCGATCGCAACCGCCGAGGTATAGTCGTAGGTATTCTGCCGATCGAGCTCGTAGAGGCGTATTTTTTTCGCCTTGCCTTGACGGATATATTTCGCCTCCGTCTCGTCGCCGAACAAATCGGATAAAAGCAGCTTTGCGTCGCCTGCCAGCGAGCGATCGTCCAGATCGTAGACGATAAGCGGGGTACCAAGCCCGTCCTTTCCCGCTTTTTCCGCAAGCTCATAGGCGGAGACTGCCGTATACGAGCAGCCGAAAAAGTCCGCCTCTGCCGCCAGCGCACCGATTTTGGAAACGCCGTTTATGAGCCGCAGTTTCCCGACGCGCATTTTGGAAAGCGACTTAACGGAATTATCCTCGCTCGCCGCACCGTCCACACAGTAAATGACCGACGAGCCGTCCTTTGCGCGCTCCGCAACCGCCTTGGCGAGGTTTTTATGGAGGGTGGAAAAACTGCGGCTGCGCCCGTAAACGCCGTCGAGACATTCATGCTCCACGCCGAGCGAGAGGACGTTTTCATACGAGCGGGTGTTCGCCGTCCTCACAATCACTTTGTCCGCGCTCAATATCGCCGCCTTGCCCTGCTCCGTCAATTCTCCTGCCTGCGTGCCCAAGCCCACTACCGTTATCATCTGCTCTTTCGCTCCTTTTCGTGATAATTAAATTATACACCAAATCGAGCGCAAATGCAACCAAATAACAAACGTCGGCGGCGATTGCCGCGCCGTAGACGGAAATTTTTGGGCGGGAAACGAGCAAAAAATCAAGTGCAAGACGAAAGGCAACTGCAACGCTCATGGAAATCGCCGCAAATTTCGGCTTACCGAGCCCCGTCAGGCACGCCGAGAGCGTCTGCGTGCAAGAAAGCAACAACGCGCTCACGGAAAGGAGCTTTACAAGCCTCACGAGCGTGTCCGTCTCCCCCGCGGACAAGGAGCGGAATATCATTTTTACCGCAGGTGCAGCAAACAGGAAAAGCCCGAGCGCGGAAACAGCCCCGAGCGCCGCTGTGAGTCCGAGGGAAAGGAGCACCCGCCGCCTTGCGCCCGTCTGCTGCCCCTCCCTTTCCTTTGCAAACGCCGCCGAAACGGCGGGCACGCTCGCCGCCGCAATACCGTAGGCAATGGAGACAGGCAAATTTATAATCGTTACCGCTCCTCCCGAAAAGAGCCCGTAGAGTGCGACGGCGTTCTCGGAATACCCCTTTAAAAGGCGCACGATCAACACGCTTTCTATGAGCCCCGAAAGAGGGAGTATTGCAGAGGAGAGCGTGACGGGAATGCTCAACGCCAAGACTTTTTTCGCAGGAAACGCGCCCGCGTTTTTTAAACCCGCATAAGGCTGGGGCGTGCGTTTATAGAGAAAAAACAGCAAAAGGAGCGCGGCGAGCTCGGAAAAGGTCACGGACAGGAGGAGAAAGGAGACCGCCTTAACGGGATACCCCCTATACAGGTATGCGAACATTAGCCCAAAGCCCACCTTGACAAGCTGCTCGAACACCTCGGAAAGCGCAGTCGGACGCATGTCCTTTCTGCCCTGAAACCAACCGCGCAAAACGGAGATTGCGGACACCAAAAAAACGCTTGGTGCGAGCGCGAAATAGCCGTTTCTAACCTCTAGGCTTCCTTGCATGGCAGAAAGGACGGGCGCGAGCAGAAGCATCAAAAAGGTCCCCGCGCCGCCAATCAGCAAAAACAGCTTCAGCGCGCTTTTAAAAATCGGCTCGTCCGATTCGCCCAACGCACGCTTTTCCGCCGTCAGCTTGGCGATTGACGAGGGAATCCCCGTCGCAGAGACGGTCAAAAGAAGGCAGTAAAATGGATACACCATTTGATATAAGCCCATGCCGTAACCGCCGATCAAATTTGTGAGCGGGATACGATAGAGCGCGCCGATTAGCTTGGCGAGAAAGCCGCCGACGGCGATCGTTGCCGCCCCTTTTAAAAATCCCTGCCCCTTCGTTTCCACCCTGATAAGCCTCTTTGCCCTTTTCATTTCCGCTTCCATACACCTTTATTTTCCGCAATCCGCGGGTTTTTTTGCGTTAAAAGCTATACAAATACCCCGAAATGTGTTATAATAAAGTATAAATTGACAAAAATTTTAAAAAATGCGGTGCTATATGGATAAAATGGGGTTTGGTAGAAAAAGCTGGCTTGTGTTGATTTTGTTCGGTCTGGTCGGACAGATCGCATGGTCGGTGGAAAACATGTATTTCAATCTGTTTGTGTTCGAGACTGTCTCCCCCGATCTCGACACCGTCACGCTCATGGTACAGCTCTCGGGCATTGCGGCAACCGTGACCACCCTCTTTGCGGGAACGCTCTCGGACAAGCTCGGGAACCGTCGGCGGTTTATCTCTTTCGGCTATATTATTTGGGGCGTGACCGTCGCGCTGTTTGGGTTTTTGAGTGCGGGAAGCGTGGAAAAGCTTTTCTCTCTACCCTCCGCTAAAGCGGTTTCCGTCACGCTCGTTTTGGTCGTCGTGGGGGATTGCGTGATGACCGTGTTCGGCTCGACGGCAAACGACGCCGCGTTTAACGCGTGGGTCACGGATAACACGAAAGAGGAATTTCGTGGCAAGGTCGAGGGCGTGATCGCCGTGCTTCCGCTCATTGCGATGCTCATTGTGGCGGGTGGGTTCGGTATTCTTGTCGAGGGTATCGGATATAAAGGACTGTTTACCGCGCTCGGCGCCGTGATTACCGTCTGCGGCGTTATAGGGATTTTCGTGATCAAAGACAGCCCCGCTCTCGAAAAAAAGGGCACGCTTAAGGACGTCGTTTTCGGTTTTAAGCCGAGCGTGATCAAGGCGCATCCAACCCTCTATCTGACCCTTTTGATCATAGGGGTTTACGGCGTGGCATGCCAGATTTTTATGCCCTATCTTATCATTTATATGAAAACCTACCTTGGCTTTACCACGCTTGAATATAGCGTCGTGTTCGGGCTGGCAATCGTCCTCGGCGCGGCGGCAAATCTCGCGTTCGCCGCCAAGACGGACAAGCTCGATAAGACCAAGCTTTTATACCCCGCAGCGGGCATTTTTGCACTCGGGCTTTTGGGCATGTATTTCGCCCATTTTAACAGTAAATCGGCGACCCTCGCCGTGTTCGGTATATTCGGGTTTGTCATGATCACGGGCTACATACTCATCTCTGCGCTTTCGGGCGCGCTCGTGCGCGACTACACGCCCGAGAACGACGCCGGAAAATTGCAGGGCGTGAGAATGATCTTCAGCGTCCTCATTCCCATGCTGGTGGGGCCTATGATCGGCAACGCCTTAAATAAGGCGGCGGCAATCCCCCTGCCCGATTTGGGAAGCGCGGACGTCATGACGACGCAATATATCCCTGCGCCGTCCGTCTTTTTAGCGGGCGCCATCGCAGCGGCGGTCCTGTTCGCCGTCATTCCCCTTTTGATTAAAACGGCGAAAAGAGAAAAAACACAAACGGAGGCAAAACAAGCCCTGGAGGAAAACAATGAGACTGAAAACCAATTATGAGGTGGGCGAAATTCCCCATGCCGAGCACCCCTGTCCGCAGGCGATGCGTAAAAATTGGCTGTGCCTGAACGGAAAGTGGTCGTTTTGCAAGATTGACGCGAACGGAGAGCCCGCGTTCGAGGGCGAGATTCTCGTGCCCTTTTCTCCCGAATCGCTTTTGAGCGGCGTCGGGGAAAAATTCCGCTTAAAAAGCGGCGAAACCCTCCTTTATGAACGCACCGTGCTATTTGACAGAGCATTTTTATTGGGGGTCACGCTTTTGCATTTCGGCGCAGTCGACTATGAATGCGAGGTGTATATAAACGGCGAAAAGGCGGGGGGACACCGCGGCGGCTACACCCCATTTGCCGTCGATATTTCCCCGTTTGCAAGAATGGGCGAGAACGAAATAAAAATCGTCTGCACGGACGAGGGCACGCGCAACGGCGGCGCCCGCGGCAAGCAGAGCGATAAGCACGGCGGGATTTGGTATACGCCGCAGAGCGGAATCTGGCAGACCGTTTGGCTGGAAAGTATGCCCAAACGGCATATCGAGCCCTTTAAAATTTTCACGGACGCAGCAGCAAAAACGGTCAAGATCACGCACCTGCCCCCTCCCTCCGAAGAATTTGAGCTTGAAACGGATTCCCCCGAAAACGAAATCACCGTGTTCGACAACGGCGTGGAGATTTTGCGCGCGAAATACCGAGACGAAATTGTCTTTTCCTACGATTTCGAGCTTTGGTCGCCCGAGCACCCCAAGCTCTACGATTTTATAATCACCAACGCCGCAGGCGACGAAGTTCGCTCCTATTTCGGCGTGCGCACGTTCGGAAAAATGCGGGATAAAAAAGGCAGAGCGCGCCTGACCTTAAACGGAAAACCCTATTTTTTCCACGGTATACTCGATCAGGGCTATTGGTCGGACGGCATGTTGACCTATCCGAGCGATCAGGCGGCTCTCGACGAGCTGACGCTTTTAAAGCGTATGGGCTTTAACACCGTTAGAAAGCATATCAAGCTGGAGCCGATGCGTTGGTATTACCACTGCGACAGGCTAGGGCTGATCGTTTGGCAGGATTTTGTCAACGGCGGCGGGAAATATAAATTCTCGCATATTGCCCTGCTGCCTTTCTTGGGATTCAAGCACCGCGATGACGACTATAAATTTTTCTCCCGCGAAAGCGCGGTCGAGCGAGCGGAATTTTACGTGACGGCGGACGAGACCGTGAACGCGCTGTTCAACTGCGTTTGTATCGCACTGTGGACCCCGTTTAACGAGGGTTGGGGACAATTTGATTCGGAGGCGGTCGCCGAGCACGTTTCCAAAAAGGACCCGACAAGACTCATCGATTCCGTGAGCGGCTGGCACGATCAGGGCAAGAAAAAAACCACCTTTAAAAGCATGCATACCTACTATACGCGGCTGAAAGTCCCCCGCGATCCCCGCCCCGTCGTGTTGAGCGAATTCGGGGGGTATTCCTTGAAATGCGTGGGGCATGTCTTTAACGAAAGCAAGGAATTCGGCTATAAGACCTTCGACACCGCAAACGAGCTCGCGCAGGCACTGCAAAAGCTGTATATCGAAAAGCTGTTGCCCTTGATCGGGCGCGGGCTGTGCGCCGCGATTTACACGCAGGTGTCGGACGTTGAGGAGGAAATTAACGGCTTGGTTACCTACGATAGGAAGATTTTAAAGGTGCCTATTGAGCTTATGAGCTCTATCTCCGTCGCCTTAAAGACCGCAGCGGATAAAATCGAGTAAGCGTAAGGTTATAGCAATTCAATAAAAATAGTAAGAGCAGACACGCGGGACCGTTTTCCCGCACGCCTGCTCTTTTTTCGCTTTTAAAGTATTCTCTGGCTCGACAACACCTAGCCGCCGAGAAATTATTTTGTTTTTCTTACGATTTCGTAAGCGCCACGATCAACCTGATCGTTCCAGCCGCTGTGATCGGTGTTATCCCATTCAAAAATGACGGTTTCTTTTTTGCCGTCGAAACTTGCCGTGTACTCCTTGTAGCGGTAACCGACGATCGAATCCCCGCTCACGATAAAGTTTTCCGCTTCAAGCTCGAAATATTCACGCGAATAGGAGACGTCGTCAATCCCGCCGTCGTTATTCGCCTCCAACCCGTAAGCCGAGTGAACGTATAAGTGAAAGGCTTTTATCGTCGCTTGGATCTTCGCCTCGAGCTTTTTGCTTACCTCCACCCTCGAGCCGTCTTCTAAAAAGCATTGCATTCTTCTTTCCCCCTTTTATATTGAATTGCATCCTTATTATAGCACAATTCTTTCCCTTTTTCAATTAAATTAAGTCATATTTATAGAAATGAGGGGGAATCATTTGCCTATTGTTAATCAAGAGCAGAAGCTAATCTTATCGAAAAATCTTTACTTGTAAATAGAAAATACAACCAAAAACGCAACGATTCCCTATTTTTCGTAGTAATACTTACTATAACAATTATGATTATACATAGAGTTTACTCCCCAAAAATCTTCTTTTAAGTATTCCACGGAAAGATTAAAGTCTTTAGAAACAATGTTAAATGCTACGTCAGTCGTATAAAGATATTTTCCGTCTTTTCTTAATGTAAGAATATGATTTAACCACCAATAAATATATGCCCTTTCTTCATCTGTTAATTGCTCAATGCTTTTTTGGGATATATCTTCTTTGGTAATGGCTTTCTTACAATTCTCACAAGCCAACGCACCAATTTTAATATTCCCTTTGTAATTGTGTTCTATTTTTTCGGTCGCAATTTCCCCACAATCTGTGCATTTCCTAAAATCCTCACAATCACCTTCGTAAGAATGGTCCTTTTTATGCCCCCTTTGCGCCCCGCACTTTACACAAATAGCGTATTCTTCACATTTTCCTTGAAAATCGTGTTTGCATACCTCATTATTACAAGAGGCTAAAACAATTGAACATATTACGTTCAATAAAACTACCAACAATTTCTTCATGGTTCCCTCCAAAAGTACAAACATTATTTTTTCGGATTCCATTTATGACCGCAGTTTTGGCATACATTACACGCATTTCCACTACCTATTAATCCCCAAATCATTGACCAACCTCTATTTACTGTTGCTATTTGAGTTGAACCGCATTTAGGGCATTTTACGACATTATCGTTTGCTTGTATCGGCTCTTCAATAATTTTTAAAGCGGGAGTGTTGGTTTCCGTATTTTTGTTCGTTTCAACCGTACACCCGATTTTATTTAATGTATCCATTAAAAATTGACAATCCCTATAAGGTAAAGGCTGCGGAAATTCATAGGGCAAATGCGAACAAATATGCTTTGCCCCTAATGTGCTACACAAACTTAAATTAAACATAGTTTGCACAAACACCTTTTCGTCTGAAATAGAAATTATTTTAATTTTATATGATACATTATCCGTTTGCATAGGCGCGCTTTCAATAGGACACCCACAATAAATACAAGCCCTTGATTTGTTTGAAATTTCTTTCCCGCAATCGGGACATTTAATTAAAGCCATCAATAAAACCTCCGAAAAACAAAAAGTGTGTCCCATAGAGAGACACACCCAAAAATGTACCTCTCAATGTTGCGACACATCTTTTTCCTAAATCAAAGGGGAGAGAATACACTTTTAACGATAGTATTCCCTTGATTTAGGATAAAATATTAAGATATGTCGCGTAAATAATATACCATAAATAGATAATTAAGTCAATACTTTTTACGCCACAGCAAATCAATTCCCATCTTTTTCAATATAAAAAGATAATCCGAACCATTCGCTTGTTGTAAACAAATAGTTCGGATTATACTGACTTGGAGCAGGTGACGGAAAATGCTTGCATTTTCTTTGGCGCGTCTTTTGCGCCAAGAGTCCCGACGAGCGCACCTCATCAAAAAAAAGAAACACCCTCACGAGTGTTTCTCTTTTTGTGTTTCATGACCACATCTGCTTTTTTACGATTTAATTCACTGTACCCGAACTACCCACTTAAAAAATAATCAATAAGTCTATATTATAAATCATCTAGTTTCTTTTAAAAGCCTATTGCGTTCCGATAATTCAGGCAAATAATATGCCGTGGGGAAAGCTCCAAGATAAGACTCTTTATCCAATATACTGCCTGTCAAAAAAATCTGAACATTATTTACTTGATTTAAAAGGCTTAAAAATCTTTTATATTTATCCAAATCCAAATCTTTATCTTTAGGCGAATCAAATATAATAAATCCTAAATGATTAATAGAACTTTTATCAAGTTTATTGTTGAGCGTAGCAAGCGTAAATATGTAAGCCAATTGTGCTACAAGTTTTACGCTTTCGGATGATATTTTTTGTATTTCCGTTCCATTAATTAAAGGCATATAACTATCATCAAGTTCAATCTTATTATCAATAGTGCCAAAGATTTCATTATAAATATCATTATAATATTCAATCCATGTTTCAGCGATTCGCATATCCTCCATACTCTTTTGGTTGGCTTTATCCAATTCACCACGTAATTCCTGAAGTTCTTCGTTTATCCTTTTTCGATGATTTTTATTTTTTTCATTTTCATTCATATACGACAATAAATCATGCAATATAATTTGTCTGGAAGATAAAAATTTAATTCTTTCTTTTAATTCATCTATAATCCCTTGCAACGGTGTACGAAGATTGTTCAAACGAATAACGTATTTTTCTTCTAAATCATTCAACTCTTTGTTATAATTTATGATTTTTGTTTCACACTGGCATAAATTTTCTTGATATTGCCTTAACAAAACGATAGATTCTTTTAAAGAGTCTTCGATCAGTTTTTTATATACAGCAAGAGCTTCTATATTTTTTTCATTATCTATTTCCTTACAGTGTTCACAAAAAGCATCTTGACCTACTTCCGAAAAGCATATAGGACAAATTGTAACTGGTATGTTTGAAATAATTTTTTTAGCTGCTAATCTCTTTTTAATAATTTCTAGTTCTTCTTTCAATTTTTTTTGTGCTGCTTTTGCATCAGATATATTTAACAAAATAACATTTTTAAGTTCTTTCTCCTTATTTAAAGCAGTTTTTAAGTGGAAAATTTCCGTCTCAATTTGTTTATCAGCTGCTTTTTCTAATTGAATAAGCACATCGTATCTTTCAGACGATAAATTTTTTTCTTCTTGATTTAACTTTTGTATCTCTAAATTTATTTTATCTACAGTATTAGGCATGTTTTTATGTTTTTCAAGTTTTTCCGAAATCATTTCAGAAAAGAATGCAATCTTTTCATTAATTTGATTGCGTTCTTTTTCTTTTTCTTTTAACGAGAGCCTTAATCGCTGAATCTCTGTAGTATTTCGGCTCAAAATATTTTCGATTATCGCCGTATTAATTAATGGTTGGCTTGCAATATAATCATTCTTTTCACCACTTAAATTTGAAAGAATACGTGCATGCGGGGTTGTTTGATCTATGACAGCTCCTCTCAACAAGAAATAATAACGAAGAGATGCTTTTTTACCTTGCCCATACGAAATTGTTTCTTGTGGATAAAGCTCTTCCGCTAATAAAAAGTCTGAATATTCCTCTAAATTATATACTAAAACCTCTTGAACTAACACTTCGTTATTTGAGTTAACAGGAAAAACGTTTACCATATCAGAATAAGGCAATTTTCTTGTAATCAAATACTTATTATTACTTTTTGTTTGAATAGCTAGAGATACGGAATTACACTTATTGTGAACAGTAATTTCTTCTATAAAGTTATTAATCTCAACGCCCAATACATATAAAATTAATTTTACAAAAGTTGATTTTCCTGTATTATTTTCTCCAAGCAATACATTTTTCTCTTCAAATTTCATATTCAGAGTTAAATCACCGCTCACAGTCATATTGAAAATTCTCATTTTTCCACCTCTTCTTTATAAATTCTATATGTCGATTCCCCAAACCCGGTAATTAGCAATTTACGCATCCCTAACTTCTTTGTTTCTAATCTTATTAAATTTCTAGAAATAAGCAATACGATAGCTTTATCAAGAACCGCAATTGATTCGGCACTAGAGCGATGATAAATTAAAGACGCCAACTTAAAACGGTCATAATCAAGTCCGATTTTCTTTCTTGTATATAAACGTTCTAGAATTTGTATAGCCACATAACATTCGTCTAGTTCTACATCAATAGAATCAAACCAATTATCTATTCTATTTACTATCATTGATGTTTTCATCATCATTCTCCATTTTCCAATTTATTGCACATCGAGATGTTGCTATATATAAAAGTCCTTCTAAAAAAGCCTCGTCTATTTCTATATATTGTTTGTATTTTTCCGCAATCTCCGAAAAGTCTTCCACAAATTCTATTACACTTGATTGTAAACTTTCCCCATCGGCTAATTTTGATATATATTTAACATTAATAATTGTAATTAAATTCTGATAAATATCATTTAAAATGGCTTTTCCATTTTCTTTTTTAGAATAATTTATTACTATATTTAAAGCATCCAACTTTTTCTTTGTTGCATGGTTACGAAAAACAACATTAAATCCACCAGTTTTAAGTTTGCTGATTAATACGGTATTTTCTATATCTTGATCTTCCGTTAAAGGAGGCTCATCCGCTAAATTGGCACGAATAGGTTTTGTTGCAACCGAAAGCCCGTTTTTTACCATAATATTTACACTTCCGATATCAATATCGCACCCGCTTGAATATTATTATCGCCGTTTATCGTCTGTCTGTTCATAAATATCTATACCCCCAGTTACGTGAATATTGCCGCGTGCCTGAATATTATTATTCCCTTGAATTTTTTGACTATCTTTTTCTTTACTTTTTTTTAACAAGGAAAAAATGCCAGCAATTATAGCCGCTAAAATTCCTCCCGAAGCTGTTATAATAGCTACAATAATCTCTTTTTCCATATCTTATTTCCTTTTGTGAATATTTAATAATCCTTCTATTTAAGCATATTTCTAATTTCTTCAATTAAAGCAAACATATAACTTCCACGCAGCTGTTCACCTGGCGAAAGTTTATCTTTATTCGCATTTTCATATTTTTGTTTGAAATATTTAATAGCTTTTTGCTCGTTGCCTGTTTTATTTAAAATTTGATAAATTTCTTTCTCGCCTTTATCGTATTCCTTTCCTGTCTTTTGCTTGTATAATACAGAAAAATTGCGACAACAAGTTGTCGAGTCAATACAACTGATTTTTCCTAAATACCCAGAAAACCAAATTTCAATACAGGGATTTGACCATGCAACTTGTATGTTTTTACTGTTCGCTTCTTCGATAATTTCATCGAAGTGAGATACTTGATCTTTATCAAAGATGAGCCACGCAGAACGATACTGTGGATTGTTACGCATATATTCGCAACAACGCTTGACTAAATTGGCTGTTTTATCTTTTAAAATTTGAATTTCTATTTTTTCTTGAAATTCAACAGGCAAAGATTTCCTGAAACCATCTATATAATTTTCTTCTGTCTCTTTGGTATCCGTATAAATTATATAATATCCCAATTTGGGAGTCCTACACTCAAAAGACCTCGGTCTTCTTTTTCCTATACGTTGTTCTTTGCTCATATTATTTATCCCCTTTCAACTTTAATGTTGTCAATCGAGGAATTGCACCATAATTACCGAGAAGGTAATTTTTTTCATAATTTTCATCTTTTCTAATTTTTACGCCATTAGAATCTTTAAAATCAGATAAAGCATACAAAGAAGAACAACCTGTTTTATCTTTTTCCGTAAACCAAACCTCATCTCTTCGTAACACATCTGTAGACAACTGCCATGTATCGTGAGTCGTAAAAATCAGTTGGGCGTTGTTAGGGTTAGTGTCTTTATTGGCAAACAGCAAAATAATATTTCTTACCAATAATGGATGCAGTCTAGCGTTTAATTCGTCAATAAATAAAACATTACCCTTTTCAATAACAGATACTAAAAATGGATATAAGGAAAACATTTTTAATGTTCCAGCCGATTCATCCGCTAAAGGTATTGTCCCTCGTTCCGCTGAATCCATCATTTTATGCAGTGTGTCAATAGTATATGTTGTTTCCTCTTTGTCATCTGTTTGTTGGTTTTCTTCAACTTCAAAACCTACAATCCCATCATCAAAAGAAGAAAAATATCTTACGACATTTTCTTGAACTTGAACATCCGAATCAAAACCATCAGGCATATTTCTATATAAATATACATTTTGAGATAATGATGCGTAGTTTAAGGTTTCATTATCTAAAAACCACCTACGAACATCTTTAAATATAGCTACGTTCAATTTCGCACCAAGCGAAAGCACTAATGTTTCGTCGCTTAATCCTTCTGAAATAAGTTCAACCTGTTTAGAGGTTAATCCAGGAAATTCTATTTCTTTTAAATCTCTATAAAAAACATTCTTGTATTCTCTTCCAGATGCAGATTTAATATTAAGCCATTCTTCATGGACTTGATTTGCATCAACGCTAAAACCATAATTGTAAAATTTTATTTTTCCTTTTTTATCAACTCTAGAAAAATAAACCTCAAATTCGGAGGGGGCATCTTTAGTTTCTTTAGAAAATCTAAATGGCGTAGGAGTAATTCGATTTTCTTTTTGACGTTCAGAAATTTCATCATCAAACTTAAATGATTGTATAACGTAATAAGACATATATTCAAAAGCATCAAAGATTCCAGATTTACCGCTCGCATTAGCGCCATAAATCGCTGCCAACTTTAAAATTTTTTCATGCCCAATTTGCACAACATTATCAGCATTCTCTGTTATTTTTGTAGACGATAAGTCTAATACTGCTTCATTTTTAAATGACTTATAATTTTTAAATCTAAATTGTATTAACATAATAATCTCCTCCATTAATATTATATACCATTTTTTCTAAAAAGTAAACAAGTAAATGAGCATTTTTCTCAAATTTTTGTATTTTTTATTGATTTTTAATAAAATACTTGCATTGAATTGAAGTTTTTTGTCTTTTAGAAGAGTTACCTATTGCAATATCTTGCAACCTTTTTGAATATACTTTATAATTAAATTACCGATATTTTATCGGAATAAATTATTTTAAGGAGTTATACTCATGAAAAAACACTATTCAACATCTCAAATCGCACAGTGCTGTTTAGAACACAAGCGTGGACTATCCGTTCAGGAACTAATGGAAAAGTATCAAATCCCCCGCAGCACTCTTTATTATTGGTTCAAGAAATATAAGGACTTACCTAAAAATAATCCTAACGATTTCATTTATTTCAAACGAAACTATCGTAACATAAAAAATAATCAAATTAAATTAAAGCATATCTGTGAAATTTTGCAAAAAGTCAACTGCACAGCATCTGCCCCTTTAAAAACAAGACTGTATGAATTAGAAAAGCTCTATGAGGAATATTCCGTACACGAATTATGTTCAGCTTTAAATGTAAGTCGTGGCACTTTTTACAACCATATGTTCCGTAATAAAAAAGAAGATACCTTGTATCTTCAACGTAAATTAGAGTTGTGTAATATGATTCGTACTATTTATGACGAGAATCACGGGATTTATGGTGCCGAAAAAATCTTTTCAATTATTAAATCAAAAAATTACCGCACCAGTTTAAAAAAAGTTAAAAAATTAATGCATGAAATGCAATTAAAAAGTATTCGTTCAGGCGTTAAAAAGGAATTTATGAAAGAGCAACGCACAAATAAAAAGAAAAATCTTTTACAAAATGATTTTTCGGCAACCGCCCCCAATCAGCGTTGGGTTGGAGATATTACACAATTTCGTTTTTCTAATCACACTGTATTCATTTGTGCCATCCTTGACTTATATTCAAGAAAAGTTGTTGCCTATAAAATTGCACCTCAAGCAACCACCCAATTGGTTACTTCCACTTTAAAAATGGCATATAGCTCACGCCACCCCAAATCTTTGATTTTTCATAGCGACCGAGGAGGTCAATATACCTCCTATGCTTATGAAAAACTACTACATTCTTTACATATAACACACTCCTTTTCTCGCGCAAAAACACCTAGCGATAATAGCGTAATCGAATCGTTTTTTGCTTCTTTAAAAAAGGAAGAACTTTATAGAATTATTTATCCTTCCTTAAAAGTTTTCAACCAAAGGGTTGCTGAATATATAGACTTTTATAACGAAGAACGGCCACACTCCACACTCGGTTACATATCACCAAATGAAAAGGAAAGGCGTTATCAAGTCCAAAAATAAACATACACAGTTTTAGGTACCATTTTCACTTTGCAAAACAATTTTTTCAATTTTGCAAAATGTTTGTCTAATTAAAATAATTTAAAATATCCTTTATTTCTCTAATAAAAACAGGCGCCATCTTCGAACAATTCCAAATGCATTGTTCCAAAGTGAACGCCTGTTCTCTTATGGAGCAGGTGACGAGAGTCGAACTCGCCGGAATCAGCTTGGGAAGCTGACGCCATACCGCTAGGCGACACCTGCATTCGGGCTTTTACCCTCTTGTTGTGTCCTTATTATAGTCTATTTTTTTGCAAATGTCAACACCTTTTCTCTAGTCAAAGAAAAATTTTTACAAGAATTATTCCTCGCTAAAGCAAAGCATGTTGTTGACCGCGGCGCAAAGCGCACGCACAGACGCCGTCGTGGCGTCGTCGTGAATCCCGACGCCCCAATACGATCTCCCATCCGCGCGGATACTCAAATACGAAATTGCTTTCGACGAGGACCCTTCCGTCAACATATGCTGCTCGTAGCCGTTCACCGTGTAATCTCGCTTAAGATACGTCCCAAGCGCGTTACAAACTGCGTCGATTCTACCGTTTCCGCGTCCCTTAACCGCGCAAACCCCGCCCGTCTGCTTATCTTCAAGCGTGACCGTCGCTTCAATTCCGTCCAGCCGACGATATTCCGTATCCTTGATCGAAACAAACGCGTCGTTTTCCACGTAGGTCTTTACAAACAGCGCGTAGAGCTCCTCGGGCTTGAGCTCGCGGCTCTTCTTTTCGGACGCGCGTTTGACCGCGACGGAAAAATCCCGCTTGAGCATAGAGGGGAGCGTGAGCGCATACGCGCGTTCGAGCACGTAGCCCACGCCGCTCTTGCCTGATTGGCTGTTAATGCGGATCACGTCGCGCTCGTATTCCCTGCCCAAATCGCGGGGATCGACGGGCAAATAAGGCACACTCCAAACAGGCTCCTCGCCCGCGGCAAGCTGTTCCTCACGATGCCGCATCCCCTTGGCAATCGCGTCCTGATGGGTGCCCGAAAACGCCGCAAACACCAGCTCGCCCGCATAGGGCTGACGGGGCGGAATTTTCATGCCCGTCAAACAGGAATAGACAGACGCCGCATAGGGCAAATTTTCGAGATTGAGCTTGGGGTCCACGCCGTGCGAATACATATTGAGCGCAAGCGTAACGAGATCGACGTTCCCCGTCCGTTCGCCGTTTCCAAACAGCGTGCCTTCGATCCGCTCCGCGCCCGCAAGCAGTGCCATTTCGCTCGCTGCGACCGCCGAGCCGCGATCGTTATGCGGGTGCACGGACAAAATCACGCCCTCGCGATAGGCAAGATTTTTGCGTATGTATTCCACGAGGCTTGCAAACACGTGCGGCAGGCAGGTTTCCACCGTTGCGGCAAGGTCAATGATTGCTTTTTTCTCTTTTGTGGGCTGCCAAACCTCTAAAACGGCATTGCAGACTTCGAGGGAAAATTTCGGGTCGGCTGTCGTGAAGCTTTCCATGGAATACTCGAAACGAATATTCCCGCAATCAGCTTTCTCCGCGAGCTCTTTTATGCACGTTGCACCGCGCACAGCAAGTTCCTTCGCTTGAGACATGCCCCCACCGTAGACCTGTTTACACTGCTCGTGAGACACGCAGGAATAGAGATGCACAGTGACGTTTTTCGCCCCTTTAATCGCCTCAAACGTGCGGCAAATAAGCGGCTCGCGCGCGGGCGTCAGAACCTGAATATTCACGTCGTCGGGAATAAGATTTTCTCTAATCAGCGCGCGAACGAACTCAAACTCCGTTTCATTCGCCGCGGGGAAGCCGATCTCGATCTCTTTAAAGCCGAGCTCGGTCAACATTCTGAAAAACTCCTTTTTCGCCTCCACCCCCATCGGCTCAACGAGCGCCTGGTTTCCATCGCGAAGGTCAACGCTACACCAGACGGGCGCGTGGGAGGGTGCGTCCGCCTTGAGCCAATCGGTGTTTTCCCCGTCGGGCAAGAAATAGCGTTTTTGATACTTTACACTGTTTTTCATCGATCTTTTCCGATCCCGTTTTTACTTCATTTTCCCACACTATAAAAATAAAGCGCAAGCGCGTATTCGCGCTCCTCGCCCTATCTTTACCGCTCTTAACAGCAGCTTTTATTTTCCGCACAGGCAGGGCATATCCCGAAAAATTCAGCGGCAAAGCCGTCTATGAGATACCCACAGCTTTCGGAAACCGTCTTGGTTGCGGGCGTTTTGATCGTGACCTCCACGTCCGCGATCTTTCCGCAACAGCGGCAATGCACGTGATAATGCTCGTTCACGTTATAATCATAGCGCATATCACTGCCCGCCAATCTAACCTCGAGCGCCCGTCCGCTTGAAGAAAAGCCGCTCAAAACGCGGAAAACGGTCGCACGGCTGACGCTTGGATACCGCTCGTGAACGTAGCCGTAAACCTCTGTCGCCGTCGGGTGATCGAGCGTTTTCAACGCTTCATAAATAATCGCTTTTTGCTTTGTTTGTCTTTCCGCCGCCACGCGCAACCTCCTTTCCTTTTTACAATAATTTGACTTCTTGTTGAGATATAGTCTTAATTTATTATACCATATCACTTGCAATTCGTCAAGAAAAATCATGCAAAATTTTTCAGGCGATTTTTTCCTTTCGGCCGACGGCTTCTCTCAATCGTCCAGATCGCGCTCTCGAGCCTGTTGCCAACGGTTCTTATAATCGTACCAAGAGGAAGAAAAATCCTCCTCGTGCTTTTCCTGCCAATCTTCCCAATCCTCGTCTTCTTCAAAGACGTCGCGATCAAACTTATCCTTTCTGGCTGCCTCGATTTCCTCCGCCGTTGCCTTTTTATTGTTAAGCGCCTTATTCACTTCCTCAAAGGAGACAAACAGCGTTTGAATGCTAATCTTTGCCGACTCAATCAAGATGCGGAAAGTCTGATCGGGCTCACCCTTTTGCAAGCCGTCTAGCGAACGGAAGATTTTTTCGACGATCCTACCGCAATCCTCTGCCGTGCGGGCGTCCCCGATTTCCTCCGCATACTCTGCGATCTCCTCTATCTTGGATTCATAATAATGCTTCTTGTGTTCGTCGGCAGGTCGGAAAGCCCCGCCGCCGAAATCACGATCGATATATTCAGTCAAGCCGTCTAAAACGTCCTCAACCGCCTCCGAAAGCCCCTCCAAAAGCTCTCCTTGGAGCACCAGCTTTTGAGCCTCAAGCGCCAGCTTCTCTGCCTCTTTGATTGCCGCCTCTTTTTCCGATATTTTTGCGTAGAGCTCGCGAATCGTTATACTTGCATACTCCGATTCGGCAAGCGCGCCGCCGAGCGCGAGATAAGACTGTATGAGCGCGTATTTCTGCGCGTCGACGCCATGCTTTTGCGCTTCCGTCTCCAATTCGGGGTTGGAAACCCCCGTGATGACCACGCCGCGAAGCTTATACGCGGAGAATTTTTCGGAAAATAGAGTCTTGATTTGTTCGGTCATCTTCTCGTCCCTGCCCCCATCGTTCGAGGTCGCAGAGGCAAGAATTGCATTATCCTCCCGCGCCGCTGAAAAGTACCCCAGCTCCAAACAACGCTCAAACAAGATCCCCGTTGCCTGCGTATACGCCTTACCGACAAGCTCCGTGCCGTAAAGGAGCACCTCGCCGTCGTCGTTAAGCGCCGCAGCCTCGGTTATCTTACCGTTTTTATCGTAGGACAGCTCCACAGACGGATTGATATCGAGCACAAAATACCCGTTTGAGAAGGGCGCAGGCTTACCTTTTACGCCGCCGACCGACCCGCTACGAAATATCCAAACAAGGGATAAAACAATGAACAGAATCGCGGCAAATGAGACCGCCAAAGCGCGAAGCTTGCCACCGTGTCTGTGGTCATGCGCCGTTTCGCCGACATTTCCGCCCGCCAAAACAGGCTCTGTCACCAAGACGGAAACAGGCTTCTCCCGCTCGCACCTTGCCAAGACCGAGGCAAAATCAGAGGGCGCGGACGCAGCGAGATCGTTTTTCAGTTGTCTTTCGATTTCGGACCTTTTCATTCTACTCCCTCCAATTCCTTTTTTAAGACGTCGATTGCCACGGAATACCGCCACGAAGCCGTGCCGCGCGGTAACCCCAAGACCTGCGCAATCTCTTTCATTTTCAAGCCTGCATTTTTCATGAGAACGATCTGCCGATCGGGCTCTCCCAGCTTATCGAGCGCCGCCTTGAGCACGGCTCCCGTCTCGATTTGCTCGTCCACGGTGTATCTCCCGCCAAGATGCTCGTTTTCAAAGAAATCCGTCGCCGTTTCCCGACGCGCCTTTTTGAGAGCGTTGATAGAACTGTTCCGCGCAATCGTTAAAAGCCACGTCTTAAAGCCCTTTCCCCGAAATTCGCCCGCCCTCGACCAAACAATCACGAAAACGTCCTGCGTCAGCTCCTCTGCCAGCGCCGAATTTTTCACCACGCCTAGGCATACGGAAAAGACGAGCCGTCTCGTCTTTTCGTATAGCTCGGCAAACGCCTTTTCGTCATGCCGCGCAATTTTGGGAGCTAAACTGTCTAAACTCATCGGTTACGTCCTCTGTTTTTTCTGTTTTTATTGTAACATATCCGTAACCGATAAGTCAATCGTTAAACCGCTTTTGCCTTCCTTTATCGATTATTTACGGCGATTTTCCTTGATCTGACGGAATTCATCGCGGGCTTTTTCGAGCTCGTTTTTCATTTCGTCGTGCACCTTGTGCGCCATTCCGGAAAGCTCATCGGCATACTTTTTAAGCTCCGCTTTCTGTTCTTCGGTCAGCGTGATACTCTTTTTGAGCTCCTCAAGCTCCTCTTCGAGCGTCTCCAAGAATTCCTCCACCTCTTCAAGATCGGCAAAGGAGAGCGTTTCGCCGTAAGCCGCGGAAAGAGCCGCCAAATCCTCCGTTGTGAGGACGTAGTTTTCCTCGTCGTATTTATCGAGGATCATTTCAATCGCTTCTTCCAATTCGTCAAAAAGCTCGCCGTTGAAAAATTTATCAAATCTGTCCTTATCGAACTTTCTATCGATATAATTTTCGATCTCCTCCACCGTGATCTTCCCGTCCGCTATAAACTGCGACGCGTCGCCCATGCCGAGAAGAGTCAGGATCGACGCAACGTCCTCTTCCGAAATTGCCACGGTTTCTGCCGTAAATTCAATCGCACGATAAGAAGCGAGAAGCGCGTTATATTTTTCCCACTTCGCAAGGTAGTCCTCGCCGTAGAGCTCTGCGAGCTTTCTATCCGCCTCTGCGCGGAGCTCTTTCATACGATCCTCAAATCTGCCCTCGAGTTCGTCTCCAACAACGTCTTTAAAATCGTCGAAAAGATCGTCCAAAAGATCGGCAAGCTCGCTGACCTTCATTGCCGCGCCCTTTTCATAGGTCATCGTTGTGTCGTAAACCATGATCGCTTCGATCATGCGGAGCTTCTGCGGGGTCAAATCCTTATAGAGCTCGGGATTTTCCTCCTGAAGCTCTTTCACCTTGCGCTCGTCCTCCGCTCTCGGATTATGATTGATCGCCGCCTTAAGACTACCCTTTTTCGCACCGTCCTGTGCTTTTTTCTCAACCGTCTCGGCAAGCGCCGTATCGTCGGAAACCACTGTGATCTTGACGTCGTTGTTCGCGTCTGTGAGATAGCCGAGCTCTTCCGCAAGGGCAACGATGAGATTGCTCGCCGCCTCCACCGTAAGCCCGACAACCGTCTCGCCGTTCAATAAAACGCTCGCATCCTCGTTGCACGCTTTCACGCCCGTCACGACGCCGTCTTTCACCACCAGCTCGATCGAAGGGTTAATATCAATCGCGACGTAGGCATAGCCCGTGCTGCTATTTCCGCCGCCGTTCCCGCCGCTATTCGCACCGTTCGCAGACGTATTACAAGCCGCTGCCGAAAGCGCAAAGCATAAAGCCGCCGCGCCTGCCACCAATTTGGAGATAAACTTTTTCATAATTTTCACCTTTTCCTTATTTTATTTTTGATATCGGGTTTTTTGGGAGCCCTTACACCCATATAGACAGCGCAAAAATCAAAAGGGTTGGAAAAAATATGAAAATTTTTTAATTCTTTACAAAAATTCTTTCTCTTTGGCAAAAAAACGCTAAAAATCGCAGCCCCTTAAAAAGAAGCTGCGATTTTTTACTTAAAGAAGCACAGTATTTAAAAGAGCATTCTTCCCTGTGCGGAATCGACCATACCGAGGATTCGCGCCTCTGCGCCCGTGTTCGCATCAATATAGATAAAGTACATATCTTCGCCATAGGTGCACAGGAATTCGTAGGTCACTCTCTCCCCGCTATGATCGGGAATGACCGCAAGGCGCACGGTTTCCACCGTCAGTTTCCCATTGAGCTTTTCCATAGCTTCGCCGATGGTCAAATCGGCACGTAAGCCCTGACGCTCACGGTGATGCTTCAGATAGGAAACAGCGTCAAAGCCGACCACTTTACCCTTCGTCTCACAGACCTTGACCTTCACGGAATCTGCATAGAACACCGCGCCGTCCTGTTCATAGAGGAAATTGAACATGACCTCCGCACCGCTCTCGTTCACCCAAACCGCCGTCATATTTTCGTAGCCGAGAGAGGCGAGATAATCCTCCGCTATCGCCTTACAGCGCTCAACATCGAAATTTTTATCCGTACAGTATTCATAGAAATCGAACTCGATCAGGGCACCGTCCTTACGGGAAATTTCCGCAAAGAGCGTTCTGTCTTTATCGTCGGTCAGGAAAAAGTTGTAGGAATCGATCGCGCCCGAGGTCGTTTCTCCCGCATACTCAATCTTGCGGATTTGATAGTCCTTGAAATACCCGAGACAGATCTCCTCCGCTTGATCGGACGTGATCATTTCCTTTTTCTCGCTCTCCTCGCCGCCACGGGGTTCGGGGGGCGTATGGTTGGGCCCCTCTGCGCCAAAATCGCTTTCCACCGTCAGATTTTCCATATTGTGGAAGTGCTCGAACACGGTGTTCCCTTTCTTCTCTTTCATGAATTTCATCATGTCTTTTTCCGTCATCGACGCGGAGAGTTCGTTGAGCTCGGCACGCACCTTGTGGTTGGTCTCGTAAAGCTTCTCTAAAAGACTGATATCCCGTTCAGACAGCCTCTCGCCCGCTCGAAGCTTTGCAAGCATCGCTTGCGCCGCGCCCGAAGTGCGGTTGATAAACGAAGTCAGATTGACGTCCGCCTCCATATCAATGGGGAATTTTTCAAGATTGCTTTCCGCAAGACGGGACTGCACCAAAAGATCGGTTAAAATCACGCTTTGATTGTTCGGGTCAGAGGATACGCGAAGCTTGTTTAAATCGTTGTCCACCGCGTCTACGACCCCGACGAGCTCATAGAGATTTGCACGATTTCCCGCACCCATGGTCGCGTTCATCTCCGTCATATCGATCGCGCCGACGGTCACCACCGTGGCTAAAGCGAGCGTCACCGCACCGAGAGAAATGACCGCTGCAAGCCAACCGCCAAACCCGGGCGTGCGCTGTTTTCCCCTTTCATGCTGCTTCTCCTCAAGCCGTTTTTCTTTCTTTTTGAGACGCGCCTCCTTTTGCGCGAGACGCAGCTCCTCCGCGCGAGCCTTTCTCTCCTTTCGCGCTTTTGCTTTTTTTGCGCGCTCCTTTTTAAGACGGGCGTCACGCTCTTGTTTGGTCTCCTTTTTCAAAAGCTCCTTTCTTGCCGCAAGCTCTGCCTTGCGAATTGCACGCTTTTCTTTTAACTGCGCCTCACGCGCCTTTCTTTCCTCTTTCAGCTTCTCACGGCGGGCTTCTGCCTTAGCTTTTCTCGCCGCCTGTTTTTCTTTACGCTCGGCAAGGAGCTCTGCGCGCCTTGCTTTCATTTCCGCGGCTTTCTCTGCTTTCTTGGCTTTCCTCTCCGCTTTTAACGCTTCCTTTTGCGCCTTTTTCTCCTCTTTCTTTAAAGCGGCGTCCACCCGTTTTTTTGCCGCCGCCTTTTCCTTTTTGAGCTTGGCGGTATTCTTGGATTTTGCGCTCGGCTTTTTGGCATTCGCCGCCTTTTGAGGCGCCGCTTTCTTAACCGTCTTTTTTTCGGTCGGTGCTTTTTCTTCTACGCCGACTTCATCCGCCTTTTCCTGCGCACGAGCGGCGATATTTTCCACCTTTTCCTTACCCGAAGAGCTGTTCTTTGCAATACCGTTATTTTTCTTTTCCATGCTTTTCACTCCTTTTTTAACCCTCTCTTACACCGCGAATACGTGCTTTCCGATCACGGCGATTGTCTTACGCGAAAAGATCCATGAGCTCGTTGCAATAGCGGGGTTGTAATAATAGATCGCGCCCCCCGTGGGATCCCATCCGTTCACGGCGTCCTGCGCGGCGCGCATCGCCGTGTTGTCGGGCGTCAGATTGATTTGTCCGTCGGCAACAGCCGTGAACGCGTTCTTCTGATACACCACGCCCGCAATCGTGTTGGGGAAAGAGGAGCTTCTGACCCGATTTAAAATCACCGCGCCAATCGCGACCTGACCCGTGTATGGCTCGCCTCTCCCCTCCGCATAGATCGTCTTGGCGAGCAGATACAGATCAGAGCTTGTGTAGCCCGAGCCGCCCGAGGTTTGATTTTGGAGCACGTTATAGGAGCTGGTCATTCCTAACGCCTTATATGTCGACGCACCGACAACGCCGTCCGCGGTCAATCCGTTCCTTTTCTGAAATGCGATCACAGCCGATTTGGTCCCTGTACCGAATACGCCGTCCACGCTACCTTTATAATAGCCCCATTGCTTTAATCGGCGTTGCACCTCTTTCACTTCGCCACCCTTGGAGCCCTGACGAAGCACCGCCGCGGCGAGGGTCGCCGTCTCCTCCATCGTCGCAGTTATGCGGCTTTCTTCCCGATTTTTCAAGGCAATCGGCGTGAAAACGGCGGCAACCGTTGCAAATACGCCCGTGATGACAGAAAGTGCCGTGAGCGTGCCCGCCTTAATAAACTTTTTCATGTTGTTCCCTCCTGTTTATGTAAGTCGGTTTCCTTATTAAAGACAATGAACGCATACCTGCCCCTAATCAACGATCTTTCATGCGGCTTTTCCAACGTTCGATTTTTTCTCGAATAAGGCTCTTATACTTCACGTTTTCTCCTCCCGCCGAGGAAAAGCAAAGGGGCGGATAAACCACGCACCACCAATTATCCCCTCTCCCTAAGCCGAGCTCAATGATAAGCGCCTCGTATTCCCCCGCGGAAAGGGTGTAATCACCGTAGACGCGGGTGGGAAAGCTTTCGCTTTTCAGACTTGCCGTCGCACCGTAAAAATATCCGTTTCTTTCCAAGACCGACGCGGCGACCTCCTCGATCTCTTTCAGTTTCCCTTTCGTCAAGGACATTGCCTGCTCTTTGGAATCGGCAACCGCAACCAACGGAGTCAGATATTCCACAACCGCGTCACGAACCTTTAATTTGACCGCCTGCGCCTCTTTTTCATTGGAATCGGCGCGGATATGAATGCGAAAATATTCGCAACGCGTCGGCGCACTTTGTCTGCTTACACCGCCAACCCCACCCACACTCAAAGCCACCGCCGACAAAATTATTATGCCTGACAATAAAAAAGTTATGCAAAATTTTTTCATAAAAAATAACCTCCGTTTCTCCGCTTTTTCAAGCGACACGGAAGTTATTGACAAAATTGATGAAATTTATACCTTCATTCGGTAAGATCCGACCATTTATGCTCGTGCAGTTCGCCGCATTCCTTTAAACCTAAATAATCCGTCTGTCGGAGCGCCTCAAAGACTGCCACCGCCACGGAGTTGCTCAAATTCAGGGAGCGCGCCTCCGAGAACATGGGAATCCGCAGACATTCCCCCTCGTGCTTCATTAATAGCTCCTCGGGAAGTCCTTTGGTCTCCTTACCGAACACAAGAAAATCGCCGTCCTGAAAGGAGACGTCGCTATGGCGGTGCCGTCCTTTGGTCGTGAAAAAGAAGAAACGCGCGTTTTTGTGCGCTTCAAAAAGCTCGTCGAAAGAATCGTGATAGCGGACGTCGACCAGGTGCCAATAATCCAGCCCTGCCCGCTTCAAATATTTATCCGTCACCTCAAAGCCCAAAGGGCGCACCATGTGCAAAACACAGCCCGTCGCCGCGCAGGTCCTTGCAATATTGCCCGCATTCTGCGGAATTTCCGGCTCAACCAAAACCACGTGAAACATATTTTTCTCCGTCCTTGCGCTCGCGCGCGTTACTATATATTTATTCTACTCCGCACACGCCGATTTTGCAAGCGTTTTCACGCGGGAAAAGCAAGAAAACGGAAAACTCGGCAAAGATTGTCAAAGCCGACTTGGAATGAAAGCACAAAAACGCGGTTATACTGTATCATGAAAGCAGCGCTTTCAGGAGAAAAAGATATGCAGTTTGAAAATACGGAAACCTTTAAAAACCTTGCTCGCAGCTTTGCGGGCGAAAGTCAGGCGGGTATGCGTTACCAGCTGACGGCTAAAATCGCCTTGAAGGAAGGGTATAAGACCCTTTCCGACGCCATTAAGACGATTGCAAAAAATGAGACCTACCACGCAAAACGTTTTTTCGAGACCTTACTTGAAAAAGCGGGAAGCAAGGAAAACATCGTGCTTGACGCAGGCTATCCTTTCCATGGCGGCAGTCTGATCGACGGACTGCGGTTTGCGGCGCTCGACGAGAAAAGCGAATCCACGGAGATCTATCCGAAATTTGCCGAAACGGCGGAAAAAGAAGGCTTTAAGGACGTCGCCGCGCTGTACCGCATGGTGTCGGAGGTGGAAAAGCAACACAATATTATCTTTAACTACCTCTATGATGCCGTGAAAAACGGCACACTCTATAAGTGCGAAACGCCAATGGTATGGATTTGCAGTGAGTGCGGCTATATGCACGTTGGCACGGAGGCTTGGAAGATCTGTCCTCTGTGTAAGGCAGATCAAGGTCACGTGGAATTGCACCTGCCCTTCGAGGGCGTCCGTAAATAAATCGATTTTGAGGGCGCGGCTAAAAGAAAAAAAGGAGAAAAATGATGAAAAACAGAAACAACAACCGTTCGGAAAACAAGAACAATCAGAACAACATGCAAAATTGCGGCAGTAAAAATTGTGGCAGCAAGAACAGCGGCAACAAGAGCCGCAACAGCAACGGCAACAGCTATAACGGCTACGAAAACAACAATGACTAAACGCAAAAAATCAGCCAAAAACTTTGCTCCCACCAAACGGGCAAAGGAACTGACGGAGATGAGCTCGGAAACGGATTACTTCGGTAGCTACACAGGCAAATCGGAGAATCCTTACGAGGTGCCCGTGCAGGATGCGGACGATCTTTAATCCCCACGTGCATCGTCTTTAAAGAGCAAAATTCGTGAAGACATTGTAAAAAGAAACGGCGCGGCAGAATAATCTGCCGTGCCGTGTACTTTATGATGCTTTTTAGTTTGCGCTCGTCCAGACGGCATACAGCACCGTTCCGTCCGCCACATTCATCAGCGCATCAGGCGTGATCTCTGCAATCGCACTACCCGCAACCGTCGCCCAACCAACAAAGGTTTTCCCGCTGAATTCAGGTCCGTTCACAGCGGTCAAGGTATCGACGTAGGTTACCGACTCCGCCGTCTTGGTAAAGGATGCAACGTAGCCCTCTTCCGAAAGCGTCACGCCCCAAATAACGGGCTGATAGGAAGAGTTCCAACGCACGCTCCATCCCTCGGGAATGGATTCGTATTCTGTGTAAACCGTCATGTTCGTGCAACCGTAGAACGCGTGATTTGCCATTGTGACGAGATTCTTGCTCAGCGTGACGCTCTTAAGCGCCTTGCTGTTTCTGAACGCCTGCTTGCCAATCGAAGTCAAGCTGTCAGGCAAAATCAAGGTCTTGAGCTTCGTGCAACCGGAGAACGCATAGTCTCCAATCACTTTCACGCCTTCTTCAAGCGTGATCGATTGCAGGGAAGAACACTTATAGAACGCGTACTTTTCAATAGTCTCCACGTTCGCGGGGATCGTCACGCTCTTAAGGCTCGCACAGCCGTAGAACGCTCTGTTTTCAATCTTCTTAACAGACGATCCGATCGTGACCGTTTCAAGTGCGGGACAGGTATAGAACGCCTTTTCGCCAACCGATTCAAGACCGCTACCGATCGTGACGTTTTTCAGGGAGAAGAACTTATTGAAGGAATTAATGCCAATAGACTTGACCCCATTGCCGAGCACGAGATTATCAATGCCGTAGTAGAACACTTCGCCCGTCTCGCGATCCGTTGCCATGTAGCCGCAACGATAGAACGCATAGTCCTCAATCGTTTTCACGCTATCGGGAATAACGAGCGTGGCTTCCTTATCCACAACCATCGTGCCGTCCTCGCTCACACCGCAGCCCATAAACGAGCACTCATAGAACGCCGAACGTCCGATGTATTCAAGCTCTTGCGGGAGCTCGATCTCAAAAAGATACGGGCAACCGTAGAACGTATACTCCTCAATCCGCTTGAGCGTTGAGGGAAGCGTGACCTTCTCTATATTCGCTGCCTGATAGAACGCCGCTCTGCTGATGGTTTTCACACTTTCGGGGAAACTGACCCCGAAAATATACGCAGCGTTAAAGAATGCATACTCCGCAACGCCGACTGTGCCGTCTGCAACCGCAAAGTTTCCGTCGCCGCCTCCCATAATGCTGCTGATAACGCCGTCCTGATTGAAATCAACGAGCCAATTTCCTGCGTAAACCAAAGCCGATCCGCTTTCCGCTTTTTTATACATATCCGTCTTTCTGAACGCATAAGACTTAATGATTTCCACAGTCTCGGGAATGACGATGCTCGAAAGCAACGTACAGCCGTAGAACGCACGGTAGCCGATGGACTTTAAACTGCTCGACGTGATCTCTTGCAAGTCGAAGTCGTAAGCACCGAGCTGAACGTATTGAAGGTTGACACAACCGAAAAACGCATGATCGTCGATCCGTTCGCAACCTGCACCGATTACCACGTTAGTAAGCTGGGCACAACTCTCGAATGCCGCGTCGTCAATGATCTTCACACTGTCGGGAATAATCATCTGCGAAAAGGTATTACATTTGTAAAATGTCGATCCGCCGATACCAATCGTGCCCTCTGCAATTTGATAAATACCCGCGTCCTTCACTTTACAGTCCACAAGCCATTTGCCGACGTAAACCATGTTCTCCGCAGCATTCCAAAGCGCGGTATTATAGAAAGCAACGTAGCCGATACCCTCGATACCCGAGCCAAGATTAATCGTCGCAAGCTTGACGCAATCCATAAACGCGCCGGCACCGATTTCCTTAACGGAATCGCTGAACGTGACGGAAACAAGCTCCGCGCACTTTGCAAACGCATATACGTCTAACACTTGAACCTTTTCGCCCATGACGATCTCGGTCAGCTTCGTGCAGTTATAGAACGCGTTCTTCCCAATCGCGAGCACGCCCTTACCGATCGTGAGCTCGGTGGCTTCGGTACAAGACGAGAAGGCATATTCGCCGATGGATTCCACGCTGTCGGGAATCACGATCTTGGAAATCTTGGTACAGTCGGTGAACGCACTGCCCTTGATCGTCTTAACGTTGCTGCCGATCGTGACATTCGTAATGTTTTCGCAGTAACCGAATACACTCTCCTCAAGCGAGGTGACGCCCTCGGGAATCACAATGTCGCTCTCCAAGCTCACACAGCTTTGGAAGGCTTTCGCCCCGATCGAGGTCACTCCTGCGGGGATATTGATCGTTTTAAGATAGGTGCATTGGAAAAACGCCTGCTCACCGATCGTCTTGATGTTTTCGCCGAGCTTGACGCTAGTCAAGAGCGGCTTTTTAGCAAAGGCTTTTTTGCCGATCGAGGTAACGGGACGGCCGCGATACTCGTCGGGAACAACAATATCCCCGCTTGCCGTACCGAGATTGGAAACCTCGTATTCCGTTCCGTTATTAATCAGCTTGAAGATCATACCGGACTCGGCTTCACGATCAAAAGGGATCGCCTCCGACCACTTGGAGTCCTTATAATCCTCGCCGCACGCCTTCACCTTTATGGTATATTCCCCCGCCGTCAATTTGGCAAGAGAATATGCGTTTTTGCTGGAATCATTTTCTTCGCCGTTGATGCTGACCGTATAATAATCGGCAGTTTCAACCTCTTTCCAAGAAAGAGTGAGCGTATCCTGATCGATCTTTAAATCGGTCGGACGGGGAAGCGCAGGCGCGCACCCCGCAAACGCCAGAAAACAGCATATAATTAAGCTGAAGAAAATGAATAAACGAAATTTTTTCATTTCATTCTCCTTCGTTCCGTTCTGAATGGTAAAAACCGCTCCGAGCGTTGCACTCCGTCAAACGGGACACAACGCTTTCACGGAATAACGGTTTATTTTATATACTCCTGTTTTGCACGGTAGTCTCTAATAATCTCGTGAGGCCACTTGAACTTGAACTTTCTCACCGCAATGTCGAGGAGGAAGAGAACGGTCGCAATGATTGCAAACAGCAATCTAGGATCGTATTCCTTCTTAAGCGTCTTGGCAAACGATGCAAACACCTCGAACGGCTCGCTGATAACCGTGCCTCGTCCGTCTTCGGCAAGCTCGGTAAGATATGCCTCGCCCGTCGTTTCCTCGTCGGGGAACGCATCGTACTCCTCGGAATACGAGAAAGTCCGATACATGCTCTTCTCCGCCAACACAACGCCGTTGCCATCCTTTTTCACAACGGTCAGTTGATACACCCCAGGACAGGTTATATCGAAGTTAAAACGGGTGAAGCCGCTCGTCGCCTGAACGACAATGGGCTTTTCCGCATAGAACTCAATCGCCTCGTCAGACAACGGCTTGACGGTAACCTCGACAATATCCGTGATCGTGAGCTCCGTGTACACGTTCATATACGTGGTGTAGTTGTCGTCGTTAAACGACAGCATGATTTCCTGCGTGGAAAGCGGCTGGGACGGGAATAGACTGCCAACAATCTGCTGTACGATCTGCTTACCCGTATCTTTTTGGATAAAGTCTGAAGACCACGTGCCGTTCAAATCGCACATAAAACTACCGACCGTACCGATACCGTAATCCCATTCTGCATAAATGGGAACGTATTTACCCATCAAGGGAGCCTTGGCGCCCGATTTTAGCTGCGTACCGTAGTAGCCCTTCAGTTTGGGAATGTCCTTTTCCACAATCCCTTTGACTGCCGCGGTGCGATCTTCAATACGGAGCTGGAACTCCTCGCCGTAAGCAATTTCCGCAATCGCCTCGGTCATCAAGTCTTCATACATATAATCGCCAAGCTGATCGAGGTTGGTAACGGGATAGCCTTTACCTCCGCCCATAGTTGCCGCAGCTGCCATTTTATTTTGAATGGACTCATCGGTATTGATGCAGAGAATGGACATCGTAACGCCCTCGCCCGCATTCATCTCAACCATTTTCAAGAAGTCTTCTTCGTCCGACGGAACACCGTCCGTGATCATAATGATGTGACGGTTGACAACGTCGACCGTGGTAAGCGCGTCGCACGCACCCTCAAGTGCCGAAGCAAATACGGTACCGCCGCCGCTCACGTCGCTGATCTTATCGATCGCCGCCTCAATCTCCTTTCTCTTGGAGACGGGGGTAACCGTCAACTCCTCGTCGTATTCGTCCTGGAAGACCGCAATGCCACAATAGGCATTGGATTTCAAGTGATCGAGAATATAGTAAGCGCCGTCGATTGCCTTACGAAGATTACTGCCTTCTCCCGAACCCATGGAGCCCGAAGCGTCGATCAGAATCATGACTGCGATAGGCGGTGTGTAATTGACGACGTTGACGGGCAGCATCTCCTGATACAGCGAGTTGATCATATCGTCACGGTTATACATATGCGGAACCACTTTGCCGTTCATGGAGTCGTTGTTCCCGCCGACGGTAAACAAACCGCCGCCGAGGTTATAGACGTAGTTATGAAGCAGCTCGTCAAAGCCCGCGGGCATGTCTTTATTCGCAACGTTCACAAGAACAACTTGCTCGTAAGCGGAAAGCCCCTTAATATCGGTCGGAATCGCCTCTAAATCCTGTTCAAGACTGACCCTCGTGACCTTATAGCCCTTAAATTTATCACTCTCTGCCGTCAGAATATCTTCGAGATCCGAGCCTTCGCCCTCGTCCTTTTCAATGATCAGGACGTTCTCGAATACCTGCAAATAGATATAGGAATAATATGCGTTATTCTCGGACAAGGTGTCCTCTTCGCCCTCGATTTCAAAGCGGAGCTGATGCAGACCCGCCTCCTCGAACGAATAGGTGACCTCGATCGTCTGTTGCTCTTCCTCGAGCTCAATCTCGACGGGAGAGGAAACGGTGTCGTTATCGTGCAAAACGATAGAAACCTTTTGATCTCCGCCCGTGACGTTGGTCTCAAGCATGATCTGCATACGGAACTGTTCTTCGACCTTAATGTTCTTCGTGGGCGTCACGACGTCGACGATCTGCACTTCCGCGTGCTTGCTGTTGGGATAGTAGACGGTGTCCACCTTGATTCCCTCTGCCGCGATCTCTCTAATGACGTCCATTGCGTCGCCGTCCGTCTCGATACCGTCCGAAATCACGACGATCTTCGAGGTCTTTTTGTTGGTGAAGAGCGTGCTCGCATATCTCAACGCGGATTCCACGTCCGTTGCGGTCGTGTCGGGATCGTCGGACT
The DNA here is from genome assembly GCA_017467275.1 of Clostridia bacterium. Classification (GTDB taxonomy): domain Bacteria; phylum Bacillota; class Clostridia; order Christensenellales; family Borkfalkiaceae; genus Scatosoma. The sequence continues at coordinate 16,742 of JAFTSN010000003.1, read as the reverse complement.
GCATGTATTCCTCATACACGCTTTCGGAATCGGTGGAGAGCTTAGCTGCATACACCTGATCATAGCCGAACTTAACGACGCCGACCTTATAGGCAGAGCCGCATTTTTTAATAACAGAGCCCACAAAATCTTCTTTCTTTGCTTCCGATTCATGGCTACTGTAAGAAGAGTCCACAAGCAGAAGAAGCTCGTTTTCGTTGTTGGGGATCTCGTACTTAAACGTGATGCCCGAAAGAATTGTGATAGCAAGCACCATAACAATGGCGTGCAAAACAACGGAAACGACGCGGTTTCTCGTGCGTCTGTATCTCTTAGCCAGCTTTAAATAAGGCAGCAGCGTGAGAATGATCGCAGGAATGATCAAAAGGAGCAGCCAGGGATGTGAAAATTCTATTCTGAAATTCGTCATATTTTCTCGCTCCTTTTAGAAATGTTTGCGTGCTTGCAGCCCCCACTCGAGGAATAACAGCGCGACCATGACCGCGGCGAACCAAATAATCAGGTCCTTATCCTCTTCGTCCTCCCGCTCTATAACGGAAAGGAAAGGCAAGGCTTCTATCTCTTTGGTAATGTTACTCTCGTAATTGGAAATGCCGACAAAGAAATTATCAATAATATATTCGCCCGTCATGGAAACCTGTGCCACAGTGTAGGTTCCCGGCTGGTTCACGATGACCTGTGCGGGGAAGCTTGTGAAGCTTTCGTTCTCAAATTCGCCGCCAGTCAAAGTGAGACTGTCGCCTCTCGCGTTGATATAAACGGTGTCGCCGATCTCATAACCGTAATCCGTAAGCGTGGGGGGCATATAATAATTGAAGATGTTGAAGAAGAAGGTCGGGAAATCGAACAGCATCGAGAAATTGGAATAGTTCAAGTCGAATGCCATAACGATAACCTTGGAATCCATATCGTTCTTCGCAAGCAATACGGGTTTGTTCCCGTAGTACATCAACTCGTCAAAACCGTTGTGCGTGACGATCTCCGTGAATTTCGTGATCGTGATTGCCTCGGGGTTCATATACGCCGTCAACGGATGGGGATCGCCCGCCGTCAACGGAGATTCATATAATCCGTACATTCCGCCCATCGTCATTTCGAGACCCTTCGGCTTGGAATCGGGGTCGACCAGCATAACGATACCGTCTGTGGGAAGCTTCTCGGGCATGGTATGCTCGAATATGTAGAAATCATACTCCTCGAGCGCATACTCCTGCTCCGAAACGGGCTTACGAAGATCGATCGTAACCTCGTCGAATTGAATATTCCAAGTGTTTTTATACACCTCACGTAAGGTGTAAACCGCCGTTCTGAAGAAGTTATTGGGTGCCGAGCTGGCGTATTGGATCTTGATCGTATCCTTTTCGCCGCCGTAGAAATAATACGCGTTATCCTTTTCAAACCCGTCCGCTTCGTCCACGTGTACGTAGAGCGACTTAAAGGAATGGAGCGCGTTGCCGTCCCCCTCCTGATCGATCTGTACCTGCGCGTCAAACGTGACGGTCTGCTCCTCCTCCATTACGTTGAAGAAAAGCTCGTCGCTCTCGAGGATATACGGTGTAGGCTCGCCGTTCGCGCCCTCAACCTCAACGATAACCTGCATGCTCTCCGATCTGCCGTAACAACCGACTCTGACCGTGATCGTATAATAGTTATCGTCGCCGATGACCGCATCGACCCCGAGGATCGCCGCGTTCCAATCGTCCATATCCGAAACGTCCACAACCTCGATATTGCCTTTATCAACATAGGTTGTCGCCGTGTAGAGGTAGACCTCCGCGTCGGGATTTTGATCGACCACGCCCTGTGCGAGCGCAACCGCCTTTTCCAAATCTGCCGAGCCGTAGGTGCACTTGATCTCGCGGTCGATAAGCTCATCCAATCTGTCCTTAATGACGGAGCTGTCCGCGCTTCTCGAGCGCTGCGCCAAAGTATACGGATCCTCGTTCGCCACAATAACGGTCACGAGTCCGCCGTCCTCAAACGTATCTGCAATCTCGTCCTGCACTTCTTGCACCGCTCTTTCAAAGCGAGTCTCATCCGCATAGGAAACCAACATGTTCGCGGACGCGTCGATAATAAAGACCTTTTCGTTACTCTTGACCATTTTTCCCGGAATAACGGGCTTCGACATGACAAACGCCAAGGCAACGAGGATCAGGAACTGGCAAATAAATATTAAAATGTTCGTAAAACGGCTAATGGGAATACGCTTTTTCTTGTATCTCAAGCTCAATTTCCAAACGTAAGTACTGGAAATGATCTTCTGCTGATAGTTCGGCTTGAGAACGTAAATCAAGATAAGCGCGGCAATGCTCAAAAGTCCCAAGAGCCCAAGAGGTGCAAGTAAACTCATGCCATTATACCTACCTTAAGCAATTCGCCGAAAAGCATTTTCTCGATTGCCTTGTCACAGTGTACGCTGATAAAATCCGCGCCGCGCGAATGACAGAACGTCTTCATTCCGCCCACGAAATCTTTCATCGCCTCTTCGTATGCCAGCTGCATACTGCGCGTGATTCTCAGCTTCATGTTCTTTGTATCCGACAGATCCGCCGACTCTGCGTCGATCAGATCGATTCTGCCGCTGTATACCGGGTCCACTTCCTCCGGTGCAAGCACTTGAATTAACAGCACCTGTCTCTTCTTGTATACAAGATAGTCCACTGCCTTCTTCCAATCGCTGTCCGTGAAAAAGTCCGATATAATCACCGTCAACCCGTCGTTCGAGCCCACGTTGGGACATTTTCCCACCGCTTCCCCGATATCCGATTCGCCCGTGAATTCCAGCTTCTCGAGTTCGCTTATTGCGTTAAAAAATGATTTCTTCCCGACTAAAGTTCCATACGGATCCTCTACTCGGTCGCCTTTGATCAGTTTGAACGATACTTTGTCCATGTTGTGCACTGACAAAAAGCCTAATGCCGCCGCTACGCCAAGCGTATACGACCCTTTCTGCGGATTCGTCTTTCCCATAGACGCCGAACAGTCTATGAAAATCTGCGTGTGCATCTGCCTTTCGTCCGTGAACAGCTTCAGAAAGTATTTTTCAAATCGGCTGTACAAATTCCAGTCGATTCGCCTTATATCGTCTCCGAGCATATACTCGCGGTAATCCGCGAATTCCACCGTCTGGCCATACGTGTTCACCAGATGCTTCCCGCCGAAAAAACCCGCAAGATTTGCCCGTAGATTCAATGCCAGCGTCTCTAAACGACTGAAAAATTCATCGTTTATATAAGACCCTTTCATTATTTTCTCCCGAATTTACGCTTCGCCTTCTTCGGCTCCTCCGTCTCCGTTGCCGCGTCCGTCGCCGCAACCTCCTCCGTCTCTGCCGCTTCGCCCTTCTCAGGGATCAGCTTGTACTTCTTGCTCACTTCGCCGATAATCATCTTGATGATCTCGTCCGCAGACACGCGCTCTGCCACCGCTTCAAAGTTCAGCTTCATTCTGTGGCGCAATACAGGGTATGCAAGCTGGTTCAAATCGTCATAAGATACGTTGAATCTGCCGTCCATAAGCGCACGCACTTTCGCCGCGGAAATAAGAGCCTGACCTGCACGGGGGCTCGCGCCGAGACGAACGTATTTCTTCGCCGCTTCCGTCGCACATTCGCTGTCCGGATGCGTCGCAGAGCAAAGCGTCATTGCATATCTCATTACATCCTGCGCCACGGGAATCTGGTTCGCCGTCGCGCGCATTTCCAAAAGCTCCTCGCCGCTACATGCCGCGTCTGCAACCTCTGCCATCGTCTTCTGCGTCAGGTTGACGATATCCATCAGCTCGTTCAGGCTCGGATTCTTAACGATCAGCTTGAACATGAAACGGTCCATCTGCGCTTCGGGCAACGGATACGTACCGTCTTGCTCGATGGGGTTCTGCGTTGCAAGAACGAAGAACGGCTCATTCAGCTTTCTCGAAACACCCATGACCGTGACCGTGTGCTCCTGCATCGCCTCAAGCAATGCAGACTGCGTCTTCGGCGTCGCACGGTTGATTTCGTCGGCAAGAATGATGTTGCTGAAAATAGGACCGGGCTGGAAGCTGAAAGATGAGTTTCCGTGCTCGTCCTTAACGATGATGTTAGTACCCGTGACGTCCGCAGGCATCAGGTCGGGCGTGAACTGGATTCTCGAGAACGGCAGGTTGAATACGCGGCCAAGCGTTCTCACAAGACGGGTCTTACCAACCCCAGGAACACCCTCCAACAAAACGTTACCGCCCGAAATCATTGCGATGATCGTCTCTTCCACGATATCCTTCTGACCAATGACGTCACGCTCGATCTGTGCGAAAATGTTCTTGCACTGTTCACTGAACTTCTGAATGTTTTGCTCTGTTATCATTTTAGTTTTCCTCTCAGAATTATTTTTCTTTCATTAATATTTTTTGCCAAACGGAAACAGACGTGTCCGCCCGTTTCCGTTTGGCTGCATTTCAACTATTGATCAAACGTCGATCGATTAAACGCTTTGGAAGTACTCTTCGACCAGCTCGCGCAAATCCTCGGGGAGATCGTCGCCCGAAGTGATCTCGTTCATAGCGTCCTCGAAATAGGATTCGAGATAATCACGATAGAAAGTCCGACCGTCGCGAATCTGGTTCTTCGGCTCATACTTACCAGCCGCGCTGTCCGTGGGCTTATCGCCGGGCTTATCGCTGGTCTCGCCGTTGCCCTTGCCGTTGCCTTGGCCCTGACCTTCGCCGGGCTGATCGCTCGTGCCGTCGCCCTCGCCTTGGCCCTGACCTTGACCTTGACCGTTTCCGTCGCCTTGACCGTTTCCGTCGCCGTCGCCCTCACCCTCGGGATCGATCTCCTCGAAGATGGCGGTGAACACGGTGTCCTCCGTGATCTTTTGGTCGGCGCGATAGGGGTTTCCGTTACCGTCGCTCCACTCGACGAACATCCAGCCGTCCTCGGCAAGCGCCTTAACGGGAGTGGGATCCTCGCCCGTGTAAACGATCTGCGCCTCATCGCCGTCGATCGAGCCGCCCTCGTCCGCTTCATACGTGATCAAGATCTCCTTGATTCCGTCGTGCTCGGGGTTAAAGATACCGAGACCGCTGCGAATAATATTGCGCGCCGCGAGCTCGCAGACCACCGTCATAGCGGGTGCAATGACTGCCGCCGCAACGACGCATGCAACGATCTTCCCTGCAATCCTAAATTTCAGGCTCTTGTGGGTGACGGTTGCCAATTTCTCCTGCGCGTCCTCACGCTGACGCTTTGCGATATACGAATCGTCGTTCTCGAGCTCCATCATTGTGATAATACGCTCGTCGAGACCCAACATATCCACTCTGCGCGCCAAGTCGCTATTCGTGGGACGGAATTTCGCGAAATAGAAAATCACGCCGCCGATAACCGCCGCGCCGATACCAAGGCCCACGGAGAGCCACGTGCCGTTGTCATAACCGACAAACCAGGACACGAAAGCCGCGATAAAGTTCACCGCGAAGCCGACAACCAACCCGCCGAGAACGGACTTCAAAATTCCGTGCATAACCAGACGGGAACGATACTTTTTGAGAAGTTGCTTGTTTTCCATAATGTTTCTCTCCTTTATTTATATTTAGCGTGCCTTTGCTAGTGATTCTATAATTATATCATAATTTTTTCGCTTTGTCACGCAAAATGATAGCGAAAAAATAAATTTTTAAAATAATTTTTGTAATAATTATTCGATTTTTGAATAATAGAAAGCGCGTTTCCCCAACCGCCCCCCGCAAAAACGCGAAAAACGGTTAAAAAAACGCCCCCTCATCTCTGTTTTAAATGCTTTTCGCCTTTGACTTACTATATGTCGAAAAGGCGAAAGAGTGTTCCTCTCTTTTCTCGGCGCTCGGCCGTTTTCACGACCGAACGCCTGAAAGGAGTCAATTAGTTGTTGTAAACGAAGTTCGCCGTGGAATCTGCATTCCAATACACCGACCACTCGTTCGTACCCCGTCTGGTTCTGTTGACGTTGACCGTTCCCGTGTAGCCCGAGAATACGTAGTCCGCCGTCGTCGTGATCCAGGTCGGGATCGTGAAGCTCGTGAGTGCGGTACAGCCGTTGAACATCTTCGCGCCGAGCTTATTGAAGCCCTGAGAGCGAATATCCACCGAGGTCAGCTTCGTGCAGCCCTCGAACATCTGATCGACGTACTGCGTGGAATCGTCGAGGTTCGCCTCGATGATCACCGTCGTAAGCTCCTTACAATCCTTGAACGCACCGCCGTTGATACTATAGTACTCATAGCCTTCATAAGACTCATAGTAATCCTCGCTGTAATCATACCAATAACCGCTCGATAAATCGGTGACAGTCGCAGGAATCGTGATGGAACGGATCGCCGTGTTCAGGAACGCCGCGCCGCCGAGATAGTTGGTCGTCGACGGAAGCTCGATGTTCTGAAGCGAGGTGCAATTCGCAAACACGCCGCTCTCGATCTTAATCTGCTTATCTGGATTCTCCTCAAAGGTGACCGTGGTCAGCGCGGTGCACTTCGAGAACGCACTGCCGCCGATTGCGCTAGTGGTGTAAGTGGAGGTGCCAGAGGCATACGACCCGTTGCCGAACGCTTTCGGGAAATGAATTTCCTGAAGCTTCGAGCAGCCGTAGAAGGCTTGAGAGCCGATGTTCAGCGTGCCATCGATTGCACCCACCGCGGGATCATCCTCAAAGATGACCGTCTCCAGCGAGGTGCAATAGAAGAACGTGGAAGAGCTGATCGCATAAGTGACGTCACTGCTGTCGGGCGTCGTTCTCACGCGGCTCGGGATCGTGATCGATTTAAGCTTGGAAGCATTGGTAAAGGCATTGGAGCCGATTTTAAGTCTATCGGTGCCGCCTGCCGTGAAGTTGACTGTTTCCACTCCACATTTATAGAACGCATAGTAGTCGATAAGGACGACCGACGTGGGAATCGTGACGGAGGAAACGCCGCTGTTCGCAAACGCATATTCTCCAACCGTCTCCACGCCTTCGGGGATCACAACCGAACCGATCTCGCCCGCCTGATAGAACATGTAGGGGGCAATCTCTTTCATCGTGGCGGGAAGCTCAACCGAGGTGAGATTCGCAAGTCCGAACGCACCGGGTTTAACCGTCACGTCTTCAGACACGGTGAAGGTGCCCGTCTTGCTCGGCAGAATGAGATAGATTTCCGTTTCGCCCTCGTCCATCAGAACGCCGTCCACAATCTCATAAGAGGTGTTCAGCGCATCCAATTCGATCGTCGTCAAGTTCTTGCAGCCTGCAAACGGGCTGTAGGAAGGCGTCCATTCGTCGTAGGTATACATCAAATCGTAAACCGAAGCAGGAATGCTGATGCTCGTCAAGCCGCTGTTCGCAAACGCGCCGCCGCCAATCGAAGCAATTCCGTTGGGAAGCTCGATTTCCTTGAGAGACGTACAGTTCTTGAATACCTCGTTCTGGATCTCCAAAAGCTGGTTGCCCGTGAACGTGACGGATTCAAGCTTCGTACAATCCAAGAATGAATTATAGCCGAGATAGGAAAGCTTTTCAGGAAGCACAACGCTCACAAGCTCCTTACAGCCTTGGAATGCACTGTCATAAATTTCCGTGATCGAATCGGGAAGCTCAATGCTCGTGATGCCGCTATTCTGGAACACGCCGTAGTCAATCATTGTGAACGTTTCGGGAATTTCAATGCTCTTAAGCGAGGTGCAGCCGTAGAAGAAAGTGTAGCCAAGCGTCGCGCAATTTTCGTTGCGAGGAAGCTTCACGTAGCTGAGCGAAGGGCAATCCCAGAAGATGTCGCCTTCCATATACTCAATGGAATCGGGAAGCTCAACTCTTTCAAGCTTGGGATTGCAACCGAAAACACTATAGCTCAAAGAGGTGATGCCGTTGTGAAGGATAACCTCCTCCAAATTCTGACAGTTATAAAGAAGGCTACCCGCAAGCGCAGTCACGCCCTCGGGGATCGTGAAGGTCACAAATCCCGTTTCACCGAACGCGTTGTAATCGATTTCCGTAAGCGATTCAGGGAACTCGATGCTCGAAAGCGAGGTGCAACCGTAGAACATACTGTCGGGCATATATTCCATATCCTCGGGCAGCGTCACGTTCGTGAGGCTCGAGCAGTAATAGAACATACCGTAGTCCATCAAAATGCCGTCGGGAACAACAATATTATTGATCGAGAAACAATAACCGAACAGGTTATTCCCCACTTCCTTAACAGATTTCGGGAAGGTGAAGGTCTCCAACGATTCGCAATGATAGAACAAGCCGCTAGGAAGCTTTTCGATCTGCGTCCCCTCCTCGAACTCAAACGAGGTCATGCCCGTGCAGTAATAGAAGGGCGAATAGCTACTGTAGGTTGCCTTGATCTTCGACACGCTTGCAGGGATCGTCATTTCCTCCAAAGCATAGCAATATGCGAAGGTGTATTGAGGAATGGTTTCGATCTCCACTTCGCCGAAATCGAAGCTCTGCATGTTCTCGCAGTGATAGAACGCATAGGAGCTATTCGATCTCTCGACAAACTCCGTGACGCTCGCGGGAACGGCAAACGATTGCAACGAATAGCAATAACCGAATGCATAATAAGGAATCTTTGTAAGCTTGGAGCCCTCCTCGAAGTCGATCGAGGCAAGTCTCTCGCAGTGATAGAACGCGCCGTTACCGAGATTCTCCACGTTCGCAGGGATCGTGATCGATCTCAAGCCGCGGCAGTTAGAGAAGGTCAAATCGGCAATCGTCTGGGTACGTGCGGGAAGCACGATTTCCTCGAGCGCATAGCAGTAAGCGAACGCATAGCCGTAGCTCGTCGAAGCAGATGTGACGGACGAGGTGTTGACCTGGTCTGCATTACCGATCGAAAGAGGCGTCGCGCCGTCCTGATCGAAGGTCACGCTCTCCAGCGCGGAACAATAGCAGAACGCATAGTCGCCGATCTTGGCAACGTTCTTGGGAATATTGATTCTCTTCAGCGCGGAGCAATGGTAGAACGCGCGCTCGGAGATCTCCTGCACGCCTACGGGAAGAACAACCTCCTCCAGCGTGCTGTTATAGTAGAACGCATACTGATTGATCGTCTTGACCGAAGCAGGAACGGTGTAGCTCGTAGCGTCCTTACTCAAAGGATAGTAGTAGAGAATTTCTTTCGTAGGATCGAAGAGAACGCCGTCCACGGAAACGTATTTCTCGTTGCCCAAGATGTTCACTGCTTCCAACTTAGAGCAGCCTGCGAACACCGTGGCGTCGAAGGTGGCAAGATCTGCCGAAAGATCGATAGATTCAAGATTCGTACAGTTCTTGAATGCGGAAAGGTTGATCTTGGACACGCGGTCGTCAAGCTCAATCTCCGCGAGGCTCGCACAGCCGCTGAACGCCTCGTTACCGATCTCGAGCGCCGCCGTGCCGCCTGCCTCGAAGCTCACAGCCGTCAGCTTCGCGCAGTCCTTGAACGCATAGCAATATAAGCTATCGCCGATCTTCGTGACTTCCTTGGGAATCTCGACCGGAGCCACTCTGCCCTTCGGGCAATAGATAAGCGTGGTCATATCCTTGGTGTAGACGATGCCGTCCTCGGACACGTAGAGATTCTTATCCGTGGCATTCGTCGTGTCGATATTGATCGCTGTAAGGTTGGTGCAGCCGATAAATGCGTCGGAGAAGCCGAAGGGAGGCATTTCCTCTTTGTCAAAGCCGTCGTAGTTGACCAATCTTCCGGGAAGGGTGATCGAAGTCAACGCCGTGCAGCCGCCGAACGCATAGGAAGCCATTGTCAGCTCGCCGACACCGCCCATCTCGAACACAACGCTCGAAAGGGAAGTACAGCCGTCGAACGCATATCTTGCGATTGCGTTAGCGTTATACATATAGCTCGTGTTGTTCGTGCCTTGATACTTAGGATGCAGGTCGATCACGGGTTGGTTGGTGACCGACTTGGGAATCTTGATTCCCTCGAGCGCCGTGCAGTTCTGGAAGCAGAACTCGCCGATCTGCTTAAGTCTGCTCGTTTCGCCCTCGCCCGCAAACGTGATGCTCTCGAGCGTTTTAACGCCAGCGAAGCAGTATCTGCCGATCTCCACCGTTCTTGCGGGAAGCTCCACGTCGGTAAGCTTGGTGCCGACGAAAACGTAACCGTAGTTGCCCGTCTCTGCCGAAGTCTCGCTCGTCTTATAAACGGAATATGCACCGATATAGAGATCCTCCGTGCCGCCCTCTTCAAAGGTGATCGAGGTCAAACCGGATTGATAGAACGCATAGTACTCAATGCGCTTCACGGTCTTGGGAATTTCGATCGTCCTAAGCTTCTTCGCATAATAGAACGCATAGGGTCCGATATACTCGAGCTGGCTGCCCTCCTCGAACGTGACGGAGGAAAGCTTACCATACGAACCTGCATATAAGCCGTAGTATCTGATATGCGTCACCGTCTTGGGAATCTCGATGGAAGCAAGCGCGATGTTATAGTAAATTGCGTTATAGCCGATTTCCGTGATAGAGGTCGTGTTCGTCTCGGAATTCTTCGCGAACTCGATTTCGGTCAGGACATCGTTGTTGCTAATACCGTACTCCTCGATTTTCGTGACCGTGGAAGGAACGACAATCTTGGGAAGCTTCTGGTTCTCATAGATACCGTAGCTCGTGAGCTTCGTCAAGCCCTCGTTGAGGTTGAGGGAGGTGAGTCTGTTCATATAGGAGAACGCATACGCGCCGTAGGATACGGTACGAGCGGGAAGCGTGAGCGTCGTAATCGCCTTACATTCACGGAACGCATTCATGCCGATCGTGAGATCTGCCGTGCCGCCCGCCTCAAACGTGAGCGTTTTAAGCGCGGTACACTTATAGAACGCGTTATCGCCGACAATCGTGATGTTCTTGCCGATTTCAAACGTCGTGAGATAGCGGTTGCCGCTGAACACGCCCGCGCCGATCTCGACAACGGAATCGGGAAGAGTATACGTCGTTTCCGTTCTTCCTTGAGGATAGTAAATAACCTTCGTTTCCGCCTTGTTAAACAGAACGCCCTGTTTATCAGACATATAATTATTGTTATCCGAATCAACGGTGACGGATTGCAGCTTGTTCATGCCCGAGAGCACGCCGCCCATATCCGTACACTGTGCGGGAATCGTGAAGTCCGTGATAATGGAACCGTAGAACACCGCGTTACCGAACTGAAGGGACGCATTTGCATTCAGATTCTCGGTGAACGTGACGTTTTTCAGATAGTACCAACCGTAGAACGCCTGATCGTCGATGACCTTAACGGAAGCAGGAATGGTAAGCGACGTCATGTAGTAGTTATACATGAAGGCGTTTCTGCCAATCGTCGTAACCTGGCTGCCCGACTCGAAGTTGATGGTTCTAAGATCGGAACAGCTACGGAATGCATAGTCACCGATCGTGACAGGCGCCATGCCGTTGCCGCCGAAAGTGAGCGTGTCCATATAATAGCAGTTATAGAACGCATAATCGCCAATCGTCGTGACCGTGGAAGGAATGGTCAGCTTTTCGATATTATACACATACACGAACGCACCGTTCTCGATCTTGCTGACGCTCGCGGGAATGGTGAACGAATTCACGTATTTACCCGTGGAATCCGTGGGCTGGAAGTATCTCGGGACGTAGTAGATCGCCGTCTTGTTCTTGTTGTAGACGATACCGTCCTTAGAGCTGAAGATTTCGCCGCCGTCCGTGATATTGATCTCCTTGATCTTGGAGCAATCCATGAACGAATCCTCAACGTAGAGGACATCGCTCGTCGTAACGTTGTCGTAGGAAGGCTCGCTCGTGGAGGTGCCCGTTACGCCATACTTGGTCCATGAAACCTCAGTAACGTGCTTGGGCAGATTGACCGTCTCAAGATAACCGCAGGAGCGGAATGCTCTCGGCTCGATCGTGAGGGTTGCGTCGGGATCATTCTCAGCAGCGTCCTCAAACGTGACCGTGATAAGAGAGTCCGCGTCGTAGAACGCGTCCGTCTCGACCAGCGTGACGTCGGAGGAGATCGAGATCGACTCGATTAAGCTGTCCTCGAACACACGGCGGGGAATGACGTGAACGCCTTCGGGCACGCGATAGGATTTATCTCTGGTGGGATCATAGGTGTAGCCCAACGGGAAGTATGCAAGCTCGGTGGGCTGAGGCTGTTCGTCAATGATACCGTTGTCGAACAGAACGCCGTCCTTCGACCAGTAACGGATTGCATTGTTATCCTCCACCTCGTAGATGTTAACGGAGCGGAGCTGGGTGCAACCCGTGAACGGGCTGTTGGGAGGAGCCGCAATATCATCCACCGTGTTGGGGATATTGATGACGTGAAGCTTCGTGCAATCAACGAATGCGCTGGGCAGAAGCGTTTTAACAGGAATACCCATGTAGGTCACGGGAACGGTGACTTCGTTCACGAGGTTGATTCTCGCGCCCTTGGAAACCGCATAGACCTGATAGGAAATGCCCGCAACGCTAATGAGCTTATATTCAAGGACCATGTCCTTCCAGAACGCATAGGCAACCGTGCCCTCTGCGCCTTCGGGAAGATCCTCCACCGCAACGCTCCAAGGGTTGATACTCTTACCGTATTCGTCGGTCAAGCGGGTACCCGTACCGCCGGGAGCGGTGTACCAACCGCCGAACGCCTTGGTGGCGTCGATGATCGTGGGAACTGCCATGGTGAAGTCTTTGTTATACGTGACGTTCACGTCTGTGGGCGTGCCCAAACCGCCTTGATAATCATAGGTGATGGGATACGTTCTCGGCGTGTAGTCCGCATAGAGCTTAATGTTGCTCGTGCCGCGGAAGTAGCCGTCTACGTAGAGCGCCGCGTTGCCCGCGCCGACCTCTTCGCTCTTATACCAGCCGTAGAAGACGTAGCCGCCTTTCTTAAGACCGTAGCCGTCGAAGGAATCGGTGGGATCGCCAACCGCTTTATACTGCGTGGGGAACGTCGTCGTCGACACCATGGTGTCGAATTCGATCGCGTATGCCGTAACCGTCGTGGAAACCCATGCTGAAGCGGTCTCGCCGTCGTAGTAGCAGACCTCGATCTTGTTCTCGCCCGCTTTCGTGAGAACGATTTCCGCAAAGTTCGCGCCGTCCTCGACAGTGATCGCGGTCGCGTCGTCTTCGTTCACTCTGACCTTATAAGAGGTCGCGCCGATCACGTGGTTCCAAGAAACCACGCCCTTGTCGTAGGAAATCGAAGTGTACATTGCATAGTAACGAACGTCGATATCGTCGCTCCAAAGGGACTCTGCGCCGTTCGCGCCGATCGCCTGAAGCGTGACAACGTAGTCCGCCGCCTCCACCCACTCGATCTGTTGAGCGCTCAGCTCGATCGAATTCGTGTTAACGGAGATCACTTCGTCGCCGATCTTGACTTTATAGCCGCCCGTTGCGCCGTTGACTGCTCTCCAGCTCATGGTCGTGCCGTCGATCAGAACAACGCTCGGCGTTGCAAGAGTCGTCTTATTATAGGTAACGCTCGCAACGTTGGAGGCATTATAGCCCTCCGCGATCGCGTATACGTTAATAATGATGCCGCCATCGATGTTTTCGCATTCTTTCACGCTGAAGGTTGTGCCGTCGACGTAAACGCGCTCGTGACGGTGTGCCGCGTTGCCGCACTTGACGGAAACAACGTACTTCTCTGCGTTTTCAACCGCGTCCCAAGTGACGACGCCCGTCGCTTCGTCCACGGTAAGGTTCTCGACCGCGCCGAGCTCCTTCTCATAAACGAACGCTCTCGAGGTCACGGAAGAATAGCCCTCCGCCGTCGAGGTCACGGTGAACACAATACCGCCGTCCTGCTGGATGCAGTTCTTGAAATCATAACTCGTCTTGTTGCCAAGATCGTAGTTCGTGTGGTTGTGGTTAGAGTCGCCGCAATCGATCGTGAGCAAGTAGTTGGTCACGTTTTCAACCGCGTTGAAGTTGACCACGGTCCCGTCGATCGCGAAATGAGAGACGCGCGAAAGCGCCTTGTTGAGATAGTATCTCACCGCGACGTCCGAATTTTTGGACGTGTCGGAAGCAACCGCCGTGACTTTCACAACGTAATCGCCCGCAGGAGCATCGCCGAAATTGTAGTTATACGTCGTTGCGCCCGTGGTGGTGCCGTCCACATACGTTTCCAAACCGCTTGCGTCCACGGAGTAGATCTCCACCTTATAGGAGCTCACGCCCGAAATCGCATTCCAAACAACCGCGCCCGCTTCCACGCTCACAACAGGAGTCTCGAGCTTGGAGCTGTCGTTCGCCGTCCAAACCGCGTGGAAGGTCGTGTTCTCGGTCACCGTCATGGGATCCTTGAACATATAAGAGATCTTCGACGCGTCGTCATACATACTCACTGCCCAGCCCGCAAACGTGTAGCCGTCGCGCACAGGCGTGGGCATATTAACGTTATAGATCTTGCCGTCGATCGTCGTTATCTTAGCGGGATTGGTGCCGTTGTAGCCGACGTTGAAGTCGATGTCGAACTCAGCCGCATTGGGATCAGACATTGCCCAACGAGCATACAGGGTGGTGTCGGCAACGATTTTCTGCGTGCCGAAAAGGAACGGCGTCTTATAGGCGCTGTCCGTGTACCAACCGATAAACTCGTAACCGCTTTGGGTCGGGTTCGCAGGTTTGTCAATGGTCTTACCGTTCACGGTAGAGACCGCGTCAACCTGAGAGCCGCCCTTTGCGTCGTATGTAACCGTATAGGGAATCACCTTGTAGAAGTCCATCGAAACGTTGTCGATGGTCACGGTGATCACGGTGTTGTTATATGCCGCAGTGATCGTGGATTTGTCGCTGAACTTGAGGGTTAGCGTCAGATCGGTCATTGTGTAAGTACCCGTCTGGCTCTCCCCGTTCATGGTCAGAACGAACTTCTTGCCGTTGGATAACGCAAGAGCCGTTTCCTCGTCACCGGCGTCATAACAATAGTAAACGCCTGTTTCGGGCCAGTTCTTAGCTTTGTCTTTGTCGCCGCACGCCGCAAAAAGCACGCCGAAGACTACAAGCATCATCGCCGTGATTGCCACGCGCAAAGCATGAAACAATTTCTTTGCTTTCATAAGAACCTCCAAGAAATTAAGAAAAATTGCCATTATAATAATGGTATGCACTATTTTAATCGATAAAGGACATTTTGTCAAGTATTATTATTTGTTTTTTACCGATTTTTTGCCTTCCTTATTATATATATAGGGTAAAAAATAAGTTTTTCGTAAAACGCTCTTAAGCGCGGAACAAATTTACCCCCTTTCCGTAATAAATCTTATTAAAAAAGCACCCTTTATACAATATATTTACGCGCACGCGTTGTATTTCTCGTTTGATCGATTTGAGAAAACAAGAAAAAATGGAACTCGAAACAAAAAAAACGGATTTTTGAGCATTTTACTCAAAAATCCGCATGTTTGGTGCGGTCGACAGGAATTGAAGCGGTTTCCACTTCGCTGAAACCCTTTATTTATAAGGGATTTAGCCACTTACTCGCCAAAAACACGCCAATAATTTTAGGCTTTCATGATAGGGAATTTGCAGGATGTTTTTTAAGGATTTCGCTTCTACAAATTTAAAGCGACTATACGAATAACGCAGAAAAATCAAACCCCAAACGGGCATACAATATTTTTGCGACTTTATTTTTGAATCCACGCGGAACAAATCCGCCGCTTCCCACAATTCGTTTTCTAATTTTCTTATGTTAATCATCTTCTTTCTTCAAATAGTAGGTCATAAAAATTTCTGAAAGAGATGCCTCTAATCTTTTGTATAAGGCATCTTTACCAAAAATTTTAAAAATGTTTTTCGCAATAAATTGAATAACTATATAACCGATTATTACCGTCAAAAGTATAACAAAGAAAGCTTCCATGTTTGATTCTGAATTAGCAAAAGGTTCACTGAAAAGCAAAGCAATAATCGAAATAACCAAAGCAAGGATTGTTAATAGTTGTCCACTCGAAGCAACTTTTCTCGGTAATAAACATTGATAATGTCTTATTGCTTCTTGAACTTTTGGACGAGTATTAATATCGTTTTCTTTTAAAATTTCACTTAATATCTTTAAATCGCTATTATGAATGTTTTCATAATAGCAATTTAATACTTCATTTAAATTTAAAAATGATAGTTTTTTTATTTTTCGAGTTTGCGAAAAAATATAAACATAGCATAACACTAAAAATAAAACAAGTAGAAAACAAACCAGAATATAATATTCCAAAAAATAATCGTCTTCTGTGAAAAGTTTTTCTAAAGGGAAATAGGCGATAATCGCAAAAACAAATACAGCAAGAATAAATAGTATTTGTGACTTTCTATTTTTTGAACGTCTTTTAAAATCTTCCTCAATTTGTAAATACATAATTCTCCTTTATACCATTTCCGCATATTTTACAAGAGTTACGTTGCCCAACTGTTTCGCCAATTCTTCGCACGTTTTTGTAAAGCCCGTTTTGGCGAATACGTAGTAGTGTTTATTTTTATGGGGGAATAATTCGCTTCGTTCGATTAGTTTCTCCAAAACGTTCACGTCCACTTTTTCATTCGTCCATTTGCACTCTGCAAACAGGGCGGTATTTTTATCCGCAATACCGACAATATCGATTTCTTCCTGTTTTCGCGTTTTGGAATTTGTACCCCACCAACGACCAAGCTCGGTAAAGTTTATCGTGCATTTTTCGTTGAGCAGTAGTTTCCACAAATACTGCTTACAAATATCCTCGAAAATCGCCCCCATATAGTTCGATAACTGCGGTTCGATTCGTTGATACG
>JAFTSN010000002.1 GCA_017467275.1 Clostridia bacterium | reverse complement strand
TTAAAAATCTCGCAAAGCCTCTTTAATTCCTCTTTCTCCGTTTCATACCCTGCAATGCTATCAAAATTGTAATTCATAATTTTTTACCTCCGTTTGTTTTGATACTTCCATTATATACCAAAATACGGAAAATATATAGACTGCAATAGTAAAGTATTTTTTGCCCCCTTAATTTTATTATAAATTATATGTTATATTATAAATTTGCTTGTTTTTTTGACCCCTTTTAGGGTACAATATAAAAGAGGTGATAGAATATGGACGAAAAAATAAAAATCAGTTTATCGAAAAACACACTTGACGTATTAAAAAAGGACTGTGCCGATTTTAAGATCGTGAAGGAAAACGGACAACCAAACATGAACGCATTTATCAATACGCTTATTGTAAACTTTTTCGAGGCGTTTTCCGCAAGCGAAGAATCTTTACATGAAGATATTAAAAGGGCGCTTGCCGTCGTTCCAGAATATTATAGAGAAAAAGTCTTTCACGACGTGGTGAAAGTTTTTGCTAAAAAAAGCGAATATACGGACGGGAAAAAAGATTCTACCACTTTTTCCTTTAAGCCAACGAAAGTTTCCGAAAAGGCGTTACTCTACGTGGAACACGTTTTATTGCAAAGCGAATCACTGTCTTCTTTTTATCGGAGAATGTTTCTCTCTTACGCGCAAAAAAACAAAACCGAGCGAGAAAAAATTATTCATAAAGAAAACTTTGAACTTTTGCAAAAAGCGATCACACGTGGGGTACAGGTATGCGTTCAGCTGCAATCGGGCGTCGTTATGAACAATCTTTCCGTTTATTCAATCAGTCCCGCGAAAGACGAGCTTTTTAATTACGTGTTAGTATACGATAATAAACACAACGTGACGATGCGCCTTGCGTCTGTGAAAACGGTTTCGCTTCTTCCCGCCTCCTCTAATATCCCCGAAGAAAATAAAAGTTTATTTGAACGGCAAATCGCTTGCGCGGCGCAATATCCTATGTATAATACGGATAACGAACCGATTCAAGTACAACTGACGGAAAAGGGCAAAAAACTGTTTGAGAAAATATATCTCTATCGCCCGACGCCCGTTCGTATCGAGGGCGATATTTACACCTTTGACTGCTCTGCCAATCAGCTTTTGTATTATTTTGAACGTTTTGGCGAAAGCGCATTAATTCTATCGCCGAAAAAATTAGGGATTTTTATGCGGAATTATTATTATTTTGCCTTAAAAAAATACAAGACGATTTATAAAGGCAACAATTAAAAGAAACGCCAAGAAAATTTTTGAATAAAAAATCACGCTTTTTAAATATTCCTTAAAAAGCGTGATTTTTATGGTGCGGGGTTTGACCTGCTTCTTTATTCAAATAGGTTAATAAATATCTTGTTCAATTCCTCCCAGCTTTGCGTATGCTTATCGGGGGAATTTTTTATGACTTCCTCTATTTCGACAAGGTTTTTATCTATATAATCATTGACCTTATCAAAGCGTTTACCTTCTGTAATTTCAGGCGTATTGATTTTCAAATCAAGTAGCTTTAATACGTCGGGTTTAACGTCTTCGTCTAAATATTTATCCATAAGTGTTTTGAAAAGCATGGGCGGCGGCGTTCCTTCCGCGAGAATCCACTTACAGGCAAGCAACGGACGAAGTACGTAAAAATATTTCTTCCATCTCACTATTTCGCCTTTCAAATATTCTCGATTATTCCTTTTTGCCGTGCTTAAATAATGATAAAGCCCAGCTTTCGCAACAAAATACGTATTGATAACAGAAGAAACCTTTTCCCATTCTTTGGTCGTTTTATATACAATCGGCGAAGAATTCCATTCAAACAACGTCGGATTTGATTTATATAATAATTGCAATGCTTTTTGAATATCCCAACCGTTGATATCCAGCGTTTCATCTAGCTGCCATTCAATCACGTCGCGCGTTTTATCCAACCGCAAATAAAACTCTTTCGGGCGAACGTAAATAAACCGCACGTCATAATCGCTATCAGGCGAAGCGAAGCCCCAAGCTCGGCTTCCTGATTCAACACAATGCAGAATTTTTACATCCTCGCGTTTTTCGATTTCCTTAAGTTTTTCATTGATTAAACTTTTCATACGGGTATCCTTATTTTTTGCAATACAAGAAAGATTACGTACGCTCCGAGTGGGCCTCGGGGTGCTTTTTGAAGAAGCGAAGGGCGAAAAGCAGAAGCAGCGTGCCCAAAAGAGGGAAAATAGAGCAAATCAGCATACCCGTCTGCAAGCCTGCGCAATCGGCGACGATGCCCATGAGCTGCGGGGCGAATGACGCGCCAAGGTCGCCTCCTGCCGCCATTAAGGCGTATGCCGTGACGCCTACTCCCGAAACGTTTTCCTCCATCAAAATCAGCGAGCCCGGCCATAGCATGGACGTGAATACGCCCGTCAGTATACAGGCGATAAAGGCGGGAATGACGTTGGACGAAAGCCCCACCAAGAGATAGCAGAGGGTTGCGCCGAGCATACCGAAAAGAAGCACCTTGCCAATGCTTTTACCCCATTTTGAATACAAAATCCGCGTGCACCCAAGCAGGATTGCAAAGCCTGCAACGCCGAGAACGTCTCCGAGCGCTTTATCCATTTTCAGCTCCGTTTCCATATAGCTCGAGATCCAGCTGGACATAACGTTTTCCGCACAGCTCCCGAGAAAAATGCACGCCACGCAAAGAGCGATTCCGAGTGTTTTTCGTCTACTTTTTGGGGGTTTGGCGCCGCTTTCAGCACTGTTCATGTCGGGCATGGGGGAGAGCATGAAAAGCACGGCGCTGCAAACGGGTAAAAGCGCGAGAAGCATGGTTAAGTACATCCAATATTTTGCGCCCACGAATTTGACAAACAGGGTGCCGATGATAACGACGGTAAACACGCCGAAGGCAAAGAGGGAGTGCAGCCTGCTCATATCCCGTTGGGGATTGTCGGACGGAATCGCGGCAATCGTCGGGCTAAGCAAAACCTCGGAGAGCCCCGCCGCAACGGAAAAGATCACAGTGCCGACGAGCAAGCCCGCAAACACGTATTTTTCCGTGAAGATAAAGGGCGAAAGCGCATAAATGAGTAGACCCAGCGACGTGATCAAGGGCATGATTTTCACGATCAGGGCAACGTTGAATTTCTTGGAAAATGCCGTGAAGAGCAGGTCGATTCCGAGTTGTGTGCAGAAATTGGTCAAAACGAGCGTGCCGAGTAACGCCCAAGAGATTCCATAGGTTTCGTAAAAGGTGACGAACAAGAGTGGCGGCAGACAGAATACGGACGACATGGTGAAATATGCCGTGTAGCATGCCAGCTTTGTTCTTTTGAAGAGATTCTTTTGCATAACGGACATCCTTTATCGTGGAGGATATAATAGAGCATGGACGCATTCGTCGCGTACCTGCCCCCGCTTTTTACCTTATTTCAGCTTTAAGCCGTCGGAGAACGCCTGACCGACTTTTTCGCCGAGGGTATAGTAGCCGTGTGTGTCGCAATCATAACAAATCGGTTTAAATTTCGTCAGATCAATCTTACCGTTTTTATCTAGAATTCGCTCGTCTGCGGAGACGTTTACAACCTCGCCGACGCAAATTTCCGTTTCGTTATTGTAGCTTACGAGCTTGCATTCCAAAACGAGCGGGAGATCTTCGATCACGGGCGCGTTGACAAATTCGCTTTTTGAGACGTGCCAACCTGCCTTGGTGATTTTGTCGGGAACGCTGTTGGCGGAAACCACGCCGACAAAGTCCGCGGGGATCACGTTTTCCGCGTCCGCGATTGCAACCGTGAACGCCTTGGTTTTTAAAAGGTTTTTCACGGTCTTATGCGTTGCGCTTAAACAAATGGAAACCTGTGTCGTGTCGCAGACGGTGCCCCAAGCTGCGTTCATGGCGTCGGGGGTTCCGTTTTCGTCATACGTGCCGACAATCAGCACGGGTAATGGGTAAATATACGCTTTTGCTTTTAAATTTTTTCTCATGGGATCCTCGTTTGAGTTTATTTTGTTTTTTGGCGTTAAAGCTATTGTTATTATAGCACAATCAAAAAAATCTTTCAATCTATTTCACGCGGAAAGTCGGAATTGAAGCTTTGGAGTGTTTTTTGTGTTTTTCACACAATATTTATAAAACTGCCACACTCCGACGCTGAATTAAATTGACTTTTTTTGCAAATAATAGTACAATCAAAGCATGAAGAAGCATTGCGGGAACTGTGAATACGTCGCAGAGAGCCGAGACGAGCGTTTTTGCCCCGTCTGCGGCGGCGAATTAAGGGAAATTGATAGGGTTACTGCCGAATGGGGTGGCGGGAATTCGGAATTTGAGGGAAAAGCATCGGCTTTCAGCACGGCGGGAAGCGTGCAACCCGATTTTGGCGAGGCGGAAAGCTCCGAGCGAGAAAGCGAAATGCGGTTTGTGCGCGTGATGTGCGCTAAAAAACGGTGGTTTGTTTTGGCGTTTGTCGGCTTATTGCTCGATTTTATCTACGGAATAGGCGTTTTTTTGTGCTTACCCGTGGCAATTCTGGCTTCCCGTGACAGCTTGTGGCTGTATAAAATGCGCGGAAAGTTGAGCGCACAGCTTGTCTGGGCAATGACGGTGGGCTATATTGGCGCTCTTTTAGGCGCGATCTTCTTCATTTTAATGATTTGACAACCAAATATAACGGTGCGGCGGTACATATCTTACGGACTTGACTTTTGATAAGGAGAAAGGCTATGCTAGATAAGCGGACCGCCGCGCTTTTAAATACTGTGAATGCGCTGTGCTCCTCGGGTGAATATAAAATTTTCTCCGAGGAGGATTTTTTATCCTTTTTCGAGCCCGAATGGGGGGTGACGGGGGAAAATCTTTCGCATATGCTTTTTTACCTTTCGGAAAACGGCTACATAGACGTGAAATATGCCTACGGGGGTATGTATTGCTTACAGCCTCTGCCCCTTGGACGGAGCTATTCCGAGCGGCAGGAGGAGAACGTAAAAGAACGGGCACAGTCTTTGAAACATCTAAGCCTTGCGGCGTTTTTAGGCGGGCTTTTGGGCGGCGGCTTCGGCGCCTTGATCGTCCTGATTATTGCGCTGATTATACGTTGAACGGGGTGGGCAGGTACGGAATGAACGAAGGAAACGGGGAGGAGAAAGAAGTTGCTGAATAGGCGGGAAAACGAGGTGATGAGCGCGGTGTATTCGCTTTGCGGCGAGGAGGGAAGTTGCCTCGTTTCGCCTGCCGATTTAAAACGGCTCTTGCCTATAAAAGAGCGGGAAAAATACAGTGAAGAAGCGCTTGAAAAGACCCTCCGTGCGCTTGAGCTCGACGACTATTTCGAGCTCTTGTCCTCCGATCGCAAGGGCGAGAAAATGTACGTGATCACCCTGCACGCAAACGGATTTGCCTACCGTCGCCAAAATGAAAAAATGAAGCGGGACGTTGCGGTTAAGCTCGTCTGGGCGGTTCTCTCCGCTGTGCTGGCGTTTATTGCGAGCGTCCTTTTAAGATTGATTTTTTAACGTGCTGAAATCTTCTTATATTATATTGTATTGTTCGGTTCAAAATCCTTTACTTTTTTTCGGGAATATGGTATAATTCAAACGAATGTTCGCAAAAAACAAAGGAGGAAATAAGCGTATGAGTTTCTCTGAAGCGAAAGAGAAGAAAAATTTCATGCTCCGCGCCCCCTTTTCTCCGACGGGCGATCAGCCGCAGGCGATCGAAAAGCTGACGGAGGGCGTGCTCGACGGGATTCGCACGCAGGTTTTGGTCGGTGTGACGGGAAGCGGCAAGACGTTCACGATGGCGAACGTCATTAAAAACGTCAATCGCCCCACCCTCGTAATAGCGCACAATAAGACGCTCGCGGCGCAGCTGTGCAACGAGTTCCGCGAGTTTTTTCCTGAAAACCGAGTGGAGTACTTCGTTTCGTACTACGATTACTATCAGCCCGAGAGTTATATCCCCTCAACGGACACCTATATCGAAAAGGATTTGAGCTTAAACGACGAGATCGACAAGCTCAGAAACAGCGCAACCTGTTCTTTGATGGAGCGGGAGGACGTGATTGTCGTCGCCTCGGTGTCCTGTATCTACGGCTTGGGTGCGCCCGAGGAATATTTCCGTTTGTCTATCTCTCTGCGCCCCGGTATGGAATGGGAGCGGGACAAGCTTATTCGTAAGCTCGTCGAGCTTCAGTATGCGCGCAACGATATCGATTTCAAGCGCTCCACGTTCCGCGTTCGCGGCGATGCGCTCGAAATTTTTCCCGCTTCCAATTCGGAGGTGGCAATCCGTGTGGAATTTTTTGGGGACGAGATCGACCGCATTTACGAGGTTGAGGCGCTCACGGGCAATAAGCTCAACGAGCTGTCGCACGTCGCGATTTTCCCTGCGAGCCAATATGCCGTCGGGACGGAAAAGCTCCGCGGCGCGCTCGCTATGATCGAGGAGGACTTGCGCGGCGAGGTGCGCGCATTCGAGGAGGAGGGAAAAATCCTCGAGGCGCAAAGGCTCAAACAACGCACCGAGCACGATCTTGAAATGATGCGTGAGATCGGATATTGCAGCGGCGTGGAAAATTACAGCCGTTATTTTGACGGACGTTCCCCCGGGGAGCCGTCGTTTACCCTTTTGGATTATTTTCCGAAAGGAGAATTTCTTGTTTTTATCGACGAGAGCCACATGACCATTCCGCAGATTCGCGCTATGTATCACGGCGATTTTTCGCGCAAGAAAAATCTCGTGGATTACGGCTTCCGTATGCATTCGGCTTACGATAACCGCCCGTTGACGTTTGAGGAGTTCGACGCCCGCGTGCCGCAGCTGATCTGCGTTTCCGCGACGCCTGCCCCCTATGAAACGGAGCAGGCGGGGCAACGCGTTGAACAGCTTATCCGTCCCACGGGGTTGCTCGACCCGAAAATCACCGTCAAGCCCACCAAGGGGCAGATCGACGATCTTCTTTCCGAGATTCACACGGTGGTGAACGAGGGGGGCAGGGTCTTGATCACGACGCTTACGAAGAAGATGGCAGAGGAGCTCACGGACTATCTTAAGGAGCATTTTATCAAGGTCAAATATATGCATAGCGACATCGACACGCTTGAGCGTATCGATATTGTGAACGGGCTCCGTGCGGGGGAATTCGACGTCCTTTGCGGCATCAATCTTCTCCGTGAGGGCTTGGACCTGCCTGAAGTGAAGCTCGTTGCCATTCTCGACGCGGATAAGGAGGGCTTTTTAAGAAGCGACACCTCCCTCATTCAGACGATCGGCAGAGCCGCCCGCAACAGCGAGGGCAGAGTGATTATGTATGCCGACGTTATCACGGACAGTATGAAGCGGGCAATCGGCGAGACCGAACGAAGACGAACGGTGCAGGACGCATACAATAAAGCCCACGGAATCACGCCGAGAACAATCATTAAAGAGGTTAAATCCACCCTCAACATCACGAAAAAGAAATCGGACGGCGAGGAGATCAAGCTCAAGGATATTCCCGACGAGATTGAGAAGCTGAAAGCGCTTATGAAGGTCGCGAGCGCACAGCTGGATTTTGAGAAGGCGATTGAGATCAGAGAAAAGATATCCGAGCTGAGAAAACGGCTCGCAAAGGCAAAGAAGAGTTAAAAAACCAAGAGAGAAGAAATATGCAAGAAGAAATCGTTATTAAGGGAGCCAAGGAAAACAATCTTAAAAATATAGACGTCTCCATTCCCCGCAACACGCTGACCGTGTTCACGGGGCTTTCGGGCAGCGGAAAATCCACGCTTGCTTTTGACACCATCTTTGCCGAGGGGCAAAGGCGGTATATGGAGAGCCTTTCTTCCTATGCCCGTCAATTTTTGGGGCAGATGGAGAAGCCCGACGTCGAACGGATAGACGGGCTCTCCCCCGCCATTTCCATCGATCAGAAAACTACCTCGCACAATCCCCGTTCCACCGTCGGAACGGTGACGGAGATTTACGATTATTTCCGTCTGCTGTTTGCGCGGATCGGCGTTCCTCACTGTCCGAAATGCGGGCGGGAGATTCGCCGTCAGACGGTCGACGAGATTGCAGACAGGATTATGGCGATGCCTGCGGGCAGTAAAATTTTGTTGAACGCACCCGTTGTGAGGGGGCGCAAAGGCGAATACGTAAAAGAGCTTGCAGGCTTTAAAAAGAGCGGCTTCGGCAGGGTGAAAATTGACGGCGCGATCTACGATCTCCAAGAGGAGATCAAGCTTGAAAAGAATATCAAGCATCATATATCCGTCGTGGTGGACAGACTTATCGTTAAAGAAGGCATACAAAAGCGGTTGACGGACAGTCTCGAAACGGCATTGAAGCTTGCGGAGGGGCTTGTGATCGTCGATCATGACGATATTGAGGAGCTGTATTCCACGAACTATGCCTGTCCCGATTGCGGGGTCTCTATTGAGGAAATCGAGCCCCGTCTCTTCTCGTTCAACACCCCTTACGGCGCGTGCCCCGAGTGCTTGGGAATCGGCTTTAAACAGCTTGTCGATCCCGATCTTATCTGTCCCGATAGGACCAAGACTCTGCGCGAGGGCGCGATTCATGCTTCGGGTTGGATGCTCGATACGAGCGCGCAGACGCAGATGTATATCACCGCTCTGTCCAAATATTACGGCTTTTCCATGGACGTGCCCGTGAAGGATTTGCCCGCAGGGGTCTATGAAATGCTCATGTACGGCAACGGAGGGGAGCAGATCAATCTTGAATACAAGACGCGTACCTTTTCAGGCAGCTATAAAAAGGCGTGGGAGGGGTTCGTCAATAATCTCCAGCGCCGATATGCGCAGACTTCGTCCGACGGCGTGAAATACGACATCGAGCGGTATATGCGTACCGCGCCCTGCAACGGCTGTCACGGCAAGCGGCTGAAAACCGAGGCATTGTCCGTCACCGTCGGCGGGAAAAATATATGGGAGGTTTGCGAGTTGCCCGTGGACAAGCTCGCGGCGTTTATCGACGCCCTTTCGCTCACGGAGACGGAAAAGCTCATTTCTGGTGCGATTATTAAGGAGATCAAGAGCCGTATCGGCTTCCTTTTGAACGTAGGCTTGAATTATTTGACCCTTTCGCGGACGGCGGTCACGCTTTCGGGCGGCGAATCGCAGAGAATCCGTCTTGCAACGCAGATCGGAAGCGCGCTCACGGGCGTTTTATATATCCTCGACGAGCCGAGCATCGGGCTTCACCAACGCGACAACGAGAAGCTTTTGGGCTCTTTAAAGGGCTTGCGCGATCTAGGGAATACGCTGATCGTCGTCGAGCACGACGAGGACACGATTAAGGCGGCGGATTATATCGTAGATATCGGACCCAAGGCAGGCGTGCACGGCGGCGAGGTGGTGGCTTGCGGCTCGCAGGCAGATATTATGGCAGAGCCGAAGTCTATCACGGGCGATTATCTTGCCGGCAGACGGAAAATTGCCGTTCCTAAATTGCGGGAGAAGCCCAACGGCAGATGGCTCGTGGCAAGGGGCTGCAAGCAAAATAATTTAAAAAATATCGACGTGAAAATTCCCGTTGGTTTAATTACGGCGGTCACGGGCGTTTCAGGGAGCGGGAAATCCAGCCTTGTCAACGAAATTCTGTATCCGCATCTTGCCAACCGCCTGAACGGCGCGAGACAGATCGAGGGCAAGGTGGACGGCATAGACGGCGTGGAATATTTCGATAAGATCATTGCGATCGATCAATCCCCCATTGGCAGAACGCCCCGCAGTAACCCCGCGACATACACGGGCGTGTTCAACCTCATTCGAGACCTGTTCGCAATGACGCCCGATGCACAGGAGAGGGGCTACAAGGCAGGCAGGTTCTCGTTCAACGTCTCGGGAGGCAGGTGCGAACACTGTTTCGGGGACGGCATTATCAAAATCGAAATGCACTTTTTGCCCGATATTTTCGTGCCCTGCGAGGTGTGCGGCGGGAAGCGTTATAACCGCGAAACGCTCGAGGTCAAATATAAAGGCAAGAGCATTTCCGACGTGCTTGATATGACGGTGGAAGAAGCTTGTGAGTTCTTTAAACCCGTGCCGAATATTTATAATAAGCTCTCCACCTTAAACGAGGTCGGGCTGGGATACGTTAAACTCGGACAGAGTGCGACCACTCTTTCGGGCGGTGAGGCACAGCGGGTCAAGCTTGCGACGGAGCTTTCCAAGCGTTCGACGGGTAAGACGGTCTATATCCTCGACGAACCGACCACGGGTCTGCATACCTATGACGTCGATAAGCTCATTAAAATCCTGTTAAAGCTCCGCTTAGGCGGGAATACCGTGATCGTGATTGAGCATAACCTCGACGTTGTGAAAACGGCGGATTATATCGTCGATCTGGGACCCGAGGGCGGGATCGGCGGCGGAATGGTCGTCTGCACGGGTACGCCCGAGGAGGTTGCGAAAAATGACGCAAGCCACACGGGACAGTTCCTTAAAAAGGTGCTTTAAGGGGGGCATGGTTGGAATTAAATGGTATAAAAGGGAGAAGAATCGGACATACTTTTTATATGATTAAGCCCACCAAAAGTATATCGGAAGTCAAACGAATGGTAAAGGACTGCTCCTCGGCGCGCGTGGCTGTGCGTGTGAATTTAGGCAGAAACAAGATCATCAGCTATTCGGGCGTGCTGTCGGGAATCTATCCCGCGCTGTTCACGGTCAAGCCCGACGACAAGGATTTTCTCGGCAAGACGGCGTATTCCTATTCGGACGTTTTGTGCGGCAGTGTGAAGATCAAAAAAATTCAATAATCCTTGCGATAAAAAAGCCTTTCCCTGTTTCTTGGAGAAAGGCTTTTTTGTTGCGAATGTTGACAAATTTTGGCGTTTGTGTTATACTATAAAGAAATAAAACGAACAAACAACAAAAGAGGGCGTTTTTATGGAAGAAGAAAAGAAATTGACGGTGGAAGAGGGAAAGAAGGGAAAAAAGATAAAAAAGATACTCCTTTCAGTGGCGGCGGTTTTTCTCGCCGTATTGCTGGTTGCGGTCGGTTACGTCGTTTACGTGCTGATTGCCTATTATCGGATTGGCGATAAAAATTTGACAATCGAGCAAAAAACGGAAGCTAGCGCGCCTGTGGGCGAGGAATTGTCTTTTGTGACGTTTAATTTCGGCTTTGGCGCGTATTCGAGAAACTTTTCCTTTTTTATGGACGGAGGCAAGTATTCTCGCGCCTATTCCGCAAAGGAGGTGAAAAAGAATTTCGAGGGCGCGAGCGCGCTGATTGAAAGCGTTTCGCCTGACATCCTGCTTGTGCAGGAGGTTGATAAAAAGGCGACCCGAAGCCATAAGGTGGACGAAACGGCACTGTTTAAACAAAAGTTCCCCTCTTATTCCTGTGTGTTTGCGGTAAACTACGATTCCCCCTATCTTTTCTATCCTTTCCACTCTCCTCACGGCAAAAGTCTTTCGGGGATTCTCACCTTCTCCAAGTTTAAGATCACAGAGGCAAAGAGAGTGAGTTTGCCGATCGAGACGTCGCTTATGAAGCTTGTCGATCTCGACCGCTGTTATTCCGTTTCCCGTATTCCGACGTCGGACGGCAAAGAGCTCGTTTTGTATAACGTGCATCTTTCGGCGTATACCTCGGATGGGAAGATCGCCAATAAGCAGCTTACGTTACTCGTTTCCGATATGACGGCGGAGCGCGAGAAGGGGAATTATGTGATTGCAGGCGGGGATTTTAATAAGGACCTCTTGGGGGATTCCTCCGAATATTTCGGGGTGAGCGGAGATAAATACACGTGGGCGCAGCCCATTCCCGAGGGGGTGATTCCCGAGGGACTGACGGTTGTTGCCCCGAGCAATCTGCCCACTTGCCGCAATACAGATAAGTCCTACGTGAACAACCCGAATTGCTTTGTTTTGACGGTGGACGGTTTCCTTGTATCTGATAACGTGTCCGTTTCCTCCGTCTCGACCCTACCTATGGAGTTTGATTATTCCGATCATAACCCCGTGGAAATGAAGATCGTTTTGGGGTGAAATGCCCTGCGTTGAATTGAGGTGGAGCATGAGAGAGCCTATTTTTGACCCGCTGGAGTTCTATTTACGGGAAGGGAAAGCGCGCCACGAGAGAAACGTGGCAGAGCGTTTTTCCGAATTTTCCGCACGCGCAAGCATAGACGAGGCGGAAAACGAGCGGACGGTGCATTCTCTCCAAATAAAAAAGAAAGAGGCGGAGGCGGTTGCAAGGAAAGCACAGGGCGTGAAAAGAGCGCGCCGCTTTGGAATCCTTGGGATTATTGCGGCATTTTTTATCGCCGTATTCGCCCTGAATAAGGCGTCGATGAGTTCCGCGGCGTTTTCGGCGTGCGTTTTCTTGTCTCTTGCGGCGTCGATTTTTTTGATCGTGTTCCTTTGCGTAAAGCTCCGCAAAAGGCTTAAGAACGTTTCCGAGCAATACGCGCGCATAAGAGGCGAGGCGGATGAGTTAGAGACAAAGGCATTTGAGCAGGTGGCTTCTTTAAACGTGCAATTTACCGACGAGGATAGTTTGCGGCTGATCGAAAAGAGCTTGCCTTGCGTGTCCTTCGACGGGTTTTTCACGGAAGCAAGACTTAAAGAGCTTGTCGGGGAATACGGCTACAATAGCGGCAGAAGTGACGACACTTGCGTGATCGGCACCCTTTCGGGCGAGCTCTATTCCCGCCCGTTTTTATATGAACGGCGGCTTACGCATAGGATGGGTTGGCAGACCTATCACGGAAGTAGGAGCATTTCATGGGAGGAGCGGACGACGGATAGCGAGGGGAAAACGGTGTATACGACTCGCACGCAGACGTTGACGGCGAGCGTCACGAAGCCCAAGCCCTATTATAGGACGTCTACGCGCTTGAGCTACGGACATGAAGCGTTGGAGGAACTGCGCTTTTCGCGTACCTATGCCCATGCGGAGGACGAAAGCGAGCGGGCGTTAGAGAAGAAGCTTAAAAAGGGGGCGCGAAAACTGCGCGAGCTGGAGGAAAAGGCGCTGAAAGAGGGTAAGGATTTCGTGGGGCTGGTCAACACCGAGTTTGAAGTCCTGTTCGGGGCGACGAACCGTTCGGACGAGCGGCTGTTCCGCATAATGTTTACGATGCAGGCGCAGGAAAACATGCTCAAGCTGTTGTTATCCGACGACGGCTACGGCGACGATTTTAATTTCTTCAAGCAGGGCAAAATCAACGTGATTGAGAGCGAGCATTCCGCCGCGCGCTCCTTTGGACTGCCTGCCGCGGAGTATTATTCCTGCGATCATCGGGAGATCAGACGGAATTTTATCGGAAAGAACGAGGCGTTTTTCAAGGCGGTCTTTTTCGACTTTGCGCCGCTATTGCTGATTCCCGTTTATCAGCAACCCTTGGCGCGAAACACGGTACATATGGGCGGGTCGCTTTGCGATTATAATTTCGAGGAGATTGCGCAAAGGCTTTCTTCAAGACTCTGCCCCGAATCAGAGACGGAGGTGATCGTTAAAACCTCGCTGATCGAGCGGACGGCGGGTTTTGACCGAGTGCGGGTGTTCGCCTCGGGGTATACCACCTGTCGACAGGTCGATTACGTCAGTGTTCGCGGCGGCGACGGGGATTATCATGACGTGGAGGTGTATTGGACGGAGTACGTTCCGTTCACGCGGGAAGAGATTCTGCGGATTTCCAAGGGCGGCGCAAGCGGCACGCACTATCACGGATATAGTGTGGAAATAGAATAAAAAACAGCCCACCCGTTCAACGGGTGGGCTTATTTTTCGGCTTTGTTGATTATCCGATTTTTTCCAAAATCGCCTGTTTTTTTGTCTCATATTCCTCCTCGCTGACCGCGCCTGAGATCTTGAGGCGATATAAGGCGTCGAGCTCGGCAAAAAGCGCTGCTTTTTCGGGGGAAAGTTCGCACGCTTTCAAGTCGTAAACGCCGTTTGCCGCATTTTCTCTCCAGAGAGCACAGCGCGCGGCGAGACGTTTGAATACAAGACCTTTTTGGAACAGGAAAATGAGGATTCCCGCCGTCAAAAGCAATAGGCTCATGAATTGAGAGGGGGAGAGATAGAAGCCCGTGGCGCCGCGGTTGTCGCCCCGCCAAAATTCCAAAATAAAGCGGAAAATACTGTAAAATACGAGATAGATCGCCAGGTTGTGTTTTTTGAAACGCTTGCGGAAGATCATCATGACCGCAAACAAAAGCAGCTCGAACGCCGCCTCGAAAAGTTGGGTGGGCAGCACGGGAAAGCTGCCGTCGTGCGTGAGCGTGTTGGGATAGAGGTCGGCGGCGGGACTTCCCGTCGGGAACACCACGCCCAGCTTACTATCGGTGACCGTTCCAAAGCAACAGCCGCCCAAAAAACAGCCCACTCGACCGAATGCATGCGCGAGCACCAGTCCTGGGATTACGAGCGAAAACAGCTCGATTTCCCCGCCTCTCTCCTTTTTTACAATATAGTGCGACAGTAAAATAAACGCCGTGAAACCGCCGATTACGCCGCCCTCCCAAGTGATGCCGCCCGCGACGAGACGTCCCTCCTCAATGGAATGAAAAAGGGAGTCGAAAAGCGCCGCGGTTACGTACATAACGGCGAGCGAGAGAGCCGAGACCAAAAGCGTCTGTTTAATGACGGTCGGCTCTTTCTTTTCGAGCTTTTTAAGCACAATTAAGGTGACGGCGACAAACGCCGCGAGCCCCAAAAAGAGCATTAGCGAGTAAGAGGAAATTGTAAATTCGAGATGGGTGCGCATGTCAATACCTGCCGTGAGCCTTGGAAGTGATCGTGATTTCCGTTTCGTAGGACGTGTGGGCGAAAACAATGGATTTCGTTTTGGTCACGGTTTTCCCTTTCTTGAGAATGCCGCCCATAAACATATAAAATTCCAAGCGGTTCTGCGGGGAACGCGGGTGGTCGTAGACGCCTATGCCTAAAAGGACGTCCTTGCAGTTTTTCTTTGCCGTAAATTTGACGGTGAGCTGGATTGTGTAGTACTTTTCGCTGTTGTTTGTGATCATGTAGTCGATCACCGTTTCGTAATCCTCTTTATTCAACGGCTCCGTGTTTTCCTTAATGCTTTGGATTCCCTTTTCTTGGCAGGTTCCCGAACAGGAATCGCCGCAGGAATAGCAGGAGTCAATGCAAAATTCTTTGTAACAACCGCTTTGATAAATACAGGAGGGAATGCAGTTGTTTTCTCTGTAACAGTTAAAATAATTCCCCAAAGCGTCGAACGAGCATTCCGCGCAGTCGCCCGCTTTATTATAGGCGGCATATTTGCAGCTGCCTGCCGTGCAGCCCGTGCTCGCAACTCCCGTGAAAAGAAGGGTTATAAGAGATAAAAAGCCGAGGATTTTCTTTTTCATAGCCCACACCGAAAAATCTGTTTTTACCTATTATATATCAAAAACTCAAAAAAGTAAATTAATTTATAAATAAAAGCGGGGGATTTTCTTTGTTGTACACAATCTTATCAAACGAAAAACAGAGGTCGCTTAAAGGAGACCTCTTTTTTGGGTTGACAAATAGAATACAAATATGTGTCTTAAAAAAAGATAGATATTTACAAAAATATGGAAAGAAAGTCAGTTTTGTACCAGGGATAGCTTATAACGAGGTTTTTTTAGTGTCGCCGTTTTTAATGTTGTTGTATAATGCAAACGGATATATGAAAACCGACACGATTAGCCCTAAAGCAATAGCCAAAATCCCGCAAAGGAGGGCAAGAATAAAGCCTAAAATCCAAAATAGCAGTTTAACCGTTAAAAGCCATATGAGTCCGTCAAGATCGAGCGTGAAAATAAGCCCAGGTAATTGAATAAAACCCCAACTGAATATTGTGACCATCATTTCGCCGACGAAATTATTTTTTAAAATCAAGCAAGAAATAAGCGAAAACGATAAAACGCTGAGCACGCCCCAAAAAGCTAGATTTGTATAATTTGATTTAATGACGGAGGTGGCGATACCAATGATAATCAGAACAAGAGCAACAAGTCCGCCCCATATAAAAGAATGAATTCGGTTGCGCATAATCCATCTCCCCCCTTAAAATTCTAATTTGTTTCCAATATAAGCAAGGATGAGTTCAACTGTTATTGTATCTTTATTGGAAATAAAGATTGGAATTAACGTGTCGTAATCTTCGAGAAGTTTCTCTATATCTTGGAGCTCGGCTAAAACACTTACATTAACGTTGTTTGCGGATTTCACATCGTCGGCAAGAGTCTCGAAGAATTCCTCCTGTACGAATAGCATCGGGACTTCGATTTTGTGTTCCGTATATTCCTCTGTCGAAGCATCATACGAATAAACGTATTGCGTCCTAAATTCTATATCGAAACGTCTAGAAAACATTTTTGTGCCAACGCCGCCAACTTTTTGGGCTTCCCATTCGTCGGTTGCTCCGTTGACAAAGACGGCGGCAGGGACGTCTCCGTCCTTTGCGCGGTATTTTATGGTGTTAATGCCCGAAATATCTTTAAGGTTAAACCATAAAGTATTGTAAACGATAGAGGAGAGTGTTTCCTGTACCTCATAACCTATCATTTTTCCTGTTTCGACGTTATAAAGTTCATTAATATAACCTGTAAATCCTATTATGCCGCTTGCTTTATTGCCCACTACAGAGACGTAGTCGTCCGTAATATAAAATTCGGCGGCACTCGCGATTTCCGCCGAAGCGGCGGTTAAATACTCGAAGATTTTTCCGCTAACATTACCGTCTTCGTTTCTTTCAATCGAAAACATGGCTCGCCTTACTCCCGCATATTTGATTGCGAATTCATAAGCATTTTCACGAATTTTGTATGTAAGGGCATTTGCGTCTTCAATTTGGATTCTAACGTTTTTTTCGCTTGTTTTCATGGTCATACTTAAAGCAATTTGAATTGTTTGTTCGCCCAATAAAGGCAATTCTGCCGTATAATCCAAAACAAAGAAAATTGTTTCGCCGTCAAAATTTATTGTAACGTTATAAATGCCGTTTTTAAACTCGTGATATGCGGTGTCGGAGGGATTATTATCGAAATAATTATTAAAAGCGGAAATCGAAGTTGCAGATACTCCTTCAACAACACTTAAAACGGTAAAGAATGTTTTAGATTGAATTAAGTTGTCAAGTACCATATGCCACTGCTCCCCATAACCATAGTGGATATTTTCAATCATGGCAGGCTGCGAATAGTCGCTGATAATTTCGGTGGTTTTAACTAAATTAGCGCTGAAATCATAACACATGGTTTCTGGGATGTAACTTAACGGATTCAATTCATACCCGTTTAATAATGCTACAAGCAATTCTTTTACGTTTACAACTTCATTCCAGGTGGCATAATAATTGACGTTTGAAGTTATAGGTTTATTAAAGTCTACGGGATTGGTGCCCTCGGCGTCATAGCACCACCCTATAAACTTATGCTCGGCGTAAACGGGAGCCTCGGGCAACGCTGCTTTACTTCCGTATTCAACGGTTTGCGATTCTATAGAGCTTCCACCGTTAGAATGAAAGGTAACCGTATATTTCTGTTTCACGGCAGATACGCACGCATAATAGGTTGTGTTCGCGGTTGCTTTCGGAATAGACGAAAGAACCTCTCC
Organism: Clostridia bacterium; assembly: GCA_017467275.1. Classification (GTDB taxonomy): domain Bacteria; phylum Bacillota; class Clostridia; order Christensenellales; family Borkfalkiaceae; genus Scatosoma. The sequence continues at coordinate 16,113 of JAFTSN010000002.1, read as the reverse complement.
ATTTTCGCTCGCAGCCCACCCTTCAAATGTGAAATCCCATTCGGCGGTATCACTTACACTGTAATTGCAGGAGGGGATTTTATTTTCTTCTACGGAGTTTGACGAAATTATTTCTCCGTTTTCATCAATCCAGGTTATCGTATAGGTTACAGTATTTTCGGGTTTTGCGGTATTTTCTTGGCAGGCGCCGAAAATAAGCATAGCGATAGCCAGAAGTATAAGGGTTGCTAATTTTTTCATTTTTTTTCTCCTCAATATATTTTCTATATATCAATTATACACTAACCAACGGTTAGTTGTCAAGTATTTTTCTAACCAATAGTTATATAATAATTGTATGGAAGATACCATCATAAAAAAGAGATTGAGTGAGGAAATAAAAAATAGCGGCTTGACGACCATCGAAATTGCAAAAAAAATAGGGGTTTCGCCCGAAATGATAACGCAATATCGAACAACAAAAAAATTGCCCAAGCTCGATACTTTTGCCAGATTATGTAAAGAGCTTGATTTAGACGCTAATTATATTTTAGGGAATGAAGAAAAATAAAAAATTTTTCTTAAATAAGTCGCTGGTTTCAGTGAGAGGCAAAGGCATTTTGCGTTTGCAAAAACATCTCTGCGCTCCAGCCCTGTTTGTATTTGGACAACAAAAAAACAACAGATACTCATTTGAGTACCTGTTGTTTTTTGGAGCGGGAAACGAGACTCGAACCCGCGACATTCACCTTGGCAAGGTGACGCTCTACCACTGAGCTATTCCCGCATATTGCTCCGCTTTTCCTTTCGGAAAGCTTAATTACTATAGCATATCTTGTTTTAAAACGCAAGCGTTTTTATGCCCTTTTTAAAAAATTTTATAAAAAAGTGCCCCGCCTTTCGACGGGGCACGGTTTGTAAACGTCGCCGCAATCTTTCTTATAACGCTCTAATCGAATCGACGGGTTTCTTTCTTGCCGCAAGATACACGGGCAGGAAAGTGGCTATGAACGCCGTGAGAAGAGCAATGCCGATCAAAAAGAGGATGGAAAGAGGTCCGAATACGAACAGGGACGCACCGAGGGATGCGCCGACCTCTGCATTCAAGCTGTTGCAGAGAATAACGCTGCCGATCGCGGACAGCACGATGCAGATTGCCGCGATCACAAAGGATTCGGAGAAGAAGATCTTAAATACGTCCAGACTTCTTGCGCCGACCGCGCGCAGGATGCCGATCTCCTTTTTCTTATAGCTGATGGAAACGGAAATGAAATTGGAGAGGAGCAGGGCTGCGAACACTGCCAAAACCAAGCCGATATAGAGGAACACCTTGGACAGGCTTTTCACCATGTCATCCACCATTTCCAAGTTTTCCGTGAGAGTATTGGAAAGGCTGATTCTGACGTCGTTTTCGTCGAATTTGGCGTTTTTACGGATATTCACGAGCTCGTTCGTCGCTTTATCCGAGTGGTCGTAGGCAAGGAAGATCGTGCTGTAGATTGCACCATTTTCCTCCCGATATTTCGTGGTGGTTTCCTCATAGTGTTCTAAAAGCGGCTTCTGCGTTTCCCAGAAATAGGAGAAATCGCCATCGGAGAGCCACTGGCAGAATTCGTAAGAAGAAGTGCCAACCTCGTACATGCCCGTCACGCCGACCACGGTAAATTCCCTTACTTCGCCTGTAGTCACGCTGTTTTTCGCGTCGAGGACCTTGGCGGCAAAGGAGAGCGAAACGTTTTCTTCACGCATCCAGTCAAGAAGGGTGTTCGCTTTTTCTTCGATCTCGTTGGCGGTCAGGGAGATTTGCTGAAAGCCCGTTTCTTCGTTGTAAATTTCCTTATAGCCGCGGTTGAGCTCGTTGAGAAGCGTGCGCAGGGTGCCGCCGTAGGAAATTTCGTGCAGTTTTTCCTGAAAAGAAGCTTGCCGATCGTAGAGGGTTTTCCATTCAAGATAGACCGCATAGCCCTCGTCGCCCTCGTTGGGGAAAAGGCTTGGATCGTTTTCGGCGGCGTACTGCCAATTGTAAATACCGCTGACGCTCTGATGCTGATCTTCAAAAGCTTCCATCTCGTTAAAAGCCGCGTAATAATTGGTTGCGTATTCGTCGGACTTCTGATTCATTGCGTTTTCAAGCTGAAGGAGAAGCTGCACGCGGCTGATCACCGCTTCTCCGTCAGAAACGGAGGTTTTACCTGCGGTTAAGAAGGTCGTTTCGCTCGTGGAAAGATCGGTGACGGGCGAATAATACCCGTGTTTATAGGACTTCTCAAAATCGTAGGCGCCCTCGCTGTTTTTCTCCATGACGAAAAAGAGGGAGCGGTAATCGTTTATCTTATCCCGATGATTGGAGACAGACGATGCTTCAATGTGCGATTCGCTGACGAACAAAATGAGATGGAGCCCGTCGCTCAGTTCAGCCTGAAACGCTGATTCCAGCTTCCACGATCGGTTGGCGTTATCCTTTAGCGCGTCGTATTTTTCGGGGAGCTTACCGCTGTCGATGAGCCCCGTGACTTTATAGGAATAGCCGTTGATAGAGAGAGTTTTGCCGATAATATCCTGACGTGTGTCCAGCTCCATCGGTTGACCCGTGGAAGGATCGTAGATCTTGCACTCGAGGATCATATCCGCAACGTAGGTGGAGATGACGACCTCGTTATTCGCCGTGGGATAATTTCCGCTGATCTTTTGGCGCAGGGTGTTGTTTTCGGGCAGATACGCAAAGCAGTTCACGCGGTTTACCCAATAGCCGGAGGTCGTGTTTTGCAGGTTGATCGAAACGTTTGCCGCCACTGCGCCGAAGGTGTCCGAGCCGAACGTTTCCGCATAAGCCGCCGCTTCTTCCTTGGTAAAACGGGCGTAATTCGTGTTTTTATAGCTGTCTGACGTCCCGCCGTAGTAATAGGTGACGTGGGTTTGATATTCCTTTTCCAGGGAAATGGACGTGAGAGAGGAGTCCTTGAGAGTCTGACGGAAGGTGGAGTCGCTATTATAGAGGGAGAGCGTGGACACCATACCGAAAAGAATGAACGCCACCGAGCAGAGCAGAACCGTGAAGAACAGACGGAGCGGCTTGCTTTTGAGCCCCGAAACGCCGATTTTCATGGCATGGCGGGCGGGGAGCTTGGAGCGGATAAACTTGCTGTCCGCTTCCGTGTAGGCTTTTTTTGGGAACGCGTTTTCGTCCGTTTCTTTAAAGGTTTCCTTTTCACCGTCGTCCGTGATGCGGCTCGCTTTTTTGAAATCGGAAATCTCCTTTTCGCCGTTTGCGATCATGACCGAGCCGTCCGTTTTTGCGAGAAAGGCTTTTATGTAGTCGAAATCCGTCTGTGTGAGGCGTTTGCCGTCCTTTACGCAGATCGTGCTTTCGCCGACCACCGTCACGTTTTCGCTGACGGCGTTTTGCTTCTCGTTGACCTTGCTCACGTCGGAGAGGATTTTGCCGTCCTTGAGCTTGATGATCCGATCGCCGTACTGCTCGGCGAATTCGCGGTCGTGAGAAACGACGATCACAAGCTTTTCCAAGGAGAGCTTTTTCAAGGTGTCGAACACCTGCTTGCCCGTCGCGGAGTCAAGTGCGCCCGTCGGTTCGTCCGCCATGATAATCTCGGGGGATTTAATGAGCGCGCGGGCGATTGCAATACGTTGCTTTTGACCGCCCGACAGGGTGTTGGGCTTGCGCTTGGCATAGCCGACGAGATCGACCTGCTCTAAAAGCTCCGCAATCGCCTTTTTGTCCTTGGGCTTTCCCTGAAGCTCGAGCGCGAGGGCGATGTTGTCCTCGACCGTGAATTCGTTTAAAATGTTATATTCTTGGAAGATAAACCCGATAAAGGTGTTGCGGTAGCTGTCGAAATCGCTCTGGGAAAAGTCCTTACTGCTTCTGCCCTTGACAATTATTTCGCCGCTCGTCGGGGAGTCGAGACCGCCCGTGACGTTGAGCAGCGTGGACTTACCGCTACCGCTCTTGCCGAGAAGGAACACCATGCCCTTTTCGGGGAAGCGGACGGAAACGCCGTCGAGCGCATTGACTGCCGCGCCGCCCTTCGTTTTGTAGATCTTGGTTAAATTCTTTACTTCAAGCATTGTTTAACCTCCTTTGTAGAATGATTATAGCATAGAGAAAAAACCCGTGTCAAGCGTATGAAATAAAATTTTCGCCACGGGAAAAGCGTTGACAAAGTTCGGGGCGGTGTGCTATAATGAAGAAAATAAATATGAGGACGGGTATTTTTAATTATGAAATACGCATTGAGAGGCATCACTGCCGAAGAACTTACCTACACGATGAACAGGGTGAAAATGGACAGAAACGCAAAATTTGAGATCAAACCCCAATTTTCGCGCACCATTCGCCGCGTTCAGGAAAATGACAAGCTTTACTTCGTTTCCCTCGAAGTGAAAGTGGAGTCCACTGAAGCCGAGCCCAAGCCCTTTAACTTAAAGGCGCGCCTTGTGGGTATCTTTGAAGCGGAGGAGGTCGAGACGGACGAGGACAGACAGATCCTTGCGATTTCCACGACGGAGATCGTATATCCCTATTTGAGAAGCGCCGTTTCTGCGCTCACGGCAAACGCGTTTATCAATCCCTTGATTCTTCCCGTTATTCCCGCGGGCACCATGTTCCCCGAGGATCGCGGCGAGGCGGGGTCGGGTCCCTTGAGCTTCAACGGTCCCGAAGTGCTGAACTGAAAGTAAACGTAAAAAACACGGGTATGTGCCCGTGTTTTTTTCTCTAAAGCATTTACTGAAAATTTAGTTAACGTGTTTGACTTGTCGAAAGATCGGTGACAACCAAAAGAAAAGGTCCTAAAGCAGCAAGGCTACAGGACCTTTTCCTTATTTAGGAGAACTATTTTATATAAGGGAAAGAAACAACGATTGAATAGAAGGCGGTAACGCCGTTGTTTTCCACCTCGATAATTGTGTAAGCTTTTCCTTTATTCAAGTTATAATAAGAGAAGAGCTCGTCGAATTCGCCGTTGAGGACGGTGTCGCAGCCGTAGAAATGATATTCGTTCGTCGTGACCGCACCCGAAACCGTTTGAACGTTATAGCCGAACTCGTCAGGCTCATACGTCACCGTTTCGGAGTTTGTTCCGATCAGCGTGGAAGTGCCTTTTTTCGGATTGAAAACATAGAAGGAGGTATACGTTGTCGGGGTTTCTTCCGTGACTTTGGGTTTCACGGAGTAAATGAGTTGTTGGTTATAGGTCGTGCTTTCGGGAACGGAGCCCTCAACGCTTAAAACAGATTTGCCTTTGAAATCGAAAATATCCAACGTTTGATCGGAATAGGAGTAATCATAAACGTAATTGCCGATGAGTTGGTAGCTGCTGGGGATTGTCGCAACGCGCTTGGCGCCCTTATAAACGTATGCGTAATCGGTGCCGTTGAAAAGAGCGATTTTTTCTGTGTCGATCAGGAATGCGCTCGTTGCGCCGGGAACAAGCTTTTGAAGATCGACTGCAACTTTACCGTTTTTGTTGAAGGACTGCACGTGCTTCTGTCCCAACGCCTTATCGTTGATTTTTTGCACGGTGGCAACGGCGGTACGGTCATTCCAAGAACTGTATTGGTTTACGTTGCTTACGTAATAATTGAATTTTTTCAGTTCTTTGCTCGTGCCCCGTTCAAAATTATAATAGAACGTGTCGAGGTCCCACTTGGTTGCGTTTTCATAATAATCGTAGTCGGTCTCGGTGTCGGGAAGGGCGCGCGTGATCTGGAAGAAGATCCTGTTTTCGACCGTCCAAGTGCTTGTCAGGGTTGCCGTGGCGGGAATATCCAGCTCGGTTTTCAAATTCACGGTGCGCTTCCATTCGCCCTTTTTGTTGTAAATGTCGAGCGTGCCGTCCTCGTTGGCTTGCTCGAGATAATAATCGCCGATCTTCGTCGCGTTTTTGGAAAGGATTTTATCAAAGGGGTTAGTTTCCTTCTTGACCTTGCCGTTCGGCGCAACGTAGATGCGTGTGCCGTCTTTATACGTGAAAATACCGTTTATGTCGTCAATCGTGCCATTCACGTCCGAAGCATAGACGCCGCTTGCGGAATCGTAGAGCGTGTAGGTTTCCGCCGCGCTGTTATAGGTGCAGTACAGCGTGTCGTTGATTTGTTCGATCGTTTCGGTGACGTCGCTGACCACGTCCTTATTTTTGCCGACGTTATAAAGGGTATACGTGGGGATTGCGGTGGCGGGGTCGGAGACGTTTTTTGCCGTTTTCGAGAGAAGCACGACGCCGTTGGAATCAGCGCTTTGTATTTTGCTATAATTGAACTCGCTCGAAAAATTCGTGATTTCTTTAACGGCAATCGAGTATTTGCCCTTGGTTTTGGGGATTAACCCGCTTACGCTATTACTGCCTTTACAAGCGGTCATAGAAAGGCATGTGGTTATCGTCAAAGCTGCGGCTATGACAACGGTTAATTTTTTCTTCATCGAGTAAACCTCCGTGAATTTGTTTTATAATATACCATGATTGTACATCATGATTATATACCATGATTATATAATAGTTCAGAGGGATTGTCAAGAGGGTTACGGAAAAATTTTCCTTCTCCACCGAATAATTTATGATGCCGTTTAAGATTTTGTTACCGATTAGATTGACTTGGCTAAGCGAATTTTTATAAATAATACTTGACAAGAGCCCGCTAAAGTGATATCATTTTAATATCACATGAAAAAAATAAAGAGACAGAAGGAGTTTATAATGCGTGCAATTATTCAAGTGACGGGTTTAAAAAAAGCGTTTAAAGACGTCGTTGCCGTTGATGACCTGTCCTTTGAGGTGCGGGAGGGAGAGCTGTTTGCCTTTCTTGGCGTGAACGGTGCGGGAAAGAGCACCACCATCAATATCCTTTGCGGTATTTTGCAAAAGGACGGGGGCATGGTCGAGGTGGACGGCGTGAACATCGAGGAAAATCCCGACTGTGTAAAGGCGAAAATCGGCGTTGTTTTCCAAAACGGAGCTCTGGATAAGGAGCTCACCGTTTTTGACAATCTGCGCTTTAAAGCCGCGCTCTACGGGTTGACGGGCAAGGCGTTTGATGTGCGGCTTAAAGAGCTTTGTGCGTTGCTTGAATTAGACGAGCTGCTTCGCCGTCCCTTGGGGAAACTTTCAGGCGGGCAGAAACGGCGGATCGACGTTGCGCGGGCATTGTTGCACCGACCGAAAATTCTCGTTCTCGACGAGCCGACGACGGGGCTTGACCCCAAGACGAGGCAAAATGTTTGGGCGTGCGTGGAAAAGCTCCGAAAGGAGACGGGTTTGACCGTCTTTTTGACCACGCACTATATGGAGGAAGCCGCAGAGGCAGATTACGTCGTGATTCTCGATAAGGGCAAAGTTGCGGCGCAGGGCACTCCCGTCGGACTGAAAAACGAATACGCCTCCGATTTTATCAAGGTTTACGGCGGCGGCGAGGCGTTAGAGAAAATGATTGAAAAAGAGGTGCTGAACGCCGAACGGAAAGAGGGCGTGACCGTGCTTGAGGTGGACTCCGTCGGCACGGCGAAACGCCTCATTCTCGCCTATCCCGAGGCGTTTTCCGATTTTGAGGTGGAAAAAGGCAAGATGGACGACGTGTTTTTAAAGGTCACGGGGCGTGCGCTCGAGGGAGGGAATGGAGATGAATAAGAAAACGTTAAAAAAGGATTTCAACGATTTGAGATTTCTTGTCGCTCGACACGTGAAGCTGTATTTTAAGGATAAGCAAACCTTTTTTATGTCGCTCATTACGCCGCTAATTTTGGTTGCGCTGTTCGCGACTTTTTTACGCTCTGTTTACGTGGATTCGCTTCAGATGATTTTGGGCGAGATTGCGGCGCCTAAACGACTTGTGAACGGCTTTGTGGCGGGGTGGCTGATTTCGTCCATACTCGGCACGTCTGCGGTCACGCTTGCGTTCTGTTCACAGACGATCATGGTTTCCGATAAGGTGGAAAAACGTGTGGAGGATTTTTTGATCACGCCCGTGAAACGGTCGGTTTTGTCGTTGAGCTATTTTATCGCGACGGTGTTTTCGACGCTGCTCGTCTGCCTTGCCTGTCTTGTGTTGGGGCTTTTATATATCGCGTTTAGCGGCTGGTATTTGTCTGTTACGGACGTTTTGCTTGCGCTCGCGACCCTTGTTTTGTGCACGCTGTTCGGCGCTTTGCTCGCGGTTATCGTGGAAACCTTTTTAAAGTCGGCAGGCGCGGCGAGCGCTGTTGCGACCCTCGTATCCTCGCTCTACGGCTTCGTCTGCGGTGCGTATATGCCCATTTCCCAATTTTCCTCCTCGATACAGACCTTTGTCGGGTTTGTTCCTGGGACCTACGGCACCGTTTTGTTCCGTCGTTGCTTTTTGGACGGTGCGATCGGGGAGCTTGCAACGTATCTTCCCGCCGAGGCGCTCAAAGGGGTTAAGGACGGGTTTGACTACCATTTCTATTTTAACGGTAATCTCGTACCTGCCCCTGTCTGTTTCCTCATTTTGGGGTTGACGGCGATTATTTTGGCGGCGGTGTTTCTGCTTGTTGTCAAATTGAAAAGCAAACCGAAAAAGGACTGAAAAAAACCAACGAAAACGCGGCTCCGATCGAGGGAGCCGCGTATTTTTGCTATGGGGACGCTTGAAAAGGCGGTCGGTGTTTGCTCGCTTTTCAGTATTGCGCGGATTTGATTACGCCGCCGCCGAGGCATTCTTCCCCGCCGTGTTCGGTAATTTCACCGCCGTAGAGAACGGCGTATTGCCCCTCTGTCACGGCGCGTTGCTTTTCCGAAAACTCAATATGCAGGCTGCCGTTTGACTGAATGGAAACGCAAACCTTTTGGTCGGGCTGACGGTAACGGAATTTGGCAAAGCATTCAAACGCCCGCTTTTCAGGCGGCGAGACAATCCAATGAAATTCCTCCGTTTCGCAGGATTTGGAATAGAGCGGGGCTTCGTCGCCGTGGGAGACGTAGAGAACGTTATTGGCAAGATCCTTTCTGACGACAAACCATCTGCCGCCCTCGTCCTCGCCCTTAATCCCGCCGAGCTCAAGACCTCTGCGCTGGCCCAACGTGTAGTGCATGAGCCCGATATGCTCGCCGACCTCTTTTCCTGAAAGGTCGAGAATTTTTCCCTTTTGAGCGGGGAGATAGGTGGAGAGGAATTTTCTGAAATTTCTTTCGCCGATAAAGCAAATGCCCGTCGAGTCCTTCTTTTTCGCCGTCGCAAGCCCCGTTTCGAGCGCGATTTTTCTAACTTCGGGCTTTTGCATATCCTGTAAGGGGAAAAGCACGTCTTTCAGCTGCGCCTGTGAAAGCTGGTTTAAAAAGTAGGTTTGATCTTTATTTTTATCGGCGGCTTTGAGGAGACGGTGTATCCCTCCCTCATGGGAGATCTTGCAGTAATGCCCCGTCGCGATATAATCCGCGCCCAGCTTTTTCGCTTCCTCGAGAAAGGGCCCGAATTTGATCTCGCGGTTACATAAAACGTCGGGATTAGGCGTTCTGCCCGCTTTGTATTCGGCGAGGAAGTAGGAGAACACGCGATCCATATATTCCTTGGCGAAGTTGACCGTGTAGTAAGGGATATCGAGAAGGGCGCAGACTCTGCGTACGTCCGCATAGTCCTCCTCGGCGGTGCAACAGCCGTTTTCGTCGTTTTCCTCCCAGTTGAGCATATACAGCCCGATCACGTTATAGCCCTGATTTTTGAGTAAAAGAGCCGCAACGGAGCTGTCCACCCCGCCGCTCATACCGACGACCACCGTTTTTGCCATGCGCTTACTTCCTTATGACGTATTTCGCCCGATTTCGTCATGCGAATCCGCACAAAACCGACCGAAAGAAAAAAATTTTCAAACTTTTTGAAAATATTATACCATAAACGCTTGCAAAAAGGAAGCAAAAAATAGTAAAATATAGCTACGTCTTTGAAAAATATACAACGTACTCGTAGTGTAATTGGATAACATTACGGCCTCCGACGCCGTCGAGTCTGGGTTCGAACCCCAGCGGGTACACCAAAAATGGGCTGTTTTTAGCGTTTTTTCGTTAAAAATGGCTCATTTTTTAAGTTTTTTTTATTGCCCGATTTGGAAAAATGGGGCAGTTTCGGGGCAGAAGGTTACCACTTATTGAGCTTTTCGCCCTCGTTCAAAAGGTATTCGTCGGAAAGATCGCGATAGGTATTCGTCAGAACACCGCCCGAATGCCCGACGAAATGATCACGCGCAGGGGGAGCAACGCCCAGCTCGTCACAACGGGTATAGAACGTAGTGCGGAGATCGTAGAGCCTATGCCCGGGGATTATCCCTTTCAGCTCTTTTCTGAAATTATCGATATTCGGAATGCGAATCGCACCGTCAGAGGGGAGAAAAGGGCGGAGCTTGTCTATAATCGGTATGCGCTTGTATTCGATCTTTCGGCTTTTCCGTTTGCTGTTCACGGCTATTATAAATAGTCCTTGTATTTTAGCCGTTTTAAGCTCGTTTGGACGTAAGCCGCAGAATAGCGCAAGGGCGGCGGCTGTTTCGTACACAGAGCCTTTTAAACAATCAAAAAGCCGTGTTTCCTCGTCTTTCGTTAATGCCGTTCCGCTCTCCCGCTCGTGCTTTGTCTTTAAAACGGTGTCGAGTGGGTTGCGTTCGAGAATACCGTGCGCGATCGCGCCCTTGAAGATAACCGACATAAGGGAATATAGCTCGTCGGCAGTTTTGCTCATGCCCGCCGCCTTAACCTCGTCTAAAAGGCTTTTACAGTCGGACGGGGTTATTTTTTCTATGCGCTTTTCCCCGAAATGCGGTTGTAGATACTTTTTTAATCGGCTTGAATCGATTATATACGTTTTCGCCGTAACCTTTTCCTTTCTGAACGTCTCGAAATAGTAGAGGGCGAACGCGTTAAACGTCGCGGGGATTTTCATAGAGCCGCCGCCCGTTCTCTTCGCGATCGGTTTCGCGGTTTGGAGCTTCTCAATAAAGTTTGCTTTCGCAAGCTCTATCGTTACGCCGCTCGCCGATATGTCGTAGCCGTCGCGCCTGAATCGTATTTCGTAGGAAGTAGAGTTTTTGCCGCTTTGTCGTATTCGCATACGGCAACGCTTTTTCTGAATGATAATTAACCGTTTGAATGTTTTCGGCATTGTTTTAATCTCCTTGTCGGTAAATTCCACAATGCCACGTTTCGCAAGTGCCTTTTTTATCTGTTCTTTTTGCTTGTCAGGCTCGAATTGCCCGCCGCCTTTCTGATCGTCGGAGAGCGGGGCGGCGGCAATTATAAGCCCCTTTACGTCGCTATTTTCAATGACTTTAATTCTGTTGTCCGTCATGTTTTCAAGCTTCTTTCCTCCTTTGGTGTTTTATTGGAAAATCGTTCCATGCCGTTTTTAAGCCGATATTCGCACGGGGAGAAACGAAAGGCTTTTAATGATAGATTGACCGAGAGAACGCAAGAAACGCCACAGGGAACGCGGGAGAGGGGTAAAAAGGGGTTTTCCGTTCGTGTTGCTCCTTAACGTGTAAAACAGAGGGCGGCGGCTATCGCTTGTTAGGGGTTGTTTTGGGGTTGTTTTTCTTGTTTTCGGAAAACCGTCGGTTATGGTTTGGTTACGGTTTGGTTATAACGTCATGCGAATCTCGACTACCTTTCCGAGAATAAGGAAGTCAGAGCCTTTTAAAACGGGTATCGGCTCGAAGTCGGGATTTTCGGGCATAAGGAAAATATTCTCGTTGTACATTTTGAAGCGTTTGACGGTAGCCTCTCCATTTATGAGGGCGACAACAATATCCCCACTTTGTGCGTAGCTCTGTTTATGAACGACTAAAACGGAGCGATCGCGAATCCCCGCGTTTATCATGGAATCGCCGTTGACCCGCAGGGCGAAATACTCCTCTTTCGGAGAATACCCGATATAGATATACCCCTCTAAATTTTCTTGACTTTCAAGCGGCTTTCCCGCCACAACGCGCCCCAAAAGGGGAATAGCGTAAATATCCCGCAATTCTACCTCGTCTATGACGGGGCTTTTTTTGTTGTCCTCTCGCCCGAGAAGATAATCAACGGTTACGCCGAAAAAGTCTGCCAGTTTAAATAACGTTTCGTTTTCAGGCTGAAAATTCCCCGTTTCGTAGCCCGATAGTGTGGGTTGTGCTACATTAATGATTTTACAGAGCTGTATTTGTGTTACCCCTTTCTTTTTTCTCAATTCTTTTATTCGATTCATGATTTTTTTCTCCAGATTATTGACTGTATCAATATTATATCATAAATATCAATAAAAATCAAAAAAATATTGACATTTATAATAAAAAAATATTGACATTTATAATAAAATGGGATATAATACACTCACAATATATTGAGTTTCTCAATAATATAAAAATAATGGAGGTTTAAAAATGCTCAAAGAATTGAGAAAAAAGAAAGGGCTTACGCAGGCGGCATTGGCGGAAAAACTGAATCGAAAGCAGTCTGTCGTATCAAGTTGGGAGAATGGAAATGCGACACCCGATATTTTTATCGTTTCCGCATTGTCCGCCGCCCTCGGGGTATCGATCGAGACGGTAGTAGAATGTTTCACGAAAAAGGGAGCTTAAAAAGGAGGAGGTAAAAGGAACATGAACGTGAAAGAATTTTTTGAAGCAAAGGAACAGGCAGAGGCGAACGTAAAAGAAGTGGTAACGGCGGCGGACTTTTGCATGACGGCGCAGGGTTGCGGTATGGAGAAGTCGCGTATTTATGACGGCGATACGGTGTTATTTAAACGAGTAGAGGCGGGCGAGCTGAAAAGCGGCGACGTGGTGGCGGTGCTCTTGAACGGAGCGGAGGAGGTAATCTGCCGCAAGGTGTTTTATTCGGGTAACGAAGAATCGCCTCGCGTTTGTTTTACGGCTGACGATCCCAAAATCGCGCCTATTGCATTTGAGGGAGAGGAGATCGAAACGTTTTGCATAATCGGGAAAGCCGTCGCGGTTTACTCGGACTTGTGAGCATTGGAAAAATTTTCCATGCCGATTTTTAACGCGTAGAGAGCAAAGAAAAGGCAAGCAGAGGGTTTTATCAAGGGAAAGCAAGAAACGCCGAGAAATGCGTAAAAACGGCGTTAAAATCGATTGTAAGGAGAAAAGAAAATGAGCGGATTAGAGAAGAAGCCGACACAGACGGAAAGAATCATGAAGCATTTAAGAGAGCATGGCACGATCACAGCGTATGAAGCTATGAGGGAATACGGAATCATGCAGTTGGCGGCGCGGCTTTGTGAACTGGAGCGTGCGGGCGTGCAATTCGAGAGACGGACGGCAAAGGGCAAGAACAGATACGGCGAGCCCATGAACTGGACCGTGTATTCTCTCAAGGAAGCGGAGTAACGGGCATAGGAGCGTAGGAGAATGAACGTAAAAGGTCAGACAAGCATATCAAACGAAATGACGGCTATAATGGCGCGAATCGTCATGAGCGCGGGGAAGCGTGAGAACGTGGCGATCGCGACGGAGTTCGGGAAGCTCATAGACAGAGTAGCGCAGATAGAGACGGGCGCGGCGGGGCTCTCCTCTCCAGAAAAGGCGATCTCCGCAGAGATCAGATTCACGAAAGAGGAGCGGCGGGGTATGTTGCCCGCGTTTCGCCGTGAGTTTGAGGCGGCGGGAAGCGCGGCAAGGGTAATCAAACGTCAGAGCGGGCAAAAGCGCGTTAATAAGCGTTACGTTTACGAGATCAGATATAGACGAAACGGCTATAAGATCGAGGTATCGAGCACGGACATCAACGAAGCCAAGCGCAAGTTTATACAGGCAACGCTCGGGGACAGCTCGGAAAGGCTCGTGGGGAGAGTTTACACGCATTTTCCCGACGAGTTCATGAAAGAGCAAAATGGAAAAGGTTAATTTCGAGGTGTGAGCATGGGAAAGAGAAAACAACCGTACCGCCCAAAGCCTTTTGAAAGCGACGGGAATCCAAGCGACACAAGCGCGAATATTTATCACTCAATGCTCACGTCTCCACAATATAAAGCCTTATCAAAAAGCGCAAAGGTGTTGTATACCTACTGTAAAGCGCAGTATTACGCAGAAAAGAAAAAGCCCGTGCCAAAACACGAATCATTAACGGAAAGCGAATCGCAACGCTGTTTCACAATGAATATGGGCAAGTGGCGCGACGAATACGAGATATACACCAATAGAGCCCAGTTCTATAAAGATATGGGCGCGTTGATGGAAATGGGCTTTATAGACCTTGTGGAGGACGGAAAGACAACACGCACAAAAAGTGTGTATATGTTCTCTGATCGGTGGAAACGGGACGGATACAAACCGCCTTAAAAAAATGGGTGGTATGGTATATATTTATATATAGTGTTACATTTTTGTAACAGTGCAAAAGCCGTGAAACATTATGCGCTTGTTACATTTTTGTAACAGTGCAAAATGAAAAAACGTTGTACACTGTTACATTTTTGTAACAAGTTTGCGGGGCGTGTTGTTACATTTTTGTAACAGCCAAAAAAGTTAATCTGTTAAACAACAAAAACAAAATTGTTCAATCAGAGAGGACAAATGTCCACCAACGAGAGGACAAAAAAGCAAGTACAAAAAGACTTAAAATTTAAAGGAGATAAAAATGAGACTTACAAAGAAGAAAAAGGCAAAGATAGTCGCCGAGGTAGTGAGAGAGGGCGAGCGGGTAACGGGTAGGGAGTTTGTGGAGCGGCTTTTGAATAAGGCGGCGGAGCAACCGAGTTTTCGGGAATCGTTACCGTATTACGAAGTTATGCGGGAATTTATCGAGATAGAGGAGCGCAATCAAAAAGAGTGTGAGGCGCTGTTCCCGCTCTGATCGGAGGCAAGAAAGTATGGGCAAGCTTGAAAGGATAGGATTTTACATAGGGAAGCGTTACATCTATAAGGGCATACGCTTTGAATATCAAGGGCAATACAGCGGAGCTGTTATCTGTAAGCTGTTACCGAGAGAGGGAGCGATCGTCACGAACTATCGAGTGTATATCCCCGACATTTGTTTCGACAGTAACGGGGAATTGATCGTAAAGGGAGACATTCTGGACGGTATATTCAGGCGAATGCAGAGACAGCTCGAATATGCGGGGTATACCCGCTCTATAATCGGGATCAAAGGCGCGAAGCTCGTCCCGTGGCTATAAAACAAAAATAAGGAGGGCAGAGATATGCCGACAAAAAAGACCAAGAAAGAATTAACCGAGAAACAGCTTGCCGCGCTGGCGGCGGGCAGAGCAAACCCAAACGGGAGATTTAAGAAAGGAGACGAACGCCAAAAGGCGGGAATCCAAGCACGAAAGGAAAAAGCGGCACAGCGGAAAAAATGGCGGGAGGCAAAGCAATTCGCCGCCGCCCGAAAGCTTAAAAGGGGAATCGAGATCGGAAACGGGAATTTTCTTCTGACGGGCTACGAGACGGAGAACGATCTGAACAGAGCCGAAAGAGACGTTAAGCGCGTTTTATCCCTGTTGTCTGAATCGTCTTTGTATGAGATCACGAAAATGCTTGCCCCGTATCGGGAGGAGGCGGCAAGGATTGAGGACGAGCTGAACGCTCTGAATGAGGGCGGCGGATAAAGAAAAAAAGAACGGTTAACCCGTTCCTTTCTGTTGATCGTCTTTATTAATTTTATCTAATTCGTACTGCAGGCGTTGCTTTTTTCTTTCTTTCCGTCTCTGCTTCCATTTGTCAATCGTTTCTCGCGCTTCCAAAACGGCAGTAGATACGCGTTTGAGATTTAGATAAATAAAAGCCAGGATATTTACAAGCAAAGACAAAAAGACCCCCAAAACAGCAAAGCCGTGTTTTATGATTGTTTTTAAATATTCCGTGTTTTGAAGTCCCTCTATTTTTTTATAATTTGAAATTGAGTTTGAAAAAATTTCAATCAGATGAAATAAAGGAAAAAGCCAAAAAGAAATACAAACAATCGCAATAATAATCTTTAATTTTTTGTTCATTTTAAACCTCAAATATAATCTCATAAAAAATAATATCATACAAGGAGAAAAAAATCAAATGTATTTTGTACAAAACAACACAAAAATTTCTATAACGAGTAAAAGAACGGGCGAAATTACGCCGATTTTAAACACGTATTTGGACGAAAGCGGCAAAAAAAGAATCCTCGTCGATGACGATAACAAGCA
>JAFTSN010000028.1 GCA_017467275.1 Clostridia bacterium | reverse complement strand
GCACCGATTGCGTTTCCCGCACTGTATAAAACCACTTGCGGCTTATAAACCGTCGACGAATCCACGCGCGCCCCGTTTTCGTAGGTGGGCAGATTCAAAACGATCTCAAACGCCGCGCCGTCCGAAATCGACATGGGTCCGTTAATAATGTTGAAGGCATTATCCCTCTTTGTGCCGACTATCTCCACGCCCTGTGCCGTATAGGTCACGCTTGAGGCGTTGCTCCAATAATCGAACTGTTGTTTCCAAGGATTTCCCGCCGTCGTGCCCGCATTCAAAGTCTCCGCGGTTAAAACCGTGCTTTCGGGCACCTCTGCCGTCGCCGCCTTTGCGTTCTTCAAAGTGACTGCGCCACCGAATACAACCGCCGTCGAGCAAAGGACGGACGCCAACCATAACGCTACTTTTCTTTTCATACTTTTCTCCTCCCCGATTTATTTTAAGATACGATAATACGGAATTCTTTTTCGTCACTACCGTCCTCACTTGTAGAAGTGTAACGAATAATGTAAGTTCCCGTGCGCGTGAATTTGATCTTGCCGTTCACGATCTCGACCTCGAGGTCAAGCGGGTCGCTCACGCTCACCTCCAAAGGATATTCCTGTCCGTTCGCATCCGTTCTTTCGCCGCTTGCGTTGGTAACGTAGGCGTTCGGCAGAGTCAATTCGGCGTTCTTCTTTGCTTTTGCGGGAATTTCACCGTCTAGATTAATGCGGTAGGTGTCCACAACGACGAACTCTCTTTGCGGCGAAATATATTCGTTTCCGCTCTCGTCCTTGACCGCCACGCGCACCTTATACACCCCCGCGCCCTGCGTTGAAAAATCCAACCCTTCCGTACGCGTTTCCGTGCCGTTTGGCGGCGTGATGAGGAGAGCGTAGGAAAGCTTCGCCCAGGATAAAACGTCGGTTGCAAACGCCGAATAAAGCACTGTGCTGTTTCCCGCCGTCACGCTCTCGTTGCTCTTTACCTCATAGGTATATCTGTTATACGCCGAAAGCTTGAGTCCCTCAACAATCTCGGGTGCGGAAATATACGGCTTTTTTGTATCCTTGAGCCTGCCATCTGCCGTGGCGAGGCTCTGCCCATTAATTTCGGATATGATAATTCTCGAGCTTGCCTCGAAGCCCGTGTAGCCCATTTCCACGAGATCCTCGCGGAGCTTACCCGAAAAACGGAGCACGATGCTCACGGATTTGACGTCCTTAAACGCCTCGCGGATCCCGTTAGCAGTCTGCTTTGCCTCCTCGTTGCTCTCGTCGAGCAGGGGTTCTATTTGCATTCGCTCCCCGCCGACGTAGCTCGAAAAGAGATTTTCTTTATCGAACTCGATCGTGAAATAGGAGTTTTCACGCATATTTCCACTCACTTTTTTGGTGTCTGAAAAAGGCAATCCCGTGCTTCCGAACGAGGATTCATAGGCATAGCTCGAGCCGTCCATGCCGTAAGCCACCCGTCCCGAAACGCTCGTCTTATCCACGGCTTTCTCACCCCAGAGCCGAAGCTGGGCAATGGGTGCCGAAGCGGTTTGACCGCGAAGCATGACGTCCACACAGGTTTTTGTGTACATATTCACGCCGTCTACGAGATAATCCTCGCTGTCGTTCTCCCAGACGGGCGCTTTAAAGGTCAGCGAGAGCTTTTGCCCCTCCTCGATGGAAAAGCGCATCTTCGAGCAGGCACATTTGAGATTTTGTATGCCTTGCATTTCCAGCCCCTCCGCCGTGTTCTTGATCTCAAACACGTTTTCGTGCGCGTACTCGTTGAAGAGCGTTTTATCCATGGTCACCTTGCCGTCGCTCGGCGTTTCCTTTTTTCCGCCGTTCTGCTTACCGCAGGCAACCGAAAAACAGGAAACGAGCACAAGCAGCACGCAAACGAATAGCCTTGATTTTTTCATTCTTTTCTCCTTCCTTATTAACCCTTATACAAATTTGTATCCGACGTGAGCGCACCGCTCACGGAATCGATCTTGATGCGATAGACGCTCTCGCCGTCGAAAGAAAGCACGTTATCCGAAAGCGTGCCATCGCCCGTCTTGACCCATTCGGTGGCGTTGAGATACCCTGTCTCCACGCCCGAGAATGTGCCGTTTGAAAGCGTTAATGTAGCCGCGCCCTGCGAATAGGCGTAAATATATCCCCCATAGACGATCGCAAAGCCCATGGCGCCCGTGGAGGTCGTAAATTTAAAGGAAACAGACGAGGTGTTCACCGTCTTATTCCAGATCTCCTTGCCCGTCGAACTGTCGATATTGAACGCTGCAAACTCGCTCGGATTGACCAAAGCCGCCACCGCACCCACCTTTTGAAGAGCCTTGCACATTTTACGAATTTTGTCCGTATAGGAATAATCCTCGAGGGTCGCGGGGTCAAGAACTCCCTGACCGTAGCCCTCGTTGTCAAATTTAACGGGGCTACAAAGCTCGTAGAGGATATACCCCGTGTTCATGGAGACAGAGAGAAGAATTTCCCCCTCGCCGTTCATGTATTCTCCCTCGCCCTTGCTGCCGACCCTACCGTTTTCCGCAATATGCGTGAAATTGGCGGGCAGATTTTTCTGATAGTATTCAATCGATTGCTTGAGTTTGTTGAGATCGTTCAAATAGGGATCGTAGCCCACCGCGTCGAGATATTCCATCTCCGCAAGCTCCACAGCACGCGAAATGGGAGAGAATCCCGCCGACGCGCCCAAATCCGCGCAATCGGGGCGCAAAAGATTAGTTCTCGTCACAACTTGATAAGGCGAGGACTTAAACGCCTTGGCACAGTTGTTCATCGCCGTGCGAATGGTTTTCCATGCCTGATCTTTCGTGATCTTTTCGCCGCCCAAACTCACGGAATATTGCTCTAATCTCTTTTCGGGGAACGCGTCCACCTCGTTATACACCTGCACGCCGACGAGCACGAAAGGAAACTCGCGCGCCTCCTCCCATTCATAGACGTGCGCCATCAAGGCTTCCACCACCGCGGTCTCCCGCTTCATAAATTCCGCGTTGTCAATGCGAAGCAAGGTCTGAATCCCATAGTTGGTCGAATCGGCGATATAGGGCTGTTCCACGCCGTTCATATAAATTTCATAGCGGGGCGTCTCCTCGAAAATATAGTCGGGCAGATGCCATTCGTGGGAATCCCCGCACATGAGCGCGGAATACCACAAAAGATCGATCTTCACGCCGTGTTTATAACCGTAGCCCAAAATCTTATTGATACAGTCGAAATCGTAGACATCTTTTTCGATCTCGATATCCGCCCAATCGACGGACACCGCCAAAACGTTACAACCAAGCTCTTTTGCCGCTTTCACATACTTTTCGTAATTGGTATATTCCGCCTTGTCGCAGTTGGTGTACGCCTCAAAGCGGCTCTCCGCACCGAGGTATAAAAAGGGCTTTCCACCGACGAGAAAAGTCTCCGTGCCGTCCGCATTCTTTTGGATTGAGGAAGCAAAGACTTTGTCTGCGTTCTCTTCCTTGGGCTCCTTCTTTTCGCCGCAAGCCGCGCATCCGAGCGCAAGCATACCAAATAGCAGCCATGAAATTGCCTTTTTAAAAAATTTCATATTTTTACCCCTTTACACTCGTTGTCACAATGCCTTTCATAAACGCTTTTTGCGCCGTAAACAGAAGAATCAACAGCGGAAGCGTGTAGAGCGTACAGCCCGCCATCTGAAGCTGTTTTTCCACCGACGAAGTACTGCCCGCAAAATTCCCGATGCTGAGGGCAAGCGTGAACAGTTCTTTGTCGTTGAGATAGATGCTAGGTCCCACGTAGTCGCTCCACGAGCCCGTGACGGCGAAAATAAGCATCGTCGTTAAAATGGGCGTCATATTGGGAACGAGAATTTTAATGAGGATCCCAAAGCTCGAACAGCCGTCAATCTCCGCCGCCTCGTCAATCGCCTGCGGAATCCC
Organism: Clostridia bacterium; assembly: GCA_017467275.1. Classification (GTDB taxonomy): domain Bacteria; phylum Bacillota; class Clostridia; order Christensenellales; family Borkfalkiaceae; genus Scatosoma. The sequence continues at coordinate 110,649 of JAFTSN010000028.1, read as the reverse complement.
GCGCATATAGTTGCGGAGCATATAAATATTGAACGCGCTCCCACTGATCGCAGGCAAAATTAAGGGCAGCTTTCTCACGAACACAGACGAGGAGCTGATAAAGCCAAGCTCGGCATAAATAACGTAGCTGGGCACCATGGTCACAATCCAAGGAAGCATCATCGTCGAAAGCAGAAGCATGAAAAATGGCTCGGTGTACTTGTTTTTAAACCGCGCAAAGCCGTAAGCCACGAGCACGGAGGAGCTGATCTGTAGCACCGTGGAGGTGCAAAGGATAAACAGCGTGTTTCCGAGCGCGTTGAAAAAGTCCATGACCTCCATCGCCTTTACATAGTTCCCGAAATTTCTAAAAGAGGGCGCAACGAGCGGCCAAGAGGTGACCGTGTCGGAGGTCGCTTGCAAGGAGCCGTAAACCATGAATACGAACGGCAGGAAAAAGGTCACCGAGATGATGATCGTGAAGAAATAGAGAGCCGTCTGCCCTACGATTTTCTTCGCCCTGGTGTTTCTTTTCATAGAGGGGGTTTTCGCGTTATTCGTCTCCTCGACGGGGTACGCAGCGCCCTTAAAAGTTGTCTCAGTCGCCATAATACACCTTCCTATCGAGCAGTTTAAGATAAATCACGGTGAAGATCATAATAATCGTGAAGATGACCCACGCCTCCGCACAGGCATAGCCGAGGGCAAGATTGCCCGTTGTCGCGTTATATCTCGAAAGCACGGTCATGGTCATTGTGATCGTCGCATATTCGGGGTCGCCGCCCGTTAAAAGCTGGACCTTTGCATAGGTTTGCAGCGCCCCGATAAAGCCCGTGACCGAGCTAAACATCAACCCCGAGCTAATCATGGGAACGGTAATATTCCAAAAGCGATGGAAGGCGTTGGCACCGTCGATCATCGCAGCTTCCTCCAGTTCTCTCGGCACGCTCTGCAAGGAGGCAAGCACGACGATCATCGTTGAACCCACACTGCAAAACAGGTCGAGCGCCACAACCGTGAAGAGCGCCATACCCTTGGAAAATAGGTCAAATCCGAGCACGCCGATCTCTGCCAAAAGCCGCTGTATGAGGCTCGAATCGCCTTTAAGCAGGAGAATCCAAATCGACGAAGCCGCCGCCACGGGAATAAGTGAGGGCGCATACGCCATCGTCCGATACAGCTTTTTTCCCTTGAGCTCGTGATTATACAAAAGCGCAAGCATCGTCGCAAGAAAAATCCCGACGACCACTCTTAAAAACGCATAGATAAAGGTGTTCGAGATTGAGCGCAAGAACACGGAATCGCCCGTGAAAATATGTACGTAGTTTCTGAACGAAAAATTCATAGCTTTGCTCGTCCACGTCGTAATCTTCGTTCCCCACGTAAAGGATAACAGGAGCGAAAGCAACATGGGCGCAAGCGAAAAGAGACTCAGCCCGATCAACCACGGCGAAATGAAAAGAAAAAACTTCCGCGTGCGGACCCTTTCCCTCGACATAGGCTTTCTTTTTGTACGTATCGAATTTTCCATAAAATTCCCCTAACGCGCCCTCGATTAAATGAGTGCAGTCTTAATTTCTTCGTTGATCTTATTGCCCGCCGATCTCAACGCCTCGTCCACCGTCATCGAGCCCTTAGACGCCGACGTGAGATAGGTCTTTAAGTACCCGTCTGCCACAGAATTATCAATGTATTTCGTGAATTTGAAAGGCTTTGTCTTCTCTGCCAGCCAAACGTACCAGTTATTTAAAAGATCCTCGCGCGCACTGCCCGTATTTAAGAATTTTTCCGATTTAGCAATCGTCTTGTTACCGGGGAGATTAAAGCCTTTAGAAAGAGTCGTGCTCGTACCCACCGTCATATAATAACGGATAAATTTCCATGCAAGGTCCTTATTATCGCTCCTCGCACTGATTGACAACCCAACCGCAACGGAAGAACAGTACACATCCCCGTCATCCTCCTGTCCGTCGCCGTTCGCATCCACGCCGCCGTCCTTGGTGGGAGGAGGCGCCACGCCGAAGTTGACGTTCTTCCACGTCGCCTTTGCAAATTTCCATCTGCCATACCATACCACCGCAACGTTCCCTTTCGGGAAATCGGCGTCCGAGCTTACGGACGAAGTGCCGAACGTACCCGTCGAAGCGAGCGCTCCGTGTTGATAATTATTGAAATGCTGATACGCCGCACGCAATTTGAGCGCCGTTTCGGAGGAATTATCCGCCGTGCTGTAATTAAAGCTCTTATCGTCCACCGAATAGAGCGAAGCCCCGCTCATTTCCACCTGCATCTGCGCGAATTTGAGGGGGTCGTTATCGAGAATGGTGCCGTAAATTTCGCGAAGTCCCGAGGAATTGTAGGTCGTGAGCAAAAAGCACATCAGCTCGCTTTGAAGCCAGCTCATGGGCACCGTTTGAGAGGGATATTTGCCCGTCTCGTCCGTCGGATAGCCGACGATCTCGGCAAGCGTTTTCCCGACCACCTTGGTTCCGCGCAAAGCCGCATATTGCGAATCGTCCGCGGCGATCGCCGCAAGCTTATCCTCCGCGGCTTTTTTGGCGGCGGCAGTATAGTTGCCCTCCTCCGCGTCGAATTCGTCTATAAGGTCCTTATTGTAGACCATGGCAAAGTCGGGCGACCAGTCCTTGATCACGGAATACAGATCCCCGCTCCCCATTTTTTCCCCGTCGTAGCGGTAACCGTCGTTGATATCCCAAAGATCGGCTTCGCTAAAACTGATACCGTCGTCGTATTCCGTCTCGATATAACTTTGAAGATTGAGAAGCAGCTCCTCGCGGATATAGCTCTCGATCGACCCGCCCTGCATCCACAGAACGTCCGCCTCCTTTTTCCCCGAGAACGCGAGCTGAACGTTGTTATAGTAGTTGTTGGGATAATGCTCGAGCTCAACCTTGTAGCCCTCCTCCGAATAGAGAGACTCGAAGCCCGAAACGATGGTGTCGATGATCTCGAGCTCGTCGCTACTCCCCCAGACCGCATACGTGATCGTGTTCGGGTCTCCCCGATCGCCGCAAGAGGCAAGCCCCACCGCGCCGAAAGAGAGCGCCGCGCACGTCGTCAAAGCCAAAAACCGTCTCATTTTCAATACCTTTTTCATACATAAACCTCGCTGATTCTTTTTAATATTGCATTTATCTGCTGTTTGATATCTTTCTTTTTTACTGCCGAGAGAATATGGTGGTTTCCGATTCCCTCTTGGAATTTCGTTCTGCCGTCCCCGTCGATCGAGACCGTTCCCGCTTCGGAAATTCGGAACATTCCCCCTCCGCCGAGCGTCGCATAGAGCACGGCAATAGGATCCCAGCTCTCCCGCTCGACCACACCGAACAGCTTATAAATTCTCGCCACGGGGTTTTTCTCGAGCCCTTCCAAAACGTCTCCCGTCAACACGTCACAGCCTTGATTGAAATCGACGAATATCAGCGGAAGATCCGTGTTTTCCACAACCATCCTAGCACTTTCGATATCAGTTGCAATGTTAAATTCCGCTTTGAAACGTCCGCCCTTCCATTCGTAGCTCTCGCCGTAATCATCGAACCTGCCCGCCATAACGACGATCGAGGAGACCTTTCGCCGCAAAAGCATCGCACCCTCAGGGTCCTTTAAAAGCTTCGCGAGATTGTTGAGCTGACCGATGCAAGCGATCGTCACGGAGTCGTCCTCAACCAAAGCGAGCTTCTCCTTAATGAGCGACATTGCTTCGGGAAAACTCTTTCCAGGCTCGTATTCTTCATAAAGCTTATAGACAAACCGCGTCAGATATTTTTCCGCGTCGATTTTAGAGCAGTCGGAAACGCCGATTTCTATATTGTTTCCGTAGGTGCGGTTGATAAGCTCCACGCAACGACCGCCCTCGGGGTCGTTCAAGCTATGCGTCACGCACAGTATATTCGTGTAATTTTCCTTATGTAATATATTCGCGATCATCAGCGCGGCGGCGTCGTCGCAATCGCAGCCTAAATCGGTGTCAATGATGAGATTTGTTTTCGCCGACGATTCTTTCGCGTCCGACAGATTGAGCACCACGCCCCATTTGAATATTCGGTTCATATTGCGATATTTTAGGGGCGATATCCCCACTCTTTTGGTAAACCAATCGACGAAGCCTTCCCCTCTTTTAAAGCCGCACCGCCTCGCGAGATCAAAGATTTTTATATTCGTCGTCACGAGCATCTCCTTGGCATAGTTGAGCTTTAATCCCTGCTGATAGGTATATAGGGTCATGCCCGTGTGTTCCATAAAGATATGGCGCAGTCGGTCATAGGAGTAGGAAAGGTCCTCGGCAAGAATGTCAAAATTGATTTTCTTTGTGAAATTCCGACCGATATACTCTTTCATAATCGAAACAAGATTATGAAAATATAAATTCTTATCCCGTTTGTTTTCGTGAATAAGCTGAAAAATATTAATCTGTAACCGCTCCACGAGCGATTTGAGTTCCTGTGCGCCCTCCCCATCTGCATTTTCTTCTAGTTTTAAATAGCGTTCGTTTATATCCAGCATCTTTTTTTTGATTCCCGCAAACACCGATCTTTGAGCCGCAGTCATCTTGATAAAAATAGGCTTTAACGGGAGATTTTCGGGCATATCGATCTGATTGCAGACGATCTCCGTATATTCCGCAGCGAACTCGTCGTGCCACATCGTCTTGGGGATTAAAATAACCGAATCGGCACAATAACGGAAATTGAAGAAATTGTCTCCGTAAACACTCACTTGTCCTTTTCCCTTGACGTAATAGACAATCTCCCAACGCTCGTGCCTGTGCTTAACCACGTAATCGGTTTTTTTATGAGAATATCGGATAGATCCTACGCTTTTTATTTCATTTATATCCATATGGTATCTCCGTCATTACTTTCCACCTGATACCATTATATCATAAGAAAACTGCGAAATGTGGTTAAAAGTGAACTTTTTTGAGTGAAAATATTGTAATTTTGGCTGTTTTTTTCTTGTTTTAACGTTTTTCCCCGTCGCCTTGTAATATGCGAGCGGTTTATCAAAAATTTCAACGGTGTATATTTGCAAAATTCACCAAGCAAAATCGAGATCGTTTTTATTCCTTTACAGTATAACACAAAAAAACTGCGTCTTGTGGCTGAATACGGTTTTTTTGAGAAAATTTTTTTTCGTAGGATTGACAAAAGCAGTATTTTTGCTATAATAAAAGTATAAGTAATAACAAACGAAACGGAGGAATGTCGTGTTTGAAAAGAAAACCCTTCCATGCGAATTAGCCGTCGTGGGCGGCGGTATGGCAGGCGTATGTTGCGCGGTTACGGCGGCAAGGCGGGGCGTTAAGGTGTGTTTGATAAACGACCGTCCCGTGCTCGGCGGCAACGCGTCCTCGGAAATTAGAATGTGGATCCGCGGTTCCAGCGATCATTTCCCTCCCTATAGGGAGAGCGGCATACTCGAGGAAATTGCGCTCAAAAACGCCAAGCTCAACCCCAACATGAATTATCCCATGTGGGACGCCGTTCTTTTCGACCTTGTCAAGGCGGAGAAAAACATAACGCTCCTGTTAAACGCTTTCGTCTGCGGTGCAGAATATTTTAAAAATAAAATCCGCTCCGTGCGCGCCGTTCAGCTGACCACCTACGTCGAATACGAGATAAGCGCAGATTACTTTGCCGACTGTTCGGGCGACAGCGTACTCGCAGAATTTTCGCCCGCCAAAATCGAAACGGGCAGAGAAGGGCAAAACGTTTGGTCGGAAGCGCTCGCTCCTGCGACCTCCGACCGATTTACTATGGGCAACAGCTGTCTTTTACAGGCTCGGGAAACGGATGCCCCCGTGCCCTATTCCCCGCCTCCGTTCGCACGCAAAATCGAGGACGAGGAATTTAAGTACCGACTCAATTTAAACGATCGCATGGGCTTTATTAAAAACAATTATTGGTGGATAGAGTTAGGCGGTATGCGCGATGCGCTCAAGGATGCGGAAGAAATTAAAGACGAGCTGCTTGCCACCGTCTACGGCGTCTGGGACTACGTGAAAAACAGCGGAAAATTCGATGCGGAGAATTGGGAGCTTGATTTCGTGGGCTATTACCCCGCCAAACGGGAAACCCGACGCTATGTCGGTCCCTATGTCCTCACGCAAAAGGACATCGATGAGCGCACCGTTTTTCCCGACGAAATCGCTTACGGCGGCTGGACTATGGACAACCACACGCCCGAGGGCTTTTATCAAGGAATCAAGCCGAACGTCTTTCATCCCGTGACGGGTCCCTATTCCATCCCCTTGCGCTGTCTCTACTCCGTGAACGTCAAAAACCTGGCGTTTGCAGGCAGAAATATCAGCGCGAGCCACCTTGCGCTCTCCTCCACGCGCGTTATGGCGACCTGCGCCCTCATGGGGCAGGCGGTCGGCATCATGACAGCGACGGCGAAAAAATATGCCCGCGACTACACAGGCATTGAGGCGCTTTCCGACGAAATCAAGCAGCTTTTGCGAAACGATGACTGTTATCTGTTGCATACACCCCGCACGATTTCCCAAACCCTGCTCTGCTCAAAAAACAATCTAGGCGAAAAGGAAAAAAACGCCCTTTTCAATGGCGTGGAGCGTGAGCTAGACGAAAACACGAAAGCAGCACGCTTCCCGATCGGACACACGCTTGAATTCACCTTCCCGAAAATCCGAGTGGAAAAACTCCGCCTCGTATTCGACAGCGATCTTGCCCGAACCTGTCAGAGGGATAAGAACGTGCAGATGTATCCCCAGCGGGCGCATATCCCGAAACATTACGAAAAGGCAATCATTCCCCCGCGGTTGACCAAAGGCTACACAGTGGAAATAAAAACGGATGCGGGCTATCGGGTATTAAAAGAGGAGACGGAGAACATCTCCCGCCTTGTCTATCTGCCTGTAAACGAGGAAATTTCGGGCATTCGTTTCACGGGAAACGCAACCTACGGCGCAGACGAAATTTCCCTCTTTTCCATCGACGTTGCGTAAAAATATTCATTTTGCAAAGCCAAACACAGAACTCTATAAACGACAAAAATCCCCTGCGTTCTCCCGCGGGGGATTTATTTTTATACGTTTTCAATGCTCACGGCGTGGCAAATACAAGGAATACTCTCCCCCTGTCCGCTCGAAACGGTGGACAAAAGAGCCCCCGTTGCGGCAAATAAAATACGGTTTAGCTCCCTCTTTTTCAGCTTGTCCATTAAATAGGACCCGAGCACGACCGCACTGCATCCCGCACCGCTCCCGCCTTGAAACTCGTCCTCAATGACCTTATAAATAATCTCCCCGCAATCCACGTGGTTGGGCTGGATATCCACCCCCTTTTCCCACACGAGATCCTTAACGATTCTGCTCCCGAGCGCGCCGAGATCCCCCGTCACAATGAGATCGTAGTAGGAAGCGTCCCGCCCCGTGTCCTTTAGATGGGTTAAAATCGTTGTTGCCGCGGCAGGTGCCATGGCGGCGCCCATGTTGTTGACGTCCGTTATCCCGTAATCGACGACTTTTCCAAACGTTGCGCTTGTGATCGCAACCCTGCCCCCGTCGTTTGCCACCAAAACGCCGCCCGCGCCCGTGACCGTCCACTGCGCTTGCGGGGGGCGCGTGCAACCCAATTCGAGGGGGTAGCGGTACTGCCTTTCCGCCGAGGAAAAATGGCTGCCCGTCGCCGCAACGATTTTTTTGAAATGCCCCGAATCGATAAACGTCGCCGCAAGCGCAAGGCTTTCAGCCATGGTCGAGCAGGCGCCGTAAACACCCAAAAAAGGCAGATCGAAATCGCGGGCGGCAAAGGAAGCGGAAATGATCTGATTGAGCAAATCGCCCGAGATTAGCATATCGACGTCCTCTTCCCTGACTCCGCCGTTTTTCATTGCCTGCTGTATGGCATAGGCGAGCATTTTGCACTCTGCTTTTTCATACGTCGTTTCCCCAAACGTGTCGTCGGAAAGAGCCTTATCCACAAACCTCCCCACCACGCCCGCACAGTCTTTAGGACCCGCGATCGTGCCCGTCGCCACAATGCGGGGCTTATTTTTAAAAAATACGGTATTCGTCATACGTCACCCCTCATAAAAATAAATAGATCAATCCAACGAGCGTTCCCGCAAACACACCGAATACGATGATAGGTCCCGCGACGATAAACATTTTCGCCGCCATGCCGTAAATGAGCCCCTCCGTCTTAAACTCGATCGCGGGCGAAGCCACACTGTTCGCAAAGCCCGTGATCGGCACAATCGACCCCGCGCCCGCATTTCTGCCAATGCGGTCGTAGACGCCAAGCCCCGTTAAAAGCGTGCCGATAAAAATGAGAATGACGCTGACCGTTCCCGCAAGCGCGTCTCCCGTCAGAGCGAACAAAGCCTCAAGCATATACCGCAAAAACTGCCCGATCACACAGATAAACCCGCCGACGGCAAACGCACGCAAGCAGTTTTTGAAATGGTGGGTGGGCGGGTCGAAGGAATTGACGTAAGCAATATAATTTTTATTGTAGTTTTCTCTGTTTTTTTCCGTCATATTTTCACTCCTTTCCCCCGCTTAAATGTGCATTAGAGCCGCCCGTGTCTGCACCGAAGCTTCTTTTCCTGCCCCCGTCCGCACTTTTCGGCGCAGTATAATAACTTTCCCGCTCATCTTTCGTTCTGCCGTCCGCAGACGTAAAAAAAACGTCCGTCTCCCTCACTTTCAAATCCTTTCCCCCCTTTTCTTCTTAATTTGCCGAAAGAACCGCGGAATTATACCCGCCTCCGACAAATTTTAACAGCAAAAAAGCTCTTGACTTTTCCACGCATTGGTGCTAAACTGTTTATATCATTATATAAGGTAGGAGTTATTATGGCTAAATCAGGCACACGCCTTACCGTGTTCATTTGCAACGTTATAATTTCCATCGTTTGCGCAATCTCCGTGCTGGCGTATTTCGTCTCCCCTCTTTGGCGGGTCAAAATTTCCTATAACATGTCCGCGGAAATGCTGGAATCGCTCATGCAGGAAAACGGCGAAGACTCGGGCGAGGGCGGAGAAAGCGAGATCGTTTCGGATAAAAAGCAGCTTGAAACAATCAAGGAAGTCGTCGGCGACGGGATCACGCTCAAGCTCACAATCGAGATCAAAACGCAGGACGTCCTCGCTTCGCTCAATAAGCCCGCGACGGAGACTGTTCAAAATCTTTTAAACGCCAATATCGACAGGATTATGGACCAGCTCGAAGCGCCCCTTAACCAAATCGCAGAGAATTTAGCGCGATCAACGGCAAAGCAGGGTTTAAAAGAGGCGGTGCGCGAACAGGTAAAAAATATCCTCGGCGAAAGCGCAACCGAGGAAGAAATCACAGAAAAGCTGAACAATGCGGGCTTTTCGGAGGAATACATAGAAGCGGAAGCGGAAAAAATTCTCGACGCGCTCTACGCGGAAAATGCAACGACGCAAAGCGTTTCCCAAAAAGTGGAGGAGACCGTTTTGGAGGTCTTTGATAAATTGGCGCACAGCGGCGAAGAATCTTTTGAGGATCTCACTTTAACCGAGGAAAATAAAGCGCAAATCCACGACGCTATTGAAGAGACCATTTCCGTATTTGCCGACGAAGAGGGCAATATCGACATGGAAAATTTCATGGCGGAGCTCATTTTACAGGCACTTGAAAAATCGGAAAAACCCGAAGATGACGGCGAAAGCGCAAGCCGCGGCACAACCGCCCTTTCCGCCGCAACAGACGAAACGAACGGCGCCTCCGACGAGGAAGTGAAAGACGCGCAAGAGGAGCTTAAAGAAAAGATTCGCACAGCGATTGCCGAGAAGCTTCCCGAATCCGCGGCAAGCATGATTGCGCAGGTCATGAAAATTATCAGCTACGTGCTTATTTTCACCTTCTTCACGTGGGCGTATATCGTGCTCAAGATCCTCTTGAAGCTGTTTGCGAAAAACAACACGGTCAAGCTCAAGCTTCCCATTTGGTTGGGGCATATCCCGTTCACGGTGTTCTGTTTTATTCCGACGGTTGCTTTCAATCTGCTTTCCGCACCCGCGAAGATTATGGGTCTGGGTTCGGAAACAATTGCGAAAATAACCGAGTTTATGACCGCGCTCGATATCTCGTTCTATTCAAGCGGCTGGTTCTCGTTCGCGGCGGGCATCTTCTTTATTCTCTTCTCCCTGATTTTCTATTCCCGTCAGCGCAAGAAATTAAAGCGCGCGATCAAGGAGGAAAAACGCCGTCGCAAAGAAGGCGACTACGAGTACAGCGAAGAGATCGACGAATATCTTTATAGGGAATAACATCCCACCGTTATTAAGAAAAAAACGCCCCTCGGGGCGTTTTTTATATAGTTTTCACAACTTTTTATCTTGTATTTTCTTTCCATAATCTGATATATCCATAATAAAAATGGTAATAAAAAGTTACCTTGTAAACTTCATAATACTCAAAACCGAGTACTTCATCGGGAGAGAGTGTTGTTGATGATGAAAAATCTACAATAACAACATAAAATCCGTTATAACAGCCAAAGTAGTTTTTAATATAATAATCTTTTGCTTTAACATTAGATTCAGGCTTTCGATTCCGATGATTACAAGCCTCTGTTGCTCTGATTTTCCAATCTATATCTTTCGGTATCTCTCCTTGTTCCTGGGGCACGAATGTATCGCTTATTATCTCTTCATTTTGTGAATTTCCCCCGAATTGATAATAAGCAATACTTTTCAAATCCTCCTGCGTTAAACAGCCGTATTCAAATGCTTCTCTTAAAAGGTAAAACTCTCCATAGCTTTTTTCCTCCAGCTTTTCCGAACACCCGACGGCGAAAAGCGACGTTGCCGCCATCCCCAACGCCATCGGGATACACACAATTCTTTGCCTCAATGTCTTTTTCATAGTTCGTCCTCTAAACAAAATAATTCAAAGCAACAAGCACCTATTTATAAGGCACCAAAGGAATATAGCCGCCCAATTAATAATAAAATTCCGTGCTGGTATCGCGCGCAAACAAGCCCGTAAGCAGCGCAAGGCATCTCTCTTTTGCGCTCACGCTGTCATCGCCGTAGCAAAGCTCGTAAACCGTCTGGGTAATCGGCAATTCGACGCCGTATTTTTTTCCGAGCTTTTTCATCGCCGCCGCCGTCGAGACGCCCTCGGCAAGCTTTTCAAACTTCTCCCCTTTAACGAGCATTTCCCCATACCGTCTGTTATGGGAAAACTCGCTAAAGAGCGTGGCTTCGTAATCCCCGAGATGTGCGAGACCGTAGGCAGATAGCTCGTTGCCGCCCATCGCCTTGATTAATCTTGCGACCTCCCAAGCTCCGCGCGCCATCAAGGAGCCCTTCACGGACACAAACCCGCAACCGTCGAGCGCGCCCGCCGCGATACCCATGACGTTTTTCGCCGCTGCGCCAAGCTCCGTTCCGATTAGATCTTTCCCATAGTAGAAACGGATCAGCTCACTTCTAAACCCGTCGGCAAGCTTTTTGGTAAGCGCGGGATTAGAGGAATCGATTACCATACAGCTCGGAATCCCCTGCGTGAACGATTGAATATGTCCAGGTCCCACCCAAACGGCAACTCGATCGCTCGACACACCGCTCTCCACAACCACCTCGGAAAGCCTTGCTCCCGTTTCGATCTCGATTCCTTTCATGCAAAGCACGAAATCTTTATCCGAAACGTCGTAAGCAAGAATTTTTTTCATAAACCCGCGCAAGCCCTGCGAGGAGATGGAAATAATGATCACCTCTGCCCGCGTGACCGCTTCCTCAAGATCGCAGGTCAAACGGATTTTTTCGTTCAACGTGACGTACTCGTTCTTCCCCGTGTTTTTGAGAACCTCGTAAGAATAGTCCCCCGCAGGGCCCCACGAATACACCTCGTGCCCTTGACCTGCGAGATACCATGCGATAAACGAGCCCCAACGCCCGCAACCCAAAACCGATATTTTCATAATTTTTTTCCTCTTTTCGTAATTTTCAGAACCGTTCAAACCGCTCCGCACCGCCAAGACAACTTTAAAGCTCGTTCCGTTCCACAAATGCCCTTGAAAGGGTCACGTCGTCAGTGTATTCAATCTCGGAGCCGACGGGAATCCCGTGAGCAAGTCTCGTGACCTTAACACCCAACGGCTTTATGAGCCGTGCAAGATACATCGCCGTTGCGTCCCCCGAAACGTCGGGATTGGTCGCAACAATCACTTCCTTAACCCCTTCGTCTGAAAGCCGCGCCAACAACTCCTTGACCCGTATATCGTTGGGACCCACGCCCTCCATGGGATCGATCACACCGTGCAAAACGTGATACACGCCCTTGAACTCGTGGAGCTTCTCGATCGCCGCAACGTCCTTAGGTTCCTTGACAACGCAAATGACGTTCTTTTCCCGCACGCGGCAAATTTCGCAGGTCTCGTTCTCCGTGAAATTCCCGCAGACCTTGCAATATTTGACCTTGCGCTTCACGCCGATAATCGCGTCGGCAAACGCGCGCGCGTCCGACTCGCTCATATCCACGATTTTATAGGCATAGCGTTGCGCCGTCTTTTTTCCCACGCCGGGGAGCTTGGAAAACTCGTTGATGAGCCGTCCGATCGGCTCGATAAAAATCTCCATGGCTTACAGCATTCCTCCGAGCGGGCCCATGTTTCCAAACTTGCCCATTTTTTCCTCGTAGACTTTATCGGCTTTCTTATAGCCGTCGTTGATTGCGGCGAGAATAAGGTCCTCGAGCATCTCAACGTCGTCGGGGTCGACGATGCTCTCGTCGAGCTCGATCCCGTTGATGATCTTCTTGGCGTTCATGTAAACGACAACCGCTTCGCCTGCCGCCGTGCCGACGATTTCCCAATCCTCGAGCATTTCCGCCGTCTTTTCCATATCCTCCTGCATCTTCTTTGCCTGCTGCATCAGATTTTGCATATTTCCGTTGCCGCCTTTAAATCCTGCCATGATAAATTTCCTCCGTTTCTTTGATTGCAAGGCGCTAACAGCGCCCTTATATATAAATTATTTTACTTCCACTTTCACGTCGGGAAAGCGCTCTTTCAGCTCTGCTAAATTCTTATCGAACTCGTCCTTGGGCTTATTTTTGAGGCGAACGTCAAACGCCGTCACGCCGATCAGCGAAAACGCCTGCGTGATAAGCGCATAGTGCTCCTCCCGCTTTAAGGAGCGGAAAATGGTTTCGCTCGTTGTGGAGAGCACGAAAGTTTCTCCCTCGTAAAAATTCTCCAAATCCATACAGATCGTGAAAAGCACGCCGTTTTTGCCCGTCTTTCTCAAAGCGCGCAAAAAGCTCCCGAACGTCACTTTCGCGTCTCCCGCCGCCGCTCTCGGCATCGGTTTGACCGTCGGCGCTTCGCCCTCCGCTTTATCCGCGTTTGACGCTATGGGCGCGGCGATATCCCCCGCCGCCGCAGCGACACTCTCCCGCTTGGGCGCGGGCTTTTCCTCCGCAGGCGCAAAGCCCGCGTCAAAATATACGTTCCCGCCCGTAGCCTCCTCGTCGGGAGGCGGGACGTCGTAAGCCGCGTAATCATAGCCGCCCGTCGGTTCTTGCATCGACTGCTGTGCAGGCTTTTTCTCCGCTTTTTCGGGCGTGGGCGACGCGGAAACCTCACTCTGCGCGACAACCCCCTCTTTGATCTTCCTTTCGAGGATCGCGATGCGCGACATCAGCGCCGCAGGGTCTCTATCCTCCTCGGGCAATCCCGCCTTTAAAACGGCGGTCTCGAACACGATTTTGGGCGAAGCGGCATAGCGGGAATCGTTCTCCGCTTTGGCAAAGATCTCCGTCACGCGCAAAAGGGTGTGTCCGTCCGCTTTTTCCGCCTCTTCCTTGACGGCGGCAAACACCTCTTTCGGCAAAGACAGTATCCGCTCCGCGTCCCGACAGGTCTTGGCAACCGTCACCGCGTTCAAATAATTCATGACGTCCTTTAAAAGGGTTCCCACGCTCTTGCCCTCGCCGAGAATCTTTTCCGTTTCGGCAATCGCACAGCCGACGTCGCCCTTTAAGAGCGCGCCGCAAAGTTTCCCGACCGCCGCAAAATCCGCACTGCCCAAAACGGCGGCAACGTCCTTTGCCGTCAGTTTTCCGCTTGAATAGGAAACACAGGTGTCAGCCACGGACAGCATATCGCGAACGCTCCCCGCGCCCGCCCGCGCAATCGCGGCAACGGCTTCCTCCTCATAGTCCTTTCCGATCGTCTTTAACACAAAGCGCAACCGCTCCTCGAGATCCTCCTGTGCAATCAGCTTGAAATCGAACCGCATGCAGCGGGATAAAATGGTCGCGGGAATCTTTTGCGCCTCGGTCGTAGCCAAAATGAACACGGCGTGCGCAGGCGGCTCCTCGAGCGTCTTTAAAAGCGCGTTAAACGCCCCCGTGGAAAGCATGTGCACCTCGTCCACGATATACACCTTGTATTTTCCCGCAACGGGCGGATATTGCACCTTTTCCCTAAGATCGCGCATTTCGTCTACGCCGTTATTAGAGGCGGCGTCGATCTCGGAAATGTCGAGATTAGCGGGATCCTTCAATGCCTTGCAGACGGCGCATTCTCCGCAGGGCGAGCCCTCTTTCGGACTCTCGCAGTTGATTGCGGCGGCAAAGATCTTCGCAACGCTCGTCTTTCCCGTGCCGCGCGGCCCGCAAAAGAGATATGCGTGCCCGATCTTGCCCGTTTCTATCTGATTTTTGAGTATGGTCACGATATGCTCCTGCCGCACGACGTCCTTCAGCGTCGCGGGTCTGAACATACGGTATAATGCCAAATACGCCATACCTTTTTCCTCCCGTTTTTCAGTCGTTTTTGAGTTCCTTTTGCAGCTTTCTGCGGCTTCGTTGAATCGCGTTATCGACGCTCTTGCTGTCCTTGCCCGTCATTTCGCAGATCTCCGCACAGCTCGCGCCGTCCATATACAGGGTGATCACACGGAACTCAAAATCGGATAATACCCTGCTCATTTTGCGTAAAAATTCCCGCGCATTCTCCTGACGGATAACCCCCTCCTCGGGGCTCTCGACAGGCAATTCCCCCTCCGAGCCGATCAAGGAAACGTAACCGTTCAAAGGCGCGCTCTTTTTGCGCTTGGAACGCCTGACGGCGTCCATGATCTTTCGCTCCACGCACAGCATGGCGAAATTGCGGAAGCTCATGCGGTTTTCGCCCTCGGCGTCATAATCCCCGATTGCGCCGTAGAGTCCGATGACTCCCTCCTGAATGAGGTCCTCCGTCTCCCCGCCGGGCAAAAAATACCGCCGTGCAATTCCGCGTACGAGGCTCGCGTATTTTATGAGAAGCTCCTCGGTTGCCCGATTATCCCCGCTCTGCGCGAGAATCAAAAGCTCCCGTTCCTCTCTCTCCGTTTTTTTGCCCTGCTCCGACACCTTATTCTCCTTATTTCAAACGGTTTCTCACAACCTCGTAAGCGGCAATTCCGAGCGCGACAGACGCATTCAGCGAATTGACCTTACCCATGAGCGGCAAGGACAAAACCTTATCGCACTTTTCCTTTGTCAGCCGCTTCACACCGCTATCCTCGCCCCCGACGACGAGCGCGACGTTCCCCGAGAAATTCTCTTTATAGATATCCTCGCCGCCCGCCTCGAGCGCATACACCCAATAGCCCGCTTTTTGAAGCTTTTCAATCGCGACGTTTAAATTCGTCTCCTTGGCAACCTTCATATGCTCTGCCGCCCCCGCCGAAATGCGAATGACGCTCTCCGTCACGGAAGCCGAACCGACCTTGGGAATAACCACACCGTCCGCGCCCGCACACTCCGCCACACGAATGATACTGCCTAGATTATGCACGTCCTCAATGCCGTCGCAAAGCACGATAAACCCGCCCTTTTCGCTCTTTTTCTCCGCGATAAGGTCCTCTAAATCATAGTACTCATAGTCCGCGACAAACGCGATCACGCCCTGATGCCGCTTGTCCGCGCTCTCCTTATCGAGGACTTCTCGAGAGACGAACTGCACGCGCACGTTGCGCTTTCTCGCCTCGGCGAACAACACGGAAAGAGAGCCCTGCGCCCCCTTTTCCATGAGAATTTTTTCAATCTCTTTCCCCGTCTTCAAAAGCTCTCTGACGGCGTTTCTTCCCTCCGTTTTCATTTACGGCTTAAACTCCTTATGACTTTTTACAGCGGTATAGTTCTCCCCGCCATCCTCCTTTAATAGCTCCTCCAAACGCTCGCACTGCCCCGTGAGATACAAGTAGCCGATCAACGCCTCAAAACCCGTCGAGCGGTTATACTCGGCAACGCTCGCACTTCGCGCTTTCGTCGCCTTTTTCGCATTTCTGCCTCGCTTAAAAACCTCCGTCTCCTCCTCGCTCAAAAGGGGGAGAAGTTTTTCTATCAGCGCGCTCTGCCCGCCCGCCGAAACGATTCTGGCGGCAGTTGCCTGTAATTCCGAGGGCTTGCCGATTCCGTTTTTTATCAGCCTTTCTCTGACCCAAACGGAATACACCGCGTCTCCCAAAAACGCCAAAACGACGGGACTAACGCCCCGCGCCTCCTCTTTGGTCATTTTTCCGAAAAACGTCTCCATGCGCGCTCCTTTTTGCCCTTTAGGGCAACCCGCATAGCCATTATAGCACATTTTAGCGTAAATTACAAGCGGATTGCAAGACTTTTCCCCGTCTTTCACGCGTTTTTCCCTGCCGCATTCGACGCCTATCCGACCCACCCATGTCTCCAACGATAAAAAAACACCCTACCCGTGTCCGCGTTCACGCCCCTGCCGAAACGGAAAGATATTCGAGCGCCGCGCCAAAAATTGCTTCCGCGATCCTCGCTTGGAAGCGCTCGCTTGTGAGCAACGCCTCGTCCGTCTCGTTCGATAAAAAACCACACTCTGCAATCACGGACGGTGCGCTTGCACAGCGCAATATGAAATATTCCCCCGAAAGCGCGCTCCGCTCTTTCACGCCCTCCTCGGCATATAGGGCGTTGAACTGCTTTTGCATGAACAATGCAAACGCCTTACCTCCCTCGCTTTCCCGATCGAAAAACACCTGCCCGCCCCTTAAAAAAGCGGAGGGATAATAATTTTGGTGCACGGAAATAACGAGCGCGGGCGAAGCCTCCTCGATGATCTCCTTGCGCTTTTGCATATCCCGTTTTTTAAAGCCCTTGCTTGCCGCGCCGTATAAGCCGCCGTCCGTCTTTCTCGTCAAAACGACCTCAAATCCCGCGTCCTCAAAAAGCGGCTTCAATTTCATGACGATCGAAAGGTTTATCTCACTTTCCTTAACCCCCGTCCTTTTGCCGCTCACCCCGCCGTCGATCCCGCCGTGCCCCGCGTCGAGCACAACGCAAAGGGGCGCGTCGAGTGAGACCACGGAAACCGCGAGGGCGTTCACGCAGAGAGAAAAGGCAAACACAAACAGGCAAGCCACCGACACACAAAATACGATCATAGTCTTTTTCATACGACTATTATATGCGCGCCCTTTCCCCGCTATTATTTTTATCCGCACAAAAAAACGGCAGGTCTGCACCTGCCGCCGCTTCGTTCAATTTTTTTTGTTCCCCGGCAAATCGAGCGCGTCTAATATCGACGTCTGCTCTGCTTTTACCGCCTGTTTTTCCCTCTCTTTTTTCGCTCCGTGCCGCTCGGCGACGTGTTTTGCTATTCCGAACGGCGCGGAAGCAAGCGCAAAGCGCGAAACGCCGTCGTATTTACTCTCTCCCGAAGCCTCATTGCCGCCGCTCAAGTCTTTATTCGTCTTGCCTAAACCATCGCTCTTATTTCCGATAAAGGGCGCTAAAACGGGTACGGTAAAATTACAGTCCTGCGCCTCGCGCATGAGCTCGTTATAAACGCTTTCAGCGTTTTCAAGGCAAATGCTCTCCACGCCCGCGCCGACGAGAATCTTATAATCGGCGGCTGTCTCCACGCCCGTCACCTCAAGCATACAGCACCCCTGCATATCCCGCTTTAGCGTCTCCGCGCCCGCAAAAAAGGGCACGCTCAAAAACTTTCCGCCGCATTCCGCAACGAGCCGTGCAAGCCGCAAAACGTCCTCATAGCCAAGCCCCGCCGCCGAGACCTTGACTGCAAACGTCTGCTTTTTAACCAAGCCCTTTCTCGCCGCCTTAACGACCTTTTTTATCTCCTTTTTGACCTCGCCGTAGCGTCCGTTTTTTATGTTTGAGCCGCACACGGTCAGCGTGAGTTCTCCCGCTCCGCTTTTGACTGCCTGTTTCGTTTCATACGCCTTAACCTTTGCCGTCGTCTCTCCCGTTCCGCCGACCGCACAATCGATTAAAACGGCGCTCCCTGCCAAGAAGCTCTTTAGCACGCCGATAAAATTCGGCGTTGTCCGCACAGCCGCCGCGCCCACCCGCTTCGCGCTCTCTGAAAGTCGCTTAAGCTCGGATAAAGTGAGTCCGCGCGCCCCCTCGAGCTCGGCGCGTGCAAACGCCGCGCCCACCTCCGCCATTCGCTTTTGCCGTTTAAAAAGACAATACTCCTCCGCTTCGGACGGCGGGAGCACAATCCCCTCGCCCGTGGAAGAAGCCGCACCTTGATTTTGTTGTTCGTTGATCTTGTCCATACACCGATTATACGGCAAAACTTTTCCTTTTATTCCCAATTCAAGCAATTTATGACAGGGATAAAGAGTTATTATTTCATAAACAGCGCCAAAAAAAGCGGCGTCGTTTGAAAAATGCTTTTTGTGAGGTTGACGTGTTTTCCGTTTACGCTTTGCTCGTCTCCCCCGTTTGGGGGCTATTGGGACTCCTTTTTTTGTTTGCGCTCTCGTTCGTGGGCGTACATTTCGTCATGATTCTGCAAAAAAATCTCAATCCCCCGCGGGAAAGAAAAGAGGACGCGCCCAAGCCCGCCCCGAAAAAAGAGAATAAAGAACCCGAAGCGGTCTACTATATCGTAGAGCGTAAAAAACGCCGTCCCAAACGCGACTACTCCGAGCCCCGTCAAATCAATTTCTCTCCCCGCGACGAGCCTTGAAGCAGATTAACGAATTTGCGCAGCCTATCAAAATGCGGAAGAGCCGTTTGCACTCTTCCGCATTTTTCAATTTTAATTTTCGTTTACCCCCGCCTTTGAGCGGGTTTTGCTCATTCCTCAACGTATCTTTCAAGATTCTCCCCGTCAGCCCAAAGCCGCTCGAGGTGATAAAAAAGCCGCGTTTCGTCGTTAAAAATATGCACGATCACGTCGCCGTAATCGATGACCCCCCAACGTCCGTCGCGCACCCCCTCCGTGCGGGTGGGATCGATGCCGTAATTTTTGGAAATCGACTCCTCCACACTCTCGCCGAGCGCCTTGATCTGCGCGGCAGAACGCCCGCTCGCCAAAACAAAATAATCGCACAAAACCGTCTTATCGCGCACGTAGATCGTCACAATATCTCTGCCCAGCTTATCCGCAAGCGCCTTACACGCCGCCGTTGCAAGCTCCTTACTCGTCAATGCTCTCGTATTTTCATTCTGCATAATGTTTTCTCCTCTTTTATTATTTATTCTCTGTGTTTTTGATTGTTTTTTCTTCATACTCTGCCGCTTCCTCCGTCAGCCGATACACCTCGCCGCCTTTCTCTCTTAAATAGGCGAGCGAACGCTCTAACGCGAAAAAGTAGCCCTCGTCCAAGCCCCGCTCCTCGAACACGCGGCGCAAGATCACCGCCTCGCCATACGTCCTGCCCTCCTCGAGCATGTCCGCAAGATAGATGAGCTTTGCAAGGGGGCTCATATTCGGCTTTCCGCTCGTGTGAAAGGAGATCGCCTCGAGAATTTCCTCGTCTGAAACGCCGAACGCCGTTTTTGCAACGTAAGCCCCCGCATATTGATGCCAAACGGGCGCAGGCACTCCCTCGGGCGGGCAAAAGCCCCTTAAAAGCGGGGAATCCTGCGGCAGATTTTTGGCACAGTCGTGAAAGAGCGCCGCCGTGACCGCTTTTTTTTCGTCGAGCTTAAAGCGCCCCGCGTGCTCCGCGGCATAGAACGCCACCCTTATACTATGGGCTTTTCGCTCCCCCTTTTCAAGCGCCAACGCTTCTTTCGCGCCGAAGATTTCATAGAGCCCTTTTTCCTGAACGTAAGAAGCGACCTCTCGCTCCACAAACGCCGAAATATCCTCGCCCGCCGCCGCCAAAACGCGAATCCGCGTGGACGAAACGTTCTCGCCGTTATAGCCGATAACGGCAAATTTTCGAGAAAACCGTTTTAAAAACGTCGCTTGCTCCGTCTCGAGCCAGCCCTGCTCCTCATTGCGCGCGCAGACCGCGAGCGTCGCCGTCTCAAGAATCCTTTCGGGGTATCTCCAACTCGGAAAATCGCGGAGCATATCCGTGCCCACGAGAAAGAAAAGCTCGGCTTCGGGATATAGCTGTTTAAAATGTGCGAGAGTGAGATAGGTGTAGCTCGTCCCGCCCACTTTGAGCTCGTAATCCGAGATCTCGACCCGTTCAATCCCCTCGAACGCAAGCTCGCACATGCGAAAGCGATCCTTATCCGAGGAAAGGAGCTTGCCCTGCTTATGCGGCGGCGTGTGCGCGGGCATAATAAACAACCTGTCTAAAGCAAGACTTTTTATCGCCGCTTGCGCTAGCCGAACGTGTTCGCGATGTACGGGGTCGAACGACCCGCCGAAGATTCCTATTTTCATGCCTATCTTTATTATAGCGCAAAATTCCGCTTTTTTCAAGTTTAAACGGGGTGTTTTTCGTCAAAAATATCGAATATGAAAAAATCCGCCTTTATTTCCGATCTTCTTTTTGCCTTTTTCTCGACCTTTATCGTCACGCTGTGTCTGCTTCGATACCTACGGCTGACTCTCCCCGCTTCTCTCCTTTTTGCCGCCGCGCTCGGAGTGCTTGTCTCCGCGCCCGTCTATCTTCTGCTCGATAAGAAACGCACGAAAGCAAAAAGAAAGCAAAAGGAAGACGCGGAAAGTCAAAAGCTCTTTCTTCAGCTTGCATTGAGCTCGGATAAGCGCAACGCCGAATATTTCCGCGCGCTGTTCACGTTGCCCGAATTTGTTTCTAAAAACCCACTTCACTTCCCCGAAGCAAAAACGCCCGCCCAAGCGACCCGCCTGCCCCCGCCCTCGGGCGTGGGTCAATGCCTTTCGATCGAGGACAGAATAGAGAAACCGAGGGAAAACGAAATCGGAAAAGAATATAAACTACGCACAATCTCGGGGCTTTACGCGATCGAGACCCCATCCGCGCTCGTATTTCCCGTGTTCACTATGCGCCCCGCCGACGGGGACTTGATCGCCGAGATCATTCGTGTGAGCACGAAAAAGAAAAAGTTTTTATTCTGCTCCGATCTCTCGCCCGAGGCAAAAAAGCTCGCGGAAAGTTTTTGCATACAAACCGAAGCGGGAGGCAAAATTTATTCCCTTTTAAAGGATTTTTCGTTTTTGCCCGAACACTATGAATACGAGCCCACCGCCGCCCCCGCGGCAAAAATGGAACGAAAAAAACGGCTGTGGTTCGGAAAAAACAACGCCCGCGCCTTTTTCGTAGGCGGCGTCATGCTCCTTTTGACCTCACTGATCACACCGTTTCCCCTTTACTATCTCATTTTCGGCGGCATCTTGCTCTCCTCCGCCGTCCTCGTCCGCATCTTCGGCTACCGTTAAAAACGCCTTTTATTTTTGAATAGACACCTCGCCCACCGCGATTTTTCTCACGCCGTCCGCGGTTTTCACGATAAGCTCTCCTCGCTCCGTGACGGAAAGGGCATAGGCAGGTGTGCGTTTATCTCCCTCGATAAGCGTGATCTTGCGGTTTAAATACCCCACGCGGGATATATATTCTTTCACGGTGTATTCCCGTTCAAGCGCCTCTATCAGCGCCGCCTCCACTGCCGCCTTATCAAACGCCGTTCCTGCCGCCTCACGCATACTGATTCCGATATTTTTGAGCGCCTCGGGCAGTTCGTTGTTCACGTTCAACCCAATCCCGACGATGGAAGCGGCTATATGTTCCCCCGCAAGGGTATTTTCGATCAAAATTCCGCAAATTTTTCGATCGTTCACAAACACGTCGTTCGCCCATTTGATGCAAGGTGTCAAGGAAAACCGTTCCAAAACGGTGCAGACCGCCGTCGCGGCGTTTGCCATGATCTTAAATGCGTCCCGCGCGGAAAAATCGGCGTGAAAAGTGAGTTTCGTCACGTACACGCCCCCCTCGTTTGAGCAAAAGCTCCTGCCCTTGGTGCCCCTGCCGCCCGTCTGTCTTTCGGCGATAATCAACGCGTCCTCGCCCCCCGAAAGCAGCGTTTTGGCATACGTATTCGTCGATTCTATCTCGTCAAAGCGCAAAATTTTCATTCGTCCTCAACCTCCCCCAAGGCGGCGATGGCACGGCGCGCCGTTTCGTATTCAAAGCCCTTGCCGATCAAATAGCGAAAGCCCTTTTGAAGATTGCCCCTATCGAGCGCCTTACCCCTTAAATATTTTTCCAGCAACCGCTTTGCCGTCTCCTCCTCACCCTCGATCTCCTCGGTGGCTTCCCCGATCTCCTCGTCGGAAATTCCCTTTTGCTTGAGCTCTGCTCTGATCAGCCGTCTGCCCTTTTTCTTCGCTGCCGCTTCCGTATACTCGCGGGCATAGGCGCCGTCGTCTATAAAGCCGTAACCTAACATCTTTTCCACCACGTAGTCGCAAACGGCGGGCAGATACCCCTTATCCGCGAGATATTTGCGAATCTCACGCTCGGTCTTGCGCGTTGCGGAAATATGGGTGAGCGCCTTATCGAGAGCGGTCGATTTTTCACTTTCAAGCTGAATAGCAGACAAAAACGCTCCGTCCACCGTCTGCCCCACCTTAAGTCGGTTTTTGATCGCCGCTTCGAGCGTCAGACCGCAGTAAAATCTGCCATCCACGTAGACGTTGCAACGTCTTTTATCCTTAATTTGCGGTGTGATTGCCGTAATCTCGCTCAAACTGCTTCCCTCGCTTTTTTCTTATATTGTAGCACATGAACAAAAAAAAGTCAACGCACGCGCCCGCTTCGTTATTCCTTCTTTATCGGCTTTTATTGAAAACTCAAAAAAAGAAAAATTTTTTTGCCTTTTTCCGTTTACATTTCCCGTTTGTTGTGATACAATAAATGTGTAAGCGAAATTTCTCGCCGAAAGGGGTATACTTATATGGATAACGAAATTTACGTTGTAGATTTTGACGGCTACAAGGCAGAGCTGCCCGTTCTGCCCCTGCCCAGCGGCATCAAGATCTGTTTTTTTAATCTGCACGGCAACAGTGAGCTTACCGAGCACTGCGCAAAACAGCTCGCGGAAAAGCTCACGGACTGCGAAATTATTTTAACCGCAGAATCCAAGGGCTTACAGCTCGCCCACTGTGTGGCGCGGGAGCTGGGTCAGCACTACTACGCAGTTGCAAGAAAGAGCAAAAAGCTTTATATGCAGGACGGTATCGAGGTGGATATCGAGTCCTCGATCACAACGGGTAAGGAACAAAAGCTGTATCTATCCAAACACGACGTTTCACTGATAAAAGGCAAGCGCGTGGGAATCGTGGACGACGTGATCTCCACGGGCGCTTCGCTTTCGGGACTGGAAGCCCTGGTGGAAAAAGCGGGCGGGACCATACAGAAAAAAGCGTTCGTTCTCGCCGAGGGCGACGCGGCAAACCGCACCGACGTTGTGTACTTAAAAACCATTCCTATTCTTTAATCGATTACACGGCACGCTGAAAATATAACGCCCGCCCCGCTTGCGTTTGCAAGCGGGGCGGGTCGTTATATTTTCAGTATTCTATCTCTAACTCCTCCGAGAAGAAAACAGGGTCGTTCAAAAATTCCAGAACGGACATATCGAACCCCTTGGCGATCATCATAATAGTGTTTAAATTTACCGTTTTATTTTTACAGCGCATAATACAATTTAGGCTTCCATGTAAAACGTTAGATTTCTTTTCCAAACGGTATTGGGTCATTCTCTTTTCTTTCAAAAGGTCCTTTATCCTTTTTGAAACAGCTTGGCAAACCGTCATTAACGCACCTCGTATGCAGGTATATCTGCATAATAGTTTACCAAAAAAATTTAGAAATATACGGATTTATATCTCCGTATATATTTGCTTTTTAAGTTGATTCATGATATACTAAAAGTGCGATTACAAAATAAGGAGCGGGCGTAAATAATTATTGCTTTTTTTGGACACAGGGATTTTATGGGCGGAGATAAATTTAAAAGCAAGTTTGTCAATTTTTTAAAATGTATGTTAAAAGGCGAGACCGTGGAATTTTATTGCGGAGGCTACGGCGCGTTTGATGGCTTTGCCGCAAACTGCGCGCGAGAATACAAAAAGATAAGCGAAGAATGATATGCACCCCAAAAGTTAGACAAACTTTTGGGGTGCATATCATCTTGAGCAGAGTCTTTATATATGGTAATTTTCTGCGTTCTTATCCGCACGACGGTTTTCTTAACAGGCAACCCGTCCTTTACAACCCACAATCGGGTTCTCTTTGCCCCTTAATTATCGGTGTCCTTTGCCCAGCCTAAACTGCATGAGACGGCGCGGTGCCAAAGATTGAGCTTTTTCGTCCTTTCAGCCTCGCTCATTGCGGGAGTGTAAGTCCGCTCCGCTTCCCATAACCGCTTAACCTCGGCTTTATCCCGCCATACGCCCACGGCAAGCCCTGCGAGCAACGCCGCGCCTAAAGCCGTCGTTTCATGAACAGACGGGCGAACGGTCGTTTTTCCTAAAATGTCGGCTTGAAACTGCATTAAGAAGCTGTCACGGGAAGCCCCGCCGTCCACTTTCAAACTTTGCAAGGTTAAGCCTGTGTCCTTTTCCATCGCCGAAACCAAATCGGCGGATTGATAAGCGATCGATTCTTGCGCCGCGCGAATGATGTGCTCGCGCTTGGTGCCACGCGTGATACCCACAATCGTGCCGCGGGCATACATATCCCAATAGGGTGCGCCTATGCCCGTAAATGCGGGAACAAGATAGACTCCGCCCGTGTCCTTAACCTTTTGTGCGTAGTACTCCGCGTCGCGGCTTTCGCTCAAAAACCGCATTTCGTCGCGGAGCCATTGAATGACCGCCCCGCCGATAAACACGCTGCCCTCGAGCGCGTATTGCGCAGCTTCGCCCTTAAGGGTTGCCGCGACCGTCGTTAAAAGCCCGTTTTTGCTCACGGGACGGGCGTTACCCGTGTTCATAAGCAGGAAACAGCCCGTGCCGTAGGTGTTCTTTGCCTCTCCCTTTTCAAAACAGCCCTGACCGAACAGCGCCGCCTGTTGATCGCCCGCAATTCCCGCAATAGGCAAGGACATGCCCCCCACGTTTGCCGTGCCGTAGACCTCGCCCGAGCTGCAAATTTTAGGAAGCATCGCACGGGGAATATGAAAGAGGGATAAGAGTTCCTCGTCCCAATCCATGGTTTGGATATTGAAAAGCATGGTCCGCGAAGCGTTGGTGCGATCGGTCACGTGCGTCC
Source organism: Clostridia bacterium (assembly GCA_017467275.1). Lineage (GTDB taxonomy): Bacteria > Bacillota > Clostridia > Christensenellales > Borkfalkiaceae > Scatosoma. Next base: position 85,223 of record JAFTSN010000028.1, on the reverse strand, counting down.
TGCCGTTCGTCAGCTTCCAAACTAGCCACGTGTCCACCGTGCCAAACAAAAGCTCGCCGCGCTCGGCTCTCTCCCGCGCGCCCTCAACGGTGTCGAGAATCCATTGAAGCTTGCTTGCGGAAAAATACGCGTCGGGCACAAGCCCTGTCTTTTGAACGATCATATCGCGCTTGCCCGCCGCCTCTATTTTCGCGATGATGGGCGCGGTGCGGCGGCATTGCCAAACGATTGCGTTATAGACGGGCTTTCCCGTCGCCTTTTCCCAGACAATCGTCGTTTCGCGTTGATTGGTAATCCCGATCCCCGCAATATCCTCGATTTTTACGCCGCTCTTTGCGACAACCTCCATCATCACGCCGTATTGACTCGACCAAATATCCATAGGGTCGTGCTCTACCCAGCCCTCTTGGGGGTAAATCTGCGGAAATTCGCGGTTTAAAATAGAAACGAGCTTCCCCCGTTCGTCCACAAGCGCGGCGCGCGAGGACGTCGTGCCCTGATCGAGCGATAATATGTATTTCAAGGTTTTTTTCCTCCTCTTTTTTTAATTTTTTCGTCTGTGCCAAACCGCATATGCGGGCGCAAAAATGCGACGAAATTCCCCCTATTTCCCGCTGTTTCGGCATTGTTTTTAAGCGGTTTTCTCTCGTATGCACCGTCGGGCATACGTTTTTCGATAAAAACACCTGTTTTTCGATAAAAAATTTTTATGCGGTATCTCTTGTCGAAAAAAATCGAGAATGATCAAAACCCCTGTCGTAATATGCGATGGATTGCTTGAAACATGGAATGCTTTGGCGAGAATAAAAGCAAAAAGCCCGCGCGTTTTTATCAAACGGCGGGCAAGAATTTTAATTGGCGGGGGTGTAGCCGCAAGTTTCCAAAAAGCGCAGGAAAGCAGCTTCGCCGTGACGGTCGCATTTAAACACTGCGGTGTTCAAAAGAATGTTTTCGCAAACGCTCTCCACCCGTTCTTTCACAACCTCGCGCGCGGCGTCCGACGTGAGATTATTGCCGTATTCTTTCAAGAGAGACGCCACCATGTCTGCATGCAACGCAAGATCCTCGGTGATTTCCGTGTTCTCACCCGTCAGGAATTTTTCCACCTCTTTAAGCTGACGGTCTAACCGCCCGGGCAGAATAAAACGACCCATTGCCTCGATCAAGCCGATCGATTCACTCTTAATGTTGTGATATTCCTTATGCGCGTGGAAAATGCCGTCGGGATGTGCCTCGTCGCAACGGTTGTTGCGCAAAAGCAAGTAGAGGTTATATTTCCCGTCCACCTTTCTTGCAATCGGTGCAAGCGTGTTGTGCGGCGCGTCCGTCTCGGCAATAAGCCCGACAGATTCATCCGAATAACCCACCCAAGCGGAAAGAATCTTTTCTGCGGCGGTAACGACAGCGAATTTATCTTCGCTTGTCAAGAGCACCACGCTGTTGTACCAATCGATAATACACGCCTCAACGCCCTCGACGGGGGACACGAGCTCACGGCGCACAGGCGCCTTGAACATCGGGAACACGTGGTTTCCGCCCTGAAAATGCTCGTGTGCAAGAATGCTGCCGCCCACAATGGGCAACGGCGCATTGGAGCCGATAAAAAACTGCGGCGCATAATCCACGAAATCGAGAAGTTTTTCAAACGTCTTGCCGTCCAAAACCATGGGCGTGTGCTTTTCGTTGATCGCAATTCCGTGCTGATGGAAATACGCATAGGGGGAATACTGCCAAAACCAGCTTTCACCCGCGAGCGTTAAGGGCACCGTCCGCATATTGCGGCGAGTCCTGCCTTGACCGACGTAACCGACGTTTTCTCGGCAAAGCATGCACTTTGGGTATCCTGTTGCGACGTTTTTCAGCTTCGCCGTGAGTTTGTTATTTTTCTCGGGCTTGCTTAAATTGATCGTAATCTCGATCTTATTTTTGGTCGTTTCTGCCGTCCAGCAACGGTTCCGCTCGATCGCGGAGAGCTTGACGTAATCGTTTTTCACGCCAAGATCATAAAGATAATCGAAAGCCGCCGCGGGACTGTTTTCATATTTTGCGTTAAAAACGGCGCGCGCCTCGGAAGGTCTGGGCGAAAGAATATCGAGAATTTCGGAAGTGAAAAACTCCTCCTCGCCGTCCTCCACGATTCCCTGTGCTTTCGCATAGGCGAGAACGGGCGCAAGCACCGCGTCGGGACTACGCAAATTCTGGATTTTGCGTGCGTTTACCCAACAGGGCTCGTAGTCGGGAAGCCCGAGCTTTTCCATAAGTATATTGGCGGTGTAGGTCTCGTCCGCCTCGTTGAAACCGAGGTGGAGCTTTGCATACGCCAAAAGGTCGGACAAGGGTTGGTTAATCATAATTTTTGCACGGTCACGCCGTCCTCCACAGAGGTTTCATAGAAGCTTGCACGGTAGCCGATTGCGCTATAATACGCTCTATCGACACGGCTGATAAAGCCCTCCACCGCGTCCTTTTTAACAATGGAAATCGTGCACCCGCCGAAACCCGCGCCGATCATGCGGGAGCCAAGGCAGCAGGTCTCCTTTCTCGCAAGCTCGGAGAGCATATCGAGCTCCTTGCCCGTGACCTCGTAAAGATCGCGCAAGCTATAATGGCTTTCATTCAAAAGTCTGCCAAGCTCAACGAGATCGCCGCTCTTCAACGCCTCAACCGCCTCTTTCACGCGCTGACATTCCATAACCACGTGCTCCGCACGCTTGGCAACCACACCCGAAAGGAGGTATTTGACCTCGTTGAATTCCTTGGGGGTAAGCTCGGCAAGACAACTCACGTCCTTGACCTTGCGAATGGCTTTAAGCGCCGTTTCCACCTCGTGACGACGGACGTTATACTTGCTCTCTACAAGATTATGAGGCTTGTTACAGTTGGCAACGACAAGGCAATAGTCGCCCAATTTCAAAGGCACGTATTCATATTCAAGGCTAGAGCAATCAAGCAAGATTGCATGCTCCTTTTTCCCCATCGCGGAAGCGAATTGGTCCATGATGCCGCAGTTCACACCCGCATATTTGTTCTCCGCGCGCTGGGAAATGAGGGCGAGCTGAACTTTATCATAGCTCACACCCGCATATTCGCTCAAAGCAACCGCCGTCGAAACCTCGATTGCCGCCGAAGAGGAAAGCCCGCTGCCGAACGGCACCGTGCAATCATAGAGAAGGTCACAGCCGACCATGGGCGTACCGCTCTCCTGAAGATAATATGCAACGCCTGCCTGATAGTTCCCCCATTTGAGGTTTTTATAGGAGTCGAGCTTATCGATCTCGAGCGTGACAACCTCCTTAAAGTCGCTGGCGGCAACGCGGATGACGTTTTCCCCGTTCTTTCTGCCATAGACGTTGCAACGCAGATTCAACGCAGCAGGGAACACCTTTCCCCCGCAATAATCGACGTGCTCGCCGATGACGTTGATTCTGCCCGCCGCTGTAAACAGGTCCTCCGCCTTTTTGCCGTATAATTCCTCAAAGAGCTTTTGCGCTTCTGTCTGCAACATGATTGCTTCCTCCGTTTCTTTTTATCGTTACCGACCGTGCGGTTTTCTACGTTTATGATTATATCATAAAAGCGGAAAAATGTCAATGGTAAAAAACATTTTTCCGCTTGGCGTAAAGGGACAATTATTTATTTGTGAAGCTAACAAAAATTTGGGCTTAATTCTATCATTTACCGTTCGTTTTTTTCATTTACTCCTTATTAAGCTCCTCCTCTGCCGTTTCGCAAGGCGCGGAAGCCTTTTTGCGGAGCTTGAAAAACCAAAGCGCAAAATAGCCGACGCCAATCAAAAACATGATGAGAGAAATAAGCTGGGAGGGAGTCAAAAAGGGAATGACCGTTGCCCCGCGATCGTCCGCACGGGCAAACTCGATAAAGAAACGCCAAATGCCGTAGCCCACGCAGTAAACGGGCATGAGCGGAAATTTTTTATCCCCCGTATTTTTGAAAAAGAGCGCGATGAGCCCGCCCGAAAGCGCAAATAAAAACAGACTCTCAAAAAGCTGAACGGGCACCACTTTCACGCCCTGATCAATCATGGTTATCCCATACCAAGCGTCCGTCTCCGCGCCGTGGCAACAACCGCCGAACAGGCACCCGAGCCGCCCGAACGCGTGCGCAAGCGGGATACACACCGCCGCGATATCAAGCATATCGGGAAACCGCTTTTTCTCCTCGCCGTCCTTGCAGAGATATTTCCCGCCGATAAAATAAACGAGAACGTAAGTGAGCGCGCCGCCGATCAAGCCGCCTTGAAAGGTCGCGCCCGTGTCCGAATCGATCCGAAATCCCGAGGCAGGATCCCCGAGGTAATTATAGACCGCCTGAAAGAGCACCGCCGCACCGTAACCGAGCACAACCGCCGCAACCACGCACACAATCACGAGCCGTTGAAGCGTGACGGAAAAGCCGCGCTTCACCGTCATACGGTCAGCCAAAAGCAACGCAGCAATCACGCCGATCGCGAGAAACAGATCGTAAAAATACAAAATTCCCTCGCCGCCGATTTTCAAAATTGCATAAGGATACATACTATCCCCCTTTTTCGTCGTTTTCGATTCTTATTATACAATAAACCCGACCGCTTTGTCAATAGCACGGTCGGGTCTATTATTGAAATTTCACAAAAATTCGTCAATTGCTTTCCTGCACGAAAATAGCGAACGTCTCTCCGCTCAAAAGCGCAAGCTCGATTTTACAGCCGTTTAAATTCGCCTTGCCGACAAAACAGTCCTTGATTGCCGCAAACAGCTCCTCCGCCACTTCTTCCTTGCTTACCCTGCCCATTTTTTCTTCCGTCATGTCCGTATCCTCCAAGCGTTTGTATTGCCGCAGGGTCTCCCCTCTCGGCTAATAATATGATACTACAAAACGGGAAGAAAATCAACAAAACCCTCCCTTTTTCGACTGTCTTTATTTGTCTTACTTTGACTTTGTTTGTCGAATCCTGTCGAACGGGATTTTTTCCTCTTTTTCCGCCGCTTCCTTTTTTTCCGCGATAGCCTGACGGTGTTTTTTAGCAAAGTATCTATACCCGAAGCCGAACACGACGCCCGCCACGATCACCGCGGCGAAAATGATCACCGCGCGCATATAATTACGGCTGACGAGCTCCGCGCCGCACCAAGTGGACACAAGCACGGACGGCAGACGACCGATCGTCGAAATTAACAAAAACTCGAAAATGTTTTCGTCCGTCACACCCGCAACCCATGCAAAAACGTCTTTGGGCACGCCTGGAACCAGGTATAAAAGGAAAAATACGAAATTGCGTTTTTTCTTATCCTTTAAGAGAGAAAAGGATTTCACGCGTTCGGGGGAAACGAAAAGCCCGACGAGACGGGTCCCGAAGCAACGGCTCAAAATTAGAATGATCAGCGTGCCGATCAAAGATCCCACAAGACACCATAAAAGCCCGCCCCACGTTCCGAACACACAGCCGCCCGCAAGCTGGAGCGCACCGCCCGGAACGATTCTTAAAACCGTCTGTAAAACGCGCAAAACGACAAAGACCGTCACGCTGCCCGCGCCAAAGCTGTCCAACCAGCTTTTGAAGCCCTCGGGATCCTTGACAAACAGCTCGATCTTTTGCCCGACCGTCACGAAAAACACCGTGGTGGAAACGAGGAAAAACAACAAAAACGCCAAAACGGCAATCCGCTTTGCCTTGATGTGACGAACGACCGCCTCCCGATCGTGAAGCGCAAGAAGAAAGGCGTGCAGCGCGGATTTCAGTTTGCGCTTAATATACCCCTCTTTTTTTACCGTTCTCTCTTGCCCGCATGAAACCGCCTCTTCTTCTGTCGGCGCATTGCCGCTTTTAAGTACGGTAACCTCGGACACGGGTGTCCCGTCTTCATTCTCTTTCGGCTTTTTAATTTTTTCTTTCGTCTCTTTCATGCTCTATCCTTTCGACCAAAAAAAGCACCGCACCTCTTGTTTTTCACGCAAGCAAGGTGCGGTGGAAAATGCGTCACCGTTTCGCGTATAAAGGTCTGCGGCCGCGAGAATCCTCTCGGTCGTATCTTTAAAACGTTTTTTCTTTCGCTTTTTTCTTTGGGCCTCCCTACGGCTTACAGCGCGGTCACGTTCACGGCGCGAAGCTTATTGGGATTTTTGGGGTCTTCTTCCGTCTCAAAGGAAACTTTCTGCCCCTCTTTCAGGCTTCTGTAGCCCTCCGCTTGGATCGCGGAATAGTGAACGAACACGTCGTCCCCACCCTCGTCGTTCGCGATAAAGCCGTAGCCCTTCTCCGCATTAAACCATTTGACTGTACCCTGACTCATCTTAGGTACACCTCCTTAATATATTCCGTACCCCCAATAGAAACATAAAAAGCTTGTATCCCCTGCGAAACGAACCCTGCAAAAGAATCGCGCATTTTCCCCGTTTTATCTTGAATACAATGTTATTATAACACAACCGCGTCGCGATTGCAAGGTTTTGTTAAAAAAATTTTCTTAATCTTCCCAATTTTGTGAGTTTTTTACGGTTTTTTGTTTACTTTTTGGGCGTTTCGTGCTATAATGCCTGTGCATAGACCGTTCAAACGCTAAAAACAGATGAGATTTTCAGGAGAAACGCTTCATGGAATTTATCGAAATTCTCAAAATTATCCTCGTCGGCATCATCGAAGGGATCACGGAATGGCTCCCCGTCTCCAGCACGGGACACATGATCTTGTTCGACTCCTTTTTCCCTCTCAAACAGCGGGAAGCGTTCGTCGATATGTTCGAGTACGTGATTCAGCTCGCAGCAATTCTCGCGGTTGTCGTCGTCTTTTGGAAACAGCTTTTTCCTCTTGGGACAGAAGTGCAAGAAAACGGGGAGAGGAAAACGGTTTGGAAAAAAGACACTTTGACCCTTTGGCTCAAGGTTGTTCTCGCCTGCGTTCCCGCCCTTTTGGCGCTAGTTGCCGATAAGCTTTTTGAAAAGCTTTCCCCCACGCAGGAAACCGTCGTCGTTGCAGCCATGCTTATCCTCTACGGTATTATTTTCATTGTCGTGGAATCCTTTAATAAGGGCAAGGACACGAAGATTTCGGAAATTTCCGCCCTCTCCTATAAAACGGCGTTTTTCATCGGCTGCTTTCAAGTGCTCGCGGCAATTCCCGGCACCTCGCGCTCGGGCGTAACCATTATCGGCGCGCTTCTTTTGGGCGTCTCAAGAACAGCGGCGGCAGAATTCACGTTTTTCCTCGCTATTCCGACCATGGTGGGGGCGAGCGGCTATAAACTCCTGCAATTTTTTATGGACGGAAACGGTTTCACAGGCGCGGAGATCGGCTATCTTCTCATCGGCTGCGCCGTCGCGTTCGCCGTTTCGCTTTTGTGCATCAAATTCCTGATGCGTTTTGTGAAAAAGCACGATTTCAAACCGTTCGGGATCTATCGGATCATTCTCGGCGTCGTCGTTTTAACGGCGGTCGTGATCCCCTATTTATAAAATTCCGCCAAAAAACAAGAGCACCGGAAACGGAGACAAGCAATTTTTGCCTCCGTTTCCTTTTTTATTGACTCAATCGATAAAAATTTCCCGAAAAAATATCGATAAAAACGGGATTTTACATTGACACTACAAAGAAAATATAGTATAATAAATTTGTACGGCTATGTGGTACACATAGAGGTGTGCATTTCTACTTTTTAAACATTTTAAAGGAGGGCTACTATGGCTCATTTACAAGAGGCGGCAGTCAAAAAGATCAACGAGATCTGCGATAGATACGTTGACGAAACAACGCCGCTTATGATGATTCTGAGCGACATTCAGAAGGAATACGGCTACATTCCTCTGGAAGTACAGGAACTCGTTTCCGAAAGAACGGGGATCTCCGTTGCCGAAATTTACGGCGTGGTCACGTTCTACTCGTTCTTCTCGCTCAAACCCAAGGGAAAATACGTAATCGGCTGCTGTCTCGGCACCGCTTGTTACGTAAAGGGCGCGCAACAGATTATCGACAAGTTCTCCGAGCTTATCGGGATCAAGCCCGGCGAAACATCCGAGGACGGGCTGTTCACGCTGGACGCGCTTCGCTGCATCGGCGCTTGCGGTATCGCTCCCGCCGTTACGATCAACGGCAAGGTGTATCCCAAACTCACCGTTGATTCCGTACCCAAGGTCGTGGCTGAATACAGAGAAATGGAGGCGAACAACTGATGATTAAGAATTTTCAAGAGCTGAACGAAACCTCCGCGAAATGCGCGGCGTGCCTCAGCGCAAAATTTACGGGTAACGACGGCAAGAGACATATCGTCCTCTGCGGCGGTACCGGCTGTCTTTCCTCCAAGTCCGACGAGATTACCGCGGAATTTAAAAAGATCATCGCGGAAAAGAATCTCGGCGATAAAGTGACCGTCAATCAGGTTGGTTGCTTCGGCTTCTGCTCGCAGGGCCCCTTCGTCAAGATCTATCCCGAGGACACGTTATACCGCCTCGTTAAGGTTGAAGACGTTCAAGAGATCGTCGAAAAGGATATCGAGGGCGGCGAGGTTGTGGACAGACTTCTCTACGTCGATCCCGCAACGGCTGAAAAGGTCACCAAGCAGGACGATATCAACTTCTATAAAAAGCAGGTCCGTATCGCGCTTCACGGCTGCGGCAGCCTCAACCCCGAGGACATTAATGAAAACCTCGGCGCAGGCGCGTTCAAAGGTCTCGCAAGAGCCCTGCAAATGGACAGAGCAGACGTCATTCAGGAGGTCCTTGATTCGGGTCTTCGCGGACGCGGCGGCGGCGGCTTCCCCACGGGCAGAAAGTGGCAGTTCGCCTATGCGCAGCCCGAGGGCGAGAAATACGTCGTTTGTAACGGCGACGAGGGTGACCCCGGCGCATTCATGGACAGATCCATTCTCGAGGGCAATCCCCTTGCTGTGATCGAGGGTATGATGATTGCAGGTTATGCAATCGGCGCGCAGAACGGTTATTTCTACGTCCGTGCAGAGTACCCCATCGCAGTCAACCGCTTGAAGATTGCAATCAAGCAGGCGGAAGAGCTCGGACTTTTGGGCGACAATATTCTTGGCACAAACTTCTCGTTTAGAGTACACATCCGTCTCGGCGCGGGTGCGTTCGTCTGTGGCGAGGAGACGGCGCTTTTGAACTCCATTGAGGGTCAGAGAGGTATGCCTCGTCCCCGTCCCCCGTTCCCTGCAGTCAAGGGTCTTTGGGGCAAGCCTTCCATCATCAATAACGTTGAAACGCTCGCGTGCGTGCCCTATATTTTAAGAGAGGGCAAGGACGCGTTCGCAAAATACGGCACGGAACGCTCCAAGGGCACGAAGGTGTTCGCGCTCGGCGGCAAGATCAATAACGTCGGTCTCGTCGAAATCCCGATGGGTACGACTCTCCGCGAGCTTATCTACGACATCGGCGGCGGTATTCCCGACGGCAAGAAGTTCAAGGCGATCCAAACAGGCGGTCCCTCGGGCGGTTGCTTGACGGCAGAAGACCTCGACGCGGAGATCGACTTCGACAACCTCGTCGCGAAGGGCTCCATGATGGGCTCGGGCGGCGCAATCGTCAGGGACGACGACAACTGTATGGTCGACGTTGCGAAATACTACATGGAATTCATCTACGACGAATCCTGCGGTAAGTGCAGCCCCTGCCGTATCGGCACCAAGAGAATGCTCGAAATCCTCACCAAGATCACGGACGGTAAGGCAACGATGGACGACCTCACCGAACTCGAGGAGCTTGCGGAAAACGTCAAGAGCAACTCCCTCTGCGGTCTCGGTCAAACGGCTCCCAACCCCATTCTCTCCACGCTCAAGCATTTCAGAGACGAATATATCGCGCACATCGTGGACAAGAAGTGTCCCGCGCATATTTGTAAGAATTTGATGCAATATACGATCGAGCAGGATAAGTGCTTCGGTTGCGGCGTCTGCGCGAGAAGCTGCCCTGTCAACGCGATCAACAAGACGGACTACACCGCGCCCGGCAAGAAGCTTCCCTCCTATCAGATCGATCAGGCGAAGTGCGTCAAGTGCGGTATGTGTATCGCTTCTTGTAAGTTCAAGGCTATCATTAAGAAATAAGCGGAGGAATTCACAATGGCTAAAGTCAACATTAAAATCGAGGGCGTACCTTTCGAGGTAGAAGCCGGTTTAACTATTTTGGAAGCGGCAAAAGCTTGCGGATTCGAGATTCCTTCCCTTTGCGCTTTCAACCACGGAGAATGCTCCAAGGGCTCCTGCCGCGTCTGTCTCGTAGAGGCAACGGGCGCAAGAGGTCTTGTGGCGTCCTGCGTGTACCCCGTTGCAGAGGGTATGGAGATCAAGATCTCCTCGCCCAAGGCAACCGCAGCAAGAAGAACCTCCGTCGAGCTTCTTCTTTCCAACCACAACAAAAACTGCCAGCAGTGCGATAAGAACGGCAAATGCGAGCTCCTGCACGTTGCAAAAGTGACGGGCGCAAGAGACGATATGTACGTGGGCGAACAGACCGCTGTTACGGTCGACCGTCTCACCCCCTCGATCGTGAGAGACACTTCCAAGTGCGTGCTTTGCGGTCGTTGCGTGGAGAGATGTAAAAACGCGCACGGTACGGGTGTTTTGGGCTTTGAAAAGAGAGGCTTCAACACGATCGTTGCTCCCGCTGAAAACAGAAGCTTTGCAAACTCCCCCTGCATCCTCTGCGGTCAGTGCGTGAGCGTCTGCCCCACGGGCGCGCTCATGGAAGTCTCCGAGATCGATAAGGTCGACGCGGCTATGAAAGCGGGCAAATACGTGGTCGTTCAGACCGCTCCCGCCGTGAGAGCGGCGCTCGGCGAAGAGTTTGATATGCCTGTCGGTACCCTTGTCACGGGCAAGATGGTCGCGGCGTTGAAGCGCCTCGGCTTCAAGAAAGTGTTCGACACCAACTTCGGTGCAGACCTCACGATCATGGAAGAAGCAACCGAGCTTTTGAGCCGCGTGAAGAACGGCGGCACGCTGCCCATGATCACGTCCTGCTCGCCCGGTTGGGTCAACTACTGCGAATACTACTACGGCGACCTCATTCCCCACCTTTCGTCCTGCAAATCGCCCCACGAAATGTTCGGTGCGATTCTTAAGAGCTACTATTGCGAGAAGAACGGCATTGATCCTAAAGACATGTTCGTCGTTTCGATCATGCCCTGCACGGCGAAGAAGTATGAGAAAGAGAGACCCGAGCTGTCCGTCAACGGACTTAAGGACGTCGACGCAGTTCTCACAACTAGAGAGCTCGGTAAGCTCATTAAGCGTTCGGGCATCAACTTCGCAAAGCTTCCCGACGAGCAGTTCGACAACGATATCGTTGGCGAATACACGGGCGCGGGCGTTATCTTCGGTACCACGGGCGGCGTTATGGAAGCGGCGCTCAGAACGGCGGCTTATAAGCTGACGGGCAAGGAGCTTGAAAAGGTTGAGTTGACGGCTGTGAGAGGCTTCGAGGGTATTAAAGAAGCGAGCTATAACCTCGGCGGCACGGAAGTCAAGGTTGCCGTTGCACACGGCATGAAGAACGCGAAAGTTCTCCTCGATCAGATCAGAGAAGGCAAGAGCCCCTATCTCTTCATTGAGATCATGGGCTGCCCCGGCGGGTGTGTTGCAGGCGGCGGTCAGCCGTATGTCAAGCCCTGCTTCCTTCCCAACGAGGACGCGGACATTCTCGACACGTTCAAGGCGAAGAGAGCTGCGGCGCTCTATCAAGAGGACGAGAGCAAGGAATTAAGAGTTTCGCATAAGAACCCTCAAATCGTGGAGCTCTATGAATCCTTCCTCGGCGAGCCCAACTCGCATAAGGCGCACGAGCTTCTCCACACCACCTATAAGGCAAAAGAGAGATTTAATTAAGCTTTAACAGCGCAATAAAAAAAGAGCAATCATACATGGTTGCTCTTTTTTATTATCCTTTAAACCCCTTTTTATTAACGCATAAAAAATACTCCCGACTTTTCATCGGGAGTATTCGTTCTATTACTTATTCAACAGAAGAATGAAACAGCCGCCTTGAACGGTCCGCGCCTGGAAATACCAATGCTTGCCGTCCACCGTCTCATACCAATCACTGAACGGCACCCGATCGGGGGTCTCTCTTAAGAAGCGTTCGAGCGCGGAAATCAGCTTTTTCTGCTTTTCAAAATCGTCCGTGAGACATGCCGCCCACATCAGCCAATCGCTCTTGGTGTAGGATTTACGGCTATCAAGCGGCGTGCCGTACTTCGCGCATTTTTGAACGTAGTAGTCCGTCTCGCTCTCGAAAAGGCTCTGCGGGAAGAGTCCCAAGTCGAAAATTTTATCAAACGCAAAGTTATATTTCAGGCTGAACGTCTTTTCGTCCGTATCCCACGTAATGGGCATATGCGGGAATTTCGCCGCAAACGCTATAATCTCTGCCGCAAATTCCTCCGCGATCTTACGGTACTTCGCTCCCGTTTCACCTTTGCCGCAAGCGTTTGTCAGTTCTGCATACGCCGCGATACCCACCGTCGCCTTGATTGCAAGATTCAAGTTGTTTTTGAGATGCCCTGCAAAATCGTCCGTGCAAAGCTGGTTTTCGGGCTTCAAACCGTATTTAACAAGGTATTCCACCCACTTTTCGCAAAGCGCAAACTCGTTTTCAAAGAAGGAAATGTCGCCGTCAAACTTATAAGCGGCAAGGAACATAATGAGCAGATTCGCACATTCCTCAACGGGCATTTGGTAGGCAAAATTGTAAACCTTGAAGGAGGCGGGGAGTTGATAGAGAGGGAAATGCGTCTCCGCAAAACCGCCCTTATAATAGTTCCCGTGATAATGGGTCTTGGTCTGATTCAAGCCGTAGACCTGCCCCGAACAAGCGGGATAAGTACCCGCGTCGTGCGGCGCAAAATCATAGTTCCAAACAGGCATTTTGGCGAATTTCAGTATGGGACGCATCATGCCCTTGACAAGCTCGGGATTATAGAGCAGGTATAAGGGCATTGAGGGATAAGAGACGTCGACGGTCGCAATACAGCCGTTGGAATCACATTCCTTGGACAGGAACAAAACGTTTCCCTCCCTGTCCCTGACGAGCTTATGCGCACCCACACTCTGACGCAAGGACGCGTTTAAAACCGTCTCGTACTTCTCGCCGTATTTCGCCGCCCTCGCTTTCAAATCTGCGGAAAATTTATCGAGCTGCGCGTCGATCGCCTTATGGTTTTTTTGCGTGTATTCAAGTGCTTCTCCAATCGTGTGATTCTCGAGATAGTATCCCTTTAAAAAGTCCCCGTAGTAGTCGATTGAAACGATATCGTCGTAACCGAGCGCGATCACACCCGTTTTTGCGTGATTGACGGAAGCTATGTATTTATCCTCGCCGTTTGCGGAAAAAGCTTTCACTCCCCCTGCAAGATATGCGCCGAGATCGGCTACGTCGGCAAGATACGCCGTCTCGCCCGTCAAATACCAATATCCCCAATCCGCACCGATCGCGTCGTCGTTGTTGGAGAGGAGGAGCTGCCGCTTGAGTCCCACAAAGCCCGCCTCGAAGCCGTCGAGCGCTATCACGCCGCCGCGGACGGATTTATTCATATTCTCACGGATATCGTTATAAGCGATCTTCCCGCTGACAAACATTGAAATTTCCGAGTTTTCCACGCCCTCAATCTCGTATTCCATATACGCCACAGGCAAGGAAAGAAGTTCTAAATCGTCGGGCGGAAGCGGGGAGACAAAACGGAGCTTAAGCTTGGCGTTCCCCGCCTTGAACGTGTAATCCGTCGAAAACGCCGTGACGCTTAAATCGGTCTGTTTCGCAGGAATCACCCCATAGGACGCAAAGTCCTCGGCGTTCCCCATAAAGCAGTAGGCGTTTCTGCCCGTCTTTAAAAAGCCGTAGATTTTCTTTTCCGCACCGAACCAGGTTTTCACGTGGCTCTTGTTCAGTTCCTCGCTCGGAGACCAAAGGGAAAAATTGGGATCCTTGATAAACAAAGGATAGGAGGGTAAAATCCGTTTCATAGCGATTCCTCGTTTTTTTATAATTTGATTTAATTGAAAAATACCGAGAGAAAAACGCTCGGTAATTTTTTACTTTATTGAGTGACGATCACCTGCGCATAACGCAGGACTTTGTCTCCTTTTTTATAGCCTTTCACGTAGACCTGCTTAACGATCCCGCTTTCCTCGCCCTCCGCTGCAGGCATTGCCATAATCGCTTCCGCCTCGTCGGCGTTAAAGGGCTTACCCGTGGGGTCTATCTCCTCCACGCCCTCGCCCTCAAGCACCTTCTTATAGCTCTTCAAGATCATGTCGAGCCCCTGCTTGGTTTGCTCGTCGACGGTGGACGCGATCGCTCGCTCCAAATTATCCCCGATCGGGAACAGTGCCGCAACAACGTCGTTTCTGCCGTCCTGATAGCGTTGCGCCGACTGATTCTGCGTGCGACGTCGGTAGTTTTCATACTCGGCGGTCACAGCATACCATTTCCGCTTATTCTCCTCTGCCTCCGCCTGCCATTTTTCCGCTTCCTCTTTGGCTTTTTTAAGCTCCTTTTTTCCGCCTTTCGCCTCTTTTCCCGTCGTTTCGGGAGCTTCGGTCGTTGCGGGCGCGTCGTCAACCGCGTTTTCTTCCGCCACGGGCTCCTCGTTTAAAATATCTTTTTCGTTTTCGTTCATATCCTTCACCTATAAAGATTTTTCACTTTATATATAACACCTTTCCCGCGCCTTTAAACCTCGAGATGCACAAAATTTTCTCTCGAAGAACGGCGGTAGAAAATCGCCTTTCTGCCAATAACGGCAACCGCGACCGCCCCCAAAAGCTCGGCGACGTTCTCTGCGAGATTTCTCGCGTCGTCGTCTGCCGTAGGCAAAATATTGACCTTAATGAGCTCATGTGCTTCAAGCGCGTCGGAGAGGGTTTTTAAGAGATTATCCGTGATCCCTCCCTTTCCAATCTGCGTGACGGGAGACAAATTCGCCGCGATCGATTTTAATTTACTTCTTTGCTTGCTCGTGATATTTTCGCTTGTTATAACCATAATTTTTTTCCTTTTTTACTTGTTGGTTCCCTCTTGCAAGGTCAAGGGATAAAGTCAAACTCAACCTCGCCGATAGAGACGGTGTCCCCCTCTTTACAGCCCATACGCGAAAGCTCCTTAATCACCCCGCGCAAACGCAAAACCTTTTGGAAGTATTGCATGGAGTCGGGGTTATTCAAAACCACGTTCCTGCAAAGCATGTCCACAAGCCCGCCGTAAACAACGTAAACGCCGTCCTCGTCCCGCTCGATCTCAAAGCTCAAATTATCGTCCGACGTGTACTCAAAGGCTTCGTCGGGACGTATGGGCTCCACAGGCGGGAGCTCGTCCAACACGGAAATAAGCCCCTCGATCAACTCACGTGTGCCTTCGCCCGTAATCGCCGTAATCGGGTAAATCTTGTATTTTCTGCCGTACTTTTTCTTGAACGCCTTCAAGTTTTCTTCCGCGCCGAACACGTCGCATTTGTTGCAGACAACGACCTGCGGAAGTCCCGCTAGCACCTCGCTGTATTCCTTAAGCTCCGCGTTGATTTTTTGGAAATCCTCGATCGGATCTCTACCCTCACAACCCGAAATATCCACAACGTGGCAAAGCATATGCGTCCGCTCGATGTGCCTCAAAAAGTCGTGACCCAAGCCCGCGCCCTGCGCCGCACCCTCGATAAGCCCGGGGATGTCCGCTGCCACAAAGGATTTGTCGTAGTAGCGCACCACGCCCAAATTGGGGGAAAGGGTCGTGAAATGGTAGTTGGCGATTTTAGGCTTTGCCGCCGAAATCTTGGAAAGTAGCGTGCTCTTCCCGACGTTCGGAAAGCCCACGAAACCCACGTCCGCAATCACTTTCATTTCAAGGATCACGTAGTGCTCCTTAACCTTCTCGCCCTTTTGCGCGAAGTTGGGCGCATGACGGCGCGCCGTCGTAAAACGGACGTTGCCCTTGCCGCCGTTGCCGCCGCGGGCAACAAGCACCGTCTCGCCGTCCGAAAAGACGTCGGTAATCAGCCTGCCCGTCTCCGCGTCGCGGACAATCGTGCCCAAAGGCACGCGGATATACACGCTCTTACCGCCCTTGCCGAAGCATTGGTTGGTGCCGCCGCGCTCGCCGTTTTCAGCCAAAAAGCGGGATTGAAAACGGAAAGAGAACAGATCGTTCATATCCTTGTCGCCGACGAAATATACGTCGCCACCCCTGCCGCCGTCGCCGCCGTCTGGACCGCAGGCAGGCTTGCCCTTATACGCTTTGAACGAGTTCATGCCGTCGCCGCCGTCGCCTGCTTTTATGAGAATTTTTACTTTATCGGTAAATTCGCCGTTTGCCATAGTGGTGATTCCTTTTCTGCCTATATTAACAGTATGCTATAAAGGAATAAGCCGAAAAACGCTTTTGAGGCGGGTTCGTTTTATTCCTTTATAGTATAGCAAACTTACACCGAAAAATCAATGATTTTCAAGGGCGGAAAACAAAAACGAATTGTTTTATTTAAAATAACCGCCCCGTAAGCAAACTAGCTTAGAGGCGGTTATAAAATCTGCTTTATTTAATTTCCAACCAGCGGGAAAAGCACGTAGAACGTACTGCCCTCACCCACCTCGCTCTCCACGCCGAAGCGGAATCGGTGTCTTTCGAGAATGGTCTTGACGATCGAAAGCCCCAAGCCCGTGCCTTTCACGGGGCGTTTATGCGCATCCGCGGAGCGATAATACCTCTCCCAAATACTCGCGAGCTCTTCTTTCTTGATTCCCTTGCCGCTGTCAGAGACGGAAAAAAGAATTTTCTCCCCCTCTTTTTTGAGCGCGACGCGCACCGTTTTATCCTCGCCCGTATAGTTCACGGCGTTGCCTATGAGATTATACAAAACCTGCCCGATCTTGGCGGGATCCGCCCTCGTGAAAAGCTCGCTTTCGATATCCGTTTGGAAATGATAACCTTGAGTATCCGCAAGATATCCGAACTTTTCAAGCACCTCGAGCGTATAAGCGGAAAGATCGTAGTCCTCAAGCTTAAGGACGTCCAACCCCGAGCTTATTTTGGAAAGATCGAGCACGTCGTTCACGAGCGAAGCAAGTCTATCCGCCTCGTCGATAATAACCTGCGCGTGCTTCTCCCGTTTTTCGGGATTCCCCCCCGAGATTTCCTTGATCATGGACGCATACGCCTTGATCATTGTAAGCGGCGTCTTGAAATCGTGGGAGACGTTCGCAATCAGCTCCTTTTGCATACGGTCGGTCTTGGAGAGCTCGTCGCGCGCATAGTTAAGCGTGTCGGCGAGCGCCGTCACCTCACTGCCGTAGTCCGTCCCGCGGAAATCGACGGAGAAATCTCCCCGAGCAAGCGCGCCCGCCTTTTCCGTCATCTCTGCAATCGGCTTAACGAGCATCCCTGAAATAGAGCCCGCCACGGCAAAGGAAAGGATCATCACGAACACCGCCAAAAGCACCGTGCGCGAACGCACGCCCGAGAGAATACTCTCGCTGATTTTGAGTGAACGGGAGATATACAAATAAGTTTCCTCCCCCTCCTCGCCAAAGGACGGAAGCCGCGCGCCGTAAACGTACTCCCCCGATCTGTCTTCATACAAAACTGCCGTACCCGTTTCCGCGTCCGCCTTTCTCAAGCTTTCCTTGAGTCGGACGATCTTTTCCGCAAAATCGACGTCCTTGGAAAGCGCGGGCGTTAAATCGTCGAGATTGGGAAAAAGCAACGTGCCGTCCGCCTTTAAAATAAACGCCCTCACATCGTATTTTTGTGTACGGGAGATGAGAAAGCCGCCGTAATCTCTGCCGCCTGCCTGCTCGAAAAGCACCAGCTCACTCTGAATTTCCTTGCCGCTTTTGGCAAGCTCGCGCGCAATCGTTTCTTTATACGTTTGCCGAACCACGCGGTTTTGCGAAAAGGAGAACAAAAGGACGATTGCAAGCGCAAAAAGCAGAAAAGTCGTCCAGAGCATAAAATAGATGCTCGTGCTTTTCCGCCTCCTTGCATTTTTTCTTTTTCTCAGCTTTCCCATGCCCTTTCTTTCCGCTTTTCTTTGGTTTATTCCTCGAATTTATAGCCGAGACCGCGAAGGGTCACGATAAATTTCCGATACTCTTTTAAATTGCTGCGAAGCATTTTAATATGAGTGTCCACGGTACGGTCGTCGCCGTAGAAATCAAAGCCCCAAACGTCGTAGAGGAGCTTCTCTCGTGTGAGCGCGATGCCCTTATTTCGGACGAGATAAAATAACAGCTCGTATTCCTTGGGCGTAAGCTCAATCTTCTCGCCGTCGACATAGACGTTTCTCCCCGCCATGTCGATCTCCAGCCCCTCGAAGCGAATCACGCGGTTTTCCTCCGTGCTCTCGCGAGCGCGCCGTTTGGTCACGGCATGAATCCGCGCCATGACCTCTTTGGGCGAAAAGGGCTTTGTCACGTAATCGTCCGCACCGATCTCGAAACCAAAGAGCTTATCGTATTCTTCCCCGCGCGCCGAAAGCATAATAACGGGAATATCCTTGAGTTTTTTGATCTCCTTAACAGCAGAAAAGCCGTCCAGCTTCGGCATCATCACGTCCATTAAAATCAGGTCGTAATCATTGTCGCGACAGAGGCGCACCGCCTCCATGCCGTCGGCAGCTTCATACGCCTCGTTGCCCTCAAACTCCACGTACTCTCGAAGTACGTCGCGGATCATTTCTTCATCGTCGACAATCAAAATTTTCATTGGTTTTTTACCCCTTGCGGTTTTTCGTGCAATCTTCACACGCTTTAAATATACCCGCTAATTATCCTCTTTACAACATAAAATCGTGAAAAACTCGTGAAATTTTCTAAATTATAGCGTATTTTTAAAGTTTTGTCAAGCTCGTGCATTTTTAAACGCAGATCTTGTTCCTCTTAAAGCCGCACGCCGCCCCGCTTCCCCGTCACGCGGACGGAGGAGAGAATCCCCGTCGAAAGGACAGCCTTTTCCGCCTTTTTCGTCGCAAGCGCGTCCGTAAGGAGATCGGAAAAGAGATTTTTCGCGTCCGTCGCGCGCTCACAGAACAGATAATACGCAAGTGAGCCGGGCACCGTGTTGACCTCGCCGAGATACACCTCGCCATCCTCCTCTAAAAAATCCATGCGAACAATTCCGCTCAAATTCATGCGCTTATACAGAGTGCGGGTATAAGCACGGATTTTTTTACGCGTGTCCTCGTTTAAAGGCGACGGCTTTCTTTCGCTCTCTTTGCGGGTCAAATATTTATCGGAAAAGGCATAAATCCCTCCTCCGTAAGCCGTCTCGGGCTCGGAAACAAAAATTTCGCCGTTTAAGGAATACGCCGCGCAGTTTATATCCCGTTTATCTGAAAGATACCTTTCAATGATTGCCGTGTCGTCGAGCATAAACGCCGCCTCGATCGCCGTTTTCGCCTCCTCCTCTGTGTGCGCGAGGGAGATTCCGATGGACGAACCCAGCCGAGCAGGCTTGATAACGACGGGATATTTGAGCTTGACGCCGATATTTTTCAAAAGGAAGGCGCCCCGCTTTTTATAGTCGTTTTCCTGCACGCGCACGTATTCCACCGTCGGCACGGAGAGCGCCTTTGCCACAAGCTTCGTAAGCGCCTTATCCATAAACAAGCCCGAGGGCGTAAGAGCGGGAGAAGCAAGCGGAATTCCGTTCATTTCCATCAACGCAGAGACTCCCCCGCCCTCTCCCCAGCCGCCGTGACAGCAGTTGAGCGCAACGTCGATCTTTCTCTTGCGCTTAATCCTCTCTTTTTTCGGATTGAACGCATACATGGTGCCGTTCTCGAACAAAACACGGGTAAACGAAGCGTAGTCCTTTTTCTTAAAAACGTTCAGGTCTCGCATCTTTGCCGAAGTGTAAAAATTCCCGTCGGTATGCACGTAGACAGGAACGGGGGTAAACCGTTCGAGGTCCAAGAGATTGAGGACGAACACGCCCGTCAGAACGGATATTTCGTTTTCGCAGGACTTCCCACCGAAAAACACAGCAACGTTGGTCATCAAAAAAACACCTCCGCAAGAAATTTTTCCGCTTTGGTGTTTCATTCGATTTATGTAGCCAACTCAATAGGCGTCGGGCAGATCGTTCAAAAACAGGACCGCGTCTCCAAGGGAAAGCGCCGTCTCGAGATAGCCTTGCGCGTCTTCCAGCGTGGGGAGAATACGAAGCTTTTCCCCGTCGCCGCCCGCTTCGAGATAGCCCGCCTTAACGGGCGCAACGAGCGTCCCGCCGACAAGCACAACACTGTCTAGTCCAACGAGCTGCGCCCCGAGCTCACGGGAAATTTTCTCCTCTAAAATCCCCGTTTCCACCAGTCCTGGCGTCACGACGAATTTTCTACCGTTAAACCGCCTTAACGCTTCAATCGCCTCTTTTGCGCCGCGCGGATTAGAATTATAGCTGTCGTCAAGGATATAAACACCCCCGTTTTCCGAAAGCTCAAGGCGGTGCGCCGTGGGCGCAAGCTTTGCCGCCGCCCGCTCGATCTCGACCGCCGTTAAACCCATTTTCTCCGCTAAATAAGCCGCAAGCGCAATATTCTCTGCCGAATGGCGCCCCAAAAGCTTGGTTTTGACGTGCACCGTACCCGAGGATAAAAGGAAATCAAACTCAGTCTCCGTTGCACCGAGACGCAAATTTCTAATAAGACCGTCAAAGGGGACGAACGCACATTTTGCCTTCTCCTCCTCGCTCAAAAATTCTGCGCCCATAATATGCGGCTCCAATCCCCCGCCGCAGACGACCGTTCCGTTCGTGCCGCGCAAAATTTCACACTTACCCTTAAATACGTTCCCCTCCGAGCCGAAGCTCTCCACGTGTTGGGCGCATACGCCCGTAAACAACGCATAATCGGGCTTTACGAGCGCGCAAAGTTCTTCAATATCCCCGATTCGCCTTGCACCCATCTCCGCGATCAAAACCTCTTTTCCCGCAAATTCTCCGTTTAAAACGGTCTTGGCAATACCGATCGGCGTGTTAAACGAATGGGGTGTCGCAATCACGGAATATTTTTCCGAAAGCAGCGTTTTTAAGATGTTTTTGACCGAGGTTTTGCCGTAACTTCCAACCACGGCAACGCGGATGATATTACTTTCGTTCAGCACCTGCCCTGCCCGTTTGACAAACTTTCCGTTTCTCGCATTCTCAAAAGGCGAAGATACCGCGTTTGATAAAGCGAAGATAAAGGGCAGCAACAACGGGAAGAACGCAAAAGGCGCGAATTTAAAGCAATGAATAAGCGGCTTATCAATCACGCTTGCGCCAAACTCAAGTAGAGACAGGAAGAAAAATCCGATCGCGGCGAGAAAAAAGACGTAAACCGCCGCAAGCCGCTTAATTCTGCCCGTGACCTTCAAGGGCACCTTGAGCGCATATTTTCTATCCGCGAGAAAGAAGAGCAAAGAGATGAAAAGGAGCGGCGCAAGGGATATCCCCGAAGCGAGCCGCGCGCCCGCAAACGAAAAGCAAACGGAAAAAAACGCCGCCAATAAGACGGACATCGTCGTCCACAGCACGATGCGGTTGTAGTAGAGATTTTCCTTGTTTTTCAGCCACCTGAAAAAGCCCGACCCGCGATAGCCGCTCTGTTGGAGCGCGCCAAACATCTTCAGACTCCCTGCAAAAAAGAAGCCCGTACACGCCACGCAGGCGGCAATCCTCAGCCACAAATCATCCATCGTTAAAAAACTCCTCCGCGATTAAATCGAACTGCGTCGGGTACTCCGCAAACGCGAAATGCCCGCCGTCCAAAAGCTTTAGTTTTCCGCGTCTAAAACAGGAAAGATAAGCTTGCGCCTCCTTTAAAGGCGTGGTTGTATCCTCTCTGCCCTCGGCAATAAGCACCTCGTTTTCCACCTTGCGCGCCGTTTCCCGCAAGTCCTCGTTGACAATCTTTTTATAGCTCTCCTTCATGACAGGCGAAAGCGTCCTATACTCCGCACTCCCGAACCTGCGCTCCGCAAAACGGGGTGCAAGCTTTTTCACCGCACGGTAGAGCTTAACCTTGCAACGATACCTTATCCCCCGATTCATGATCACGCCCGCAGGACCCGTCAAAAGCATTTTATCAAACGTATTTTTATCCGCCGCCGCCATTTTCACCGCCACGCGGCAACCGAAGGAATGGGCAATCAAATGTGCTCTCTCCACGCCGACCGCCTTTAAAAATGCGTCCGTCCACACGGCGTAGTCCGCAACGGAAAAAGGCTCTTCCAAAAACGCACTGTTGCCGAAGCCCAAAAAATCGAACGCCGTCACGCGAAAAAAACGCGAAAAGTATTCGATCTGCTCTGAAAACGCTTCCTTGGAGGAGAGATAGCCGTGAAAAAACACTAGATCTTTCCCCTTTCCCTTTTGTAGAAACGAAACGTCGGACAATCGGAATTCAGCCGTAATGTTTCCTCCCTTTCACTCCCCGAGCAAACACTTTTGCATAACGAGCGCGTCCTCGCCGTCGGGATAATATCTTGAACGTACGCGAACGCCCGTATAGCCGCGCTTTTTATATAAACCCATGGCGGGCGCGTTGGATACGCGCACCTCCAAAAGCGAGCGTTCCGCGCCCCGACGCGCCGCTTCGCCCTCAAGACGGTCCATCATCTCTCCAGCAAGCCCCTTTCTTCTGTGGGTAAATTTAACCGCCACGTTTGCGATCTCGGCATCCTCGAACAGCACCGTTTCGAGCGCATAGCCGACGATCTCTCCATCCTCCTCTGCAAGCACGCCGAAAAAGAGATCGGAGGAAAAGGCGTCCGCAAACATGCGCATATTCCAAGGGTCGGAAAAACACTCCTTTTCCAGCGCGGCAATATTAGGGATATCCTCCGCCGTCCATTCGCGGTAGATCATATTTCCCCTCCCGCCTTTTTTTGAGCTTCCTCAAGATTGATTTCCGCTTGGCTCTTGCGGACGTAGAGCGCGTTCAGCTCCCCGAATTTCTCCACCTGTTCCGACAGAGCGACCGCCGCCTTATATAATCCCTCAGCGGGGTCAACAAGCCGTGTTTCCATCGGCACTTGCTCGAGAGAAACGAGCAAAAATCCTTCCTCTTTCAACGCAAGCACCTCGTTTTCCGTCAAATAGGCAGGGGACAGGATCACGCGGTTTTGCTCGTCGTAGCCGCAGGCGTAATAAGCGCTGTGGAGCGCGTCGCAAAGGACGAGAATCTTGCCGCTCTCGCCGCGCGCTTCTTTCACATTATATGCCGCCAAATCAAAGGAAGTGACAGGGAGCGTAGGCTTCCCCGTCGAGGAGGAAAAGCCCTTGACCGTGGAAATCCCGATGCGGATGCCCGTAAACGATCCCGCGCCGACAACGCACGCAAAAAAGTCGAAATCTTCCAAGCTCGCATCCGCTCTTTTTAAGACCTCGTCCACGGCATTCATGAGCTTGACGGAATGCCTCATAGAGCAATCGGGCTCAAAAATTGCCGTTCGCTTCCCGTCCTTAACGGCAAGGACGGTCATATATTTTGACCCCGTGTCCACGGCGAGAAAGTTTTTCAATATTCTATCTCCCTTTTCTCTTCGTCGATTTTTTTAATCTTTACCCGCTTTGCATACGGGGGAATGAGCGGCGCAATATTCTGCGCCCATTCGATAAGACATATCCCGCCCGCGTCAAAATAGTCGGCAAGCCCCAGATTTTCCGCCTGTTCAACCGATTCGATGCGGTAGCAATCGTAGTGAAAAAGCCTACCGTCGTAGTCATTCATATAGGCATAGGTCGGACTGGTGACTTCTTCCTCGATTCCCAGCCCCTTTGCAACGCCCTTGGAAAAGACGGTCTTGCCCGCGCCCATATCGCCGTCTAGAATGACAACGTCTCCCGCGGATAAAGTTTTCGCATAGTCCGCCGCGAACGCTTCCGTTTCCTCGCGCGAACGTGAAATAAAAACTGCCATACGTATATTATAATACGTATGGCGATTTTTTGCAATAGTTTTTTGCAAACTTTTACTCTCTCCCGCTAAATTTTCATTCTTTTAAGGAAATTGGAAAGACGCTTATAAACAAGCATTGTCAAAAGCCCAATCGCCATCGTTTTTATGAGGTTGAAAAGCAACACCGCTACCCAAAACGCTGAAAATGCCTCCTCTATCGACATACCGTAAATACTCCCGTCCAAAAGAAACGCAAACGTCGGAAAGATAATAAATCGATTAGCAAGGAGAGCTATCCCCGACGCAATCATGCAGGATACAAGCAACGAAAACACGACCGTTTTCAGTCCTTTTCGGTATTGATAAAAAATCGACGGTAACAACAGATACGAGCTCGTAATTAAAAAATTCGCCAACTCTCCCGCACACATGGAACCAGAGGTCAAACAGCGCAACGCTTCTTTCAAAAGACAAACGAGCACCCCCTCCACAGGTCCAAGCAAGAAAGAAATGAGCACGATAAAAACATTTCCGAAATCCAACTTCAAAAATTGCGCACCAAACAACGGCATGGGAATTTCAAGAAAACTGACCGCATACGACAGCGCGACGAAAATCGCCATAAGCGCGATTCGTTTGCTCGTAAACCGCGTCCGAACGAGCTCCTTAAAGCTTTTCTTTCCTCTCGTCCCTGCCCCCGCCGTCTGCGATTCCTCGGAGCTTAAATCCGTCCCTGCCCCCGCCGTTTCAGAGATTTCCTCTCCGTTAAAAGCTTCCTCTTGCATAAAAACCTCCCAAAAAACGCCCCGATGAAAGCTCATCGGGGCATACCAATTTTAAAATTCACGGCAAAAAGACGCGCGTTTCTTTTCTCGTCCGGACTATAACCGTCGGTATCGGAATTTCACCGATTCGGGAATACGCTAATTCGCGTATTCTTCGCAGACTTTGACTGCCGGTGAGGAATTTCGCCTCGCCCCAAAGAATTTAATTTTTCCTTATTATATCACTTGACTATGCGTTTGTCAACATTTTTTCACAAAATATCATTTTCATAGAGCGGGAAACGAGCGCAAAGTGCTTTGACCGCCGCCCGCACCTCGCCGTAGCATGCCTCCTTTTCACGGATCACGCGGGTAATCAGCTTTGCAACAGCCGCGCAGTCCTCCTCTTTAAAGCCTCTCGTCGTGACGGCGGGCGTCCCCACGCGGATCCCGCTTGTGATAAACGGCGAGGTCGTCTCAAACGGTATGGTATTCTTATTGACCGTGATATTCACTTCGTCGAGCATAAATTCGAGCTCCTTGCCCGTCACGCCCGTACCCGTCAGATCGACGAGCATCAAGTGATTGTCCGTACCGCCCGAAACAAGGCGAATGCCCTCGTCTATAAACGCTTTTGCCATCGCCTGCGCGTTTTTCACAACCTGCTTTTGATACTCCTTGAACGCGGGCGAAAGCGCCTCCTTGAACGCGACCGCTTTCCCTGCGATCACGTGCATCAACGGTCCACCCTGCGTACCGGGGAACATAGCTTTATCAATCTGTTTGGCGTATTTTTCCTTACACATAATCACGCCGCCGCGCGGTCCGCGTAAGGTCTTGTGCGTGGTTGTCGTGACAAAATCGGCATACGGCACAGGCGAAGGATGCACGCCCGCCGCAATGAGTCCCGCGATATGCGCGATATCCACCATCATATACGCGCCCACCTTATCCGCAATCTCGCGAATACGTTTGAAATCGATCACGCGCGGATACGCGCTCGCGCCTGCGACAATCATTTTCGGTTTACTCTCAAGAGCAATGCGCTCCATTTCGTCATAGTCGATCGTCTCCGTCTCGGGAGAAACGCCGTAAGGCACGATGTTGAAATACGTACCCGAAATATTCACAGGCGAACCGTGCGTGAGATGTCCGCCGTGGGAAAGATTCATGCCCATGATCGTATCGCCGGGCTTAAGCATGGCAAAATACACGCCGAAATTCGCTTGCGCGCCGCTGTGCGGTTGCACGTTCGCATGCTCGCAGCCAAACAATTCTTTCAGCCGCTCACGCGCAAGATTCTCCGCAACGTCGACGTAGGCGCAGCCGCCGTAGTACCGTTTTGCGGGCAAACCCTCGGCATATTTATTCGTGAAATGCGACCCGACGGCGGCAAGCACCGCAGGTGAAACAATGTTTTCGCTGGCAATCAGCTCAATATTCCCGCGCTGACGGGCAAGCTCCCCGTCCATGGCTTCATAGAGCTCGGCATCAACGTTTTTAATAGCAGACAAATCGATCATAAGGTGTTCTCCTTTTTCCGCCGTCGGCGGTCCTTTTTTCCATTATAGCATACTATGCAACGCTTGTCAATCGCGTGAGGAAATTTCCTGCGTCTTTCACCGCTTATTCAAAAAACGAGCCGATAGAAGAAACGCCCCTGAAAGGGGCACGAACAACACCCCCACACTCACCCCCGCAAAAACGACCTGCGGAATCATAAAGGGCAACGAAGCAATGAAATACGCTTTGGCTGCCCCCACCGTAAACCTGTACCAAACGGGCGTGATCACGCAATCCAAAAGCGTGAAAAAGACGGTGCAAACGCAAGCAAGCGGCACGGCGAGAAAGACGAAGCGTTGCCAGCCCTCCCGCCCTTTCGCCCAAAACCCGACGAATCCGAACACAACAGCCAACAGGTTATAATAGATAAGATAGAGTATAATCACCGTAGGCGTAAACCCAAACACAAGACACCTTAAAAGCGAAAACGCCGTCGCAGCGATAATCCCGCGGCGCACGCCGAATGAAAACGCGTAGCACACGAACAAAACGGTCACAAGCTCCACCCCGGGAACCGCCGCAAAAACCGCCTGCGCGCCAATCGTAAGCGCAACGAAAACGGACGGAAAAGCCACTTCTTTTGCCGACCGTATCGCAATTTTTTTCGCCGCACCCTCTCGGCGGTTTTTGTTCATGGCTTTGTCCGACATACCCTTAATAGCTCACTTTTTGATAGCACCAAATATACGTCTCGCCCTCTTTGATGATCAGCTCACTTGCACCCACCGTCGCGCTGCCGTATTGCTTACCGTCGTATTCGAGAACCCCCCAAGCCGTGTTGCTCTTTTCCGCGTCGGAGGTGTAGAGCATCCAAAACTTGCTCTCCGCATTATTTTGCTTAAGTCCGTTCATGGAAACGACCATGCCGTTCTCGATCACGTACTCAAACCCGACCATGCCCTTATCGTTAAGCGCGTTCAGGTAATCGGTCAGGGTGGTTGTCTCCGTTATCTCGAGAACATTTTTATCGGGACGGATAATCACGGAGTTTTCGTCCACCGAAACGACCTTAGGTTTCTGCCCTCCGCACGCCGTAAGCGCGGCAAGCGCAAGCGTGAGCAGCGCGCCCAACAAATAAAAAGTCGCCTTTTTCATTTTGCCAAAAAGTTTCATAAAACCCTCCTTTCTTTCAAAAAAACCTCTCCTAAACTTAGGAGAGGCAAAAATATCCGAACGCATAAAAACCGCCGCCCCATACTACGGGCGAACACCGTCCTTCCGTTCCTTCCGCCTCCCCTCGGAAAAAATCGGCTTTTACAAACGTTCGGCAGGTCTCCCGACTTACGGCGCCTTGGCAAGAATCACGTTTTGATTCCATACCTGCCCCCGTCCTTCCCGATTTTACTCAGTGAACGAAAGCAAGACGCCCTTACGGTTGCGGGGGCAGCGGAGCAATTTCTCTCTTCCCTATTAAACGCCCCGACAAAGGAGCGTACCGCACGTTCGTTTTTCAATTATACTATAAAGGAATAACCCGAACCCGCCTCAAATGCGGATTTTCGGCTCTTTTCTCCTCGTCGTCATTATCATACGAGAGGTATAGTTCTATTATACCCTAAAAATCGCTTACAGGCAAGAATTTTGGCACAAAAAAACGAAAAACCGTAAAGTTTTTCGCTTTTTCCATTTTTTAAAAACCCGTAAGCTCCTTTCTTGTAACCGTGCTGAGCCAACCGCATGAGACGGAACCGGGACCGACGTGCGCGCCGATCACAGGACCCATGATCACGATCTCGGGCTTCACGCCCGTCCGCGCCTCGACCAACGCGGCGAGCTCCTTTGCGCCCGCTTCGTTGTCCGTGTGCACCACAACCGCCATTCTATTTTCGTCCACAGGCGCTCTTTCCATCGCGGCAATCACCGAAGCAAACGCCTTTTTCATCCCCTTGCATTTCTCCGTCACCTTAAGCTTACCCTCGGAGTCAAAAATGAGCATGGGCTTGATATTGAGCATCGTGCCGAACACCGCAGACGCCGCCGAAACGCGGCCGCCCTTTTTTAAATAAAACAAATCGTTCGGAATAATGCAGTGCTGAATGCGAAGACGCGCCTCAAGCAAATATTCATAGGTCTCTTTCGCCGTTTTCCCCTCGTCGCGCCACTTGCAGGCAAGCGACACCAAAATCCCTTGCCCGACCGTCGCCGTGAGCGGATCGACGGAATAGAGGTTGAACTCGGGATACTCCTTTTTCACCGCCTCTGCTGCTTCCATAGCCACCGTGACCGTGCGCGCAAGCCCCGAAGAAATGGAAAAATGCAAAACGTCTTTCACGCCCGCTTGCGCCATTTTTATGAAATGATTGTAATGCGCGTCGTAATTGAGCATCGCCGTGCGGGGAAACGCCCCGTCGCGAACCTTATGATAGAAAGCTAAATAGTCCTCATAAGAGTCAAACTCGTCGAGGTATTCCTCCTGCTTTCCGTTCTTTTCCAAATTAAACGTGAGCGGCACAAACCAAATATTCTTTTCCTCTCTGACCTTTTTATAAAGATCGCAGGTCGAGTCGCTCGATACGTCAAACAGTTTCATTTTTTGAAATCCTTATCGGCTAATTTATCATAAAAAACTATGACAAAATTATTATAACACACTGCCGCCCTGTCTGTCAACGAGATTTTATGATATTTTTGTGAAAAATAAGCGAACAAATGTTTGACTTTTCGTGTTTTGCGTGCTACAATAAAAATACTCTTTAAGGGAGAAAGGACGCTATGATCGACGAAGCAAGACTGAAAATTTTAACCGACGGCGCGAAATACGACGTTTCGTGCTCCTCCTCGGGCTCGCGGCGCAAAAACACGCGTGACGGGCTCGGCAACGCTTCTTACGGCGGGATCTGCCACTCGTTCACGCAGGACGGGCGGTGCATTTCCCTTCTAAAGCTCCTTATGTCCAACGATTGCGTGTTCGATTGCAAGTATTGTCCCAATCGGCGCAGTGCAGACGTTGCTCGGGCGAGCGTTTCGCCCGAGGAGCTGTGCGAGCTCGTCATGGCGTTTTATCAGCGCAACTATATCGAGGGGCTTTTTTTATCCTCTGCCGTGTATAAAAGCCCCGACTACACCATGGAACGATTATATGAAACGCTCCGCCTCTTACGCACCAAATATAAATTCAACGGCTACGTTCATTTAAAGGGCATCCCCCACGCCGACAAACTCTTGACCGAACGCGCGGCGGCGCTAGCAGACAGAATGAGCTACAACGTCGAGCTGCCGAGCGAGCAGAGCTTGAAGCTCCTCGCGCCGCAAAAGACGAAAGAGAGCGTGTTCAAGCCCATGCAGACGCTCGCCCTCACCAAGCGCGAGCTCGCGCTCGAGCACAAGAAGCGCACAGGCAAAGAGGAGCGCCAGGGCACGGGACGGTTTTTGCCTGCGGGACAGACCACGCAGATGATTGTCGGCGCGTCCCCCGAAACAGACGGGACGATTTTGAAACTCTCGGAGTTCCTGTATCGGAAATACGATCTGAAACGGGTGTATTTCTCGGCGTATATCCCCGTCGTGCGCGATCCGCTTTTGCCGAACGAAACGACGGGGCTTTTGCGCGAGCATCGCCTCTATCAAGCGGATTGGCTGTTGCGCTTTTATGGCTTTGAGGCAGACGAAATCGCGCCCGAGGGCGAAAATCTGCCCATGGAATACGACCCCAAATGCGCGTGGGCACTCCGACATCCCGAATTTTTCCCCGTCGAAATAAACACCGCGCCCTTGGAACGGTTATTGCGTATTCCCGGCGTGGGCACCAAAGGCGCCTATAAAATCATGGCGGCGCGAAAATATACCAAGCTCACTTTCGACGACCTTAAAAAGATGCGTATCGTTTTAAAACGCGCCCGCTATTTCATCACTTGTAACGGCAAATTCAACGGTATAGAAAACCCCGCCGCCATACGAGTCGGACTAATCGCTGCGGAGCGTTCGGACAGTGCGAAGCAGCTCAACTTCTTCGACGGCGGCTTCCCCGCCCTTTCCGCGCTTTCGGAATCCCCCGCTTTGAGCCTTCTAACGGCAACCGAACGTGAAAAGCGTTTTCTCCTATCCTCCACCCCCGAAATTGCGCGTTCCGCGCTCACGGGTCAGCTTTAAAAAGGAGCCCGATCATGCGTAGAATTTATCAGATAGACCAAACCCCCTGCGCTTTTTTCACAGCGGTCTTTTCCGCGTATGCCGACAAATGCGAGCAATCCGCGGCGATCACGTCAACGGCGTTCCAATCGGCGTTTGGAGACGAATTTATATCCGTTTATCCCGACGAAAAAAAGGCGGCGCGGGTTGTAAAAAAACTCCGCGCCATAGATAAAAATTGTCTTTACGAGCTCGACTGTATTTTGCGTACGCCCGAGCCCGATAAAGAGCAGACGGCGTTTTTGTATATCCGTCGTTTAATAGAAAAGAACGCGCCCGTTCGGGGAATGCTCGCATTCCCCGAGATTCGCCGCGCCGTGGATCTTTCCGCGCGCGTGGGAACGGAGCGACATCGCCTCACAGGCTTTTTGCGCTTCCACGAAACGTCAAGCGGGATCTATTACGCCGCCTGTACGCCCGATAACGAGCTCATCGATCTCTTAATGCCCCACTTTTGCGCGCGGTTTAAAAACACCCCGTTCGTCATTCACGACGTCAAGCGGGAAATCGCGGGCGTAAGCGACGGAAAGAGTTGGCTCCTCGCCCCCGCAAAAAGAGCGGACGTCGTCTTCTCCGCACGGGAGGACGGCTTTTTAACCCTGTGGACAGAATATTACCGCACGGTCGCTATCCCCGAGCGCAAAAATACGCGACAAATGAAAAATTACATGCCCGTACGCTATTGGGCGTTTATGCCCGAAAAGCAGTCCGATCGGATATAAACTCCGCCCGCCTTTATTCGTAGTCGTCGAAATTCCGATGCGGCGGGGGCGGTTCGGGGGTATACGGACGCCCCGTCGGCGGGCAATCGGACTCACAGCGGGATTTCTTCCCGCCCGATTTAGGCTGACAGCGCACGTTGACGAGAATCACGTCGTCACCGATCTTGACGATATCCCGCATCTCGATAAACTGCTCCCGCTTACGCCAAAATATCCCCACGCCCCCGGGAACGACCAACCCCAGCACCTTATTCTCGGGGTAACAGAACACAATGTCGCAGATCTTTCCCAGCTTTCTGCCGTCCACGACGTTCACGACCTCTTTGGTACGAAGGTAGGTATAGCTCATTTCCATAATTTGCGCCTCCGTCCGATTTTATCTTGCTTGTATATTATATGCAAGCAAACGAAGCAAAGGTGCTTCCTAAAATAAAAACCCGCCCGCCGCGCTCCACGAAAAACGGAACGTAGCGGGCGGCTTGCCGTCCTGCCTATTCTATATTAAAATCCGCCGAAATCGGACTTAAATTTGTCCTGTATCTGATCGCTGATTGCAGGAATCGTCACCGAATTGCCCGTACCCGCTTTCTCCTCGGCGGCACACGAGCAAAGTCCCACCAAAGCCAACGAAGCGAACAGCAGCAACGCCGCCGTTTTCAACAATATTTTTTTCATTTCGTACTCCTTCTTTTCCAAAACACTTGAACGCGTCTTTATCATTAAGACAAGTTTATTATCCAAACGGTTGGAAAAAATAAAAAAATTTTTTCTTTTTTTACGGACGGGACCTCCCCCGTTCCGATCCTTTCACCTCCCCCTACTCTTTCGGTAAAATTTTCTTATATATTATATTTTCTGAAAACAAAAAAGTCAATCCTGTGAAAAAAAATTTTTTAAAAAAATTTTTGTTAATTTTTAACAGCGCCCACTTTTTCGCCAAAATTGTACATATTTCGTACATTTTTTATAATTATAGTACAAAATATGTACAATGTCAAGTGAAAGAGGTGGGAAAATTGATTGAAATCGGAAAAAAACTCAAAGAATTGCGTCAAAGTGAAAATCTGACGCAGCAAGAGCTTGCGGAGAAATTGGGGATCGGACGGGTAAACTACACGCGTTATGAAACGGGCGCGGCGCGCCCCGACTACGAGACGCTGATAAAGCTAGCGGACTTTTACGACGTGAGTTTAGACGAGTTATTCGACAGACGTTAAAAAACGGCTTGGCACTATTGCCAAGCCGTTGCTTCTTTCACGATATATTCATTCTGATATTATTGAGCGCGTTCTTTTCAAGGCGCGACACTTGTGCTTGAGAAATCCCCACCTCACCCGAAATTTCCGTCTGCGTTTTGCCCTCAAAGTATCGCAAAAACAAAATCCGCTTTTCCCGATCGCTCAATTTTTCCATTGCCTCCGACAAGGCAACGCGCTCCGTCCAGATCTCGTCGGTATTCTTCTCATCGCAAAGCTGGTCCATTAACAACAGCGTGTCCCCTGCCTTGTTATACACGGGATCGTAAAGGGAAACGGGATCGGAAATGGCGTCGAGCGCATACACGACCTCGCTGACCGCGACTTGCATTTCCTCGGCAATCCTCTCGATTGTGGCTTCCTCGTCCCGTTCCTCGATCGCCTCACGCACTTTCAGCACCCGATACGCCGTGTCGCGAATAGAGCGGGAAACGCGCAAAGAATTGCCGTCGCGAAGATACCTTTTAATTTCACCCACAATCATAGGCACAGCATAGGTGGAGAACTTCACGCCCACGCTCAAGTCAAAATTATCGATCGCCTTAATGAGCCCCACACACCCCGCTTGAAACACGTCGTCGGCGTTTGCATTTTTCGCCCAAAACCGCTTAACAAGCGATAACACAAGCCGCATATTCCCCACGATAAATTTCTCGCGCGCGAGCTTATCGCCCGTTTTGAGCTTTTTCATAAGCTCCTCGTTTTCCTTGGCGGTCAGTTTAGGGAGCCCCGACGTATCCACGCCGCAAATTTCCACTTTCTGCAACATTTTCCAATCCTCCTTTATGTAAAAAGCCTCAAAGTAGGATGGATTTTTAAGCAGTATGCGCTATTTTTGAATTTTTAAACAAGCTTAGAAATTTCTTTTTTCAGCCTCTCGATAATCTTTTTTTCCAGACGGGAAATATAGCTTTGCGAAATCCCCAAAAGATCGGCAACGTCCTTTTGTGTCATCTCCTCCCCGCCGTTCAAACCGAATCGCAAAAACATAATCTTGCGCTCTCGCTCAGAAAGCTTTTTAAGCGCGTCCTTCAAAAGCTCCTTTTCCGCATTTGCTTCCACGCCGCCATACACGCTCTCTGCGGACGTACCCAGAATATCCGAAAGCAAGAGCTCGTTCCCCTCAAAATCGGTGTTGAGCGGCTCGTCGAACGAGACCTCGCTTTTAAGCCGCACTGTGCGCCGCAAATACATGAGTATCTCGTTTTCGATACACCGCGAGGCATAGGTCGCAAGCTTGATTTTTTTCTCCACTCGAAAGGAATTGATCGCCTTTATGAGCCCGATCGTACCGACGGAAACGAGATCGTCCGCGTCCACGCCCGTATTATCGAATTTCCGCGCGATATAAACGACGAGTCGGAGATTGTGCTGAATCAGCTCGGCTTTCACTTTATCAGGCTCGTCGCCGTTTTCGAGCGCCGCCAACATTCGGCTCTCCTCCTCCGCACTCAACGGTAACGGCAATGCCTCCGTTCCGCAAATATAATCCACCATCTCCTCCGCATTGATCTTTCGTAAAAAGCTTTTAAGCACCTCCCGAAGCTTCATTCTTCACCTCCCGTTTTCCCTTTTTGTCTGCTTTCCGCACTCCCGTCCGTCTCCTCCGCCATGTCGAAGCAACGCACGTTTAAAAGAATCTTATACTCCCGCGCACGGATATGCGGCGTGGGCGCAAAATATACGTTTTCTATTATATTCGGCTTTGCCCCGCAATATATCTCCAATTTGTCCGCGCGGAAAATTTTTATTTTTTTTCTGCCGCTCACCGTTTGGACCGTCGTTTCCGCCGTCATTGCCGCCTCCCCCAACAGCTCGAATGCAAGCTCGGGCGAAATAAAATTCAACGGTCTGCTTTTCAGCGCGCCAAACAGCGTTTCCTCCTCTGCGACGGCGGCTCTGTTCCCGCTATCCAAAAATCCGTCCGCCGCAATCTCACGCTCGCCGCATACCACACGGCAGGGATAAATAAAGCGCATAATCCGACGGCGGGCATGAAGACGCTTAATAAACCACAGCGCAAAAAGCGCGAAAAAAAAGCAACCTGCAATCATACCGCCGACAGGAGCAGAAGCGATTAAATACCCGCTTTGCGCAGCTTCGTACGGCAAGGAGAACGCACCGAAAATCGCAAGCAGCATCCCCCCGAGCGCAAACGAAAGCGCATAGAAGAAAACCACACTCAACGCATACCTGCCCGCCCCTTTTTCACCAATCGCCACAAAGCAAAGCAGGGCGCCGACGGGAAATTTCAAGGCAAGAGCCGCCGTTTTTCCAAGGCTTAAAAGCGGAAAGATAATTGCAAACACCGCCCCAAGCGCAGAGGCGAGAATTATCCGTAAAACGCTCGTCTTTCGCCGCGCCGCTTTTAAGGATAACGTCAAGAGCATACCGTCTATGAGGAAATTTTCGAGAAACGCAATCTCAATATAGACTTCCATTCGCCGCCCTCTGTGTGAATCGTTAAATCCATTATAAATGTTTTCCCCGCGCGAAAAATGGACGAAAGGGGGAGATTTTGCATATTAAAGGAAAAAACGGCTCACGCCCGAAAAGGCGCAAGCCGTTTTGAATATTTGATTAAAAAAACGCTAATTTTGCTGTATTTTTATTATCTTTCCTCGCGGAAATAAGAAAGTCCAAGCGCCGCAGGCGGCTGATTTTCCTTACTGTCGAGAACGCTCGTGATAATGAGTACGACGATCGTCACAACGTAGGGCAAAAGCTTTAAAAGCTCTTTCTGGCTGGACGACGCACCCACGATAAACTCTGCCGCGATATACAATCCTCCGAAAAGGAACGAGCCGAGAATACTCAAATTGGGGCGCCACATCGTGAAGATAACGAGCGCGATCGCTAACCAGCCCATCGCCTCGATACCGTACTCCCAACTGCCGTTGAGATAATCCATGACGTAGAATAATCCGCCCACGCCCGCAATCGCACTGCCCGTGCAGGTTGCAACGTATTTATAAACCGTAACGTTAATACCCGCCGCGTCCGCAGTCGCGGGATTCTCGCCGACCGCGCGAAGATGCAACCCGACGCGGGTCTTATTAAGTACCCAAGCCATCAAAAGCGCAAGCGTGATCGCAAGATACACCAATACCCCGTGCGACAGGAATAATTCGCCAAACCAGCCAAGCTTTTCGGCAAACGGCAAAGACTTCACGAAATAGGTGCTTGCCTTTGCAAAATACGTCTTATCCACCGTACTTTCCATAAGGAACATGGAAAGCCCGACGCCAAACGTCGTGATCGCAAGCCCCGTGATATTCTGATTCGCACGCAGGGAAACCGTTAAAAAACTATAAATCGCGCCAAGCGCCGCCGCAAACAGAGCCGCAGTAAGAATGGAAAACAAGATTAAGAAGAACCAACTCGCGTTATTCGGGTCGGAAAGGCCTCCCATATACAGAGAAACGCCCACACAGCCGCCCGCCGCACCGAAAGTCATAATCCCTGGAATCCCGAGATTGAGATGCCCCGATTTTTCCGTGAGGATTTCGCCGATACAGCCGTAAAGAAAGGTAATACCGATACTGATTGCGCCGATAATAAATACCATTATGCTTTATCCTCCTTTTTCGCTTTCGCCGAGTCGTCGCTCTCCTCGCTCACCTCCACACTATCCTTTTTCTCCGCTTTGACTACGGTCTTTTCAGCCGCGATCCCGCTCTTTTTCTTCGCGCGGAATCTCAAGCGATATTGAATAAAGAATTCACAACCGATAATAAAGAAGAAGATAATACTCGTCACGATATCGGGGAACGCCGTGTTGGTAACGCCGAAATAGCTACTTGCTTCCGCAACGCCGCGCTCCAAAAATACGACAAAGAACGACGTTCCCGCCATAATCAGCGGATTGAATTTCGCAAGCCAAGCAACCATGATCGCCGTAAATCCCATACCGCCGTGCGTTGCCTTACTCACCGTACCATGAATAGCACCCGAAAGCAAAAACCCAACCAAGCCGCAAATCGCACCCGAAATAATCAGCGTTCGAATGACGACTTTTTTTACGTTGATACCCACGTACCGCGCCGTATTTTCACTTTCGCCCACAACGGAAATCTCATAGCCCTGCTTGCTGTACTTAAGGTAAATATACATCGCCGCGGTCAAAAGCACAATCACGATAATGGGAATAAACGAGGAATTGATCACCTCGGGCACCTTATAGTCCCTCATAGGATTAAGTACGCCCGAACCCGTCTTGACCCAGATCGTCAAGAAGAATGCCACAAGCCCCTCCGCAATATAGTTCATCATCAGCGTGAACAGAGACTCGTTGGTTTTCCATTGCGCCTTGAAGATTGCGGGAATTAACGCCCAGATCGCCCCCGCGATCACACCTGCAAGCATCATAAATACAATCAACAGCCCCAAGGGCACTTTCCCGCCAAAATAGAACATACAGGCAGTCGTGGCAAGACACCCAACGAGTACCTGCCCGTTTCCACCCAAATTCCAGAACTTCATTTTAAACGCAGGCACGATGGCGAGCGCAACGCCCAACAAAAGCGCCGTTTCGCGCAACAAATTCCAGATTCTGCGCTCCGTCCCGACGGCGCCGTCAATAATTTTTTCATAGAACACGAAAGGATTGCCCTTTAAAAGAATCGCACTGAAAACGCCGCTCACAATCAGCGCCGCCAAAATAGCGATTCCGCGAATCAAAAGCCCTTTCTTTCGGGAGATATCCCCTCTCTTTTCAATATGGAAAAGCGGCTCGCGTACCGTTTTCTCTCTCTCGGAATTATTCATGAGCCTCCTCCTTTTCCTCGAGATTTTCTTCTGTTTCCTCCGTCTTTGTCATCAGCAAGCCGATCTCCTCTTTCTTTGCCGTTCTGCCGTCGACAATGCCCGTGATCCGCCCCGAACCGATAACCATGATCCGATCGCAAAGCTCGATCAAAACGTCGAGATCCTCGCCGACGAAAATAACCGCCGTCCCGTTCTCTTTCTGCCTGTTCAAAAGATTATAGATCGTGTAAGAGGAGTTGATGTCGAGCCCGCGGACGGGATACGCCGCCATCAAAACCTTGGGCGCAGACGAGATCTCTCGCCCGACCAAAACCTTTTGCACGTTACCGCCCGAAAGACGGCGGACGGGGGTGTGCGTGTTCGGCGTCACGACCTCGAGATCGGCAATGATCGTCTCCGCAAGCTTCTCGGGCTGCTTTCTATCAACAAACATGGACCTTCCTTTTTGATAGCTTCGGAGCATCATATTGTCGATAATGTCCATGTTTCCGACGAGCCCCATGCCCAATCGATCCTCGGGCACAAACGAAAGCCGCACGCCGAGCTCGCGGATCTGAAGCGGCGTTTTATGACGGAGATTGACTCTCTCCTCGCTCTTCGGGTCAATATAAGTGATTTCCCCTTCTTCGAGATCCTGAAGCCCCGCGATCGCCTCCAAAAGCTCTCTCTGTCCGCTTCCCGCGATCCCTGCGATACCGAGGATTTCTCCTGCACGAGCGGTAAAGGAGACGTTATCAAGCACCTTCACTCCCTCGCGGTTTTTGCAATTTAATTTATCCACAATCAACCGATCGCAGACGTCTTTCGGTTCGCTACGCTCGATATTGAGCGTGACCTTTTTACCGACCATCATTTCAGTCAGCTCGGCTTCGTCCGTCTCTTTCGTCTCGACCGTGCCGACATATTCGCCCTTTCTCAAAACCGCCACGCGATCGGAAAGAGAGAGCACCTCGTGGAGCTTATGCGTGATAATAATGATCGACTTCCCGTCCTCGCGCATACGGCGAAGAACGTCGAATAAACGCTGGGTCTCCTGCGGAGTCAGAACGGCGGTAGGCTCGTCCAGAATAAGGATATCCGCGCCGCGATATAAGACCTTGACGATCTCGACCGTCTGCTTTTCCGAGACGGACATATCGTAGATTTTCTTTTTCGGGTCGATATGGAAGCCGTATTTTACCGCGATCGCCGTCACCTTTTCATTGACTTTTTTCAGCTTATAGCGATTCTTTTTCCACTTCGTAAATACGTTTTTCAACCCCACGAAAAAGGATTTGCATTTCGATCGGGTAAGCTTTTCCCCGTTTTCGTCCACAAACGCCGAACGATAAGCTCCTTTATAATCGGCACTTTCTTTAACGCCGAGCACAATATTCTGCGCGGCGGTAAAAACGTCCACAAGCTTAAAATGCTGATGGATCATACCGATCTTATAGCGGAACGCGTCCTGCGGGGAACGGATAACGACCTCCTCTCCGCCGACGAAGATCTGCCCCTCGTCGGGGAAGTAGATTCCCGAGATCATATTCATAAGCGTCGTTTTTCCGCTTCCGTTCTCGCCCAAAATCGCGAGGATCTCGCCGCTGTGAACGGTCAGATCGACGTTTTTGTTTGCAACGACGCTTCCGAAATATTTGGAAACGCCCTTCAGTTCCAATGCTACGGTTTCCTGCATGCCGTAACCTCCGTGAAAATGACTATCTTAAAAAACAGGATAAGGCGGAGAAACTCTCCGCCTATCCGCAAGTTAATTTTGTTGAGCCTTACGACGCATTCGTAAGATCGACAATGCCGTCGATATTGACGTCGAAGTAAGGAGCCGAACGATGCTTGGATTCCGCAAAGACGCCGTCAATGATCGATTCCGTATCAGGCGTGAACGCAGAGTCCGTATTAACGTCCGCAAGGTAGGTCGTAAGGATGACGCCGCCAACCGTAAAGGTGGTCGTATCGAATACGTTCACGGTGCCCGCCTTCAATTTGTTGCGAACCTCAACGAGCTTTTCAGCCGTACCCGCCGCAGCAGCCGAGCCGAGCTCAGTCAAAACAACCGCACCGCTCTCGTCGGTGTACTCCGAACCCGTACCGAGACCGCCGCACCAGTCGGTGTCGATCTCCTTGCCGTTGATCGTACAATCGATCATGTATTCGAAGTAAGGCACCCAGTTGATACGGGAGGAAATGATATAGGTGTTAGGGCAAGCGCTTGCCGTCGAACCGTTGTAAGAAACGTTGGGAACACCAGCCGCTTCGCAAGCGGAGGGAGCGCCCATGGAGTCCGCGTGCTGGCTAATAAGAGCCGCGCCTCTCGAAATGAGGTTCTGCGCCGCAGAACGCTCCGCCGCCTCGTCGTACCAGCTGTTCGTAAACTGAACCTCCATCGTCACGCCGAGGTTCTCTTCCGCGAGAACGGACTTCACGCCGAGATAGTAAGAGGTGTAGCCCGACTTAACTTCCGCATAGGGCCAAGCGCCGACGTAACCGATCTTAATGTTATCTTTTGCCGTGGATGTATAATTGCTCTCCTTGAGCGTGTTTGCCTTGTGCATTTCGACGATCTTCATACCTGCCGCAACGCCCGCAAGATATCTGCCCTCGTAGATGGAAGCGAACGCATTCTGGAAGTTGGAGACGTTCTCCGTGTGCGCCATCGTACCCGTCGCGTGACAGAACTGAACGTCGGGGTTTTCTTCCGCCGCCTGAAGCATGAACGCTTCGTGACCGAAGCTGTCGGCGAAAATAACCTTACAACCCTTCTCGACAAGGTCGATTGCGGTGTCGTAGCATTCTTCGCCCTCGGGAATACCCGTCACGATCGTAAGCTCGTCCTCAAGACCTTTATTCTTCGCCGCGGTCTTCATCGCGTCGATAAAGTTCTTGTCGTAGGTGGATTCGGACCCGTGCAAGCAGATAAGACCGATCGTGTAGGTCTTGTCCTCTCCGCAGGACGCAAGCCCGGCAACCATCGTGGTAGCCAACATCGCAGAAAGTGCCAAAGATACAATTTTCTTCATAAGATTATCTCCTTTCGCCCTTTTCGGGCAATTTTTTTCAGATTGTAATCGCGGCGCGCTTCCCGCCGCAAGCATTTTAACCGCGGAAAACGATGCTTCCGTTCTCCATTTTTTCGACGATCGCCAGCGATTCGACCTTATAGCCCGCCGCTCTCAATGCGTCGCCGCCGCCCTGAAACCCCTTTTCAATCTCCGCACAGCACCCCGCGACCTTTGCGCCCGCCTGCTTGACGATATCGATCAAGCCCTTTAAGGCATTCCCGTTCGCAAGAAAATCGTCGGTGATAAGAATCTTGTCCGTCGGCTGAATATATTCCTTGCTGACGGCGATATCGTAGGTCGTCTTATGCGTAAAGGAATAGACGGGAGAAAAATATTGCTCGCCCGAAACGTTCGCGGACGGATGCTTCTTAGCAAAGACCATGGGTACGCCCAATTCCATCGCGACCGCCGTTGCAAACGCAATTCCCGACGCCTCGACCGTGAGCACCTTCGTGACCTCAATCCCCTCGAACAGCCGCTTGGTTTCCTCCGCCATCTTTTTCAAAAACACGGTATCCACCCGCTGATTCAAAAAGCTGCCGACCTTCAAAACGTCTCCAGGCAGGACGGTTCCCTCTTTTAAGATTTTTTCTTCCAGAGCCTTCATTCGCACACCCAATAAGAAATTTCTTTCCGCATCGCGCTCACGCAAAAACGGTCAGAAAAAACGAAAAAATTCAAGAATTTTCCAAAACCGAGGTAATTATTCGTAACCGAGGTCGTGCTTCCTTCTTGAACTATACTATTACTATACCACACTTTGCGAAAGTTGTCAAATTTTAGCGAACGGTTTTGAAAATATTTTTATAAAAAATATCATTTTCGGGCTCATTCGGACCGCCTTATCAAAACGCCGCTTTAATATATTCCATTTTACCGTCCGCCCAAACCTCCGCGACGTCAAACCTCGCGTTCGGTTCCTCGCCCGTCTGAAGCCAATAAAACTCCGCAATCCGACGGTACCGCCGCCGCTTTTGTTCCGTCACCGCCTCCGAGGGTCTGCCAAAGCCGTCTCCCGTCCTTGTCTTGACTTCGATAAAAACGGTCTCGTCTCTATCTAGCGCGATAATATCCGCCTCGCCGAAAGGAGTCGTAAAATTAGTCTTCAATATCCTCATACCCTGCTTTTTGAGATATTTAACGACCAATCTCTCCCCCTTTTTTCCTAAAACTTTTTTGTGAACGTCCTGCGATGAATGGGGCATAAGCCGTGCTCCTTGATTCCCTGAATATGCTCCGCGGTGCCGTAGCCCTTGTTGCGCTCAAAGCCGTATGCGGGATAAACCTTTGCGAACTCGTCCATGAGCGCGTCACGGTAGACCTTGGCAACGATACTCGCCGCGCCGATGGAATAGGACAGCGCGTCGCCGTGGATAACGCTCGACTGCGGAAACGGAATATCAAGCGTCATATTCCCGTCCGTGATCACGACCTCGGGCTTAATATCGAGCGCCAACAGCGCCTCTCTCATACCCTCCTTAGTCGCCTCCAAAATATTGATCTCGTCAATGCGGCTCTCGCTCACCTCAAAAATGGCATAGGCAAGCGCCCGCTCTTTAATGAGCTCGGCAAGCTGCTCCCGCTTTTTCGCCGACAGCTTCTTACTGTCGTCCACGCCCGCAATCAGCGTTTCCGCTTCAAGCGGCATGATGACCGCCGCGCACACAACAGGTCCCGCCAACGGGCCTCTGCCCACCTCGTCCACGCCCGCAATATAAGTATATCCCTTTTCCTGCAACGTTCGCTCAATCTTCAGTTTTTCTTCCGCGTTCCAGATTTTTTTCATATTCTTTCCCTTTTGTCTCAACCCTGCCCCCGTCAAAAGGGGTTTTCCGTACAATCGGACGCCGACTCCAAACACACTCTTCCGAGCCGCCCTTTTCTAAAATCGTCTAAAAGCGCGCGCGCCCCGCGCTCATAATCAAATTCCCCGCCCCGCAGGATAAACCCCCTGCGCTTACAGAGCGTTTCATACATCGAAAGCTTATCCGAAAAATCCTCGATTCCGTAGCGCGCGGTAAGATACTCGGGATATTTTTCCGCCAGCTCCCCCAACAGCTCGAACGCCACGTCCCCGATGTCGAGAATATCGTCGTTGATGCTCCCAATATAGGCAAGATGGCGGGCAAGCGTTTGATTATCAAAGGAGGGGGGCATCGTGCCGGGCGTATCCAACAAATCGAATGCACCGAGACGGATCCACGACACGCCGCGAGTGATCCCCGCTTTATCTCCCGTTTTCGCCTTTTTCTGACCGCTCATCAAATTGACGATCGTGCTCTTTCCCGTGTTCGGAATCCCCGCAACCATAAAACGGAAGGTGCGGTTGACGCCCTTTTCCTCTGCGCGGGCACGTTTTTCCTCCGTCATCTGCGTGAGCTTACGAATGAGGATATGCCGCGAATTCCCGTCTGCGGCGTTGATTTTGACGCACTGCTGCCCGCCCTTTTCAATCAGCCTTAAAAAACCGTCTGCCTTTTCGTCGGCAAGATCGGCTTTGTTGAGGATATATAAAATCGGCTTCCCGCCGAATATCTTCCTTAAATTCTTATTGAGCGTGGCCACGGGCGCGCGCGCGTCGAGAACGCAGATTACGCCGTCGCAAAGATCGCGCTTTTCTTCCATTTCGCGCATGGCTTTCGTCATGTGCCCGGGAAACCACTGTATAACCTTCGGCATCGCGCCCTCCTTCTATCGTTTATTTGCGTTCCTTTTCCCCAAGCAGATCGGGTCGGCATCTTCTCGTAATCTCGATCGCCTGTTCTCTGCGCCACTTATCCACCTTGGCATGATCGCCGCTCACAAGCACGTCAGGCACCTTTAAGCCCTTATACTCCTGCGGACGGGTATACTGCGGATATTCAAGAAGATTATCCGAAAAACTCTCGTCGATCAAAGACGACGTGCTGATCACGCCATCCACGTAGCGGGACAAACAATCGGTCAACACCATCGCGGGCAGCTCTCCGCCCGTCAAAACGTAGTCCCCGATCGAGATCTCCTCGTCGATATAGAGATCGATGACCCGCTGATCAACTCCCTCGTAATGTCCGCAGAGCAAAATGAGGTGCTCGTGCTCAATGAGAGAAAACACTTTCTGCTGCACAAGCGTTTCGCCCTTGGGCGAAAGGTAGATTCTGTGCGCCTTATGTTCTCTATCGATCGCCTCAATGGCACTCCCAATGGGCTGGGGCATCATGACCATGCCCGCACCGCCGCCAAACGGATAATCGTCGCACTTCAAATGCTTATCCTCGGTGTAGTCTCGGATATTCACTATATTAATCTCGATCTTTCCCGCTTTTTGCGCCCTGCCGAGAATACTCTCTTTCAGTGCGGAAAACATTTCGGGAAAGAGGGTCAAAATATCGATTCTTGTCATTTCAATCCATACCTGCCTATGCCGTTTCAGCTAAATCGAACGCTTTACAAAATCGCCTCGACAAAGCCCGCGGAGTCGAACTTTTCAAGATCGTCTATCTTTTCGCCCACGCCCGCAAAAATGACGGGCAACGCCAGCTCGGAAGCAAGCGAGAACACAAACCCGCCCTTTGCCGTGCCGTCGAGCTTAGTCAAAACAATGCCGTTGAGCTCGATCGCCTCGTCGAACGTCCGCGCTTGATTGACGGCGTTTTGCCCCGTCGTTGCGTCGAGCACCAAAAGCTTCAAAAAGTCCGCCTCGGGATACTCGCGCGTAACCACGCGCTCCATTTTCTGAAGCTCTTTCATAAGATTATCCTTAACGTGCAGTCTACCCGCAGTGTCGACAATTAAAACGTCCGTCTTTTTCGCCTTTGCCGAGGAAACGGCGTCGAAAATGACCGCCGCAGGATCGCTCCCCTCCTCATGGCGAACGATTCTGACCTTCGCTCTATCCGCCCAGACAGAGAGCTGTTCGCTCGCCGCCGCACGGAAGGTGTCTGCCGCCGCAACGGTCACGGACTTA
Organism: Clostridia bacterium; assembly: GCA_017467275.1. Classification (GTDB taxonomy): domain Bacteria; phylum Bacillota; class Clostridia; order Christensenellales; family Borkfalkiaceae; genus Scatosoma. The sequence goes on along the minus strand of JAFTSN010000028.1, from coordinate 41,164 downwards.
CCCTTTGCCGTGAAATATTTCGCAAGCTTCCCTATCGTGGTGGTTTTACCCACGCCGTTCACGCCCACGAGCATAATTACGCACGGATACTCGATCTCGGGCACTTCCGCCTCCTCGAGAATCTCGGTCAAGGTCTCGCGCAAGAGATTCGTGACGTACGCCTCGTCTTTTAATCTCCCCTCGATCGCAGTCTCTTTCACGCGCTCAACAACCTCCTCGGCAGTCGAAACGGACACGTCGGAGGAAATAAGTATCTCCTCAAGTTCCTCATAGAACTCGTTCCCGAGCTTGTTTTTAGAAAAGAGCAAGCGCATCTTCTCCGAAAAACTATCCTTTGTCTTTTTCAGCGCCCCGAAGAGCTTACCGAATAACCCCATACCGAACTTTTACTCCTTTTTTTATCCCCAAGGCGGCAGTCTGCCTCGCCTTTATTCGACCGTACCCTTACCCAGCTTGGTCTCGACCTCCGAGAGCTTGACGGAGACAATCTTCGACACGCCCTTTTCCTGCATCGTGACGCCGAACAGGGTGTCCGCTTGGTTCATCGTCGGCTTTCTGTGCGTGATGACGATAAACTGCGTCTCCTCCGCAAACCGCTTTAAATAGGAAGCGAAACGATCCACGTTCGCGTCGTCGAGCGCCGCCTCTATTTCGTCGAGAATACAGAACGGCATGGGCCGCGCACGCAGGATCGCAAACAGAATGGCGATCGCCGTGAGCGCTCTCTCGCCGCCCGAAAGCAGGGAGATCTTGGTAAGCTTTTTCCCGGGCGGGCAAGCCACGATATCCACACCCGCCGCCAAAGGATCCTCGCCCTCGACGTAATCCAGCTGAAGCTCGGCATTGCCACCGCCAAACAGCTCCTTAAACGTAATTTTAAAATTCTCGTTAATTTCCGCAAAGCCTGCGTCGAATTGCTTGAGCATCTCGCCGCGAATCTCGTTGAGCGCGACCGTCAGATCGTCGATCGCCTTTTGCAGATCGTCGCGCTGGGTGACCATCTCGTCGTAGTGCGTGCGCTCCTCGGCATACTCCTCCACAGCGTTGGGATTGACGTTCCCGAGCATTGTGATCTTCCGTTTCAAGGTGGAAATCACGCCCGCCGCCTCCTCCACGTTGAAGCCCTCTCGTCTAAATTCGAGACAGCCCTCGTAGTCCAACCCGTAAGCCTCTTCGAGGCGTTGGCGCATATTCTCGAGATTGGTGTCGATCTTACTGATCTCGATCTCGCATTTATACCGCTTATCCGACTGCTTTGTGAGCTCCTCTTGCAGCGCGTTTCTCTTCTCCTCGAGCTCGAGCTGCTTTGCATTGAGCTCCTCTTTGCTCTTGGAGACCGCCGCGATCTTGTCGACGATCTCTTGGACCGCCTTTTTCTCTTCCTCGGTAAGCTCCTTTTCCTGCGCTTCTTCCTCGAGCGCGGCAAGTTTTTCCTCTGCCGTCGCCTTTTCCGTCTCCGTCTCGAGAATACGCTTGACAAGCTCCTCTTTTTCAAGGGTCAAACGCTTAATATCTGCCGCCGCCTGCTCTGCCGCGGAGACAAGCGCCGCATATTCGACCTCAAGATCGTGCAGTTTCGCGCTCTTTTCCTCACGCTCTGCCTTATATTGCTCACACTGTTTCTTCTGCGAAGCGAGTGCCTCCTCTGCGTCTGCGCGAAGCGCGGCAAGCTCTTCCTCGGATTTGGACGAGCTCATTTCCTCGGCTTTGAGTGCAGAAAGCTTGATCTCGAATTCCGAGAGCGCTTCCTCGTAAATTGCGACGTCCGCTTTCGCTTCCTCGATCTCGCGAAGGAGCGTTTCCTCTCTCGAGACGAGCGCAGCGAGCTCGGAATTGGCGTTCTGATACTTCGCGCGAAGCTCCTCCGCCTCCTCTTCGGCGCGGCGGCGCTCCTCCTCGCTCTGCGCAATCGCAACCTTGAGCTTTTCGATCTGCTTTTGCTTGCGCGCAATATTTTCCTTACACTCTTGAATCTTTCTCTCGCCCGAAAGAAGAGAACTGCCCTCTTTATGACGGCTGCCGCCCGTCATCGCGCCGCTCGTCATGACAGTGTCGCCGTCGAGCGTGACGATCTTGAACATGTTGCCGTACTTCTTCGCAATCACGTTTGCATTGAAAATGGTGTCGCAAATGAGGGTGTTGCCGAGCAGGTTGCTCACGACGTTATAGTAGTAATCGTCGTACTGCACAAGCTCGGTTGCCAGCCCGAGCGCACCCTTTTCGTCGAGCGCGCGCTGAATTTCACGCGTGTCGGGACGGGGTCTCATGGAGCTGACGGGGAAGAAGGTCACAACGCCGCCGTTGGTGCGTTTTAAGTATTCGATCAAATATCTCGCGTCGTCGGAGTTCGCCGTCACGACGTTCTGCATTGCCCCGCCGAGCGCGGTTTCGATCGCTATTTCATATTTCTGCTCCGTGCGCAGAATATCCGCCAAAGCCCCCTTCACGCGGCTCCCCACCTCGGGGTTGGTCTTGGCGATGGACAAAAGCCTTCTGACCGAGTCCTTATAGCCCTCGTAGCGGTTTTTCAAGCTGACGTAGAGCTCAAGAGAGTCACGCAGGGAAGCGAGCTGACCGTTTGCATTGAACAGCTCCTGATTGAAGCCGTTGATGGTGAGCTGCATATCGCGGATCTCGTCCAACCGCTCGTTTAACGCGTCGTTGCCAACGGACGTAAAATCGGTCAGTTTCTTCTTATCCGAGCGAACGGCGGCAAGCTCACTTTCCAATCGATCCACCCGCGCCGCGCTCTTTTTCGCCGCCTCTTTCAGCTCGCGGATTCTCTCCTCCGCCGCTTCCTTTCTCGCCGAAAGCGTACCCTGATTTTTCTTGAGCTCGGAGAGATTCTCCGCGCTCGAAAGCTGACTTTGACGGTTTTCGTCCGAAAGCCGTTCAAACACCTCTATCTTACTATCCAAAGAACGGATCGCCGAGCGGAGCACTTCCTTTTCGCTCTCGATCTGCTCGGTGCGCGCTTCGCTCTCCTTACTCTTCTTCTCGGCAAGCGCGATCTCGTCGGCAATCTCCCCAACGCGCGTCTTTCCGCCCTCGAGCCATTCTGCAGCCGCTTTGATCTGCGAGCGGTAGGTGCTGATTCTCTCTTTCGCGAGCTTTAATTCGCCGTCCTTTCTCTCGTTCCCGACGGACAGCTCCACCCTTTGATCGTTGAGCTCGGAAAGCTCCTCGTCCGCCGCCGCGATTCTTTGGCGGTTTTCCTCGTAGTTTTGATTGATTCGCTCAATCTGGACGTTGAGCGAAATAATCTTATCCGAAAAACCCGCAATCTCTTTTTTAAACTTGTCCTTTTCGTTCTCGGCGTTTTCGTAGCGGTAAATATACGTGTTCGCCTCGTTGATTTTGAGCGCCTCGTTGTATTCGTTATATTCGCGCGCTGCCTCTGCCTGCTTGGAGAGGGGCCCTAACCGCCGCTCTGCCTCGTCGATACGCTGACGATAGATATACAGATTGGATTCGGAATCGGCAATCTTTCTTTCGATCTCCTGCTTACGGGATTTGTAGACCATAATGCCCGTGGCTTCCTCGAAGATAAGCCGCCTATCCTCGGGTTTGGCGTTCATAATTTGCTCCACCTTACCCTGCCCGATAATCGAATACCCCTCCTTGCCGAGACCGATCCCGTGGAAGAGCTTGACGATATCCTTTAAGCGGGAGGGCTGGTTGTTGATGAGGTATTTGCTATCACCGTTGCGATACAGCCGACGGGTCATAGCGACCTCCGAGCAATCGAGATCGAAAATACGGTTGGTGTTGTCGAACACCAACGTGACCTCGCAGAAGGTGTGCGGTTTTCTCTGCAAGGTGCCGCCAAAAATGACGTCCTGCATGTTGCCGCCGCGCAGATTCTTCGCGGACTGCTCGCCGAGCACCCAACGCACCGCGTCCGCAACGTTGCTCTTGCCGCAACCGTTGGGACCGACGATACAGGTAACTCCGTCGTCAAAGCGAATGTTCGTTTTGTCGGCAAAGGATTTGAAGCCGACGAGTTGTATTTCCTTTAAGTCCATTTATGTAATTCCTTTATGATTTTTTGCTTGTTTGATTTTGCCAAAAAAGACTTGTCCCACCTTACAAGCGCATTATACCACGGTTTTTTCCGTTGTCAAGCGCGTACTGCCAACTTTTTTTGATTTTTGGACAATTATTTTTTGATCTCCCATAAAAGACGGGCGGCGGCTGTGGCTTTCGCCTCGCGCTTGGTCTTACCCTCTCCCTTTGCGGACTGTCCGCAAGCAAAGAGCTCGCATTTGAAATGCGGCGCGTTGTCGCTACCCGATTTTTCCCATTTCTCTTTGGGTTGTTCCTTTCCCCGCTTTTCGAGAAACTCCTTCAGCTCGCCGATCGAATTATTCGAGCGGACGTCCAAATGCAGATTCCCGTGCTCGAGAATGAATTTTTTCGCCGCGCCGTAGCCGCCGTCCAAATAAATTGCCGCCACGATCGCTTCAAACAGGCTGGATTTCGCCTTGCCCTTCACGTTGTATTCCGAGCCCACGGCAAGCAGATATTCCCAAACGCCCAGCCCGTCCGTCGCCGAGTCGAGCGCGTCCTTGCACACAAGCTTTTGCCGCTTGCCCGTAAGCTTACCCTCGGCGGCGTTTTCGTCCTTGAAATACAGCCATTCCGTGACGACCATCTGCAAAACGGCGTCTCCGAAATACTCCATTCTCTCGTTGGATTCCACGCCCACACTGTTGGCATAGGTCGAATGGGTGAACGCCGTTTTCAGAAGGGCTTTGTTTTTAAAGACGTAGCCGAGCCTTTTCTCCACCTCCGCAAACGGAAACGGCATCATTTCTCCTCCTCCGAAGAAGCGGGGGGCGCAATAGAAGCGGCGTCGATCTTTTCAAGCATTTCCGAAATTTTCTCCACCATATTTCCGCGCACGGCGTTGACCGCTTGCAACACGCAGGCGCAGAAGCCTCTCGCCTTAGAATTGCCGTGCCCCTTTACCACCGCCTTTTTCAAGCCGAGGAACATGGAGCCGCCCATAATCTCATAATCCATGCTGCTTTTAAAGCCCTTAATAACGTCGTAAACCAACGCCGAACGGAGCTTGGTGAACAGGTTCTTTGTGAACGCCTTTTTCATGAGGTTGCCCATCGTTTTGGCACAGCCCTCCACTGCCTTGAGCGCGATGTTACCCGTGTAGCCGTCTGCCACCACTATGTCGATATCGGTGTTCAGCATGATGTCTCTGCCCTCGACGTTACCGTAGTAATCAATGCAATCCATCGTCTTTAACAGCGCGTTGGCTTCCTGATGTACAAGATCTCCCTTATGGTCCTCGGTGCCGTTATTCAAAAGCCCGACCTTGGGCTTTTCGATGCCGTAAACCGCCTGCGCGTAAGCCGTCGCCATGATTGCGAAATGCGCCAGATTGATGCTCTTGCATTCAAGATTTGCCCCGCAGTCGCAAAGCAAGGTCTGATCGCCGCGCAGATTGGGAATCGCAGGACAGAGCGCAGGGCGGGAAATCCCCTTGATTCTACCGAGCACCATAATGCCCGCCGCCAAAACCGCGCCCGTCGCGCCCGAGGAGACGAGCCCGTCCGCGCCGCCCTCTTTCAACACGCGGAACGCTGCAACCGTCGAGGAATTTTTCTTTTCTCTGACCGCCTTGGTGGGAACGTCGTCGCCCGTGATAACGTCGGGCGCATGAACGATCTCCACGCGCGAGGGATCGAATTCATACTTGGCAAGCTCGGCTTTGAGCTTTTCCTCGTCGCCCGCTAAAACGACGGCAAAATCCTTGTCCTTATTGAGCGCCTCAATCGCGCCTTTGACCTGTTCTTCGGGAGCGTAATCGCCGCCCATCGCGTCGATAACGATTTTTATCATGCCCTTTTCTCCTTTGTGTGTATCAGTATTCGAGGTTGGAAACCGTGCGGGGGAAGGGCACGACGTCGCGAATATTGGTCACGCCCGTTAAGTACATGACCATGCGCTCGAAGCCAAGTCCGAAGCCGCTGTGGGTGGTGCCGCCGTATTTGCGGAGGTTGAGATACCACCAATAATCCTCGGGATTCATGCCGAGCTCCTCAATGCGGGCGCGGAGCTTTTCATAGTTCTCCTCACGCTGGGATCCGCCGATCAGCTCACCGATACCGGGCACGAGCAAATCTGCCGCCGCAACCGTCTTTCCGTCGGGATTCTGCTTCATATAGAACGCCTTGATCTCCTTGGGATAATCGGTGAGGAACACGGGCTTTTTAAACACCGCTTCCGTGAGAAAACGTTCGTGCTCACTCTGAAGATCCTTGCCCCAGAAAATATTCTTATCGTCGAATTTATCCTTGTTTTCGGCAAGGATCTTGATCGCCTCCGTGTAGGTCAGGCGCACAAAGTCGTTTTCGTAGACGTTTTTCAATCGCTCCAAGAGCTCCTTATCCACAAACTTGTTGAGGAATTCGAGCTCGTCCTTACAAGTCTTGGAAACGTAGCCTATAATGAACTTGACCATCGCCTCCGCGACGTCCATATCTCCCTTTAAATCGCAGAACGCCATTTCGGGCTCGATCATCCAAAACTCTGCCGCGTGACGGGAGGTGTTGGAATTTTCGGCACGGAAGGTCGGACCGAACGTGTAGACGTTGGAATATGCCATCGCATAGGTCTCCACGTTGAGCTGACCCGAGACGGTCAAGGAAGCCTTTTTATCGAAGAAATCCTCTTTATAATCGGGTGCCTTTCCGCTCTTTGCCACCTCGTCCAAATCCAAGGTGGTCACTTGGAACATTGCACCCGCACCCTCGCAGTCACTCCCCGTGATGATGGGGGTGTGCACGTAGACAAAGCCCCGTTCGTTGAAAAATTTATGAATGGCGAACGCTGCCTCCGAGCGAATTTTAAACACCGCGCCAAAGAGATTGGTGCGCGGACGCAGATAGGCGATCTCGCGCAAAAATTCGACGGAGTGCCGTTTTTTCTGCAAGGGATATTCGGGATCGGATTCCCCCTCCACCACGATTTTTTCCGCCTTGATCTCATAGGGCTGCTGATTTTCGGGAGTTGCCACGACCTTACCCGTGACGATAAGCGCCGCACCGACGTTTTGGTGCGCAATCTCGTCGTAATTATCAAGGTTCGCCCGCTCGAAAACGACCTGCGTGTTTTTAAACGCGCTGCCGTCGTTGAGCTCGATAAACCCGAACGCCTTGGAATCGCGGATGGTCTTTGCCCAACCGCAAACCGTGACGCTCTTGCCGTCAAATGCGGCAAGCGATGAAGAAATCTCTTTCAGCTTGGTTCTTTCCATTGTCTTTCCTGCCTTTTCCGTTAAAAATAAACGGTTTTTCTCAAGTTTTTGCGTTTATCGGACATTTTCCGATTATGCTTTCTTCATTATACCATTTTTTCCCGAAAAAGACAAACGTTTGACGAGGTTTTCTTTGCCGTATTATCGATTTTTTTGCCGACTATACCGCGTGTGGGCGCATACGCGTCCGCATACAGGCGCTCACGGCGCACGAATTTGCCCGAAAAATAGGTCACAAGATAGCTCTCGCTCTTGACGCCTTTCCGCTCTTTTCTGATCTCCCCTTCCGTCTCGCCGTATTTAACGAGCGGCTCGGGTGGGTCAGTCTCTCCCGTGATCACGCTTTCAAGCTTATATTCATAACCCGTTTTCCTCCCAAAAAAGCGCACCGTGAGATATCCCTCGCCCGTCTTGACCGAAAGATACACGGGATAGGAAAACGGGTTTTTAAACTTAAGATCGCTCGCGGAGGACACCATGGCGTCGCGCGAGGGTGCGATATAGGCAACGGCGAGAGAATGAGGGCTTCGCGCCGTGACCCGTAAGCCCGATAAAAGCGCGGCGTTAAAGAGGGTTGTGCTCACCTGACAAACCCCGCCGCCCGTGCCCGTCACGAATTCTCCGTCCTGAATAATTTTCGCCTCCTTAAAACCCCTCTTTTTCGTCCGTGCCCCAACCGCCGCATTAAAGGAAAATTCCTGCCCCGCACGGACGGTCAGCCCGTCCAGCTTTTTCGCCGCGAGCGCAATATTCGAGCACCTGCCCGTATCCTCGGTGGAAAACCACGTTGTAAAGGCGCCGATCTCCTCCGCGTTCCGCTTCGCCTCGAAAAGACTGATTTTGGGATTTTTTTGCCGACACGAAAGCTCCACCGTCGGGAATTTTCCCTCTCCGTGTTCCCCGCGCTCTTTGGGAAGCGTCAAAGCGCGCGCTATATCCATTTTCAGCTTTTCCTTATCGCATTCCACCCCACTTCTTTCCCCGTCAAAGGAAAAACCGTCCTCGGAAAAGCGTATGCAGGCGTCGAGCGGGGATAGGCGGTTATCCGCGCAGATCCGCTCCGCCTTCTCCTCCAAGCCCTTTAAAAAATAGACGGGCACCGTCGTATAGCTCTTCCCTCTTTCCGCCTGCTCGAGCGTGGGAGAAAAGTCTATTAAAAAATCGATCTCGGGATAGGAATAGCGATACTCTCCCTTGGGCGTTTTAACGCACAAAACGGGCACGCTTTGCTTTTCCGCCGCCATGAGCGCAGAGACCGCCTCCCCCTTTTTTAGCCCGCCGACAGGTACGCCGTTCACGCTTACGCCGCGGGGGATCCGCCTTTCCGAAAGAGAAGAGCAGGAAACCGACTCCTCCCCTGCCGCCGTAAGCGCAGGGGGAAGCGTTGCCAAAAAGAAAAACGCGCCCAAAGCGACGGGCGCGAGAAGCATCAAAAAAAGATTTATCCGTTTTCGCATGAAAGCCTCCAACCGAGCAAACCGTGATCAAAGACATGGGTACGCCGTTTCCTCTTTCAGTATGCGTTAATTTACGCAAATCATGTCCTACCGCACCAAAATACCGGGCAGGATTATTTTCCGAGCTTGATCGCGCCGTCCTCAATGCGGATTTTTGTGCAATCGGCACCGTAGAGCACGCGTTCGGCGTGGGTACAGGTCAAAATCGTCTGCAAGCCCTCGATGCGTTTCAAGAGCTTCTTGCGGCGGGGAAGATCGAGCTCGCTCATGACGTCGTCGAGAATGAGCACGGGATATTCGCCTGAAAGCTCGTGAAAAATCTCCACCTCCGAGAGCTTGACGGCAAGCGCTGCCGTTCGGGTCTGACCTTGCGAAGCGTAAGCCTTTGCGTCCTTGCCCGAAATGAAAAAATCCACGTCGTCGCGGTGAGGCCCCACTGTGGTGAAGCCGAGGCGCAAATCCTTTTCGTAATTGCCCGCTAACCGCTTTTGAAGCGTTGAAGCAATCTCGCGCTCATCCCCCTCGTATTTTCGCTCGGGTGTGATGACGAGCTCCTCTTTGCCGTCCGTCAAAAAGGCGTGCAATTCTTTCGCATACGGCGCGAGCTTTTCGAGAAATTCTCCGCGCTTTTTCACGATTACAGCCGCGTACTTGCAAAGCTGTTCGTCCCAGACGGGCAGCGTGTCCAAAATAAGCGAAACGTCGCGGTTTTTCAAAAGCACGTTTCTCTGATCGAGAATTTTATTATAGCGCAAAAGGGCGGTGTAGTAGCTCGCGGAGGTCTGCGAGATGGACATATTCATAAACCGACGCCGCTCGTCCGGTCCGTCCTGAATGAGTCGAAGCTCCCCGGGCGAGAAAAACACGCTGTTGATGTGTCCCATAAGATCGGCGTTTTTGGAAATTTTTGCGCCGTTCACGCGAATTTCCCGCTTGTCCTCATAGATATCTGCTTCGATCGTGACCCGACCGTAGCGGTTTTCCGCCTCTGCGGAGATCTTTGCAACGCTCTCCCCCACACGAATGAGCTGTTTATCATGTCGGATCCGAAGAGAAGTGCCCGTGCACAGGTAAAAGACCGCTTCAGCACAGTTGGTCTTGCCCTGACCGTTCTTGCCGAAGAGGACGTTTAAGGAGTCCGAAAAGGAAAATTTTTCGTCCTCATAGTTTCTGAAATTGTGCAGCCACAAATTTTTTATTTTCATAAACCTTAAAAAACCTGCAAAAAACACTTTCTTTTCGTCGGATTTTGTATTATAATTATATCAAATAATCGAGAAAAAGACAAAAGATTAACCACCACTTACGAAAAAATAATTAAAAAAGGCGGAAAAAGACTATGGCGGAAAGATCGCAGATCCAATTTTTATGGGGAAAAATCAAGGAAAAGGTGCAAGGGCTCATTAACCCCGTCTCCTTTAACGCGTTCTTTAAGGATAATTTGGAGCCCATCGACGTCATCAATCGACGGATTATTTTAAAGGCTACCTCCGATCTCGTGGCGACGACGATCATGAACAAGCACGCGGAAACCTTCCGTGAGGCAATTTTAAAATGCGACGTCGGGCTCTCCGATTTTAAGCTGATTGTGGACGGAAGCAAAAAATTTACGCTCGAGGAGGACGAGGAGGATTTTTCCGACGCGTTCACTTCCGTTCCTATCAATAAAAATTTCACCTTTGATTCTTTCGTCGTCGGCACCAGCAACAAGTTTGTTTATGCCGCGGCAAAATCGGTTGCGGAAAATCCCGGCGAGGGCTTCAATCCCCTCTTTATCTACGGTGAATCGGGACTCGGAAAGACCCACCTGATGCAGGCGATCGCCAATTATATTTCCTTCAATCATCCCGAGAAAAAGGTGCTTTACACGACCTGTGAAAACTTCTTGAATGAATTTATCGATTCCATGTTTGCGAACGTCAACCGCAAAAACTCCGCGCGGGATAAGAGCGCGAGATTCCGCGGCCACTATCGCAACGTCGACATTCTCATGATCGACGATATCCAATTCCTCGCGAATAAATCAAGCGTGCAGGAGGAATTTTTCCACACTTTCAACGAGCTCTCCTCGCAAAACAAGCAGATCGTTTTAACCTCCGACCGCCCCCCCAAGGAAATCGCGACGCTTGAGGACAGGCTCCGCACCCGCTTCGAGGGCGGCATGATCGTGGATATTCAACCGCCCGACGCCGAAACCAAGATTGCAATTTTAAGGCGGAAAGCGGAAGAACGCAAGTGTCCCATGATCGACGAGGACGTTCTCGAATATCTTGCTAGCGATTCGGGACACGACGTGAGAACGCTCGAGGGACGGTTGACCAAGGTCATTTTTGCCAGCAAGCTGCACGAGGAGCCCATTTCCCTGAGCCTTGCAAAGCGCGCGCTCAAGGAATCTGTGCGCGAGGACGCAGAAGAAAAGGAGGACGTCACGCCCGAATCGATTATTGCCGGCGTGTGCGGATACTATAAGTTCAAAAAGGAAGATCTGCTCGGCAAGGGCAAAAAAGCCGACCTCGTCAAGGCGCGTCAAATCTGCGCGTATTTGATGTGCGAGCTGTTGACGCTTCCCCTCGTCTCTATCGGAAATATTTTGGGCGGGCGGGATCACACCACCATTATGTACTCCCGCGATAAGATTGAAAAACTGATCACGCTCAACGACAAGATTGCCAAGGAGGTCGACGATATCAAGAGCATCGTCTTTAAACAGTAAGCCTCTATGGAACGTTCAAGCTTTATCGAATACGAAACGGGCGCGGTGGTTGTCGGCGCGGGGCACGCAGGCGTGGAGGCTGCGTTAGCGCTTGCAAGGACGGGAATAGACACCGTTATGCTGACCTTGAATCCCGATTCGATCGCATTCATGCCCTGCAACCCCTCCATAGGCGGCACGGCAAAGGGGCATCTCGTGCGCGAAATCGACGCCCTTGGCGGGCAAATGGGCATTATCGCCGATAAGACCGCACTTCAGATGCGTATGCTCAATGCGGGGAAAGGCGCAGCGGTGCAGTGTCTGCGCGCCCAACAGGATAAAAACGCCTACCACCGCGAAATGAAGTCGGTGCTCGAAAACACCGAAAATTTGCGTATTTTGCAGGGCGAGGCGGCGGAAATTCTCGTCGAGAACGGCAAATGCGCGGGGGTCAAAACCTCCTATGGCGGCGTGATCCGTTGCCGCGCAGTCATTCTTTGCACGGGCGTTTACCTCAACGCTGAAACAATCACGGGCGAGCTTAAGCAGCAGGCGGGACCCAACGGCTTTTCCCGCGCAACCTTCCTCACGGAAAATTTAGAACGGCTCGGCTTCACGATTCGCCGTTTTAAAACGGGTACGCCCGCAAGAATGGACGGGCGCACGGTGGATTACTCGAAATGCGAAATTCAGCAGGGCGACGAAAAGGGCTACGCGTTCTCTTTTATAAGCGAAACCCCGCCTAAAAATAAGCTCCCCTGCTATCTCACCTACACCAACCGAAAAACACACGAGATCATTTTAAATAATCTCGACCGTTCCCCTCTCTATAACGGAGCCATTCAATCGACGGGACCCAGGTACTGTCCGTCCGTCGAAACCAAAGTCGTCCGCTTTAAGGATAAAGAGCGGCACCAGATCTTTATTGAGCCTGAGGGCGCGGACACAAACGAGGTATACGTGGGGGGCATGTCCACGTCCATGCCGCACGACGTCCAACGGCAGATGTATTCCTCCGTGGCAGGCTTGGAGCGCGCCGAGATCGTGCGTTACGGTTATGCGATTGAATACGACTGCATAGACACCCTCGATATCCTGCCCACGCTTGAGTTTAAAAAAGCGGAAGGAATCTACACGGCGGGGCAAATCAACGGCACTTCGGGCTATGAGGAAGCCGCCGCGCAGGGCCTTATGGCTGGACTCAACGCGTCGCTCAAGCTTCGCGGTCTCCCCCCGTTCGTCTTAAGGCGGGACGAGGCGTATATCGGGGTGCTCATCGACGATCTTGTCACCAAGGGCACGGACGAGCCCTACCGCATGATGACCTCTAGAGCGGAGCACAGAATTTGTTTAAGACAGGACGACGCCGATTTCCGTCTGACGGAAAAGGGATATCAGTGCGGGCTTGTGAGCGAGGCGCGGCTCAAACGCTGCCGCGAGCGCAGAGCGGCTTACGAAAGCTTACTCGCAGCGTTTGAAGCGCGGATTCCGCAAAAGCTGGTTGCGCCGTTCGTCGTAAAATACGGCTACGACGAGCCGCAGGGCAGTCTTACTTATGCCGATTTGTTAAAGCGCAGTATTCCCCTCAAAGATATCTGCGAGACGTTCGGCGTGTTCGGGGAGTATCCCGAAAGCGTTAAGGAATCTGCGGAGATCGCCGTTAAATACGAGGGCTATTTAAAGCAGGGCTTAGAGCAGATCGAGCGGGCAAAACGCCTCGAGGACAAGGCTCTGCCTGCGGATATAGACTATTTTGCGATCGGCGGCTTACGGCTCGAGGCGCGGGAAAAGCTCGACCGCGTCCGTCCGCTAAATTTAGGACAAGCGGGAAGAATTTCGGGCGTGAATCCCGCGGATATTTCCGTTTTGATGGTGTATTTGGCAACGAGAAATTAAACTGAAATAAAAAACAGCGTCGGCTCAAACAATCGAGTCGACGCTGTTTTTATCCTTTTATGGCAAGCTCGGTTTTATTTAAGCGCTCATTTCCGCGAAAATGTCATGCGGGCGCGAAGCGCGTCGTTTTCACGGCGCAAGCGGATATTTTCCTCCGTCAAGCGGGCGTTCTCTGCCTTTAAAGACTGCGCGAGACGATCATACAGCGCGTTGATCTCCGATTCGAGACGGCGCTTTAAGAAATTTCTATCCGTGCGCCCGCTCAAGCCCAGCTCTGCCGCCACACGATCGATGCGCTCAGGCTCCTTTTTGAGCACGTTTCTATACTTATTCTGCAAGCGGAGCATGAGCTTTGCGTCTCCCGCGGCGATATTGGCTATCGCGCGGCGAACGGATAAACCCTTACTGCGCTCGGCAAGAATTTTTCTCAACGCCTCGTCCGTCTCCTCCTCTGTGAATTCTCTAATCTCCTCAACTGCGAGCGCTTTGCCGTCGAGAAGCTTTTTCACGCGCTCGTCGCCGTTTGAGTTTTTCATGAGCGCATAGTAATAATTTCTCACGCTCCCCTTTGCCCTGCCGTGGCAGGCGCCGTAGCTTTCAAACAGACAGGTCAACGTTTTTCCCGCTTGCTTTCCCGCCCAAATGTATTCCACTAAGCTTTTTGCTTCCTCTTCCGTGTAGCCGTTGATTTTATTCATGCCTTACCTCCGTTTTGGACGGGTCTCCCGCCCGACTGAAGGAATTATTAACATATTTTTTGCGTTTTATACATGCAAAAGCGGAAAAAAGAATATATTAAAGCATGAAAATTTACTTTCTTTCCTCTATCCCCTGTGCGCTCACGCTCGGCGGGGCATATTTCGGCACGGTAAACGGCTTTGAGCGGTTTATCGAGCTTTCCCCGAAAGACAGTCTGTTTGCCCTATTCACTCCCGAGGGCGCGTTGCCCGTCGGATTTTTTATCACGGAAAATCTGCGCTTTTCCCCGCCCGACGGATGCGAGGTGTATCTTTTAAAGGACGGAATCGCCGTTTACGTCAAGAACTTCCCGCCCGCAGATTTTTCCTTAAAGGTCGTCGCACAGCAGCGCTTTGGAAAAACGCTCGCAACCGTGTTCCGTCAGGGCGCCTTGCAGCTCTCCCTCGAGACGGAAAAGGGACTCTTTCTTCTGCCTCTTTCCCCCGCGTTCGGGCAAGCAAAGCTCCTTTTTGAAAGCGGCGTGCTTTTTATCGAGGGCAGGGGCGCATTGATGGCGGTTGATGCGGACGGAGAAGTGCTTTTCGAGGAAAAAGTGCTCTCCTACTCGCTCAAAAACGGGACGTTCAACGCGACCATGCCCTTATCGGACAGTCTACGGCGCACCGCCGAGGGGGAATGGGCAATCACGGAAAACGGGCTGTATCAAACCGCCTTTTCCATTCGTCAGGAAGAGGACGGGCGGGATCGGGAAGCCCTCTTAAAGGAGCTCGTGCCCTACGCCTTTTTCGAGAGTGTGCTTTTGGGCGCGGACTACACGGCATACCTATCCGACGAATTGAAAGCGCGCGCCGCGGAGATCAAGGAATTTTTGGGGAACTTCGTCGCCGTCGTTCCAACAAAAAACGAGGGCGAATGCGGGCTGGTCAGAAAAAAGGACGAGCGGCTTTTCGAGGTCGCGTATTTCTCCGCAGAAATAAAGGACGGCAAAATCACGGATATCAAGGGATAAAAAATCCCCGCTTTCGGAAAAACCGAAAACGGGGTTATCTTTTTTTAACCGATCAATATTTCGTGACTTTCACGTACTCGATCACAATGGGCTCAACGGGAATTTTATAGTTCGCCGTGTAGCCGTCTTCGCCGACGTATTTATCGCCCGCGTCGGTGGTAATCTCGTAGGAGGGCGCAAATTCCGCCGTGGAATCGTCGGAAGATTCAAACTCGTCCTCGATATAATCGCTGATTGCCGCAAGCAGTGCGTCGAGCTTGGTTTTGCTCTTTCCCTTCAACGTTGCGAACGTGCAATAAGAGTCGGAATTGGACTGCGAGGTCGACGTGTAGATGAAGAACAACGACGTCGCGCTGTTGTAGGTGTATTCCTTACGGTCCACGCCGTTCCCGTCCGAACGCTTGGCGTAAATTTCCGTGCGGTCGCCCGATTTGGGGGTGTAGAACATCGTCAAAGAGCCGTAGGTCTGCTTCAGCGCGCCAGAGCTCACGTGGAAATTGTTGTTCTCAAACTCGCCGTAGACGGTGTCGAGCGCATTTTTCTTTTCGGGATCCTGCCAGACGGTCTGCGTGAGCTTGACGTCCTTGACCTGCTCGAAATAGTTAATTTCTTCGATCTTGCCCTGTTCTTGCAGTGCCTCGTTGACTTTGTAGCCGCCCGTATAGAGCTTGGAGGAGGTGTAATCATGCACGCACACGCCGTTATAGAACTTCGCGTCCGCGAGCTCGATAAAGTGCTGAACGGTCGCAGGGGCGATCTTTCTATAAAGCTTATAATCCAGCACGTAGGAGCTGCCGTTAAAGGAGATCTTCATCTCCACCTCGGGATTGCTCGTGTTGCAGCCGACGAAGCTCGTCGCCACAGCGAATACGCTCGCGCTTGCAAGCGTGGCGCATACGATATTTTTCATTTTCTTCTTAAATGACATGGTTTATTCTCCCATTTGCGGCAAGGCGCCGCGTTTCTATTTTCTATTTTACCCTTTCTTTGCCCGTCCGTCAAGCGGTTTTAGGCAAAAGGCGGGATTTTTTACAGGAATTACACAAAACCGACCGTTTTTCTATCCGTTTTTAAGAATCTGCGATGTATTTACGGATATAAATGGGGATATTGACGCTCTCGGCAAAACGTTTACAGGACTCAACCGCTTCTTCGCCGATGCTGTCCACAACGGAAAATCTGCAATTCACGCCGTTTCGTTTACAGTTTTTCGCAAACTCCACAAGCGCGGAATATCCCTCCTCGCCGAACATAGAGCGACAGATCTTGCGATAGCTCTCCGCGTCGGGCGCGTTTAAGGACACGTTCACGAGATCGATCTTGCCTTTAAGCTCGGGCACAATATCCCGTTTGTTGATGAGATTGCCCTGACCGTTCGTATTAAGACGGGTCTTTAACCCGCGGCTGTGCGCGTACTCCGCAACGGCGCAGAGCTCTTCCATTTTATACGTGGGCTCTCCGAAACCGCAAAACACCAGCTCCTTGAAGCGCGAAAGATCGCCGAAACCGTTGATCGCCGCGATCACTTTTTCCGCCGTCGGATCGCCGTGGCGAATCCAAAGATAGTTCCCGAAATAGCTCGTTCTTTCGTTTCTCACGCAAAAATCACAGCCGTTGGAGCATTTGTTCGTGAGATTGATATAGAGATTGTTATCAAGGACGTAGACGTAGGTATCCTTACGGTTATCCGCGCCCTTATCCGCCGCCCTACTCTTTTGTTGCTGATTTTTTTGAGGCTGATTTTTTTGCGGTTTTTGCGGTTTTTGACGGGGCTGCTGGGGTTGTTGCTGCTTTTGCGGCTTATTCCGCTCCTGCTTTTGTCCGCTGTGGACTTCGCTATTTACGGGCAGCCCGCCGTTATTTGCGCGTTCGCCCCCGCGATGCTTGCCGCGGTTTCTGCGGCGCTTGCGGTTCCCGCCGTTCCCGCCCTCGACGGGGGGTCTGTTTTCGTTTTCACTCATAAGCCTTTACTTGAGCTTGGGAAAAAGCCGTTTTGCGTTTGCAAAAATTCTTTCCTGAAGCTCCTCCTCCTTTTCTCCCCGAAGTGCGGAGAGATTTTCGGCGACGTGCCGTACGTTTTTACATTCGTTGGGAAACGTGCCCCGAAAGGGCTCGGGCGCAAGATAGGGCGAATCCGTTTCCGTTAAAAGCCTATCGAGCGGCACCGCCTTTGCGCTCTCCTTCACTTTTTTTGCGTTTTTAAAGGTTGAGGTCCCGCCGAATGAAAAATAAAATCCGAGCGCGGCAAAGTCCTTCACCATTTCCGTGGAGTACGCATAGCAATGCATAAGCCCGCCCTTTTTCAACAGCTCCTTTTGCGCTCTGAGGAGCGTGAGCGTGTCCTCGGCGGCGTCGCGGCTGTGCACCACGATCGGCAACCTAAGCTTATCCGCCAGCTCCATTTGCTTGATAAACAGCTCTTCTTGAAAGTCGGGAGAGGGATTGTCAGGAAAATGATAGTCCAGTCCGATTTCGCCGATCGCCACGCATTTTTCATGCGCGGCAAGCCGACCCAATTCTTCAAGGTCGCCCTCTCGGTATTTTTCAAGTTCGCTCGGATGAAAGCCGACCGTGAAATACACCGAAGCATACGTCTCGGCAAGCGACTTTGCCTCGCGGGAGGAATCCAAATCAAAGCCGCTGACGATCACCCGCTTGACCCCCGCTTCCTTTGCGCGGTCGAGAACGGCTTCCACGCCGCCAACGCCGTCGTATTCGTCGCCCGTTAAATGGCAATGTGCGTCAATCAACAAAGCCATGCCCCCATCAACCGATGCTCGCGCCGCTCTTTAAGTCGGCTTTATCGGAAACGACGAGCGAGAGCATTCCGTCCTCGTCCTCCGCCGCAAGAATCATGCCCTGCGATTCGATCCCGCAGATTTTGACGGGCTTTAAGTTGGTCACGAACACGACTTTTTTACCCACCATTTCCTCGGGCGTGTAATGCTTGGCGATCCCCGAAACGATCGAACGGGTCTCGTTCCCGAATTTCACGGTTTCATGCAAGAGCTTGGAGGACTTGGGCACCTTTTCGCAGGCTATGATTTCACCCACTTGGAGACGCACCTTACAAAAATCGTCGATGGAAATTTCGGGACAGCTTTCCGTTTCCTCAACCTTTTCCGCTTTCCCGTCCTTGGCGGGCGCGCCCGCCTCATTTGCCGCCTCTTTGATCTGTGCTTCGCGGATCTTTTCGATCTCGGGCTGAAGTGCCTTGAAATCCGCTCTTGCGAACAGCGCGGGAATAGGCGTCACCGTGATCTCCTCCTCCGTGGCGAACGAAGCGCATTCCTCAAACGTTCTCAGCTTTGCGCCGAACGCGGAAGCGATCTTTTTGCTCGTCTCGGGCATGAAGGGCTCCAAGAGCGAGGCTCCCGTCAAAATCGCCTGCGTGAGGTTATATAAAACGTCGTTTAACCGCGCCTTTTTCGCTTCGTCCTTGGCAAGTGCCCAAGGCATAGTTTCGTCGATATACTTATTCGCGCGGCGGAAAAGCGTGAAGATTTCCGTGAGCGCGTCCGCAACTTTAAGCTCGTCCGCTTTCTTGACGACCTTCGCCGCCGTGCCCGCAACCGTCGCTTTGAACTCGCCGTCGGGTTCTTCCTCGGGGGCGAGCGCTTTTTTGACCGAGCCGCCGAAGTATTTGCCGATCATGGCAACCGTTCTTGAAACGAGGTTTCCGAGGACGTTGGCAAGATCGGCGTTGAAACGCTCCGTCACAAGCTCCCAAGAAATGAGACCGTCGTTATCGAACGGCATTTCATGGAGTACAAAATAACGAACGGCATCCACGCCGAACAGCCGTGCAAGATCGTCCGCATAAATGACGTTGCCCGTGGATTTGGACATCTTACCGTCGCCCGAAAGGAGCCAAGGATGGCCGAACACCTGCTTAGGCAAAGGCTCGCCGAGCGCCATCAGGAAAATAGGCCAATAGATGGTGTGGAAGCGGAGAATGTCCTTGCCGATCAAATGCAGATCCGCAGGCCAATACTTTTTATAGAGCTCGGAGTGGTTCCCGTCCGCGCGATAGCCGATGCCCGTGATATAGTTTGCGAGCGCGTCCAACCAGACGTAGACGACGTGCCGATCGTCGAAATCGACGGGTACGCCCCACTTAAAAGTCGTTCTGGAAACGCACAGATCCTGCAAGCCCTTTAAGAGGAAATTGTTCATCATTTCGTTCTTTCTCGAGACGGGCTGAATGAACTCGGGGTGGGTGTTGATATGCTCGATAAGCCTGTCGGCATACTTGCCCATTTTAAAGAAATACGCCTCTTCCTTGGCGGGCTTGACGTCTCTGCCGCAGTCGGGACATTTGCCGCCTACGAGCTGGCTCTCCGTCCAGAAAGATTCGCAGGGCGTGCAATACATGCCCTCGTAGTACCCTTTATAGATGTCCCCTTGATCATAAAAACGGCGAAACATTTTCGTGACTTCCGTTTCGTGATCTTGATCCGTCGTGCGGATAAACTTATCATAGGAAGTGCCGACGAGATCCCAGATTCCCTTGATCTCCGCGGCGACATTATCCACGTATTCCTTGGGCGTGACGCCCGCCGCTTTCGCTTTTTCCTCAATCTTCTGACCGTGCTCGTCCGTACCCGTTTGGAAGAATACGTCGTAGCCCTGCTTGCGCTTGAAGCGCGCGATTGCGTCGGCAAGAATCGCCTCATACGTGTTGCCGATGTGCGGTTTGCCCGATGCGTAGGCAATTGCCGTTGTGATATAGTAAGTCTTTTTGTCCATGAGAATTTACCTCTCGTTTTTGAGCAGATCTTTTTTTACTTGTATATTATACAACATTTCTTTGAAATTGTAAAATACTTTTTGCTTATTTCCTCGATTTCACGCATATAATAGCGGTATGAACACCCTTTTTTCCGTCGTTTTTTTTCTAAGCTGTGCCGTTTTACTTGTTCTCGACCCCGAGGGCTTCCTGCCCGCCGTCCTTTCGGGCGCGGGAAACGCCGCCACGCTATGCCTTTCCTTGCTCGCTTCCTACGCCGCTTGGATGGGCGTTATGCGGCTTTGGGAGGACAGCGGAGTAACGCGCGGAGTCTCCAAACTTTTGCGCCCTGTGGTCGGTAGACTTTTTAAGGTGGAACAGGAGGAAACCAAACGCGCAATCGCCATGAATCTTTCGGCAAATCTTTTGGGCGTGGGCGGTGCGGCGACCCCTTACGGCATCAAAGCCGCGAATCTTATCGAAGGTGAAAAAAACGCCGATTACGCCTCGTCTATGCTCTTTGTTTTAAGTGCAACCTCGCTCCAGCTCATCCCCACTTCCGTCGTTGCTATGCGCGTTTCGCTCGGCTCCGCTTGCCCCTCCGACGTCATTCTTCCCACCCTGCTCGCGACGGTGCTTTCCACCCTTTTAGGTGCCGTTTTCGTGCGCCTCTTTATCCCAAAAGGCGAAAAATCGGCAAAAAAACAAGCTTCGCGATCGCCGTTTTATCAAAAAAAGCAGGGGGCAGGTATTGAATGAACGCCGCGGTTATGAGAATTTTTGCGAGCATTATCCCCGTGATTTTCCTTTTATCGTTTGCGTTTGCCGCAGTGAAAAAGGTCAAGGTCTACGATTCGTTTACCGAGGGCGTCAAGGGGGCGATTCCGCTCGTCTGCTCTATATTTCCTTACATAGCTGCCGTGATGATGCTTGCAAAAGTCTTTGAAGCGAGCGGGCTTGAGGATAGGCTGGTCACCCTCCTTTCTCCGCTTTTTCACCGTCTCGGACTCCCGACGGAAATTGCCGAGCTCGTCCTCATTAAGCCCCTTTCGGGAAGCGGCTCGACGGCAGTGCTCGCC
This sequence comes from Clostridia bacterium, assembly GCA_017467275.1. GTDB lineage: Bacteria > Bacillota > Clostridia > Christensenellales > Borkfalkiaceae > Scatosoma. Next base: position 20,327 of record JAFTSN010000028.1, on the reverse strand, counting down.
GATATCGTCACGCAGTACGGCGTGGACAGCTATATCGGACGATGCGCGTGCGTGGTCTACGGCGCCTCGGAAACGGTGTTCTATATCGGTGCGGTGTACTTTGCGGACAGAAAGAAAAAGCGGCTCACCGCCGCTCTTGTCATTTCTCTGTTCGTCTATTTTTTATCCGTCGTTTTTTGCTGTCTGCTTTGCAGGGTTATTTGAGCGCGGCACGATAGTTTTCTGCGTCTGGGATCTCCACGTCTTCTCCGATCGCAGAAAAGGTCTGGGTCAAAACGGAGACGCAATTCATCTCGCCAACTAGGCTGATTGTGTATTTGTCCTCGGCTTTGAGATAGATCGGGGTCCATGCGCTGTCGAAAGACAGCTCGAGGGTGCAGGATTTGATCTCGGGCAGGCTATTGAGAGAGCCGAACTCTTTCATTTTCACGCGATATGCCGCTGTCCCCGCAACGGGATCAATTGTGTAGCGGCAGACGTAAACCCCGTTTTCACTCGAAATGAGCTCGCCCGAAAGCACGGTCTCGCCGTTTAAGACATAGTTGGTCAGCCACGCGGGATCAACGCCGTATTTTTCGAGGTATTCCGTCTTGCTCATCGGGGAAAGGTGCGTCGACCAACGGTCCTCGGCAACGTTCTCCGCTTTTTTTGTGACCGCCTTTTCTCCGCTCAAAAAGGCACGAAGCCCGACCTTGACGAGCGTGGAAGTGGAGCGCGCCTCGAAATAGATCTCGCCGCCCGATTGAATCTTGACGTCCGTCATTTTTTGCTCGTAATGGATAAAGGCGACCTTGGAAGTGACCTTGCCCGTGGTCTCCGCGCGATAGTTTACCCGACGCATTTTTCCCGCAACGGCAAACAGATTCTCCGTGGGAGTATATTCGTCCGCCGTTTTACTCGGCGTTTCAATGAGCGTGTTCCCGTCCTCCTTGCCGACAAGAAGGGGCGTCCCTTGCTGTTTACAGCCACCGAAAAAGGCAAACGAAGATACCATGACTGAAACGAATAAAATTTTGAAACTTTTGATTTTTCGCATTTTCACTTTATAGTATCGATATCGATCGCAAATTTATACAGCTCGGATTTAGACACGCCACGATCTTTCGCCGCGCGCTTCAAGGCTTCCTTTTTGTCTAACCCGACCTTTATATAGTGCAAAATGTGCTCTCGCTCGGAAAGGGCGTTTAAAGGGTTTTCGCGCTCCTTTGCCCCCTCGACGATCAGGACGTATTCTCCGCGCTTCTCGCCTTCCAGCCCCTCCGAAAGTAGAAACGGCGTGCTCTGCTCATGCAGCTTTGTGATTTCGCGGACGGCAACCGCCTTTCTTTCTCCGAACACCTCGAACATCGCGCAAACGTCCTTATCAACGTCCTGCGGGGCAGAGTGAAAAGCGAGGGTCATATCGAGGTCCTTATAGCGGTCGAGAACCGCCTTTTTCTCCCCCGTCTTATCAGGCAAAAAGCCGATAAAGGCAAATTTATCCGCGTCCAAGGCAGAGAGAACGAGCGCGGCAACGAACGCACACGCACCGGGAATGAGCGTGTATTCCACACCCGCCGCACGAAGTGCCTTGGCGACGACGTTCCCGGGGTCGGACACAACGGGCGTGCCCGCGTCCGAGACGATTGCGACGTCCTTCCCCTCCCGCGCCGCTTCGATAATCCGCTCCGCGGCTTGCGCCTCGTTGAATTTATGGCAGGAAAACAACGGTTTTTTGATCTCGTAAGCATTCAAAAGCTTGAGCGTATGCCGTGTGTCCTCGCAAAATATGACGTCCGCAGCTTTGAGCGTTTCGAGCGCGCGCAGAGTGATGTCCTTTAAATTCCCGATTGGGGTTGCCACAAAACTGACCATATGTTTCCTCTTTTCAGCCGCAATTTTCAAAAGGGCTGATTTTTTTCGTTAATAAGGGTGGGCAAAAGCTCGGTTGCGGGTTTACCGCCCTTGACCGCCTCAAAAAGCGCAATATATGGCGCCGCTCCCGCCTTGCCCGCCACGGGCTGTATGCGCTTGACCTCCAGCCCCGCTTCCTTTAAGGTGTAACACACCTCGGCGAGCCTATCCGCACGGTTGACGAGCGCAAGCCGACCGCCGTATTTGAGATTTTTTGCCGCGACGAACGCAATCTCGCGCAGCGTGATTGTCAGCTCCTTACGGCAAACCGCCTTTTCATAGGTCTCGTTCTCCAAGCCGCCGCGCTCATAGGGCGGATTGCACAATATGAGCGAAAAGCTCTCTCGGTATTCGTCTGGGATATCCTGAATTTTGCAGTTGAGGCGGGTAAAGCAGGAAAAGTCGTTGAGCCGCGCCGTCTTTTCGGAGAGCAGGGAAAGCGCCTCCTGCATTTCAATAAGGACGTAGGAAAGCCCCTGCTTTTTCGTGCGGTTGAGGGCATGGAAATGAAAGGCGACAACGCCGCTCCCCGCACAGAAATCCGCGATCCGATCCCCCGTTTTCGCCCGCGCAAAGCGGGATAAAAGCACGGAATCGGACGTGAAACGATAGAGTCGGGTGTCCTGAACGATCTTCAAGCCGTCGATCAGCATATCCTCCGCCACCTCGTATTCGTTAAGCTCTACTTGCATATTCGTCCTCGTTTCGTCTCCGTAATCCAAAAAAAAATCATTCTTACGAAAAAAGCGCGGAATAAAACCGCGCCTTTTCGCTTTTGATCGCTTTTTACTCAGCTTTGATAGCTTCCGTGGGGCAGCCGTCCGCACAAGCGCCGCAATCGATACAGGTATCGGGATCGATAACGTAAGTATCGCCACCGAGGGAGATTGCTTCGACGGGGCAGGTGCTCGCGCAAGCGCCACATGCTACGCATGCATCAGTGATCTTGTGTGCCATGATTTGTTACCTCCGTTTTTCAGACTGTAACTGTATTATATCACATTTTTTTTCATTCGTAAAGTAACTTGAGCGGGATTTTTCAATTCTTTTTCAACAATTTTCCTCGTTAAAGACTAGCCCCGACCTTGCGGAGCCTGTTCACCGTCTCCGCGGCAAACGCCGCGCCAAGGAGGATCTCCTCCTCCGTGTTATCCTTGCCGAAGCTGAAACGCACGCACTCCTTTGCCTCTTTCTCGCTCCTGCCCATCGCCGTCAAAACGTGACTGGGCTTGACGTCCGCACTCGCGCAAGCCGCGCCTGCGCTCAACGCCACGCCCGCAAGATCCATCGCCCGCAAAAACGCCGCGTTGTCCACACCCTCTATGCGAATATTTAAAACGGACGGCAGCGCATATTCCTCCGCACCGTTCACTTGCACGCCCGAAACGCGGGCGGTCAGTTCCTCTAAAAACAACGTTTTCAGCCGAGCAATTTTGGCATTATTCTTTTCCAAATCGGCACGCGCGAGCACATAAGCCTCGGCGCACCCGACGATTGCGGGGATATTGCTTGTGCCACCGCGCAAGCCACGTTCCTGCTCGCCGCCCGTGACAAGCCGTCCGATCCGCACGCCCTTTCTCACAAAGAGCGCGCCTGCACCCCTACCGCCATAAAATTTATGCGCAGAAAGGGAGAGCATATCCACTCCCCATTCTTTCACGTCAATGGGCATATAGGGCGCGGCATGCACTGCGTCCGTAAAAAACAGGCTCCCGTTCTCATGCGTGAGCGCCGCAAGCTCGCGCACGGGCTGGATAACGCCCGTCTCGTTATTCGCCGCCATGACCGCAACAAGTCCAACTTCGGGCGTGAGCAACGCTTTGAACGCATTCAACTCAACCCTGCCCCCCTCGTCCACGGGGATATACCCGACGGAATAGCCGCGCTCCTCTAATCTTTGCGCCGCCGAAAGCACGGCGTGGTGCTCAATCGCGGAGATGAGCACTCGATTTCTGCCCCCCTCCTTTGCGCACTCCGCACCGCCGAGAATTGCCCAATTGTCGCTCTCCGTCCCACCTGAAGTGAAATACACCTCGCTTGGATTGGCGCCGATTAGCCCCGAGAGCGTATCCCTTGCGCTGTCGAGCGCGTTCTTCGCCTCGCGACCGTAGGCATGCAGAGAATCGGCGTTGCCAAACGCCGACGTAAAATAGGGCGACATTTTCTCAAACACCGCCCGATCGAGCGGCGTTGTCGCCGCGTGATCGAAATAGATTCTCCGTTTTTTCTCCGTCATTTCAAGCCGCCCTCGGGATTTTCTATCATTATACCCCCTTTTTCCACGTTTGTCAACCTTATCTTATCCGAAGCCGCGGAAAAAGCTTGCGAAAATCGGCGTTTCATGGTATACTTTTGCTATGGAAAAAACGTCGTATCAAAAAATCTACGAGCGGCAAGCCGCCTTTTATAAAAAACATGCTTGGGCAATGCTCGCGCTGAAGATTGCAAATCCGATCACGACGGTTTTGATCGTGGCGGGATATTTGGCGTTTTGCCTGATTGTGCTCTTGCCCTCGTCGGAGCCGACGAAATGGGATTTTCTGCGCGTTTTGGGCGTGCCCGCTCTATGCTTCATAACGGCCTCGTGCGCCCGCATTTTTTTCGACCGTAAACGTCCTTACGAGCGCACGGCAGAGGAGGGCGGCATTGAGCCGATTATACACAAGACCACCAAGGGACATTCTTTCCCGAGCAGACACGCCGCGTGTGCGTTCGTCATCGGCACGGCGGCACTAGCCTACCTCCCCTTACTCGGCGTTGGGCTATTAATCGTAGGACTTATGATTGGGTATATCCGCTTCACCTCGGGTGTGCATTTCCCCACGGACCTTTTAATGGGCGCGCTCTGGGGCACGGCATTCGGACTGCTCGCCTTTATTTAAAACCAAAACAGCTCACGGAACACACCGCGAGCTGTTTTTATTGTCAAAATCCTTGAGAACTCCTTTATGCGAGGGCTCTGCCCTCGCCCCCCCTGCAAGAAAGCGCGCTTCTAGACTTCCCATCAAGCCTTATAATCGTAAAGCACGTCCGCAAGGATGGCGAGGCGCTCGGGGGAGAGCGTTTCGCCGCGGGCTTTTTCGTCTATACCCGCGAGGCGCAACACCTCTTTCGCCTGCTCGCGCGTTAAGGAGAAGCTGTTTATTAGGTTATTTTCCAACGTCTTTCGGCGGTTCAAAAACGCACAACGAACCGTCTCGCGGTACATTTTTTCGTCCTTGACGGGGATCCTGCCGCGCTCGAAGTCGATCTTGACCACCGCCGAATCCACGTTCGGTCGAGGATAAAATAGGCTTCGAGAGACCCGCTTCACAATCCGCGCCTTACCCTTTAAAGCAATCGCCGCCGTGATCGAGCCATATTCGGGGGTATTTTCCTTGGCGCAAAACCGCTCCGCGACCTCCTCTTGTACCATAATCGAGATGCCCTGCACCCGTTCACCCTCCTCGAGGAGCTTGGTCACAAGCGGGGTCGTGATATAATACGGAAGGTTCGCCACGACTGTGTATTCGCCAATCTCCGCTTCAAATTCCTTTAAGTTGATTTTGTTGAAATCGCGGAAAATTACCTCCACGTTTTCAAGACCCGCAAGCGTTTCTGCTAAAACGGGCTGAAGCTCCACGTCGATATCGAACGCATACACCCGCTTCGCCTGTTCTGCAAGCGCGCGCGTGAGCGTACCCGCACCGCACCCGATCTCCACAACCGTGGTTTCGCCGCCGATCCCCGAAGCCGCCACGATTGACGAAAGCAGATTTTTATCGGAAATAAAGTTCTGTCCGAACTGTTTTTTAAACTTGAACCCATGTTTTATCAGGGTTGAACGCAAATCTTCCATGTATTTAGTATAACAAAAAAACGGTGGGATTGTCAAGCAACGACGCAGCTTATTTCATTTCGCGCAATTTTATAATGATAGCATGAAATCCCACGGAATATTTCATATAATCTTGAAAACAAAAAAGCAAATTGCCGACGCCGTCATAGCCACAAAACAGAGCGTTTGCGAATATAAAACGGGCAAATCTATGCCTTCCCTTGAAATCCTCTATTTGCCTTTTCAGTATTTAGACCCTTCCTTCGACTATCTATTAGGGCTTTCCGATTATTGATTTTACTCCCATAAAAGCGTACAAAACCCCGACCGAGTGCTGTTTAACAGCTCGGTCGGGGTTTGTTGGGTTTTCAGTCAAGCGATAAGCTTATTTAAGCTCAGCCGTAGCGCCGTTCTCCTTGAGCTTCGCAACAAGGGCTTCTGCGTCTGCCTTGGGAGCGTTTTCTTTGATAACGCCCATGGACTCAACAGCCTTCTTCGCGTCAGCAAGACCAAGACCCGTAGCTTCACGAACAACCTTGATGATCGCGATCTTGTTGGGACCGATGTCTTTCAGGACAACGTCGAATTCCGTCTTTTCTTCCGCAGCGGGAGCAGCATTAGTATCACCGCCTGCACCACCGCCAGCAACAACGGGAGCAGCCGCGCTTACGCCAAATTCAGCTTCAAGAGCCTTTACGAGTTCGTTCAATTCGAGAACGGACATAGCTTTTACTTCTTCAATGAGTTTCTGAACATCCATGATTCTTTTAATCCTCCGATTTTTTAATTTAATGATTTTTGTTTTTTAAGCTGATCTTATGAAATCAGTTTGCTTCTTTTGCCTTTGCGATGGAATCCAACACGTAGACAAACTTGGAAATGGACGACTGCAAGCAGCCGAGCATTTTTGCGATGAGCACTTCCTTGGAAGGGATTGCCGCAAGCGCTTTCACTTCGTCCTTGGAAAGGTACTTCTTCTCGAGATATGCGCACTTGGGAACGATCTTATCCGTAAGCGCGGGGTTCTCCTTTACCGCCTTTGCAAACACCGCCGCACCCGACGTTTCGTCTGCACAGAAAACGGTTGCCGTCGTGCCGTTAAGATCGCTGTCAAAATCGCTGACACCGAGCTCGTTGAAAGCCTTTCTCACGAGCGTGTTCTTATAGACCTTGTACTCGCAGTTTGCGTTCTTGAACTGGTTTCTAAGCGCCGTGACTTCCAAAACGGTGAGCTTATCGTAGTTCGCAAAAACGACGGACTTGCTCGCTTCAATCTTGGATTTGATCTCTTCGACGACTTGTTTCTTTGCTTCAATATTCGCTGACATACTAACCTCCTTTAAGCGTTTCCGCCTGCAATAAAAAATGCCTTACGCCACAGCGGCATAAGACACAGCGCGAAAAATCTTTCGCTTTTCTCTATATCCTCTGCCTGAGCGAGCGCACAAATAACCGTGCATCAAACGAAAAGTACTCGCCGTCTATGGCTCTTGATTTTTTTCAGCTTACTTATTATATCATCTCCGCCAAAGACAGTCAACCGTTTTTGACCGTCTTTGGCAGAAATTTTTTGTTTTTTACACCTGTTTACGACAGGTTACGCTTTCGACGTGACTTTCACGCCAGGGCCCATCGTGGAAGCGATGGTCACGCTCTTCACGTACTGACCTTTCGCTGCGGCGGGTTTCGCCTTAATGATCGCGTCCATAAGCGCCGTGAAGTTCTCGACAAGCTTCTCTTTGCCGAAGCTCTTCTTTCCGATCGGGCAGTGAATGATCGCCGTCTTATCCAGTCTGTACTCGACCTTACCTGCTTTCACTTCCTTGATCGCCTTTTCAACATCCATGGTAACCGTGCCCGACTTGGGGTTAGGCATCAAGCCCTTGGGACCGAGCACACGACCGATACGACCGACCATACCCATCATGTCGGGCGTGGTAATCATAACGTCGAAATCAAACCAGTTATCGTTCTGAATCTTCGCAATGAGCTCTTCCGCGCCGACATAGTCCGCGCCTGCAGCAGCCGCCTGGTCTGCCTTCACGCCCTTTGCGATAACGAGCACGCGCTTGGTCTTACCCGTACCGTTGGGAAGGACGAGAACGCCACGAACCTGCTGATCTGCCTGACGGGGATCAACGCCGAGACGCACGTGCATTTCAACGGTTTCGTCGAACTTCGCTTTCGCCGTTTCGAGAACTACCTCGACCGCTTCAGCGGGCTCGTAAACCTTGGTCAAATCATAAGCTTTTACGCTTTCCGTATATTTTTTTCCGTGTTTCATTTTTAATCCTCCTTGTGGTCATACGAGATCTCTCTCTGCCACTTTACTCCTTAATCAGTCTTCCACCGTGACGCCCATGCTGCGAGCGGTGCCCGCAACCATGCTCATCGCGCTTTCCAAAGACGTGCAGTTGAGATCGGGAAGTTTCGTCTTTGCGATCTCTTCCACCTGCGCTTTCGTCAGCTTGCCGACTTTTACGGAGTTGGGTTTCGCACTCGCCTTGTCAAGACCCAAAGCCTTTTTAATAAGAACGGGTGCAGGGGGTGTTTTCAGAATGAACGTGAAGGAACGGTCCTGATAGATCGTCACGACAACGGGAATGATAAGACCTGCCTTATCAGCCGTTTTCGCGTTGAATTCCTTCGTGAAGCCCGGCAGGTTGATACCGAAGGGACCGAGCGTGGAACCCACGGGGGGAGCCGGAGTTGCTTTTCCTGCGGGGAGCTGTAATTTTACAACCGCAGTAATTTTCTTAGCCATAAATTTATCCTCCTATAGTGGTCATCGCAAGGCGCACGTTGAGTTTTTTGCGCCTCTCCCACTTTTTAGCGTGTTTAATCCGCGCAAAGCGCGCGGGGATTTTGCCGCGGGGTTATTCCCCGTCGGGTTCGGAGGGCTCGGGCAATGCCGCGTCCACCTTTTTGATCTGGAGATATTCCACCTCGACGTCCGTGCTTCTGCCGAACATCGTCGTTGCGATTTTCGCTTTCTGTGCGGAATCGTTGAGCTCCTTGATCGTGCCAAGGAAGCCCTTTAAAGGACCGTCCTCGATCGAGACCGTGTCGCCGACCTTGAAATCGACCTCCACCACAATCTCCTCAAGACGCATCTTGCGGATCTCCTCTTCTTTCATGGGGATAGGACGACCTTGAGGACCGCAGAAGCCCGTTACGCCGCGCGTACTCGTGACGTAATACCAAATTTGGTTGGTGTAAATCATCTTAATAAAGACGTAGCAAGGCAGAAGCTTGCGCTCCACCACCTTACGCTTACCGTTCTTTTCCTCAATGACCTGCTCCATGGGGATCTTCAGATCGACGATATAATCGCCCAGATTGTTGTTTTCAATCAGCTTTTCCAAGCTATCCTTCACCATCGCTTCGTAACCCGAATAGGTGTGCAGAATATACCACTTGGGTTGTTCGGTTTGCGCCATACTTGCCTCCGATTCGTTACGATTATTGGGAAATGAGCTTCAAAAGCCAGCCGAGGAAAGAGTCCACGCCCGTCACAACGACGAGGAATGCGAGAACGACCACCAAAACGATGCCCGTGGTCTTAACGACCTTCGGGAAGGTGGGCCAAGTGACTCTCTTCAGCTCGGAAAAAACCTCTTTGATCTTCGCACCCATGCGGCGGAAGATGTTGGGCTTTTTGGTTTTCTGTTTGCTTGCGTTTGCCATAATTACCTCTGTTTGACCGCGACGTTTGACTTTACGTTAAAGAAACGCGCGTGCCGAAAGATTATTTGGATTCTTTGTGCTCGGTGTGCTTCTTGCAGAACGGGCAGTACTTGTTCAAGACCAATCTGTCGGGATCGTTCTTTTTGTTCTTGATGCTGTCGTAATTTCTCTGCTTGCACTCAGTGCATTCAAACGTAATTTTGGCTCTTGCCGTTTTCGTTGCCATATCAAAACTCCATGCAAAAAAATTACACCCCTCTTAGGTGCGTAAATTAAGTTTAACACACTTCAAGGGGCTTGTCAATCGTTTTTGAAAGATTTTTCGCAATTTTTTTATTTTTTTTGTCTTTTCTCCTATTCTACTGCAGCTACGCGCTACGTTATGACTGCGATTAAAACGATCGCCCCCACGAAAATACCCAACGCGATCAAAATAATCTTTGGGTTTCTCAAAATCATTCGCCCGATATTCCGCCTCGTCGCATGCTTGTTTATCCTGCGGAAGCCGCTCGGGTCCTCCATCGTCGCGGGGATATCCTCGTTGAGCCCTTTGCGTTCGCCGTAGACAGCGTTTTGCGCCTTATAAACGACTTCGTCCAGCTTATCCTCGATTTTTTCCGAAAGCGGTCTGTTATCCTCTTCACTCATTGTTTCCCTTCCCTCTATCAACAGCCTTTCAAGCCGTATTCCGCCGCGAGAGCCTTGAATTTCGGCATCGCGCGCTCGATCTGCTCCGTAGATACGCAGTAGGCGATCCGCACCCAACCCTCACAGCCGAAGCCCGTGCCTGAAACAAGCAAAAGCTCGTGCTTTTTCGCCCGTTCACAGAGCGCCTCTGCATCGCCGTCGGGCGCCTTAAAAAATAGATAGAACGCGCCGTCGGGATACAGACAGGTAAAGCCGCAATCGGTCAGCTCCTTATATAATAAATCGCGGTTTTTCTTATAGATTGTCAGATCCCCCGTTTTACCGTCGCATTTCGCCGCTACGCGCTGAAAGAGCGAGGGGGCACACACGAACCCAAGCAACCTTCCTGCGCCGCAAATAGCCGCGTATAAATCGGCGTAATCGCGTGCCTCGGGGTTGACGAGAATATAACCGATCCGCTCCCCGGGGAGGGAGAGAGATTTGGAGTAAGAATAGCAGACGAGGGTATCCTTATAATATTTCGTCACGAACGGCACCTGCGTGTTTTCGTCGTAGACGAGCTCGCGATAGGGCTCGTCGGAAATCAAATAGACGGGCTCCCCGCGCTCCTCCGATTTCCGCTTTAAGATCTCGGCGAGCTTTTTGATCGTTTCTTCGCCGTAGACAACGCCCGAGGGGTTGTTGGGCGTGTTGATAACGACCGCCTTGGTCCTCTCGTTTATCGCCCGCTCGAGTGCGTCGAAATCGGGCAAAAAATCCTGTTCGTTCGCCTTTAAAACGACGAGCTTTCCGCCTGTCCCCTCGATAAATTCCCGATATTCCGGGAAAAAGGGCGCAAACACGATCACTTCCTCCCCCTCGTTCAAAAGCGCATGAAAAGAAATGGTCAAACACGCCGCCGCACCGCAGGTCAGATAGAGATTGTCGCCTGTGATATCTATGCCGAAACGGGCGCATAAGGATGCGGCAAGTTCGTCGCGGCAGGCTTTATCCCCCTGCGCAGAGGTGTAGCCGTGGAGAAGCACGGACGGGACGTTGTCCACCGCCTGCTTGATGGCTTCATTCACGCAAGCGGGCGCGGGAATAGAGGGATTACCGAGCGAAAAATCAAACACGTTCTCCGCACCGATCTCCGCCGCCCGTTTTTTACCGTACTCAAAGATCTCGCGAATGACCGATCTGCGTTTGCCCAGCTTACAGGCTTTTTCGTTCAACATGGTAGACTGCCCTCCCATCGTTTAAGATTGTTCTATTATACCCGATTTTTCGCGTTAATGCAAGCAAAACCGCGCGGATATTTCCGCGCGGTGCCCATTTATTCAACTGTCACCGCCGTTCCCGAGGCGTATGCTCCGTTTTGGAGCGTGACCGAAGCGGGATCGTAAGCGTCGATCACAATTTTGCTCGCCCCCTTTACTTGTCCGTCCGAAACGGCGCCGGAGACCACGAGACTGCCTCTCTCAAACGAGACAGCTCTGTCCGGCAACAATATCCGCAAGGCGTAGCTAGAAATATTTGCCGTCGCACTCCGTCCGTTGATCGTACTTTGAATGGAGCTGCTGCCCGACATACCGCGCAAATTTAAAGTCGCTTCTCCGCTGAGCGCGTTCCCGCCCGAATATAGCGTGAGATACCCGCCGTAGGAGCTTTCCGAGAATCTTAAATTCTGATACAGCACGTGCCCGCTACCCAACAACGCATAGGCGACGCCGTCCAAAAAGCTGTCCTTGAACACGGAGACGGAATACGCTCTAAAATCGAGCACAATTTCCAGCTCGGAAAAAACGTAATTCGAGCCCGAGGCGGTGTAGTGCGCCCGATAGGACAGGATTCCGTTATTTTTAAGGTTGTTCCGCTCGGTCGGAATTTCGCCCGAGCCGAGAAGGGTACCCCAAGCGTCGGCGGAATTTTCAAAGCCGATGGACGTGCCGTCCGCGCTCACGCTCACTTTAAAGCCGCTCGCTTCCAGCTCGGTTTTCTGCTCGTTTACCGTCTTTCTTTGGGGCGTGAAGCTCAACGTCCCCCCGCCGTTCATTGCAATAGGCGAAGCGGCAAAAACGGAAAAGGAAAGGGCGGCAAAAAAGCTCGCACACGCCAATGCGCCCGCGATTACGCTTTTTATTAACCGACGTTTCCTTCTGTTTTTCGCCATACCGTTCACCCGTTAATTTTTAATGCCAACCCGTCCTTTGTCCAAATCAATTCCCCGACGACAATCTCCGTCGGCGGCATGCTGCTTTCGGGATAAATGAAATATCCCTTGGGCCCCGCCCAAACCGTCGCCTGAATGGGCGCACAGCCCACAGCCGCGGGCGCGGCACATTCCTCCCGAATCGAAAGCGTTTCCTCCCCGTCCTCTTCCTCGTCCTCCAATAAAAGGAAAATCAGATCGAGCGTTAAGAGCACAAACAGAATCGCGCTCGGCACGACCACAAAGGTGATAATCCCCGCGGGCGTGACGATAAATCGGAATAGGAGATTGATAAGCGCAGGCAAAGGCTTGCCCTTGCCTAAAACGAAGTCCTCGGGCACGTAGAAAAAGTCGTCCGAGGGATTGCTTGTCCCCTTGGTCAGATAACATTCTCTGCCCAGCTCGTCCGTTCTTATATCGATAATTTCGTGGATCCAAACGGAGCAGTCTTTGGTGTTTGTACGGCTAGCCCTCTCGTCATACGCCGTCGGAGCGCGATAAAAGACGATCGTATCGCCCAGGGAATAATTTTCCCCGCGCGAAACGAACACGACGTCCCCTTTATGGAGACCGCTCTTTTCCATGCTCCCCGACTGAACCACGCCGAACAGTTTGATAAAGCCGCCCCTTCCGTCGGATGTTGCGACAAGAAAAGCGGCGGCTAAACAAACTATTAAACCCAACGCGAAAAACAGGTCGGCGACTATTCGCAAAAAACCTTGTATTTTCCGTTTCATTGACCTTTAATTACCGTTCGGACACAAACCGAACAAACGCATTTTATTTTCTGACTACAGTCAGTTCAAACGCGAACTGAATATTATTAAAGCCGTTGGCAAGCAACGCTGCGTCCTCCTGCTTCGTGGGATCGATCTCGATTTTCACCGTCCAATCAACAAACCCGTTGTTCGCCGCCACGTCTACAGTTTCCGCAAGATCACGGGACACCTTTATGTAGGAGTTCGCGTCGTTCGTAACGCTCGTCGTCAAGGTTGCGGAGAGCTTGATATCATCCGTGAACGTGTTCACCACCTTGATATGAAGGGTGTAGTAATCCGTCACTTTCTCAAACGTGAAATTAGGCAGAGTCACCGTGCCCGTGTAGGAATTGCCGTGATTCCATTCGGTCGTGATCACGCCGTTATCAGCTTCGCCACCGGGGAAAGCAAGCGGCGTTTCAGACTCGGAGTTCTTGTGCCAATAGCCCGAAACCGTTGCGGAAACGTCCTGCGCGTTAAAGGAGAGCGTGTTGGAGCCCTGATACTTCACGTTCGTTGCGGCAAAAATACCGAAGCACGTTAAGCACAGTGTGAGCGCCATCGCCACGAGAGTAGAGAAAATTCTGAATTTTCTTTTGCTTTGTTTTTTCATGTTATTTTACCTCCGAAAATATTTTCGTAAAAATATTGTACTCTCTTTCTAACGGGTTGTCAAGCGTTTACGCAAAGAATAAATTATTTTTGAATAAAATTTATATTTTTAAATGAAAAGACGAAAACCTCCCGAAAAAACGGAGGATTTTCGTCTTATTTTTTCTGTTTTTACTCGGCTTAAAATCAGTCTACGCTCTCGCAGAGAAAAGCCCTTATTTTTCAAAAAACGCCACGCCGACCGCACCGGGACCCACGTGCGTTCCGATCGTGCCGCCGAGCATATATGCGGGTACTTGACTCGTGTGATTTGCCCAGAGCGGCGCGCTGTCCGCGATGTATTTATCGAGCATGGACTTATCCAATCCCGACCAGATCGTGCCGTAGGGCATAGAAAAATCAATGCCGCCCGCCTCCTGCACGAGACGGGTTAAAAGGTTGTTCCCTTTCTTGGAGCCGAGCGCCTTACCCACGAGCTTGACCTCACCGTCCACGACCGCGATCACGGGCTTTAAGGAGAGCATTTCACCCGCAAACGCAACCGCTTTAGAGATACGCCCACCCTTTTTGAGATATTCAAGAGTGCCCAAAACCGCCATAAGACGGATTTTTTTCTTTTTTGCCTCCAATTCGCTGACAATCTGCGCCGCGTTCATGCCCTGCCCGATCAAACGAAGCGCATATTCGCCCAAAAGCCGTTCGCCAACCGCCGCGTTTAAGCTATCGATCACGTGCACCTTGCCCGCAAACTTCTCCGCAGCAGAGCGCGCCGCCTCGAACGTCCCCGAGAGCTTGGAGGAAATCGTGATCACGATCAGCTCATCGCCGTTTTTCGTCAGGCGGTTAAACTCCTCCTCAAAGCGGTAGGGGGAAATTTGGCTCGTCTTGGGAAGCACGTCGCTCTCGATCAGCTTTTCATAAAATTCCGCGGGGGTGAGATTCACGCCGTCAAAATACTCCTCATCCCCGAATGAAATGACCATGGGCAGCATGATCAAGCCCATTTTTTCCGCTTCCGTTTTATGGATATCCGCCGCCGAGTCGATGATTAATTTTATCGCCATGTTTTACTCCTTTTTCTTTGCGTTCCTTTCGCAAATTTTTTGTAAGTTGTCGCCAATCAGCGCAAGAGCGCGGTAGAACACCGTGCGGCTTTCCTCGTCCAGGCCCTCGCTCGCAAGCGAAACAATCCCGTCGATCTTTTCCTCGATCAGCGCGCCCGCCGCCGTCCCCTTTTCCGTTAAGCAAAGCGGGGTTTTATACCTCTTTTTCGCCGTCCTTTCGCATGCTACGTAGCCGTTCTCCTCGAGATATTCGATCGACCGCGACACGGCCGCCTTATCCTCCTCGCAGAGCTCGCAAAGCTCCGTTGCCGTCATGGGGCCGTACTTATATAAATAATGCAGACAGGAAACGTGCGGGCTTTTTAAATTGACCTCCGCCATTTCCTCCGTCTTGATTCTGCGGATACAGCGACTGATTTTTGCGATCTGCATGGTGAACGTTTGAAATCTTTCTTGCATAACTTTCTCCTTGCGTGAATGAACTGCGCGCCTGAAACGCCAACTTGTTGTTTTGTCAACAGGAATATGATAGCATATAGTTGTTTTTTTGTCAACAAGATTTAATATAAAGGAAAAAAATTTTGCGCCTTGCCAATTTTACCGACAAACAATCGGTTATTGGGCGCAAGGCGCAAACGAATCGAAAACAGAGTTTATGATCACGCCCGCGAGGAACGCGCGAGCGCGTTTTTATTTTTCTTGAACGACCTCGCATTCGGCGATGCCGTAGTATTCAAACAGGCGCAATGCGTTCCCGTCCATCCTTTCGCCGCAAACGACAATCGGCACGGCGGGCGGGCAAGCGACCGTCACGGAAGCTAAAACTCTGCCAAGGCTGTTTGCCGTCTCTATTCGCTCCTTTTTCAAAAACGCCGCCTCACGCGGGGTATAGACCCGCTCGGGCAGGATAAACGCGGGGGGCATGGTTTCGTCGAACGGCTTTTTAGGCAGAGAAAAAAGAGCGCGTTCCAAGCTTTTTAACCCCGTCTCCCCAATCGAGGGGGAGAGCATGAACGTAACAAAATCAGGATCGGCAAACTCCGACACAATCCCCTCTTTTTCCAACAGCGCCGCCAGCGCTCCACCGCTGTAGCCGTAGGCTTTGGCATGAAGCGTGAGTTTGAGCGGCTCGGACCCGTGGAAGCGAAAGCCGTGCGCTTCAAGACGCGCTTTGCACGCCGCAAGCTTGGGGAGAAAGGCGCAAATAGACTCGGGAAAGTCCGTCTCGAGCACGGCATTTGCACAATCAAGTGAGGCAAGCGTGAGATAGGACGGGCTCGTGGAGCCGAATAGTGCGAGCGCGTTTTTAACCTCGTCCTTGGAAAAAGAAAGCTTCTCGCTTACGTGCAGGTATGCCCCGCCCGTTAAGACGGGCAACGTTTTATGCGCCGAATCCGCACACATATCCGCCCCCAAATCGATCGGGTGCAAGCTTTTGGGCAAAAATTTGAGGTAAGCCCCGTGGGCATTATCCACCAAAAGCAAAACGCCATGCCGTTTGCACACCGCCGAAAGCGCCTCTATATCGAGAACGTTACTAAGATAGTCGGGAGAGGTAAGATAGACCGCAACGGGCTTTTCGGGTGCGTTTTCAATCGCCGCAGACAGCGTTTCGCCGTCCACTGCGCACGAGAGATAGCTCCCTGCTTTCCCCGTCAGCCATTGAATATCGAAATCAAGCAGAATCGCCGCGCTCAAAAAGCTTTTGTGTGCGTTTCTGCCCGCCAAGATCAGCCCACGTCCGTCCTTGCCCGCGTACTTTAACGCGAGATACAGCATCGCGCGGATACATTGCGACGAGCCCTCCGTGGAATAATAGGTCGCCGAACCGAACAGACGGCTTGCGTTCCCCTCGCTCTCCGCGATAATCCCGTTTGCCTCGTAGAGGCTGTCCGCGCCGTCAATTTCGGTGATATCAAAAGTCTCCACACCCAGAGCGCCGTGCCCTTTGTGCCCCGGCATATGCAGACGGAGCGCACCGCGCGCCGCATAGGAACGGATAAAATCGAGAATGGGCGTTTTCATTGTTTTTTATTCGCGCGCCCGCGCGCGATCGCGACCATAATTGCACACTCCATTCTCTTTCGGAACAGCTCGCAACCGTATTGATATACGCCCTTGACCGAGCCCGTGGAATGGTAGGCGTTCGCCGCGCAGCCGCCCGAGCAGTATAATCTCGCCCAGCAATCGACGCATTCCGCACGCTCGTAGACGTTGCAGGAAGCAAACTCGGATTGCGTCGCCGTGTTGGTTACACCCGTCCAAATATCGCCCAAGCGGAACTCCTCCTCGCCGACGAATTGGTGGCAGGGATACAAATCCCCCCACGGCGTGACCGCCATATACTCCGTGCCCGAGCCACAGCCTGAAATGCGTTTATAGATACACGGTCCGCCCGTCAGATCGATCATATAATGGTAGAACGTGAACGGTTTCCCCTCTTTGTCCCTTTCGAGCATGAGCTCGGCGAGCTTTTCATATTGCTCTAAAACGATCGGAAGATCGGCTTGGGTCAGCTCGGAGGGGTCGCCCGCGGCACAGACCACGGGCTCCATGCTCAATTCATTGAAACCGAGCTCAAGCATGACTTTGATATCCTCGAGGAAGTCAGGGTTATCATGTGTGAACGTCCCGCGCATATAATAGTTTTTACCGCCGCGCGCTTGAACGAGCTTTTGGAATTTCGGAACAATCCGCTCCCAGCTCCCGTTGCCCGCATGATCCACACGAAAACGGTCGTGCACCTCTTTTCTGCCGTCTAAACTTAAAACGACGTTGCTCATTTCCTTGTTCGCGAACTCAATCACGTCGTCGTCGATAAGAACGCCGTTGGTCGTGAGCGTGAAACGGAAGTTTTTGCCCTTTTCCTTTTCAATACTACGCGCGTAGGCAACGAGCTGTTTGACCACCTCGAAATTCATGAGCGGCTCACCGCCGAAGAAGTCCACCTCGAGGTTTCTGCGCGTGCCCGAATTTTCCACGAGAAAATCAAGGGCGCGCTTGCCCACCTCGAAGCTCATGACCGCCCTGTCGCCGTGGTATTTCCCCTGACTTGCGAAACAATACGAGCAGTTTAAATTGCAGGTGTGCGCGATATGCAGACAGAGCGCCTTCACAACCCCCGCCGTCTTTTCCTTAAGTGCGCCCGCCATAGGACGGAAAGTGTCGGGGGCGAATAGCTTGCCCGCGTTTTTTAGCGCCACAACGTCGTCGTAGCACTCCTCTATCTCCGCTTGCGTGACGTCCGTTCTGTCAGCGTATTTGCTTAAAAGAGCCGCAATAATCTCCTCCCGCGTTTCGGTCTCGAACAGGGAAATGAGGTCGTAGGCGATCTCGTCGACAACGTGAACGGAGCCCGACGAGACGTCGAGCACGATATTATAGCCGCCGAGTTTATATTGGTGAATCATAGTTTTCTCCTCACAGAAAAAATGCCGCCTTTTACATCGGCGGCATTTTTAATAACCTTGCTTATTC
This sequence comes from Clostridia bacterium, assembly GCA_017467275.1. Classification (GTDB taxonomy): domain Bacteria; phylum Bacillota; class Clostridia; order Christensenellales; family Borkfalkiaceae; genus Scatosoma. The sequence continues at coordinate 2,180 of JAFTSN010000028.1, read as the reverse complement.
GCTTTCCTTAGCGCTTTCACATTGCTGGTTGGCAATACCGCAGCTCGTTTTGCAAGCGGACTGGCAGGAAGTTTGGCATTCGCCGCAACCGCCGTTTTTCGCGCTCTCGCAAAGATTGCGGGTTTCGATCGTTTCGATACGTTTCATAAGAGCAACCTCCACATATTAGTTTCATTCATTTTACCATATCTTTCCCCAAAAGTCAATATAATTGCGGGGATTTCAAGCAATTTGTTTAAAAACCTTTCCCGCCCCGACGCTCACGCGCCGTCATCGCGGTAAACGCGCCGTCAAAGGCAGATTTGATCGATCTTTTTCAGCTCGCTTTCGTCAAAGACGGTATTCTCCGTCGCTTTGATGTTTTCAAGAATCTGCGAGGGCTTGGACGCGCCGATCAAAACGCTCGTCACAACGCCGTCGCGCAAAACCCAAGAAAGCGCCATTTCCGCGAGCGTCTGACCGCGCTCTAACGCAAGCTCGTTCAGCGCACGGATCTTTGCAAGCGTCGGTTCGTTGATGGCGGAAGCTTTTAAAAATCTACCGTCTGTATTCACGCGGCTGTCCGCGGGAATCCCTTTTAAATAGCGGTCGGTCAAAAGCCCCTGCGCCAACGGGCTAAACGATATAATCCCCTTGCCCGTTTCCGCCGCAGCCGACTTTAATCCGTTTTTCTCGATCGTCCTATCAAAGAGGGAATAACGGTTTTGATTGATCACGAACGGACAGTGCAGCTCTTCCAGAATCGCGCTTGCCCGTTTCATCGTTTCACCGTCGTAATTGGAAAGTCCGACGTATAACGCCTTGCCCGAAATTACAGCTTGCGCCAACGCGCCCATGGTCTCCTCGAGGGGCGTTTCAGGGTCCATTCGATGGTGATAGAAAATATCCACGTAATCAAGCCCCATGCGCACAAGGCTTTGATCAAGGCTCGCCAAGAGATATTTTCGACTGCCAAAGTTGCCGTACGGTCCCTCCCACATATCATAGCCCGCCTTTGTGCTGACGATCAGCTCGTCGCGATAAGGGCGAAGCGCGTCTTTCAAAATCCTGCCGAAATTTTTCTCCGCGCTCCCTGCGGGGGGACCGTAGTTGTTCGCAAGATCGAAATGCGTAATCCCGTTATCAAACGCCGTGAAGCACATCGCTTTCATGTTTTCATAAGAATGACCGTCTCCAAAGTTGTGCCAAAGACCCAAGGACACCGCAGGCAGCTTTAAGCCGCTTTTTCCGCAACGGTTATATTCCATAGCCGCATATCTTTTATCCGATGCAATATACATAATTCCCTCTTTTCTTGCTCTTTTTATCGAGCACCGTTTTTCTGTTTATTCTAACACTCGACTATATTTACTTTATCATAAAACCTTCCGCCTGTCAATATATTTTCAACAAAAACAGCCCGAGCTAAAAAGCCCGAGCCGTTTTTATTGGGTTTAACCACCCTTAGTTTCTAGGATTCTTAATGTTCGCTTGAAGGAGTGTGTATAGTGAAAAGTTGGTCGTGTATATTTATACCTTTTTTCAAGCGTTTTGTTTGTCTTATGCATACATATTGAATATTTTGTCGAATTATGTATATTTATACAAAACGCGGTAGCTGTAGGTTTTCCGTGCTTTTTCGCCCAATTTTTCGTAGCTGGTCTTGACAGTCCTTCTTATTTTGAAAGTGCGTTAATCCCTTATAAAACCTGACTTTTTCGGCATTTTCCAAACTCTTTTTATTGCTAGCCTAACGCCACCCACTATCACCGCAAGTCTTACTATTTTTAAGGCTCTAAAACTACCCTTATTTTTAGTTCTCGTCAACGTCTAAAACGTTGATTTTCTTTTTCTTAAGCAAGAACACGTACGCCACGAGCGATACGATTGCATCAAACGCATTACCGATGCCGAATAACAACGCTATGCCGATAAGCGTAGGTTGCCATACTCCGCAAAGATAAAGGATAAATGCTATTCCGTAATAAATCGTATTCGTCACCACCGATTCAAACAACATATAGTTGGTTTTACCATGCCCGTAGAACGTGGAATCGAACACGTTTTGGAATGCGTAAAGCATATAAAATCCGAGCAATACCATAACGAGTTTAAACAGTTTATCTACGTCGCTAAAATTCAATACGTGCTCCATAAACGGTTTCCAAAGCGGAACGGTGATACACCACAAAAAGCAAATC
>JAFTSN010000027.1 GCA_017467275.1 Clostridia bacterium | reverse complement strand
TGCCCGATGGTGCAGATTCATCCTTCTTTCTTTGTAAAGAATTAATTCCAGGATATCTTGATGGCATCACTGGGGAGTATGCCCCGCCACAAGGATACTTCGTTAATGAACAAGAAGCCGAAGAATTTGACAAAACATTTTATTACAAAGAAAAATTAAAACTTCCAGGACAACTTTTTAACTAAACGAACAAACGGAGCAGTGTGCGTTTGCATGTGCACTGCTCTTGTTTTTCAAATTCCAATTTATCGATTTGATATTCTTTGTGGAAAAATTTTCAAAAGTGTAGCACACTATACTTTCAAAAGAAAGTCGTGTGTTTTGCAAAGCAAAAAGAAAAGGATAGCAAAATATTTTGCTATCCTTTTATAGTTCCTAAAAAATCCCTAAGGGAAACGCGCATTTGCGTCCGTTTTTTGCTAAATTTTTTCCTCCTCTTTAAAAAACGGCGCATTATAAACGACGGAGGGATGCTCTGGTGAGATCTCTTCGCAAATGCGATGCCAGCGAGCCGCCTCTGCTCTGTCGCCCAAACGGTAAAAGCAATAGACAAGCCCGAGCGCGGGATAGAGGCTCCTGTCATACGTCTCCTCGAAATCCCCGTCGCCAACGTGACTCTCGCACCCAAAAGCCGCTTGATACCAAAAAACCGCCTCTTTAAATCTTTCTTCTTCCTTAAATAGTTGCCCGATCCCGCACAGCGCGCCCGCTCGTGGCGCTCCGTATAAAAATCCTTTGAAATACGCTTCCAACGCCTTCGATCGTTCGCCCCGCTGAGTGCGGCAGAGTGCAAGGATCCTGCACGCCTCAATCTTATTGACCGACCAGCCGTCGGGCGATTGGATCATCTCGGTAAGCACGGCTTCCGCCTCGAGGAATAGGCGGTTATAGTAAAGCTCTCGCCCATAGTAAAATTTATCCCGTGCGGAGAGGGGATACCCTCGTGCGATATTCTTTCGGTAGATATCTAAATTCCTGCTCCCGCGCTCCTTTTCGCTTCTCTTATGAGTCACGCGAAAATTGGAGACAATCACCCGTCCAAACGAGGGAATACATTCGTGAACGCAGCCATGCCACCTCCATTTCCCTTCCCGACGGACAATCCTTTCCCGATTGCAGGAGGATATTACCCCGCCGTTTTGATCGACGGCAGTGTCGTATGGACATATCACCGTATCAGCAGGTGACGAATCGAGCAGACGTTTGAGTGCCTCTAATTTTTCGCCGTTTTCCTCGGTTATCACGTCATCGGCGTCCAGCCATAGGATATAATCGCCGCTTGCCTTTGAAAAGGAAAAATTCCTCGCTGCCGCAAAGTCCTCTTGCCAGGCAAAGGGGAAGACTTTATCCGTAAACCGCCTTGCGATCTCCACCGTTTTGTCTAACGATCCCGTATCCGCAATCACGATCTCGTCAACGTGATCCTTCACGCTTTTTAAACATCGCTCGAGCACCGATTCCTCGTCTTTTACAATCATACACAGGGATAAACTCACCATAATTCGTCACCTCTCTCCGTCCTTCATTAATATGATATAATGTATCGTTTTTGTTCAAAGACGGTATAAATGAAGAACAAGAGAGGAGGAATTTCCAAATGTGTAACAGATTTTGTTGCAGATGTGGTTGCGATCCCTGCTGTTGCGATGTGCACCGTCACGTAACCATCATACGCTATCCCGATGCCACGGGGGGCACGGGCATAACAGGTCCCACGGGTCCGACTGGTCCCACGGGCGCAACAGGTCCTGCGGGTGAAATCGGCCCTACGGGCGAAATCGGTCCCACAGGTCCGACTGGCCCCACGGGTGAAATCGGCCCTACGGGTCCGACTGGCCCCACGGGCACGTTCCCCACGGCAGGGGCGGTTGCGGATGTTCCCGCGACGGCAACGACGGCAGAGATCGCCATAACGCTGAACGCGTTGTTGGCGTCCTTGCGCGAAGCGGGGATTCTTGCCACCTGATTGCGTTCTATCTCTTATCCCGCCTGAAAAGTGGTGGGGGAGAGCGAAAAAAATCCCTTCTCGTCTCCGAGAGGGGATTTTTGTTTGAGATAAAATGCTTACTCGCCTTTGAAGGGAAGCAAGGAAGCGATTCTTGCGCGCTTAATCGCGGTGGCAAGAATTCTCTGGTGCGCGGCGCACGTACCGCTCATTCTGCGGGGAACGATCTTGCCGCCTTCGGTAACGTACTTCTTAAGACGGTTAACGTCCTTATAATCGATCTCCGTCACCTTCTCCTGGCAGAAAGCGCAAACCTTCTTGCGAGGTGCTTTTTTATAGCTCTTCTTAACGACTGCCGTAGTCTTTTCTTCCATGACCTTAACTCCTTATGTTATTTTTTATCCCGAACGATTAGAACGGGATATCGTTGTCGTCATCCAAAGATTGGAGGACGGGCTTCTTTTTCGCGGGAGCGGGTGCGGAGGGAACGTCGTCAAAGCCCTCGCCCGAATTTCTCGGGGTCAGGAACTCAACGTCCTGCACAACGATATCCACGGCAGTGCGTTTCACGCCCTGGTTATCCTCGTAATTCCTCAGCTGAATGCTACCGCTGACGGCAACCTTGTTGCCTTTCTTGGTGTAGCGCGCAACGGTCTCGGCGGTTGCTCTCCAGGCGGTGCAGTTAAAAAAGTCCGTCTGACGCTCGCTGTCTGCGGAGGAATAATTCCTATTCACCGCAATAGCGAAATGGCAAACGGGAACGCCCGAAGGGGTCTCCGTCAGCTCGGGATCGCGCGTCAAATTGCCGATTAAAAATACTTTGTTCATGTTTTACCCACCTTATCAGTTGATCTTCGTGACCATACGTCTCAACATATCGCTCGAAATCCCGGCAACGCGGTCAAGTTCTTTAATAACTTCGCCGTTTGCCTCGAACGTCATAAGGACGTAGTAAGCTTCGCTCTTGAACTTAATCGGATAAGCAAGCTTCTTCGTTCCCCATTTGTCCGTGGATACAACGTTGCCGCCCATCGATTTAACGATGTTCTCGTACTTTTCGATCTCAGCCGTTTTCGCTTCGTCGGACAAGTCGTTGTTGAGCAAATAGAGCATTTCGTATTTTGCCATAATGTTTCACCTCCCGGTCTTATTCGGCACAGTTTTCCACTGTGCAAGGTTAAAACAGCCCTTTTCCAAAAGCTGCATACATATTATACCCGTTTTCAAGCAATTAGTCAAACGTTTTCTTAAATAATTTGCACGTTTTTTCGTTTTTTTATCAGAAAGACGCATGCACCGCATCAGCTTATGGGCAGGCTGGGTATCAAATTATTATAATACGCCATCAGTTCCGTGAAATATAACGAGAGCTCCTCGATGGAGATATCCCCGATCACGGTGGGGGTTAAGCCGTTATCTTCGATCAAAAGCTGCATTTCTCTGAACAGCCAACGTTTTCTCCAATTCGGGTCGGTTTTCGTCTGGTTCTCGTATTTTTCAAAACCTGCGTCGACAACGCTCTTGATCAGCACAATCGAAAGGAAATCGCTGTCCAGTTCAAGCTCCATATCCGCGTCCAGATCGCGAAGCGCGGCGTGCTTGATGTTGTCGGACATGTTCACCATGAGCTGATCCATTTCAGAAAGCGTGCAATCCATTTCGTCGAAAACGACGGACGCGTGATGATCGTGCGAGGTATTATCTTCGTTGTAGTCGGTTACGTCCTTACTGAGCAGATATTTCCACGTACCCGTGAGCGTGGGCTTCACGTATTCCGCCGTGCTTAAATCGCCGTCAACCTCTTGCGTGTTGGGAACGTAATATTTATCCCGCACCTTTAAGGTCTGTCCTTCGATTGCGTAATCCTCGTTGTACTTAATATGAACCCGAGTTTCTTTTTCGATAACGTAATACACTTTGTTGGCTTCTTCCTCTGCCGTGACCGTATTTACGGTCGCGTATGCGGAGCCGTCTCCGCCGTTTTCTATATCGTTGAGGAAATTTAGATAATGCTGGCGGCTCGCAAAGGTCTTATATTCGTCGCCCTCCCTCCATGCCGTCACGTAGACCTGATCCTCGTAGACCTCCTGCAAAGTCAGGGCTTGCAGATCGTTGGGCAAGCTCTCGAGCGTGGACTCCGTGAGGTGGGAGAGGAAACGCCCGTAATTAGCGTTCTCCTCCAAAATATCGCCAAGCGTAAGAGTATTAATTTTGTTCGTCAAACCGCTAATCGGCGTGTCCTTAAGACTGACGAGCAAATGCGCGTCACCCGAAAGCTTATTCCCGTCCGCGTCAAACGTGGGCTCCTTAATCTCGATCACGTCGCCAAGCGTGAGCGCGTTGATGGTATCCTCTTTTTTGATGTCGGCAATATCGCGGCTCTCGTAGATATAAAGCTCGCCCGCAGCGTTTCTCGCCCGATAGTAGGGCACGTTCACGCTTCCGCCGTCCCCGTTCTTGTAGGTGTAGTAAACGGGCGCGCTGTTTTCCGTGTAAGGATCGCTTAAAGAAATCGTATACGTTTCGCCAAGATAGGTGTATACGTAAACCCCGCCGTCCTGATAAATGATGCCGTTTTCGCCCTCGCCGACGGTGAGCGCGTTGCCTCTCTCGTCGTATGCCGAGAACGTGCCGTCCGTATGCGTCTCGATTGCAATACGCATGGGAAGCATCTTGACGTCAAGCTGTCCGTCTCCGTCGGTGTCCTCGAGCACGTAATGAGTGCCCACGGACCCGTAGGACAGAGCAAGCATCATGCGCCCCGAGGTTGCGGGGTCGATGCCGAGCACTGCGGCAAGCTCGATCCCGTCGATCGTGGCTTGATCGTTCAGATCGTTGATCGACTTATCCTGAAGCTGCTTCAAAAGCCCCGAGGAGTTTTCGTCTATCTTCATGATCTGACCGATTTTCAGAGAGTTGATTTTATTCTGATTGCTCAAATCGTCGATCGTCCAGCCGTCTGTTTTAAACGTCTTTAACAGCAAGGACGTATTCTCGTCGTTCTCGTCGATGGACATAATATCCGCGATCTTGAGGGATTTAATCTTGCTTTGATCGCTCAGATCGGCAATTCTCCAATCCTTGATCGCGCTCATAAGCCCCGACGAGGTATCCTTCGTGAAATCCCCGATTTTAAGTTCCTCGGTAATCGTGGAGACGGGGGAATACTCGCTCGAAAGATCGGCAATCGTTCGGGGTTCGTAGACGTATGCGACCCCGTTCTTCGTCGCGATATAGTAGGGGATTTGCGTTCCGTCCGCAAGCGTATAAACGTCGGTCCCATACTTATTTTCTTCCGTGGCAACGACGGTAAACGTCTCCCCGCGGTAGGTATATTCGTAGTTTTTTTCTGCGCCGTCAACGGCTTTGATATCGCCGTCCGTGCCGAAAGCAAGCTGTTTTCCGCTCTCGTCAAACGCGACGAGCTCGCTCTCTGCCGTCTCGCCGACAGCAATCCGCATACCGAGCATTTTCACCTCGTCGTTTGCATCGAGCTTGAAATGCACCCCTTTCACACCGTAGAGGAGATACATCGTCACGCTGTCCTCCTTATCGGGCTCCAGCACGGAGGAGAGCTGAATTTTACTCGTGATATCCCCGCTCTTAAGATCGGCGATCGTTCTGGGATCGCTGATGGGCTCGATGCCCGTTTTCGTCACGCCGTCCTCCGCGTAGCGGAATTTGAAGTCCACCCCTTCGGTGCCGTAGGCAAGCGCGATCATGACGGAATCGGACTTGTGATCGATTCCGAGAATTGCCGCGACCTCGATTTCGTTCAAGAGCTCGTCGGAACCGCCTCGGAAATCGGCGAGCGTACGCTTTTTATAAGTGACGGGCGTTGTATTTGTCGTTTCATAGAGATAATACGCCGTGCCGTCCTCGGCGTCAACGCCGCTCGCGGGCTTTGCCGTATACGCCGTGCGCGTCTCGTTCTCACCCTCGCCCTCGACGACCGTGATCGTATAAACGTTTTCGCCAAGCTCGTTCACAAGGGAAGCGTCCACCTTAACGTGGTTATCGTCGTAGAAGCCGTCCGCTTTGAGCGTGTAGACAATCGGCAGCATCTCCACGGCGTCCTTGCCGTCCTTTTCGACCACTTTATAGTGCTTGCCCTCTTTGCCGTAGGCAAGCGCGCCCATCGCTTTGTCGGTGGGGGAGACGTTCAAAAGAGTGCCGATCACCATACCGTTGAAGAGATCTGCGGAGTTTTCGCCCATGAGAGCTTCCACCGTCGTCTTTTTCGAGTCGCCAAGCATGATCACTTTGCCGTCTTCAAACTTCCAATCAACGTCCCGTTCGCCGTAGCAGAGGGAGAGGATGACCTCGTCCGAGCCCTCGCCTGCCTGTAAGAGATCGCCGAGGTAGAAGTTGGAAAGCAGACTCTGGAAATCCCCGCTCATCAGCGTGCCAATCGAGGTGGGGCGGTGAAGCTGTATTTTCCCGTCTTTAAACGCGTTGAAGCCCTCGCCGTCCTCTGCGCTGTCGAGGGAGTAGACGAGATTGCCGTCCTTATCGTAGACAAGATAATCGTATTCTCTCGTATCCGTCTGCGTGGACGTAGCCACTCGAGCCGACGGGGCTTTCGCCACGATATACCCGTCTTCGGGATTTTTCGATTCATATTTGCCGCTCGTCGAATTATAGACGAACTCCGTCCCGTCGGGCGAGGTGATGGTGTTGCCGTCCACCTCGTAGGAGAGGGGAAGCATAGTAATGGGATCGTCCGTGTTCTTCTCGTCGTATTCGTAGGTCTCGCCCTCCATGCCGTAAAGCAGGGAGCGGGTAATGGAATTGCCGTAATCGACCTGGCCCGAAAGCGCCATGACCGATTCAAGGGAAATGCGCTCGAACACGGGAGCCAGATCACCCTCCATTAAAAGCCCGACCGTCGTGGCTTTCGCGTCGCCGAGCATAGAGATCTTCCCCTCGCTGTCGACGGTGTAGTCAACGCCCTCGGTACCGTAGCAGAGCGCCGTCATAAGCCCGTTCATTTCCGTGCCCGTTTTGGTGAGCAACGCACCCAGCTCCACCGATTTTACGGCGTCCATCATAAACGTGGATAAGCCGTTGGAGGATAGTGAGATTTTCAAAACGTCGTCCTTTTTAACGTCCGCGCCGTAGCCAGCAAGGACGGAAGCGATCTTCTCTGCCGCCGTGCCGACCGCGGGGGAATAGGCGAGTAAGGTCTCGAACGTGGCGTTGCCGCTGGAGATTTCCTTGCTCAATTCGATAATCTCCTGCGCCATCCCCAATACGGTCAGATCATGGAATTCCGCATTCAGATATTTTTCGAGCGTCGCCGTGTCCACGCCGAGAGTATTCGCGGCTTTTTTAAGCTCGACTTTCGTCACGATATAGTATCCCAAGCCGACGATACTGCCGATTGTGGCGATAATGCCCATCAAAAAGCCCAAAATCACGGCGAGGAATTTTCCTAAAAATCCACCGCGTTTTTTCTCCTCGTGTTCGTATTCGTAATCGTCGTGATATGTACTGCTCATACTGCTGACTCCTCACCCCCGCAAAAAGCGGTTTGTTTTTAATGCAAAATTTCGCCGCTGTGCCCTCACGCGCACACGACGATATATAGCTATGTAACTATATTATAGCCCAAGTTGAGGAAAAATGCAAGTATTTAAAAGCGGTTGCCGCGAACTAATTTTTGGCAACCGCTTTTCCGTTTTTATTTTTTTCTCAAAAACCCTCGCGCCAACCTCAACAATTTTTGTTTTTCATTGTCGGCAGGATTGATTGCCGTATGCAGTAGTAGGGCGTTTAAAACCTCGCCGACGCGAGCGGGCTCGACGCCTGCGTCAATGAGCTCGTTTCCTTTGATTTTGAGGCTCTTTAAGGACATGGGTGCCCCTTCCGCTTTCATTTTTTGCAAAAGCTCCCGCCAGCGGATCGCAGTCGGGCAGGGGGCAAGATCGTCCTTGCACGCCGAGTAGTCCGCCTGTTTGAGGGCGAGAAGCTCCTCCAAAAGAGCCGCGTTTCGCACAAAAAACCGACGAAGCTTATTTTCTCTAGTTTGGCAGTTAAAATCGTACATATGCCACTTGACGAGCTCACGCACTCTTTTTTCTGCCGTCTTGGGGAATTTGAGGCGGGCAAGAATTTCGCCTGCGATTCGTTCGCCCTCCTCGGGATGGGCGTGCGCATTGCCGTCTCGAAGGGTGCAAAAGGGCTTACCGACGTCGTGCAAAAGGGCAGCCCACCGCACGGACGGTTGGGCGTATAAAACGGCGCGCAGAGAGTGCTCCAAAACGTCATGGTCGTGGAAATCCTTGCGTTGCGCCATATCCTTACCAAGCGCAAGCTCGGGTAAAATTTCTCTTAAAACCCCCGTCTGCTCCAAGACCTTAAGCCCCTCGTAATGCCCGCGGGGATTAGAGTATTTTTCGTCTGCATGCAGGATTGCGTTGAGCTCGGCGTATATTCGTTCGACGGAGATATCGCGGATAAGCGCGGCGTTTTTTGTCGCACCCTCAAGGCAAGCCCCGTCGGGCAAAAATCCCGTCTGCCCCGCTTGGCGGGCAAGGCGCATGAGTCTTAAGCCGTCCTCGCCGAACACCTTTTCGGGCGAGTCCACCGTTTTTAAGCGCTTGGCTTTGATATCCTCGATCCCGCCGAGCGGATCGACGAATCGATCTGCCGCAATATCGTAATAGACGGCATTCGCGGTGAAATCCCGCCGCTTTGCGTCTGCGAGAATATCCGTCGTGAAGAAGATCTCCGCAGGCGTATGCACCCCGCGAACGTACTTATCCGAGCGGAAAGAGGTGAATTCGTAGTCCTCGGAGCCGTCGTTTGAAAGTTTGACCGTGCCTGTATTTTTATACACTGCGCGGACGGCGAAACCGCAGCGTTTGGCGGCGGCGACGAACTGTTCCGCCGAAAGGGGGGCGCAGAGGTCGATATCCCGTTTTTCGGCGTTTAAGCCCGCGAGATAATCGCGCACGCACCCGCCGACTGCATACAGCGGCACCGTGCATTCTTTCGCCAATCGGACGAGTTTTTCCTCAAAAATACCTTTCATAGACAAAAAACCTTAAAAATTTTTATAATATCAGTATAACAAATTTAAAAATAAATTGCAATTCTTGCGAAAGTGTTATATAATAGAAATAGTAAAAATTTTTTTTCGAGAGTAGTTTACAAAGGAAAAACGGGAATGCATCATATTATCGTAAATCCCACAGCGGGGAAACGCAAATCGAAAAAAAGCCTGGAGGCGGTCAAGCGCGTCTTTGACGAAGGCGGCGCGAGCTATCTCATACACGAAACCACCCGTGCGGGCGAGGCGAAAGAGATCGCCGCGCGGCTCACGGCTCCCGCTTTGCCTTTGGAGACGGCGGGCGAGGTCGCTTTGATAGACGTGGGCAGAGTGGAAGAACCCGTCAAGCTTATTATCGTCGGCGGAGACGGAACGCTGCACGAGGTCTTAAACGGCATTTCAGAGCTTTCCCGTTGCACGCTCGGGCTTATACCCGCGGGCACGGGCAACGACTTTGCCGCGGCGGCGGGGATTCCCGAAAACGCGGAAAAGGCGGCGCGGATTATATTAAAGAACGAAGCAAAGCCCATCGACTGTCTGGAGGTGGGCGGTTTGCGCTCCATGAACGTCGCAGGGCTGGGCATCGACGTGGACGTGCTCGTGCGTTGCAGCAAAGGCAAGCTCAAAGGCAAGATCAAATACCTTATCAGCTTAATTCAAAGTCTGTTCACGTTTAAAGGCTATGAAATCACGGTGGAGAGCGGCGAAAAAAAGGAGACTTTTAACGGATTGATCGCGGCGGCTTGTAACGGCAAGAAGTTTGGCGGCGGGATTAAGATCTGCCCTGTAGCAGAAATTGACGACGGGCTCATGGACGTGATCATGGTCGACTGTCTTGGCGGCGTGTTCTCAATTATCAAGGCGTTCACGTGGCTCATGCGCGGGAAAATTCTCGAATATCCTTTGGCGCGGCATTTTAGATGCGAGCAGGTCTCGGTGCGGACGAAAAATCCCTGCGCCGCCCAGCTCGACGGCGAGGTCTACGAGAATCTCACCTTTGACGCAAAGATTTGTAAAGGCTTAACAATGTACCGTTGATGCGGGGCATGTACGGAAAGAAGAAGAAAAGGAGGACGGCGTATGCTCGGCGGTATCTATAAAAAAATACTCGATAAGCTCCCCGCGGGCGTATTCGTGTTTGATTCAAAACTGAAAATCGTCTACACGAATGCGGCGTTTCGCCGTTCTTTTCCCGCGGACGCCAAGAAAAAGGGTGCGCTTAAGGACGTGCTTGTCTGCGGCGAGAGCGCCTGCGGTACGGGCGGAAATTGCGCGCGGTGCAGCTTTAAAAAGGTCATGACGGCGGCGGTCCAAACGGGCGAAGAAAAGAGCGCTACGGCAGAGGTGAAAATTGCCCGCGGCGGTAGAGAGGACGTCCTTTCCGTCCGTATTCGCGTGTTCCCCATGGAGGGCAAGAACGGTCTATTTTTGGGACTCACGGACGGCAGTTACCGCTCCGAAGCGGTGCAGGATATGCTCACGGCGCAAAAGATGCAGCAGCGGCTTTTGCCTGTCGGCAAGAAAATGGGCGGCGTGCCCTATTCATATATGTATATCCCCTGCCTCGAGATCGGCGGGGACCTGCCCGACGTCTACGAGCTGAACGGGCAAATATACGGGATCCTTTCCGACGTTTCAGGCAAGGGCGTTTCAGCGGGTATGCTCTCCGCATTCGTGAAAGCGGGCTTTGATCGCAAGCAGGAATCGCTTGCCGAGGCGCTGCGGCTATTGAGCACGAAATTTGCCGAGCTCAATCAAGACGAGCGCGCGTATATCACGCTTGCGGGCGTGAGAATCGATACGAAAGAGAGTAAGATTCGCTACGTTTCGGCGGGGCATAACGCGCCTATACTCCTTAAAAACGCCCTCGGCATCAACGAGATCGAGAGCCCCGCACCGCCCGTCTCTAATTGGATTCCCGATTTTAACTACGAGGAGCGGGAATTCCCGTTTGAAAAGGGGGATCTGCTCGTTTTGATCACGGACGGTGTGACGGAATGCGCCAATTCCGCGGGCGAGCTGTTTGGTATTGAGCGCGCGGAGAGTGTGCTTTTGCAATCGCACGGCGCGGAGGATTTTATTGCCAAGCTCAAGTCGGCGCTCACCGTCTTTTCGGGGGGTAAATTCTCCGACGACGTGACGGCGATTGCGTTCGACCTTTAACCCTTTTTTCGACAAAGAACGGGGGCAGGTATGCGTTCAAGAAAGCTCATAAAATGCGTTTTCGTTGCACATACTCTCCGTTATGAATAGGTTTATAACGAAAATTTTCAGCGTTTTTTTAGCGTTTTTTCTTGCGCCGTTTTTGTTGGCAAACGCCCGTTTTGACGGGGAAAGCTCGGACTTAAAGGACGTCGCCAAGCCATACGTGGGCACCTATGAATGCGAGGAGATCCTCTTTGGCGGGAAGAATGAGACGGACGCGTTTGAGTATTTCCGTTTAGAGCTCACCTTAAACGGCGAGGTCAAGATCAGCACCAAGGATAAACGGGGGCATAAACGCACGGCAAAGGGCGCGTATAAGCAGGATAAAAAGAGCGGTAAATTTCAAATTTACGGCGTGAAATACTTCGGCAATAAAAAGTTTGATTTTGAATTTTTAAACGAGGATATGTATATTTATTCAAAAATCGGAAGCCGATTGCTTTCCATGCGCTTTGTGAGAATTTGATGGGTAAGAGACCCAAAGCCTTATGGCGTAAGTCATAGCGGGCTATTCACTTAAAAAATTCAAAAGCGGGCATGTTTTGATGTGTGCCTCCAAAGGTTGTCTAACTTTTGAGGTGCAGATCAAACAGGTCGCTTTTTTTAGTTAAAATAAAAGCGAACAAACGTTTGATTTTTGTTGCCTTTTGGGAGAGAACGTGCTATAATATAACCATGGAAGATTTGCTCACGAATGATCAACAAAATGCCGAAAGAATGATCGAAGAATGGTTCTTCAACACGGAGAACCAAATTTTCGTGCTGTCGGGATATGCGGGGACGGGAAAAACCTTTCTCATCAATCGGGTCGTTCAAGACGTGCTTCATTTAAAGGCGGGGAAGGAGGCGGTGTTCGTCACACCCACGGGGAAGGCGGCGAGCGTGCTTGTGAAACGGGGTACGCCCGCAGGCACGTTGCATAGCTTGATCTATACTTTGAACGAGGACGATTTCGACGTGGACGAAAACGGTGAAATTATCGAGAGGCAAACCCTTTCTTTCGTCAAGAAGGAGAAGATCGACGAAAAAATTCGCTTGATCGTGGTGGACGAGGCGTCGATGATCGGCGAGGACGTTTTGCGCGATCTGTTGAGCTTCGGGGTCAAGTGCCTGTTTTCGGGGGATAGCGCACAGCTCCCGCCCGTCAACGGCAATTCGAGGCTGCTAGAAAATCCCGATTATGCACTGACGGAGATCGTTCGCCAAGCCGCGGATAATCCGATCGTTAAAATTGCCACGCTTGCAAGAGAGGGAAAGCCTATTCCTTATGGGAATTACGACGACAAGGTGTGCGTGATCGGGCGGCACGCTTTAACGAAAGAGGACCGAAAGCGCATCTTTTTAAAAGCTGATCAGATCATTTGCGGGACCAATCGGACGAGAAATGCGCTCAACAGTGAAATTCGCCGCTATAGGGAGATCCCCGAGGAGGCGCTGTTGCCTGTAGACGGGGAAAAGGTGATTTGCACGCTGAACGACAGAGAGCGACCGCTCGACAAGGAGGGGAAGTTTTTCCTTGTGAACGGCGTGATCGGGCGGGCGGAGAACGTTTCCGAGGGCTTCGATATGCTCGGGCAGATGGATTTTACGGCGGATTTTTTGGATAGGAGCGTGCGCGTGCCGTTTGACCTCGGAATATTTTATGAGGGGCAATACGCGCATTACTACGGCGATCGGGCGGTGAGGCTTGTTGACGGCTCGGTGGTGCACGAGCGCAATTACGCGCTTTTAAGGCGGCTGAAAGCGGTTGATGATGAACCCATTTGCCGTTTTGAATTCGCCTACGCGATCACTTGCCATAAGGCGCAGGGCTCGGAGTTCGATTTTGTGGTGGTGTTCGACGAATCGTGGGCGTTTGGCGAGGAGAAGAGCCGCTGGCTGTATACGGCGATTACGCGGGCGCGGGAACGGCTTTTGATTATACGATAAAATAGACTCATGTTTTCGTGGGTGCTCGCTTACGGTTTATGGAGGGAGTAACTACGGCTACGGCTCTGCTCGGTATGCAAAGCGCATACCGAATCGCGGGGCGAAACGGTGGAAATCGCATAACGCAAAGGGAAGAAGAAGGGGCGCGGAAGCAATTAAAGGGCTTTCCGCGCTTTTTACTTTGGTAAAAAACTTGACTGGGGCGGGGGCGGGTGTGGTATAATGGCATAGTCGAGGCTCTTTTTAAAGGGTTTTCAATAAGGGCGCGGGGCTCCGCGTTGCGGTTGAAAGGCGGTGCGCGGTGGCTAAACGGCTTGAAAGATGGCAAGAGATCGAACGCTCGATCATCACGACCTATCGGAAAACGATTTGGTCGCCTTTTGTGCTTGCTGTGAAAAAGTATGGGCTTGTTCAGGCGGGGGATAAGATCGCCGTCTGCATTTCGGGAGGGAAAGACAGTATGCTGCTCGCCAAGCTCATGCAGGAGCTTCAAAGACATTCCGAGGTGCCCTTCGAGCTCGTGTTTCTTGTGATGGACCCCGGGTATAATCAGGAAAACCGCGCGAGGATTGAGGAGAACGCCGCGCTTTTAAGAGTGCCGATCGAGGTCTTTGAAAGCGATATTTTTGCGGCGGCAGATAATGCCAAGGCGCTCGGCGAGGGCTCGCCCTGTTATCTTTGCGCGAGAATGCGCAGAGGGCATTTATATGCCAAGGCAAAGGAGCTCGGCTGTAATAAGATCGCGCTGGGGCATCATAAGAGCGACGTCATTGAAACGACGGTTATGGGTATGCTCTACGGTGGACAAATTCAGGGGATGCTGCCGCGGCTCAAAAGCACGAATTTTGAGGGGATGGAGCTCATTCGCCCCCTTTATTGCGTGTTGGAGGAGGATATTGTCCGTTGGAAAAACCACAACGGCTTGGAATTTATTGCGTGCGCCTGTCGGTTTACCGAGGAGAGTACGAGAGAGGTGGCGCCCGTCTTTTCTGCGCGCAAGCGGGTCAAGGAGCTGATTGCAGAGCTGAAAAGGGAGAATCCGAACGTGGAGAGCTGTATCTTTCAGAGCATACATAACGTGCAGCTGGATACGCTCGTCGGATATAAAAAGGAGGGCGTGGAGCATTTTTACTTGGAGAGGCTGGACGCCAAGGAAAGTGAGGAGCAGACGGAATGAAAAAACAGTTGGGGGAAATTTCTAAAGCTACGATCGAGCGTATGCCGCTATATCTCCGCTTTTTGCAGGAGGAGAGCTTGCGGGGGGCGAAGTACGTTTCTTCGTCTTTGATCGCACAAAATATTCCCGTTTCGGCGGTGCTGGTGAGGAAGGATTTGTCCGTTGTTTCGAGTGTTCCCGGAAAGCCCAAAATCGGATTTGAGCTGACGAGGCTCATTCGCGATATCGAGCGGTTTTTGGGTTACGATAATCTTTGTGACGCGGTGATTGTCGGGGCGGGGAGCCTCGGGAAGGCGTTTTTGGGCTACGAGGGTTTCAAAAATAACGGGCTGAATATTTTGGCTGCGTTTGATCCCGAGCCTAAGCTTGCGGGCGTCAAGATCGCAGGAAAGAGGATTTATCCCTTGGAGGAGCTCGAGGCGTATATCGCGCGAAAGAAGGTGAATATTGGAATTATCACGGCGCCCAAGGAGGTTGCACAGGAGACCCTTGATCGTCTCGTGGCGGCGGGGATTAAAGCGGTTTGGAATTTTGCGCCCGCCGCATTGAAAGCCCCTGCGGGCGTGATTATTAAGAATGAGGATCTGTCCTCCTCTCTCGCCTTTTTGGCGGGGAGACTTAAAAACGGTCTGTAATCGGCGATTAGTAAAGCAAGAGGTTCCGCAATATGGATTTCGGGGAGTTGAAAGGAAAGAGAATCTGCGTCGCGTTATCGGGCGGGGCGGATTCCGTTTGCCTTTTGTATTTCCTGAAGGAACGGGTAGATGCCGACGGGTTTATTCTGTCTGCTGTGCATTGTCAGCACGGTATTCGAGGGGCGGATAGCTTGGCAGACGCGGCGTTTTGCGAGGAGCTTTGCCTGCGGCTCGGGGTGACGTTTTTTCGGTTTGACGAGGATTGCGTTGCGCTTGCGGAAAGCGCGGGGGAGAGCTTGGAAACGGCGGCGCGCGGCTTTCGGCAACGATCCTTTCGTGCACTGACGGAAAGAGGAGACGCCGATTTTATTGCGACGGCGCACCACAGAGAGGACGAGGCGGAAACGGATTTGTTTCGGCTGGCGCGGGGAACGGCGCTTGCGGGCGTCAAAGGCATGACGGAGCGCGACGGGTTTATTTTACGTCCCATTCTTTCTTGGTCGAAAGCCGAGATTTTGCGGTTTTTGGAGGAACGGGGCGCGGCGTTTTGCGAGGACAAAACGAATTTTTCGGTTGAATATACGCGCAATAAATTGCGGCTCGGCGTCTTGCCTATGCTTGAAGAGGCGGTGCCGGGGGCGGCGAGGAATCTCGTGCGGTTTGCGTCTCTCGCGTCGGAGGACGACGGGCTCTTGCAACGCTTGAGCGGCGCGTTGGTCCGTCAACGGGAAAAGAGAGAGGCTGGCGATAGCGGATTTTTGGTTGTATTTTCCAAGGAGCGCGCTCTTTTTCGTCGGGCGGTTCTCACGGTTTTAAAAGGGCTGGGCTTGGAGAAGGATTACACGGCGGCGCATCTTGAAAGCGTGTTTTTGTTGCAGGCGTTGCAAGTGGGAAGCAGAATCAGCTTGCCCTATGGAATCGTTGCCGTTCGCGAGTACGACGGAATCGGGTTTTTAACGCCGTCGGGTGAAAAAAGCGGAGAAAAGGAAGATTCTTTCTTAGGCGGGGTACCGTTTGGCGAGGGGGCATTCGCGGGGGGCATGGTTGAGATCATTGTGGAACGCGAGGGGCATGTCTTTGGCGAAGAGCAAAGAATAGACGGGGGGATTCCCCGAAGAACGCTCCGATTTGATTGGGACAGCGTGCCCGAAAACGCCGTTTTGCGCTATGCGCGGGCGGGGGACAGGTTTGAGAAATTCGGCGGCGGGAGTAAGAGCTTAAAAAAGTATTTGATCGATCGGAAGATTCCGCAGGCGATCAGGGGGCTATTGCCGATTGTCGCAGAAAAGGACGGCGGGGAGGTTTTTGCCGTCTGCGGGGTCGAGATCGGAGAGCAGATTAAAGTGACGGTTGAGACGCAAAGGATTGGATATATTCGGGTGAACCCGATAGATTGATACCAAAGAAACACGAAGGAGAATTTTCATGGAATTGCACAAGGACGTTGAACGGATCATGATTGGCGAGGAGGAGCTCCAAGCGAGGGTTAAGGCGGTTGCCGCGCAGCTTGATCGGCTGTATGAGGGCAGGCGGCCGTTGGTTGTTTGTATCCTCAAGGGGAGCGTGATTTTCTTTTCCGATCTGATCAGGAATATGCAGACTCCCATCGAGATCGATTTTATGGCGGTCTCTTCCTACGGCTCGGGCAGTAAGTCCACGGGAAACCTCAAGATCAACAAGGACCTGACCACAGATATCGCAGGACGGGACGTTCTTATCGTCGAGGATATCATCGATTCGGGAAATACCCTCTATAAGCTTAAAGCCCTTTTGATTGCGCGCGCTCCCGCGAGCGTCAATATTGTAACTCTTTTGGATAAGCCCGAACGGCGTGAGGTGCCCATGGAGCCCGAGTATACCTGCTTTACGATCGAGGACGAGTTTGTGATCGGCTACGGTTTGGACTATGCCGAGGAGTATAGGAATTTGCCTTACGTCGGCGTGCTCAAAAGAGAGGTCTACGAAAATTAAACGAGAAAGTAGTGGCTTTCCTTATAAGCTTGACGCGAAGAATAATAAGTATTCTGAGCCCGAAATGTTTCTGAAAGGAACATTTCGGGTATTTTGTTTGTGTTAAATCGTTTAAAAAAGTCCGTTTTCAGGGGCGTTGATATGCATTTTATTGTATATTTGAATAAATATACGCGATAAATATACATTAAATTATTTATTTTTATACAAATATTCGTCGAGGAATTTCTTGTTTTGTTTAGTGGAATATCATTGACAAGCGAGGACTTTTGTGATATAATAAAAACACGTGTGCGTTGCGCGCGTGTAGTAATAAAGCAAAAAAACCTAAATTTATCCCGAGATTTCGGGGCTGGTTTAGATTGACTTGGCTAAGGTTTTAGGGTGTGAACAGGGGTTTTGGTGTGGCATCGGAACAAATGACGGAAACAGAAAACGGCAACGTAGCTGAAAAGAAAACGCAATCGACAGAAAAAGAGGCTTCTTCCTCTGCGGGAGAGGTCGTTTCTACGTTGTCGGGAGAAAACGGGACGAAGTCAGCCGACGAGAGCAAAGAGATGAATGCGGCGATGAGCGCGACGGAGGAGGAGCTTGCGGTTGCGCAGGCGAGTGCGGCTGTGATCGGTGGCGTGAATGCGGGCGTGGGAGCGCTCGAGATTGGCGCAGTCGGCGCCAGTGGGCAAGCTGTCGGCGGAAAAAAGAAGAAAAAGGGCGGGTTTAAGCTCGGAGCGTATCTGTTTTTTAAGCGGGCGTTCGATATTTTATCCGCGGGGCTGTTGTTTATCGTGCTTTCGCCTATAATTCTACTCTGTCTTTTGATTAAATTTTTTGAGGATTTTCACAATCCCGTTTACGTTTCTAAACGCGTTGGAAAGAACGGGAAAGAGTTTCGGTTTTTCAAGATCCGCACGATGTGTGTGAATGCGGAAAAGATGAAGCAGGACCTTATTGATAAGGGGCTCAACGAGGCGGACGGGCCTGCGTTTAAGATTAAGAACGACCCGAGAATTACGAGGTTCGGACGGTTTTTGAGAAAGTCCTCGCTCGACGAGACCTTGCAGCTTCTCAATATCATCAACGGCACGATGAGCGTTGTCGGACCCAGACCGCCTATCCCTTGCGAGGTGGAAAATTACACCGAGGAGCAAATGAAACGGTTGGAGATCAAGGGCGGCTTGCTCTGTCTTTGGCAGATTCAGAAAAACCGCAACGCGCTCTCCTTTGACGAGTGGGTGAAGCTCGATCTCGAATACATAGAAAAGCGCAGTTTCGGTTTGGATATGAAAATTATTTTCAAGGGCGCGTTTATGGTGCTTTTCGACCGTTCGGGCGAGTGAGGGGTTTTGTATTTAGTAAGGCTTAAGCGGAGGGATTTATGAAAATTGCAATGATCGGACATAAAGTCGTTCCCTCTCGCGAGGGCGGGATCGAGATCGTCGTTGAAGAGCTTGCGACGCGAATGACGGCGGCGGGGCACGAGGTCACGCTGTATAACCGTAAGCGTAAGCGGGCAAAGGGCGAAAGGAAGCGCACGGAGTTTGCGGGGTGTCGCGTGGAGGAGGTCTTTACGGTCGATAAGCGGTCGCTTGACGCGATTGTGTATGCCTTTTTCGCGACGCTTAAAGCTCGGCGGCTTGCCAGAAAAGGCAAGTTGGACGTTTTGCATTATCACGCCGAGGGGCCCTGCTTTTTCCTTGGATTGTTGCCGAAAAAGAAAAGAAAGTTTAAGCTGGTTGTGACAATACACGGACTTGATTGGCAACGCGGGAAATGGGGCGGCTTTGCAACGAAGATTCTTAAAAAAGGCGAACGGAATGCGGTTAAGTACGCAGATGAGATTATCGTTTTGTCTGAAAATAATCGGAAGTATTTCAAAGAGACGTATAACCGCGAGACGGTGTTTATTCCCAATGGGGTGCGCGAGCCAGAGTGTTTGCCCGCGGAGATTATTCGCGATAAGTGGGGGCTTGAAAGAGATTCCTACGTTTTGTTTCTCGCGAGGATCGTGCCTGAAAAGGGTTTGCATTATCTTGTCAATGCGTGGAAACGGCTTGTGGAAAGAGGTGTTACCGATAAAAAGCTCGTGATTGCGGGCGGGGCGTCTCATTCAGCTGAGTATTACGAGGGAATCGCCAAGAGCTGCGAGGGGGATCCGTCCGTTTTAATGACGGGTTTCGTCGAGGGGAAGACGCTTAAGGAGCTGTATTCGGGGGCGTATTTATACGTTCTGCCAAGCGATTTAGAAGGGATGCCGATGTCCTTTTTGGAGGCGCTTTCTTACGGGAATATCTGTCTTGTGAGCGATATCGAGGAAAATGCGGAGGTTGCCGCCGCGGCGAATGAGAACGGGCGGTGCGCGTATACGTTTAAGCACGGAGACGAGGCGGATCTCGAGGCGAAAATAGAAGCGCTGTTGAAAGCGGAGTTAAAGACTCACGTTGCGCCCGTTTTGCCCTTCCGCTGGGAGGACGTGACGGAGCGGACGATAGAAGTTTATAAAAGAAAGGATTGTTAGGACGAAGTTTTAATTGAATAATGAAAAGAGGGGATAAAGAATGTGAGAGGCTTATTTAATTTATTTGGCCGAATTTTTTTGAAAGGAAAAACGGATTCACGCACGTATATTAAGCATTTGAAAAAAATTGGTGTAAAAATAGGGAGAGATGTTGTTATTTATTCTCCTTATAAAACAAATATCGACGAACAAAATCCTCATATGCTCGAGATAGGTGATAATGTAAAAATTTTATCGGGGGCGACAATATTAACTCATGATTTTTCTTGGTGCGTCAGCAGTGGATTGGATGGGATTATTACAGGTGCCGTGGGGAAAGTAACAATTAAAAACAATGTATTCATTGCTAGAAACGTGACAATTATGAGGAATGTGACAATAGGAGAAAACGTTATTATCGGTGCAAATAGTGTTGTTACAAAGGATTGTGAGTCTAATTCTGTATATGTTGGGGTACCAGCAAAACGAATTATGTCCATAGAAGAATTTCATGAAAAAAGGAAAAATCGACAGTTGGAAGAGGCTGTTTCTGTTGCGAAAAGCTATTATGAAAGAATGGGGGAAAGACCCAATAAAAAAATTTTAAGGGAATATGTTTTCTTGTTTGAGAAGCGAGATGATTATAATGATCCGATTACAGATTCGGTGCTTCGTGATTCAGGACATTATGATAAATGTTTAGACGCTTTTAAAAACACGGAACCGCAATTTAACGGATTTGAAGAATTTTTGAGTTATTGTGGCTTGTAGGTAGCTAAAAATGAATAGTAATCAAGATTTAATCAGTATAATAGTGCCTATATACAAGGTTGAAAAATACTTGCGGAATTGTTTGGATAGTGTCTGTAATCAAACGTATTCGAATCTCGAAATAATTTTGGTGGATGACGGATCACCGGACAAGTGTCCGAGTATTTGTGAAGAATATAGAAAAAGAGACAATCGAATTACTGTGATACATCAACAGAACCAAGGATTGTCTCAAGCGAGGAATGCGGGAATAAATATATCGACGGGAAAATATCTGGTTTTTGTAGACAGTGATGATACTGTTGAAAAAACAATGGTGGAAAAGCTTTACGTTTGTTTGAATAAATATAATTGTTTAATGGCGGTATGCGGGAAATATTATACTTTTGCAAACGGAAAAAAAATATATAAAAAGCAGAAAGAGGAAGATAAGGTATTTAATTTTTTCGATGCCATTAAGGAGATGAATTCATATAATTTGTTTGATATGTCGGCATGGGCTAAAATATATCATAGAAAATTATTTGATCAAATTCGTTTTCCGATAGGGAAATTAAGCGAAGATTATTTTGTGATGTACAAAATAATTGAGCTGGCTCAAGAAGTGGGGTATGTATCAGAACCGTTATATAATTATTTTCAAAGAGAAAACAGTATTTCCAGAAACAAAAAAATCAATCACGATTTTATTGAAGCGGCAAAAGCGCAGATGGAATATTTGCAGGAGAAATATCCGAAACTAAAATCTACAGTGCATATTGCATTTGCTTCGGCGAATTTAACGGTTTTGGATTTTTATATTAAAAGCAAGGTGAAATGTCCAAAGAGTAAAATAAGTGAATTCAAAAAAGCGGTAAGAGAAAATATAAGTTTTATAAGAAAAGAAAAAAGCATCAGCCGAAAAAAAAGACTACAATTCGAATTGTTTTTAAAGAGCTATCCATTATATTATTTAATTTTTAGTTTGTATAGAAAAATTAGGCGAGTTTAATATGATATTAGTTAGTTTAATTATTCCGATTTATAACACAGAAAAGTACATAGGAAAGCTTTTATCTAAACTTGAGTGTCAATTAAGTGAACAAAGTGAATTGATTTTAATTGACGACGGATCGAAAGATAATTCTTTTTCTATCTGTGATTTATATCAAAAGAAAAATCCTAATATTCATGCGTATCATCAGGAGAATCAAGGGGCGAGCGCGGCAAGGAATTTGGGGTTGCTTAAAGCGCAGGGGGAATATATTGCTTTTATTGATAGTGATGACGATATTTCGGAAAATTATATACAATGCGTCACAGAATTATTGAAGGCGCATAAAGGTGTGGATTTAGTGCAATTAGGGGCCTATTATTGCGAGAAAGGAAAGAATATTTTTGTTCATAAGATTGGTCAAGCCGAGGGCTATTTAGATATAAAAGAATATAGTGATTTTATTCTTAGTCAAAATTCGAATCCTCCTTGGGATAAGCTATATAGGGCCGAGATAATAAAAAATAATAATGTGAAATTCAAAACGAATATGATAATGGGGGAAGATGTTTCCTTTACTTTGGATTTTTTAAAACATACTCAAGTTATTTTTATTTCCAAAAAAGCTGTTTACTATTACGAAAAAAACGAAGAAGGCCTTTGTTCAAATGTAACGTTAAATTATTTTGATGATTTAAATAAATTATATAAAAACATGTTTGATTTTATTGCTGAAAAACAATTAGCAGACGATGCAGTTTTATTAATGAAACAAAGTATGCTAAGAAGTTTTTTTAGAGCGGTCGGATTATGTAAAATCAAAAAAATATCAAGCAAAGCAATAAAAGCGGAGATGAAAAAAGGACAAGCATTAGATGGTCTTTATAGGGAAAAGTTCCCGAGTTTGCAGGATAAAATTCGTGCGTTATTGTTGCGCCGCAAACAATATTTTTTGATAGGTTTTTTAGTGAAGATGAAAAAATAAGATTGTTGGGCAATCAGATAAAATTTCTTCGTGTTAAATTATAGACAAAAAAATGATTGTGAGGAATAAGCTTTGAAAATAACAATATCCGTGAGGCATTTGCTTTTATTGCTTTATGCGATTTTATTAACGAGCAGAATAGCTGTTATTATAGGGGATGTGCAATCTTCTACATTTTGGATTGTATTGCAGATTTTATATATTTGTATATTTTTAGCAGTATATTCTTTTAATGACTCAAAATTTAACATTCTGCTAAACAAAAAGAAAAACATATCTACAATGATAATGCTTTTATTAATACTACACACAGTTCTTTGGGGGATAGTTATTACCAACGATTCTTTTAAAGAATTAATCTTTGATCAGTTTTTATCGCAGATGATATTTCTTTTGGTTTTGATTTCAACGGTACTGATTGTTAAAAAATATAATTTTCTTTCTGATTTTATAAAAGTTAGTTATTATTGCTTATCATTTTTTTTGGTTTATCATTTTTTGAAATATATAAACGAATTGGATTTGTCGGGCGTATTGAATATATTTAAAACCGAAGGAAGAATACGGGCGAATTTTGGGTTTGGTCATTATAATACGTTGGGTATATCCTGTGTTTGTAATATTTGTTTAATATTTTTACTCAAGGATAAAAAGCAAAGTTGTTGGGGATATGGATTAAAGATACTTTTTCTTATTGTCTCAATCCTTATGTTGCTTTGCAGTGCCTCAAGAAATGCGCTTATTTCAATTCTTATATATGGCGTTGTCTTATTTTTATTAAATATAGAAAGAATGATTAATAGTAAAACAATTGCTACTATTTTGAAAGTGTTTATCGTTTTTTCCATTTTTGCGATCGTTGCCATTGTTTTATTTCCAAACTTTAATGTGCTTATGTCTAATGCCAATCGAGCGACTCTGTTTAAACACGCAATACCAGAGCTTTTGAAAAGCGGCAGATGGTTGTTCGGGCTTGGTTATGCATCCAACACTTCCTATGGTATGGAATTAACAGGCTATCAAACTTATTGGTTGGATAACGCATATGTTTATTATTTAGTTACGACAGGGGTTTTAGGATTTATTTTAATATTAGTTCTCGCATTGATAATGTTTCGTAAATTATTGAAAAACACTAAAGATTTGTATGCGTTCAAACAGATTTTTTCCATGTTTTGTATGTATTTGTTTTGGGGAATGTTTGAGCCGTCATTATTTCAGTGCGGAGTTATCGCAAATTATAGTTTATTAGTTGTTTTTTTGGTGGCAGCGGATAAAAATAATGAGATTTTTTCTTGGAAAAGGATAGAAGAAAGAAAGTCTAAACGTGTTAATTAAACAAGCGTTTTTATGGAGAAGTAGTTATGTTTTTTCTTTATGTTTTTCATTCTTTTGGACTATTGATAGCTTGTGTTGGATATTTATTAAACAAAGAATTGTTAAAAAGGGATATTGAACAATACAGTATTCAATATTTCCCCCACTATAAGATTAAAAGCGGGGGGGGGATACTTCAAACGAATGGCAAAAATTTTAATAAAAGATTTTGCTTTTCGCGCTGTTTTTAGTTATAGATTAAATAACTATAAAGTTGTTAAAAGTTTATTTAATTTTTTATGGAGACCGCCAAAAACGATTGAGATATCGGCAATCAGTAAAAACATTGGCGGAGGCTTATGGATTTCTCACAATTACTGTGTTTTGTCTGTTTTTTCAGCCGGAGTTAATTTAAGGGTCGGTCCTGGCGTTACGGTGGGTATGAAAAACAAAAGGGGAGAGTCTGTTATTAATCCCATTATTGGTGATAATGTATGGATTTGCACAAATGCGACTATATTGGGCGGGATTAAGATTGGCGAGAATTCAATCATTGGAGCGGGCGCTGTTGTAACAAAAGATGTTCCAGCGAATTCCATAGTGGTGGGGAATCCCGCATATCTTTTATATAAGGAAAAAGCGAAAGATTAATTGAGTAATTAAAAGAGGGTTTTATGTACAAAGTAGGTTTGTTAACTTTTCATGCATCGCATAATAATGGATCAATGCTTCAAGCATTAGCCTTGCAAACGGTTTTAGAAAAGAAATATGATTGTGAGGTAGAGCTTATTAATTTTTCAAATGCGGGACAACAAAATATGTATTCGGTTTTGCCGAAACCCAACAATTTTAAAAGACTGATAAAAAATATAATATGGAGAACAAATATAAAACAATTGCGAAAACAATTCTCGGCGTATCACAAGTTTTCGCAACGATATTTCCATCTTTCAAAGAAAAAATACAAGAAGGCTGAAGAGTTGAAAAACTGTGAGGAAGAGTATGACGCAATCATAACGGGGAGTGACCAAGTTTGGAATGTTTGCTGTTTAGACGCAGATGATGCATATTATTTAAATTTTGTGCAAAACAAGCCTAAATTTGCATATGCAGTTAGTTTTGGGGCTAATAATCCTTTTGAAACAAGCGGTAGAGGTCAGGACTATGTTAAATATTTAGAAAGCATGGATTTGATTTCTGTAAGAGAACAAAATGCGAAAAAATGGATTCTTAAATTTGCGGGAATAGACGTTCCCTTATGTTTGGATCCCACTATGTTGTATAATAAAGATGAATGGGAAGAAATTGTGGATGTTGGCGTAGCGCCGATCATAAAAGGAGAATATATTTTTTATTATAGTTTCGGTATTAATGAGCGTATTCAGAAATTTTTAAAATGGGTGTCGAAACGTTATGGGTTGCCTGTGTATTTTATGGAGGCAAAAGAGTGGACGTTAAAAGCTTGTTGGAGAAATAAGATTAGATTGATAAAATCTTATGGCCCAGATGTATATATGAATGTGGTGAAGCATGCAAAGCTTTTTATAACCACTTCGTTTCACGGTACCGCTTTTGCCACAATATATCATAAGAATTTTTGGTATATAAACGATAAACAGGAAAAAAATCCAAAAGATGATCGGGCTGTTTCTTTTTTAACACAGTTAGATTTGATGGAAAGATACAGAACGATTCAAGATCTCAAAAAAACAAATTTAATGGAAAATTTGGACTTTTCTAGCGCGGATAATGCATTAATTACATTGAAAAGTCAATCGTTTTCTTTTATAGATAATATAATTAACAGAATTTATGAAAAACAATAAGCATGCATACTTAATAATTGCGCATAATCAATTTGAACTTTTAATTTCATTATTAAAAGCCTTGGATTATGAGCAAAATGATATATATTTACACATTGATAAAAAAGTGAAAAATATATCAGAGGAGCGTTTTTTACGAGAGATAAATAAGTCGCGCATATTTATTTTAAAAAATCGAGTTAATGTTAAATGGGGGGATTTTTCTCAAATTGAATGCGAGCTTCGACTTCTGGAAACGGCAATAAAGGAGAACTATTCTTATTATCATCTACTTTCTGGAGTGGATATGCCGTTAAAAAAGCAAGAAGAAATTCACGATTTTTTTGATCGAAATTATGGTACGGAGTTCATACATTTTGACGCCGAGAATCTATCTAACGATGTGTATATGCGGGTCTCAAAATATCATTTTTTCATAAAAAGACAAAGGAACATAGTTGGTAAGATTATTAATAAAATGATTCTATTTTTTCAACATCCGATTAATCGAATGAAAAAATATGGGCTTACTTACCAAAAAGGAGCGAATTGGTTTAGCATTACAAATGATTTGGCACATTATGTGGTTGAGCGTCGAAAATTGATCGAAAAGGCATTTAAACACACCGTATGTGGAGATGAAATGTTTTTACAGTCAATAGTCGTCAGTTCGCCTTTTATAAAGAATCTAGTTTCTGATAATTTTTGTGATAATTATAAAAATATTATGTATTGCATAGATTGGAAGCGGGGGAAGCCATATGAATATACCTTATCGGATTATGATGAATTGATAAAATCGGAAATGCTTTTTGCTCGAAAGTTTAATTGGGAGAAAGATAAAGAAATTGTGTTAGCGTTATTAAAGCATGTTCAAGGAGAAATTGAAATCATTCATGACAATTAGACCAGTGAAATATTTACATATTATATGGTATCCCGATTTAAAGTTTATTCCAAAATTTGTTAAAATGATAAACGAGGAGACTTTATATTTTGATAAATCGGAACATCTATTTTTAACGCCGTATAAAAACGTTTTTGATGCCTTAAAAAATTATACCAATGTTGTTCTTGCAGGAAAAAACAAACAGAATTTGATTAAAGCTTTTGGGAAAAAAGGTGAATGGATTTTTGTTCATGCGCTAAATTGTTCTAAAATAAAATTATTGTTTACTCCTAAAAAATTGGCCAATAAAGTTATTTGGAGGACTTGGGGACATGATCTGGTTCAACCGAATTATAGTTGTGGACGATTAAAAAGCTTATTAAAAAAATTTTTCTGGAAGTTATATGTCGAAAAAATAAGGCAATTTAAAGCGGTTGCTATTGCGAATGATGTGGATGCTGTTGCGGTAAAGAGTTTGATAGGGGATATTAAAACATGTGCTTTACCTTATTCTTATATTCCCAATAAATTTGAGAGATTGGAAGAAATATATCAAAGAATGAAGGAGAATTCCCTTCTAAAAGGTAATAGACCTTTTAGAATTTTGGTGGGACATAGTGGAAGTATAACAGATCGTCATATAGAAGTTTTAGAGTATTTAAAAAAATTTAAAAAGAACGACATAATTATTTGTTTGATTTTATCATATGGAGGGACGCAAGAATACTATAGAAAAGTTTTAAATTATGCGATAAATATCTTTGGCAATAAAGTAGAAGTGGTGACCGAAAAAATGGAGTACTTTGAGTTTGCTAAATATTTATCGGAAATAGATCTTGCTTGTTTTAATCAGCTCCATTCAGCGGGATTGGGCTGTTTATCATTATTGTATTCTTTTGATAAAGCGGTTGTTTTTAGTGCAGATTCTCCTTTTGTGGTATGTTTGAAAAACAACAACTGCAAATATCAGACGTTTGAAACTTTGCAAAATATGGATATAAACGAATTAAGATCTTTGACTCCAGATCCAAACAGTAAAAAAATCTTTGTAAGATTTAAATCGATTGATGACATTTGTATGTCATTTAAAGAAACATTAGATTCATTATAAGCGGTGGTGTTTTTTATTTCATGATCAAAAAAAGCAAGTCACAAAACTTAACACAAAAGACCTTGTCGGGGCTTCTTTGGAAGTTTGCCGAGCGGATTGGGGCACAGATGGTGACGACGATCGTATCGATTGTCCTTGCCCGACTTCTTTTGCCCGAGGATTACGGTCTTGTTTCGATCGTGACCATTTTGATCACGCTTTGTAACGTCTTTGTTTCCAGTGGGTTCGGAAATTCCCTCATTCAGAAAAAGGAAGCCGACGAGGTGGATTTTTCGTCCGTGTTTTACGCGAGCCTTGTAATTTCCCTCGGGTTATATGCGATCCTGTTTTTTTCGGCGCCAGCAATCGCGCGGTTTTATGAGAACGATTTGCTTTCGTCCGTGCTTCGCGTGATGGGCTTGCGTTTGCCGTTTGCGGCAATCAATTCCGTGCAGCAGGCTTACGTTTCCCGTCAGATGGCGTTTCGGAAGTTTTTCTTTGCCACGCTTGCGGGAACGCTGGTGTCGGGCGCGGTCGGACTCTATATGGCGTATAGCGGGTATGGCGTTTGGGCGCTTGTTGGGCAGTATTTAACGAACGCCGTGATCGCCACGATTATGCTTTGGATTATCATGAAATGGCATCCGCGGTTGGTGTTTTCCTTTAAAAGGCTGAAGGCGCTGTTTTCTTACGGCTGGAAGCTTTTGGTTTCAGGCTTGCTCGATACGGGATATAACGAATTGCGCGGACTTGTGATCGGAAAAAAGTATGCGCCGTCAGATCTAGCATATTACGAGAAAGGAAAGCAGTTCCCGAGTTTAGTGGCGGTGAATATAAATGCGTCGTTTAATTCCGTCTTATTTTCTGCGATGTCTAAAGTGCAGGACGATCGGCAGAAAGTGAAAGCGGCGACGCGGAAATCTATCCGTTTGAGCTCCTATCTTTTAATGCCTTGCATGATGGGGTTGGCGTGTGTGGCTGAGCCGTTTGTGCGGATTATCCTGACGGACAAGTGGTTGCCTGCCGTGCCGTATATTCAGATCATGTGTTTTGTATATGCGTTTTATCCCATACATACAGCGAATCTGACCGCAATACAGGCGGTGGGGCGCAGTGATTTGTTTTTAAAGCTCGAAATCATTAAAAAAGCGGTTGGGATCGTCAGTCTTTTAATCTCTATGTGGTTTGGCGTTATCTGGATTGCATTGACGGCGATGCTGACGACTTTGATTAGTTCCTTTATCAATGCTTTTCCGAATAAGAAGCTTTTAAATTACAGCTATGGAGAACAAATAAAGGATCTGCTGCCTGCGGTTGGCTTATCGGTTTTGATGGGCGTTCCCGTCTATTTAATGAATTTTATTTCACTCAACATATATGCGCTCTTGTGCTTGCAGGTATTCGTCGGCGTGGGACTTTATTTGGGCGCGTCAATTATATTCAAGGTGGAGAGCTTTGGTTTTATTTGGAAGATTGTAAAAAAGATGCTGAAAAGAAAGAACGCCGAAGAACAAAGCGGACGGAATAATGCGGAGCTTTTGTCGGCGGAGGAAATTGAAAGTTTTCTAAGAGACGTTGACAAGGATTTTCCTATTCCACTCTCCGAAAAAACCGATTTAAAAGAATACGCGTTGAAATTACAGGAAAGGGCTACGCTCTTTGTGGAACGGGCAGAAGGGACGATTGTCTCCATGGTTGCAGGCTACACGAATGATTCGCAAGATGGATTGGCTTATATAGCCGTTTTGGCAACCAAAAAAGAATGTAGAGGCAGAGGGCTTGCTGAAAAACTTTTGCAAAAATTTTTATCGGAATGTAAGGAGAAAGGATTTAAAGCCGTACATTTATATGCCGTGAAAGAGAATGAAAAAGCCGTTGCATTATATCAAAAGCTCGGGTTTGAGGAGTATTTCCCTGCAAACGAGCAAAGACCAAACGATCTGCATTTGATTTTAAAATTCGAGAGTTGAAAAATGAACGTTTTATTGACTTCAGTGGGCCGCAGGGCCTATATGGTAAAATATTTTAAAGAGGCCGTCGGGGAGGAAGGACAAGTTCACGTCTCCAATTCCGACGATAAAACAGTCGCCTTTCATTATGCGGATAAGAGTGTGATTTCGCCTTTAATTTACGATGAGAATTATATTCCTTTTTTGTTGGAGTATTGCAAGGAAAACCGCATAGATATTTTACTTTCGCTGTTTGATATAGATTTGCCCGTTTTAGCAAGGAATAAGGATAAGTTCGCCGAGATCGGAACAAAAGTGATTGTTTCCGATGAGAAAACAGTCGAAATCTGCAACGACAAATGGAAAACCTATTTATTTTTGAAGGAACACGGCTTTAATACGCCGAAAACGTATTTGACCTTACAAAAAACAATGTTAGCATTGGAGACGGGGGAGTTAAAATATCCCATTGTGATTAAGCCGCGTTTTGGCTGCGGTTCGATTGCGCTTTCCGTTGCGGAAGATGAATTGGCGCTACTTTATTATTATAGCCGTAACGTGCGAACGATTAATAAGTCTTATTTAAAGTATGAATCGGGAAGCGTTGAAGATAAAATTATTTATCAGGAATGTTTGAAAGGACAGGAATACGGAGTCGATATTATCAATGATTTGAACGGGAATTTCCGAAATTCAATTGTCAAGAAAAAAATTGCGATGCGCGCGGGCGAGACGGATATAGCGGAAATTGTGGATGAACGCGTACTGTATGAGGAAACAAAGCGCTTGGGGGAGAGGACAAAGCATATCGGCAATATGGACTGCGATCTGTTTTTGGTGGACGGAAAACCTTATATTTTGGAAATGAACGCGCGCTTTGGCGGCGGGTATCCCTTTAGTCACATGTCGGGGTGTAATTTGCCTAAAGCGATTGTTCGCTGGGTAAAAGGGGAAAGTGTTCCATCGGAAGCGTTGTCTGTGAAAGCGGGCGGGGTTGCTTATAAAGAATTATTTATCACAAAAGTTTGAGGATAATCGGTTATGAATCTTGCAGGAAAAAAATTATTGATCCTTTGCGGTAACATCGTTCATGTTAAGGTTGTGGAAGCGGCGAAAGAATTGGGCGTGTATACTGCGGTAACAGATAGTTTGCCCCTCAAAGACGCTCCAGCCAAGCAGATTGCGGACGAGGCATTATATTTTAACGTTCTCGACGTGGACAAGATCGTGGCGTGGTGTAAGGAAAATTCAATTGACGGCGTTCTTAATTTCTGTAACGATATAGGACAACGTCCGCATCAACAGATTTGCGAGCGGTTAAATTTGCCTTGTTACGGTACGGCAGAGCAATATTTTATGCTGACCGATAAAAATGCCTTTAAGGATATGTGCCGCAAGTATAATGTGGACGTTATTCCTCAATATGCAGAGGAAGAAATTGGAAGTGAAAAAATAGAATATCCGGTTTTGGTAAAACCCGTGGACAGCCGAGGTTCTCGCGGACAATCTGTTTGTTATACGCAAAAGGAGCTCGAGGAAGCTTTACCGAGGGCGAAAAAAGAATCTACCAACGGGCTTGCCATTATTGAAAAATATATGGTCGGGAAACAGGATTTTTCAATGTCCTACGTTTTTAAAGACGGGGAAGCGTATTTGACTAGGACAGGGAATCGATACTTAGGAAAAGCGGAGGACGGATTAAATAAACAGTGTATAGGTTCGGTTTCCCCTTCCGTAAACACAAAGATGTATTTGGATAAGGTGCATTCAAGGGTTGTAAATGCCTTAAAAGGAATCGGGATCAAGAACGGAACAGTTTTTATGCAAGGATTTATTGACGGGGAGACCGTTAGATTCTACGACCCGGGGTTAAGGCTTCCTGGGACTGAATATGAAAATCTTTTGTTGCAAGCAACGGGCATAAATTTAATGAAAGAAATGATTAAACTCGCGCTCGGAGGAGAGATAGACGATTATTCCGGTCGGTTGGCGACAGCGTATAATTTAAACGGAAAAATTTCCGTGCAGCTTTTGGTATCGGCTCGAGCGGGAACGATTGCTCGGTTTGATGGCTTGGAGGAGATTTCCGCTCATGAAAATGTGGTCACCGTTGCGCAGCGATATTTTGTGGGAGAAAGCGTTCCGCAAACGGGAGACGTAAAACAAAGAATTTGTGAGATTGTGATTTTGTCGGATTTGGAAAAGGTGCGTTCCGTGGTGGAATGGGTGCAATCGAAACTGATTGTTTGTGATGAAAACGGGGAAAATATGTTGGTTTCACAGTTTAACCCTAAAGTATTAGGGTAAAGAGGTGCGATTGGTGGATATTTATATTACGGATGATCCAAAAGAAATTATAGAGACGGGTAAAGCTATTTATTCTGCCAAGAAAGAAATTTATACGCAAAAAATGACTGAGACCATTTATGCGACGATAAAAAACGTTGTGCCACAGATATCCAAGGAAGAAGCGGACGCATTGTTTTTTCAATCAATTTATGATTATTGGGTTTACGGCAGTAATATAGGAGAGGAATTTTTCTATGGACTATTCCATAAAAAACATATAGAAAAAAGTTCTTATATTACCTTTCGGAATAGGTTTTTATACGTTTGGCATTTGAACGATAAAAACGACGCACATATTTTAAACAATAAATACGAAGCGTACGTTCGACTTAAAAAGTATTATAAGCGAGACATGATTCGCATTTCAACGGTGGAAGATTTCCAAGTGTTTCAGCAATTTGTGCGTAAGCATCCGACTTTTGTGGTAAAATCGGAGAGCTTGGGATTGGCGGTTGGCGTTCATAAAGATAATATCGGCAATTATAATTCGGAAAAAGCCTTATTTGATCATTTGCTTTCTGAAATCGTGGCTATTAAATCAAAAATCACATGGGCAAAGGATAATACAGCGCTTGTTTTAGAGGAAATCGTCGAACAAGATATAAGGTTAGGTATCGTTCATCCAAATTCGGTAAATATCATCAGAGCAACAACAGTTCGCGGCGCGGATAATAAAATTCATTTTTATTGTCCTTGGATAAAATTTGGAGCGTCAGGTGGGTTTGTGGCGAGCGCTGGATGCGGTGGTTATTCTGCAGGGGTAGATGCTGAAACGGGCGTTGTTTGGTCGGATGGATATAAAGAAAACGGCGAGATTGTTGAAAAGCATCCCGATACGGGGGTTACATTCAAGGGATTTCAAATTCCTCATTGGCGCGAGGCGGTGGAGCTTGCTTATCGCTTGGCGGAAGAACTGCCTGAACTTGGATACGTGGGGTGGGATTTTGCTTTAACGCCCAATGGATGGTGTGTAATCGAAGGGAATTTTGCGGGAGAATTTATTTGGCAAATGTGGTACGGCAGAGGAATGAAAAAAGAATTTGAAGATTTAATCGGTTGGAAACCAACGAAAGAGTTTTGGTGGAAATAAAAGATTTAAAAAGGAGAAAATATGTCGCCTGCGGTTATTAGTTTAATTATTTTTGCAGTCGTTGTGGCGTTGTTTATTTGGAATAAATTACCCACGGCTACGGTAGCGCTTTTAGGTTTGGTCGCAATGCTCTTGACAAACGTCGTTTCATTCAGCGACGGGTTTAAAAATTTCGGTGGTAGCACCATTGTGCTCATTTGTGCGATGATGGTTGTCGGACAAGCCACGTTTAATACGGGGCTTGCGCAACTTGTCGGGAATAAAGTGATCAGCTTGGCAAAGGGGAATGAGCGATTAGTGGTGATGTTCAGTACGGCGATTACTGCTTTGATTTCAGCGTTTCTTTCCAATATTGCTACGCTTGCAATCATGATCTCTATTTTGACGGGGATTTCGTCGTCCAATGAAAATGTTCGGTTTAAAAACGTGATCATGCCCGTTTCGATGGCGGCGGTTATCGGTGGTGCCGCAACTTTGGTTGGATCGACTACGCAACTTACGGCGAACGGACTTTTAGAGGCATTCCTCGGCGAGGGAAAGGGCTTTAGCTTTTTTACCTTTTCCGTTCCAGGATTTACGATTATCATACTACTTGTTTTATATGCGGGTTTTGTTGGGTATCCTTTGGGAAAGAAAATTTGGGGAAAGAGAGAAGATTATACGAACGTTCCCGTAAGCAATGATGAGCCGAAAAAGGAATATAAGAAAGGTAAAATGATCTTGATGGCGATTATTTTTATCTTTACGCTGGTTTTATTTGTTCTTGCCGATACAATTAAAAAAGTGATTCCCGCTTTTAACGTGGGAACGGTTGCATTAATTTCTGCGTTAATATGCGTGTTAACTGGTTGTATATCTCATAAGGAAGCGTTAAAAAGTATAAATTGGAATCTTGCAATTTGGTTTTGTGCGTGTTTAGGTATTGCCGCAGGGCTTAATTCGAGCGGTGGCGGGGAGTTACTTGCTACTTGGTTTATTGGCTTATTCGGAGAGAATGTTTCGGCTTTCTGGCTTTATGTTGCATTTATTATTTTGGTGGTTGTTTTAACGCAATTTTTGTCAAATTCAACCGTTCTTACAATCGTGTTGCCCGTGGTGTTTTCCATCACGACAAAAATGGGATACAATACATATTCGTTTGCGGTAGGCTTGACGATAGCTGGTGCGATGGCGGTTGCAACCCCTCTTGCAAATACCACTATTGGAATGTCGATGATTGCGGAATATAAATTTAGCGACTATTTAAAATATGCAGGACCTATGACAATTTTGGCTATGTTGGTACTGATTATTTTAGTGCCTATTCTATTTCCACTTGTTTAAACGGGAGCTTTAATTTTAAGGAAAGAAAAAAATGGCTATTAACGTAACGAAATCGTCGATGCCGAGGTTTGAGGAGTATTGTGAGGAGATCAAAAGTATTTGGGAGACTACCCACCTCACGAATATGGGTCCCATCCACAATCGGCTGAAGGAAGAACTGAAAAAAAGGCTGAAAGTAGAAAATATCGAGCTGTTCGTCAACGGGCATCTTGCGCTTTATTGCGCCTTGAAGGCGTTGGGGCTCAAAGGGGAGATCATTACAACCCCCTTTACGTTTGCTTCTACGACGAATGCGATCGTGCAGGCGGGGTGCGTGCCCGTGTTCTGCGACGTAAAACCCGATTATACCATCGATGAGAGCAAGATTGAAGCGCTTATCACGGATAAGACGGTGGCGATCCTCGGCGTGCACGTTTACGGCAATATTTGCGAGGTGGACGCCATTCAAAAGATTGCGGACAAGCATAGTTTAAAAGTGATCTACGACGCGGCGCACGTGTTCGGCGTGGAGTACAAGGGGAAGGGGATTGCCGATTACGGCGATATATCCATGCTCTCCTTTCATGCCACCAAGGTCTTTCATACCATTGAGGGCGGCGGGCTGTGCTTTAAGGACGGGGCGCTTGCAAAAAAGATTGCAGAGCAACGCAATTTCGGCGTTTGCGGAGAGGAGCTTACCTGTTTTGGGACCAACGCAAAAATGAACGAGTTTCAAGCCGCTATGGGGATTTGTAATTTGCGGCATTTAGACGAGGAGCTGGAGTCGAGAAAACAGGCGTTTGAGCGCTATAACGAGAAACTTGGAAAAGTGGCGGGGTTGACATTGCCGCCCATCCACGAGGGAATCAAGCAAAACTATGCGTATTATCCCGTTCTCGTGGCAAAGGAAAAATTCGGATTGGACCGTGACGAGCTCGCGAATAAGTTGGCGGCGCAAAATATTTTCGCAAGGAAATATTTCTATCCGCTGGTTTCCGAGAACAAGGAGTTCGGAAAGGATATGACGGAAAATACGCCGAATGCGAAATACTATTCGAGGAACGTGCTGTGCTTGCCCATGTATGCACATTTGCCGCTTGAGGACGTCGATCGGATTGTGGACGCAATTTTGAAGTGAGGTGTTAATATGGAAAACACGGAAGTAAAAAACGAACCAATTAAGTCAGGGGGAGGGGTAGGCTTTTCTGCGCCTCTTGAACAAAAAACGAATAGGGATTCGGGGATAGAATTATTCCGCATAATTACGATGCTTTTAATTGTGGCGCATCATTATGTGGTTAATTCGGGGTTGTTATCGTTTATTAATGCCGATCCGCTTTCGGGGAATTCATTGTTTTTGCTTTTATTCGGCGCATGGGGAAAGACGGGAATTAACTGTTTTGTTTTAATAACGGGTTATTTCATGTGCAAATCCAATATAACGCTGAAAAAATTTTTAAAGCTTTTATTGGAGATTGAATTTTACAAAATCGTTTTCTATTTTATTTTTTTGATAACGGGCTACGAGCCGTTTTCCTTAAAAGGCTTGGTCAAAGCATTTTTACCGATTTATAACGTTGGCACGGGATTTACGAGCTGTTATCTTCTGTTCTTTTTGTTTATTCCGTTTTTAAATATTCTTATTCAAAATATGAATAAACAGCAACACCTTTTATTGATAGCGCTTTGTTCGTTTGTCTACATAATTATAGGAACCGTGCCGAAGTTTTCCGTTACGATGAATTATGTGTCGTGGTTTATTGTTTTGTATTTTATTGCTTCGTTTGTACGAATCTATCCGATTGCTCTTTTTTCCAATCGTAAAATTTGGGGAATCTTGGCGGTAAGCGTATTTATTGTTTCTGCGCTGAGCGTTGTGTGCTGTGCCTGGTTGGGGACAAAACTGAATCAAGATGGATTTGCGTTTTATTTTGTGGCTGACTCTAATAAGATTTTAGCGGTTGCTACTGCCTTTTGTGCGTTTATGTTTTTTAAAAACGTACATTTCGAGTGCAAGTTTATCAATAAGGTGGCGAGCGCAGCTTTTGGCGTGCTTTTGATTCATGCGAACAGCGATACGATGCGGCGTTGGCTTTGGGGGGATTTGTTAAACAACGTGGGGCAATTTACTTCCAAACTTGGAAAGCTTGCGATTCATGCGATTGGATCTGTTCTTGCGATTTACATTGTTTGTACCGTGATAGATTTAATAAGGATATATTTGATCGAAAGACCTTTTTTCAAGGTTTTGGATAAAAAACTTTTTCATAAAAAACAGGATTAAAGTGAGGGATTATGAAAGGAATTATTTTGGCGGGAGGAAAGGGTACAAGGCTCTATCCGATCACAAAGGCGGTTTCCAAACAGCTTTTGCCGATTTACGATAAGCCGCTGATTTACTATCCTCTGTCCGTTTTGCTTTTGGCGGGGATTCGGGATATCTTACTCATTTCCACGCCCGAGGCGATTACTTCCTATAAGGAGTTATTAGGAGACGGCAGTGAGATCGGCGTACATATTTCCTACTGCGTGCAGGAGGAACCGCGAGGGCTTGCCGACGCGTTTATTCTCGGCGAGGAATTTATCGGTAAGGATAACGTTTGCTTGATCTTGGGCGATAACGTGTTCTACGGTAAGGATTTCACCAGAATGCTTAAAAAAGCGCAAACGCGGCAGAGCGGGGCAACGATTTTCGGATTCCCCGTGAAGGACGCGCGTGCGTTCGGCGTGGTTGAATTCGATAAGAGCGGGAAAGTGCTTTCCATTGAGGAAAAGCCCGAGGTGCCCAAGTCCAATTATGCTGTTCCCGGACTCTATTTCTACGATAACAGGGTGGTCGAGATTGCGAAAAGCGTGAAGCCCTCGAAGCGTGGAGAAATCGAGATCACGGCGGTGAATAACGAATACTTAAAGGCAGGGGAGCTGCACGTGGAGCTTTTAGGGCGCGGTATGGTGTGGTTAGACACAGGAACGCCCAAGGGTATGCATAAGGCGAGCGGATTTGTGAAAACCGTTCAGGAAATGCAGGGGCTCTATATCGCTTGCATTGAGGAGATCGCATGGCGGCGCGGTTTTATTACCACCGCACAGCTTAAAGCGCTCGGAGAAAAGCTCAAGCAGACGGAATACGGGGAATATCTTTTAGCCCTTGCAAACGGAGAGGAATAATGACCATTATTGTTACCGGGGGAGCCGGGTTTATCGGCTCGAACTTTATCTTTTATATGCTCGGGAAATATCCGAGCGATCGGATTATTTGTCTGGATAAGCTGACCTACGCGGGGAATCTCTCCACGCTAGCGCCCGTTATGGAAAACAAGAATTTCCGATTTGTCAAGGCGGATATCTGCGACCGCGAGGCGGTTTATAAGCTCTTTGAGGAGGAGAAACCCGACGTCGTTGTGAATTTTGCAGCGGAGAGCCATGTCGATCGGAGCATCGAGGATCCTGAAGTGTTTTTGCGGACCAACATCATGGGAACTGCCGTTTTGATGGACGCATGCCGAAAGTATGGGATTATCCGTTATCACCAAGTCTCGACGGACGAGGTTTACGGCGATTTGCCGCTCGATAGGCCTGACCTTTTTTTCACGGAGGAGACGCCCATTCACACGAGCTCGCCCTATTCCTCGAGCAAGGCGGCGGCGGATTTGCTCGTTTTGGCGTATTATAGAACCTATAATCTGCCCGTTTCCATTTCGCGCTGTTCCAATAATTACGGTCCCTATCATTTCCCTGAAAAGCTGATTCCGCTCATG
Source organism: Clostridia bacterium (assembly GCA_017467275.1). Classification (GTDB taxonomy): domain Bacteria; phylum Bacillota; class Clostridia; order Christensenellales; family Borkfalkiaceae; genus Scatosoma. Next base: position 129,515 of record JAFTSN010000027.1, on the reverse strand, counting down.
ATCGCAAACGCGCTCAACGATAAGCCGCTTCCCGTCTACGGCGAGGGGCTGAACGTTCGGGATTGGCTTTACGTGGAGGATCACTGCAAGGCAATCGATTTGATTATCCGAAAGGGACGCGTGGGCGAGGTGTATAACGTCGGCGGGCACAATGAGATGCGGAATATCGATATTGTGAAAATTATTTGCAAGGCACTCGGCAAGAGCGAAAGTCTTATCACGTTCGTTAAAGACAGAAAAGGGCACGATATGCGTTATGCGATCGACCCCACCAAGATCAGCGAGGAGCTCGGTTGGTTACCCGAAACGAAATTTGAGGAGGGAATAAAAAAGACGATACAGTGGTATCTCGACAACCGAAGCTGGTGGGAGGAGATCGTCAGCGGAGAATACAAAGAATATTACTCGAAAATGTATGATAAACGCTAAATTCTTTGGACAAAAAAACGTGCTGAAAAAAGCACGTTTTTTGTCTTGTGATTGGCGGAAAATTGACAGCAAAGGAAATATATTGTATAATATTAAACAGAAAATTTGCACAAAAGAGAAGAACGGGAATGAAAGAATACACTTTGGGAGAGTTGGCGAAAGGACTCCGCGAAGGGAACAAGAGGATTCTAGAGGCGTGGTATAAGGATTACGTCAAAATTATTTTCAGTGTGGCGAATGCGATCTTGAACGACCACGGATTGGCTGAAGACGTGTGCGGACAGCTCCTTTACGAATTGATTGCCGGCGAGATTCAATCAGACGCGGAGAAAAGTAAGGCTTATTTGGCGGTTGCGGCGAAGAATTGCGCGTTGAATCTACGCAAAAAGAATAAATGGGAGCTCGGTTATGACGACGTGAAAAGCGAGAGTGCGTTTGGGACCGCGGCGTCCGTTTATGACCATTTGCTGTTTTACGATTCTTTAAGGAATTTGAACGAGGAGGAGCAGGGAATTGTGGTCAAGCGGGTTCTATGCGGATATAAGCTTAAGGAGATCGCGAAATTAGACGGCACGGAGTACGGGCAGTTAAGGGGTATTTACAGAAAAGTAAGAGCAAAGTTAAAGGTTGAATTGAGATATGAGTAAATTGGAAAAGAAAATGGAGCAGATGTCAAGCGAGGAGCTTGACGCAAGATACGGCGGGTTTGAGGGCTGGTATGAAAGCCACAAGGACTTGATGGAAGCGGCGAGAAAGCGGTATGCCGAGAAGCAGGCGGCGGGCGAGATTGCCGAAGGGACGGAAAATGCGACGGCTTCAGAGCGTTCGGCGGTTGAATCGACGGCTGAATCGACGGCGGGCGAGATTGCGTTTACGCAAAAATCGGGCAAAAGCAAGAGAGGGCGGTTTGTGTTTGGCGGCTGCGTCGCGGGCGGCTTGGCGGCTTGCTTGGCTTTTGTGGCAATTTTGATTCCCGTGCTGAATGGGAGAAATACGCCTGCGACGTCGGGAAAACCCTCGGAGCCTGTGGTGCCCGTGGTACCCGTGGAGCCTATTGAGCCTGTGGAGCCCGAAGAACCGAAGTATGTTTATAGTAGTAAAGATTTAAAAACGGCAGATATAACAGTGGCTGAAGCAAAAACTTATTTTGAGGAGTTTCATTTTGTGCAAAATCTGCAAAATACGACTTGTGTTGGAGTACAGCTTCAAAAAGATAACACGGTGGTCTTTGTTTCTTTATACGGAGAATTGGAAACAACAGACGATTATTATATGATTACCATGAATCAACCGTTGGACGAGCATTACGACTATACGGATAAACAATTATATCAAGAAGGAGAAGCGGAATATTCTATAAACGGATACGTGATTCAATATCACGATAAAGAATTAACGGGTAGAAATATGTTTGGCTACTGGCTGAATATTACAGATCAAGAGGGGCGGAACTTTTATTGGTACGTGGAGTGTTTTTCGGAGGATATAGAAGCCTTTTTCGAGTTGGCTTTTCAAGCGTGAAAGAAAATAAATATTAGAGTTTTTCTTATTTACTATTGACAAATAGAACTTATTATGGTATAATAAGGCCATAATAAGAATATAATAGAAATAGGAGGAATGAAATATGACGCAGCCTTTGCCTAAAATATTGCCTGTGAACGAGCTGAAAAACACGGCGAATATTATGAAAACCTGTCAGGAAAGCTCCGTGCCGATCGTGATCACAAAAAACGGTTACGGCGAAGCCGTTATGATGAGCGTGAAGCTCTATGAGGAAATGTTTGCGAAAATGCAGGCGGCGGCACTGATCAATGCGGGGCTGGACGAGATTGAAAACGGCGCGGCGCCCGCAAGCGGAAAGGAATTTTTCGGAAAAATGAGGGCGAAATATGGGAAATAACCATGCGCTTAACATATTTCCGTCGGCGCAAGCGGACATGGAGCAAATATTTGAGTATATTGCTCTTGAGCTTTGCAATCCCGCAGCGGCAATCGGATTGATTGACGAATTTGAAAAGGGGTTTGAGAACGTTTGCGCCTTTCCCGAAAGCTGTCCGTATATTCAAAACGAATACGTTAAGGACAAGTCCTTGCGAAAGCTCGTGATTCAAAATTACATAGCGTTTTATCGGGTGAAAGCGGGGGAAATACAGGTTGTCCGTGTTTTATACGGCATGAGAAATTATGAAGCTCTTTTATAAAAATCGGTTGAAAAAAATCAGATTCTCGTGAAGAATCTGATTTTTTCTTGCAATATAGCTTACAATAAAAATTGCGGATTCATAAAAATCGACCGCCCTTAGTTGATGGCTTCGGCGGTCATTTTTTGATTTACCAAGGCTAACCGTTGAAAGGTTTGCTCTTACTTTGTTTTTATTATAGCATACCTTTGGGTGAACGTCTTTATAAGGGCAAGGGGTAGCGCTGTTCCACGTTGAAATTCAAGCCGTGCTTTTTTGCCTGTTCCCAGCTTTGTATGATTTCCAGACATTCCACGTAAGCCGTTTTTTCGCCCGAATAAAATTCAAAATCCTTGTCCGTTTCGTCGCGGTCGTTGAGATAGTTGAGATATTCCTGAAAAATTTCGATCATATAAACAAGTACTTTTTCTGCCGACATTGTTTTTTTCTCCTCGGTTGTTTGTACGTTATACTATAGCATATTTTTTCCCTTAAAAATATTCAAAAATTGACGGTTTTCGAGGGGAATTTTTTGTTATGATAGGAGCATGACGGAAAAACAGGGGATAAAACGGGAAGAAAGAATCATTCTCGAAAAAATACGGTTGGGGGAGCTCGACGCCCTTTGGGCGCGGCAGCGTACCCTCGAGCATTTTTGCGTGGAGGACGGGAAAGGAGGCAACCGCGGCCGCCTATTTTACTGCATTTATTATACGGATTATCCCCAAACCGCCGTTGGACTGTCCCTTAAAAATTATATTAGCGAGAGCACGCTCTATCGATACCGCAGGGAATACGTGAGAATTTTTTGGGAATATTACCGCTTGAAGGGCGAAAAATGGGAAGAAATAGAAAATTTCAAAAAATTTTTAAAAAATTTTTAATTTTTTTACCCCGTTTGCTTTTTTGAATTGTTATATATATAGCGGCATAACTCAAGGAGGAAAAAATAATGAAAAAATCAAAGAAAATTATGGCGACTATTTTGTCCGTTTGTCTGTTGCTTTCGGGGAACACGGCGGTGGGAAAGGCGTTTGCAAACGCGGACGCACCCTTTACTTATTCGACTGACCGTTTTAACGGATCGTCCTATTTAAGAAATGAAACGGAGTACGTCAATTATGCGTATAAAGTTGACACAGGAGAACGGTACGTGACCTCTAATGTTCCAGAATATTATGACAGTTCTGATTATGAAAATACTTGTGCCTGCGTTGCGGGAGCAATTACTGTCGGGTTTTACGACCGCTATTACGACGAATTGATTCCCGATTTCACGGCGGGAAGAACGATTCGGAACGTATATTTTTATAACAGTCAAACGACGGCGGTCAATAACGTGATTGCATATTTATATACGAGCATGGGCACGAACACGGAGGGGAACGGCACGACGGCGGCGGGCTATCGGAACGGACTTCAACAATACGTGGAGAGCCGCGGGCGGAGTATTGCTTATACCTCTATGGTCTCAAACGGGGTGGTTGATCTTACAGCAGTGAATCAGGCAGTAAACAATAATCAAATTGGCGTTCTGTTTGTGGACGGCTTTAACTTGTTACCGTTGGGTGACCTCGAGAGATCTTCGACGCAAGATGTCTTATACAAAAACTATTATCAGGGCGGTCACGTTCTCACTGTTTACGGCTACAGAGAGATTAGTTATTACAATGCCAACGACGAGATGATCAAGCACGTGAAGCTGTTGCACGTTGCGACGGGATTCCCGATTGATACGCTTGTCTACGTTATGCTCGAGGACGGAACGATCGTGCACGAGGGGTATAAGTCGGTTATTTCCTAAGCGAAGGGAATCACATGAATTAGTCGGGGGAACGGCGAGGGGGAACTCCTTTTCGCTGTTTTCCCGCGGAAAATAAAAAAAGAGACGGACCGCGGGGATGCGGACGTCTGAACGGAGGTACTTATGAGAAGAAACAAGATTGAAAAGCTGATCGCGGACAGGGACGGAGCGAAGGGCGAGAGCCTTTATGAAAAGGTTTTGCAATATTTCACGATCTATGACGCGACGGAATATACCAACCATACGAAGAATATCCGCGCGCTTTACGGCATGAATACCGTTGGCAGCGGGGTTGCAGTCGGCTTGCGCTTGTTTTTATCGGAAAGTACGCTGTTAAGATACCGTCGGAAATACTCGCTTGTGGCGAAACAGATTTTGAGCTTATAAAATAAATAATCGGAAGGATATTTCAGAGGCGGATTACGTTCGGCTCTTTTTGTTGTGCATATTCGGTTGGGGAAACGCCTGTTTCCCGTTTAAAGACTTTGCTGAAATAGTTGGGCTCGGGAAAGCCCACTTTTTCTGCGATTTCGCTCACGCGGAGCTTTTGCGATTCGAGCAGGGTTTTTGCGGCGTTGATACGCTTTAAGAGCACGTAGCGGGATATGCTCATGCCGAAATATTCGACGGAGAGGGAATAGAGCTTGGTGCGAGAAAGGAGAAATTTGCGACAGAGCGCGCGGCTGGAAAGATCGCCCGCAAGGTTTTGTGCGATATATTCTCCAAGGGTAAAGGGCAGGCTCTTTTTGTCGCTTCTCACAAGATTGGCTACGTAGAGATAGGAGGATACGGCGTCGAGAAGATGGGTGCTAGCCAGAATTTGTTCGCGGCTTCTCGGTTCGATTTCTTTGAGATAGGATAAGCCTACGTCTTTGTTTAAGCCGTAATTTTCGCAAAGCTTTGACGCGTGGAGAAGGGCGGCTTCATAGTTTTCGAGGGGCATCATGTGCGCGAGGATTACATAGCCTAAAACGCCGTTTTCAAAGCGAATGGGAGTGATTGCTTCCGTCACGCCCGCATGGCAGACGTAGATATGTGCTTGCTGCATTTGCCGTGCTCGCATACAGGCGGCGAGATCGCACTGCTTGCAACCGTTTGCGCCCGCTTTCGTCGCGCGGATATAGGAGCAATATTGGGGGGCGGTTTTGGGATATTCCGTCACGAGGGAAAAATTTTCGTCGAAAACGGAAATGCGGATCCCGACCGCCGTGTAGAAATCTTTTAACAGCCCGTTGAGCCGTTGGACGTCGAAAAAACTTTGCATGCTTTCAGTATAGCAGAAAATTTGCCGTTTGTCTATAAATTTGTCATAAAAAATGAACAAAATTACCTATATTTGAACATAAAACCATTGAAAGAGGGCGCGGGGAGGAGTAGAATATAGGAAAGAATAAACGTGAGGTGAACTTATGGAAATTTTCAAGAATATTCCCGCGATTAAATTCGAGGGAGCGCAGAGCAAAAATCCGCTCGCATTTAAGTACTACGACGCTGAAAGGGTCGTGCTCGGCAAGACGATGAAGGAGCATTTGCCGTTTGCTATGGCATGGTGGCATAACCTTTGCGCGAACGGGACGGATATGTTCGGTCGGGGCGTTGCGGATAAGTCGTTTGGACAAGAAGTCGGGACGATGGCGCATGCAAAAGCGAAAGTGGACGCAGGCTTTGAGTTTATGCAAAAGCTCGGGATTGGGTATTTTTGTTTTCACGACGTCGATATCGTGCCCGAGGCTGACGATATTAAGGAGACCAACCGCCGTTTAGACGAGATTTCCGATTATATTTTGGAGAAGATGAAAGAGACGGGGATCAAGTGTCTTTGGGGTACGGCGAATATGTTCTCCAATCCGCGGTTTTGCAACGGTGCAGGCTCGACAAACAGTGCGGATGTGTTTGCGTTTGCGGCGGCGCAGGTGAAAAAGGCGCTCGATATCACCGTGAAGCTTGGCGGCGTGGGGTACGTGTTCTGGGGCGGCAGAGAAGGGTATGAGACCTTGCTCAACACCGACGTGAAATTTGAGCAGAATAATATCGCGCGGCTTATGAAAATGGCGGTCGAGTACGGGCGCAGTATCGGCTTTACAGGGGATTTTTATATCGAGCCCAAGCCGAAGGAACCCATGAAGCATCAATACGATTTCGACGCGGCTACGGCGATTGGGTTCTTGCGGGCGTATGGGTTGGATAAGGATTTTAAACTCAATATCGAAGCAAACCACGCAACGCTTGCAGGGCATACGTTTGAGCACGATCTGCGGATTTCCGCAATTAACGGTATGCTTGGATCGATCGACGCGAACCAGGGGGATATGCTCCTTGGCTGGGATACAGACGAGTTCCCGTTTGACGTGTATACCGCGACGATGTGTATGTATGAGGTGCTGAAGGCAGGCGGGCTTACGGGCGGGTTTAATTTCGACGCGAAAAACCGCCGTCCGTCCTATACCTTTGAGGATATGTTCGAGGGGTTTGTGCTCGGTATGGATACCTTTGCGCTCGGGCTTATTAAAGCGGCGGAGCTTATTGAGGATGGACGCATCGACGAGTTTATCAAAGAGCGCTATGCAAGCTTTGCAACGAGCGAGATCGGAAAGAAAATCGTGAGCGGTAAGACGAGTCTTGTTGAGTTGGCGGCTTATGCGGACGGACTGGGTTCCCCCGAGTTGCCCGGGAGCGGGAAACAGGAACGCCTCGAGGGGATTATCAACAATATTCTTTTTCGATAAGGTGGAATAATGAATACGTATATCGGCATTGATCTGGGGACTTCGGCGGTCAAGCTTTTACTTGTCGATTCTAACGGAGGCATTTTGCGCTCGGCGAGTAAGTCCTATCCTATCTTTTACCCGCAAGACGGTTGGAGCGAGCAGAATCCCGAGGATTGGCTTTCGGCGGTCAAGGCAGGGTTAAAGGAGCTGTTCGAGGGGGGCATGGTCGAAAGGAAGGACGTTAAGGGCGTGTCCTTTGGCGGGCAGATGCACGGTCTTGTGTGCTTGGATGCGGAGGATAACGTGATCCGTCCTGCGATCCTTTGGAATGATGGCAGAACGGAAGCAGAGACCGCGTATTTGAACGAGAGGGTCGGCAAGGAAAAGCTTTCCGCGTATACGGCGAATATCGCGTTTGCGGGGTTTACCGCGCCCAAGCTCTTGTGGCTGAAAAAACACGAGCCTGAAAATTTCGGCAGGATTGCGAAGATTATGCTCCCCAAGGATTATCTCGCCTATATGATGACGGGCGTGCATTCCACGGACTATTCGGACGCGAGCGGAACACTGCTTTTAGACGTTCAAAATAAGTGTTGGTCAAAGGAGATGTGTGCGGTCTGTTCGGTCGAGGAGTCTTGGTTGCCCAAGCTCTATGAGAGCTATGAGGTAATCGGGCGAATGAAAGAGGAATACGGGCTCTTGAATGCGGTCGTGACGGCGGGCGCGGGGGATAACGCGGCGGCGGCGATTGGCGTGGGTGCCGTGGATGACGGGGATTGTAATATTTCCTTGGGAACGAGCGGCACGCTGTTTGTGGCGGGGGATACGTTCTCTGTGGACGAGAAAAATTCCCTGCACGCGTTCGCACATGCGACGGGCAAGTGGCACTTGATGGGCTGTATTCTTTCAGCGGCGAGCTGTAACCGTTGGTGGGTGGAAAATATTGCCGACGGGGATTATGACGGCGCGGTTCGAGGCGCGGAGGAAAAGCTGGGGAAAAATCACGTGTTTTTCCTGCCCTATCTCATGGGGGAGCGGAGTCCGCATAACGACGTCAATGCAAGCGGTGCGTTTATCGGTTTGCGCCCCGATACGACGAGAGCGGAAATGGGGCTTGCCGTTTTGGAGGGCGTTGCGTTTGCGCTTCGGGATTGTCTTGAGATTGCGCGGGCGGGCGGTTTGAAAATCGAGCGGACCAAAATTTGCGGCGGCGGCGCCAAGAGCGGGCTTTGGCGAGAGATCATCGCGAACGTCTTGGGGGTTAAGGTTGAACGCGTTTGCGTGGAGGAGGGGCCTGCCTACGGTGCGGCGACGCTTGCCATGGTTGGCGCTGGAGAATATAAAAACGTTTCTGAGGCGGCGCGAGGATTTGTGCGTGCGCGGGATTTCGTTTTACCTAAACGTGAACTGCAATCGGCGTATGAGGAAAAATATCAGACCTTCAAGCGGCTGTACCCTGCGCTCAAAGACGTTTTTAAAGAATGGATTTAGTCGGTTTGTTTGCATAAAAAAACCCACTATACTTCGCCGAATTTCGGGAAAGTATAGTGGGTTATATTTTTGTTGTGTTATTCGCTCGGGAGGTCTTGGATGCCGTCGCCCTCTTCTTCAGGTTCCTCCAGCTCCGTCAGATCGTAGCCCGAAAAGGTCCACGTCATTTGTGCAACCGTCTTATAGCCGCTTTCCGAGGTCTGCGTGTAGTTGCAAGATAAGGAGCTGACCTTGTTTGCCGCCGTGAACGCGAGCGTTGCCTTTTCTATGAAAAGGGTGCATAATTCGCCGTCGATGACTTTGTCCTCAAGGGTGGTTGCCTTTCCGAGGGAATAAACCTGTTTCTTCGCTCTATAGTCATAGATCGAATATTCGTTCAGCAGGATAAATACGAGCTCCGTGTAGGCGACGCGATAATCCTCCGCTTCGTCGTCGAAAGCGGTGAGCTTCAACGTGTTTGCCTGTTCTGCGCCGTCGGGAAGAACGGTGCCCGAAAGGCTGAATGCATCCACGTCGAATTTTAACGTGAGATTCACCGAGCTTTTTTCAATGAGTGTTTCGTGTTCATATTGGCTTACGTTTCCCGATTGGGTGAGCGTGAAATTGAGGAAGTTTCTTTCTGCCACCGCCTTTTGCCATTCCGCATAGGGCATGCCCTTTGCTTGCGGCTCGTCCTTACAGGCGGCGAAAGCGGTTGCCGACAGTCCGACGCAAGCGGTCAAAACGAGGGCGACAAAATTCTTTTTCATAGAGTTCTCCTTTTTTGGTTTTCTATGAGTGAGACGTTGTTAGTATTTCTAACATTATACTACCGCGCGGCGAAAAAGTCAATATAATGAGCGGAAAAAACCGAAAAATCTTGTTTGGATAATATCTTTCCGCTCGGGGCAAACTTATATCGGATAAGGGGGCGCCGAAAAACGTTGAAAAAAACGGGGCGGTGTGGTATAATAAGGCTATGAAACGGAATCATTATGCAATTCATTCGGATTTTAAGAGATGGAAACGGGCGAACTTGCCCATAAACCGTCCGTTTATTGCTCTCGCGCAGTTGTTTGAAGGGAGAATGTTCGCTCGGGAAAAATCCACGGAGGAATTGAGCGTGGAGCAAAAGCTCCTTGCGGTTGGAGGGAAAAGCGTTCCCGCGCTTCTGTATTCGCCAGAGGGGATTAAAGAGAACGCGCCCTGCTTGATCGTCTATCACGGTGGGGGCTTCGTCTTTCCCGCCGCGCCTTATCATTATACGCTCGCAAGAGAATATGCGCTTCGGGCGGGGTGCAAGGTGCTGTTCGTTAAATACCGTCTTGCGCCCAAATATCCCTTTCCCGCGGGGGTAGAGGATTGCTTTGCGGCGTATCAATACGCAACGGAGAACGCGGCGGAATGGGGGATTGACGAAAAGAGAATCGCCGTTTCGGGGGATAGCGCGGGCGGGTGCCTTGCGGCGGCGGTTTGTCTGATTGCAAAAGAACAAGGACTTAAGCTGCCGTGCGGACAGATGCTTCTCTATCCTGCCGTGGGGGCGAATTTGGAGACGGAGTCCATGAAAAAGTACGTGGACACGCCCATGTGCAACAGTCGGGACGTGCAGAAGTTTTCCAGACTGTATTTGCCGAAAGGTGAGGTGGATAAAAAGCTCTATCCCTATCTTTCTCCGCTTGAGGCGAAAGAGTTTAAAGACCTGCCGAGAGCTTATATCGAGACAGCCGAGTTCGATTGCTTACGCGACGGGGCGATCTTATTTGCGGAAAAGTTGAAAAAGGACGGCGTGGAGGTGGAATTGAACGACACCGTCGGGACCATGCACGCGTTCGATATCGAGACGGAGAGCCCCATTGTGCGCGGGTGCGTGGAAAAAAGAATTGCGTTTTTAAAAAAATGTTTTCGGGGGAAATAAAAAACCCCGGCGCCTATAAGTCCGGGGGTGTAGGGGCTATACCCATACCTGATTATATTATTGGGCAAGCCCTGCGATATACGATTCGCCAACGAACATAGCGCAAGCCCAATTTTTTGTAACCTTACGGCTACAATATTAGTATAATCGATTTTTGGAAAAAAGTCAACGGTTTTGAGAAAATAAAAAAGAAAGTATCCGCAAGTATATGCTTCCTTTGGCGGGGCTCCGAGGACAAAAGCCGTGAGGCTAATACCGAGTCAACTACTTTCTTTAGAGATAATATAAACGATAAAGGGGATTAAGTCAAGCAAAAAACGGCAACGTAGCAAAAAAACAAGAAACGGGAGAACCTTTCCCGTCTCTTGTTCATTTTATTTTTTGGGGTTATGCGATAACTGTTGTGCCGTAGTTACTGTAAGTAAACGTGATGCTTAAGGTGTACTGTGTGGGAACGCCGTTTTGTGAAAAGCTTTGTACCATGGTGCAGAAAATCGAGGCAATATTTGTATTTGCGTCCACCGTAACCACAACGTCTTTTGCCGTGATTTCGGCTTCGTAACCCATTACGGTTACAGTATAGATAATATCCTGATTGCTTTTATAGGTTTTGCTGTCTTCGTCGTAGGTGAATTTTGCGAAATCCTCAATAATCTCAATGGCGGTGTTGATGTATACGCTCTTAAGCCCTGCCACAGATTCACTGCCAAGCGTTTCTCCGTTCATTGTGGCGGAATCTCCGTCCACTTTGCAGACATATGAAAATTCTCCGCCTTCATTGCCTTCAGCCAAGCCGTCCAAGAAGGCGCCTTCTATGCTAAAGGTCACGTTGTCAAAGTTTGCGGGGGCAACGGCGGTGTTCCATGTTTCTTCGTTGACGCCGCTGCTGAGTTCAGGGTCGACGGGTTCTTCGCAAGCCGTGAGCATAGTGCCGACGGAAAGAGTTGTGCATACGGTTAATAAAAATGATACGATTTTTTTCATGGGAAAGCTCCTTTATAAAATTCCTTTGTATATACTATAAAAGAATAAACTGAACCCGCCTCAAAAGCGGATTTTTGGCTATTTTTTCCTCGTTGTCATTATAATGCGAGGGGTTTGTCAAGGATTTTAACGCTGGATGGCGCAAAATTCGCCAAGCAAAATCGGGTTCGACTTATTCCTTTATAGTATAACATAAGACGACAAAAAACGCAAGAATTTTCGGTTTACTGCTTGAAACTTTATTAAAAATATAATAATTGTGCGTCGTGGATTTTGGGGTCAGAAATGGGGTCAAGTCTTTTATGCAACGTCGGAGGAAGAAAAAACAGCGGGAAAACCCGCTGTTTGTGGCGCAGAGAAGAGGATTAGCGCCTTTAGCGGCGCGCCCCGCTCGACAATTGTTAATTGTCGACTTTGCCGTGGAGTTAAACGTAAGAGAAAAAGGATAGGGCAAAGCGTTTCGCTCCCGCGAAACGGCTCCCACCCTCAAATCCTCTTCTAGGTTCGGCAGAAAACAAATAACGGACAGGCATTTAGCCTGTCCGTTATTTGTGGCGCAGAGAAGAGGATTTGAACCTCCGGTGAGCTTTCAACCCACACACGATTTCCAATCGTGCTCCTTAAACCACTCAGACATCTCTGCATTTATTCGGCTTCCGTTCTCCCGAAAGCCTTTCTATATTACATGATTTTATTAAAAAAAGCAAGCGTTTTTATATGCTTTTTAAAAAATTCTCCCGCGGAATTTTTTAACTCACGGCGCCGCCGCTTTCGCCACCTTGCGGATAGCAGTCGCAAGCCGTGCCGTCCGATAAAAAGCCCGTGTCAGAGCACTTTTTGCATTTATATTGCGGGGAAAGCATGGTTTCCGTTAAATTCATACCCTTTAAAATGTCGCTACGCTCCTTTAAGAGCGCGCGCTTTTCCGCTTGGAGGGCGGGGAGCTTTTCGGGGGCGGAGATTTCCGCGCGGGCAAGCTCGTATTCCATGCGCGAAAGCTTTGTGGAAATTTCTTTAAAGCGCGCCGAGGTCTGGGCTTTTTTGAGGTATTTTTCCGCGGAGGATTGCGCAACGTCGCGCAGGCGGGCATAGTATTTTTCCCGTGCTGCCTTGGCGTTAAAGTCCTCGACAGCCGCATTATTTGCCGCCGCGCTTCTATGGGCGGGGGAGGTGGCTTTTTCGGGGATTGCGCTTAACGTGAAGGTGCCCGCGTGCTTCCAATCGGACAAAATTTTATTCATATAGGGAATGGGGGCGGCACTGCCTGCGGAGCGTTTTGCCGCTTCCAAAATCATTTCGTCGGAGAAGCTCCATTCCCGCCACGTCTCGATCAAGGAGAGGTTGGCTTCGCTCTTTTTGAGGGGACCGAGATAGGTTTGAAGCTTAATAAAGAGTTTTAATTCGTCGTTTTTGACCTTTAAGTACTCGCCGATTGCCTCACTTGCTACGACGCCGCTTTTAAAGAGCTTTTTAATAAGCTCGTCCATGCTTCCGAAATCGCCGCGGTCCGTCTTCATGCAAAAGAGCGCAAGCGCAAAAAGGGCGTCTTCCTCGAAGCCGTAGGTGTACCATTTTTCCGTGTATTCGTCGATATAGGGCGCGGGGTTGGAGACTTTAACGCCCAGCTTTCTCGCGATCTTGAAGGTGAGCGCGGAGAGCATATCCCGCTCGGCAAGATAGGCACGGATATCAGCCGCGGACGTCTTACCCTTTTCAAAGAGCTCGAAAAGAAGCAAGCTGAGTGTTTCCATACTGCCGCGCTTGAGCTTTTTCGCCGCCTCTAAAACGCCGTCCCGCTTAAAGCCCTGCTCCTCCGTCCATTTGCGGTAGAGCGCGTAGTCCGTTTCGTCGGGCTTTCGGTAGATGGAGAGGGCGTTGAATACGGCGGTAACGTCCTTTTCGTTGGCGTTATAGCTCGAGAGCTCGCGCTCGACCTGCTCATAGGTATTCCAGCCGTTCGCGAGAAATTTTTTCGCCTTATTGAAGATATAGGAGGGGGAGACGGCTTCGCCCTGCTTATTGATACAGTATTCCGCGATCAAGAGGAATGCCTGCGGCTGAATGTCGTTTTCCTCTAAAAAGCGCATGTATTTGATAGAGTCGTTATAGGACACGAATTTGCCCACCGACTGCATTTTCCGCTGAAGTTCTTTATTGAAGTCGCCATAGTGCTCGTAGCGGATCTTTTTGGGGCGGCTGCCGTCGTTTCTAACGGGCAGATAATTGACGGCGAAGGGATCGTCGGAGAGGATCTCGACGAGGTCGTAATCCTCCCAAAAACGGAAGGCGTCGGCTATCGCTTTTTCCTCTGCTTTCAAAACCTCCGCCATTGAGCGCAGGGAAAAATCCGAGTCTTTGCAACGGCAGAGATATAAGCCGTAGAGATAGACCTTTACGGCAAAGCCGTCCGCTACGGGAAGATACTTCGTTATAAAGCGGTTTTCCACTTCCGTGCACGCGTTTTCATTAAATTCTCTGGAGAAGGAACAAAATGCCATGATCTACTTCCTCGTTTTTTTTCGGCGCTGATATTTTTCGACTGTTTTTGCGGAAAAATTTTATTCTTCCTTTCGCGTTTTGTTGCTTTCTCGGAAGAAATGTTGTATAATAGAATAGTATCGGGTTTCACGCCCTTTTGGAAAGGGGGATAGGTACATTATAGCTTTTTTCCGACGGAAAAGCAAGGTATTCCGTTCGGTTTTTCAAGAAAAAAGAAAAATTACGGCAAAAAATCCAGCATTGGGAGACGGCAAATGATCTTAAGCGCGGTCGCACTGTTCAAAAAAATAGACCTGAAAGGGGAGCTCGGGGTCGAAGAAGAAGAGGAAATTCTCTCTCCTTTCGGCTTCCGCACGCAAAAAGCGCGCTATTTTTCGCACCGCGTGCAGGACGGCGCAACCCGCGTTTTCGCCAAGTTCTCCCGACCTGTGACGGGCGGGAAAGTGCCCGTCGTCGTTTTGTTGGCAGACGCGTTCGACGCCGATTGGGCGAGACACGAGGAGGAGCTCACCGAATATTTTGTGGGAAAGGGCTACGGCGTGCTTGCGCCCGATTATCTCGGAAAGCCCGCGGCGGAAGCCGACGGGGACGCCGTGCAGATGGAGCTGGTGCCGCAAAAGGAGGAATACACCGTCTATCCACCCTCGCTGTCCTATGCGAATTTTTCGAGTGTGGGCGGGCTTTACTTTTTAAAGGGCTCGGCTGAGGAGACCTGTTGGTTTGAATGGCTCTACGTCGCGCTTTCCTCGATTGAGTATTTAAAGACACGGGAGGACGTTTCCAATATCGGCGTTGTGGGGAGCCGTATCGGCGGGGATTTGGCATGGAAGGTGATGTTGTCGCCCTCCGTGAAATGCGGCGTGCCCATCAACGCGATCGGCTGGCAGGCGTACCTTGCGCTTGGGAAGTTCGAGGATAGCGCGGAGAGTAAGCTGAGCGACGAGAGAAGACGCTATATTGCGGGAATTGAGTCGCAGTCCTATGCGCCCTTTGTGAAGTGTCCCGTGCTCGTGCTTTGCGCGATGCGGGAGGAAAGCGTGGATTACGACAGAGCGTATGACACGTTCTCTCGCGCGGGGTGTCCCGACGGCAGTGCAATCGAATATTCGACGGCGAGCGGGGCGTGTATCGGTCTGCACGGGCTCAAGGACATGGAGCTCTTTCTTGAAAAACACTTAAAGGAACGGGAGATTTATATTCCCCGTCCTGCCCTCGTTTCGCTGACGGCGGAGGAGGGACGGCTCAAGGTGGACGTCGAGTTCGACGAGGACGGGCTGATGGAGGAGGTCGGCATTTTCTATGCCGAAACGGGTGAGCAGACCGAGTCGGAGTTCCGAAATTGGCAGAGAATTCTCGTTGCGGACGGGAAGAACGTCGTCGGCGGGAAGATCTCCGCAGAGGCGGTGCCCTTTGAGGGGGCGGCGTATGCGTATGCCTATGCCTATGCAAAATATATCAACGGCTTTAAAATCGTTTCCAAGATTGCCGTGAAGAAGCTGGAACGGACGGAAAAACGGGTGGTTAGAAGCCGCGTGATCTGCTCGGGAGAGGATGACGATTGTTTCGGCGTTGCCGACTGCGTTCCCTCTGCGCTCGGCGGGATATTCCTCGAGGACGAGGCGGTGGTGCGCCGAGTGGAGGGCTATGGTCAAATTAAGGGATTCCATTCGCCTGCGGGGATTAAGACGTATAAAATCAGTTCGCCGAGAAACGTGGCGGACGAGGGCGCACTGCTCGAATTTGACGCATATGCGCGGACGGACTGTTCGCTTCGGCTTGCCGTGGAGGTTGTCGGCGAGGGCTCAAGGACCAAGTGCTACGAATTCACGACGGACGTTAAGGGCGGCGGGAAATGGAAGCGCGTGATCGTGCAGGCAAAGGATTTCAAGAATACGGAGACGGGCGAGCCGCTCAGAAGCTTTGCCCAAGGGCTCTCCCTTTCGTTCTACGGCGAAAACGAGGACGAGGAGTTTGCGGTTACAAACATTCTTTGGCTGTGAGGGCGGCATGGTTGCGTTGAACGATTTAGTCACGATGAAAAAGGCGCATCCCTGCGGCGGCGGGGATTGGCTGGTCGTGCGGGTGGGCGCGGATATTAAGCTCAAGTGCATGACCTGCGGGAGGTTTATCAATCTCACCCGCGACGAGATAAAAAAGCGGGCGCGCGCCGTGAAAAGGCAGAAGGGCGGGGAGGACTCGCTATAAACCCTCACTTTGAGATCACGGGAATTTCATATTAAAAGAGTATAATTATAGGAAAATTCGGAGGACAGGCGATGCGGGAGCAGAGCGAAAAACAATTAAAGGACGGTGAGCTTTACGAGCGGCTCTACCGCTATAAAGAGCGGGGCTCCACGTTGCGCTTTTATTGTATTCTCGCACTTTTGGTGCTGGCTGCGTTGACCTTCCGTATTTGGTGGGTGTCGAGCTTCGCGTGCGTGGAGGTGGACGGCGGGTCCATGAAGCCCACGCTCGTGGACGGGGAGCGGCTTTTGATGCGCTACGGTCAGGACGCCGACTACGGGGATATTATCGTCGTGGACGTGCGAAAATACGTGAAGGCTTACGACAAGCACGATCCGCTCTATCGGGACATGAAGCCGTTTGCCGCGGGCACGCAGCTTTTAATCAAGCGTTTGATCGCTAAAGAGGGGGACACGGTTTACGCCGAAAGCGGAAAGCTCTTTATCCGCTATAAGGGTGGGACAGAGTTTGTGGAATACGAACACGAGCCCGAATATATTTCCAAAATATACAGCTACGGATTCTCGGAATATACCGTCGGGGAGGGAGAGATCTTTTTCCTCGGGGATAACCGAGAGGGGAGCCTCGACGACCGATTCCACGAGGCTGACGGGAGAAATTCGCATATAAACGGACTTTATAAAGTCTCGGATATTTACGGGGTCGTGTCCGATTGGGCGTATGAAAACCGCAAGGGGATAGAATACGTCTTTAAGGTTCAGGATTTCTTCCGCGATACTTACGAAAAACTACGAAAATTATTCACGTGAAAAACGAAAAGAATATACAACACAAGGAGAAAACAACATGATTCGTATTTCATCTGACAGCACCTGCGATCTCGGCTCGCTCATTAAGGAGCGGGGCATTGAGATCATGCCCTTAAAGGTCGTTCTTGACACAGACACCTTTTACGACGGCGTGGATATCGAGCCGAAGGATATCTTTGCCTTTGTGGAAAAGACGGGGATTTTGCCTAAAACGAGCGCGTCCACAGCGGAAGAATATAAGGAGTTTTTTGCAAAGTACGTCTCTAACGGCGACGAGGTCATTCATTTTAATATTTCCTCGAAATGCTCCGTCTGCAATTCGTGTGCCGTTCAGGCGGCAAAGGAGTTCGGCGGAAAGGTGCGCGTCATTGACAGTAAGGCGCTGTCCTCGGGGCAGGGGCTCCTCGTTATGAAAGCTGTCGATCTTCGCGATGCGGGCAAGAGCGCAGAGGAGATTGAAAACACGATTCTGGCGCTTCGCGATAAGGTGAACACCTCCTTTATCCCCGATCGGCTCGACTATCTTTATAAGGGCGGCAGATGCTCGCGTATGGCGATGTACGGGGCGAATTTGCTCGGGATACACCCCATGATCGACATGGTGGACGGGGCGTTGCTCGCGAAAAAGAAATATCGCGGGAAGATGAGAATTTGCATTAAATCGTATATTGAGGATCTGAAAAACACCTATCTTAAATACGATAAAACCCGTTGCTTCGTCACCCATTCGAGCGCGGATAGAGAGCTTGTGGAATTGGCGATAGAAAAGGTCAAAGCGGAGTTTGATTTCGAGGAAGTGATTGAGACGGTCGCGGGCTCCGTCGTCACGGGGCATTGCGGGCGCAACACCCTCGGCGTGCTGTTTATCTGGGAGGAGTAAGCATGAGGACCGTTTATCAGGACGCCGATTTTAAGGCAGTCTATCTGCAAAGAAAACGTATTCTCGGCGTTTTTTGGGGAGTACTCGGCGGGTATCTTCTCTTCTCGTTGGCATGGCTTATTTACTATATTTCCCTGCCCTACGAGGACCCGATGCAGAAGCTGCCTAAGGCGTGCGTGTATATCGCCTCTTTCGCGCTGATCGTGTTTGCGTTTCCGTTCATGGGGATTAAGTTTAACCGCGTGAGGAAGTATTACAGAATGATGTACTATCTCTCCGAGGGACTCAAAAGCGTTGAGGAAAACTACTTTGTCGGCTTTGAGAAAAAGGAGCTTCAAAAGGACTACGTGGACGTTATTTCCGCGATTTTCAAGACGTGGAATCAAAAGAAGCAGGAATGGATGGTGCGAGAAGCTTACGTGGACGTTGAAAAGCCCCTGCCTGAGATGGAGGCGGGAGACCTAGTGAAATATGTCACGCAAGGGAACTTTATCGTGCAGTATGAAATTATTGAGCGGGGCGCGCTTGCGCCCGAGGACGCAGGGCTTGAGGATTTTGTTGAGGAAGAAGTGTATTCTCCTAAAACCGAGGGCGGAGAGACGGAAGAAAGCGCGGTAGAATAATTAAAAAAAGGAGTTACGAACATGGAAAGAAAGGAAGTTGCAACGAAATATATCTGGGATCTTACTTCGGTTTTTCCCTCCGACGAGGCTTGGGAGGCGGAGTTTAAGGCGGTTGAGGAGGAATACGGAAACTACGATTTTTCCGTCTTTCAGGGCAAGTTGAACGAAAAGAGGGTGCTTAAAGCGTTTTTGGCGTTCCGCGATCAGGCGTTCCGCAGGATCGAAAAGCTCTATCTCTACGCGAATATGCGTCATGACGAGGATATCAGAGAGTCCAAATACACCTCCTATACGGCGAAGATGGGGGCGTTCGTCTCCAAGTTCATGGCGGCGACGGCGTTTGTGGAGCCCGAGCTTACGGCGCTTTCAGACGAGGCGCTCGGCGAATATATTGCCGACCCCGATTTCAAGGATTACGACTATATGTTGAAGCGCATCCGCGATTCCAAGCCCCACGTTTTGAGCGAGGGGGAGGAGAAGATTATGGCGCTCGCTTCTAACGTTTTGGGCGGCTTCCACACCGTGTTCTCTATGCTCGATAACGCCGATCTCAATCTGCCCAAGGGCGTATTCAACGGCGAAGAGGTGCAGATGAGCCACGGTATGTATGGACTTGTGCTCCATTCTGCGGACAGAGAGGCGAGAGAAAAGTGGTTCAAGGGCTACTATCAGGCGTATATTAATATCATCAACACGCTCACGCAGACCTACTACGGCAACGTGAAAAAGGATATTTTCTATAAGACGGTTAGAAAGTATGATAGCTGTCTGGATATGGCGATGGACGGTGAGGACGTCAGCCCCGTCGTCTATAATAACCTTATTGAATCGGTGCATGGCGCGTTCCCGACGATGCACAGATATATCTCGCTTAGAAAGAAGCTTTTGGGGCTTGACGAACAGCATATGTATGATATCTACGTTCCCCTTGTCGAGGACGCGGAAATAAAAATGCCCTTCGAGGAGGCTTACGAGCTCGTGATTAAAGGGCTTGCGCCTCTTGGTGAGGATTATCAGAAGCTCTTGCGCCGCGGTGTGGACGAGCGTTGGATCGACGTCTGCGAGACGGAGGGCAAGCGTAGCGGCGCATATTCGACGGGCGTTTACGACACGCACCCGTTCGTCCTTTTGAACTATCAGGAGACGACGCACGATATCTTCACGATCGCGCACGAGATGGGGCACTCCATTCACACCTATAAATCCACGGCGGGTCAACCCTATCCAAAGTCGGAATACACCATCTTCCTCGCGGAGATCGCCAGCACGGTCAACGAGGTGCTTTTGCTTAAGTATCTCTACCGCACGTCGGAGGATAAGAACCTTAAAAAATATCTTTTGAATTATTATATGGATATGATTCGTACGACGCTGTTCCGTCAGACGCAGTTTGCCGAATTTGAACAGATCGCGCACGCAAAGGCGGAGGCGGGTGAGCCGCTCACGAAAGAGAATCTTTGCGGGGCATACTATCAGCTCAACAAGGACTACTACGGCGAGGGAATCACGCACGATACGGAGATCTCCTATGAGTGGGCGAGAATCCCGCATTTTTACCGTTCGTTCTACGTGTATAAGTATGCGACGGGGATTATTTCTGCGATTTCGATCGTCAAGAGAATCCTTGCCGAGGGCGAGAGCGCAGTTAAGGATTACTTCGGCTTCCTTTCGGGCGGCAACTGCACCGATCCCGTCTCTATTTTAAAGACGGCGGGCGTGGATCTAACGAAGAAAGAGCCGTTTGAGACGGCAATGAAAGAGTTTGAGGACACGCTTGCCGAGTTTGAAAAACTCTGCTAAAAGCGGTCTGTTTTACACATTCAATAAAGCCCTGCCCCCATCGGAGCGGTTGGTGGCGGCGGTAAACGGAGGAAAAAGAAATGGCAAACGAAGTGAACGCAATGCCCTATAACCGCGACGCGGAAATGGCGCTGTTGGGTTGCCTTCTCATCGATAATGAGATCGTGTCCGAGCTTATAGAAAAGCTGACGGAGGAGGATTTTTATCAGGAGTCGCATAAGCTCATTATCCGCGCGATGCAGATCGTGTTCGGGAGCCGTAAACCTGTCGATTTGGTCACGCTGTCGGATGAGCTCGACAGCGAGGGGAATCTCGATAAGGCGGGTGGGATCGCGTATCTTACCGAGCTTGCCGAGATCACGCCGTCGGCGGCAAATTATAAGTCCTATTATGAAATCGTTTCCCGCGACAGCACCAACCGTAAGCTCATTAGAGCGGCGCGCAAGATCACCGAAAACTGTATGACGGGCGCGGCAGGGCGGGACGCGATCGCGTTTGCGGAAAAGACGGTTTACGATATTTCCAAGCAAGCCGACCGTTCGGCGCTTGTCGGTATTCGCGAGAGCGACGCCGTTGCAAAGGTGCTTGAAAAATTTGAGATGCTGCAATCCGATTCGGACGCCTTCAAGGGGATTCCCACCGGCTTTAAGCGGCTCGATCAAATGACCAACGGTTTGCACGGCTCTGATCTAATCGTCCTTGCTGCCCGTCCTGGTATGGGTAAGACCTCGTTTGCTATGAACCTCGTCGAGCACGCGGCGCTCGTGAGGGGAAAGGTTTGCGCTGTGTTCTCCCTCGAAATGCCCTATGAGCAGATCGTGCAAAGATTGCTCTGCTCGTATGCGAACGTCAGCATGGCGAAAGCACTTTCGGGGCAGCTTTCCGCGGGGGAGTGGAAAAAGCTCATGCTCGCGAGCGACAAGGTCAAGAACAGCCAAATCTATATCGACGATTCCTCGCGGGTTACGCCTGCGGAGATTTTGTCTAAATGCCGCCGTTTAAAGACGGTTGCGGGTGGCGTCGATCTTATTATGATCGACTATATTCAGCTTATGTCGGGCGGTTCTTCCAACCTTGCGGGTGCGGAGAACAGACAGCAGGAAATCGCTTCAATCACGAGAGACCTCAAGATCATGGCAAAGGAATTGAACGTGCCCGTGATCGCGCTGTCGCAGCTTCGCCGTATGCAGACCAAGGAGCCGCAGCTTTCCGACTTGCGTGAGTCTGGTGCAATCGAGCAGGACGCGGATATCGTTATGTTTATCAACCGTCCCGAGGCGACGGCGACCAAGGAGGAGCTTGCAAACACCCCTGGGATTAGAGGTGCGGCGGAAATTATCGTCGCAAAGCACAGAAACGGCGCGCAGGGGCGCGTACAGCTCAAATTTATTGGCGAGAGCACCAAGTTTATCGACGTCGACGAGCAGAACCGCGACGAGGAGCCGCCCGATTATTCGAGTCGGCGGCGTGAATTTGAGGAGGGCTTTGTGGACGAGCCCATGGACGCGTTTACGGGCGCGGATAGCGGCGAAGCGAGTGGAAACGGGGCACCCATGGGCGGGTTTGGCGAAGATGACGAGCTCCCTTACGAATAATTGACAATGGTTACGCGGATAGAAAAAATTACCGATGAGACTTTGGAGGAGGCAAAAAAAATCCTCTTTTCGGGCGGAGTTGTTGCAATTCCGACCGAGACGGTCTACGGGCTGGGCGGGAACGCGTTTGACGATGACGCCGTGAAGCACATTTTCGAGATCAAGGGCAGACCAAACGATAACCCGCTGATCGCGCACGTCCACGAGAATTACAATTTAAAAAAGATCATAGATTACGACCCGCCGTATGCGAAAAAGCTCCGTGAGGCGTTTTTGCCGGGACCGCTTACGCTTGTGTATCCCTCGAAAGGGCGAGTGAGTCCCTTCGTTTCCTGCGGGCTGGATACGCTGGCTGTGCGCGTGCCGTCACACGAGGGGGCGCAGGCGTTTTTACGGGCGGTGGATATCCCCGTGGTTGCGCCGAGTGCCAATTTGTCAAGGCACGTCAGTCCCACCTCTGCCGAGCACGTGTTCGACGATTTTAACGGAAAAATTCCGCTTATTTTGGACGGCGGGAACTGCGTTGGAGGAATTGAGAGCACCGTTTGCGACGTGACGGGCGAGGTGCCCGTGATTTTGCGCCCCGGGCTTGTGACCCGTGAGATGATCGCTTCGGTGGTGGGGCGGTGCGAGGTGGCGTCTGCCGAACTGAAAGAGGGGGAGCGGGCGAAAAGCCCTGGTATGCTCTATAAGCATTATTCCCCGCGCTGTAAAACCTTGCTGTTCCCTTTTGACGAGGCGGATAAGGCGAGAGCGGCGTATTTTTCGGAGAAGGAAAAAGGCGAGCGCGCGGCGGTCCTTTGCGAGCGCTCGGTTGCGGAAAAATTATGCGCCGAAGGAATTTTCGTTCTCGATTTAGGCGAGACGGAAAGAGAAATGGCGGCACGGCTCTACGGGCTTTTGCGTGAAGCGGAGGGCGTGGCGGACGTGCTTATCGCCATAGAGCCGAGAAAGCAGGACGGCGTTATGGCAGGGGTTATGAACAGACTCAAAAAGGCTTGTTCGTCGCGGGATATTGCCCATTAACGGTGCGCGGGAAAAGGCGGCTATGGAAGAAAAGGCTGATAAAAAAATAATCGTGTTCGTTTGCACGGGTAACACCTGCCGCTCGCCGATGGCGGAAGCGGTCTTTCGCTCGGAGCTCAAACGCCGCAGAATTGAAAATGCGGAGGTGTATTCCGCGGGCTTGCGGGCGCAGGGGAACGGCACGGAAAATATCAATCCGAAGTCTGCCGCCGTGTTGGCGGAGAACGGGCTTTCGGTGGAGAATTTTCACGCGCGGCGTTTGGACGGGGAAACCGTGCGCGCGGCGTTTGCGATCGTCTGCATGACGGATGATCAGCGGGATTTGTTGATGGAGCTGCGTTGGAATATTTTGCGGAAAGAGGGCGCGGAGGAGATTGAAAACAACGTCTGGTCCTTTTCCGAGCTCTGCGGCTATGAAATCCCCGATCCTTACGGGGGAGATTTGGAGACGTATCGCACGACGTTTGATCGAATAACCTCAGCCATGCCCCCCTTGTTTGAGAAATTTTTTGCAAAGACAGAGGCGAATGCCGCACCCGTGGCACTGCCGAAAAGAAAACGCGGCAGACCCAAGAAGACGGAAAGCGCGGCGCGATCGAACGGCGAGGAGCGGTCGGCAAACGGAAAGGGGAGAGCAAAAAAGCCGCCTGCAAAGTCGGGGGCAAAAAAGAAAGACAAGAAAAAAGACTAAAAAATCAGCCAAACACTTGAAATTACGGTTGAATTACAGTATAATGATTTTTAAAGGAGCATTTAATTTATGAAAATAGCGGTTGCCTGCGATCACGGCGGGTTGAATTTGAAAAGAGCGGTTATCAAGCATTTGGAAAGCTGCGGGCACGAATGGGTGGATTTCGGAACGAACGGCTTCGAGTCTTGCGATTATCCCGATTTTGCCTTGCCTGCCGCAGAAGCGGTGGCGAGAGGCGAATGTGAGCGGGGAATCCTCGTCTGTTCGTCGGGGATCGGCGTTTCCATTGTTGCCAACAAGGTGCCCGGGGTGCGCTGTGCGCACTGTCACGACACCTATTGCGCGAAGTTTACCCGTCTGCATAACGACGCGAACGTGATTGCGTTCGGGGAGAAGGTGGTGGGAGAAGGGCTGATGCAGGAGCTCGTGGACACCTTTTTGAATACGGAATTCGAAGGCGGAGAGCGACACGAAAGAAGAGTCGCGAAGATCAAAGCCGTTGAGGATAAATACTGTCGAAAATAAAAATACAGGAGATAAAACTATGGCCAATTTCACTTTTTGGGACAACCCTAAATTTCATCACGTGAAGCATCCTCTGATCGAGCATAAGCTTGCGATTTTGCGCGACATCAACACGCCGACAAAGCAGTTTGCCGAGCTTGCTGAGGAAATCGCGATGCTCGAGACGTATGAGGCGACGAAGGACCTGCCTTTGGAGGAGGTTATGATCGACACGCCGCTCGAAAAGGCGAAGTGTTATATGGTGTCGGGTAAGGCGGTCGGTATTGTGCCCATTTTGCGCGCGGGGCTCGGCATGGTGTCGGGCGTGCAAAAGCTCATTCCTAACGCAAAGGTGGGGCATATCGGGCTGTATCGCGATCACGAGACGCACGAGCCCGTGGAATATTATTGCAAATTGCCCGCTGACGCGGAGAAGAGAACGCTCCTTGTCGTCGATCCCATGCTTGCGACGGGCGGAAGCGCGTCCGACGCGATCACGATGATCAAAAAGCGTGGCGTCACGAGTATTAAGCTGTGCTGTATCGTCAGTGCGCCCGAGGGGATTCAAAAGGTTATAGACGATCATCCCGACGTGGACGTTTACGTGGCGGCGGTGGACCGTTGCTTGAACGAGCATTGCTATATCCTGCCCGGCCTCGGTGACGCGGGAGACAGACTGTTCGGTACGAAATAATGGGACGGATCGTTGCCATCGGCGGCGGCGACCTCAAAGAGCGGTCAACGCTGAAAATTGACGAATACCTTGCCTCGCTCGCCAAAGCGCGGGCGGGGGAAAGGCGCGCCAACGCGCTGTTTATTCCCACGGCAAGTCATGATTTTATGCCGTATTATAATACCTTTCACAAGGTGTATACAGGCGTGTTCGACATCAAGACGGACGTGGCGTTGACCGTTTTTAAAGAGCCCGATTTGGAGCGGCTTAAGGAGAAGTTTCTCAAAGCTGATTTAATCTACGTCGGCGGCGGGGACACCGTCTTTATGCTCGAACAGTGGAAAAAGTCGGGGATACTTGCGCTGATCGAGGACGCGTATGCACGCGGCGTGACGATCGCGGGGCTTTCGGCGGGCGCGATTTGCTGGTTTGAGGATATCTACACCGATTCGCTCAAGACCGAGGACGGGGCAAAATATGCCATGTTTAAAGGATTGGGTTGGATAAAAGGCGTAATTTCTCCGCATTATGGGTCAAGAATGCTTGACTTTGATAAAATTGTGTGCTATAATTACGAACGAGCTTACGGGATTGAGGACGATTCCGCGCTTGTGATCGAGGACGGAGAGATTGTTGGAAGTCTGTCGAGCGGCGGGAAAGCGTATTTGCTCGTAAACGAACAGGGACGGCTTGTTAAAAGCGAGCTCTGATAAAAGCGTTAAGCGGGGTGAACGGTTGGGATTTATCCGATAAAAGACCGTCGGCTACCGCCTCGGCGACCTCTGCCGAGTAAAAATAAGGGGTAAAATGCGGATGTGGCGAAACTGGCAGACGCGCAGGTTTCAGGTTCCTGTGGGAGACCATATGGGTTCGAGTCCCTTCATCCGCACCAACGAAATTGCACCCTTTGGGGTGCTTTTTTTCGTTGGTGCGGATGAAAGATTGACTTGGTTCCATCGGGATTGGAAAATGCTTGCATTTTCTTTGCCGAGGTTCCGCGAAGTGGAAACGGCAAGCCCCCTTCATTATGGCCAAAACACAAAAACACACCCTTTGGGGTGCTTTTTTTCGTTGGCGCGGATGAAGGATTGACTTGGTTCCATCGGGTTCGGAAAATGCTTGCATTTTCTTTGCCGAGGCTCCACGAAGTGGAAACGGCAAGCCCCCTTCATTATGGCCAAAACACAAAAACACACCCTTTGGGGTGCTTTTTTTCGTTGGTGCGGATGAAGGATTGACTTGATTCCATCGGGTTCGGAAAATGCTTGCATTTTCTTTGCCGAGGTTCCACGAAGTGGAAACGGCAAGCCCCCTTCATTCGCACCACACGGGAACTATCCAAACCTTTTGGGTAGTTCTTTTTTGTTATATAAAAACAATAGGCAGAAGTCCACGTTCTTGGACATCTGCCTATTAATTGCGAAGTTTTATTTTTATGGTATATTTTAAGAAATTTGAGTTGCGAAGAAATTCCAATCTTCTTGTGTAATTGTTTTTATTTGGTATTCCCAATTTCTACAATCAATTTCCACGAGATTGTCTAAAAATAGGATATAAACATATTCATACTTTTCATTGTCTTGCCAAAGCGCATATTCTTGTTTTATTATATTAATAATATCATGAATTAGATCGCTTTTTATTTCTTCGCTTAAAGCTAAATAATTTAATTGTTCTTCAATAACAAGAATTAAGTCATTTTCTCCAAATATAAAATAATTGTTTTTGAGTTTAGTTATCTTATCTTTTATAGATTTGGTTGTTCCACTTAAACAAGAGTTAATATTTTCTAATGGACTAATCATTCCAAACAAAATTAGACTTTCGCTTTTAGGAACTTTGAAATATAATAGTTTGTATCCAGTGGAATTTTTTTGAACAAAGAAAAATCCTTCTTTTATAGGGGGATTCTCAAAACCTAATTTTTGTAATAGCTTTTGTGATAATTCGCTATACTTATTGCTCAAATTTTTATTTACAAAAGCAAGCAACTCGCCCTCATTTGGGAAAATCGCTCTTGTTACTTCTATACCAATTGATGCGCTTGAATTTTGCAAATCTGGCTTATCGCACAACTTTAAATCGTAGAACTTTTCTCTATATTTAAGCTCTAACATGGTTTTACAAAGTTTTTCGTAATAATATTTATCTTTTTTCATTATTACCGTCTTTATAGATTTGCGCTCTGGTTAGGAATATTATAAGCTTCATCTATTTGTTTATTGGTTGCAAAATAACAACTTCTTGCGCTGGTGCAACATAAGTTTCGGAGTTAACAGCTTTCGGCTCTCCATTTTCATCAATTATGATCTTATAAAATACAGTTTCAGTAAATGTTGTGTATCTAAATCTCATTGTATTAAGATCAAAATTCCAATCAGGAACGCATATACAATTTTCCAATAATATAGTTAATTTTGCATCGTTGAAACCGTATCCGTCAAATCCACCACTAGTTTCTCTAAATGCGTTTTCGCCCCATACATTACCATAATAAAGTTTTGCTGTGCCGCTCCAGTCGCACCATATTAAAACGGTATTATAGTCAATAGGTGTGCTTTTTAAACAGTTGTAATCCCAGTTGCCGCCGTCGTAACCATAGGTTCCATAAGACACGCTTTCCATATTTTTTGTGGTTGTATCAATTTTTCTAAAATAAGAATATGCCCCGCCTTGTGTAGAATACATATAAAGATATCCATTTTCTATGTGAGAAATCATAACACTTGATTCATCATGTATAGAATTACCATTGCAAGGCGAATAGTATATTTTGTAATTTTCTGTTTCGGAAATTTGGGATGAAATAAAGTTAGCATCCATTTTTTCAAGTATCGTAAACGAACTTGGCATTTCACTATAATTAAACTGTCCAGTATAATCAATATGTATCGCTACACCTTCTTGAGATAGAAAATAGTTAGTTTTTGTATAGTATACAGTTTTGTTTTCGGAGTCATAAGCATCAAGATAATCATTTTGAACATACTTATTGCCGTACTTGTCTTTGAAAATATTGTAAATGCAGAGTGTTTCATTTCTAACAACTTGAACAAAGTTAAGCTCGCCGGTATCTGCTACCTTCATATCAAAATATTTTCCGGAAGATAGAATCAATCCATCTTTGATTGATTCTATAGAGAAATCTTTTAACTGATAAACATATCCAGTTGCATTATCAATAACAAAGCTTTGACGAGTATTGCTGGAGAAATATCCATTTTTATCATATGTAGCTATACCATCATAATCATAGTATAAAGCTGTGCCGCTAGGTCTTTGCGATGTGCCTAAAGGAACAAAACTTATGAAAGTGTAACCATTCATTACGCAAAGTTTATCTATTTCACCATTAATATCATCCTGTGTAATAGTGGTTTCTACTCCAATACCATTGTAATTAACTTTGTATTCTATTCCGTTAATTAAATTATCTAAAACAATTACACCCTCTTTAGATTCCTTATCATTAGCATCATTATCTTGGACTTCATTGTAAATTAGTGAGTCATTATAGTATACCGTATACTTAAACCCAGTAGTAGCAGAAATTGAGATAGAACTCTCGTTGGCAATAATATATCTTGTTCCAGTTGTTTCGGTGGTAACATTTTCGGTGACAATTTTTGTAAATGTTACTTTGGTAAGTCCTGTTTTATCTGTTTCAGGAGTATTTGCATCGTAGTCAACGGTAGACATTACGATATAATTCTTATCTTCTGTGTCTTTATTTGAAGACAATGGAGTGTATGATAAAAGTTGGACACCTGAATTTGTGTTACGGGTAGACATAGGAGAAATACTTGAACCAACTTTTTTTGAAATGCCCAGTGCTTTTGCGGTACCGATATTTGCTACATAGCCGGCTAAATCCACATTAAATGGCTCGGGACTTGGATTATCATCGCTTGGATTATTGTTACCATTCGACGAGCCAGTGTCGCCACATGCGGTTAATCCAACACAAAACATAAGCATTAGAATGATTGAGATTAAGACTGATAGTATTTTTTTCACAAAAACCCTCCGTGAAATAAAAAGTGCGCCCATTGAGAGCGCACGAAAAACACATCTCTCAATGTTGCTACACATTTTTCCCAAAGTTAGGCGAGAGCATGCGTTTTTACCAACAGTATGCCCTAACTTGGGATATTCAAAATGTGTAGCATAATTAGTATAGCACTAATTTATAGAAAAATCAACATAAAATGGTGTATCACTGAAAAATTCCTAAGGGCTATCTAAACTTTGGAGTTTAATTTAAAATAAATCGACCGTTTATTCCGTAATAAATGCAACGATTTTTAGATACTTTGAGTTGATAAAAAGGTTCGGATTTGTTACTTTCATTATGGCTAAAACAAAATTGCACCCGTTGAGGGTGCGTTTCTGCTATATAATAAAAACGCTTTGCCTTCGCTTGCAAAGCGTTTTTTTTCTTAAAAAAAGATTATTTCACGGTCATGATAATGGATTGAGAGTAATCCCCGAACCGCTTGCCGAACAGGTTGATTCCACCGCGGTGTGCGGCGTCTTTCTTTACACCGATTTTCAGTCGGATGGAGGCAGTTTCCGTTAATTTTAGGTCGCGCAGAGTCACGAAATCGTGTATGAAGTTATCGTCCTCGTATACACCGCCGTCCGTGACGGTAATTTTTTTGAGTATGCCGTATTGCGTTCCTGTAATGGGCCAATACTCGGGGGTGTATTTTCCGCGTCTGCCGCCGAAATCTCCGAGCGACGTGAACGTGATCACTTCGACGTCGTTGATTAAAACGGTGATATCCGAGGGCCAATCGTTGTTGTAGCAAGAGGTTTCCGAGCAGACCTCGAAAGAGATACAAAGCTCCTTATAGGATAGATTGCCCAATATGCTTGCAGGGAAATTATACGCGATAAAGCCGTGGTCGAACCAAAGACATTCCGCCAGCGCGCGGTTGGGGGAGAAAAATACTTGCGGATCGTCGAAAATCTCGATGCTGCCCGTTGAGCCGAGCATGCCGCAGGGGGCAAAAATATCGCATTCGCTGAACATGCCAATGGGCATTTCCACCGATACCTCCTTATCCTTGGAGGGGTGTTTTCTAGGTGGCACAAAGGAAAAGGTGCAACGCGTGATTGCCTGCGAGCAGTATTTTGTGTGGCCTTTGATGCCCGGACGGTAGGTCAGATACACCAAGCCCGCGTCCGAAAGCACGTCGATATGACGGGAGACGCTCGAAATGGGAATATTCAGTTTGGCGGCGATGTCGGAAAGGCTTCTCGAGGAGTTCAAAAGATACTCCATAATAAGGATTCGTTCGGGCACGGAAAGGGCGTGCGAAATCTTCTTGATCAGTTCGTGATCGGACTTGTTGTCAAGGTTTAAAATTAAGTGTTTTACGGGGGTTAAAACGTCGCTCATAAAAAACTTTTCTCCGTGAATTTAGATGGAATAAGGTTATTATACACAACAGTTTTTAAAATGTCAAACAAAAAACGGGTCACTTTCAAAAATTGGAAGTACAAGCGATATAAAACACCAAATATTGGGGGGCAGTTCTCTATTGACAATCGTGGATTTTATGATAAAATAAAAGTGTAAAAATTGTCAAATTACAGTGGGAGGGGAGCTTTTTACGCCTTTAAAAAAAGAGAGCCTATGAAGGCGGGCGAAGCCGCAGAAAACAAGACGGACGAAGCCGAATGAAAAAAAGGCTGTCAAAACCCCTAAAAAAACACATAAAAAACGACGAAATTTTTCGTCGGGGATTCATTCTATCCCCCAAGGGTGAGCGCTCACCCTTAAAAATCTTAATCGGAGAAAAAAGATGATCAAGCTCGAAAACGAAAACTTCATTCTTGCTTTTGACGGGACGGGGAACGTGGCGTCCTTTATCGACAAGCGTAACGGCGGGGAGATGACGGACGGAGAAAGAATGTTCGGTTCGCTTTCCTACACGCTGGTATCCGACGATATCACAAAGCTCGAGGGCAAACCCCCGTATTCGCCTTATCAGTCCCGCGAGGCGGCGTTTACGAGGCTCGTTAAAACGGAAAAGGGCGTGCGCTTGGAAAACGGGGAGCTGAAAGCAAGTGTGGAATATTCCTTTGAAGAGGACGGGGCGCTGCGGGTTGACTTTTTTACGGAGAACGGGGAGTTTTCCGAATATGGAGTCAATTTCCCCTTTAATTTTTCGAGCAAGCTCAAGGGCGGGGATTGGAGAAAGCAGTTCCTGTTCTCGTCCCCCTATAACTCGGAGGATAATAAGAGCTTAATCACTTATCTTACGCGGCCGGACAAAAATGCCGTCGTCTTAATTGGTGACGGGAACGTGGACGGCTGGAAAATGGATTATTCGCCCTATATATTCGGGCATTTCTTTATCAATCTCAAGTGGCTCGGGAATTTCGACAGGGCGTATGCCACGCCCCGAAGGGAGCTTCGGAAATTTACCGTTTGGCTCTATCCCGTCCGCTCCTACGATGAAGCCCTTGAAAAGCTCTACATGCGTACGGGCGTACCGATCGCCACCTACGACGTCTCCTCCGTGCTCGAGGGGGAGGAGC
This sequence comes from Clostridia bacterium, assembly GCA_017467275.1. Taxonomy (GTDB): domain Bacteria; phylum Bacillota; class Clostridia; order Christensenellales; family Borkfalkiaceae; genus Scatosoma. The sequence goes on along the minus strand of JAFTSN010000027.1, from coordinate 98,165 downwards.
TTGAGATTCGCACGGTGGGAGACTGCGAGGGCTTGATCGTTCAAGGCGACGATACGGTCTATCCCTTGAAGGACGGCAAAGCCAAGCTCGTTTTTTCGGGGCACGGGTTGCGGACGGTCTATCCCGTTTACGACGGTGGAAAGAAGGGCGCGGATTGCGTGGCGTTCGTCTATCGCGGAATCGAAGAGATGTTCCGAAAGAATTTGCAGCACGTGGGCAACGAGCCGCTGCCCATTCGGTGGACCAATCTTTGCGAGGGCTGGACGTGGGTGAACACAGCCGTCGATTACATGCGGGCGTACGGCAAGGATGAGGCGCTTATGAAAAAGGTGGATTTTGCGCTTTCCGTCATCCTTACCGAGGACGAAGAAAAGGCTCGTCCGCATTGCACCGTTTGGACCAAGGAGCACGACGGGTATCCCGCGTATAACGTGTATCGCTCCAACCGTATTCAGGAGGGCTTCACGGGAATTTGGATGATGCTCGATCTGTTTGGATTGACGGGGGAGATAAAGTATCGCGATATCGCTTTCCATATGTGCGAAAATTATTTGAAGTGCTATCAGGATACCGACGGAGGCTTGAAGCGTGTCGAGCACGGTCGGGTGGAGGAATATACCACCGTCTGCGCGCCGCTTGTGCCCATTGTGGACGTGGCGCTTGCCGCGGCGAAAGCGGGGGATCCGCGCGCCGAATGGTTTAAGGAGTGCGCAAAGCGAACGGCAGAGTTCTTATATAACCGCGGCTTCTCTTTCCCCACCGAGGGGGGTACGACGGCGTTGACCCAGCCTGAATTTGAGGACGGTTCCATCTCCTGTACGGCACTCTCCATTCTCTATTATTGCTATGCGTTCGAGCGGGACGAGCGGCTTATATCGTTTGCCGAGGAGGTGCTCGACGTTCACGACGCATGGGAGATTTATTCCCAGATCGCGCCCATGAAAAATTCCTCGCTGCGCTGGTGGGAGACCTGCTGGAAGGATTACGGCCCCTCGCTCTGCTGTGGGCATTGTTGGACAATTTGGCGCGCGGAGGCGGATTTCTGGCTCGCGATCATTCGTGCGGATAAGGAATTTATGCTCCGTTCGTATAACGGGTATATGACCAACTTTTCCACGCAGACGGACGACGGAAATATCTATCAGCCGTATATCATCGACTATATCACGGGCGGCGGGTTTGATTACAGCTTGTACGATACAACCAAGCGGAATCTTCCGAGATTCGAGGTTATGAACCGTCAGCTTTCGCCCGTGCACGGCTTCACCGAGGAAAGATACTGTTACAACAGAATGTATCATACGTGGTTCAAATGTGTGGCGGTTATCGGCGAGAGGACGCTGTTTGCCCGTCGGCAGGGAGAGGAGCTCGTGCGGGATACCCCCGAGCTTAAATGGCTGTTCGTGGCAGACTACGCGGGCGTGCTGAAGATTTCGGCGAAAGAGGGCTTCGAGGTGGTTACCCAAGAGCAATTCGAGGTGCTCGTGGGTCGGAGAGAGGGAAACTTCGTGTATCCCGACGGAGACGAGGTCGTGTTGAGCTTTTAAAGGAGAATAGAAATGAGCGCAAGAGAAGACGTTTTGAAATATTTCCGAGAGGATAGAGATTTTTTTAAACGGACGCAGGCAGAGACGGATCGGAACCGCAAGGGAGACGCGGAGATTTTTGTGCTTGCCGCAAACGGGGAGCCTTTGCGGGAGTTTGCGTTGGAATACAGACAGACGGGTCATGCCTATAAGTTTGGGACGAACGTTTTTATGCTCGATCAGTTCGAGACGGAAGCGAAGAACGCGCTCTATCGCAAAACGCTGACGGAGACCTTTAATCTCGCCACCCTTCCTTGCTATTGGTATGCTTACGAGCCCGAGGAGGGAGAGCTGCGGTTTAAAAAGGATTCGCGCTATATCTACCGCCGACCGCCCGTTGATGCGACGCTTGATTTTTGTAAGGAGGCGGGGTTGGAGCCCAAGGCGCACTGTCTTAATTATTGCTATCCCGAATGGGCGAAAAAGCTGACGGCGAAAGAGACACGGGTGGCACTCGAGCGTTGGTTTAAGGCGATGGCGGAACGTTACCGCTCTAAAATCCCGACCTTTGAGGTCACAAACGAAACGCTGCTTTATGAGGGTAGCGCGTGGGCAACGCCCTTTTATGAGGATGACGATTACGTGGAATGGAGCTTTCAAACGGCGCGCAAGCATTTCCCTGAAAACCGCTTGATGATCAATGAGGAATGGAACGCGTTGAAGCTGCCCCGCAACAACCGCAATCCCTACTATATGCAGATCGAGCGCATTTTGAAGAACGACCCCGACGCGCCGATCGACGAGATCGGATTCCAATTCCACGCTTTTTGCGAGCGGGAGGGGGAGAGCGAGCTGGCAAAGACTATGTATAATCCCGAATATATCACGGGGATTTTGGACCTTTTCGCCCGTTTCGGAAAGCCCATACAGCTCACGGAAATGACGGTGCCCGCATTTTTCAACGAAGCGGAGGACGAGGAGGTGCAAGCGGAATTGATCGAAAATCTCTACCGTTTGTTCTTCTCGCATAGAGCGATGGAGGGAATCGTCTATTGGAATTTGGTGGACGGCTACACGGCACACGCCGCGCTCGGCGATATGACGAGAGGGGAGAACCGTTACCACGGCGCGCTCATGCGCTTCGATATGACAAAGAAGCCCGCATTAAAGAGGCTCGAAGGGTTGTTTAAAAAGGAATGGCACTCGGAGGGGCTGATCAAAAACGCGAGCGGGCAGGCGGGGTTCCGCGGCTTTGCAGGCGATTACGAGCTGTCCGTTGTCAAGGACGGAAAGAAGTTTGAATCGAAGTTTAAGCTGGAAAAAGACGGCTCGTCCGCAGTGCTCCGTACAGGGCTGGAAAATTAAAAAAAGCGAAAGCGGCAGTGCTTTTGCAGGCATATATCAAGCAAAGGAAAAGGAGAGAAAATGTATACAAAATCCAAATTTGCACAAAATGTATTCCTTTTGACGATTTTTGCGATTCCCGTATTGAACTTTCTTGTGTTCTGGGTGTATCTCAATTTTTCGTCAATAACTCTTGCGTTTCAGAACGTGAACGCAGAGGGCGAAATCGTGTGGAGTCTTGCCAACTATCGCGCGCTTTTCAAATTTATGACCATGAAAGGCTCGATTTTCTGGAACGCCTTGAGAAACACGGCGCTGTATTGGATTACCAGCTCGGTGATCGCCTATTTTCTGGCTTTCCCGCTCTGCTATTTCTTCTTCAAGAAGATCCGCGGATATAAGTTTTTCCGTTTCGTCGTGTTTTTGCCGACACTCATCAGTGCGACTGTCTTGACGAGCGTATTTAAGCAAGTGATTGCGGCGAACGGTCCCATCGGGATAATGCTAGAAAACGCGGGACGGGACTACATACCTTTCCTTTCAGACGATCGATATGCGATCTGGACCTGTCTGTTCTATTCATTGCTTTTCGGCTTCGGTGCCAACTCGCTGGTGATTTCGGGCGCGATGTCGCAGATCAACGAAAGCTTAATCGACGCGGGTAAGATCGACGGGACGAATATGTGGACGGAGCTTACGCGAATCATTATTCCGATGGTTTGGCCGACGATGTCCGCAATCTTCATTCAGGCGATTGCAGGCTTCTTTAACGCTTCGGGTCCCATACTTTTGTTGACGCAAGGCAACTACGGCACGTGGACGATCAACTACTGGATTTTCCAGCAGGTCTACGGCGCCACTAACTATTATTTCCCTGCGGCAGTGGGCTTGTTCTTCGCACTCCTTTCAATGCCGCTCACCTTCTTCTCGAAGTGGCTGTTAAAACGCAGAAATGCGGCGGAGGCGTGATCATGGATAAGAAAAGACTTTTCAAACCCTTATTCAAAAGCAACGGAACGGTTGCCGAAAAAATAATTTATGCGGTGGCGTTTGTTATTTTGGTTCTTATTTCTGCGCTTTTGATCTATCCCTATATCTTCGCGATCAATTCGTCTTTAAAAATGGACGACCCCGATTTCCTGATGCATATGAGCGAGCTTTCTTGGCCGCCCAGATTTTCCACTTATGTGGAGGCGTTTACCGATTTGACAGTCGGTTCAACGACGTATATGGGCATGTTCGGAAACTCCGTCTGGTACGCGGCGGGCAGAGCGATTGCCAACGTGGGCTCCTCAATGCTTTTGGCTTACGGCGTGGCGTGTTATCGCTTCAAGCTTCGCAACTTTATCTATAATCTCGTGCTGTTCGTGCTCGTTATGCCCATGTTCGGCACCTTGCCTGCAACCTACAGACTGTATAGCGATTTGGGTATGATCGATTCGCCGTTACTGTTGATTGCCTATGCGGGCGCGTTCGACGGTCAGTTTTTGATTCTGTATTCTTTCTTTAAGAATCTTTCTTGGGACTATGCGGAATCGGCATTCTTGGACGGCGCAGGGCACTTCACGGTGTTTTTCAAAATCATGATTCCCATGGCTTTGCCTGCGACGATGACTATGGCGGTTACCAACTTTATCGCCGCTTGGAACGATTATAGCTCGATCCTCTTATATTTACCCGAAATGCCCACGCTGACCACGGGCTTGTATTCTTTTGACGTCAAGCAAATGTACGCGGCGGACAGACCCGTTTACTACGCGGGACTGGTCATTTCCATTTTACCGATCTTCGCTTTATTCCTCGGTATGCAAAACACCATTCTTGCCAAGACCTATTCGGGCGGCTTGAAAGAATAAAGTAAAATATTTTCCGTCGGAAAAGACGGTAAATAACCAATAAATAGTGGGGAGGGGGTATGTTGAATGATTACATAGAGAAAATAAATAAAAAACGAACAAATAAAAAAATTTTGGAGGAAAAAGAAATGAAACACATTAAAAGAACAGCTTGTTTATTGTTGGCGCTCGGTATGTTGATTCCGACTGCGGCTTGCGGCGGGAAAGCGAAAGGTCCCGAAAATCCCGACGAAACGCTCATGATGAAGATTCCCGATCTGGGTTACGGCTATGAGTGGTTAGAGGCGTTGGCAGACCGTTACACCGAGATCACGGGTACGCCCACTTGGGTGGAGGTCACCGATATCGACACGGCTTACAGTACGGAAATTCAGGGCGGTTCTTCAAAATACGATATCTATTTCAATCGCGGTCCCGCGCATTCGTTCGTCGCCAATCCTATTCGCGTCGGTACGAGAACCTACGAGTGTATTTTGGAGGATCTGACGGATATTTACACCGCGCCCAACCCTTACGACGATAACAAGACCACCATTCTTTCCAAGCTTCGCGACGGTTACGATTATTATAACGAGGAGCTGAGAGACGCAGACGGCGACGGCGAGGTAGAGGTGCACTATTACGGTGTACAGTATGCCGATTCGATCGTCGGTATTGTCAGAAACAAAAAGGTTTGGAAGGATTCCTGGGCAATCCCCAACACCACGGATGAGCTCATTGAGCTTTGCTCCACGATCAAGGGGCAGGGCTACACGCCTTTCATTTGGAGCTCGCAGGCGAGCTACTGGTCGAATTACTGGCCACTCTGGGTCTATCAGTATCAGGGCTATGAGGATATGCTTCGATTCTGGGAGGGTTTGCCCGAGGCGGCTCGCGGAAACGAGCCTAGCGCGCAGATGTGGAACAGACAGGGCTGGAAAGAAGGCTTAATCGTGATGGAGAAGCTTCTCGAAGCGGAAAAGGGATATATGGATTCCTATAGTCTGTCCGTTGACTTTACCACGGCGCAGGGCTATTTCCTCGACGGCGGCAGAAATATCGCCATGATGGTCAACGGCGACTGGATCGAGAACGAAATGAAAAAGAACTATTCAAACGTCGATCTTGATATTATTAAAAATCCCGTTATCAGTGCGATTATCAACGTTTTGCCCGATAAGAGCGTGGCGAATGACGACGAGCTTTCCGCTTTGATCAAAGCGATCGACGCAGGCAACACGGCGCTTAAAGGCGACGGCTACGAGGTTACGCAGAAAGACTACGATCGGGTTAAGACGGCGAGAAACATCTACATCAATCCGAACACCAACCATCAGGCGTATATTCCCGTGTATTCCAAGAAGAAAACGATCGCAAAGGATTTCCTGCAATTTATGGCTTCTGACGAGGGCATGATGATTATGTCCAAAACCTCCAAGGGCTTCCTGCTTCCCTATGAGTACAGCGACGCACAGCTCGAGGAGATCAAGGGCGTTGCGGGGAACTATGTGAAATCCTGTATCGAGGGAAGAGAGGGCCGCAGAGTTGTTTCTTCGGCGATGTACAGAAGCCGTTTGTTCACGGTTGCCGGTATGTCCATGACGCCTCGCTATCAGCTCGGAAACTCCGTGGAGATCATGCTTTCCGCCGATCCCACAACGGATACGTATATGTCTGCGGCGGATATTTTCCGTCAGAATCTGGCAAACGTGATGTCGGCTGCTACGGCGTTCAATCAGGCGACGGGTATCGACTTTAAGAGAAATTAATGAAAAGGAGAAAAAGAATGAAAAAAACAGCAAGACGTTTCTTAAAGAGCGGGCTTATTGCCGTTCTTTGCGGGGCTGTCGTTCTGCCGCTCGTGAAAACCTCGGGCGACAGACGGACGGAAGTTGCTGCCGTGGAAGGGCTTGCCGACGTTTGGAGTACGTATAGTACTTACGCCGTTTTGCGCGATCCCGCAGAGCTTGCAAAGAACGAATATCAGCCGCCCAAGATGGACGCGAAGCTTTCGTTTTCCATGGCACAGGGCGAGACGGAGGGCGGTCAGATTCTCTTCACGGCGAAAAAGGATATTTCCACGTTTGATTTTAAGGTAAGCGAGCTTAAAAACGGCGAAAATACCATTTCCGTTGAGGATATCGACGTGTATAAGCAATGCTACACCTATATTCGGGACGACCGTACGCCCATGACCGTGGGTTGGTATCCCGATATGCTTCTTCCCATGGAGCTTGCCAAGAAAGCGAAGGAAACGGGCGTGGCGGCAGGGCATAATCAGGGGATCACGATCGAGGTTACCACAACGTCCGAAACCGTTCCCGGCGTGTATACGGGCACGTTCACCCTCGAGATCGAGGGAGAGAAAAAGGATATTCCCGTTTCCGTAGAGGTCTGGGATATCGACATCACGGCATCTCACTCCTACACGGTGGAAGTGGGTATGTACGACAAGATGTCCATGGGAGGCGACGCTTCCGCTGAGTCGATCCGAAAGTATTACGATCAGATGATCGATTACAGAGGCAATATTGTCTATATGCCTTTCTCGACTTACAGTCTGGACAGATTTATCGAGGAACTCATGATCTATTGGGATAATCCGCGCGTGACTTATATCGGTATTCCCGAGGAATTCACCGTGTTCGGACAATACGTGCTGGAGGCGGCGCGCCATTCCACGCCCGATATGGTCCTTACCGATAAACTCTATACCTACGACAAGGCGAATGACGAGCAGGACCAGTACGAAAAAGTCCTTGCTTCTATGGAGAAATTCAACCAGCAGCTTGAAAACGCGATCAACACCCTTGTAAACGAGAACTTCTTCGTGCCTTACGACGGCACCCCGGAGGGCGGCGAGTTCTATCAGCGGCTTACCGAGTCCATTAGAAGCGTGTGGATTATCGAAACAATCGGTTGGCGCGAGGAATACAGAGATCTCAATATCACCTACGTTCCGCACAACGAGTTCGGCTCGGGCTCCACGCTCACGGGGGAGGGCGGCGTCGATTATGAGGCAAACCGCGACGTATACGACGATCAGAGCGCGGAGGGGATTTACCTGCACTACATAAACGGTACGGCACCTTGGCTCGGTCACGGTATGCCCAACTATCTCTCAAACTTCCGCTATTGGGGATATAATATGCAAGCAGAGGGAATGCAGGGCTTCTTGAGCTGGTCGATTTGCGAATATTCGCTCGTACAAGCGGGTAGTGCCAACACCTATGTTCCCAGAAACGTATATGAGGACGCTTTCAACTACTCCTCTCTTAAGTTCTGTCTGGACGGACAGTACGTCTATCCCGGCGGCAGATACGGCGTAACGGGATTCTTGCCCACGCTGCGCCTTGCGGTCCGTAGAGACGGGCTTGAGGACTATGAGCTGATCTATAAGCTCGAACAGCTCTATAGCAAAGAACTGATGAGGGAATACGGCGTGGACTACGACACGAGAGACGTGCTCGATTGGGTCTACAGAAAAGCCGTTTCGGATATCAATTATTATAACTGCGACGACACCCTTGTGTTTGAAATGAGAGAGAATATCGTCGATCTCATAAAGCTTGCGGAGGGAGACGCGAAGTTCATGCTCTCGGGGATCTCCTTCGATCAGGACGAAGCCACCGTCGATTTTATCGCAGCCGAGGGTTGGGACGTTACCTTCTGCGGTAACGCGCTCACGGGTACGCAAAGCGGCAGCGGCGTTCGTTACACGGTGAAGAGAAACGTGAACACGGGCAATGATATCACGATCGAGCTTAAGAAAGGCGACAAGACGTATACCTTTGAGGCGAAAATGGTCAGAAACACCGTGAACGTGGGCGGCTTGGTTGAAAACGGCGAGATTAAGGCGGGAATCCAAGCCCGCGAGGACGCGGTTACGGCGGTAACGGGCAACGACGTTTCCTTTACCTTTAAAAAATACGAGCTGGAGGATCCCGAAGATATTATTTTCGAGAGAGACAGATATTTTGCGCTTACGGATGAGTATTTCGGTTGTCCGATCAGCGAGCTTTACGACGTCACGTTGACCTTTGAAGTAGATACGACGGAGGTGGATACCGATTTTGAAATGCGCATGTATATGTGCGTGGGCGGTTACGACACGTCGTACCTCGTTGACGCCAAAGGGCTTTATTCCAACGGCGAGAATAAACGCGTATACACGGTTACCTTCCTTGTCGATAAGCTTTCGAGAAAGCAGTTCGCGCCGTATCAGAAAGTGGATTGGCTTGTCTGGAGATTGGAGAACGCAGAAGAGACCAAGAACGGTTACCGCCTCTACGAGGATATGACGGTTACCCTCAAAAAGGTTTCCTATACCAAGTACGGGAGGATGGGAGAATGATTAAAAAATTAATTTTAATGATCACGACGCTGAGTCTTGTATTCGGGGCGACGTCGTGCAAGAAAGAGAAGACTGATACGAATACCACGGGCGAATATACTGTGAAAGTGGCGGATTTCGACGAATACGACGATATCTATAATATACATATGGCGTTCTATAATACGGGCACCATTTCCCGTTGGACGACGAATACGGACGAAAAGTACGTGAACGAGGGCACGGGCAGTGCGATGTGGGTCATGGACGCTTCCGTTGGGGAGGTCTGGCAGAATACCCGTATGGATTGCGCGCAGCCTATGGTAGCCTATTATTTGCTCGCGGGTAATCTGAACGTGGACATGGTGGATATGACGAACGTGAAATGTATCTCCGTCGATTGCTATAACGCGAATGATTTCGACGTTACGTTCAGCGGAAGTATCTTTACTGAGGAAGTTTACACCTTTGCCAGCACTTCCGTTACCGTGAAGCCCGGCACTTGGGAGACCTTGAAGATCCGTCTCAATCCCTTTATTGCGAAAACCTATTTCTCGGCGGTGAGAAGAATCACGCTGACGGTGGATTACGCGCATCAGATCATGGAGGAAAAGACGGAGGTTGCGGACGTCGGTCAGCTCTATTTCCCGCAGGCAACCGTTTATCTTGACAATATGTATGCCGTGTTGGACGAGAGCAAGGTGACCGTGGATAAAACGTTTGCCGACGAAAACGAAATTCTCTATTTCAACGATATTTCGGACATGAAATACGTGAATCCATATCTTTGCAACAATAAGCAGGATTGGTTGGAGAGAAACCTTCGTTTCGGTCAAGGCGTTTCGGCGACCTATAACACGAATCCCTGTTTTACGAACGGCAAGGCAGGCTCCTTAGAGGTTCGCTTTGATCCTCAGCATTCTTTGAGAAGGGACTGGAAAACCAATTATACCTACGACCAGATGCTCGGAGGCGTGGAAATTGTGGGCGTGATCGATAAGATCAATTTCCTGCCCTTGCAAACTGCGGGCATGAAGATCGCCGTGGACGTTTATAACGATTTCGACTTTGATAAGGAAGTATTCTTCGGTATGGACGATAACGTTAATAAGTTCAACTACGTAACGGAAGAATCGTATCCTTACGAAATCGGTTGTGCGTATCCGCTCTATAATATGTATAAGCTCAAGGCAAAAACTTGGACGACCATTTATTTCGACAGAGCGGAGCACCTCGACCTTTCCAACGGCGTTGCGCGGATCAAGTTTGCTTCCTCCAAGCTGGATGTGAATAGAACGGGCAGCTTCTACCTCAACAATTTGCGACTTATGAAGGAGGGAAACTAAAATGAAAAAGGTTTTATCCTTAATTTTAGGCTTGGGAATGCTTTTCAGTATAACCGCTTGCGGTAACGACGAAAACGGCAAAGCCAAAACATTCGTTTCTACGGATACGGCGGAGACCTACAGCGTTTATTCGTTCGAGCCTGAAAGCGGGGCGACGTATAAGGCGTATGCACCCGACGGAAGCGAGATCGCCATGCTTAACGGTAGCTTTTCCGTTCGCGGCGAGGGAGAATATTATTATAGCAAAACGCTGAAGGGCAAAACGACTTATTATAAAGTAATCGCGGACGACACCACGGCGCCCGAGCTTCGCTTGTCCTATACAAAGAGATACGCTAAACTCAACGAGGCGATCAAGCTTCCCGCAGTGGAGGTGATTGAAAGCGACGGCACGAAGGAAGCGAACGTTTCCGTTTCGTTCGGCGGCGAGGCTGTCACGGTGACGGACGGCGCGATCACGCCTGCTGCGCTCGGGGAATATACGGTTACGGTAAATTCCGAGGATAAGAGCGGCAATGCTTCGAGCACGACGGCGATTATCGTGTGCACGGAGAATGAGTACGAGCTCAACACGATCTACGAGCTTTCGAGCGTTTGGGGTATGGAAAATCAAACGGCGCATCGCATGGGTGTCCGTATGGAGACCACGGACGTGCTTGCGCCCAACGGCGAGCCTGCGGCGAAGTTCAATATGACCACGCCCGATTACTTTTCCAATGGCAATTCCAGAAAACACGAGACCTATCTCATCAACCCCATGCAGAATCATTGGGGGGAGAAATATTCCAAGGTGTATTTCTGGGTAGATAATCAGACGGAGTTCGGCTATTACGTGCGTTTTATGGGGCTTCAGATCTACGTTGCGCCCAACAGCGGTTGGACGAAGATTGAATTTAGCGATTTTGAGTTTTTGGGCGGCGACGGGGCTTCCTATGAAACGATCATCGATCATGAGGACTACGAGGGAACCTATCTTTGCTTACAAAGAGGTTCGAAAGATTTCCGTTTCGGTACGTTCTACGTGTCCAATATCTACGGCGAACCCAAGCCCGCCGTGGACAATGCGGGAGGTCAACAATAATGAAAAGATTCAAATATATTCTTTTGATGAGTATTATTGCCGTGCTTACCTTTGTGTTGGGTTGCGCCTGTGCGGATAAGAAAGAGTACGGCACGGTCAAATTGGACAAAAAGGAGCTCACGCTGACGGTTGGCGAAAGCGAGATTATAACGACAACCACCTCCAAGGCAGACGTGCGGCTCGAATGGTCGGCAACCGACGCGGGGATCGTAAACGTCTATAACGGACTTGTGAAAGCGACGGCTATGGGTACGACCACGGTTGTTGCGACGATTGAGGGAAGTAAGACGAAAGCGACCTGTAAGGTTACGGTAAAGGCGAGAACGCTTGAGAATCTCGAGAATATCCGCGCTTACGTGGGCGACGAAGATATCAGCCTTGCGCTTAACGTTTCCGAAAACTATCAGATCAAGGCGGAAAAGCTCGAAAAGGGCGTCTATTCGGACGCAAGCGCGCTTTTAAAGGGCGTTAAGTTCTCCACCGACGAGGCGGGTTCCTATCGGATCACCTACACGGCGGGGAATGAAACGGCAAACTGTTACGTCTACGTAGACGCAGAAAAGGACTACAAGGACTTCTTTGTGATCGACGCATTGGACGGCTCTACGGAGTTTAAATCGCACGTCAGCCAATCCTCGGTGGACGTTCTCACCGAGCCCGAGTGCGGAACCACCTATTCGCAATACGTGGAGGAGGACTTCTCTGCGGAGCTTGCGGCGGCGGGCTACGACGGCGTTGTCGATAACAATATGCTTTACCGCATTGAAAAAGAGGTTGTTAAATTCGGCTGGGGCGGCACCTATTTCTATTTTGACATCACACCCAAGAACAGCGATATTTTCAACGAAATCGACACCTTTGATGAGGGCGCGTATCTGTCTCTTTGGTATAGAGTCCTTTGCGATACGGACGGCACGGGATATAAACCCGTCTCCACCTCCTATAACTATCTCTACCGTGAAAATGCGTCGGGCTTGAGCCTTGTTTTGAGGAATAAGTCGGTAAATGCCTTGCCTTCCAATAACGGCTGGTTTAACTGGAGATTGAGCCTCTCTGCGGTGGGCGAGCTGATCGGCAGCGAAAGGCTGATTTTCAATATCGGTCAGTGGGCGGCTGGCGGCAAATTCAAGGTCGATCTTTATAGCGTTGAGGTCGTTTCTCCGCTTGTAAACACGCTGGAGAGCGGGCGCGAGGTCTATGAGGGAGAGCGGCTGGAATACGAGCTTCCCAATCCTGGCATGCGGAATGAAAGCCGCGTGCTCGAGGGGATTTATAAGGGGGATACCAAGCTTGAAGAAGAGACCGATTATAATTTCTACGATTATGCGGGCGTCTCTTATATCGTTGATCTTGCTCCCGGTGAATATACCCTGAAATACGTCGTTTCTGCGGACGGACTTAAGGCGAATACGGATAACGGCTACGTGATTGAATCTCCGCTCACGGTAAAAGCACGCATTTACAGCAATCCTGCGGTGTTTGCAGGCAACGAGCAAACCGCAGAGGACGTGAGTTGGTTCCAAGCGGGGTCGTGGGGCACGCTTTCGAGCGCGAACGCTACCACCGTGGAAACGATCACGGACGAGGACTATGCGGCTTTAAAGGCGGCGGGCTATAAGGGCGTCCTCAATAAACGCACGGTAAACCGCGCCAACATCAAGGCAACGAGCGTGAACGGCGATAAAACGCGCGGCGCGTTTGGCTTTATCTTCAATCTTACGCAAGGCAACCGCCTGTTTACCATGGGCTCGGACGCAAACGTGAAAAACAACTATTATATTTCCATTTGGGCGAGAGCAAACGAGCTGATCGGCGCAGATACGAGATTGGCGGCTTACGATACCTCGTCGATGAAACAGGCGACGGCGGGAAGCGAAAATTGGGTCAATCTGAACGCCAATCAGTGGACGGAATATATTTTCCCGATTGAAAACTTCCAATCCGTGAATTTCTGGCTTGGGCAAAACGGCGGCTCTAACGGTATGTTGGGGATCTACCTCGCTTCGATTTTTGCGAAAAACGACATGTACGTCGATATCTATTCCGCAGAGCTTTGCATGAAGGAAGTGGAGATCGAGGAGGGCAAATCGTTAGACGCGAAGTTCTATAGCGGTGCGCTTGCCGTGGGGACTGCGCTCGATTATATCGACGTATATTCGGGCAGCACCTTGCTTACCGAGGGCACGGACTATACCCTTGAGAACAATGAGATCAGCGGTCTTACCAAGGGCGAGTATGAGATCCGTTACTACGTTTCGGGCGCGAACTATCTCGAGAATTGCTACGTAAAAAGATTGGTCAGCGTTGTGAAGCCGATTGAAAACGCCGTTGTAATCTCGAATATGAGCACGGCGAACGCAGGAACGGCTTACGTGCACAGCTCGTCCGAATCGATTAAGACGTCCGAGATGGATTCTTCGATAAACGGCACCGTTTACACGCTTACGAGCAATGATACTGCCGCGCTCAAAACTGCGGGCTACAACGGTGTGGTAACGAACGATAAGGCGAACAGATTCACCTTTGGCACGTATAGTGCGAAGCAGTACGTCTATCTGCCTTTTAATGAGGGCTATGATAATGAGATCCTCTTTGAGGCGATCAAAACGAGGGATGCACAGCTCTACGTTTCCGTTTGGATGAGAGCCTCGAAGGACGTTTCCGCAGAGGCGCTTAACTGGCTTGTCATGGGCGAACGCAGCCAACGTCCCGCGAATGCGGGTTGGACGCCCAAGGCGATTCAGGCGGGCGAATGGTTTGAATGGACGATGGTGTTTGCAGGCTCCCAGTCGTTTGGATATACCTACGGTTGGGGGTTAGGCGAGGGGTACTATACTTCTGCGGAATCCGTCACGGTAGGCTTGCTGTTCTACGGTATGCCTGCAGCTGGGCTCAGCGGTCTGGAGCTCGATATCTATTCGGTGGAGTTCAAGGTGCCCGAAATCATCGGCACGCAGGGCGTGGCGACGAACGTCTCGATTCCTTCCGTTTACGGCAGCGAATTTGACCTTGAAATCTACAACGGCGAGACCAAGCTCAAGAAGGGTACGGACTGGACCATGGCAGGCGAATCGGTAACGATTGCCGCGGCGGGCGAATATACGCTTGTCTACACCTTAAAGGACGACAAATTCGCGGTCGGTCAAACCCTCAAGAGACATATCACGGTTCAGGCTATGCTCGCTTCGGCGACCATGATCGACGATATGAGCACGGCTGGCACCGTGAAGGGCTGGACGGAACCCACGGTTGGGTGTACCAGACTGCTGAATAACTGTACGGCTCAAACGACGAGCTCGGGCACGATCTCCGACGCCGAATACGCGGCGCTTCTTGCGGCGGGCTACAAGGGAGAAAAGACGAGTAAGAGCGTTTCCAAGCTTACAATCGGAACGCTTTCCGCCCGTTCTAATCTCTACGTGCAGTTCGATGCGACGTTAAACAGCGCTATTTTGAATCTTGCGTTGGCAAACAGGCTTTCGGACGTTTACGTTTCCGTTTGGCTCAAGTGCAATCAATCGTTCAGCTATGATACCTACGCTGTGATTTTCGGTCAGAGCTCGAAATATGCGGCTTTGCAGGATATCGCCCCCGTGATTGGCGGTAGCAACACCGATTGGCTCACGGCGAGTACCGTCGGGCAGTGGATGGAGATTCAGATTCCGATTTCCACGCTTCTCAACACGAGCTGGTATGAGGGTCAGGGCTTGTTGACCGCTGGCGAGGCTTACGCTTATGGCTTCAACCTGTGGAACGGTGCGTTCAACGGTTATTTGAGCGGCGCGACGTTCGACATTTGGTCGATGGAGCTTGTTGTTATGGATAAGACGGCAACGGCGGGCACGGCGACGGACGTATCGATTCCCGCGGCTCTGTTCGGCACCTACACGGTTTCCGTGCTCGATTCCGAGGGTAATCCCGCGACGGACGTGACTGTTTCGGGCACGAGCGTCACGGCTACCACGGCGGGCACCTACACGATCGTTTACACTATGACGAGCGACCGCTTTAAATCGGGCGTAACCGTCAAGGCGAAGCTGACCGTTTCCTAAAAAAGAGAGGTAAGTTAAATGGAATATATTGTTAAAGCAGCCAAGCTTACGTTCGGATTTTCCGTTTTCCGTAGCGGCGAAGTGGAAAGTGTTTCCGCTTCCTATCTCGGGAAACCCTTTATCGAAGGTATGAACGTACTATTAAACGGCGAAAAGGTAACCCCCGTCTTGGAGCAATCCAAGACGGAGGGAAACCTCCTCTTTGCGGAATTTTCTTTAAAGGAAGGCGTTCGTTTCACGCTCGAGGTATTATTGGGTGAGGATTATTTCGAGGATAATATCCGCTTTGCCTCCAAGATTCCCGTGGACTCCTTTGAATTTATGTGGGTCTTTTGCGAAGCGGAGGGAAGCGTTCGCCCCATACCTTTTCAGGTTCTCGGTAAACAGCCTCATTCGATCGACTTTTCCTTCTTCGAGGGCAACGCCTATCAACAGCGCTACGAGGGCGTGTTCGTGAATTTCGCTTCGGGGCGGCAAATGACCGTCCTCAAAGAACCCAACGACGACGAGCCCGTGTTCGTGCGTTTGAGAAAAGAGGAAAATATGCTGATCGGGAGCGCCTATTTCGACGTTGATAAAACGGTGGAAAAGGTGGAGGGCAACACGGCTTTTCACGAGGAATTCGTAGGCTCCGACGAGGCAGACGCCGTCGGGTATGCCCGTTATCGGCTCACGGAGGATCCCGACGAGGACGACAAGAGCTTCAAGGACTCGCCAAAAGCGGTGGAGATCGGTTTTTATAAGACGAGATACCGCTTTGGTGCGGGGGAGAGCGTAGAACAGGCGTTTGCCTACTATCGCGATTTCATGGCGGCGCACGGCGTGAAGGAGCCCGAGAACTACGTTCCGATGACCAACTACTGTATTTACTACGACATCAGCGAGCTCCCCACGCCCGACGGCTTTGAGGCACACGCGATGAACGAGGAAATTATCTCGCGTCTGATCGACGTGGCGCACAGTGTGCATTGTACCACGCTCTACACCGATCAGGGCTGGGATACGAGCTACGGCAGTTTGATTTGGGACGAGGCGCGTATGGGAAAGATCGAGGACACGATCGCACGCCTTGAAGAAAAGGGCATGAATCTGGGGCTTTTGGTCGGTATGCACATGGCGGCGAAAACGCTTCCCGACGAGGCGCTCCGTCGCGGTAAGGACGGCAAGGTGGTCCCCGGGAATCCTTGGCATAAATACGGCTGGTGCGCGGCTTCTCCGATCGGCAAAAAGATCTACTACGAGAGAATGAAAGCGCTTGCGGACAAGGGCGTGAAATTCTTCAGCTTCGACGGTCACGATAACTTCCGCGTCCGTTGCTACGGCAAGAATCACGGTCATAGCCTGCCGCTCACGCATTATGAGCACGCATGGCATTTGAACGACCTGCAAGCCAAGCTCAAGGCAACCTGCCCGAACCTCATTATCGAGGCGCACGATTGGGTGGACGCGGGCGGCTACTACTATCCGATCTATATGTTCGGGAACGGACACCACGAGCGTTGGGGCTTTGAATATATGTGGAAGCCCTACGCCGATTACAGCAAGGGCTGGACGGAAAATCTCTACTACTATCGACTTGCCTACCGTATGCCCATGTACTTGCACATGAACCTTGCGGGTGCGGGCGAAAACGCAGAGGTGTTCTGGTATTATGCAAGTACCGTTCAGCACGTCGGAATCGGGAATTTCGAGCGTATTTCGCCCGAGCTTCAAAAGACGGT
Source organism: Clostridia bacterium (assembly GCA_017467275.1). GTDB lineage: Bacteria > Bacillota > Clostridia > Christensenellales > Borkfalkiaceae > Scatosoma. The sequence continues at coordinate 80,927 of JAFTSN010000027.1, read as the reverse complement.
GCAGGCGGCAACGGGCGTATTTGCGAAATACCGCTACTATTTCTACGGCGAGGAATTCACGGGCAAGGGGCCCATGTGCCATATCCATAAAAAGGAGGGCGCGGCGGTGATTTGTCTCTTTAATTCCGAGGCGAATAAATGCGGCGTGAAGAGCTTCACGTTTGAAGAGCTCGGCGTTCCCGTGGGCGTGATGCCAAAGGTTGTTTGGGGCAACGCGGAAATTCTTCCTGATTCGGGCGGCTTCAGCGTGGTTCCCAAGCTCAAGGAGAGCGATTGCGCGATTCTTACAATTAACGCTTAAAGGAGGCACCAATGAAAATTTTCAAAAAATTTATCTCCCTTCTTTCGGCGGCGGTGCTCTGCTTTGGGGCGAGCGCATGCGGTGGCGGCGAGCTCGGCGGGGAAAAGGAAGTTTATCCCACGCTCGATTCGCTGACCGTTTCCGCGGCGGCGGTCTTTGAAAACGGCGAGGTGAAACTTGCGCTCGAGGGGAGCATGTCTAAGGCGAACTATCAAACGCTTAAAAATTACGACGTGGATTTCGGCTTGATCGCAGTGCCCGAGGACTATGCGCTCGGCGAGCTGAAATACACGAGCGAATTTACGAATTTGAAAGCCGCAAGAAATCTCGAAGCGAAACAGGACGGGGCGGAATACACCTTTTCCGCAACCCTCGAGGGGCTTTCTTTCGAGGATTCCGCGGCAAACATTCTCGTTCGCGCCTACGCGCACGTAACCGATAAGGAAACCGAGAAAACCGTTTTATCCGCACATTCTTCCACGCGCAACACCAACTTTGCCTATCTTTCCTATCTCGCGCTCTTGGGCGAGCTGACGGGCGAAGACAGGGAAACGGCGGAAAACCTCATTGGCGAGCTTGTGTTCTATGAGATCTCCTGCGACGACGGCGTGAGTGCGGAATACGACTATGCCTATGAGGGGCAAACCGTGAAACTCGAGCTCGAGCCCGTTCGGGGCAAGAGCTTGAAGAAATTAAAGCTGATTGCCGCCACGGGCGAAGTGTCGTATGACGAAAAGTCCAGAACCTTTAAAATGCCCGCGACAAAGGTGGCGATCACACCCGAATATATTTCGGGACTGAAAAATCCCATGATCCTTGCGGGGCGCATGGAGGAGAATGCGATCGGCTATTGGCGAAGCGCCAACCTGCATTGGGCGGCGCCTAAAGATAAGGTAACCGACAATCTTTTCTCCGAAAACGTTTCGATCACGGACGAGGATTACGCGGCGCTCAAAGCCGCAGGCTATCGCGGGTATTTAGACAAACGCTATGCCGCTCAATTAAACGTGGACGACGGCTTGGGCTGGCGAACGGTTGCGTTCTGGTTCTATGAGGGAATGGACCACCCCTTCTGGGAAAACGTTGGCGAGGACGGCGGAATCTACGTTTCGATCTGGATGAAATCCACGACGGGCTTCGGCTCCTCGCGGCGGTTTATGACCTATCAGCCGAGCGAAGATAATTGGTCATGGTGGGCACCCGATCAAAATAATTTCAACGCACAGTATCAAACGTTCCCCACGGCGAACGGCTGGCAGGAGCTTCGCATGGAGGTTTCCGTCTTTAAAAAGCTCAAAAAAGCCGACGGCTACTATCTCGGCGTTCTCTTTTGGAATTTGGAGGACCATAAGGAAGGCGGGAACTATATCACGGTTTGGGGCGCGGAGGTTATGTGCGACGGTATCGAACAGCCCGCAGGGCCCTTGGACGTAAAGTTCGACACAGCGGGGCTTCCCTATTCGGACACGCACGAATGGTCGATTTACCGAGGCGAGAAAAAGCTCGTTCGCGGTAAGGACTACAGCGTGGACGGCACCACGGTATACGGGCTCGATAAGGGCGAGTATACGGTTGTTTACGATTTCTCCATGGGGGCGTATGAGGAGGGAACAATTCTCCAGCGCGCCGTCACGTTGAAATAAAAGTTCTAAAAACAAAAAAGCAGGAAAAATAAATATGATTCGGGAGGGCACGAATGCCCGAAAAAGGAGGACAACAAAAGGGCAGTGAGGATATGAAACATTTATGTAGGTAAACAAGGCAAAACTTTTTAAAAATCTAATTATGGAGGAAAAAACATGAAAAAGTTTTACGTAACTCCCGAATTGGAAAGTATGCTTTTCGATTCGGACGTCAAAACGGATATCGTTAAGGTCAGCGGTATGGTCGACACGACCAACGACGGCACGGACACGATGATCGGTTACGACTGGAACTCGGAGGTGGGAGCATGAAAAACGAAACGAGAAAAAACATGCTTAAAGTAACCGCGATTGCGGCGAGCACGCTTTGTGCGGCGGCTATCGCAGTGGCCCTTCCCTCCTTTAACGCAAGCGCGGACATCGCGGCTTTGGACTCCGTTTCCATCTCTATGGCGGGTGCGGGCGTGAGAATGACGGGCGACTACGACGAAGCAATCCGCTTCCGTGCCTCTATCCCCACGAGCGAATACACCTCGCTTACGAGCAATTATTCGGTGGAAATGGGTATGCTTATCATTCCCAAGGCAGAGCTTCAAGGAAATCTCGATCTGGAGAACAACGTGGAGGGCGTGGCAATCAAACAGGTGGTTGTGGGCGATTCTTCGACCTACGTCAACGGCGAAAACACCTATTATAACGTCGCGCTTTACGATATTCCCGCAACGTATTACACGCAGGATATCCTCGCTCGCGCGTATATCACGGTTTCGGACGGCGTGAATACGGAGACCTTCTATTCCGAGGAACAGGAGAGAAACCTCGCTTACGTCGCCTATAAGGAATCGGTGAGCGGCAACGCGCACACCACCGAGGAGACGTCTGCGCTCAATAATTACATGAGCGGCAAGACGTTCTATGCGCTTTCCGCGGCGGCAGGCTCGGGCATTACCCTCGATTACGATTATGCCTATGAAGGGCAGGTGCTCGATCTCACTTGGGATCTCGACGGTAAATGGATGCAATCGGTTAGTGTAAACGGCGATACAAATATTTTCAACTGGGCTAACGGCACGGTGACGATGCCCGCGGCAGAAACAGTTGTTTCCGCTGAGCTTTCCGATCAGACGGATACGCCCACGGTGCTCGGCACGGGCGCAGGGATCAAGGGCTGGTATAATCTTTCGGGAAGCTGGAAGGATCTTTCAACGGCGGGCTCTGTTGTGAACAGCGGAACGGTTACCGATATTTCTGACTCCGATTGGGCTGCTTTGAAAGCGGCGGGCTATAAGGGCACGATCGAAAAAGGTAAAGTGGGCTCTGTTAATGTACCCACCAATTCCACTGCGATAACTTTCGGCGTCGGCTTTACGGATTTCGATTTCGCTCATTATTGCGAGAGCTTTGCTTGGGCAGACGTGGGGGAAAATTATTATATTTCCGTTTGGTTTAAGGCAGACTCGGCGCAAAACTTGCCGATCGGAAAATTCTGTGGCTATGATTTCACGAATCTTAAGCAGGGTGCAGCTTCCGCGTCGCCCACGCCCATTGGGAATGAAAACGACTGGTTTACGACTTCCGCAAACACTTGGCACGAGTTCCGCTTCAATCCAAAGGCATTGCAGAGCGCTAAATATTGGTGTGAGGGTAGTGGCGGAACAGAGTTTGCCCCCGGACTTTACGCTTATCACAAGGGTGGAAACACGGCGGCGATTACCTACACGTTCTATTCCATGGAGCTGATGCTCAACGACGTGGAAACGAGCACGGTGGCAGACGGTGCGGATCTTTCTCTTAAGACGATCAATCCTTTGGCACATTATACGAAAGTGAACGGCTTCGATATCTATAGCGGCGACACGAAGCTTGTGGCGGGCGAGGACTACACGGCTGACGGCTACACCGTAAGCGGCTTGGCTGCTGGCTCCTATAAGGTAGTCTACAACCTTGTTTCGTCCAACGGCTACGGCGGTTCGGTTGTGGCTTATCCCAACGGCGCGAAGATTTCGAGAGTGTTGAAAGTTTCCAAGGTGTACACTTCGGCAACAATGCTTGACGATATGAGCACGGCTGGCACGGTTACGGAGTACGACGCTACTGCAAACGGCGGCACCGATATAACGGAAACGGCAACCTATTCACAATACACATTAACCGACGAAGAATATAATGCGCTTTTGTCGGCGGGCTATAAAGGCAGTGTGACGAATAGAACGGCGAGCCGCGTCACGATGGCGAGTGCGTATAGTTCTAGAAGAGACGTATATTTCAACATCACGAGTCTTGCAGGAAACGAAGTGCTTGAAACGATGGTGAAAGAGGGCGGCTCGAATTTGTATCTTTCCATTTGGATGAGAAGTAATAAGGGCTATTATCGCGCTTCGGTTGCTAGTGCGATTTTCGGCGTTGAGTCCAATATTCCCGTTTCTGCGGGTTGGAATTCGGTAACGAACGTTGCAAACGAATGGTTTGAAGTTAAAATAACGGCGCAACAGCTTATTGACGCTTGGACTTTCGGAAAGAATAACGGGAAATTGACTGAAACCGAGGATTATTCTATTGCGGTCTATATCTACAATAACGCGAAAGGAGCCGATTATCTTGACGGTGAAGTGTTTGATATTTACTCCGCAGAAATTTGCGTGGCAGATAAGACGGCAACGGCGGGCACGGCAACGGACGTTGCTATTTCTTCGACGGTGTTCGGTGCATACACGGTTGAGGTTTGGGACGCGAACGGTAACGTTGTGACCGAGGGCGTGACTGTTTCGGGCACGAGCGTCACGGTTACCACGGCGGGTACTTACACGATCGTTTATAAACTGACCGATTCCAAGTTTGTTTCGGGCACGACGGTAAAAGCCAAACTAACCGTCTCATAACGGTTGAACTTTGTCTAAAAAGGCACAATGAAATATCTCGAACTTTCCCCCTTGCAACACAGGGGGAAAGGGGGAGGTATGCATTCAAGAAATAAAATAAAGTGGTAAGAGAAATGGAAAGAAAATTAGCGGCTTATCCGCTGTTTGTAAAGGACCCCTATTTTTCGATATGGGCAGACAACGAGGAAATTAATAAAACGAATCCCATTTTTTGGGTGGGGAATAAAAAAGTCATGCGTGCGTACGTTGAAGCGGACGGCGAACAGCTCGTCTTTTTCGGCGAGGGCGGTGATAAGCTCGTCCAAACGGAGATCAAAACGGAGGGATATTCCACCGTTTGCTTGTTCGAGAGCGAGATTCTGGATTTAAAGGCGGAATTTCTTTCTCCTCTCTTTATCGACGATTTGGAGGCGCTTTCCCGACCCGTGTGCTATCTCAAATACGAGATCGAGCCGAAAAAGCGGATTAAGGAAGCGAAGATCGTTTTCGAGGTGGAGGAACGCATTTCCTACGACACGGCGATCGAGCCTGACAGAAAGGAGCACGTTCGGGCGGCTGTGATCGCCTTTGACGGCTTTGAGTGCGCCTATTTGGGGCTTGAGCGGCAGATGCATCTTTCGATTGTTAACGACGTGAGCGGTGCCGATTGGGGGTATTGGTACGTTTCGGGCGAGAACTGTTTCGTCAAAGAGGAGAACGGTTACAAATATATTGTTGGGGAAAACACGTTTGCGGACGGCTTGCACGCGGAGGAGCGGGCGCAGGGCTTTTTCATGTTCGCATTCGACGATATCATTTCCTTAAATTATTTCGGGCGGCCTTTGGTCGGATATTATTTCCGAGACGGAAAGACGATCACGGACGCGCTCGAGGAGGCGTATGCAGACGCATACGAGACGTTCGCGCGGGCGGAAAATTACAAAAAAGCCTATCACGCGGAATGGAAAAAACTTGGAAAAACCTATGCAACGCTTTGTCATGCGTCGCTCGTTCAGACGATCGGCGCGCATAAGCTTGCCTATGACTATAAAACGGGAAACACCGTGTTTATCTCGCGCGAGAACGGCTCGGCGGGCTGTGCGGCGACGGTGGACGTGACCTATCCGTCCGCGCCCTTATTCTTAAAATACAATCCCGAGCTGCTGCGCGGAATGCTCTATCCCATTTTCGAGTTCGCAAAGTCGAAGGTTTGGGAGGATAAGAATTTTGCGCCGCACGACGCGGGAATGTATCCCCTTTGCTACGGCGAGTTTTATTCGCTGCGCAATAAGGGCGGGAAGTATCTCGATAAGATTGCGGATATTCCTTGGGAACCGAAGGTGAGGAGCGTGACTCTGCCTAAAATCTACAACGTGAAAAGGGATATGGATTATTATAATCCTGATCGGCAGATGCCCGTGGAGGAGAGCGCGGACGTTTTAATCGTTGCGTATGCGGCGTATAAAGAGGACGGAAAAACGCAGATGCTCAAGGAGAATTTCGCGCTGATGAAGCGTTGGGCGGACTATCTTTTTGAGAACGGAAAAATGCCTGAAAATCAGCTCTCCACCGACGATTTTTGCGGCAGAAAGGCAAAAAATATCAATCTGACCTTGAAGGCAATCGTGGGGTTATACGCCTTTGCGGGAATTTGCGAGGCGCTGAAAGAGGACGGTTCCGTCTATGAGGATAAGGCGCGTGAGATCGCGAGGTTTGTGGAGGATTTTTGTTCGGTGAACGAGTACATGCCTGCCACGTTTGACGACGAGGAGGAGGGAATGTACTCCCTCAAATATAATCTTGCGTTTGATTTATATTTCCGCGCCAACCTCTTTGAATATGAAACGTTTAAGAAGGAAGCGGCGTGCTATCGGGAGAATATGTTCCGCTATGGCGTGAAGCTCTATTCGGACATTAAGGATAATTCGACCAAGACGGATTGGCTGGCGTTCGTCTCGTGTTTTGGCGGAGAGGATTATCGCGAAGAGATTTACGAGGCGATTGCCCGCTCTATGCGGGAAACGAAGAGACGGTTGCCGTTCTGTGATTGGTATAGCGTGGATACAGCGGAGCCGTGCGGCTGTGTGTTCCGCGCAAGAAGCGTGCAGGGCGGGATATTTATGCCCCTGCTCTGTTTGCGGGAGGATTAAATCCCTGTCGGGAGGTAAAAAATATGGGATTTTATTTGGGACAGTTGAGCGGCGAACTCAAAACGGGCGCAGAGATCATTTTGAAGGAGCGCGGGCTTTTGGGCGGCAAAACGCTGATTGTGGCGAATCGGTCGGATAAGTTCCGCGTTCGCGCAAGCGCAAAAAAAGTGGAGATCGATTACACGGTCGTGCCCGAATTTTTCCGTGGGCTCGGCTATGCAATCGCGAAGCGGGGGCGTAGGTTTACCGTGGAGGAAAGCTGCGCGTTCGATGATTACGGGTATATGGTGGACCTGTCGAGAAACGGGGTCATGACGGTGGAGGCGATCAAGAAGAATCTCCGTCAGCTCGCGCTCATGGGGTATCGGAGCGTACAGCTCTACACCGAGGACACCTACGAGGTTAGAGGCGAGCCGTATTTCGGGTATTTGCGCGGCCGTATGACGGTCGCCGAGTTAAAGGCGCTCGACGAATATGCGAGCCTCTTTGGGATTGAGCTCGTGCCCTGTATTCAAACGCTGGGGCATTTGTCCCGTCTGTTCCGTTGGCGCAGATTTTATGAGGTCTGCGACGGCTACGACGTGCTGTTGCCCGGCGACGAAAGGACCTATCAGCTTCTCGATAAAATGTTTGCAACGCTCCGAGAATGCTTTAGAACGAATCGAATCAATATCAGTATGGACGAGACCTCGTCCGTCGCGCTCGGTGCCTATTGGGATAAGCATGGGCCGACGAAGGACCGTCTCGAGGTGTTTACCGCGCATTTGCAGCGCGTGAACGAGATCGCGGGAAAATACGGCTTTCAATTCCCCATGATGTGGAGCGACGTCTTCTTCTGGATTGAGGAGGATTCCGAGATCGGCACGGGAAAGAAGCCCGTCAGCGAGCATATCCGAAAGAGAGTGCCCGAGAACGTCACGCTCGTGAATTGGTGCTATTGGAATTCGCCCGATATCAAAGCGGTTTTGAAAAGCCATTTGACGTTTAACCGCGACGTGTGCTATGCGGGCACAATTTGGCGTTTCGGCTCGCCCGCACCGCACAATAAGATCAGTATGAATTATCTCCGCTATCAGATCGACGCGTGCAAGGAAATCGGGATTAAAAAGTTCCTGCTCACGGCTTGGGGGGATAATGGCAACGAGTGCGCCTACTTTGCGGGGCTCGTCACGCAGTTCCTGTCGATCGAATATGCCTACGGCAACAGCGAGGAGGCTTGTGCAGAACGCTTTGAACGGCTGTTCGGCTGTTCGGTGGAGAATATGTTCAAGCTCGACTATGCCAATTTCTGTAAGGATTATCCCGACGTTGTGAGCCGTCATTCCAAATATATGCTCTATTCGGGGTATTTTGAAAACGACTATCTCCGTCAGGTGAACGAGGAGTATGCCGCCGATTGCGCGGGGTATGCGAAGGAGCTCCGAGCGGCGGCAAAGAGCGCGGGGGAATGGAAATATCTCTTCCGCACGCAGGCGGCGCTTTGCGAGCTGCTCTCTATAAAAATCGCCGTCGCACAAAAGACGAGGAGACTCTATCTTGCGGGCGACAAGGGGGGCATGGCTCGGTTGATTGAGAGTGACTACCTGCCTTTGAAGAAGTGCTTTAAGCGGTTTGCCGACGAGATGCGCGCGCAATGGATGCGGGAGTGTAAGCCCCACGGATTCGACGTGATCGAACAGCGCTTGGGCGGCATGCTGCTTCGCACGGATGGCGCGATCGAGCGTTTGCAGGCGTGGATTGAGGGAACGACGGAGCGGATTTTCGAGCTCGAAGAGGAAGTCTTGAGCTACGTCAACCCGAATTACGATTTCAAGCCCATTAAGCAGGGGCAGTTTGAGGAAATTTATTCTCAATATAGGCTTTAAAGGGGGAAACGGTCATGGAATTCAATTACGGAAAAATTAATCTCAAAGGCGTTTCCAACCGCTATCTTGTCGGCGCAAGGGCACTTTTAAAGGAGCTTGGCTTGGAGGAGGGCGAGGACGTTTCGTTGGTCTATTCGCCTGAAGAAAGCGGCGTTTGTTTCGACGGGGAGAGACTGTTTGTCGGTGGCTCGCTCGGCCGCGGGTTGCGGCTGTTTAAAGAGAGCGGCGGCAAAGCGTTTTCGTCGGAGGAGGAGCCCGCGTTCACGGAGCTCGGTTTCCTCTTTGACTGCGCAAAAAATAAGATTCCCACGACGGAAACGTTCCGCGATATGCTTGTCAAACTCGCGCTGATGGGGTATAATAAGGCATATATTGCCGTTGAGAGCGAAATGACGCTCGAGGGGGAACCCTATTTCGGTTACGGAAGCTTTCGCTTTAAGGGCGAGGAGCTCAAAGAATGGGACGATTTTGCCTATTCGCTCGGGATCGAACTAATTCCCGCCGTGGCGACGTTCACGGGGTTTGTGCGTTCGGTGCACCGCTTCTTCTATTGGCCCGCTTATTGGGACGGCGACGAGATCCTTTGCGGCAGTCAGGAAAACGTGCTCGCGTTGATCGGGAAGTTCTTCGATTTTTGGAGGAAGAATCTCCGTTCGGATAAGCTGCATATCGGCATGGACGACACGGGCGGAATCATGGGCAGATGGTGGTATTATAAGCGCAACGGTTTTAAGGAAAAGGACAAAATCGTGGTCGATCACGTGCGCGACGTTTTGAAAATTGCGCGTGAAAAGGGATATAAGGATATCGAGATGTATTCCGATCTGCTGTTCACGGTCAGTCAGCCCGACGCGGAGAAGTATACAAACTACGACAAGGATTTCACGGAGGAGCGGGAGTACAACCTTTCGTGGTGCGACACCTTCCACCTGTTCGGCGCGACGAGAAAGCGTTACCCCGAAACACAGCTCACCGAGTATATCCAAGAGAAGCTGGATAAGGACGTGCGGCTTTGTTCCACGTTCGTCACAGGGGAAAAGAGCGCCGATTGGGAGAAAAATTTCGCCCGTCACCGCGCGCTTGAAAACCCGCTTGCCTATGCCTTGCCCGTGAAGTGCGGGAATTTTACGTCGCACAACGGCTATTATCTTAAGAAGCTCGAAAAGAGCGTCAACGCGTGTAAAAAGGCGGGCGTGAAGTCGTATACCGTCATGTTTTTGAACGATCGCGGCGGCGAGTGCTCGATTTATGCGCATATGCCCGTGCTTGCGAGGGCGGCTGAAAAGTGCTATGGGGATACGAGCGAGCTCGTGAAGTCTGTCACGGGGGTGGGCAAGGATAAGTTCCTGCTGCTCGATTTGCCCGACGAGCTTCCGCACGAGGGGGATAGGCTTGTTTCGCCGTCCGAATACGGGCTTTACGGCGACGTGTTTTTAGGGATTTTCGATCAGCACATCCGCGTGAGAGACGAAGGCAGATATCCCACCTATGCAGCGAAGCTCCTCACGGCGGCGCGCGGGGCGAAAAAATATGCCTATCTTTTTAAGACGCGGGCAAAGCTGTGCGAGATTCTCTCGAAAAAGTATGCGCTCGGAATTCGCTTGAGAAATTATTATCGCGAGGGGAATAAAAAGGCGGTCAAAAAGCTTGTTCAAGAGAATTTCGAGCCGCTGATCGAGCAGGTGAAAAAGTTTGCCGTATTGGTGAAAAAAGAATGGATGAACGAGAACCTGCTCTATTCGTTTGAGGTGCAGGAGCTCCATTTGGGCGGGTTGCTTGCCCGTCTGCGCCAACAGAAAAAACGGCTGGAGAGATATCTCTTAAAGGGAGAGGCGATTCCCGAGCTCGAGGAGACGATCATCAACGAGACCAACTATGACTACCCCGATCAGGAGCCGCTTTGGGAATCCGATTGGTGCAGGATTGTTTCGGTAAACAGAATTTAAACGGAGGAAAATATCATGCAACAGGCTATCTACGGCGAAAGCGTATTCGACTATCTTTTGTATCTTCCCAAGACCTACAGCGCGGAGAAAAAGTATCCCTTGCTCGTCTTTTTGCACGGTGCGGGGGAGCGCGGGAACGAGCTGTTCGTCTTAAAATGTCATTCCATTCCCAAGATTTTCGACGGGGACGTGGATTACGAAGCGATTGTGGTTTCGCCGCAGTGTAAGGCGGGCAAGACTTGGAACTCCGACCCCAAACAGGTGGTTGCGTTCATCGAGGACATGAAACAAAAATACAGCGTGGACGAGGACGCCGTTTCGATCACGGGTATCTCCATGGGCGGGTTCGGCACGTGGCAGGTGATCATGGACAATCCCTCGCTGTTTGCGGCGGCGGCGCCCATCTGCGGCGGCGGTATGGCTTGGCGTGCGGATACAATTCTCAATTTGCCGCTGCGTATCTATCACGGCGAGATTGACGACGCGGTGAACGTGTTCTATTCCAAAGATATTTACCGTGTTCTTGAAAAGCGCAACGCGAAGGACGCGAAGCTTTTTCTCTATCCCAACGTGGGACACGACGTTTGGAATCAAGCGTACGGCGAAACCGATCTTATCGAATGGCTCATATCCAAAAGGAGGGAAAAATAATGGAGCCTTATATGCACTCCGAGCTTGCGTGTGAAATCGAGGAAGAGGGGATCGTCTTACTCAAAAATGAGGGCATGTTGCCTTTAAAAACCAGCGATCGGATATTTGTAATCGGAGAGAGAAGTCGTTATCCGTTCCTTGGCGGAGGTGGGTCCTCCGAAGTCTACGTAGAGGATTGGATCGATATTTTTGTCGGATTGAAAGAGGAATCCGAGAACGGAGCGTTCGTCCTTTTGAACGAAAACGACAATTTTTCCGCATGGGAAAGAAAAATCCCCGATTTAACGGAAAACGACATCGCCGTTTATACGATTTCCGTATTCAGTACCGAGGGAGAGGACATCAAACCCGAGGCTTTTGGATTGTCTGAAAAGGACAGAGAAATTTTGAATGCGCTTAGTAAAAGCGCGGTGGGAAAGGTGATCGTGGTCCTCAATACGCCGTCCTTTTTCAAGGTGAGCGAGTTAAACGCTTACGAAAAGGTGAAAGCCGTTGCGGTAACGTATTACGGCGGTATGTATATCGGCAGAGCGCTTGCGCGCGTTCTTACGGGAAAGGTTTGTCCGAGCGGCAGACTTCCCGATACTTGGGCGGTGGACGAAAAGGCATATCCGTCGGACGAGGGCTTTTACGAAACGACGGATATTCGCTACAGCGAAGGAGTCTACGTGGGATATCGCTATTTTGAAAGCGAGGAAGCGGCGAAAGAAAAGGTTTTGTATCCTTTCGGCTTCGGGCTTTCCTATACGCGCTTTTCCTTTTCGGTTGAAGGGGCGGTTTATTCGGAAAAAACGGACGAGATCCGTCTTTCTGTTTCCGTGAAAAATATAGGCGAAAGAGCGGGAAAAGAGGTTGTTCAGATTTATTTTTCGTCGCCTTGCACAGAGCCGCTCTCTCCGAGTGTGGAGCTTGTCGGATTTTTCAAGACAAGAGAGTTAATGGCAGGGGAAACGGAAGAGAAGGAATACGCGTTCCCCGTTTCCGCCATGCGTTCATTTGACGAAAAGTGCGGGGCGTTTGTTCTCAAGGAGGGCGAATATACCGTTTTGGTCGGAACGAATGCAAGGGAAGCAAAAGAGGTTTTCACTTGGAAGAATGAGAAAAAACGGATTATAAAAAAGGTCGCGACAGAGGAATCGCCCGTTGCGGACTATCCCTATATCGAGGACGGAAAAGCGTATAAGCTGTCAGATGTAGATGAGGGAAAAATCTCCTTAAGGGAGTTTGTTTGCCGCATGAGTGATCGGGAATTGGTCGATTTTTGTCAAGCGCAGCCGCCTGCATATGCCAGCGGCACGGCGGGTTACGGCAACAGCAAAAAGTACGGTGTACCCAACGTGCAGACGGCGGACGGTCCCGCGGGGGTCAGGCGTTCGGTTTCGTCCACTTATTTCCCTTGCGCCACGGCGGTTGCCGCGACTTGGAATGTTGCTCTTGCCGAAAGAATGGGCGAGGCGGTAGCTGAAGAGGCAACCGCATTGAAAACGGATATTATGCTCGCGCCGGGAGTGAATATTCACCGTCATCCGCTCTGTGGGAGAAATTTCGAGTATTTCTCGGAGGATCCGCTTCTTGCGGGAAAGATGGGCGCCGCCTATATCAACGGCGTGCAGTCCAAGGGAATCGGGGCTTGCGTGAAGCATTTTGTCACCAACAATAAAGAGGATAATCGACATTTTTCCAACAGTATCGTGAGCGAACGCGCGCTTCGGGAAATTTATTATCGTGTATTTGAAATCGTGCTCGAGAATTCCGCCCCGTTGTATTTAATGAGTTCCTACAACCTGTTGAACGGCAACCGCTGTGCGAAAAACCGAGAAATTTTGAGAAAGGTGCTTCGCGAGGATTTTTCCTATCGGGGAACGGTTCTCACCGATTGGGAAATACGCGAATCTAACCTCTATGAGGAATTGATCGCAGGCGGGAATATCAAAAATCCCCAGGGTCATCCCGAACAGCTTTCCCTTTGCGAGGAGAAGCTCAAGGAGGGGTGCATTTCACGTAACGTGCTTGCGGAGTCGGTTGAATATATTCTCGGTTCGATCATGCGTCTCGATGTTTTTAAACGTCGTTATATGGGCGAAACGTTCCCGATCGGCGAGAAAGGATATATCGACGCGATCAATCCAACTTTCGTAACAAGCACTTGGGCAAGAATCCGTAAATGTAGCGTCGGCTGCGGCAGAAGCTTGCACAATCTGAAACGCGACGCGAGAAACAACCTTTCTTGCGTGGGCTATGATTTGATCGTGGAAAAGGCGGGGCGTTATCGTTTCGACATTTTACTTGCGGCGGCTTCGGAGCAGGCAACGCTCGAGATCTCGGTGGACGGCGTCAAGCAATCTGTGTTGACCATCGGTAAAATTCCCGTTGAGGCAGGGCAAAACCCGCAAGACGTATTTTTTGTGCGTTCCGTTGTGCTCGAGCTTCCCCAAGGAGAGAGCCGCATGGAATTGCTTATTTCCGACCTTGAAAAAAATTACGGAATCGATCTTTGCCGTTTGAGTTATCAAAGAGTATAAAAAAGAGGAACTGAAATGAAAGAGAGTAAACTCAATTTTAATCGGTACACGAACTGTCTGCGCGTGCAGATATATCCCGACGAGCGCTTTATGGAGCACGCCGAGGATATCCGCGATTATTGCTTGAAAAACGATATCGGAAACGTGATTGTGTTTATGTTTGCCGAGGCATTTTTCGACGGGCATTCCACTAAGGCGGATTTTGAGCCGTGGGTGGAAAAGATTAAGCTGGCGAAAAAGCTCTTTAACGACGCGGGAATCTCTTTCAGTCTCAATCCTTGGATGGAGGTTGGGCACGTAGACCGTGGAAGAACCCTCAAAGAGGGACAGAATTTTACCCTTATGACGGATATGGACGGCTTGAGATCTACTCTGCAGGTTTGTCCGTATTGCGAGGAGTGGCGTAAATATTTTGCCGACGTACAGGCGTATTACACGGGTGAGCTTGCGCCCGACGTTTTATGGATTGAGGATGATTTTAGGCTTCATAACCATGCGCCGTTAAATTACGGCGGGTGCTATTGCGATATCCACATGAGAAAATTTAACGAGAAGCTCGGAACGGCTTATACGCGCGAACAGCTTTTGGAAAAAATATTCGCCAAGGGAAAACCCACTGCGGAAAGAAAGGCTTGGCTGGATGTAAATCGCGATACGATCCTTTCTTTGGCTGAATTTGCGGGGAAGAATATCGCAAAATCCTCGCCGAAAACCGAAGTGGGCTTGATGTCGTCCTCGATTGTCTCTCACACGTTCGAGGCGCGGGATTGGAAGGGCGTTTGCGAGGGGCTCGCGCAGGGCAAGCGGATTATCAACCGTATTCATTTGCCCGCCTATAACGAGAACGTTCCCGCCTATTATTATCGTGCGTTTAACATGACGAGTATGCTTGTTCGCCGTATGTTGCCCGACGACGCAAAGATTTATCCCGAGCTGGAAAGCGGGGATTATAATAATTACGTGCGCGATCCCGAGTTTTTGCGCTTTCAGGTGGAATCGGCGATTCCGCTTATCTTATCGGGCATGACGTATAACATTTTGGACGTTGTGGGGAACGGTGCGTTCGACGTGGCGGGCTATGGCGAGGCGATCAAGAATATCACGCCGTATCTTCGCGCTGTGACCGATCTAAAGCTGAAATATTCCTCTTTAGAGGGCGTCGTGATTCCGTTTGATCCAAATTGCGCTTATAAGCGTGAAATCCGCGAGCGCGGCTGGCGGGATCTGTATCCCTACCATCTTGATTTTGCGGGATATTTGAGCGGGCTTGGCTGTACTTATAAGGTTGCTTTGGATAAGGCGCTGAAAGGAGAGTTCGTCTGTCTAATCGGAGGCAGTGCCGACGATTTCACGGACAGAGAAATGGAAGCGTTGTTTGAAAACAACTTTGTGTTGGTGGACGCGGGCGCGGCAGAACGTCTTTTCGAGCGCGGGTTAGGGCGGCTGATCGCCGCAAAAGCACTGGAGCGGATTCCCACCAATCAGGGAAAGACTGCCTATGAGCAGGCGGGGGATTGGCTGGAGGTTGACGGCCATCACGGCTTGAGGGTCTCGAGCGAGGGCGGTATGTGGTCCACGGGCGATTATCTTAAAATCGACTATTCCCGCGAGGTAAACGTACTTTCGGACGTCTACGATAATCATAATCGACACGTCGGAAAGGGTAGCGTCCTTGAGACGGGTTTTGCCGTTATTCCCTATTATATGGAGGCGGCGCCGTACGAGCACTATAACGAGGTCAGAAGAAGAATCGTATTCAAAATGCTTAAGGAGCGCGCGAAAACCTATGTCCTCACGCAATCAAGCTGCGTATATCCCTATCTTTTTAAGGAGGAAAATCGCTGCGTTGTCATGCTCGTGAACACGATGTTCAAACCGCTTGATAAGATGTGTCTCGAGTTGAAGGGCGTGGCGTTTAAGCAGGTGGAGATTGTCGGAAAGGACGGAATGATTCGACCCGTTGCGTTTGCCTTCGACGGAAAGACGCTTGAAATTAAAGAGCCGCTCGGGCATATGTCCACGGCGACGATTATATTAAAATAAAGGAGAAAGAATATGGCAAGCCCTGAATATAAGACGTTTGCAAAGATCGTGCCCTCGTTTGAAAAGGTGCTTTTAACGAAGGAGCCCACGGCGGAGGAATATAGCTCGACGATGCTTTCAAACGAGCAGCTCAATTTCCAGCTCGTCTTTAAAAACGAGATTCCTTGGGCGACGAGGAACAACCGCATTGAGGTGGCGGGGGATCTCGCTCCCTTCGTCTCGCTCCGTTCGGTGGAGCAGGTCGCCGTCTCTTACACCGCACCCGAGGCGGACGATTATTATATCGGCAAAGAACCGGGGCTGTATCCCGATCTTTTAAAGCCGTTCGGCGGGCTTGGCGTCGTGCTTCCCTGTCGGCAGTGGAAGGCGGTTTGGGTGAGCGTGCGCGGCGGGGAGGACGGGCTGCCCGCAGGCTTGCACACGCTTGCGTTTAAGCTGTTTGACGAAGCGGGAAAGGAGCTTGCCGCCCTCTCCTATTCGGTGGAGGTCTTGCCCGTTTTTGCGGAGAAAAACGATCTCAAACTGACCACGTGGATGCACTATGACGGTATTTGCCGACATTATGGCGTGAAGCCTTTCACGAAGAAGTTCTATACCGTTTTCGAGTACTTTTTAAAGGCGTACGTCGATCTGGGCATGAATATGCTCCTCACGCCGCTGTTCACGCCGCCGCTTGACACCGCGATGGGGCACGAGCGGCTCACGGCACAGCTCGTGGGCGTGGAGGTCGTGGACGGGGGATACCGTTTCGATTTTTCCAAGCTGGAGGAGTTCGTGCGATTTGCGCAGGCGCACGGAATCCGATATTTCGAGTTCAGTCATCTGTTCACGCAGTGGGGCGGGCGCTTTTGCCCGAAGATTATGGCGAAGAAAAACGGCAGAACACAGAAGATTTTCGGCTGGCACGTTTCGTCCGCCTCGACAGAATACGCCGCCTTTTTGGACGCCTTTTTGCCTGCGCTCTATGAGGAGATTTTAAAGCTCGGAATCAAGGAGCGCTCCTATATGCACTTGACGGACGAACCGGGACCCGCGTCTGCGGAAACTTATGAAAAGTGCTGTGCGCTTGTCAAGCGGCACATGGGCGGAATCCCTACCATGGACGCGTTGAGTGAGCCTGTATTCTGCGAAAAGGGGATTGTGGATATCCCCGTCCCCATCACTAAGCATTATGCGAAATTCCTGCCTTTTAAGAAAAAGGAGCTGATCGTATATTACTGCTGTTTCCCCAACAACGATTATTATTCCAACCGCTTCATTAATATGCCGGGGGTTCGGACGAGGATTTTGGGTGCGCAGCTTTATGCGACGGGCGCGACGGGCTTTTTGCATTGGGGCTTCAATTTCTATAGTTCCGTTTTGTCGCTTGAGGAGATCGATCCTTATGCCGTCACGGATGCTTGCGGCTTCTTCCCCGGCGGCGACGGATATCTCGTCTATCCCGCAAGAACAGGCGTGAATTATTCCATTCGCGCCGAACTCACGAGGGAGGCGTGGCAGGATTATTGCGCCCTGAAAACGCTTGAAAAGCTGGCGGGTAAAGGAGCGTCGGATAAGCTTATCGGGGAGGCGGGCATCAAGGATTATAACGAGTATCCGAAAGAGAGCGCCGCGTTTGCCGCTTTTAGGAACAAGATTTACGCTAAGATCAAGGAATCGCTGAAAAAATGAAGCTCCTGCCTATCCCTAAAAATTTTGAAAGCACAGGGGGGACGGTGACGTTAAAATCCACCCTTTCTTTTGACGAGCGGTTTTCTGCCGCCGCAGAGACGTTTAGGGATTTCGCCGAGCGTATCCACGGCGTTCGTTTTGAAAAAAACGATAGGGGCGACGTGCGCTTTTCCTTTATAGACGGGCTTTTGGAGGAGGAATACCGCGTAGACCTTTCTAAAGAGGGCTGTTTGGTGTTTGCTTCCTCCTGTGCGGGTGCGCAGAATGCGGCGGTGACCCTCGTTCAGCTGATGGAGTCCGAAAGTGGGGGCGTCGCTTTCCCGAGCGTGAGCATTTCCGACCGACCCGACAGCGCGTGGCGCGGTGTGATGATCGATCTTGCGCGGGTCTTTCACGATATTCGATTCCTGTATGAATACGTGGACATGTGTCGGTTTTACAAACTGAAATATTTGCACCTACATTTTAACGACGACCAGAGCTACACGTTGCCCTCTTCTTCGTTCCCGCTTCTTTCCACGCCTGAAAGGCATTACTCGGAGGAGGAGTTGGCAGGTTTGTTGCGCTATGCGAAAAAGAGGGGGGTGCAGATCGTTCCCGAGCTGGATATTCACGGGCATTGCACGGCGTTTCAGAAAGCCTATGGCGACGTTTTTGGCAAAAACGGAATTATCAGCATGAAAGAGGATTCGCTTGCGGGTGTGGAGACGGTGTTAAAAGAACTTTGCGCGCTGTTTAAGGATTCCCCCTATATTCATATCGGCGGCGACGAGGCTGCGATCTCCTTTTGGACGGAGGATGAGGACAGCCTTTCGACGGTGCGTTCGCATCCACAAATCAAGGGCTTAAATAAACAAGCGCTTGCCGAGTATATGTATGCCTATTTTGTGGCGCGCATGTGTAAATGTGTGTTAAACGAAGGCAAAACGCCCGTTGTTTGGGAGGGCTTTCCCGCCGCTTATAACGATATGATCCCCCGCGAGGCGCTGATCATGAGCTGGGAAAATTATTATCAAACGACGCCCGAGCTGCTCGCGGCGGGATTCGACGTTGTGAACTGCTCTTGGCGACCCATGTACGTGGTTACGCCTAAGCGTTATTGGACGGTCAAGGAAATCTATGAGTGGAGCGTATACACTTGGCAGGGCACCCATCCCGATTCGCCGTATTTGGAAACGCCCTATCATGCCGAGCCCAGTGCACAAGTGAAAGGCGGGCAACTCCTTGCATGGGGGGATTGGATCGTAAGCGCCTACCCCGATCATGCGGAGGGCGTGCGAGCGGAGCAGCGCCTTGTGGAGGAGCGTGCTCCCGCGCTTGCCGAAAACGTTTGGAATCATCAAAAGCGAGGGGATTGGGCAGACTTCTCCGAACGTATTTCGAAAACAGGTTTGCTCTATGCCCGACTGCGCGGGGATAAAGTGTGAGAGGTAAAATATTGTCCGTTAATATCGGCGGGATAAAGCCCGTTGCGAGGTCGGGGAACGGGAACGAAACGAAAAAACAGAGCGGAAGAGAAAAATCTCTTTCGCTCTGTGATTTTAGGGGGGGTTACCGCTCCGATCCGTGAAGATAGGGGAGGGCGGAAAACCGTTCTTTCATCAGCTCGGCTTTGTCATAAACGAGCACGCGGCTATGCCATAAGCCGTCCTCAAAAACGATCTCGCAAATTTCCCCGTCCAGACAAAACCCTTTGCCGAACACGTATTTGAGCTCTTTTGCGAGCGTTTTCGGCAGATAGCCCAATATGCGGTTGAGCTCAATGCTGTAAACGAACACGTTATGCGGGTGGTTTTTTGTGGGCGTATGCACGAGCTGTAAAGGATCCCCGACGGCAGACTGCGCCAACGCGCCCGCATGCTCGGCATAATCTACGCCGAACACTTCGCTCATAATCGGAAAGCGCATTTTTAACCGTTTTGCGCGCAGCCGCGAAACGAGTTTGAAAAGAGGGGATTGCATATTCATAGGGTAAGTATACCATATTTTTTCACGCTTGTAAACCTTACGCGGAAAAAATTTCCTCAAAAGCTTGCTTTTATCGGGAAAATTTGTTACAATAAAAACGATTAAAATATTTGAGGTAAAGGAATGAATTATCAGGAAGCGAAGGCACTGCTCGAAAAAAAAGGTCAAACGCAGCTTTTAAGGTATTACGGGGAATTGACCGAATCGGAGCAGGCGAGCCTTCTTCATGTGATTGGCTCCTTGGATTGGTCGTTTGAGGAAGCCTTTAAAAACCCCGAGGATTTAAGCGGCGCAGGCAGGGATATCCGTCCTATTGACGGCATGAAACGCCCTGCGATCGAAGCGAAAAAAGCGGTGTTTAAGGCGGCGGGCGTCGAAGCAATCAAGGCGGGCAAGGTTGCCGCTGTGCTCCTTGCGGGCGGGCAGGGAACCCGTCTTGGAGTGGACGGTCCCAAGGGTGCCTACGACATCGGTGTGACCCGTCCCTTATATATTTTCGAGCAACAGATGAACAACCTTTTGGAGGTTGTGAACGAGTGCGGGGCTTACGTGCCGCTCTATATTATGACGAGCGAGAAAAACCACGCGGAAACGACCGCCTTTTGGAAAGAGCATAACTATTTCGGCTATCCCGAAACGGAAGTGAAATTCTTTGTGCAGGACATGGCTCCCGCCGTCGACTTCGAGGGGAAAATATTTCTGGAGACCAAGGAAAGACCCGCCCTCTCGCCCAACGGCAACGGCGGTTGGTTCACCTCCTTAAAGCGTGCGGGGCTGGTGGACGAGCTGAAAGCGCGCGGTGTCGAATGGATAAACATTTATGCCGTGGACAACGTGCTTCAGCGGATTGCCGATCCCGTGTTCGTCGGCGCAACGCTTTTGAGCGGCGTCAACTGCGGGGCAAAGGTCGTGACGAAAAATAATCCCAAAGAGCGGGTGGGCGTGCTTTGTTTGGAAAACGGCAAACCTGCGATTATCGAGTACTACGAGCTCACGGACGAAATGGCGAACGAGCAGGCGGCGGACGGGAGTCTCGCTTATATCTACGGCGTGATTTTAAATTACCTGTTCCGTCTGGAACAGCTTGAACGGACGGCGGCGGCACGCATGCCCGTGCATATTGTTAAAAAGAAGATCGAGCACGTGAATGAGGCGGGCGAGACGGTCCGTCCCGAGACGGAAAACGGTTATAAATTCGAGCTTCTTGCCGTCGATCTTATTAAATTTATGGACAGCGTTCTGCCGTTTGAAGTGGAGCGTGAAAGAGAGTTCGCACCCATCAAGAACAAGACGGGGGTGGACAGCGTGGAGAGCGCGCGTGCGCTGTTAGAAAAAAACGGGGTGAAATTATAATGGCTACCGATCTTGTGGGAAATGAAAAATTGCAGCGGTTTATCCGTCTTTTAAGCGATCTCAACCACCTGACGGCGGAGATGTTCTCGTCGGGACAAACGTCGATTTTGCATAAGATGAACGACGTGATCTTGGAGATGTATTCCATTCAGCACGGCGGCACGGAGGACGCTTACACGGCGATCGAGGAGGACGCGCAGATTATCTATAAAAATTTCAACGCCATCATTGCGATGATGCGCTCGAACGAAGGGGATAAAGCAGACCTCGCCACTTCAACGGCGGTTAAAAAATTCCTGCATAATATTTTCGACGCAAATATCCGTATTCTGACGGCTTACGGATTGATCTAAATGAAAATTTTCCGTATTTTCGCGTAAATAAAACAAAACGATCACACGGGGATAATACAATATTGAAAATTAAGCGTTAAACAGTTTTTTAAACAAAGAGGAAAAAACGATGAAAGGATTGCTCGGAATAGACGTCGGCTCGACGACGGTCAAGGTGACCGTGATTGAGTCCGAGACGGGAAAGATCTTGTATAAGAGCTACGAGCGCCACTTTGCGCGAGTGAAAGAGTGCGTCTTAGAGGAGCTTGAAAAGGTCGAAGCCCTTTTCCCCGACGCTTCCTTTAAAACGGCGATCACGGGGAGCGCAGGGTTGGGGCTTGCCGAAAAGAGCGGCGTGCCGTTCGTGCAGGAGGTGCAGGCGGCGTTTATTGCGATCCGTAAATTTTATCCCGACGCCGACGTCGCCGTCGAGCTTGGCGGCGAGGACGCGAAAATTATCTTTATCACGGGCGGCACCGAACAGCGCATGAACGGGAGCTGCGCGGGGGGCACGGGCGCGTTTATCGATCAGATGGCAACCCTTCTTGACGTCAGCGTTCCCGAAATGGACGAGTTTGCCGCAAGAGCGGAAAAGGTGTACCCGATTGCTTCCCGCTGCGGCGTGTTTGCAAAATCGGATATTCAGCCCCTTATCAATCAGGGCGCGGCGAAGGCAGATATCGCGGCGTCTATTTTTCATGCCGTGGTCGATCAGACGGTCGCAGGACTTGCGCAGGGCAGAAAAATCAAGGGCAAGGTGCTGTTTTTGGGCGGACCGCTCTATTTTTTAAGTTCGCTCCGTAAAGCGTTCGTTGACATCCTTGGCTTGGACGAATCGCACGCGATCTTCCCCGAGAATGCGCCCGTGTTTATGTCCCTCGGTGCGGCGTTATATGCGGACGCCTTGGACGAGGGCCCCATGTCTGCGATCATTGAGAAAATTTCGTCGGCGCATGCGGGCAACGCGGTTGCCACGGGCGAACCGCTTTTTGCTGATGCGGCAGAGTACGAGGCGTTCGTGGAGCGGCATAAACGGAGCGATTTGTCCTTTGCGGATATCCGAAGCTATAGGGGAGACGCATATTTGGGTATCGACAGCGGTTCGACGACGACGAAAATGATTCTCGTCACGCCCGACGATCGTATTCTATACTCACATTATCAATCGAATAACGGTCAGCCTTTGGATATCGTGGTGGATAAGCTCAAAACCTTATATTGGCTGGGTGGCGATCGGGTGAATATCCGCGCTGCGGCGGTCACGGGCTATGGCGAGGAGCTGATCAAAGCCGCGCTTAAAGTGGATTTCGGAATCGTGGAGACGGTTGCGCACTTTAAAGCCGCGCTCCATTTCAACCCCAAAGTGGATTTCATTATCGATATCGGCGGGCAGGATATCAAATGCTTCCGCGTGAAAAACCGCGCCATCGATTCGATTATGCTCAACGAGGCGTGCTCGTCGGGTTGCGGCTCCTTTATCCAGACCTTTGCAAAGGCAATGAATATGGACATCGAGCCCTTTTCTCGGCTGGGGCTTTTCGCGAAAAATCCCGTTGAGCTGGGATCGCGCTGCACGGTGTTTATGAACAGTGCGGTCAAGCAGGCGCAAAAGGAGGGGGCGAGCGTGGAGGATATCTCTGCGGGACTGTCCTCGTCCATCGTTAAAAATGCAATCTATAAGGTCATTCGTGCAAAAACGAGCGAGGAGCTCGGAAAACACATTGTCGTGCAGGGCGGGACGTTCATGAACGACGCCGTTTTGCGCTCCTTTGAAAAGGAGACGGGCAAGGAGGTGATCCGTCCCGCAATCGCGGGGCTCATGGGCGCTTACGGCGCGGCGCTGTATGCCAAGGAGACGCAAAGTGTGACGACGGCGCAGAGCACTCTCCTTTCCGCAACGGAGCTCGAACGGTTTTCTTACGCCTCGCGCTCCACCAACTGCCACGGCTGCACCTCGCACTGCAATATCAATATTTTGACCTTTGCCGACGGGCGCAAATATATCTCGGGCAACAAATGTGAGCGGGGCGCAGGCAAAAAGCCCGCTTCCGAAGGGGCGGACATTTATGCCTATAAATATAGCCGTCTCTTATCCCTGTTTGACGGGGAGACGGCGAAAAAGACGCGCGGCAGGGTGGGGCTTCCCATGCAGCTCGTCATGTTTGAGCAGCTTCCGCTTTGGCAGGGCTTTTTCGAGACGTTGGGGTTTGAGACGGTCGTGAGCGAGCGAAGCTCTCGCGAGTTGTATTTTAAGGGACAGCACACTGTTGCTAGCGACACGGCATGTTATCCCGCTAAGCTCATGCACGGGCATATCGAAAGCTTGCTTGATCAGGGGGTGGATTTCATTTTCTATCCCTGCGAGAGCTATAATCTCGACGAGGGCGGCTCCGTCAATCACTATAATTGCCCTGTGGTGGCGTACTATCCCGAGCTTTTAAAGGCGAATAACGAACGGCTAAACGATCAAAATTTCGTCATGCCGTATATCGATCTGAATATGCGAAGAACAACGGTGCGCAATCTCGCCGCCGCGCTCAAACGCTTCGGAGTGAAGAAAGGGGAGATAAAGCGCGCGCTTAAAGTGGGCTTTAAAGCGCTTGTCGACTATTATGTGGATATTCGCATAAAGGGCATTAGGATTCTCGAAAAGGCAAGAGCGGAGAAAAAGCCGATTGTCGTTCTAGCGGGCAGACCCTACCACGCCGATCCCGAAATTAATCACGGGATTGGAAAACTTTTGACCTCGCTCGGCTTTGCCGTGCTCTCCGAGGACAGCATATTGAATCTCACTCCGCACGTAAAAGTCAACGTACTGAATCAGTGGACGTATCATTCGAGACTGTATCGCGCCGCGCAGTTCGCCGTAGAAAATAGGGACGTCAACTTGGTTCAGCTCGTCTCTTTCGGCTGCGGGATTGACGCGGTGACGACGGACGAGCTCCGTTCCATTCTCGAAAAGAACGATAAGCTCTACACACAGATCAAGATCGACGAAATTAACAATCTCGGCGTGGTCAAGATTCGGCTGCGCAGTATGCTTGCGGCAATCGAGGAGCAGAACGCGGCAAGGGAGCGGGAAAAGGCGTCGAACGGACAATTCGACGGCACCGTGTTCGCGTTTATGGACGAAGCGGCGGTTTCAAAGGAGGAGGCATGAAAGAGAAAAAGAACGTTCCGTTTGAGCCCGCGGTGGACTACACGGACGACTATCCCCGCTTCACGCGGGAAATGAAAGATACCCACACCATACTCATTCCGAACATGCTCCCGTGGCATTTTAAAATCATCAGCTTTATTCTCGGCGGGCGAGGCTATAAGGTGGAGCTTCTTTTAAACGACTCCCGCGCCGTGATCGACGAGGGCTTGAAGCACGTTCATAACGACACCTGCTATCCCGCACTGTGCGTAATCGGTCAGTATATTGACGCGCTCAAGAGCGGTAAATACGATTTAAACCGTACGGCGGTCATGATCTCGCAATCGGGCGGGGGATGCCGTGCCTCTAATTATCTGCCGCTGATCCGTAAGGCGCTCAAAGCGGAATTTCCGCAGGTGCCCGTGCTGTCCTTGAACTTTTCGGGGCTTGAAAAGGACAGCGGTTTGGAAATGGATTTGTCCCTCATTTTAAAGCTGGGCATGGGGATTTTTTACGGCGACGTTTTAATGAGCCTGTATAACCAATGCAAGCCCTATGAAAAACGCGTGGGAGAATCGGATCAGGCACGGGAGGAATGTTTTGCCGAAATCGAGGCGCTGTTTGCGGGTAAGGCGTATAAGGCTTACGCAAAAAACGTCAAAAAAATGCTCGACCGCTTTTCAAGGATTGAGCGGACGAGTGAAAAAAAGGTCAAGGTGGGGATTGTGGGCGAAATCTACGTGAAATATTCCCCGATCGGCAACAATCGTCTCGAGGAATTTCTGCTTGCCGAGGGGAGCGAGCCCGTCGTGCCCGCGCTCATGGATTTTGTGCTCTATTGCATCGTCAATAATATCAACGACAGCAAGCTCTACGGCAGGAACAAAAAAGCGGGCTTCGCCTATTCTCTCGTGTATAAATACCTCTTGCATATTCAGCGCAAGATTATAAAGCTGTTTAAAAAAGAGGGGAGTTTCGAGCCGCCGCACGATTTCGAGCATTTGCGCGGTTATGCCGATAAGGTCATTCATCAGGGAGTGAAAATGGGCGAGGGCTGGCTGATTCCTGCGGAAATGGCGGCGCTTGCCGATTCGGGGACGGAAAATATTGTCTGTGCTCAGCCGTTCGGCTGTCTGCCAAACCATATCGTGGGCAAGGGCGCGGTTCGCGCGGTAAAAGAGCTGTTCCCGAATGTAAACGTCGTTCCCATCGACTATGATCCGTCCGCGACCAAGGTCAATCAGGAAAACCGCATTAAGCTCATGCTCGCGACCGCCCGCGAAAACCTGCAAAAATAGCGTTCGTTAGGGGCATGGGTGCGTTGAGACGTGTTTTTAGGCTCAACCGATTAAGCCCGTAATAAAGATTTCAATCCCGATAAGAATTAAAATAACGCCACCGAGAATGCTCGCTTTTCCCGCAAGCTTCGTGCCGAATTTTTTGCCGATAAATAGCCCGCCCATGCAGATGCCAAACGTTACGATCGCAATAATGAGACAGCAGGCGAGGGCGTGCGGAAAATTGTGCTCGGCAATCGTGAAGCCTACGGAGAGCGCGTCAATCGAGGTTGCCACGCCTTGAATGAATAACGCGCCGAGCTTGACGGCGGGTTTTTCCTCGCAACCGTAGTCCTTGCTCTTAATGCCCTCCACGAGCATTTTCCCGCCGATAAAGCAAAGCAGGATCAAGGCCATCCACGGGATAAGCTTTTCAAACGCCGTAAAATACTGTGCGATAGTGGTTACGCAGATCCAGCCGATCAGCGGCATAGCGAATTGAAAAAAGGAAAAAATCCCCGCCATTTCGCACATGCGCCGTTTTTTCATACAGGGCTCGTTTAGCCCGTTGGCAAGCGACACGGAAAAGGCGTCCATGGCAAGCCCGACGCCAAGCAACGCACTGTTAAAGAAAAACATGAAATCCCACATAGCGAACACCCCGAAATAAAAAAATACCCGAGCAAGACAAAGCATTACTTGGGAAAAGGTTAAAATATATAGAGTACCCACGTATAGCGTTTGCCGATACGTAAGTCTCGTAAATTAAAACAAGCCAGACCCTTTTTGGTCAGTATGTTGACTTGTTCCGTTTTTGAAAAACGGTTACTACTCCCCTACGGAATATATTCATTATATCGCTTTTCTTATTATATGTCAACTCAAACGCGGGAAATTCCGCGCTTTTTTATGTAAGGTGTTTTACATAGCAAAACAGCACCCCGAAAAAGGGTGCTGTTTGCTGGTGCAACCAAAGGGACTCGAACCCCTAGCCTTCGGTTCCGTAGACCGACGCTCTATCCAATTGAGCTATGGATGCAAAGATAAAATTACGCGGTTCCGTAGACTTTCTCGGGCAAAGCAAGGTGACCTTTGCCCTCGGTCATCGTTCGGACGGGAGGTGTCCTCACTCACTTCGCCCCTAAAAAGCATTGTCAATGCTTTTCTTAACGGGCAGCTCACCGCTCTATCCAATTGAGCTATGGATGCAAATGCGCTTTTTGCTTTTGGACTACGGAGCTTGCGCTCACGTTTCCCTCAACATGCTAAAACAGTATAGACCTTTTTTAAGCATTTGTCAACTGTTTTTAATGCCTGTTTTGAGAAAAAATAAAATTTTGTGCCGACGGAAAATCTTCTGATTTTTAAAAAAATCCCGAAAAAGCACCGTCGAAGTCTTGTATTTTTTGAAGAAATGTGATAAAATAATAAAAAAAAGAAAAAGGAGGTCTGAAAAATGGCTAAAATCACGGCGGATACTTTGATTGCCGATTGCTTGGAAATTAATCCCAATGCCCCCGAAAGTCTCATGGCGGCGGGTATGCACTGCTTCGGTTGCGCGCTCGCGCACGGCGAAACGGTTGCACAGGCGGTTGCCGTTCACGGCGAAGATCTGGATACTCTGCTTGAAAAGCTCAACGAGGGCTTGGAGGACTGAGAAAAAATTAAAAAGACGGCGCGGGTTTTTCCCGCGCTTGTTTTTTTTACGTTTTGTGATAAAATAAATAATAATTATTATGCCTTTGTGATAAAATAAATAATAATTATTATGCCTTTGTGATAAAAATAAAAAATTATTTAAAAAATTAGCTTTAAAACGCTTGACAAATCGCCGAGGGGGGGGCTATAATCATTTGTGTGAGCGTAAATTCTGCGGCTATGCGATTAAAATTATCGGAGGTTATTTTATGGCTAATTATGTTGAAAACAATTTAGGCAAAAACGAGAAAATCGTTATGAAAGCTAAAATCAGCTGGTTGACTTTGATCCCCACTGCACTTTGGTTTGTCATAATGGTTGTGGTAATGGTATACTTTGGAAAGCTCCTCGGCGACACGAAGGAAGCAACGGGCGGCAAGGCAGATGCTGATAGCGCAAAGATCATCGCGATCATTTACGGTGTGTGCCTCGTGATCGGCGTGTTGCCTCTTTTGATCAGAGTCTTGAAGAACATGACCACGCATCTTGCGGTAACCAACAAGCGCGTTATCGGTAAAGTGGGTGTACTTAAGGTCGACACGATCGATTTCCATATCGACAAGGTTGATAACGTTTCCTACAAGGGCAGCGTGTTCGGCAACCTTTTCCACTACTACACGGTTTCCGTAAAGGGCGGCGGCGGCGATGCGAAAGAGATCACGGCTATCGCGAATGCGGCAGAATTCAAGAACAAAGTGAACGAAGCGATCGAGCTCCACGCTGAAGAGGCTAGAAAAGAGCAGGCTCAACAGATCGCGATTGCCATGGCGGCAGGTAAGAAGGACTAAAAATAGCAACTCCGCAGAAATAACGAAGAGGAAGACGCGTCTTGCGACGCGCCTTTTTCTTTTTGCGTTGAAGCTTGCAACGTTCGCCTCTGTCATTTTTCCCGAGAGCGCGGTAGGATAAACGGATCG
Source organism: Clostridia bacterium (assembly GCA_017467275.1). Taxonomy (GTDB): domain Bacteria; phylum Bacillota; class Clostridia; order Christensenellales; family Borkfalkiaceae; genus Scatosoma. The sequence goes on along the minus strand of JAFTSN010000027.1, from coordinate 52,593 downwards.
AATTTTAAAAAGGAAGGCGCGCGGTAAATTATCCTCGCGCGTGCGCGCGCGTAATATGCGCGCACATTATAAATATAAAAGGTTGTGAGTTGAAGTATAAAAGTTCTGCAATTGGGCAATAAAGGAGGGGCGATATGCCGAAAAAGGGGAAAATATGCCCATTTTTTAAATTTTTTCAAAATTTTTCTAAAAAATGCGTTCAAACGCTTGACAGGGGCTTGACTATTTGGTATGATATTTAGGCTGCGTAATTGCGTGCGTATGGGTTGATGCGGGAAGTTACTGCAAATCCGAAGCTTGAAAGCCGCTTCGGCAGATAATTTCCGTTGACAAAAGTGGGAACTCGATTCCTGCGACTAACCGAGGCTTTGCGTGAAAGAAACGCTCGGCTTTAAAAAAGAGTGTTTTTATTTTGGGCAAAACCCCGATACACACGGATAGGTTGACACAGCGAAATAAAATGTTAGTATAAACAGCAAAAGGAGAAACAAAAATGGCAGTTCAGAAAATCAGAATCAAGTTGGCGGCATACGAGCACGAGCTCGTGGACGAAGCGGCTTCCCGCATCGTGGAAACGATGAAAAAGAGCGGAGCGAAGATCTCCGGGCCCATTCCTCTTCCCACGGAAAGAGAGATCGTCACGATCCTCCGTTCCCCGCACAAGTATAAGGATTCCCGCGAGCAGTTTGAGCTTCGCACGTATAAGAGAATCATCGATATCTATTCGCCCAACGCGAAGCTTCTCGACACGATTCACCTCCCTGCGGGCGTTGATATCAAGATCAAGCTGTAAGCAACAAACAAAACCGCTGTTGAAATACTTTTCAAAAGGTATTCGCAATATAGAAAAATTTTTAAGGAGTGAACTTTATCAATGAATAAAGCAATCATCGGACGCAAGGTTGGTATGACCCAACTGTTTGCAGCGGACGGGAAAGTGATCCCCGTCACGGTAGTGGAAGCAGGTCCTTGTCCTGTCGTGCAGGTAAAGACGGTGGAAAGCGACGGCTATGCGGCGCTCAAGCTCGGCTTTATCGAGACGAGCGAAAAGGCGCTCACGAAGCCTGAGCTCGGTCAGTTCAAGAAAGCGGGTGTGAAGCCCCACAAGGTCCTCAAGGAAATCAGAGTGGCAAACGCAGAGACCTACACGGTCGGAACCGAGCTGAAAGCGGACGTGTTCGCGGCAGGCGAGAAGGTCGACGTGTCGGGCGTGACGAAAGGTCACGGCTTCACGGGCGTTATCAAGAGATGGAATCAGCACAGACTCAAGGAGACCCACGGTGTGGGCCCTGTCCACAGAGAACCGGGTTCCATGGGCTCCATCAGTGATCCCTCGAGAGTGTTCAAGCATAAGCACCTCGCTGGTCAGTACGGTGTGGAGAACGTGACGATCCAGAACCTCGAAGTGGTGAAAGTGGACGTTGAGAGAAACGTGCTTCTCATCAAGGGCGCTATTCCCGGACCTAAGGGCAGCATCGTCACGGTTTCGGACAGCGTTAAGAGCAAATAAGGAGAAAGAGACATGACCGGTATTAAAGTATATAATATGCAGGGCGCGGAAGTCGGAACGATGGAACTTGCCGACAGCGTGTTCGGCGTCGAGTACAAAGAAGCTTTGATTCATCAGGCAGTCGTGACCCGTCTTGCAAACGAAAGACAAGGAACGAAGTCCACCCTCACCCGTTCGGAAGTGAGAGGCGGCGGCATCAAGCCTTGGAGACAGAAAGGCACGGGTCGTGCCCGTCAGGGTTCCATTCGCGCACCGCAGTGGATTAAGGGCGGCATTGTGTTCGCACCCAAGTCCCGCGACTTCTCGAAGAAGATGAACGCGAAGGCGAAGACTGCGGCTCTCCTGTCCGCACTTTCCAAGAAGGTTGCCGACGGCGAATTTATCGTTGTCGACGAGCTCAAGGTGAGCGCTCCCAAGACGAAAGAAATGGCTGCTTTCCAGAAGGCTCTGGGTCTTAACAAGACGGCGCTCGTCGTTATGGATAACGACGACGTGAACGTGATTCGCGCGGCGGCGAACCTGCCCAAGCTCAACACGTTGCCTCTTGCTCAGCTCAGCACCTACGAAGTGGTTGTAAACGCGAAGGTCGTTATGACCAAAGCGGCAGTGGAGAAATTCCAGGAGGTTTACGCGTAATGTTTGCTGAAGACATCATCATTAAACCCGTCCTCACCGAAAAGGGTTACGACGGGATCGCGTCCAAGAGATATGCGTTCTACGTGAAGACGGACGCAAATAAGACGGAAATCAAGGTTGCAGTCGAGAAGCTGTTCGGCGTCAAGGTTGCAAGCGTAAACACGGTTTCCTGCAGAGGCAAGCTCAAGAGAATGGGCAGAAACGAGGGCTATACTCCCGACCGCAAGAAAGCGATCGTCACCTTGAAAGAGGACAGCAAGCCCATCGAATTCTTCAACTCTTTGGTATAATCGGAGGAGGAACAGAAAATGGCTATCAAAACGTATAAACCCACGTCCGCGGCTCGCCGTTTCGTAACGGTTTCCGCGTATGACGAATTGACGGGGGATAAGCCCGAAAAATCCCTGATGCACGACCAACGCAAGTCGGGCGGCAGAAACAATCAGGGTAAGATCACGACGCGTCACATCGGCGGCGGTAACCGCACGAAGTACCGTATCATCGATTTTAAGAGAATTAAGGACGATATTCCCGCAACGGTCAAGAGTATTCAGTATGACCCCAACAGAAGCGCGAACATTGCGCTCGTCGTGTATGCGGACGGCGTCAAGACGTATATCCTTGCGCCCGTCGGTCTTAACGTCGGCGACAAGATCATGAGCGGCGCGAATGCGGATATCAAGGTTGGTAACGCCCTTCCTTTGGAGAACATTCCCGTCGGTACGATGGTACACAACGTGGAGCTCACGCCCGGTAAAGGCGGTCAGATCGCGAGAAGCGCGGGTAACGCGGCGCAGATCATGGCTATGGAAGGCAAATATGCGACGCTCCGTATGCCCAGCGGCGAAATGAGATACGTCCTTGCAAAGTGCCGCGCAACGATCGGTCAGGTCGGTAACGTGGATCACGAGATCGTGTCTTTGGGTAAAGCGGGTAAGGCAAGATACCTCGGTCAGAGACCTGAGGTCCGCGGTGCGGTCATGAACCCTGTCGACCACCCTCACGGCGGTGGTGAAGGTAAGGCGCCCGTCGGTCATGCCGGCCCTATGACCCCTTGGGGCAAGCCTGCTCTCGGTTACAAGACGAGAAAGAAGAAGAACCAGAGCAACAAGTTCATTATTAAGAGAATCAACTAATCGGAGGGAATAGAAAAATGTCAAGAAGCGTTAAAAAAGGACCTTATGTCGAAGCAAAGCTCTTGCAACGCATTCAGGCGATGAACGAGACGAATGAAAAGAAAGTCCTCAAAACCTGGTCGAGAGCGTCTACGATTTTCCCCGATATGGTGGGTCACACGATTGCAGTTTACGACGGCCGTAAGCACGTGCCCGTATATATCACGGAGGACATGATCGGTTGCAAGCTCGGCGAGTTTGCTCCCACGAGAACCTTCCACGGTCACGCAGCAAAAACCACGAGCCCCGGCAGATAAGGAGAAATAAAAAATGGCAACGAATATGAAAAAGAAGACGGAAAGGGTTGAAGCGAACAGAGAAAAGCGCCCTTACGCAGTCGCTAAATACGTCAGAGTTTCCCCTTACAAGGTGAGAACGGTTCTCGCCCTGATCCGCGGGAAGAGCTATAGAGAAGCGAAAGCGATCCTCGATTACAGCACCAACGGCAGCGCGCTTGCGATTAAGAAAGTTCTTATGTCCGCGGCGGCGAACGCAGAGCATAACAAGGGTATGGACAAAGCCGACCTCTACGTGGCGGAATGCTACGCCGACGGCGGTCAGATGCTCAAGAGAATGCAGCCTGTCTCCAAAGGCAGAGGTCATGCAATCCTCAAGAGAACGAGCCATATCACGGTTATTCTGGATGTCAAAAAGTTGGAAGGAGAATTATAATGGGACAGAAAGTTAATCCTCACGGTTTAAGAGTAGGCGTTATCAACGGCTGGAACACGCAGTGGTATGCGGATAAAAAAGAATTCTCCAAGTTCTTGAAAGAGGACAACGTGATCCGCACCTTCCTTAAGAAGAAGTACTATGCGGCAGCGATCAGCAAAATCCTGATCGAGAGAGCGGCGACGAGAATCGTCGTCACGGTTTACACGGCTCGCCCCGGCGTTATTATCGGTAAGGCAGGCGCGGAAGTGGAAACGATTAAAAAAGACCTTACGAAGCTCACGGGCGGCAAAGCGGTGAGCATCAACATCACGGAAGTGAGAAAGCCCGACTGCGACGCGCAGCTTGTTGCGGAAAGCGTTGCAGCTCAGCTCGAAAAGCGTATGTCTTTCCGTCGCTGCATGAAGCAGGCGATCGGCAGATCCATGCGCGCGGGCTGCAAGGGTATCAAGATGATGGTCAGCGGCCGTCTCGACGGCGCTGAAATCGCGAGAAGCGAGCACTATCACGAGGGCTCCATTCCCCTTCAGACCCTCCGCGCGGACATCGACTACGGTTTCGCGGAAGCACACACGACGTTCGGTATGATCGGCGTGAAGTGCTGGATCTATAAGGGCGAAGTGCTCAAGAGCACGAAGAAGCCTGCGAACGCAGAAGGAGGAGAGCAGTAAATGTTAATCCCGAAGAGAGTTAAAAGAAGAAGACAGCACAAAGGTAGAGTGCGCGGAACGGCACAGAAGGGTAACGTGATCGCTTACGGCGAATACGGTCTCGTGTCGGAGGAATGCGGCTGGATCAAATCCAACCAGATCGAGGCTGCCCGTATCGCAATGACGAGATTCATTAAGCGTGGCGGTAAGGTTTGGATCGACATTTTCCCTCACAAGCCCATCACGAAGAAGCCCGCCGAGACCCGTATGGGTTCCGGTAAAGGTTCCGTCGAGTACTGGGTAGCGGTTGTCAAACCCGGCAGAGTAATGTTTGAAATGGCGGGCGTTGCGGAGGACGTTGCAAGAGAAGCTATGCGTCTTGCGGCTCACAAGCTCCCCGTTAAATGCAAATTCGTCAAGAAAGAAACGGCTGTGGCGGAAGTCGCGCAGGCGGAAGGCGGTGAAGAGTAATGAAAGCGAAAGAAGTCAGAGAATTAACCGATGCGGAACTTACCGCGAAGCTTGCGGAGCTCAAGAGCGAGCTTTTCAACCTCCGTTTCCGTTTGGCGTCGGGGCAGCTTGAGAACCCCGTTGCTATCAGAACCTGCAAGAGAGACATCGCGCGTGTGAACACGGAGATCCGTGCGAGAGAGCTCAAGGCGTAATCGGGGAGGTAAAGAAAAATGGAAAGAAATTTGAGAAAAGAAAGAATCGGGCTTGTCGTTTCCGACAAAATGGATAAGACGGTTGTCGTCGAGGTCACGGATAAGAGCAAGCACCCCCTTTACAAAAAGACCATCACGAAGAGTAAAAAGTACAAAGCGCACGACGAGACGAATGAGTGCGGCGTAGGCGACAAGGTCCGTATCGTTGAGACGAGAAAGCTCAGCAAGGACAAGAATTGGCGCGTTGCCGAGATCGTCGAGAAGGCGAAGTAATTGAAGGAGGACGAAGAGAATGATACAACCTCAGACAAGGCTTAAAGCTGCCGACAACTCCGGCGCTAAAGAGCTGTTTTGCATCAGAGTATTGGGCGGCTCCTTCCGCAAGACGGGTAACATCGGCGACGTGATCGTCGCGTCCGTCAAATCGGCAACCCCTGGCGGCGCGGTTAAGAAAGGCGACGTTGTGAAAGCAGTCATCGTCAGAAGCGCAAAGGGTATCAGAAGAGCCGACGGCACGTTCGTCAAGTTCGACGACAACGCAGCCGTGATTATCGACAACCAGAAGCAGCCGAAAGGCACCCGTATCTTTGGGCCGATCGCGAGAGAATTGAGAGATAAGGACTATATGAAAATTATCTCCCTCGCTCCCGAAGTACTGTAATTTAGGAGGACGAAACAATGAACGTAAAAGTAAATGATAACGTACTTGTTATTGCCGGTAAAGATAAAGGCAAACAGGGAAAAGTCCTTGCCACATCCCCTAAAGCGAATACGGTAACGGTAGAGGGTGTCCGCATCCAGAAAAAGCACGAGAAAGCGAGAAAGGCGAACGAGACGAGCAAGATCGTCGAGGTTCCCGGTCCCATCGACGCTTCTAACGTCATGGTCGTTTGCTCGGCTTGCGGCAAGGCTGTCAAAGTGAAGCACGCCGTTGAAAACGGCAAGAAGACGAGAGTGTGCGGCAAGTGCGGCGCGGTTCTCGATCAGGGATTCGTGAAGAAGTCCAAGGCGGCAGCGGCTGTGGAAACGGAAGCTCCCAAGAAGAGAACGAGAAAGCGCGTTCAGAAAGTGGAAGCACCCGTCGAAGAGGCACCCGTCGAGGAGACGGCAGCTCCCGTAGAGGAAGCAACCGAAAAGCCCGCAAAGAAGACTTCGACGCGCAAGACCACCGCTAAAAAAGCGGCGAAGCCCGAAGATAACGAGTGACGAGGTAGAACGACATGGCAGAAAAAGTATATAAAAACAGAGTAAAAGAAAAGTACGAGAAAGAAGTCGTGCCTTTCCTCATGAAGAAGTTCGGCTATAAGTCCGTTATGGAATGCCCCAAGCTCGAGAAGATCGTCATCAACACGGGTCTCGGTGACATTAAGGACAACGCGAAGTCCATTCAGACGACGGAGAACGAGATTAAGCTCATTTCCGGTCAGAAGCCCATTTTGACGAAAGCGAAGAAATCGGTCGCAAACTTCAAAGTGAGAGAGGGACAGACGGTCGGCATTAAGGTAACCCTTCGCGGCGAGAGAATGTATAACTTCTACGATAAGTTCATCTCCATCGCGCTCCCCAGACTCCGCGACTTCCGCGGTGTGTCCGATAAGGCGTTCGACGGACGCGGCAACTATTCCGTGGGCTTGAAAGAGCAGTTGATCTTCCCCGAAATCACGTATGATCAGGTTGAGAAGATCAGAGGTATGGACGTTGCGATCGTCACGACGGCTAATACTGATGAAGAGGCAAGAGAGCTTTTGAGAGCGCTCGGTATGCCGTTCAAGAAGTAAGGAGAAACGAAGATGGCAAAGAAGTCAATGATTAATAAACAGCAGAAAACGCCCAAGTATTCCACGAGAGCCTACACGAGATGCTCCATCTGCGGAAGACCCCACGCGGTTCTGAGAAAGTACGGCGTATGCCGTATCTGCTTCAGAAATCTTGCGTATAAGGGAGAAATCCCTGGCGTTAAGAAGTCCAGCTGGTAATAGGAGGTATAGAAAAATGACAGATCCTATCGCAGATATGCTCACTAGAATCAGAAACGCGATCACGGCGAAGAAGGAAAGCGTGGAGATCCCCGCTTCCAACATGAAAAAGGCGATCGCAGACATTCTCCTCAGCGAGGGTTACGTTTCCGACGTAAAGATCGTTGAGGACGGATACAACGGTAAAATTGCAATCACGCTGAAATACAGCGACAAAAAATCGGTCATCAACGGACTTCAGAGAGCGTCCAAGCCCGGCTTGCGCTCCTATTCCGGTGTTGCCGATATGCCGAAGGTTCTCGGCGGTTTGGGTACAGTTATCCTTTCCACCAACAAGGGGATCCTTACGGGCAAGCAGGCAAAGGCGCAGAACGTCGGTGGCGAAGTCCTTTGCTACGTCTGGTAAACGGGAGGAGCAAGAACTATGTCAAGAATCGGTAAAATGCCTATTGCAATCCCCGCAGGCGTAACAGTGGAATTTAAAAACGGCGTGGTGTCCGTCAAAGGACCCAAAGGCGCATTGGAGAGAAAGGTTGTCGGCAACGTCGATTTCGTCGTGGAAGGCAACGTTCTCACGGTAAAAGCATTGGACGAAACCTCGGAAACCAACGCGAAGCACGGTCTTTACAGAGCATTGCTTCAGGGCATGGTGACGGGCGTTACGGACGGTTTTACGAAAGGGCTCGAAGTGAAGGGCGTCGGTTGGAAAGTGCAGGTTCAGGGCAACAAGCTCGTTATGAACGTCGGCTTCTCCCACCCCGTCGAAATGGTTGCGCCCGAAGGCATCAAGTTTGAGTGCCCGTCCCAGACCGAGATCAACGTTATCGGTATCAGCAAAGAGCTGGTCGGTCAGACGGCGGCAAACATCAGATCGGTGAGAGTGCCCGAACCTTATCATGGCTACGGTATTCGCTATAAGGGCGAGTACGTGGAGCATAAGGAAGGCAAGACCTCCGGTAAATCGAAGAAATAAGGAGCGTTAAAGTATGATTTCCAAAATTGATAAAAATGCAGTCAGACAGAAACGTCATGCAAGAGTCAGAAAAACGGTTACGGGAACTGCTCAATCGCCCCGTCTGAACGTTTACAGGAGCCTTAACCATATCTACGTTCAGATCATCGACGACAGAGCGGGGGACGCTAAAGGCGGTGTGACGCTTGCGGCGGCTTCCACGATGGAGAAAGCGGTGAAGGAAAAGATCGCGGGCCTTAATAAGACGGACGCGGCGAAAGTGGTCGGTGCAACGGCTGCCGAAAGAGCAATGGCGAAAGGCATTGAAACGGTCGTTTTCGACAGAGGCGGCTATCTTTACACGGGACGTGTGAAAGCGGTCGCAGACGGCGCAAGAGAAGCCGGACTTAAATTCTGAAGGAGAAAGGACAATGGCAGACGAAAAGAGAGAAAGAAGACCCCAGAGAAGACAGGCTGAGGACGACGGGCTTATTAAGAAACTCATCGAAGTGAACCGCGTTTCCAAGACGGTCAAGGGCGGTAAGAATATGCGTTTTGCGGCGCTTGTTGTTGTCGGTGACGGCAACGGCAAGGTCGGCGTTGGTACGGGTAAGGCGAAGGAAGTTCCCGAGGCGATCGATAAGGCGACGCTTCGCGCGAAGAAGAATATGATCTCCGTCGCGGTTGTGGATTCCACGATCCCCCATCAGGTTACGGGTAAGTTCGGCCGTGGCGCCGTGCTCATGATGCCCGCCACCGAAGGTACCGGCGTTATCGCGGGCGGTCCCGTCCGTGCGGTCATGGAAGCAGTCGGTATCAAGAATATCCGTACGAAATCCCACGGCACGCAAAACCCCGGCAACTGCGTGAAAGCGACGGTTGCAGGTCTTGCAGAGCTTAAGACGGTTGAGCAGGTTGCTGCTCTTCGCGGCAAGAGCGTCGAGGAAATTCTCGGCTGAGCAAACGGAGGAACAAAGACATGGCTAAAATTAAAGTTACGCTCGTAAAGAGCACGATCGGTGAAGTAATCGCCGTGAAAGAAACGGTGAAGGCGCTCGGTCTCAAAAAGATCCGTTCTTCCAAAGAGCTCGAGGCAACCCCCTCTGTGCTCGGTATGGTCACGAAGGTTAAGCACCTCGTGAAAGTAGAAAACATCTAAGGAGATTATCAATGAGAATAGATACTCTTTCTCCCGCAGAGGGAGCAACGAAGTCGAAAAAAAGACTCGGTCGCGGTATCGGTTCCGGACTCGGAAAAACCTCCGGTAAAGGCCATAAAGGTCAGTGGGCGCGTTCGGGCGGCGGTGTGAGACCCGGCTTCGAGGGCGGTCAGATGCCCATTTCCAGACGTGTTCCCAAGAGAGGTTTCAACCATCGCGGTAAGAAGGAATACGTCATCGTAAACCTTTCCAACCTCGCGGAGCTTCCCGAAGGAACGGTTGTGGATTACGGCTTCGTCATGGAAAACGGTCTTGCAAAAGCCGTGAAGAACAACTGCGGACTTAAGGTCCTCGGCAGCGGCGAGCTGAAAGTGGCTCTCACCGTGAAAGCGGCGAAGTTCTCCGAATCCGCCAAGGCGGCTATCGAAGCGGCGAAAGGCACGGCGGAGATCCTTTAAATTACGTATTGACGACGGAAGACCGAGGAAAATTCGGTTTTCCGTAGTTCGCGTTAATTTTCTCCCCGCAAAAAGCGCCCGATAAAGGCGCAGGAAGCGGAGCTTGCCCAAGTGACGTTTCACTTAAAATTTCAAAATCGGAGAAAACTATGTTACAAACATTCAAAAACGCATTTAAAGTCAAGGAAATACGGAAGAAAGTGTGGATGATGCTCCTGCTTCTCCTCGTATTCCGTATCGGCTGTTATATTCCCGTTCCCGGGCTTGACAGAGTGGCGTTCGCAGGACAGATGGAGGGCAACGACTTCCTGACCCTGATGAATAGCATCACGGGTGGCTCGCTCATGAACGGTACGTTCTTTGCGCTCGGTATTGGACCGTACATCAATGCGTCCATTATCATGCAGCTTTTGTGCGTGGGTCTCCCTCCCTTGGAAAGACTTTCCAAGCAGGGCGAAGAAGGGCAGAAAAAGATTGCCCGTTACACCCGTTACTGCACGATTCTGCTCGCAATCATTCAGTCGATCGGTATTATCGTCAACTTTGCAAATGAGGGCGACGCGATTCAGGACTACCTTTTCTTGAATCAGGAATGGCTTGCGGGCGTGTTCATGGTCACCGTGTATACGGCGGGCGCGATGCTCGTTATGTGGCTCGGCGAGAGAATCACCGACTACGGCGTGGGGAATGGTCAATCCATGATCATCTTCGTGGGTATCATTTCCACGGCAGGTCAGGCGGTCCTCAACAAGCTCACGCAGATCCCCGCTGATCCTGGCGACGCGATCTGGGAGCTCGTGGCATTCGTGCTCGTTTGCGCGGTTATCTTCTTTGCGGTCGTTTACGTTGACCTCTCTGAAAGAAAGGTTCCCGTTCAGTATGCAAAGCAGATCAAGGGCAGAAAGATGTACGGCGGTCAGTCCTCCGTGATTCCCATCAGAATCTCGGGCAGCGGCGTTATGCCTCTCATCTTTGCGTTCTCGATCTTGAGCTTCCCGCAGATGCTTGCAGGCTTGTTCTGGCCCGGTTCGGGTTTTGACAGCTGGTGGACGAAGTGGATGACGGGCTCGACGACGTTCGTTCCCGGGCGCATTATCTACACGGTCGTTCTCTGCCTTCTCATCTTCGCGTTCTCTTTCTTCTACGCGCAGATGCAGTTCAATCCCGAGGACGTTTCCAAGAGCATTCAGCAGAACGGCGGCTTTATTCAAGGTATTCGTCCCGGTAAAGCGACGGAGGCGTATCTCAAGAAGATCTCCAACCGTATCACGCTGTTCGGTGCGATCTATCTTTCCCTTGTCGCGTTCGTTCCTTCGATCGCATTCGCATGGGCTTCGATGGACCTCGTTAACGTGTTCTCGACCACAGGTATTTTGATCGTCGTGTCCGTTGCGATGGAATTCGAGAAGCAGCTTCAGGCACAGCTCATGATGAAGAACTACAAGGGCTTCCTCAAATAAGAAAAAGCTTTCTTCCGCGCTTCCTCAATTTATGCGGAGGCGCGGAGAGAGAAAAAGTCACAAACGACTAACTCCGAACGCTCGGAGCGAGAGAGAATTTTTTAAGAGAGGACGAATAAATTATGAACATTATTTTACTCGGCGCTCCCGGCGCTGGGAAAGGCACGCAAGCAACGAGAATTTCCGACCGTTACGGTCTGCCCCATATTTCCACGGGCGATATTTTCAGAGAGAATATCAAGAACGCGACGCCCATCGGACTTCTCGCAAAATCCTACACGGATAAGGGTCAGCTCGTTCCCGACGAGGTTACCTGTCAGATTGTGGAGGAAAGACTTGCAAGAGAGGACTGCAAAAACGGTTATCTCCTCGACGGCTTCCCCCGTACGATCGCGCAGGCAGAAGCGCTCGATCAGTTTGCAAAAATCGACGCGGTTATCAATATCAATATTGATTTCTCGCTTTTGATGGCGCGCCTCTGCGGCAGACGCGTCTGCAAGGACTGCGGCGAAAGCTATCATATTTCCACTTTGAACGGCGAGACCAAGTGCTCGCGTTGCGGCGGAGAGCTCTATCAGAGAAAGGACGACAATCCCGAAACGGTTGGACAGCGGCTCGACGTCTATAAAGAACAGACCGCGCCCCTCATTGAGTATTACACGAAGAAGGGTCTGATCGTTAACTTCACGGGAACCGACGATCCTCCCGAAGTGCTCTTCAACGAGATTGCGGCAAAGCTCGACGAAATGAAAAAATAAGAGATGGTCCACGTTAAAAGCAAAAAAGAAATAGAGCTGATCCGTGAATCCTGCCAGATTGTGAAAGACACGCTTTTGTTTGTCGAATCGCGAATCAAAGCGGGTATGTCCACGAAAGAGGTTGACGAGCTCGTGGAACGGTACATCCGTTCTTGCGGCGCATATCCCTCCTGTCTCGGCTACGAAGGCTTTCCCGCCTCGGCGTGTGTGTCTGTAAACGAGACGGTTGTTCACGGGATCCCCGGCGACAGAATTTTAAAGGACGGCGATATCGTAAGCGTCGATCTGTGTGCCTATAAGAACGGTTACCATGGCGACGCTGCCCGTACGTTTTGTATCGGAAACGTCAAGCCTGAAGTAAAAAAGCTTGTCGAGGTCACGGAGGAATGCTTCTTTAAGGCGATCGAGAATCTTCGCGCAGGAACACCGCTCTATGATATCGGCTATGCGGTGCAGACGCATGCAGAATCTCATGGCTATGGCGTGATCCGTTCCTACACGGGACACGGCATCGGCAAAGAGATGCACGAGGATCCTTCCGTTCCGAATTGGGGCAGAAAGGGCACGGGTATGCGGCTGAGAGCGGGCATGGTTCTTTGCGTGGAGCCCATGATTTCAATGGGTGACTACCGCGTTCGGGTCCTGAAAGATAATTGGACGTCGGTCACGGTTGATGGCAGCCCTGCGGCGCATTATGAAAACACTCTCGTCGTACTGCAAGACGGCGTGGAGATCCTGACCCTTTGAGGGTTGAAGAAAGTAAAAATCGGAGGAAATTTCTGTGTCCAAAGACGACGTAATCGAAGCGGAAGGCAAAGTCCTCGAAGCGTTACCTAATGCAACCTTCAAGGTTCAGCTTTCCAACGGTCACATTATCACGGCGTATATTTCCGGTAAGCTCAGAATGAATTATATCAGAATCATCGAGGGCGACACGGTTAAGCTGGAAATGAGTCCCTACGACCTTACGAAAGGCAGAATCACCTGGCGCAGTAAGTCTTGACGAAAGGCAAGCGGCGCAATATTATTAAGTTAAAAACAAGGAGAAAACAGTAATGAAAGTAAGACCTTCTGTGAAACCTATGTGCGATAAGTGCAAAGTAATCAAGAGAAACGGCAGAGTGATGGTAATTTGTTCAAAAAACAAGAGCCATAAGCAAAGACAGGGCTAAAAAACGCTTGACAAGCCCGCAAAAGTTGTGTTATAATAGTTATAATCGGCTGAATGCGGGGTTTTGTCTATAAAATTTCGGCAAAATTCCGAAAAAATAACGTAAATCAAGCTGAATTTCCGTAAAAATCTTACGGAAACTCAGTTTTGTTGCGTCTAAAAAACGCGTGCCTGCGCGCACGTAAAGGAAAAGGAGCCGAGTTTTTTTCGGCGGGAAGAGAATGGAAAAATTTTCCCGATCGAAAACGGCGAAAGTCGAAAATAATACGGCGGACCGATAAGGCATTTTCCACTGCCGAGGCGGAACGTTTGTTGGCGATAGATACAAATCATAAAAAATCAACGGAGGACATAAATCAATGGCACGTATTGCCGGTGTAGATTTACCCAGAGAAAAAAGAGTAGAAATCGGTCTCACCTATATTTACGGTATCGGTTTGACGACTTCCAAAAAGATCCTTGCGGAAACGGGCATCAATCCCGACACGAGAGTGAAGGACCTTGACGAGAACGACGTCTCCAAGCTGAGAGAATATATCGACCACAACTTAAGAGTGGAGGGCGAGCTTCGCACGGAAGTGTCCCTCAATATCAAGCGCCTTATGGAAATCGGTTGCTATCGTGGCATCCGTCACAGAAAAGGCTTACCCGTCCGCGGACAGAGCACGAAGAGGAACGCGCACACGCGTAAGGGTCCCGCTCGCGCTATCGCAGGCAAGAAGAAGTAATAGGAGGAGAAAATAATCATGGCAGAAAAGAAGAAAACTTCCGCTCCTCGTAAGCGTAAAGAACTTAAGAAAGTAGACAAGGGACAGGCTCATATCCAGTCCACCTTTAATAACACGCTCGTGACGATCACCGATCTGAACGGTAACGCAATCTCTTGGTCGAGTGCAGGTTCGCTCGGTTATAAGGGCAGCAGAAAGGGCACGCCGTTTGCAGCGCAGATGGCTGCAGAGACGGCGGCGAAAGCGGCGAAAGAGCACGGACTTCGCAGCGTCGAGGTCTACGTGAAGGGTCCCGGTGCGGGCAGAGAGTCCGCGATCCGCGCGCTTGCGAATTGCGACCTTGAAATCACGCTCATTTCCGACGTTTCCCCCATCCCTCACAACGGTTGCAGACCGCCGAAGCGTCGTAGAGTTTAATCAGGAGGCAGGAATAGATTATGGCAACGTATAGAGAAGCAAAATGCAAACTTTGCAGAAGAGAAGGCGCGAAGCTCTTTTTGAAGGGCGATAAGTGCTATATGGAGAAGTGCCCGTTCAATAAGCGTCCGGTAGCTCCCGGTCAGCACGGTGCGGACAGAAAGAAAGTGTCCGAGTACGGGTTGCAGCTTCGTGAAAAGCAGAAGACAAAGAGAATTTACGGCGTTCAGGAAGGTCAGTTCAGAAAGTATTATGAAATGGCGGACCGTATGAAGGGCGTAACGGGCGAAAACATGCTCTCCCTTTTGGAAAGACGCCTTGATAACGTGGTTTACAGAATGGGTATCGCTCCCTCGAGAACGCTTGCCCGTCAGCTCGTTAATCACGCGCATTTCTATGTGAACGGCAAGACGGTCACCATTCCCTCCTATATTGTGAAGGTTGGCGACGTTGTGGTCGTTAAGGAAAACAGAAAGGGCAACAAATATTTCACGGCACTCAAGGAAACGAAAGCAAGCGGCAGCTTGGTGAAGTGGGTTGAGTTCGACAGAGAAAAATTGGAAGGAAAGGTTTTAGCTCTCCCGACGAGAGAAGACATCGACAGCCAGATCGCAGAGCATATGATTGTCGAGTTGTACTCCAAGTAATCGAAAAGTTTAAGGAGGTAGCATAATGATCGAAATGGATATGCCCAAGCTTGAGGTCATCGAAAACGACGATTCCTATGCGAAAGTTGTTTGCGAGCCTTTGGAAAAGGGTTTCGGTCTTACGATAGGGAACTGCCTTCGGAGAATTTTGCTTTCCGCTTTGCCCGGTGCGGCGGTGGAAGGTATCAAATTCCTCGACGGTAGCGTTAAACACGAGTTCTCCGCGGTTGCGGGCGTGAAAGAGGACGTCACGGAAATCATCCTCAACTTGAAAACTCTGGCAATCAGAACGAAGGTTACCGATAAGGATTACGAAAAGGTTCTGCACATCTATAAAGAGGGCCCCGCCGTGCTTACGGGCGAGGATCTCAACGTGGACGCGGAAATTGAAGTGATCAACAAGGATCAGTACATCTGCACGATTGACGAAGAGGGCAAGTTCGACGTGGAAATCACGGTCGGCAGAGGCCGCGGCTATAAGCCCGCCAAGGAAAACAAGCAGCCCGTCGTCGATTATATCGCGGTGGACTCCATCTACACCCCCGTTCAAAAAGTTAACTACACGGTCGAGCCTACGCGCGTCGGTCAGGCGGTTGACTACGATAAGCTCACGCTCGAAGTGTGGACGGACGGCACGTTCTCGGGTAAGGAGATCATCTCCCTTGCTGCGAAGATCATGCAGGACCACATCAGCTTGTTCGTGAACCTTAGCGAGACGATCAAGGGTATGGATATCCTCGTCAAGACGGAGGACGACAAACAGCAACAGGTGCTCAAAATGGCAATCGAGGACATGGATCTTTCCGTGCGTTCGTATAACTGCCTGAAGAGAGCCAATATTCACACGGTTGAAGACTTAACCAAGAAGACGGAAGACGACATGCTGAAGGTGAGAAACCTTGGTAGAAAGTCTCTGGACGAAGTGATCCAGAAGCTTGAGTCTTACGGTCTGTCATTAAATAAACAGGAGGATTAAAATTATGCCCGGCAAATTGGGAAGAACTTCCAAAGAGAGAAAAGCTCTTTTGAGAAATCAGGCATCGCAGCTCCTTTGGTACGGGAAGATCGAAACGACCGCTCCCAAAGCGAAAGAGCTTCGTTCCTACGTTGAAAAATTGATTACCAAAGCCGTCAATACTTATGACGACAATATCGAATTCGAAGTGACCACGACGGATAAGAAAGGCAAGGAAGTGAAGGTGACCAGCGTGAAAGACGGTCCCAGAAAGCTTGCGGCTCGCCGTTTGATCATGTCCAAGACCTATGATCTTCAGGAGATCAAGGGCTTCAACGAAAAGAAGAAGGACTACAAGGCAAGAACGGCTGACGTTCAGCACCCCTTGATGGACAAACTCTTCAATGAGATCGCGCCTAAATATGCGGCGAGAAAGGAAGAACTCGGTCAGGGTGGCGGCTACACGAGAATTTATCTTCTCGGCGAGCGTCGCGGCGACGGCGCAGAAGTCGCTATTATCGAATTGGTTTAAAAACCGAATTACCCGTTCGCGGAAAGCTCCGCGGACGGGGATTTTTTGTTTTGGGTGTGATTTCATGCAACCGTTGCATAGAAAGGAGAGACGCACGAGGGAGGAGCAGGTAAAAGACTAAAAAAAGAGAGGGGTTGGGAGAAAAATAAAACCGGAGCTTATCGATGGATAAGCTCCGGTTTTTGATAAAGTTGCGGGTTATTCGGCTTTTCCGAAGTTGGGAAGCTCGTTTTCCAGATACGTTTCGCTGATAAAGGTATCTCCTTTAAAAATGTAGCGCGTGTTATAAGCGAGCTGATGGTGCGTTTCTTTCGGCTCGGGATCGGCGCAGGCAGAAAGGGCGAATACGGAGGAAAGGGCCATTAAGAGTGCAAGCGTTTTTTCATGGAAGAATGCTCCTTAGATTAGTCTTTTTTACGAAGAATCAGATAGTCTGCCAAAATTCCGATCGAGGCACAGCCCAACAGGATAAAGGCAAGCCGCCAAAGGGAGTCGCGGTCGGTTTCCGTATCGCCGAACGTCGCGCTTTCCGATTGGGGCGGGCGTGGGTCGAAATCGGTCACATAGGACTGCGGCAGATAGCCGCGATAGGTGGTTTCGCCGTTTGAATATTCGACGAGATAATAGCGGTAGTCAAGATCGTCGATCTGACCAAGCACGGTAACCTCCGCATTCTTGGGCAGTGCGGTCAGCGTTAAAAGCTCGGTGAGATAGGGGTATTTATATAGGTCGATCGCGTTCGTGAGATAGCCCGTTTGGCATTCTGCGAACGCTGCGGCTTTTTTGAGGTAGGTCTCCTCGGGAATATCCGCGCAGGAGGCTTTTTCGACGATCGCCGCCGTGTAGATCTTCGTCTCCCCGTCGAACACCGCGACGAGGTTGAAACGGTCGGATTCGCCGAGCTTGATTGCCGTTTGCGTTTGCTTTGTCCGCGCGTGCGAGAGGTAGGGGAACACGTTCGCACCGTTTAAGCGGGACATGTCGTATTCGACAAGCAGGGTCCTTTCGGGAATCTCCACGAGAGAGAAAAGGGCGTTGCCGCTCCCGAAAATCGCTTCGTCCGCCCCGCGGACGGGAATGGAATTGAGGGCGGGGAAAGGCACGTCGTAGGCTTCCACGACGAAATTGCCGTCGTAGAGGAGATAGGTCGCGCCGCTTGCCATATCGAAAGAAAAGGAGGTGAGCTCCGTAGCGTCGGATTGGGAGAATACGAGGGATTTGGACAGCGGATATTCCACGCCTGCGTCCGCACATACCTTAACGGCGTTGGCGTGCAGGGCGTAGACCGTCCGATCAAAGTCCACGGCAAGCTGTTTGGTTTCCGTCGGGACGGTTGCGATCTCTGTGCCCGTTGCCGAGGAGTCAGTGAATTCGCTTTCCGTGAAGCGGTAGACCTTATTATCCGCGCAGGCGACATACAGATCGCCGTAGATATCCGAGGTCAAAAGCTTGGGGGTGGACACCGTTTTGGGGGCGCCGCTCAAATGCCATTCGCCGCTCTCGCTCATGCTCGCGCGATAGAAATGGTTGTTGTTCGTGAGAAAATAGTAGGTGCCATAGACGCATTCCACGCCGAGGATATTGCCCGTCATGCCCTCGAACGAACGGACGAGCACGCCGCTTTCCAAATCGATCAGAACGGCCTTTTGCGCGGTTGCGAGAACGGCGTTTTTGCCGTCGGTGGCAAGGTACTCCGCTTCAAGCTCGGCGGGGTAGATCGTATGCTCACCCGTCGAAAGATTCGTTACGGAAAGGCGCCTGTTCGCCTTGTCCGCAATATACAGGCTACCGCCAAAGTACCGAGACGCCGTCGCGCCCGAGAGCCTGTTCTCGGAAGCCGAAGCCGCCGCGATCTCAAAGCCCGTGAAAGACTTCGTTTCAGGGGAGTACTGTCGAACGGAAGAGCCTTGAACGACGTAGATAAATCCGTCGTCGGCGGCGGTGATCGCAGAACAGCCCGCGATTGGCTCGTGCAGGGGCTCTGCGGTTGCGGAGACGTGCGCAAAGTCGTAGGCATAGAAGTTGCCGTTTTGCGTGTCCGTGTAGTAGAGGATCCCGTTCATGATTGCGACGGAGCAGATTCCCGATTGGGGAAGCCGATATTCGAGCTCCGCATGGTGGAGATTGCGAATATAGCTGAAGCCTGCGCTTTCGTGGGAGTAGTAGAGGTTGCCGTTATAGACCGTCATGGTGGGCTTGGGGCTGGACGGGAGTCCGTCCTTGACAAGCGCGGGGTCGGTTACGGAGGTTAAATCGCCGAGATAGGCGGGCGTGATCGTGGAATTATTACCCGAAACGGTCATATAGTAGACGACGTCCGAGTCGATCACGAACGAGCTGCAAGCAAGTCCGACGTTCTGCGCCGTGCTTGGAGCGTCCGCACGCATTGTGTGCAGGTTCATTTGCTTATCGAGAAAATACAGCGTTCTGCCCGAGAATTGCAGCTCCGTGACCTCAAAGGAATGCGTGAACTGCGCGTATTGATCGGTTTCGCGGTTATAAACGAAGATCGAGGTGCCGTCTGCGATCGCCGTGAACGATTCGCTGATCGCGATATCCGAGGGCGAGACAAGAGGCAGATACTGTTCGTAGGAATCGGGCAGAACGAGGCGCTCCGTCCTTTCCTGCATGTTTCCCGCTTCCGCGCGTGCGGAAACGCCGCTCACGATCGGAGCGGAAAGGAGCGCGCAGGTGAGCGCGAGGGATAAAATTGTCAACGCCTTGCCTTTCATACGATTTTATTATAACACAATACGACAAAAAACGCAAATAATTGAAAACGGTATTTCAAAAAAGTGCATTCGGAGGATTCGAACGGGAAAGAAAAGGGTGATTATGGAAAAAATTTCCTAAAAAATAAGAAAAATTTTTATAAAGTGGCATACATCTGTCAGGTATTTTTTGGTAAAATAAAGAAAAACGAACAAATGTTCGGATTTTTGCAAAAAAGTTGGCAGTATACGCTGGACAAACGGAAAAGTTGTGCGATAATAGGGGCACGACGGCAGGCGAGAGCACTGTCGTTTTTGTTGGCCGAGCGAAAGGGGCTTGGCAAAAGTGTTGAAATTGAAGTAAATTTGCGGCGGAGAGCGCCGAGTGGAGGTGATAGTTTTGGAAAGTTACGTGAAAGCGGTGCTGTACGCTTACCCACGGCTCAAGGACATGGAGGAGGATTACGGGGAGCATATCCGCAACGTGGCTTGCATGTCCTACGGCTCAAGGGTGGGCGCGGAGAGAGTGGCAACCTATCTTGCCGAGGAGGTTATCCGAAAGGGGCTCTTGGGAGAGCTGCGCAGGATATCCGAACGGACAATCGGGGCTTTGAGTGAAACGGAACGCTGTCTTTTGGAGGTCAGATATTTCCGACGGCGGAGAAAGTTAAAGGAGTATGCTCTTTCCTTTGGGGAAAAGGGAGGTTTTTCCGAGCGGAGCTATTTTCGCAGACAGCGGCAGGTTTTAAAGAAGGTGGGCGAATTGTTTCAGAGGTATGGATTGACGGAGGAACGGTTTTTTGAGGATTTCGTGCAGTTTGAGTATTTAAAGACGGCGTATCGGTATATTCTCGACGGCAAAGAAAAAAACGCCGCGGGACGGGAACGGGCGTTGGTTGGGTTTTTGTGCGGCGGGAAGTAGCGGGGAATGAAGCGGCCTATGGGGATACGCTCGAATGGGGCGCTACGTTCCCTCGCTTGGTAAGGCAAGCGGACCCAATCGTGGGGGTGAACGGTGGGGTAAGCATACCCAAGCGAAAAACGGGCGGAGTGACGGCGGGCGAGCGCACGGAGTTATTCTTCCGTTTCGTAGGGCGGGCGTTTGGAGGGACGCAAAATGAGCGCCGCGATTGCGGGAACAAGCAGACACAAGAGTACCAAAAGCGCGATCTGCCCTGGCGCCATGCCCGCGCTTTCCGTTTGAGGAGTCTTGGCGGGCGGCGTCACCGTTTGGTGGCGGGATTCGTATTCGGTGTTCCGCTCGAAAGAGAAATTGGCGGGGCGGGGGATATAGCCGAATTCGTCGTTGAGAAGGACGTAGCAATAGGCATCGGTGCCGTCGGTGTAGTCGCCGTAATAGGCACAGGTCAGTTTAAGCAGAGAAAGCGAGCCGTCCTTGCCGCTTGCGTCGGGCAGGGTGTAGGTCAGCTCGAGCGTCTTATAAAGATAGGGGACGGCGGGGGTGTAGTCGACGGGGATAAGCTCGGATTTTTTGCAATAACCGCGTACCTGCCTCGTTGATTTGCCGTCCGAAAGATATTCGACGCGGTAGTATTCGCCCGCAGAGGAAAGAATGCGGACGTAGTAGGTGCAGGGCAGGCGAAAAAGCCCGCGGCGGGAGGACGCGTCCTCGACGTCTGAATAGAGGTAGACGTGCTCGGTGGGAACGTAGGCATAGGAATAGTCCTCGGCGCGGGATATGTAAGCAGGCGGGGAAAAGGGGGCGAAAAACGAGTATAGGAGATAAAAAAACGGCAGAAGCGCCGTGAAAAAAAACTGTTTCATGCTTTCATTATAAAAAGGAGGGAGAGGGTGATTTTGACCGTTTTGACGGGATTATGAGAGATATTGTAGAAAAGCTTTTAAAAGTGGAAGCCGAAATGAAAAAACGGCGGGCGAGCGATGAATTGGCGAAATATAACACGGGCGAAATACGGCATGAAAAACAGCTTGCTTTTCACCGTTCGGATAAGCGCAACCGTTGGGTGTTCGGGGGAAACCGATCGGGTAAAACGGAGTGCGGGGCGGTGGAATGCGTGTATATGGCGCGTGGAATCCATCCCTATCGGGAAAACAGAAGGGAGACGTGCGGATGGGTGGTTTCCCTGTCGGCGCAGGTGCAAAGAGACGTCGCGCAGAAGAAAATTTTGAAGTATCTGCGCCGCGATTGGATTGAGGAGATCGTTATGCTGAGCGGGCGCAGAGATTCGCCCGAGAGTGGCGTGATCGATTTTATCCGTGTGAAAAACGTCTTTGGCGGGAGCTCTTTGATCGGCTTTAAAAGCTGCGATCAGGGGCGGGAAAAGTTCCAAGGCGCGTCGCTCGATTTCGTCTGGTTTGACGAGGAGCCGCCCAAGGATATCTACGAGGAGTGCCGTATGCGCGTGTTTGATAGAAGAGGGGATATTTTCGGGACGATGACCCCGCTCAAGGGCTTGACGTTCGTCTACGAGGAGATTTATATGAATCGCTTTAACGATCCCGAGATTTGGTATGAGTTCATGGAGTGGAACGACAATCCCTATCTTTCGGGGGAGGAGATCGGGGCGCTGGAGAGAGTGCTCTCCGAAGATCAGCTTGAATCGCGACGTTACGGTCGGTTTTCGAGCGGCGCAGGGCTCGTGTATCCTGAGTTTGACAAGCGGGTGCACGTCATTGAACCGTTTGACGTACCCAAGGAGTGGCAGGATAATATTTCCATTGACCCCGGGCTCAATAATCCGCTGTCCGCGCATTGGTACGCCGTTGATTACGACGATAACGTCTACGTTGTCTACGAGCATTTTGCGGCGGGGCGGGACGTGGATTATCACGCGTCCGAAATCAAGCGGATATGCGAGCGAATCGGTTGGCAGACGGACGCAAAGGGACGGGTGCGGGCGCTCATCGACAGCGCGGCAAAGCAACGGACCCTTGCGGGGGTGAAGAGCGTTTGCGAGCTGTTTTACGAGCGGGATATTCTCGTCAATCCAGACGTGGATAAGGACCTGTTTTCGGGGATTGCGCGGGTCAAGAGTTATTTGAGACGGGATAACGGTCTTCCCAATCTCTATATTTTTTCCTCGTGCGTCAATCTCATTCGCGAGCTGAAAAGTTATTTTTGGGGGAGCGGAGATTTGCCGAGAAAAACGGACGATCACTGTTTGGACGAGATGCGCTATTATTTGATGTCGAGACCGAAAAAGATACAGCCCCCGCCCATCAAGACGGTGATACAGATGGATAAGGAGAAGCGGATACGCAGAGCGATGAGGAGAGGAGGGGAAATGATGTGAGGAAAGAGAACGTGAGGAGGAGATATGGCGGAAAGGAAGAAAAAGGATAAGATTGAGGACGCGCTTTTAAAGGTTGCGCTCGGGTGTACCGTCGAGGAGGTCACGGAGGAGTATGCCGAGGTCGACGGGGAGCTCAAGCTGACGAAAAGACGGGAGACGAAAAAGGATATTCCTCCCGATTTAAAGGCTGTGCAGATGCTTTTATGCGAAAATAGCGGGGACGTGGCGGCGTATTCGGACGAGGAGCTGGAGGCGGAACGCAAGAGGCTCTTACAGGAGCTGGAGGCTTCAAAGAAAAAAACGCCGACGAAGAAAAAACGCGCTTTGCCGAGGAAACCTAGGAAAAAGACGGGCGGGGCAGGTGCGAAATGAACGGAGAAAAAATAAAATCAAGGAGACAAGAAATGGGATTTGAAAAAGAGAACGAAAGCGTGCGCGAGGAGAGGCAAAGAGCCGAGGATCGCAGAAAAAAGAAGCTCGCGGAAGCGATCACGGCGGATTTTAACTTGCGGCGGGAGGAGCGTAGGCAGATCGAGAGCGGGTGGCTTTTGAATATGAACTTTTTGAGCGGGAATCAATATTGCGACGTCTCGCCCTTTGGCGGGATCGTCGAGGAGGATAAGCGGTTTTATTGGCAGTCGCGCAGGGTGTTTAACCACATTGCCCCCACAATCGATTCGAGAATTGCCAAGCTCACGCGTCTGCGCCCCACGTTGAAAGTCAAAGCCTTTTCCGACGAGGACGCGGATATGAAAGCCGCCAAGCTCGCCACGGGGATTATCTCTTACGCAGGCGAGAGGGCGCGGCTTTTTGAAGCCGTTTCCCGCGCTACGCTCTGGTCGGAGACGTGCGGAAGCGCGTTTTATAAGATTGTATGGAACGGACAGGGCGGCAGACAGGTGGGCGAAAGCGCCGACGGTGCGCCCGTTTACGAGGGGGAGGTGCAGATCGTGCCCTTATCGCCCTTTGGGATTTTTCCCGATCGCGTGGGGGCGGAGGGGTTGGACGGGGTGCAGAGTCTTATTCACGCCGAAATCGTGCCCGTCTCTTACGTTTTCGAGCGGTTTGGCGTGGTACTTAAGGGGGAGACGATCGACGACCCTGCGCTTAGCGGATACAGCGAGCCGAGCGCGGGGAAAGAGCCCATGATGGGCGGCGAAAGGAGGTCGGCGTTTTACGATAGCGTGATTTTGATCGAGCGGTACACACGCCCGTCGCAAGAGGCGAAGAACGGACGATTAGAGATCGTGGCGGGCGGAATGCTGTTATACGAGGGAGAGCTGCCCTATTTGAACGGCGAGCGGGGGGAAAGGATTTTTCCCTTTGTCAAGCAGGACTGTCTGCGGTTGCCCGGGGCGTTCTTTGCCAGCAGTGTGATTGATCGTCTGATTCCCGTGCAGAGGGCGTATAACGCCGTCAGGAATAGAAAACACGAATTTTTGAATCGTATTTCTATGGGCGTGATGACCGTCGAGGACGGGTCGGTGGATACGGACGAGCTGACCGAAGAAGGGCTGTGCCCCGGGAAGGTGCTCGTTTACCGACAGGGTGGAAAGGCACCCGAAATGTTGGACACGGGCAGCGTGCCGAGTGCGTTCAAGGACGAGGAGGAGTGGTTGGAAAAGGAGTTTTCTCTCGTTTCGGGCGTGAGCGATCTGTCGCAAAATTCCACGCCTGCAAGGGTCACGAGCGCAACGGGCTTACAGCTCCTTTTATCCCAGGACGATTCGAGACTTTCCGCAACCTCGGAGAATATTGCGGAAGCGATCAGGGAGATCGGTCGGCAGATTATCCGTCTTTACAAGCAGTTTGCGGGGACGGCGAGACTGATAACCATGGTCGGGGAGAATAAGAAAACCGCCGTCGCTTATTTTAACGCGGCGGAGCTGTCGGCAAACGATATCGTCTTTGAGGCGGAGGAGATCTCCTCGCCCGAGGAAAAGCGGGAGACCGTTTTGCGTTTGTTGGAGGCGGGGCTTTTGACGGATGAGGACGGGAAAATCTCCAAGGAGAACAAAAACCGCGTTTTGGAGGCGTTTGGATTCGGTAGCTATGAGAACGCGCGGGATATTTCCGCGCTCCATATTGCAAAAGCGGAGGAGGAAAATCTGTTGATGACGGCGGACGGACTTTCGGTGGATTGCTATGACGATCACGGAACGCACATTCTCGAGCATACGCGTTTTCTGCTTTCAGAGGGGTTTAAGAAGCGAAGGGAGAAGGAGGCGCTTAAAAGGGCGTTTGAGGCGCACCTTAAGGAGCACGAGAGAATGAAAGCTGCAACGGTGCAAGGCGTCGGCGAATGAGACGAAAGGAAATTATTTAAAAAAGGAGGATAGATAATATGATCGATACGGAGGAGAACGTTTGCGAGGAGACGACCCCAGCGGGACAGAGCGCGGAGGCGGAGAGAGAAAAGGGTCCGACGGCTTTGGGGAAGTTTAAGGACGTGAACGCCCTTTTGGAGGCTTACGGCGCTTTGGAGGCGGAGTTTACCCGTCGGAGCCAACGTCTTAAAGCGCTGGAAAAAGAAGCGGAAAATCTGAGACAGGAGAGGACGAACGGGGAAAAGACGTTAGTAAGCGAGGCGGAAAAGCCCGCGGAAAAGAGCGCCGTTCCGTCGGGGAACGTCCAGACGGAGGGAGGGGAAAACGCGAAGGACGGCGAAGCCGGCAACATCGCCGCGCCGAAAACGTCCCGACTGACGGAGGGAATCAGACCCGCTTTGGAGCCGATTGTTCAAGACCTCGGACAAGGTGAGGGGGAGGGGAAAAGCGTCCCCCTTTCGGAGGAGGAGATTTTTAAGGCGGTTGCAGAGAACGAGAGCGTGAAAAGGCGCATTATCGGCGAGTATCTTTCGTCGCTCTCTAAATCGGACGCGCCGCTTGTGCGCGGGGGGACGGCTACGCTCGTTCTGTCTCCCGCAAAGCCCGCGAGCGTCGAGGAGGCGGGGCGCATGGCGCTTCGCTATTTCCGCGGCGGGAAGGGGTGAGTTGTTTTCGCGACAGGGCGAAAAAATTACGGGCGAAAAATTGAAAATTAAGGAGAAATAAAAACAGTATGGTTACTATGCAAACGGCAGAAAATGCTTTGAAGTCTTTTTATCTGGACGCGGTGAGCGACGCGTTGAACACGAAGGTCAATCCCTTCCTTGCCAAGATCAAGAAAACGAGTGAAAACGTCGTCGGAAAGGACGTTCGTAAGCTCGTGAAATACGGCGTGAACGGCGGTATCGGCGCGGGCAGCGAAACGGGCGATTTGCCCAAGGCGAACGGGAATAAATACGTGCAGTTCGTCAGCACGCTGAAAAACCTTTACGGTACGATCGAAATTTCGGCCAAGGCAGTGCGTGCCGCCGCGAATAACGAGGGAGCGTTCGTCAATCTTCTCAACGACGAGATGCAGGGGCTCATCAATAGCTCCAAATTCAATTTCGGACGCATGCTCTACGGCAACGGTATGGGAAAACTGAGCGGCGTTACCGACGCGTTCGGTTCGGTGCTTGCGATGGAAAACGTGCAGAATATCGTCGAGGGAATGATTGTGGATTTCTACACCTCGGAGGGCGAGAAGATTGAAGCCGCCGCGGGCAGAACGATCCTCGCCGTCAACAGAAACGACGCTAGCGTCACCATTTCGGGCGAGGACGTTTCCGAGCAACTGATGGGCAGCATCATGTGTTTACAGGGCTCCTACAACAACGAGATTACGGGGCTTGAAAAGATCTTTTCGGGCGAGGGCGAGCTCTACGGCGTTGACGTGGAAAGCAATCCTTGGCTGAAGCCGCAGATTGTCGATGGGGTCGGCAACATTAGCGAGAACATTATTCAAAGAGCGATTGACACCATCGAGGAGGTTGCGGGGAGTAAGGTGAATATGATCGTCTGCTCGTGGGGCGTGCGCCGCGCGCTTGCCAATTACTGCATGAAGAACAAGGCGAGTCTTCCGACGATGGAGATCGAGGGCGGTTACACGGCGTTGTCTTTCTGCGGGATTCCCGTGGTGGCAGACAGATTCTGCCCGCTCGGAACGATGTATTTGCTCAACACCGACGATTTCAAACTGCACCAGCTGTGCGATTGGCAGTGGCTTGAGGGCGAGGACGGCAAGGTCTTAAAGCAGGTCCCCGGGAAGCCCGTCTACACCGCGACGCTCGTCAAGTACGCCGAGCTGATGTGCGAGAGACCAAACGGTCAGGGTGTGTTGAAAGGAATTATCGAAGCGTAACGACATAACGAAAGGGAGGGAGGCGGGAAAGAGAACGGGGAAATAAGAGAAGCGGGAAAGCGGGTGGGAGGAAGCAAAAAAGGAGGAGAAGAAAAGTGACGGTTAAAGAAGTGGTGTTATTGGCGGCGGAGGAGCTGGGGCTTGGAGAGAGCGTCGCGGCGCATTTATCGGGCGGCGCAGAAGGAGAGAGGGAGACGGCGGAGCTGCTTCGAGCGTTTAATCTGGTCGAAAACGAGATTGCGCTCGATTATCTCCCCCTCTATTCGGAGGAGGAGATAGAGTCGGAGACGGGCGTGATCCGTTTCGACGGACTCTCCCGTGCGGCGGTGCGTATTTTACGCGTTTGCGACGAATACGGGAATAAATTGCCTTTTCGCCTGTTTCCCGAATGGCTGAAAACGCAGGCGGGAAAGGTGAAAATCGCCTACACCTATTCGCCTAAGGAAAAAGGGCTGGAGGATAAGTCTGATTACGTTTTGCAGGCGTCGCCGCGTTTGCTTGCCTACGGGATCGCGGCGGAATATTCGCTTACCAAGGGACTCTTTGAAGAGGCGGCGGTCTGGGATAAAAAATATAAGGACGCACTGACGGCGGCGTATCGGGCGCGTCCGTCGAGGATATTGCGTTCGAGAAGGTGGGCATAAGTTATGTTTTTAAAAAAGGATACTGCCGCAGTTAAAACGGCGGCAAAAAAAGTGGTTTATAAGCGTTTTTCCTTTTTGCAGGAGGGCGCGGAGGGAGAGCGAAAAAAGACGCTCTACGGCGTGAGCGGAGAAAACTGCAACGTCGCGGAGGGCGGGATAAAGCCCTTTTTGGGGGTGCGGGAATACCCCATTGACGGCAAGGTCGTGGCCGCGTTTGCCGACGGGAGTGAGGGCGTTGCGAAAATGGCGTCGGCATTCTATACGGACAAAGCGGGGAATGCGCGCGAGCGGGTGATCTACGTTTCAAGGCGGGGGACCGTGTTTTGGTGCGACACGAACAATTCCGCCTACACGGTGGAGAACGAGAGCTTTCCCGACGGGGTGAATATTTTGCCTTGGACGGACGCGTCGGGGAAAGAACAGCTTATTTTTTGCGGGAAGAGCGGGGCGTACCTCTTTGACTGCGTGGAGCGGTTTTCCCCGCTCTATATAGGAGAGGACGGCGCATCGGCTGCCGCTTGCGTGTTTCACGACCGTCTGTTCTTTGCTTCCAAGGGCTGTAAGCTACGCTTCTGCGCGCCACTGGCGCCGACCGTTTGGGAAGCGGATTCTCATGAGAGCGGGGCGTTGAGTCTTTCGCGGGAGTGGGGGGAAATCGTCGGTTTGGCGGCGTTAAAGGAGCGGCTCTACGTGTTTTTTGCGCGGGGAATCGCACGGTTGGACGCGCGCGGCGCGGCGAAAGATTTTGTGCTTGAGCGGCTCTCCTACGGCGGCGGGGAAATCTTTCCTTGCAGCGTCGGCGAGGTGGACGGGCGCGTTTATTTTCTGGCAACCGACGGTGTTTACCGCTTTGACGGGGATAGGGCGCAGAGGGCGTTTGAACCGTTCGGCGTTGCCCCTAAGAAAGAGGGGCAGGTGTGCGATTACACCGTTTTTGAGGGGAGATATTTCCTTGACTATACGGCGGTGGACGGGAGTAAAAAGCGACTAGTCGTCGACGGGCGAAGCGGGGAGGCGTTCTTTATGACGGCAACGCCGACGGGCATTTCGGGAACGAACGGGAGACTGCTGTGCTTTTATGAGGATACGGTCTGTGCGTTTTCTGAGAATGAGCCATTGCCCGAGGGTGAGAAGTGCTTTCTTAAAAAGGGCTATACCGATTTTGGGATACGGGGGCGAAAGCTTCTGCGCTCGGCGAGAATTAAAGGGCGCGGCAACGTGCGCTTCGAGGTCTCCAACGGCTATGAGCGGCACGGTTACACCCTCGCGCTTGACGGGGAGAGAACGGTGTTCCCGCTCGTGAAAGGGGAGCGGTTTTCGCTCTCGTTCGAGCTTGAAATCGGGAGCGAAATCTTGGGGCTGGAGCTCGGGTTTGTTTTGATTGGAAATTAGGGGTGAGAGAAAATGCTAATTGATATTATTACGTATACGGACGAGCAGTTTGCGGCTCTGACCGAGGAGCAGATTCGCGAGGTCGAGAGCGTGCAGACCAAGAAAAACCGTTTGACGGAGGCACTCGAGGCGGACAAGCGGGCAGAGAAATTCAAGCTGGTGAAAAAGGGGATCTTCCGTTCTGCGGTCTTTGAAAAGCTGTGCGCCGAGCTGGAGGAGGCGTATTCCGTGGAAGTGGAAAATTTGCGGGAGGGCTTATTGTTCTATCTGCGCTTTACAACGGGCGCGAACGGGCTCAGCGCGCCCTATGCCGTCAATTTTGCGCTCACCTACGAGGAGCGGGCGAAGATTGTCAAGGAGTACTACGATTCTCATTATGCGGAGCCGACGGAGCGGTTTGAGGCGTTCAAAGGGGACGGGGTCGCCAAGACCTATCTCGGGGAGTATTATTCTCTCCTCTTTGATTATTTTTATTTGCAGATCGAATAGCGGCTTTTCGCTCTTTTTGTCGGCGAGGGCGGGGATAAAATCCCGCTCTTTTTTTATTTTTTTGCCTGCAAACACTTTACACGGGCGAGGTTTTCGTGTATAATAAAGACAGAGGTATAGGACTATGAAGTACACGATCGAATCCTTAAAATACATCTTCAAGAATTTCTTATACATATTTCCGTTCGCCGTTTTGCCGGCGATCTGCCTTGCGCTTTCCTTGGACGAGCCGTCCATGAAGGCTGTCCTTACGAGTTTTTTCACGGGCTCTCCAGAGGGAAGCTTTGTCGAGATATTCTGCTCCGTCTCCTTTTTTAACTTCCGTTCGGTGGGGGTGTTCTTTGCGGGGCTTGCGGGTTTTTGTTCGCTCGTGGTCTGCGTCTCCCTGCTCATGGCAGTGCTTGAAAAGCATATGCGGATCGGGAAACGGACGTTTAACGGGATCTTTTCCAAGCTCAACGACAATCTTGTTTCCACGTTTGGTATGTGCATTTTGTTCTTCTTGATCTACGAGCTTTGGGCGCTCATTTCTTCCGCGCTTTTATTCCTCGTGTTCATGATTCCCAGCAATGCCGTTTCGTATATTTTGAGCGTGCTGCTCTATTTTGGCTCGCAGTTCGTGCTGTTATACTTGATCGCTCTAATCTATCTGTGGCTGCCTTGCTTGCAGATTACGGGCTTCCGTGCGTTTGAGGCGCTTGAATATTCCTATCAGCTCGTTGCGCCCGTCAAACTGCGGGTCATCTTCGAGCAGTTTATCAGCATCGTGCTTTCGCAGATCCTCATTTCCCTGTGCGTGATCTTCTTGCCGCAGAGGATTTGGGCGTTTATCGTGGCAACCCTTTTATATTTGTTTATGATCCTCATTTTCTGCGTGCGAATGCAGGTCGTCTATTTTGACCGCGCGCAGCTCGATAGGGCGGATCTTAAAAAATATTATCACGTTTAAACAATCAGCCCGCCGCGAAAAAACAGTAAAAATGCGCGCAAACGGGCATATAATAAGGAGGAGACTATGCGCTTTCGTAACAGCGGCAGGCTCATGACCGAAAATTTTAAAAACACCTATAAGATCCTTGCGTATAACGCGATCATTATTCTTGTGACGACCGCACTTTCCGCCGCGCTTATTCTGCCCAATCTTATCGAGATTGTTGAAAGTGCGCAGATGCAGGCGGTGTTTGGGGATATCAAGGCGTTTTTCGCAGCTCTCGCAAGCGGGGATAGCGTGTTTTTGCAGGGGTTTAAAGAGAGCTTCACGGGCGAGGGCGGCACCGTCCGCGAGCTCGTTTGGTTTTTGAAATCCAAGCTTTCGGAGATTGTTTGGTCGGTCGTGGGATTGTTGATTTTATATTTCTTCTCCCGATTTGCCGACACCTTGTGTTATTTTTCAATCGGCAGTATTTTAAACGATAAAATGGCGACCTATGCCGAGACCTCCTTTTCGGACGCGTATATTAAAAATCTCGGCAGAGCGAGCATTTACAGCATTGTTTACGTGCCCATCACCTTGCTTTGCGATCTTGTGATCATGGGGCTTTGCTATCTATTGCTTTTCTGGCTGTTCAACTTTGCCAACTTGTTTGCCGCGCTGTTTGTGTCCGTGACTTTTATCGTGCTTTGTCAGGCGCTCAAGCTGACCTTTACCTCGATGTGGCTGCCTGCGATGATCGTTGGCAAAGAGGGGATCGGCAAGGCGATGCGGCTGAAAGGCAAAATGACGGCGAAGCAGGGACAGAAGATCTTTTTAAGCTACGTGACTACGGTGTATCTTGTGTTGATCGTGAACGTGGTTGCGGCGGTGAGTACGTTCGGGAGCGCGTTGCTTCTCACGATTCCCGCATCTTATTTCTTCTTTATCTGTATGCAGTTTGTCAACTACTACACGGTCAAGGGAAAGAAATATTTTATAACCTACGAAAAAATCTCGTTTAATCCCACTTGGGGGGAGAGCGAGCAATTCTTTACGGAAATGGAAAACGAGCTCGGCGTGCCGACCGTTGCCCAAGAGGAGACGGAGAACGACGGGAGTGCTGCCGAAAAGGAAACGGACGGCGTCGAAAAGTGAACGAATGAAACGGGGAAAAGCGTGAGAATATTCGTTCCTCGCGGGAAAGCGCGGGGGTAAAGGACGGTCTATGAATTATCAGGCGAATTATGAAAAATGGTTGGTAGACCCTCGGCTTTGTGCGGAGGGGCGGGCGGAGCTCGAGGCGATTTCTTCCGACGAAAAAGCCAAGGAATACCGTTTCGGCGGCGAGCTTGCGTTCGGTACGGCAGGCATGCGCGGCATCATTGGCTACGGTATGAATATGATGAATATTTACACCGTCATGCGAGCGAGCGCGGGGCTTGCCGAATTTATTTTGAGCCTTGGCGGGGACGCGGCTGCCCGCGGGGTCGTGATCTCCTACGACACAAGAAGAAAGTCGGAGGAATTTGCTTACGCTGCGGCTTCGGTGCTTGCGCAAAAGGGAATTAAGTCCTACGTCTTTCCCGACGTGCACCCCGTGCCCATGCTCTCTTATGCCGTTCGCTATTTAAAGACCAAGGCGGGCGTTATGATCACGGCGAGTCACAATCCCAAGGAGTACAACGGCTATAAGGTCTACGGCGAGGACGGCGCGCAGATGTCGCCCGAGGACACCGAAAAGGTGGTCGGATATATTGAAAAAATCACGGATTATCTCTCCGTTTCAGGGGATATAAACAGCCCGCTGATCGAGCGGGTGGGCGAGAAGCTCGACGAGGATTATATCGAGGAATTGTCGAAGCTCTGTCTTTCGCCCGAGGCGGTGGAAAAGTGCGGAAAGAGCTTGAAGCTCGTCTATACGCCCGTGCACGGGAGCGGCTACGTGCCCGTCCGCATGATTTTTGAAAAATTGGGAATAAATGCGACCATGGTCGAGGCACAGACCCAAAAAGACAGCGAATTTTCAACGGTCAAGGTGCCTAATCCCGAGTTTAAGGAAACGCTTGAAATGGGCATTGCGCTCGCGAACGAGATCGACGCGGACGTCGTGTTCGGGACCGATCCCGACGCCGACAGATTGGGCGTCGCGCTTAAAAATGACGAGGGCGAGTTTGTGGCGTTGTCGGGAAATCAGGTGGGTATCCTTTTGCTCGACTATATTTTGACGCGGCTTAAAGAGGAGAATGCGTTGCCTGAAAACGCGGCGGTTGTGAAATCGTTTGTCACGACGGGTATGGCGAAAGCGATTTGCGAGGAGTTCGGCGTGACGCTGTTTGAAACGCCCGTCGGCTTTAAGTTTATCGGCGAGAAGATCAAGGAATGGGAAAAGAGCGGCGAATATACCTTTGTGTTCGGCTTTGAGGAGTCGTGTGGGTATCTTCGCGGCACGCATGCGCGGGATAAGGACGCCGTTGTGGCTTCTATGCTCTGCGCGGAGATGGTCTCCTATTACACCTATATCGGCAAGACGGTGTTTGCGCGGCTTAAAGAAATCTACGCGAAATACGGCTACGTGCTCGATTTGAATATTTCCACGCAATATTCGGGGCTGAACGCCATGAAGGAAATGAATGCCGTGGTGGACGGCTTAAAGAGCAAAACGGCGGTTGCGTTGGGCGGGAAAAGAGTGCTTGCAACCCGTGATTACAGCACGGCAAAGCGGTTTGACCACACGACAGGCGAGGTGAGCGCGCTGGATATTCCGAAGTGTAACTGCGTCTACTACGAGCTCGAGGGCGGGTCGTTCATTTGCGTGCGCCCGAGCGGAACGGAGCCGAAGCTGAAAGTGTATTATTCCTTGAGAGAGGCGGACGAGGCGACGGCGAAAAGGGCGCTCGAGATTATGAAAGAGAGCGTTGGCGCGCTGTTGCAGTGAAAGAGATAAGTGACAAGCAAGAAAGAAAAGTGAAGAAGTGCGGAGGAGTTTATACGGCTCTTCCGCTTTTTCGTTTCGCTTGAGAATAAACGAGGGGAACGCGAGCGGGTTAAAAAGGCCGTTTGTGAAAATATTTTTTATAAAATACTTGACGAAGTCAAAAAGGTGTGATATAATCATAGTATATAAAAGCTCCGTTTTCTAATAAAGAAAAGAAAAAGAGACGGGGAAAGGAGAAAAAACATGAAAAAATACGTTAAATCAACAGCGGCGCTTTTGATGGTCGCGACCCTCGCGTTCTCGGCGACGGCTTGCGGCGATAAAAAGGACCCCAGCAAAAACCCCGATGACGGCGGTACGACCACGGTGATCACGGTCAACGATTATTATGAAAACCTGTTCAAGGCACCGACCGTGATTAAGGGCTACAAGACCAAAGAGGTCACGATCGACGCTTCCGATTATCTTGCGGTGGGCGGCAACAAGTCCTCGTATACCGACACGTATGAATCGGTTACCGCGTTTACGGAAAAGGGCAGGGATTACTATAGTAAGTCGGTAGAGACGTCTTCTACCCAGGAGAGCGCGACGGCTACGCCTACGGAAGAGACGAATGATTGGGAGTACTATGAGGTAGACGGCGTTATGTATAGCCAAAGCTCCTCCAGCTATTCGGATGGCGACGAGGAGAAGTCCGTTGAATATTGGAGTATTTATCCTGAAGACAGCGTTGCGGAAGGAAGCGTTTCCGTGATTCCTCCCATCGTCAATGAGTTTAATACGACGGATATTATGAATATGCTCGCGGATTATAAGGACGAGTTGATCGCTGTGCTCGGAAACGGCACGACGAACGGCACGGACTACACCGTGAATTATAAGATCGATATGAAGAACACCGCAAACGCAGCGTTGGGTGTGCTCGGCAAGATTGAGCTTAAATACGAGGACGAACAGGCGACCGACGGCTATCACTACACGACGATCGCAGAGGTTCTCGACGTGATCTTTAAGGAAGCGGGGATCAAGGTCGGCGCGGCAGACCTTACGACGGCGTTCCTTGTTGAGCAGTTTGCAGGGCTTGGCGAGGTCACGGTCGGCGAGGCTGTGGCGGCGATCGAGGGCATGCTCGGCATGACGCTCGATCAGCTTAAGGATAAGGTTATGGCTTCGTCCGTCGTTACGACGATCGCGGCGAAGATGACGGAGCTTGCGGCAAAGCCCGAGTATACGGAAATCGCGACGCAGGTCACGAGCGTTATTACGCAGATCGGAACGTTTAAGATTGCCGACGTGCTCACGGAGGACATCAAGGCGATGACGATGGATCAGGTCCTTGCGATGGTCTATCCCATGATCATGGAAATGGTGAACAGAAGCGAAGATGTCGACCCCAGCCTTGAAAATGGCGGCGCGGTTATGACGTCGGATGTGGTTGAAGGCGGTGAAGGCGGCGAAGGCGAGGTTGTTGCGCCCACGTTTGCGGATATTTCGCTTATGGTGAACGAGTATTTGAATATGTCTGTGATCGATCTCGTTAAAATGATCGTGAGTTTGCAGGGCGCTCCGGAGGAGGCTCTTGCGGAAGTCGAGCAGGGACTTTTGAATACTTGGGAGCAGATCAAGGTGATGAGTTTCACGGCGTTCAGTATGGAGTTTACCCTTGTTTTCGACAACACGACGGGTAAGCTGACCGATCTTGTTTATGCGACGGATATAGGTTATGAATTTGCAATCAGCCAAACGGAAAAGATTTCCGAGAGCAGCAAAATGACGGCTTCCGTTGAGCTTCTCTATGAGACCCCCACGATCACGGCTCCCACGGAGAACGTTTACGCGAGTATGGACGCTTTTAAAGATTGGGGAGTAGTCTCGACGAATGCGGGCTTTGTTAATGGAGCAGTGCAAGAGCGGTATTTTGACGCTTTTGATAAGACGTTGACGATCTGTTTCAATATCAATGCGGTGCGTATTGAGGTTGAGTTCTCTGCGCCCACGACGCTTAACTTCACCTCGCTTACGGGTAAGATTGTCAGCGTCGACGGTTATAGCGAAGACGAGCTTGCGGCTGCACTTCAGCAGTACGGGTTGACCGAGAACGTGACGTTGACTGCGACGATTGAGAACGGCGTGGTTACGCTTGACGTGACTTCGATTACGCCCACGGTTGCGGAATAAAAATTAAATAGGCAAGGCTCCCGCTCGGCGAAGGTCGGGCGGGAGTTTTTTAAGGCAACGGGAAGGCGCGTAAGGAGAATAAGCGGGCGGCATGAAAGTGTAGCTCTCCAATGATTAATCTTGCTTTGTCTTGGTTAAAACGCTTGACTTATTCCTTTCAATATGATAGAATATGAATATGTTTAACGGGTCTTTGCTACTGACGGATTATGCGGAAAACGCAAGGGAACAAGGATTCGATGTTTTTTCGGGGGTTTCCGAAATTTTGCCGACCGTCTGGGCGCACTTATCCGTGATTGCGGAATGAGTGTGCCCTTTTCTGTTTTTTTGGCGAAAAGGGTGAAAAGGGCGGTGGACTCAAGAAATAAGGAGTGTTCGTATGAGTAAAAAAGTGGGTATCGTTATGGGTAGCGACAGCGATTTGCCGATCGTGCAGAAAGCCGTCGATATGCTGAAAAAATTCGGCGTGCCTTACGAGGTGCACGTGTATTCGGCGCACCGCACGCCTACCGAGGCGGCGGAGTTTGCCGCTTCGGCGAGGGAAAACGGTTTCGGCGCGATTATCGCGGCGGCGGGCATGGCGGCGCATCTTGCGGGGGCGATCGCGGCGAGAACGACTTTGCCCGTGATCGGTATTCCTTGCAAATCCTCCAATCTCGACGGGTTGGACGCGCTTCTTTCAACGGTGCAGATGCCGACGGGAATCCCCGTTGCGACCGTGGCTATCAACGGTGCGGCGAACGCGGCTTTGATCGCAATTCAGATTCTTGCCGTTGAGGATAAAGCGCTTGCCGATAAGCTTGACGAGAAGCGGGCGGCGGACGCGAAAGCCGTTCTTGAAAAGGACGCGAAAATCGCGGCAGAAATTAACGGGTAAAACCAAGACGGAAGAAGTACAAAGGAGTTTTTATGGGCGGTTTTTTCGGCGCGGTGAAAAAGAAAAGCGCCGTCTTCGACGTATTTTTAGGCACGGATTATCACTCGCATTTGGGCACGAGACGGGGCGGTATGGCGGCTTACGATCTCGAGATTGGCTTGCAGCGGGAGATTCACAATATTGAAAATTCGCCGTTTCGGACCAAGTTTGAGAAGATTTTTGAAAACATGGTGGGAAATTCTGCGATCGGGTGCATCAGCGACACCGACCCGCAGCCCCTGCTCATATATTCCAAGCTTGGGACGTATGCGATCTGCACGATCGGTATTATCAACAATGCGGACGAGCTGATTAAAAAGATTTTGTCCAAAAAGGGCGTGTATTTCGACGCTATGACGGGCGGGAAAGTGAACGCGAGCGAGCTTGTTGCCGCGCTTATCAATCAGAAGGAGTCCTTTGCCGAGGGCATAAGATACGCGCAAACGGAGATCGACGGCACGGCGTCCA
The DNA here is from genome assembly GCA_017467275.1 of Clostridia bacterium. GTDB lineage: Bacteria > Bacillota > Clostridia > Christensenellales > Borkfalkiaceae > Scatosoma. Next base: position 15,924 of record JAFTSN010000027.1, on the reverse strand, counting down.
TTCTTATTTTGAAGAACGACGGGACGCTGATCGCGGCGCGAGACCGCTACGGCAGACTGCCCATTCTTATCGGAAAGAGTAAGGATGGATATTGCGTGTCGTTTGAATCGTTCGCCTATAAAAAGCTGGGCTATTCGGACGAAAGAGAGCTGAAAGCGGGCGAGGCGGTGGAGATCACGGCTGAGGGGGTCACGCAGATCTTGGAGCCGCTTGAAAAGATGCGGATCTGCTCTTTCCTCTGGACGTATTACGGCTATCCCACATCGACCTACGAGGGCGTGAACGTTGAAGTGATGCGAAACCGTAACGGTCGGATTTTGGCAGAAATGGACGAAAAGACCCGCGATTTGCATAGCGTGGATTACGTCGGCGGCGTGCCCGATTCGGGGACGCCCCATGCGATCGGATATTCCAATCGGAGCGGGATTCCGTTTGCGCGGCCGTATATTAAATATACGCCGACTTGGGCGCGGAGCTTTATGCCCGCCAAGCAGTCCGATCGGAATAAGATCGCGAAAATGAAGCTCATTCCCGTGCACGAGCTCATAGAGAATAAGAGCTTGTTATTGGTCGACGATTCGATTGTGCGCGGCACACAGCTTAAAGAGACGGTGGAGTTCCTCTATTCGCACGGCGCGAAAGAGGTGCACATGCGCTCCGCGTGCCCGCCTATTATGTACGGATGTAAGTATCTCAATTTCTCGCGCGGGACAAACGATATGGATTTGATTACCCGTCGGGTTATTGTGGAGCTTGAGGGCGAAGAAGGACTCAAGCACATCGACGAGTACAGCGATTCTAAGACGGAGCGGGGACAGGCGCTTCGCAAGACGATCGCGGAGAAGTTCAAGTTTGCTTCTTTGGAGTTCCAGTCGCTCGAGGGGCTGATTAAATCGATCGGGCTCGAGCCGTGCAAGCTTTGCACCTATTGCTGGAATGGGAAAGAGTGAGGCTTGTAAACGGGAACAGTGAAAAGTACGGCTATATTATAAGAAAAAAATCAAACACCTAGGAGAAAGGATACATGGATAAGAGTTTTTCGGAAAGCTATAAGGCGGCGGGCGTGGATATCACCGCCGGGTATAAGGCGGTTGAGCTGATGAAGAAGCATATCGCGCGGACGGTTACGGCGGGCGCGGATTCGGATATCGGCGGGTTCGGCGGTCTTTTTGCGCTTGATCTGACGGGCTATAAGAGCCCTGTGCTCGTTTCGGGAACGGACGGCGTGGGGACCAAGCTCAAGCTTGCGTTTTTGATGGACAAGCACGACACGGTCGGTATCGATTGCGTGGCTATGTGCGTCAACGACGTTATTTGCTGCGGTGCGAAGCCTCTGTTTTTCCTCGATTACATCGCTTGCGGCAAGAACGTGCCCGAGCGGATTGCGGAGATCGTTTCGGGTATCGCGGAGGGCTGTGTGCAGGCAGGAAGCGCGCTGATCGGCGGTGAGACTGCGGAGATGCCCGGGTTCTATCCCGTTGATGAATATGACCTCGCTGGTTTTTCCGTCGGGATTGTCGATAGGGAAAAGGTTGTCGACAAGACGAGCATGAAGGAGGGAGACGTCATGATCGCGTTGCCGTCCTCGGGGGTTCATTCCAACGGCTTCTCGCTCGTTAGAAAGGTGTTTGATATCGAGAATTGCGATTTAAAGACTCCGCTTGAGGAGCTTGGCGGCAAGTCGCTCGGCGAGACGTTGCTCACGCCGACGAGAATTTACGTGAAGTCCATGCTTGCGCTCTTTGAGGCGGTTAAGGTCAAGGGCGTTTCCCATATCACGGGCGGCGGATTCTATGAGAATATGCCCCGTTCTATTCCCAAGGGCTTGGGCGTGAAGATTAAAAAGTCGGACGTTAAGATTCTGCCCATCTTCAAACTCATTCAAAAGACGGGGAACGTCTCCGAGCGGGATATGTTTAACACGTTCAATATGGGCGTAGGTATGTGCGTCGTGGTTGCGAAAGAGGACGCGGAAAAGGCGATCGAAATCTTAAAGGCACAGGGCGAGGACGCCTACGTGATCGGCGAGATCATTCAGAGCGACGACGGCGTGGTGCTGTATTAAAATGAATAGAGAAAAGACGAAAATAGCCGTATTCGTTTCGGGCGGCGGCACGAATTTGCAGGCGCTTTTAGACGCCGAGGCGGCGGGGAAAATTCCCGACGGGGAGATCGTTTTGGTGCTTTCGGATAAAGCGGACGCATATGCGCTGACCCGCGCGAAAAACGCAGGAAAAAAAGGCGTTTGTGTGGACAAGGCGAGCTTTCCCGACCGCAGGGAACGGGAAAAGGAAATGCGGCGCGTGCTCGAGGAGAACGGCGTGGAAATGATCGTCCTTGCAGGCTTCCTTGCGATTTTGTCCGAGGAGTTCACGGGCGCGTATGCGGGGCGCATTATTAACGTGCATCCCTCGCTGATTCCCAGCTTTTGCGGCAAGGGCTTCTACGGGCTGAAGGTGCACGAGGCGGCGCTTTCCTACGGCGTGAAGGTCACGGGTGCGACGGTGCATTACGTGAACGAGATTCCCGACGGCGGCAAGATCATTGCGCAAAAGGCGGTTAAAATCGCTAAAAACGACACCCCCGAGACCCTGCAAAAGCGGGTCATGCGCGAGGCGGAATGGAAAATTTTACCTAAGGCGACGGAGATCGTCAGCAAAAAATTAAGGAGAGAGAAATGAGCTATCAGACGTTGAGCATGAAAGAGAGAATTGAGGGCAACCCTTACGTTGGTCGCGGAATTGTGATCGGTAAGTCGGAGGACGGCAAAAAGGCGGTGTTCGTCTATTTCATTATGGGCAGAAGCGAGAACAGCCGCAACCGCGTGTTTAAGGTGGAGGGAGATAAGATCGTCATTTATCCCTTTGACGAGAGCAAGGTGGAGGATCCGTCCTTGATTATTTATTCCCCCGTTAAGGTGGTGGGGAAGGACGTGGTTGTGACCAACGGCGATCAGACGGATACCATTGAGACGTATTTAAAGGCGGGCAAATGCTTTACTTGCGCGCTCAAGACGAGAGCGTTTGAGCCCGACGCGCCCAACTTCACGCCGAGAATTAGCGGTATTTTGCATTTCAAGGACGGGTTTACGTATGAAATGTCCATTTTAAAGAGCGCGGATGAAAAGGGTTCGGCGTGCAACCGCTATACCTTTGATTACGAGCCCTTAAGCGGCGTGGGGCATTTTATCCATACCTACGTTACCGACGGAAATCCGCTTCCCACTTTCTTCGGGGAGCCCGAGCGGGTCAAGATTCCCAATTGTCTGAAATCGTTTGCCGAGGAGATTTGGGAAAATCTCGATAAAAACAATAAGATCGCGCTCTGTGCGCGCAGTATTGATCTGGTAAGCGGCGAGAGCGAGCAGATCGTCTATAATATTCACGAGGTGAAATAATGAACGAATTTTCTTTGAAGTACGGCTGTAACCCCAATCAGAAGCCCGCGCGTATCTATATGGCGGACGGGAGCGAGCTGCCCGTTGAAATTCTTGGCGGCAGACCTGGGTATATTAACTTTCTCGACGCGTTCAATTCTTGGCAGCTCGTGAAAGAGATCAAGGAAGCGACGGGCATGGTCGCGGCGACGAGCTTTAAGCACGTCTCGCCCACCTCGGCGGCGGTTGGGAAAAAACTCCCCGAGGATCTCAAAAAATCCTGCTTCGTGGAGGATATCGCGGGGCTCGACGATTCCCCGCTCGCTTGTGCATATGCCCGCGCGAGAGGAACGGACAGAATGTCCTCGTTTGGGGATTGGATCGCCCTTTCCGACGAATGCGATCTGACCACGGCGAAGATCATTTCCCGCGAGGTTTCCGACGGCGTGATCGCGCCCTCCTATTCCAAAGAGGCGCTGGAGCTGTTAAAGACCAAGAGAAAGGGGAGCTATAATATCGTTAAGATCGACCCCTCGTTCGTGCCCGCGGAGATTGAGCGAAAGCAGGTGTTCGGCATCACGTTTGAGCAGGGCAGAAATAATTTTAAGATCGACCGCGCGCTGCTTTCCAACGTTGTGACGAAGAATAAGGATATTCCCGAGGATAAGATGATTGATCTGATCGTCTCGCTGATCACGCTTAAGTACACGCAGTCCAATTCCGTCTGCTTTGCAACGGACGGGCAGGCGATCGGCGTGGGCGCGGGGCAACAGTCGAGAATACACTGTACCCGCTTGGCGGCGCAGAAAGCTGATCTTTGGCATTTGCGTCGGCATGAAAAGGTCTTGGGTTTGCAGTTCGCCGAGGGCGTGGGCAGACCCGAGAAAAATAATATTATCGACATCTATTTATCCGACGATTATTTGGACGTTTTGGGCGACGACGTTTGGAGAAAGAATTTCGCCGTCCGTCCCGAGCCGTTCACGAAAGCGGAAAAGGAAGCGTATTTAAAGACGGTTAAGGGCGTTTCCTTGGGAAGCGACGCGTTTTTCCCGTTCTCGGACAACATCGACCGAGCGTTTAAAAGCGGCGTGACGTATATTGCGGAACCGGGCGGCTCCGTGCGCGACGATCTTGTGATCGAGGCGGCGGATAACTACGGCATGGCAATGGCGTTCACGGGTATGAGACTGTTCCACCACTAATCAAGAGCATTTTCGGAGTAGATATGGTTATATTGGTTGTAGGCGGCGGCGGGCGTGAGCACGCCATCATCAAAAAACTCAAAGAGAGCAAAAAGACGGAAAAAATCTATGCGCTTCCCGGGAACGGCGGAATTGCAGCGGACGCGGAGTGCGTTCCGATCAAGGCGACGGATATCGACGGGATTGTGGATTTTGCCAAGCAAAACAAGGTGGATTTCGCTGTGGTTGCACCCGACGATCCGCTCGTGCTCGGTTGCGTCGATCGCTTGGAGGCGCTGGGGATTCCCTGCTTCGGACCGAGAAAGAATGCGGCGATCATCGAGGGAAGCAAGGTGTTTTCCAAGAATCTTATGAAAAAGTATGGGATTCCCACTGCGGCGAGCGAGACGTTCTCCTCGGCGGAAAAGGCAATCGCCTACTTGAAAGAGGCGGCGTATCCGACCGTTATTAAGGCGGACGGGCTTGCGCTCGGAAAGGGCGTTGTGATCGCGCAAAGCTTTGAGGAGGCGGAAGCCGCCGTAAAAGAGATCATGTGCGACAAGGTGTTCGGGGCGAGCGGCAACGAAATTCTGATTGAGGAGTTTTTGGTCGGACCCGAAATTTCCGTTTTGGCGTTTGCAGACGGAAAGACGGTCGTGCCCATGGTCTCCTCCATGGACCATAAGCGCGCCAAGGACAACGACGAGGGCTTGAACACGGGCGGCATGGGGACGGTTGCACCTAACCCCTATTATACAGAAGAAGTCGCAAAAGAGTGCATGGAAAAGATATTCCTGCCCACCATGGCTGCGATGAACGCGGAGGGGAGACCTTTTTCGGGGTGTCTGTATTTTGGGCTTATGCTCACGAAGAACGGTCCGAAGGTGATTGAATATAACTGCCGCTTCGGCGATCCCGAAACGCAAGTCGTTTTGCCCCTTCTTAAGAGCGATCTTCTCGAAATTATGCTTGCGGTCAGCCAAGGACGGCTCGCGGAGCAAACGGTTGAATTTAAAGAGGGAGCGGCTTGTTGCGTTGTTCTCGCCTCCGACGGCTATCCCAAAAAATACGCGTCGGGCTATGAGATCACGTTGCCTAATGAGGGCGAAAACGAGTACGTCTATATCGCGGGAGCCAAAAAGGAGGACGGCGTTTTGAAAACGTCGGGCGGCAGGGTGCTTGGCGCGGTCAAGACGGCGTGCTGTCTGGAAAAGGCGATCGAGGGCGCGTATGCGCTTGCGGAAAAGATACATTTTGAAAACGCGTATATGCGCCGTGATATCGGTAAGCGCGCGTTGGCGGCGAAAAAGCAGAGCTGATCGGAGCGGGAGCGAAGACGGCGGGCAATTATAAAGAGGAAAATAAAGTACTGCGGAGATAAATATGGTTTACAGAATTTACGTGGAAAAGAAGGACGGCTTCGATAACGAGGCGAGGGCGTTGAAAAACGAGGTCAAGGAGCTGCTTGAAATCAGCGGTGTGGAAAAGATTCGCGTCATCAACCGTTACGACGTTGAGGACATTGAAAAGAGCCTGTTTGATTATTGTGTAAAAACGGTGTTTTCCGAGCCGCAGATGGACACGGCTTCGGAGGAGATCGATTTAAGCGGCGCGAAGGTGTTCGCGGTCGAGTATCTGCCCGGGCAGTTCGATCAGCGTGCGGATTCGGCGGCACAGTGTATTCAGCTCATTTCGCAAAAGGAGAGACCCACCGTCTGCTCGGCAAAGGTGTACGCCGTTTACGGCGCGGTTTCGGACGAGGAGCTGGAGACGATTAAAAAGTTCGTCATTAACCCCGTGGAGAGCCGCGAGGCGACGATGGAAAAGGCGGAGACCTTGAAGATCGAACATTCCGTGCCCACCGAGGTGGAGACCTTGGATGGCTTCCTTACGCTCGATCGGGCGGGGCTTGAGGCGTTTGTCAAGAAGTATGCGCTTGCAATGGACGCGGACGATATCGCCTTTTGTCAGGATTATTTTAAGACGGAAAATCGCGACCCGACCTTGACCGAGATTCGCATGATCGACACGTATTGGTCGGACCATTGCCGTCACACAACCTTTTTAACCACGATTGACAGCGTGAGCTTTGAGGACGAGCTTCTGCAAAAGACCTACGAGGAGTATATTGCAGGGCGCGAGGAGATCGGGCGTACCAAACCCATCAATCTCATGGATATCGGCACGCTCGCGGCAAAGGTTTTGAAAAAGCGCGGCTATCTTGATAAGCTCGACGAGTCCGAGGAAATCAACGCCTGCACCGTGAAGATCAAAGTGGACGTGGACGGAAAGGCAGAGGATTGGCTCCTCCTTTTCAAAAATGAAACCCACAACCACCCGACGGAAATCGAGCCCTTTGGCGGCGCGGCGACCTGTATCGGCGGTGCGATTCGCGATCCGCTTTCGGGCAGAAGCTACGTCTATGCCGCAATGCGCGTGACGGGTGCGGGCGATCCGCTTGTTCCCGTTAAAGATACCATGAAGGGAAAGCTGCCCCAGCGCACGATCGTCACGACGGCGGCGGCGGGGTATTCTTCCTACGGAAACCAGATCGGTCTTGCGACGGGTCAGGTCGACGAAATTTACCATAAGGGCTACGTTGCAAAAAGGCTGGAGATCGGCGCGGTGATTGCGGCGGCTCCTCAAGAGAACGTCAGGCGCGAATGCCCCACGCCCGGGGATAAGATTATTCTTATCGGTGGCAGAACGGGCAGAGACGGCTGCGGCGGTGCGACGGGATCTTCTAAATCGCACACCCTTGAATCGCTCACGGCTTGCGGTGCGGAGGTGCAAAAAGGCAACGCGCCCGAGGAAAGAAAGCTGCAAAGGCTTTTTAGAAACAAGCGCGCGACCTTGCTTATCAAGCGTTGTAACGACTTCGGTGCGGGCGGCGTTTCGGTGGCGATCGGCGAGCTGGCTGACGGATTGAAAGTGGATCTGAACGCGGTGCCCAAGAAATACGAGGGGCTGGACGGCACGGAGCTTGCAATCTCCGAATCGCAAGAGCGTATGGCGGTTGTCGTCGAAGCGGATAAAGTAGAGGAGTTTATTGAACTTGCCGAGACGGAGAACCTCGAGGCGACGGTGGTTGCCGAGGTCACGGAGGAGGCTCGCCTCGTGATGACGTGGAACGGAAAGACGATCGTCGACGTTTCGCGCGATTTCTTGAACTCCAACGGCGCGGAGAAGCATATTACCGTCGCGCCTGAAAAAATACAGGATTACAGCAAGGAAATTCCCGCGTCCTTTGCGGCGGGCTATAAGGCGCTCGCGGGCGATCTCAACGTCTGCTCCAAGCGCGGACTTTCCGAGCGTTTTGACTCGACGATAGGAGCAGGTACGGTTTTAATGCCGTTTGGCGGGAAATATCAGCTCACGCCCCCGCAGGCGATGGCGCACCTTGTTTCGCTCGAAAACGGGCACACGGACACCGTTTCGTATATGGCGTGGGGCGGGAATCCCTACGTGGCGGAAAAGAGTCCCTATCACGGGGCGTATCTCGCCGTGGTTGAGAGCGTTTCCAAGCTGATCGCAAGCGGTGCGAGCTTTGAGGACGTGTATCTCACTTTCCAGGAATATTTCCTGCGTTTGGGCCGCGATCCCAAGCGTTGGGGACAGCCCTTGGCGGCGCTTCTCGGCGCGTATAAGGCGCAGGTGGAGTTGAAGTGCGCGGCAATCGGCGGGAAGGATTCCATGAGCGGTACGTTCGAGGATATCGACGTGCCCCCGACCCTCGTTTCCTTTGCGGTCACGACGGGTAAGGTGGACGAGGTCGTTTCGCCTGAATTCAAGAGAGCGGGGCATTTCGTTGTCCTGTTGAAGCCTGAATACGACGAAAACGGCTTGCCCGTTACCAAGTCCCTGATTGAAAATTATAAGCTTGTGACGAGATTGCTTCGCTCCAAGCAAGCGGTTTCGGCGTATACGCCCACCTACGGCGGTGTTGCCGAGGGCGTCTTGAAGGCGTGCCTTGGAAACGGAATCGGCTTTGCGTATGATAAGAACGTTACCAAAGCGGATATCTTCGGCTATAACTACGGCGCATTTGTTCTCGAGCTTACCGAGCCCTTAAAGGTCGGAACGTTGCTCGGCAGAACGACGGAGGAAAAGAAGATCGTCTATGGCGACGAGAGCGTTTGCCTTTGCGAACTTCAAAAGCTCTATGAGGACAAGCTTGAGCCCGTCTATTCCTGCAATATCGTAACGCCTGAAAAGAAGGCGGAGAAATTCTCCTTTACGGGTGCGGGCGGCGCGGTTTGCGGCGCGGCGAATAAGACGGCGAAGCCCAAGGTGCTCATTCCCGTGTTCCCCGGCACCAACTGCGAATACGACACGGCGAAGGCGTTTGAGGACGCGGGCGCACAGGCGGAGATCTTCGTGATCCGCAACCGCACGGCGGACGACGTTTCCCGCTCGGTCGAGGCGTTTGCCAAGCTGGCGAAAGAGAGTCAGATCATTTTTGTGCCCGGAGGATTTTCGGGCGGCGACGAGCCCGACGGATCGGGGAAATTTATCACGGCGTTCTTCAGAAACGGCGCAGTCAAGTCAGAGGTCGAAAGGCTTCTTGAAAAGCGCGACGGCTTGATGGGCGGTATTTGCAACGGCTTCCAGGCACTTATTAAGCTTGGCCTCGTGCCCTACGGCAAGATTGTCGATACGGACGAAAACTGCCCGACGCTCACCTATAACACGATTGCGCGCCACCAATCGCGGATCGTTCGGGTGCGCGTGGCTTCCAATAAATCGCCTTGGCTTTCGGGGGTGAACGTGGGCGACGTGTTCTCGGTGCCCATTTCCCACGGCGAGGGGAAATTTATCGCCAGCGACGCCTTGGTTAAGGAGCTTGCCGCAAACGGTCAGATTATGACGCAATACGTCGATTTGAGCGACGAGCCGACGATGGACGTCCGCTTCAATCCCAACGGCAGTGCGTCGGCAATCGAGGGGATTCTTTCGCCCGACGGCAGGGTGTTCGGTAAAATGGGACATTCGGAGAGAAAGGGCTACGGGCTCTATAAGAACGTTCTCGGCGATTACGACATGAAGCTGTTTGAATCGGCAGTGAAATATTTCAAATAAGATCGGGGAAATCCCAAAGGAGCAAAGTCATGGCTTATTTATCGGATATCGAGATCGCACAGGCGGCAAAATTACAGCCCATTCGCGCGATCGCGGAAAAGGCGGGTATCGACGAAAAATACGTCGAGGAGTACGGCAGGTATAAGGCAAAGATCGATTATTCCATTCTTAAGGAATCCACCCGTAAGGACGGGAAGCTCGTGCTTGTCACGGCTATCACGCCCACGCCCGCGGGCGAGGGCAAGACTACGACGACGATCGGGCTTGCCGACGGATTGAACCGTATCGGCAAAAACACCGTTGTGGCGCTTCGCGAGCCCTCCTTAGGTCCCGTGTTCGGCGTGAAAGGCGGCGCGGCGGGCGGCGGTTATGCGCAAGTCGTGCCCATGGAGGAGATCAATCTCCATTTCACGGGCGATTTCCACGCGATCGGCGCGGCGAACAATCTGCTTGCGGCAATGCTGGACAATCATATTTATCAAGGCAACGCGCTGGGGATCGATCCCCGCCGAATCACGTGGCGGCGTTGCGTGGACATGAACGACAGACAGCTCCGTTTCGTGACGGACGGGCTGGGCGGCAGAGTCAACGGCACGCCCCGTGAGGACGGCTTCGATATCACGGTCGCGTCCGAGATTATGGCGGTGTTCTGCCTTGCCAATTCCATCACCGATTTAAAGGCGCGGCTTTCGCGTATGGTCGTCGGCTACACCTATGAGGATAAACCCGTGACGGCGGGGGATTTGAACGCGGTCGGCGCGATGACGGCACTTTTAAAGGACGCGTTAAAGCCCAATCTCGTGCAGACGCTCGAGGGTACGCCCGCGCTCGTGCACGGCGGTCCGTTTGCGAATATTGCGCACGGCTGTAATTCCGTCATTGCGACGAAAACGGCAATGAAGCTCGGCGATTACGCGATCACGGAGGCAGGCTTCGGTGCCGACCTCGGCGCGGAAAAGTTCCTCGATATCAAGTGCCGTGAAGCGGGGCTTTGTCCGAGTGCGGTCGTTGTCGTTGCGACGGTGCGCGCGCTCAAAATGCACGGCGGGGCGCTCAAGGCAGAGCTCGGGAGCGAGAATCTCGCTGCGCTTGAAAAGGGACTTCCCAATCTTTTGCGCCACGTGAAAAATATCAAAGAAGTGTATAAGCTGCCCTGCGTGGTGGCAGTCAACCGCTTCCCGACGGATACGGATCAGGAGATCGAGCTTGTGATCGAAAAGTGCAAGGAGCTCGGCGTGAACGTGGTGCTTTCGACCGTCTGGGCAGACGGCGGCAAGGGCGGTGTGGCGCTTGCGGAAGAGGTCGTTCGGCTCTGTGAGGAAAAGAACGAGTTCACCTATTCCTATGAGCTCGACGGCTCTATCGAGGAGAAGATTGGCGCGATTGTGAAAAAGGTTTACGGCGGCGACGGCGTGGCGTTCACGTCCGCAGCGCAAAAGCAGATCAAGCGGCTTGCCGAGCTCGGTTACGGCAAATTGCCCGTCTGTATGGCAAAAACGCAGTATAGCTTCTCCGACGATCCCACGAAGCTCGGTGCGCCCGAGGGATTCACAGTCACGGTCAAGCACGTGAAGGTTTCCGCAGGTGCAGGCTTTATCGTTGCGCAGACGGGGGATATTATCACGATGCCCGGACTTCCCAAGCTGCCCGCAGCGGAAAAGATCGACGTCGACGAGGACGGAAAGATTCACGGTCTGTTCTGATAAAAAGTTTAAACATGTGCCCGTCGGAAATTTTTCGTTAATTTTCGACGGGCGCGGTTTTTTTCTTGACAAATAAAATACGATTTGCTATAATATATAAAACGGTCGGGCGAGGAGTCCGACGGGGAATCTTTAAGGCGATACGAGATATCGGCAAGATTGGGAAAAAGAGCATAAAAATAGCGGGATACTCCATAGGGTTATTCCGAGGTCTTTTACGGGGAGTCTTGCCAGATAAAACGGTGGGATTCTTTTTTTGAGAGGTGGAGACATGCAAAAGTTGACGGAATTGAAAAAAGCAGATACGACGCAGCTTTCTGCTCTCGGTTTTTCCGTTTCCGATCTGTTTTCCAAAAAGGACGTTTGCTCTTTTGATAAAGAGGGTTATATTTTTCTTCCCGGGTTTTGCGACGTGCACGTGCATTTTCGCGAGCCCGGTTTTTCTTATAAGGAGACGATCGCCACGGGCTCGCGCTCGGCGGCAAGAGGGGGATACACGGCGGTTTGCACTATGCCCAATTTAAATCCCGTGCCCGACAGTAAGGAAAATCTCGATATTCAGCTTAAACTTATCGAGGAAAACGCGGTTGTGCGCGTTCTTCCCTACGGCTCGATCACAAGGGGACAAAGGGGCGAGGAATTGTCCGACATGGAGGGCATGTCTGCGTTCACGGTCGCATTTTCCGACGACGGCAGAGGGGTGCAGAGCGAGGATATGATGCGCCGTGCCATGAAGAAAGCAAAGGCGCTCAAAAAGATTATTGTCGCGCACTGCGAGGACAATTCGCTTTTGTTCGGCGGGTATATCCACGACGGCGAATATGCGCGGACGCACGGACACAAGGGCATTTCGTCGGCGAGCGAATATAAGCAGATCGAGCGCGATCTTCGCCTTGCGGAGGAGGTGGGCTGCGCCTATCACGTCTGCCATATTTCAACCAAGGAGAGCGTGGAGCTCATTCGCGCGGCGAAAAAGCGCGGGGTGGACGTCACGGCGGAGACTGCGCCGCACTATCTCGTCATGGACGACGCAGATTTACAGGAGGAAGGCAGATTTAAAATGAATCCGCCGCTTCGGGGGAAAGAGGATAGGCTCGCTTTGATCGAGGGAATTCAGGACGGTACGATCGACATGATCGCCACCGACCACGCGCCCCATTCCGCGGAGGAGAAATCTCGCGGGCTTGAAAAGAGCGCGTTCGGGATTGTGGGCTTAGAAACGGCGTTCCCCGTCCTGTATACCCGACTTGTGAAAACGGGCATAATAAGCTTGGAAACAATCATCAAGTGTTTGGCAATCAATCCGAGAAAGAGATTCTCTATACCTTTCGAGGGCGGGGCGTCCGTCTGGGATCTGAACGCAAAATACACGGTGGATCCCGAGGAATTTCTTTCGATGGGTAAGGCGACGCCCTTTACGGGAGAAGAGGTATTCGGAAAATGTATAAGAACGGTTTACGGAGGTAAAGTGGTATGGTAAAACAATTCGACAGAAAGCTTGTGCTTGAGGACGGCGCGGAGTATTTCGGCTACGGCTTCGGCGACAGGTCGGATAAAGTGACGGAGATCGTGTTCCACACGTCGATGGTTGGGTATCAGGAGATCATTTCCGATCCTGCCTGTACCGATCAGACGGTGGTGATGACTTATCCGCTTATCGGGAATTACGGAATCGTGGAGGAGGATCTGGAGACGAGAACGCCCACAATCGCGGGGCTCGTCGTCCGCGAATACAACGACTCTCCCTCCAACTTCCGCTACACGCGCACGCTTGCGGAAATTATGGAGGAGAACCGTATCGCGGGGATTTACGGCGTGGATACGCGCGCGCTCACCCGCTCCATTCGGGATTTTGGCAGCCGTAAGGCACTCATAACCGATATCACAACGACGAAAGAGGAGGCGCTTAAAATCCTTAAAGAGACGGCGCTCCCCCGCGATCAGGTGGCGAGAGTGAGCTGTAAGAAAAAGTGGTATTCCCGCACGCCCAACCCCCGTTTCAACGTTGTGGCGCTTGATCTCGGCATCAAGCTCAGCCACGTTCGCGCCCTCAACCAATGCGGGGCGAACGTGACCGTGGTGCCTTATAATACGCCCGTGGAGGAGATTAAGAAAATGAAGCCCGACGGGATATTCTTATCCGACGGTCCCGGCAATCCCGAGGACGCGGAAAGTGCGGTGGAGCTCGTCAAAAAGCTCAAGGGCAAGGTCCCCGTATTTGGCGTGGGGCTTGGATATCAGGCGCTCTGCCTTGCCTACGGCGCAAAGACGTATAAGCTCAAGTTTGGACACAGAGGCGGTAACCATCCCGTGAGAGAGCTGGAGACGGGCAAGATCGATATCGTTACGCAGGGTCATTCCTATGCGGTGGACGCGGACAGCCTTAAGGAAACAGGCTTGAAGGTGACGGGCGTCAACGTGCTTGATAACGTCATCGAAGGGGTGGAATCCAAGAAAGACAGGGTGTTCGGCGTGCAGTATCAGCCCGAGACTACGCCCGATATAAAGGGCGGCACGGGACTGTTTGCGAAGTTTGTTGCGCTTATGAAGGAGGGTAAAGAAAATGCCTAAGAGAACGGATATCAAAAAGATTCTCGTGATCGGCTCGGGTCCCATTGTAATCGGGCAGGCGGCGGAGTTTGACTATGCGGGTACGCAGGCGTGTCTCGCACTCAAAGAGGAGGGGTATGAGGTCGTACTCTGTAACTCCAACCCCGCAACGATCATGACGGACACGACGATTGCGGACAAGGTCTACATGGAGCCCTTGACCCTTGAATATATCGCGAAGATTCTCCGCTATGAGAGACCGGACGCGATCGTGCCGGGAATCGGCGGTCAGACGGGGCTCAATCTTGCTATGCAGCTCGAGAGAAAGGGGATTTTGAAAGAGTGTCGCGTGGAGCTTTTGGGCACCAAGAGCGAAAGTATTGAGCGCGCCGAGGACAGAGAGCTGTTTAAAAAGCTGTGTGAGGAGCTCGGCGAGCCCGTTTTGCCCTCGGATATCGCCAACACCGTGGAGGAGGGCTTGAGAATTGCAGGGGAGATCGGTTATCCCGTCGTTCTCCGCCCTGCGTTTACGCTCGGCGGCACGGGTGGCGGCTTTGCCGACAACGAAAAGGAATGCGCGGAGATCTTGAAGAACGCGATCGCGCTTTCGCCCGTTGGACAAGTGCTTGTCGAAAAGAGCATCAAGGGCTATAAGGAGATTGAATACGAGGTCATGCGCGATGCCAACGACACGGCGATCGCCATCTGTAATATGGAAAATATCGACCCTGTGGGGATCCACACGGGCGACTCGGTGGTCATCTGCCCCTCGCAGACGCTCACTGCCCGCGAATGCAACATGCTTCGCGACAGCGCGCTTAAAATTATCCGCGCGCTCAAGATTGAGGGCGGGTGCAACGTGCAGTTTGCGCTTGATCCCCATTCTTTCCGCTATTATCTCATTGAGATTAACCCCCGCGTTTCGCGTTCCTCCGCGCTTGCCTCGAAGGCGAGCGGATATCCGATTGCGCGGGTATCTGCGAAAATCGCCGTCGGCATGCATCTCGACGAGATCAAGCTTGCCAACACGCCCGCATCCTTCGAGCCCGCGCTTGACTACGTGGTCTTGAAGATGCCCCGTTTCCCGTTCGATAAGTTTACGTCGGCGAACAACAAGCTCGGCACGCAAATGAAAGCGACGGGCGAGGTCATGAGTATCGGCAGAACGGTGGAGGAGAGCTTCTTAAAAGCGATCCGTTCCCTCGAGACGCCTGCGTTCCACCTGCATTTGCCCAAGTTCGACAAGTGCAAAACGGAGGAGCTTTTAACTTACGTCAAAGACGGCACGGACGACAGATTCTATGCGATTGCGGAGCTTTTGAGAAAGGGCACGGACGTGGGTTTGATCGCGAACGCCACGCAGATCGATATGCTCTTCCTTGAGAAGCTGAAAAATATCGTGGATATGGAAAAAGAGCTCAAAGCTCATCCTTGGGACGAAAACGAGCTTCGCGAGGCAAAGAAGATGGGCTTTGGCGATAAGGCGATCGCAAAGCTTTGGAATACCACGGAAGTCAAGGTGTTTGAGGAGAGAGTTAAAAAGGGTATTATGCCCGTGTATAAGATGATCGACACCTGCGCCGCGGAATTCGCAAGCTATGTGCCTTACTTCTATTCAACCTATGAGGCGGAGAACGAATCCGTTGTTTCCAACAAGAAAAAAATCATCGTTTTAGGCTCGGGCCCCATTCGTATCGGTCAGGGCGTGGAGTTCGACTATTCGACGGTGCACGCCGTTACCACCATCAAAAAGGCGGGCTATGAAGCGATCATCATCAACAACAACCCCGAAACTGTCTCTACCGACTACACCTGCTCCGACAAGCTGTATTTTGAGCCTCTGACCATCGAGGATGTGATGAATGTCATCCATCTGGAAAAGCCCGATGGCATCATCGTTACCCTGGGCGGTCAGACTGCCATCAATCTGGCAGAGCGCTTAGACAAGCTGGGCGTTCCCGTCATCGGCACCAGCGTTGCCGCCATCGAAAAGGCAGAGAACCGGGACAGCTTCGAAAAGACTCTGGAGGCT
>JAFTSN010000026.1 GCA_017467275.1 Clostridia bacterium | reverse complement strand
GCGGCGTTTGAGATCGTTTTGAATCTGCCCACCTACGAAAACGGGGCGCGCGTGGATTCGTCGACGGTTTATAAGCCGCAAGTGGTTTTATACAGTGCGGGAAACGCAATCGGTGCTTCAGCAATCATTTGGGGTGATTCGTATAAGACGGAAACCGATTACGTAACCTCCGAGTTTACGGTCGGAGGTGTGGTGGCTTCGGGAATCAAATTGCCGAAGAGCGTTGTGGAAAAAGGGGGCGAGGGCGTTAAGCTCGGGTTCACGGTCGAGGACGGCTGGTATGCCGAGGTTTACGACGAAACCATAGGCATGGCGACCTATGCGCCCGTGCTCGATTCTGCGGAGCTCGACACCGCGCTCAAAGCGTTGACGGCAAAGGAAATCACCCGCGTGCAGATGTCGCATAAGTGGGACAGCGCAAGTAAAACGCATGTCTTTATTCAAGAGCTGAACGGGCAAAATCTTTGTCTTGATTCTAACAACAAGCTGACGGTGAAAAACGGCTTCAACGCTTCCTCCGTCAAGGTGGATTCTGAAGCTGTGTTTCTTGCGGGCGGCACCTATAACTACGAGCTCCTTGGCGTAGGGACGACCACCAGTGGGGCGAACCACAGCACGGTAAACGCATCGAAAACGAACGAGAGTGCGGAGCTTTGGCAGCTTGTCCACACGTCTTTAATGGGAGATATCGGCTGGAATAGCGACGCGAGCAAGGGTGAGTATACCGCAAGCGGCGTGTATCTGACCCTTAAAAAAGCAGGAGAGCTGGTCGGGAACTGGTCATATACAGGAAGTTGGGGTAAGAGCAATCAAAAGCAGATTGAGTTCACGATTCCCGAGGAGGACGGCACCTACGTCCTCGAGGTCAAGATTTTGACAGTGAAAGGCAACGTGACCGTTCACACGGTGGAGATCGAGACGGAAAAGGAGACCTACGAGCTGACGGCTTCCGCAACACTTTTGCTGGAGGATACAGTGTCCGTCAATTACTATCTCTCGATTGTCGGCTCGTTCGGCGGGAGTGCGGCGATTTCCGAGGGCGAGCTTCTGCTTTGGAATACCCTTCCCGAAGTGGGACAGGCGGCAGATACGACCATTCCCTTAACTGCAACGGACAGCGAGAACGGAGATTACGTTGCGAACACGGAGGGCGTTGCCGCTAAGAAGATTGGCGACACCACGTATGCGCAGTTCCGCGTGATCATCAAGGGCGAAGAGGTCAAATCAGACGTCTTTGCCTACAGCCCTAAGACGTATGCGATGAATAAGCTCGGAGACGGGAGTGCGGACATAAAAATCAAGGATCTTTGTCTGACCCTTCTCGACTATGCTGCGGCGGCGCAGACCTATTTCAACTATAACGTAGAGAACCTTGCCAATGCCGAGGTGACCGATCAAATGCGGGAGGAGCTCGCTTCCTATCGCGAGGGAACGCACGAAAAAGAGGAATACGTGCAACAGAGCGTGAGCTTTGACTACGGCTTGCAGATGACGCTCGAGCTCGACGGCAAGATCGACATGAACTGCTACGTGACGGCAGAGGGCGCAACCAAGGTCGAGATCGTCACGTTCGACATGCAGCCCACGACCTCGGAGATCGAGGCAAAGACGGGCGCGGTCACGCTTGAAAAGGGCGCGGACGGGCAGTATAAATATACCTTTGAAAAATCGTTTGCGGCGAAAGAGCTCGGCGACGAGGTGTGGTTCGTCGTTTACGTGACCACGGCGGCGGGCGAGAAGAGAAGCTCGGCGATTTGCTACGGTCCGTCCGTTTACGCAAACAACAAGCTTGCTTCTTCCGCTTCGTCCGAAAAGGTCAAGGCGTTGAGCGCGGCGCTTCTCGATTACGCCTGCGCCGCGAGAATTTATTTCGGGTATAAGACGGAGAGCGTGGTCGCTTCCTCTATCCGAGAGAATGCGGACGGCACGGAGACTTTTCTCGTCGGCGGCACGCCCTTTTTATACCTCGGCGCGGAGAGCCGCTTCGAGGCGTATACCAACTGCGATGGCGCGACCTATGCGGACTACGAAAAGTACGTGAAAGCGGCGGCGGAGCTTGGCTGTAACGTTTTGGCGGTGTCCGTCGATTGGGCGGATATCGAGACTGAAAAGGGCGTCTACGATTTTGAGTGTATCAATAAAATTCTTACCTACGGCGCAAAATACGGCGTTAAGATCGATCTTTTGTGGTATTCCGCGCTCATGTGCGGAGATTCCCACGAGTGGCATCTGCCCGCCTACGTGTTTGAGGAAACGCCCCGCTATCAAATGTATATCGACGGCTCGGAGGCTCCCTATATCACAAATTCCACCAATTACGGGATTCAGACCTTTTTAAGAATCGACGACGAGACCTTCATGGCACGGGAAACGGCGGTCGTGGAAGCGTTGATGGAATATATCTACGAGTGGGAGGCGACGCGCGGATTTCCTTTGGTACTCGTGGGCGTGCAGGTCTATAACGAGGTGGACGCGTTCCCCGAAAAGAGAGTGGAGCAGTATTCCGTGAGCTTAAACGGCGCGCAAATCACGAAGGATCAGGCTTGGACGACCGTCCGCACGGCAATGAACAACTGCGCCAAGGCGTTTAAGTCCTCGCTCTATAACGTTTTGGTCAGAACGAATTTCATGCGCCCGGATTGCGCGGCGCTCGGCGATTCTGCGGGCTATTCGCCCATTTCTCGGGCGGTGGAGATCGCGGCGCTCGAATATATCGACGCCGTGGGCTACGACCCCTATTTAAACGATCTCGCATTGCTCAAGGAAACGATCGAATACTATCAGGAAACGTTGCCGACCAACTTCACGCATATTGCGGAGAACGGCAGAAACAATTCCGAAAAGGTCTCGGGCGAGGGGACCTATTTAAACGGCGAGGGGGAAGCGCTCCTTTCCGTTTCCATGAACGCGGGCTATATTCTCTACGAACTTTGCAGCCCCGTTAAATTCGACACCGAAAAATACGGGCAGGGCGTTCTCGATCCTGTAACGCTTGCGGACTATTCTTACACGGACAATATCCGTAAGATGTTCGTTGCGCTTCAAAAGGTGGGCGCGGTGGCGGCTTCGGTCAATCCGAGCGAGTTCGCGGCATTCAATATCGACAGTTCTGCGGGTAAGACAAATTGGAGTAAGACGGTAAACACCTCGTCCGTATCCTTTGAGTTTGCGACCTCTACAGGTGCCAAGGGCTTTGCGATCGTCTACGAGGGATATATCTACGCCTATTCGCAGGGCGCGGCTACTTTAACGCTTTCAAACGGGACGTTCTCGGGCGTGGAGACGGGTTATCTCGACGGCACCGAGTGGGTCAAGACGGGCGACGGCGCGCTTTCGTCGAACAAGCTTTCTTTCGACGGCGAGAGCGTTTACCGCATTAAGATCGATTCCGTGGACGGCGCGCTCACGTCGAATACAAATTCGTATAAGGGTTAATAAGGAGGATAAAAACATGAAAGCTTTTTATGAGGAGCCGATTGCGGAGCTTATCCGCTTTGACAGAGAGGATATTTTGTGCACGTCCGACGAGGACAACGAAACTGAACCCGACGTTTTAAATGTTGTTGTCGGGCGTTCAATAGAATAAAAGGTAAGGAGAGAAAATAATGAGAAAAAGTATGGCTTTATCGTTGGCTGTTGCGTTGGTTGCGTCCGCGTTTTTCGCGGCGGGTTTCAAAGGCGGAATTGCCGCAAAGGCGGCGACGGCAGAGGTGCCCGAAAGCACGGTTTTAACCGCGGAGACTTTGAATGCGGGTACGACGACGGAAAATCCTTGGAAACAGCAGTTCGATTATTGGAGCAACGCCTCAAGCGTGACCTATACGGCACAGGGCGTGGAGATAGTCGGCACAAAGAGGGATAATGCCTTCAACATTATTAACGGACCCATGTCGATTGCGGATGGCGCGGCGTTTGAGATCGTTTTGAATCTGCCCACCTACGAAAACGGGGCGCGCGTGGATTCGTCGACGGTTTATAAGCCGCAAGTGGTTTTATACAGTGCGGGAAACGCAATCGGTGCTTCGATGGC
>JAFTSN010000001.1 GCA_017467275.1 Clostridia bacterium | reverse complement strand
AGAACGAAGAAACGATTTTCGCCTTTGAAAATTTGTTATACGTATTGTCTATCGGTTGGGATAACGTTGATGTATTAGAAATTGAAGCAAACAACTATAACGATGTGTTGCACTCAATTACATATCATTATCAAGCAGTATGATTAAAAGGAGCGGTATGCAGGATAATAATAAAATTTTAGAATCTCACAATGGTATTAAATATGTCCCTCAAAGATTAAGTACTAAAAAACAAGTTTTTACTCAAGCTATTTTACAAAAAATACCTCACGATACAGAGGGAAAAATAGATATATGCTTAAAAATAGGAAGATATAAAATATCAGGTGGAGTTGAAACGGATACGCCTAAAAGTGAGTTGACCTTAACTTTTGAAGAATTAAAAAATTTAGTTGCTTACATTGAAAAATACTATAAACCATTAGAGTTAAATGTTGAAAAATTTATTCCTGTAGATAACAATGATTCAAAACAACTTCTTATTAAATTCAAGTCAATAGTTAATTCGGATGAAGAAATTGCTAATCAATTACTAGAAAGTGGTGTTTTAAGTGACAATATATACATAGCTATAGATTCTATAAAAAAGAAAAAATCTTTAGATGAATTTGAAAAAGCTATAGGCGAAAATTTAGCTGAAAGTTTTTGGCAAAATTGGTTTGAAAATAATAAATGGATTTTAGGCTCGGAATATATAGAAATACTTGATGAACGCAAAATAGATACGAGCAATATTGCTGATTATTTAACAAAAGCTTTTGACGGATTTTTAGATATTGTAGAAATTAAAAAGCCAAATGGATTGAAGTTTTGGATGGATGCAAAAGACCACAATAATTATGTCCCAAGCTCGGATTTAATAAAAGCAATAACACAATGTCAAAACTATCTTTACGAAATTGAAAGAGAATCGAATAGTGCGAAATTTTTAGAAAGGACTAAAGGGACAAAAATAATCAAACCTCGCTGTTTGCTTGTATTTGGCAGGTCTAATAATTGGAATGAAGAACAACAAAGAGCTTTTCGCATATTAAATGCTTCTTTTAATCAAATTAGTATAATGACTTATGACCATTTGTTGGTTCGTGCAAAAAATATTTTAGGTGTTGAAATAACTGAATATTTAGAAGATGACATCTTGCCTTTTTAAATAAATTGGGCGGGTATCATAACTAATACAAAACTTAATTTATGGGGTGGGATATTTTCTCACCCTTTTTCTTGCCTAAAAGAGTAGTTTTACGTTTCACACGCTCCACCACAAAAAGGACATACCAAGCGGTATGTCCTTTTTGTGTGGTGTTGAAATGATTGAAGAAACGCCGCCTTATCGGTGGTTCGCGCGAGGAGGCGAAAATCCTTAAGCTTGTTCTATTCACAAAGTTTGTCGCCGACGACACTTTGTTGCTTTGCAACAATTTTCCACTTCTGTCCACCTATGAAATCATTGCCTAAGCATATAATACGAGCGCACGCCGCAGTACCGTTTTAAATTTTGCTTAGTAAATATTTATAAAAATTTTCCGCGTAAGCAGATTTCGGTAATCGGTTATGAAGCTCTATGATTAAATCTCTTTGACAAACTGGATAAGAAATAGGGATTAAAGCTACGTTTTTGTTGTTTATTGTCCCCCAAGAATATTCAGGCCAAAAGGCGATGCCTGCGCCCATACTAATTATATTTTGAACAGCAGCAGGCGAGTCTGATTCAAATAAAATTTTCGGTAAAAATCCGGCAACGGAGCAATATTTATTACATATTACCCCAAATAAGCGTGTGTTAGAAAGCATAATAAAACTTTCATCTTTTACCGTCGTTAAATCTATGGAGCGATACGAAGCGTAAATAGAATTTTTGGGTACGGCAAGATATATTTTTTCTTCTTTTATGCAACGCTTGACATAATTTTTAGAATTATCACTATTCAGCCCGTTTGTTGTAATAACGATATCACAATCATATTTTTGTTCGTTTTGTTCAAAATCAAAAATGACATCGGGATTTTTCTTCTTATAAGAAATGATGGTGTTTATAACGAAAGATGATGCCGCTAAAATGTTTAATTTGACCGTTTTATTTACAGATTTCTTTAATTGCTCGATTTCATTGGGAATATTATCAAACTGCGGTAATAAACTATCCAAACGTTCTTTTAAATATTTTCCGAATTGAGTTAAAATAATTCTTCTCCCTTGCCGTTCAAACAGCAAAACTCCTAACTCAAATTCTAACGATTGTATCGCTTGCGTTAACGAAGGCTGTGAAATATGCAATATTTCCGAAGCGCGTGTGATATGTTCTAATTGCGCCGTAGTATAAAAATACTTCAATTTTTGTATATCCATAAACGCTCCTTAATAGGCGCAGCCTATCGTTTTCATAAAAATTATATATTTTACGTTTCTTTTTGTCAAGTGTATAATATAAGAAAAACGAAAAAGGAGAAAAGTAAATGCAAATTTTTGAGTTCATTATGCTTGCTTGTTTCGGGTTGTCGTGGCCTATATCCGTATATAAGAGCATAAAATCTAAGTCCACGCAAGGCAAAAGTTTTGTTTTCATTATTGCAATCATTATAGGTTATGTTTCAGGCATTATAGGTAAAATTGTAAACAAACAACTGACTTATGTATTGATCATCTATTGTTTCAATTTGATTGTCGTTTCGGTTGATTTGGTTCTCTTTTTTATCAACTGCAAGCATGAAAAGAAAAATCTTGAATATGGGGGCAAACAATGAAAGAAAATGTTAAGTTATCGGCAAATGCTATGATAGGAATTAACGATCTTATATTAAAAGGTGAAATCGTTCTATTCGGCTCTACATATATGGCAAAATTCCCTTTGTATGAATTCATTAACAAACATCATTTTGAGAATGCTGTCTACAATCGAAGTATAGCAGGATTAACGACAAGCGAAGCTCTTGAAATTGTACAAGATTGCATTATATCTATAAGGCCTTCAAAAATTTTTATAGCGTTGGGAGAAGAAGATGAAAACAATATTGACACAATTAAGCAATATAATCAAATTATAAAGCGCATTCAATTCGCTCTCCCTAAAAGTAAAATTTACTTAATATGTTTGCAAGGAAATACGCCTTATGTCGAGAAGTTTAATGCAAATATTCTTTCCTTGTGTGACAATAAAAAGATACGGAATATACGCCTTGTTTCTTCTTCCTCTACGGAAGCCAATTTATACAAGATGCAATTTAAACAATTAAGTTGTTTTTTTCGGGATAAGCCATTGACTATGGTGGAAGCGTTCGCAATGGCTGATTAGTACGATATAGAATGCTTTACAAAAACTATAAAATGCCACCTCATGGCTTGAAAGGGATATTCTCTGCCTATTGATAACCGTTATAGATCCCTTTCGACAAAGAGAAAAGACTTCAATGGTTGTGATAATCTTCTCGTTATTTCCTGTTTTATTAAAAGGCTTGTCAAGAATTTTCTTAAGGACGGAAGTCCAAAAGGTGCGGGTTTAAGCTTTTACAATATTTTTACAAAATTATAGCTTTTTGCAAACATAGGGGCGGTATAATGGACGAGCGATGAAAAAGGAAAAGGAGACGAAAGAATGAACGCTATCGAAATCAGGAATCTGTCGAAAAGCTTTCGCGGAATGTATGCGCTCGACAAGCTGAACATGACCGTTCCCGTTGGGGCGATCTACGGCTTTATCGGCGAGAACGGCAGCGGAAAATCGACGACGGAAAAGCTTATCTGCGGGCATCTTGTCCCCGACGGCGGGGAGATCAAGCTGTTCGGCAGAGATTATAGGGACGCGGGCGTGAGAGTGCGGGTCGGCGCGCTGATTGAAAACGCAGGTTGTTTCCCCGGCTCGAGCGTCTGGAACAATCTTATGATGCAGGCGATCAACCTCGGGATTGAAGAGCCCGACAAGGAGATCGAAAGGGTGTTGAAGATCGTCCGCATGGAGGAGTCCAAGAACATTAAATTCAAGAGCTGTTCGCTCGGCATGAAGCAGAGGATCGGCATTGCCATGGCGCTTCTCGGCGATCCCGCCTTACTCATCCTTGACGAGCCCATCAACGGGTTGGATACGGACGGTATGCGCATCATGCGGGAAATACTCGTCGATATCACGACCAAATATTCCACCACCGTTCTGATATCCTCGCACATTTTGGGCGAGCTTGAAAAGATTGCCACGCATTATGGAATTATCCGTCAGGGCAAAATGGTTCAAGAGCTCTCGGCAAAGGATATGGAGAGCCGCGCACGGGTGTTTATTTCACTCAAAACCGCGGACATGCAGGGCGCGAAAAAGCTGCTTTCGGAGAAGTTTGCCGACGTGCGGGCGGAGGAGGAGTATCTTCGCGTTTATGACGTGGACGATACGGAAGCAATCGTTGGATATCTCTATGAACACGGGTACGTTGTGAGCGAGATTAAAAAGAACAAGATCGGGCTCGAGGAATACTATATCGAGCTGATGTCGAAAAAGGAGGGGAAATAATATGCAGAACGCAGCCAAGTTGCAATTTGAATCTCCGAGCTTTTTTAAGCGGTTAAAAGGAATGCTGGGCGTGGATTTTTACCGCCTCTTTCACACGCCGCTCTTTTATATCTTCCTCGTGATTGCCGCAGTCATTCCCGCAATGATCCTCGGCACGAGCGGTATGCCCGGTCCCGACGGCACGCCGACGCCCGCGCTCTATACGAACACGTGGCACATTATCGCCGCAAAGACGCCTTTATATATCGTCAACGGTATTGCGGACTATGCCAATATGAACATGGTGTTTATTTTCGGCGGGATCATGGTCTCGATCTTTATCGGGCACGACTATAAGAGCGGCTACGTCAAACAGCTGTTTACCACGCACGCTAAAAAGAGCGATTATATGATGTCCAAATCGATCGCCTGCGCGTTTGCTATGGCTTGCATGTGCGTTACTTATCTCGTCGGCGCGGTGGGCGCAGGGTTGTTTGCGGGCACGTCCTTTAAAGTGAACGTCGGCTCTCTGTTTTTCGCGATTCTCGGCAAAATGATTATGAGCTTGGGTTGGGCGAGTCTCTACACTTTCCTGAACGTTATTTTCAGAAGATATTTCGGAATATCCATTGCTTCTTCCTTCTTTTTCGGTACGGGTATTCTCATTATCGGCGCCGCCGCCATTCTCGGCAACAATTCCGCGCTCAATATCTTCTTATACGGCTCGTCGGTCTACGCTTGTCTTTCGAGCAATATTCTAACCCTTATCGTATGCCTTTCGGTTTCCGCGGTTTGGGCGGTGATCTATAACGTGCTCGGCTCGTTTATACTTTCGAGAAGCGACGTATATTAAAGGAGGCGGCTAAAATGAATGCAATAGAAATCAGAAATTTATCCAAGAACTTTGGGGAAAAGCAAGCTGTTTGCGGCTTGAATATGACCGTCCCCATGGGCGCGATTTACGGCTTTATCGGTGAGAACGGCAGCGGGAAATCCACGACGGAGAAAATGATCTGCGGGCTCATTATTCCGAGTGGCGGCGAGATCAAGCTGTTTGGGAGAGCGCATACGGACGCAGACGTTCGGGCAAAGGTGGGCGTGTTGATCGAAGCCCCGGGCTGTTTCCCCAATTACAGCGTTTGGAACAATCTTATGCTCCAAGCCGCGAATTTGAGCATTCCGAACGCGGAGGAGGAAGTCAGAAAGGTCCTCAAAACCGTGAGAATGGAGGGTGCGGCGTCCAATAAATACAAGAACTGCTCTTTGGGCATGAAGCAGAGAATCGGTATCGCCATGGCGCTCCTTGGAAGCCCTGCCTTGCTCGTGCTCGACGAGCCCATTAACGGGTTGGACGCGGACGGTATGCGCATTATGCGAGAGGTGTTGGTGGACGTCACGAAAAACCACGGCTGCACCGTTCTTGTCTCCTCGCATATTTTGGGCGAGCTGGAGAAGATTGCCACGCATTATGGCATTATCCGCGGCGGGAAAATCATACGGGAAATGACCGCGGCAGAGCTGGACGCGAGCTGCCGCACCTACGTGGCGCTTCGGGCAAGCGATATGGAAAAGACCAAGACCCTTCTTTCCTGCAAATATCTGCGGGTGGAGGAGGACGAGAGCGAATGTATCCGCGTGTACGACGCCGAGAGCCCCGAGGAGATCGTCTCCTATCTGTATGAAAAGGGCGTGACGGTCAGTGAGATCGGGACGGATAAGATCGGGCTCGAGGAATATTATATCGATCTCATGAAACAAAAGGAGGGCAGATGACATGGAAGTGCAATTCGAGTCTCAAAGCTTCTTGAAAAAAGCGAAAAGCATGCTGAAAGTGGACGCGCGGAGAATGTTCACGACCCCCCTATATTATATCATGGTCGGAATTAGTCTTGTCGTTCCCATTCTCATTTTGGTTATGACAAGCATGATGAGCGGCACGACGATTGATCCCGTGACGGGGGAGGAGGTCGTCATGGAGACGTTCACGAACACGTGGCAGGCGATTGGTTCCGTGAGCGGCGACAGCTCCGCAATGGGCATGAGCCTGACGGGTATGTGCAACATCAACATGCTCTATTTCTTTATTGCCGTGCTCGTCTGCCTGTTTGTCTCCGACGATTTCAGAAGCGGATACGCAAAAAATTTGTTCACCGTCCGCGCGGGAAAGGTGGATTACGTCCTTTCCAAATCGGTCGTTGGGTTTGTCGGCGGGTGCAGTATGCTTCTTGCCTATTTTGTCGGCGCGATGATCGGCGGCGGCGTTGCAGGTCTGTCTTTCAACGTCGGGGCGGCGGGCGCTAAAGGGATTATTATGTGCATGATTGCCAAGCTTTTCTTGGTGGCTGTGTTCGTTCCTATCTATATTGCCGTGAGCGTTGCGGCAAAGCAGAGAGCTTGGCTTTCTATCTTGGGCTCGTGCTGTGTGGGTATGCTTTTATTCACCATGATTCCCATGATGACGCCGCTCGATTCCACGGTCATGAACGTTGTGCTTTGCTTGGCGGGCGGGGCAATGTTCAGCGTGGGGCTCGGTGCGGTCAGCAATCTTATTTTGAAAAAGACGAATATCTTGTGAGATTTGCCGTTTGAAAAAATTTTTAAAAAAAAACCGAAAAAAGTTGGCAGTAGTCGGTTGACAAATGAAAAAGCTGTGATATAATATCGGAAAAGGAGCGTTGCTGCTCCTTTTTTATATAAGGCGAGGAGAGATCGGATGTTTCACGAAAGATTAAAACGGTTGAGGATAAAAGCAGGGCTGACGCAGGCACAGTTTGCCGAGAAAGCGAACGTGCATTTTCAGACGGTTTCCAAGTGGGAGCGCGGCATTGTGAGCCCTGATATATCCATGCTCGGGATTATCGCGGAGGCGTTGAACGTTTCGATCGAGGCGCTTCTCGGTTTGGAGGCAGACGAGCATTTCGTCGGGGTATTTAATAGTGAAACGCTCGGTGCGGCGCTCGGGGAGCTTCGCAAGAAAAAGGGCTGCAGTCAGGGCGAGCTTGCCGAGGCGGTTGGCGTTTCTGCGGATACGGTTTCTAAATGGGAGCGCGGGATTGTAAGCCCCGACGCGGAAAAGCTAATTGCGCTTGCCGCTTATTTTGCCGTGTCGCCCTCGAGAATTTACTATGGCATCCGCGAAAACGACGAGACGGAAGTGGCGGTGTACTCCCGTAAGCGTAGACCCCGTCTTGGGTGGCTCCTCTCGCTTGCCGCCGTTTTTTTGACGGCGCTCGTCACGGCGTTGATCGTCTCGCCGAAAAAGGCGGAGACGTACACCGTGCGCGTTGCGGGAAAGACCTACACCGTGAAAGAGACCGATTGGTTTATTCCCGAAACGCCGACTGCGGAAGCGGGGTATGTCTTTGTCCGATTTGTGGACGAACGGGGGGAAACTGCGCAATTTCCGCGGAAAATCAGAGAGGACGAGGAATATACCGCTGAGTTTGCGCCCGTTTCCTATCGGCTTGAATATTGGCTGAACGGCGGCTTTTTGACGGGGGAGACGGTCACGGAATTCACCGTCTTGAGCGAACCCGTCGTTTTGCCTGTGCCCGAAAAGGCGGGGGATACGTTCGAGGGCTGGTTTTTGACGGCGGATTATTCGGGCGAGGCGGTGCAAAGCGTTTCTTGCGCGGCGGCGGACGTCCGAATTTATGCAAAGTGGTCGAGAACGGTCTACAGCGTAAGATACGAGCTCGGTGGCGGCGTTTGCGAGGGAAATCCCGAAACGGTCACGGCAGAGGAGGCGGTGGCACTCGCCGAGCCGACGAAAAAGGGCTACGTCTTTCTCGGGTGGTATTCCGAGGAGAGCGGGGAAAACAGGTATGAATCCGTGGGCGGGGCGGGCGCGAAAAATCTCGTCCTCTATGCGCTTTGGCAAAAGAGCGAGGAGGTTTTTCGGATAACCTATCATTTGAACGGCGGCACGCTCGAACGGGCGAATCCGACGTTTGTTGCCGTCGGGGAGACGCACCGCTTAAACGCGCCCGAAAAGCTCGGGCACGATTTTATCGGCTGGAACGACCGCGCGGACGGCTCGGGGGAAAGCTACGTCTGGTTGGAGGGGAGCGGCGAGCTTACGCTCTATGCGATCTACGCGCCCAAAAAATACGTCGTACGCTATGAGTACGAGGGGATGTATGAAAGCGGTGTGAATCCCTCGTTTGTGACCTACGGCGAGGAGTACGAGCTGCATCCCGTGGTGACGGAGGGAAAAATTTTCGTCGGCTGGTATGATCGGGAAACGGGCGGGAATAAAATTGAGCGGATCACGGCGGAGAACGTCATCGGACTGAGCGTGCTCTACGCCCGCTTCGAGCCCAAAAAATACACCTTGACGCTGAACGCGAACGGGGGTGTGATCGAGGGAGAGGACGCGCAGATAATCTCCTATGCGTATGACTACGGCGACGTGTTTTTCCTGCCCGATTGCACGCGGGAAAAGTACACCTTTTTGGCTTGGGTGGACGAGCAGGGAAACGAATACACGCAAATCAACGAGGATATTTACGGCGATCTGACGCTCCAAGCGACTTATTTTCTCACGGACGGCTATGCGCTAAGCTATGAGCTGGACGGCGGGTCGCCCGTTGGGGAATTGCCGAAAAACGCTTATTCGGGGCAAAACGTTTTGATCGGAGAAGCGGAAAAGGAGGGGTATCTTTTCCTTGGGTGGAACGATCGGGCGGACGGCGAGGGGACCTATTATCGTTTCACGCCCGACACGGACGGCGAGAGCTTCACGCTGTATGCGATCTGGCAAGAGATCGTCATCAACGGCAGCTCGGAGTATTTTACCTATGAAAAGGGCGTGACCGACGTGAGAATCACAGGCTACGTGGGCGAAACGGGCGCGCACGTGAATCTGACCGTGCCGACCTATATAGAGGGCTTGCCCGTTACCGCATTGGGCTTTGACGGCGGGGAGACGAGCCTTTTGGGCGGCACCAACCTGTGGGA
This sequence comes from Clostridia bacterium, assembly GCA_017467275.1. Taxonomy (GTDB): domain Bacteria; phylum Bacillota; class Clostridia; order Christensenellales; family Borkfalkiaceae; genus Scatosoma. Next base: position 326,269 of record JAFTSN010000001.1, on the reverse strand, counting down.
GGTAAACTCGATCGCTTTGCCTGAAACGCTTCTTTCGATCGGTAGATATGTCTTCCGTACGGGGAAAATAACCGAGCCGATCGTGATTCCCGCGAGCGTTACGAGGATATCCCCCTATGCCTTTTATGAAATGAAAGGGAAGGTGGAATTTGCGGCGGGGAGCGAGCTTACGGAATTGGGCAGTTATGCCTTCCACTATGCGAATCTTAGGAACGTTTTCGTGCTTCCCGAGGGGGTTAAAAAAATCGGGGCGTATTCCATGCCGCGCCATAGCCTGGGGATTATCCTGCCCGCCTCCGTCGAGGAGATAGCCATGTACGCGTTTAAGGAGGAATATACCTACGGCTCGATCTATCTGCCCGAGGGCTTAAAATTAGAGGGGATCGGCGAGGGCGTCTTTTCGGGCAGGTGCGTTTGGTCCGCCGTCGGGGTTTCGGACGAGCTCAAAGAGAAGTGGGGCGCATCCACGGTGCATATCGCGGGGAAAGACGTCCTTTTACAGGACGGCGAAGCGCAAACGGTGCTTAAAGGAAGCGTGTTCGTTTTGCCCAAGCCTGAAAAGGCGGGGTACCGCTTCCTCTGCTGGCGGAATGCGGAAACGGGCCTGCCTGCGGGCGAGCATTATATTGCGGAAAAAGATATGACGAAGCTCGTCGCGGAATACGAGCCCATTCGAGCGGACGGAACGAGCGCGAACAATCCGATTGCGCTGACGCTCAACGAGGAAACGACGTTCACGCTCGGTGCGGACGAGCGCGTGTATTTTTCCGTTCCCTATGAGGAGGGCGGCGTCTATCATGCGATCGTGACGCCCGTCGAGGAAACGGGGTTCGTCGAAACGGAGTGCAATTGCCAAAATAAAAACTACGTGTTAGGGGTCTATGCTTCGGATCAAAGCTATGACACAGCGACAAAAAAGGGTGCTGTCACTGTTTTTATAGACAGTGCAGACGCAAGCATATTCAGTATATACAGAAAATTTATGGTTTACGGTATGCCGCCGACCACGCGGTTTACGGTGAAGCTTTTTAAAGTCGTTTAGAGCTAAAAATGCGTTTCCCTCTGTCGGGTGACAGAGGGATTTTTTTGCGCAAAATATTTGCTTATAAGCGTAAATTTCCGAAAATTAAGCACATTTTTCTATAAAATCGGAAAACGGGGCTAACTTCAATCGCGGGAAAAAGTGATATAATATAATCACGGAGCAAAGAGCTTCGGGGCGGTCGCGAACGCCTGAAAAAAGAGGAGAGATAAAGCGCTTTATGAAGATTGAGAAAAATGAACAAAAGCTACGTGATTCTTTGCATGTACGAGGATCTTATCGGAGGAAAGACTTTACGGATTAAGGACTGTCAGACGGAATATTCCGTTTCCGTGCCCACCTTTCGCAGGTATATCGCGCTTTTGAGGGAATACTTTGCCGAAAGGCGCGCGGTCGATATCGTTTACGATAAAGAGGCGGGCGGGTATCGAACGGAATCATGAAAAAATGCGAAAAATTTTGATTTTTTGATAGCGTTATCAGTTTCTGATACACCCGATTGTTATAATCGGGATATGGAAAAGAGTTACGTTATTCTATGTATGTATGAGGAGCTATTAAAGGGGAATCCGCTCTGCATCGATAATTGCTTGGTGGAATACCGCATATCCGTTCCAACGTTCCGAAGATATCTCGCCTTATTGCGGGAGTTTTTTGCTGAACGGCACGGGGCGGATATTCGCTATGATAAAACGGAAAAGGGATACTATCTCGAACGGAGAACGTGATAAAAAGGAGACTTTGGGTATGAAAAAAGGCTTGAAGAAATTGTTGACGGCACTGTGCGTATGCGCGTGTGCGTTGGGGTTTGCCGCCTGTGAAAAGGGGGCTAAGCATAAGCACGATTACGTGACGGTTCCAACCGCCCCGACCTGCACCGAGCAGGGCTTCACAAAATACCTTTGTACCTGCGGCAAAATCCGTAACAAAGATTACGTGGAGCCGCTCGGGCATTCGTTTACGAGCTTTGTTTCAAACAATGACGGCACAAAAACAGCGAAGTGCGACCGTTCGGGATGTAACGCCACAAAAACCGTGACGAATACGGGAGAAGAGGTACATAGGCACGATTATACGGCGGTTATAACCCTCCCGACTTGTACGGAGCAGGGCTTTATCACGTATACCTGCGATTGCGGGGATCGCTACACCGACGGCTATGAGGAGCCGACGGGACATTCGTTTACCGACTACGTTTCGGATAATAACGCCAAGTGCGAGAAGGACGGAACGGAAACGGCAACTTGCGATCATTCGGATTGCGGGGAGACGGACACGAGAACGAAGGCAAATTCCGCCAAGGGGCATTCGTTTACCAACTATGTTTCGGATAATAACGCCACCTATGAAAAGGACGGCACAAAGACGGCGGAATGCGACCGTGCGGGGTGCAAGAAAACAAAGACGGTCGTCGACGCGGGGTCCATGTTGGTGGAAAACGGGTTTTGGTTTAAGACGTTGATGGTGAATGGCGCTAACGTATACGGAAAAGTGTCCAATCAAACGGAAACGTTTTCGTTTATCGGCGAAATCGGGACGAAAGGAAAGACGAAATATACCGTAAGTTGGGATATTAGCGGCGACGAGAAAATCGAGAGCAAAACGATCGCTCTTTCGATCGGAGACAATAAGGTGTACGTTATCGAAACGGTGGACGGCGAGCCCATCAACGTTTATACGGTTGTGATCCGTCGCCGACCGATGTATGAGGTTGTCTTTGACGTAGACGGCGGCGAGACGGTCGAAAGCCAGACGGTGGAGGAGGATTCCTGTGCGAGCGAGCCGCAGACGGCGCGCACGGGCTATACGTTTGCGGGCTGGGATTACGATTTTAGCGAGCCGATTACGGAAAACACGACGGTCACGGCAAGTTGGACGACGAATAAAGACACCGCCTATCGCGTGGAATATTATTTTGAGACGCTTGACTACGGATATACGCACGAGGAAAGCACGTATGAATCGGGCGAAACGGATACGATTGCTTTTGCTGAAATTAAAGAGTTTGAGCATTTTACTTATAATGAAGCAGATAGCACGGCAAGCGGCAATATTGCACCCGACGGAACGCTTGTCTTGCAGTTGTTCTATACCCGAAACGTCTACACGGTGACGTGGGTAAACTACGATGGTAGCTTGTTGGAGACGGAAGAGGTTCTTTACGGCGAAGAACCGTATTATTACGCTTTTTTAGATCCGAGACGAGAGAAAGAAGGGAGTGCTTACGAATATAACTTCATCGGTTGGTCGCCCGAGGTTTCGGTTGCGGAGGGGGATATCGTTTACACCGCTCAATACGAGCAAATGGAGAGCGCGTATTACGACGTAAAATATAACGCCAACGGCGGCATGAACGAGCCGTACAGTCAAACGAAATGTAAAGGGGAAAGCTTGACTTTACCCACAGAAAAGCCGACGAGAGAGGGCTACGTTTTCGTGGGCTGGAACAATCTGCATGAGGAAACCGTCTATCAGGCGGGCGATAAATTTACTTCCGATTTCCACGTGACTTTCTTTGCTATGTGGGAAAAGATGTGCGAAACCTGCGAGGGCGACGGGTGGTATACCTATAAGGAATATTGTTGTGATTGCAGTGGTGAAGGCGGTTGGGAAAAATGCAGTTCTTGTCGCAGTACACTCGGTTTTATGCAAAGTATAACAGGGGTTGGCATCAATTATTGGACCTGTCGTTCTTGTGGTAATATTGGCACGAGAACGTGGGTGAATTGTAGCCAATGTTCGGGCGGATACAACACGAGATACCGTGATTGTACGGTGTGTGATTCGGGCTACATAAAAGGCGACGCACCCGTCGCGGAGGAGATTGGCGCGCGCTCGGTTGTTTTAACGAAGCTTGAGAGTTATGAGTATAGTCTCGACGGAGTGCATTGGCAAGAAAGTAACGTGTTTGAAAACCTCCAATATTCCACGCAATATACATTCTACCAACGCGTTGCGAAAACGAAAACCACGCCGTTTGGAACGACGAGTAGCGGTTTGACGGTAACGACGGCAGAGGCGACGGAGTTTTACGTTACGTACGTTTTGAACGGTGGCGAGAATGATCGTGAAAATCCTTATATGTATTTGACAACGGGTGGCAACATCGCGCTGAATGCGCCGACGAGAGAATATTGCGAGTTTGTCGGCTGGTCTTATAAAGGCAGCATAGTAACGGAGATCAACGCTTCGTGGGCGGAGGATATCGAGCTGACGGCTGTTTGGGAGCCTATTCTGTTTTCGATTGTCTATGAGCTGGACGGCGGAATTGCGGCAAATCCGACCGAATATCACATTGAAAGCGAGTTTACCCTTTCGGAGCCGAGCAAGGAGGGCTATACCTTCCTCGGCTGGACTGGCTCGAACGGCGATACGCCTGAATGGAGTGTTACCGTTTCTCTCGGCACGGTCGGGGAGTTGAATTACACGGCGCATTGGTGCATCAATCAATATACTATATCCTTTGTTTTGAACAATGGAGAAAGTAGGGATAGTATCACGCAGGATTACGGAAGCGAGCTTTTTATACAAGATCCCGTATTGGAGGGAAAGACGTTTGTCGGCTGGTTTGATTCCACTTTGACAAGCGAATATAAGCTTGTTACTATGCCCGGCGAAAGTCTCACACTGTACGCAAAATGGCGCGCGAACGAATATGCCGTGACGTATGACGCGAACGGCGGCGTAGCCTCCAAGGAGAGCGATACGGCGGTTTACGGCGAGGAATTTATCCTTGCGAGCGCGGAGCGAGTCGGGTATAGCTTTGAGGGGTGGTATGTCGGAGCCGTTAAAATTACGGACGGCGTTTGGAGTTACGCAAATGAAGAGGGCTTGGTCACGCTTACAGCGAAATGGACGGCTCGCACGGACGTCGTTTACGTCGTAAATCATTATTTTGAAAACGTGGAGGATGAAAATTATACGCTTGTCTACACGGAGAATCTCGAGGGTGAGGCGGATTCCTACGTGACGCCCGATGTCAAACAATCGACGGGTTTTACTTCGCCCGAAGCGACGGAGATCAAAATAGAGGCAGACGGCTCGACCCTGCTTGAGTATTATTATACAAGAAACGTTTATTCTATTACTTTTGTCGCGAACGGTGGTGCTTCCATAGCAAAAATGAGCCTGAAATATCAGGCGCCGCTTGATCTTCCCAATGGGGAAAGGGGAGAATATACCTTTGGCGGGTGGTTTACGGATAGCGGATTAGCCACGAAATTTACAGAAACAAGTATGCCTGCGAGAAGTAGAACATTATATGCTTGGTGGTCGGAAGAAGATAAGCCTACCGATTTTGATTACAGCGGGAATTATTCGGTTACGATCAAAGGATTTCACGGCGGTTCGACGATGTGGATTCCCGAATATATCGGAGGGGTTCCCGTGACGACGATCGCTTCCAAGGCGTTTTATTGGTACGACGGTGTGAACGTTTTTGAGGACGATAATATTCCTTGTTTAATGAAAGCGATAATAGGGGATAGAGTGACTTCCATTGGGGCTTCTGCTTTTAGCGGCTGTAGGTATTTGACGAGCGTGACAATCGGGAAAGGAGTAAAAACTATAGAAAAGGGTGCATTTTCTAATTGTTCCGCTTTGTCAGAGGTTAATTATAACGCCGCAGAGTGTGCGGATTTTAGCGATGAGACGTATTCCCCTTTCGGGGGAGGCGATCGGAACGGCGTTAAACTGATAATAGGCGCGAGCGTGAAAAAGATTCCCGCATATATGTGCTATTATCTTAACGTTAATAATATCATTTTTGAAGAGGGGAGCACATGTAAAAGCATTGGCAATTATGCGTTTTACGATTGCGCTATTTCAAGTATTGATATTCCCGAGAGTATAACCTCAATCGGTAGCGGGGCTTTTAAATATTGTCTTTTTACGAGTGTGACGGTTCCCGATAGTGTAACTTCGCTCGGGTATGAGGTATTTGGGGGATGTAGCCGCTTGACGAGTATGACGTTGCCTTTTTTGGCGGGGAGCAATGCTGGAGCCGCTAATCTATTTGGACATATGTTTGGAAGTGAAAGTTATACGGGGGGAACCGCAACGACACAAACGTATTTTTATTTTGAAGAACTTATTGATAGATATATCCCTTCCAATGATGAATATACTTTTTATATCCCTTCCGAATTGAAATCGATTACCGTTACGCGTGGAAATATTTTCTCCTCTTTCTATAATTGTAGTGGTTTGAGCGAGATAACACTTTTAAACGGGGTAAAAAGTATAGGCGCTGGTTCATTCTATGGGTGTAGCGGTTTAAAAAGTCTTATAATTCCTGATGGCGTGAAAAATATCGGTGATAGTGCTTTCTACAACTGCAATAATCTGGAAAGTATTGTGTTACCCGAAAGTGTAACGACTATCGGTTTTAGTGCTTTCTACAACTGCAATAATCTGGAAAGTATTCTGCTTCCCGAAAGCTTATACGAACTCAAAGAATATACTTTCTATGGCTGTAGTAGCTTGACGAGTATCGTGATTCCCGAGAATATATATAGTATTGAGGAGTGTGTGTTTTACGGTTGTAGCAAACTGAAAAGTGCAACCTTTAAGAATATAGGCAACTATTGGAATCTTTTTTATCCCGAGTCAGAGGGTGGCGGTTTTTATGATTCGGTAACGAACGAGCTTTTGGACACCTCTGCTGCGGCGAATTATCTGAGGAGAGGCTTTCGTATGGTTCGCTGGTAATTATGAAAGTGTATGTTTTTTCGAGTCAGCCATGGGCGAAAGTGATCTGCTCGGACGGAACGGTTGTTTTTTAAAGAATAAAGAAGAAATTTTCTTTCTAGGTATTGACAGGAACGGAAAAATCTGTTATAATGTCTCCAACAAAAGCACATAATATATAGGATTGTGTGCTTGACAATTCATAAATTCGGAGGACAACAGTATGAAAAAGGCATTGAAAAAGATTTTTCTTGCACTTGCGATGACGATGACGCTTTTTGCGCTCGTGGCTTGCGTGCCGTCGAGTGTTGAAAAAGCGAAAAAGAAAATGGCAAAAGAGGGTTACACCGTGCTTTCAATCGATGAGGACGTGCTCGACGCGTTGGATATCGACGGCGCGGTCGGCGGCATCAACGCCACCAAGAGGGACGGACTTTCGATCGATTCCCTGATCGCGGTGCGCTTTGACAGCGTGAAGGACGCGAAGGCGGCGATTGCCGATTGGGATGCGCTCATGAATAGGTTCGGTGCGAAAGGCACGGCGATTCGCGACGGCAAGTGGGTTTATTCGGGCAGCGAGGACGGCATCGAGGATTTCACCGATTAAAAACGGAATATCGCTCAAAAATGCGGCGCGTTTTATAAACGCGCCGTGATTTTTTTGCGCGGCATGCTGTTTTTTACGGGAAGCGTGCGGAAATACTTGCACTTTTTTTTCGGATAAGGTATAATAAGTTGTACGGTCGCGCGAAGCGGCGGGGGAGAAAACGTTTTATGCGAAAGAATTACGGGAAATTTTTGAAACGGATAATCGTGCTTTTGGCGGCGGTTTTTCTGTTTGCTTCCGCGTTTACGCTTGCGGGCTGTTCCTCGAAAAAAAACTCCGACGAGGAGACGTGGTCGGATTTCTATTGAGAAAAGAAGCTTCGTGCCGAACGGGGGGAGAGGATAGATGATTTACGACATTGCGGACTTGAGGGTCCTTATCAAAAACAGATGTGCTTACACGGACAGATTTTGCGAGAAATATCTGTCTGCCGATCAGTCGTCCCCTTGGGATATCGTCGCGGAAGTGTCGCGGGAAGCCTTTCATGAGGAGAAAGCCGCATCGCCGGGGTATTCGGACGGCTACATCGAGAATATCTGTTTATATCGTGAAATCTGCTTGCAAATGCCCAAATTCGACCGCTTTTTGATGCATGCCGCCGTGCTAGATTTCGAGGGCGAGGGGTATGCGTTTTTGGGAAAGAGCGGCACGGGGAAATCCACGCACACCAATCTTTGGCTGGAGAATTTAGAGGGCTCGAGGATTATCAACGGCGACAAGCCCGTGATCCATTGGAACGGAACGGAATTTATCGCCTACGGAACGCCTTGGATGGGCAAAGAGGGTAGAGGGTGTAAGGACAAGACGCCGTTAAAGGGGCTGTGCTTCCTCGAGCAGGCGAAGGTGAACGAGCTTACGCGGCTTTCAAGCGGCGAGGTGGTCAACCGTATTTTCACCCAGCTTCTCTTGCCGACGGACGAGGAGGGCGCGGAAAAGACCCTCTTTCTTGCCGATCAGCTTGTGACGAGCGTCCCCGCGTGGCTCATGAAATGCGATATCTCGACCGAGGCGGCAAAGACCTCTTTCGAGGGAATGACGGGCAAAAAGTTCGAGGAAAAAATCATAAAAAAGGGGTAAAAAAATGAAAATTCAGATTAAAAAAGGCTTTGTTGTGAGAAAGGTGGGCGGCGAAAACATCGTCGTTCCTATCGGGGAGACGAGCAAGAGCTTTCACGGTATGATCAAGCTCAACGAAAGCGGGGGCTTCCTTTGGAATTTCTTCACGACGGCGCACACGGAAGAGGAGGCTGTTGCCGCGCTGTTGGCAGAATACGAGGTCGACGAGGAGACGGCAAGCCGCGACGTTGCGACGTTCGTGAACGTTTTGAAAGAGAATAAATTCACGGTTTAAAACAAACAAGGAGTGAACGGCTTGCAGACGGGCGCGACGGTAAAACTGAAAATTGAGGACGTTTTGGAGCGCGAGGGAAAGTACGTGGGACCGACCACGGGCGTGAGTATGCTTCCCATGCTCAAAACGGGCAGGGACAGTATCGTCGTTTTGAAAAAGACGGCGCGGCTTTCTCCCTATGACGTTGCGTTATACAGGCGGGGAGAAGCTTACGTTTTGCACCGCGTTCTCAAGCTGACGGAGACGGGATATATTATCCGCGGCGATAACTGCTATGCAGACGAGATTGTGCCCGAGGAGGCGGTCATCGGTGTTCTGACGGAGTATTTCCGCGGAGATAAGCATATTTTATGCACGGATAAACGGTATTTGAAATACGCGAAAAGACGGGTGAGAAACTATCCCGTCCGTCGTTTTTTCAAGCGGATTGTCTGGAAGCTCAAGGGGATCGCAAAAAGGATCCTTGGGCGTAAATAAGCGGCAAAAGGGATAAGGCGATGGAGGATAAGAAAATATCCAAAAAGGGAAAAGAATGGTTGAAGAGGGAAATGCGCCCCTATCGGGGGAACATTGTCTTTTTAACTGCGCTCGGGATTGTTTCGACGCTCCTTTCGTTGGCGTTCGCCTATCTCGTGCGGTATCTTATAAACGGCGCGGAGAAGGAGGATAAGGCTCTCCTTCTTTTGTTTGCGGGAATTTTGCTCGGGATTGTCTTTTTAAGGGTGCTCGCGAGCACGCTTTCGGTGTATTTTGCGGAAAAATACCGCGCTAAAATCACGGTGGGACTTCGTATTAGACTGTTCGGCAGATTGCTTTGCGCGGATTATTCGAGCGTGGAAAAATATCACAGCGGCGATCTGCTCAACCGCATGACCGCGGACGTCAACGAGGTTGCTGCGGACACGGTGAGTATCATGCCCGCCGTCGCGGGAATGATCGTTCAATGCGTGGGGGCGATCAGTGCGCTTGCCACCATCAATCCGCTGTTTACGGCAGTGTTCACGGCGGGCGGTGTGGCGGTCGGCTGTATTTCGGCGGTGCTCCGTCGAAAGATGAAGCGTTACCATAAGGAGCTCATGGAGGCGGACGGCAAAAGCCGTTCCTTTATGCAGGAGGGCTTTGTTTCGCTGTTGACCTTGAAAGCCTATGGCGCGCAGGAGCGTATGGAGGAAAAATCCCGCGATATTTTGAGTGGGTATTATCGGAAGCGTATGCAGCGCAATTTGTTGCGTTCAGGCACACACGCGGCGTTCTCCTTTCTCAGCAATGCGGGCATGATCTTGGCTGTCGTATGGTGCAGTATTCGTGTGTTAAAGGGGGAATCGGATTATGGCTCCATTCTCTCCGTCGTGCTTTTATTGGGACAGCTTCAGCATCCGTTCGCGTCCTTTTCGGCGGTGCTTCCCGTCTGCTATGCACGGGCGGCGAGCGGGGAGAGGCTCTCCGAAACGGACGAGCTTCCCACCGAGTCCTTAGGAGAAGCGAAAAGAGGAATCAATGCGGCGGGAATCGCCGTGAAAGACCTTTCTTTTAGCTACGGCAGAGACGCCGTTTTTGCGGGGGCAAATGCAAGCATGGACATGGGGGAGACCGTTTGCATAACGGGCGCTTCTGGTTCGGGAAAGAGCACGCTCTTTAAGCTTATATTGGACGTTTATTTGCCCGAAAGCGGCGGCGTTTATATTCGGGACGGGAAAGGACAATTTGAAAAAATCGGCGCGGAACACAGAGGGCTGTTTGCTTACGTGCCGCAGGGGAATTTCCTATTTTCGGGCACGATCTATGAAAATCTCACCTTCTTCTCCGAGTGTACGGACGAGCGGGCTTTGGCGGATAAAATCGAAAAGGCGCTCAAAGCCGCCTGTGCGGAGTTCGTCGGGGAATTGCCCGAGGGCTTGAATACACCGCTTCGGGAACGTGGCGGCGGGCTCTCCGAGGGGCAGCTTCAGCGGCTAGCAATCGCGCGTGCGTTGCTGTCCGAAAGATCTGTGTTGCTTCTTGACGAGGCGACTTCCGCGCTCGATGGCGAAACGGAGAAAAAGGTGCTGGAAAATATCGGCGCGATGACGGACAAGACCTGTTTGATCGTCACGCACCGCCCCGCGGCGCTTGCAATCGCGGATAAGGTTTGGAACGTGGAGAACGGGAAGATATTCGAGACGGTCAAAAACGGAGGGAGAGCATGACAAGGGAAGAGTTTTTGCTGGCGACGGAGTATTTTATACGGCTTGTACGCCGTGGCGCCGACCCCGATAGAGCGGGGGAGCCTGTGCCCGTCAAGCCCGAAGGGGTTGCCTGGGAGCAGATTTATGTGCTTGCAAATAAGCATTCCCTTTCCGTGGCGGTAATGCGCGCGTTGCAGGCGGAGGAAAACCCGATTGAAAACCGTCCGCCGAAAGAGCTTTGGGAGAAGTGGGAGCACGTCTGCCGCGTGCAGGTCATGGCGGATATCCAACAGCTTTACGCATGGGAGGAGATGTCGGCGTATTTTTCCGAAAAGGGCTTGAAGCTCTTGCCGCTCAAGGGATTGCACATCAAAAAGCTCTATTCGGAAACCGCTGCTCGCCAGATGGGCGATCTCGACGTGCTTTATGAAAAGGAGCGGTTTAAAGAAGTTCGCGCGGCAATGGAGGAGCTTGGCTATAAATTTGATAAAGGAACAGAGAACTCACATCATCAAGTTTTTGACCGTGCGCCCGTTACGGAAGTGGAACTCCATCGCGAGCTTTTACCTAAAACTTCCTTTTTTATCGATTATTATGTTGCTCCGTGGGAGCGTGCGATTCCGACGGACGTGCCTTATATATATCGATATTCTCTTGAGGACGAATATATTTTTATGCTCATACATTCAGCTAAACATTTTACTGGTTGTGGGAGCGGTGTTAGAACGGTATTGGACTTTTATTTGTTTTTAAAAAAATATGGAAGTAAATTAAATCGCGAATATATCGCTTTAGAAATACAAAAAGCAGATAAATATAAGTCCTTAAAAGAACCCAAAGGGGTTTCTGGATGTGGAAGCAGTAGCTCGATTTGGGATAGAAGTGAAGATGAAGAATTAATCATTAATTTTGAAAAAACCATATTAAGAGTTGCTGAAGGATGGTTTGGTAGCGATAATATTATAATTGATGAGACAGGACTAGTTTTGGCTTCAGATGGCGTTTACGGGAGCAGTGAGAATATTTGGAAGAGAAACTATGAAAAAAACGCACGAAAATATTTTTTATATCGTATTTTTCCTGCATATGGTTATTTAAAAAAACTGTACCCTATTTTAGTTAAGGCTCCATTTCTTTTGCCTTTTGTTTGGTTGAAAAGATTGTTTAGAGGTGTGTTTTTTTACGGAAAAAGAATTCGTGCCGAGTATAAATTTATCAAGGCGGAGCAAAAGAGAAAAAAACGCGAGGAAAAACAGGCAAAAAAAGAAAAAGATATGTAAAAATTTACCTTTCTGGGCTTTTCTTTTAATTGAGACAAAAATCCCCCTGTAAAGACTTGACAAAACGCTTTGAATTTGCTAAAATGATATATGCTATAAGAAAGGGGCGGCATGCGTGTTTGCGTTTGCTGTCCCTTTATGACCAAAAAATCCCGTTTTACCGATAAAAACGGAGCGAATAAACAACCGAAAAGACGCTTTTGAGCGGGTTCGTTTTATTCCTTAAGAGCATCGTTCGCTGCGGAGGAGCGCCATGCAGGGCTACGTGCATTCTTTTGAATCGTTCGGCACGGTCGACGGACCGGGGATTCGCTTCGTCGTGTTCCTCTCGGGCTGTCCGCTCCGTTGCAAATATTGCCATAATCCCGACACGCAAGTGCAGGGCGGACAAACGTTTGAAGCGGCAGAGGTCGCGGCAAGGGCGCTCAAATATAAAAGCTATTTCACGGGTGGCGGCGGGGTGACCGTTTCGGGCGGCGAGCCGCTCATGCAGACGGATTTCGTCACGGAGCTTTTCACGATATTGAAATCGAAAGGGATTCACACCGCGCTCGACACCTCGGGCTGTCTCTTTGACGAAAGGAAGGAAGGGATTGCGGAGGCTTACGAAAAGCTGTTGTCTGTGACCGATCTTGTCCTTCTCGATATCAAGCATATCGACGAAACAGCGCACGGGCGTTTGACGGGGCAAAGCAACAAAAATACCCTTGCATTCGCACGGTTTTTATCAAAGCGCAAGATCAAGACGTGGATCAGACACGTGCTCGTGCCAGGGTATACGGACGACGACGATGCGCTCAAGCGTCTCCGTGCGTTTATCGACACTTTGGAAGCTGTCGAGCGGGTGGAGGTCTTGCCCTACCACACCATGGGCGAAGTGAAATATGAAAAACTCGGTCGGGAATATCCCTTAAAAGGCGTGCTCCCCCCGACGGAGGAGCGCGTGGAGAACGCGAAACGCATATTGGAGAAATTATCAAAGTGAGCGGAAAGATCGAAGAAAACGGTATCAAGTCCCGTTTGAGCGGACTTTGTCTAGTGGAGGTGAGCGGCGCGGGCTGCGCGAGTTGCCTCACGCTGTTTCCCGTTTTAAAAGCGATCGCCGAGCAAAGAGGGGACATACGTTTCGTTTCGATTGAGACGGACGGCATGAGCGAAGATACGGCGGATCTCATTGAAGAATGGGGGATTGACCGTGTGCCTACGGTGCTTTTAACCGACGAGGGCGTTCCGTTTGCCCGATGCTTCGGATATCAGCCCGAGGAGATTTTGGAAATTTGGATCGACGCGAAAATTTCCGAGCACGCAACCAAATCGATATAATCTAAATGCGGTTTGGCAAAACAAGCAAAAACAGCAGTTGGGAGAATATATATGCAATACAAAGGATGGGAAGGATTTGTTCCCGGGAAATGGTGTGACGACGAAGTAAACGTGCGCGATTTCATTCAACGTAACTATGCGCCCTACGAGGGGGACGGCGCATTCCTTTCGCCTGCCACGGAGGCGACGAAAAAGCTCTGGGCTATCGTTCTTGATTTGAGCGAGAAAGAGAGAAAGGCGGGCGGGGTTTTGAACGCGGATACCAAGGTGGTCTCCACGCTCACCTCTCACGGCGCGGGCTATCTCGATAAGAGCCTTGAGAAAATTGTGGGGATTCAGACCGACGAGCCCTTTAAGCGTGCGCTTCAGCCGTTCGGCGGCGTGAGAATGTCCGAAGAAGCGCTCAACATGTATGGCTACAAGCTTGATCCGACCGTCAAGGAGATCTTCTCCAAATATCGCAAGACCCATAACGACGGCGTCTATGCGGCTTACACGCCCGAAATGCGGTTGGCGAGAAAGGCGCATATTTTGACGGGGCTTCCCGACACCTATGGGCGCGGCAGAATCGTGGGCGATTACCGCCGTGTGGCGCTTTACGGCGTGGATTATCTCATTAAGAAGAAAGAGGACGATCAGCATTATAAAAACGGCGACATGACGCCCGAGGTCATTCGGGAGCGCGAGGAGCTTACCGATCAAATTAAGGCACTCAAGGATCTTAAAAAGCTCGCCGAAATTTACGGCTGTGATATCTCTCAGCCCGCAACGACGGCTAAAGAGGCGATTCAGGCGTTGTATTTCGGGTATCTTGCGGCGGTTAAGGATCAGAACGGCGCGGCGATGTCGATCGGCAGAAATACGACGTTCCTCGATATCTATATCGAGCGCGATCTTGAGCGAGGCATTATCACCGAGGAAGAGGCACAGGAATTTATCGACCACTTCGTCATGAAGCTGAGAATTGTCAAATTCATGCGTATTCGCGAATATAACGAGCTCTTCTCGGGCGATCCCACGTGGGTCACGGAATCTATCGGCGGTATGGGTTCGGACGGCAGAACGCTCGTCACGAAAACGGCGTTCCGTATTCTGCACACCCTCGATAACTTGGGTCCTGCACCCGAGCCTAATTTGACGGTGCTCTGGTCCAAGCATTTGCCTACGAATTTTAAGCGGTTCTGCGCTGATCTTTCTATCCGCACTTCGGCGATTCAATACGAAAGCGACGATCTTATGCGTCCCGAAATGGGCGACGATTACTGTATCGCTTGTTGCGTGAGCTGTATGCGCGTGGGGAAAGATATGCAGTTCTTCGGCGCAAGAGCCAATCTTGCAAAATGTCTGCTGTATGCTTTGAACGGCGGTAAGGACGAGTTGATGATCGATCCCAAAACGGGCAAGCATCTTCAGGTTTCGCCCGAATATGCGCCCGTGCTCGGCGACGGTCCGTTGGTCTACGAAGACGTGCTTGGTAAGTATAAGCAAATGATGGGCTGGCTTGCGGGTTTATACGTGAACACGCTCAACCTCATTCATTATATGCACGATAAATATTGCTACGAGGCGCTTGAAATGGCGTTGCACGACACGGAGGTGCGCCGTTTCTTCGCAACGGGTATCGCGGGGCTTTCCTGTGCGGCGGATTCCCTTTCTGCGATCAAGTATGCAAAGGTGTACCCCATCCGTAATGAAGAGGGCTTGATCGTTGATTACCGTATTGAGGGGGATTTCCCCAAGTACGGCAACAACGATGACCGCGTGGACGAGATCGCCGTTTGGCTGGTCAAGTCCTTTATGAAAGAAATTCAGGGGCACTACACCTATCGCAACAGCGTGCCCACCATGTCCATTCTGACGATCACGTCCAACGTCGTTTACGGCAAAATGACGGGCAACACGCCCGACGGCAGAAGAATGGGCGCGCCTCTTGCACCCGGTGCAAATCCCATGCACGGACGGGATTCCAACGGTGCGCTTGCTTCCCTCGAATCGGTGGCGAAGCTTCCTTACGAGTATTCGAGAGACGGTATTTCCAATACTTTCTCGGTCACGCCCGCATCGCTCGGTAAAAATTGATCGGGCATAAATCCAAAGCAAGGAGAAAAAAATATGTCGACAAGAGTAGATAATTTGGTCAATATGCTGGACGCCTACGTCGCGGACGGCGGGTATCATTTGAACGTGAACGTATTTAGCCGCGAGACTCTTTTGGACGCGCAAAAGCACCCCGAAAAATATCCGCAGCTCACGATTCGCGTTTCCGGCTATGCGGTCAATTTTAACAAGCTGACGAAAGAGCAGCAGGACGACGTGATTTCGAGAACGATTCACGAATCTATGTAAAAAAACGGAAGCCGATTTTTTTCGGCTTCTTTTTATTGAAAATACAAGGAGAAGCTTATGGCGAAGAAAAAAGAGACGTCCCGTAAAAAGGAAAGGGAGCGGGAGAAAAAAGCCCGTCGCGTGTTTACCGTTATCGTCGTGATCTTGTTAATTATAGCCGTCGTGGGTACCTATATACTTTGGAAAAAAGGGTATATTGAGCTGGATTTTGCGGACGGACACGATCATAACGAGCCGCAGCAATCGATTGTTACGGATGAATTGAGCATTCATTTCCCCATGCTCGGGAATAAATATTCGGGGGATTGCACCCTGATTAAAGTGGGGAATACGGAAATTTTGATTGACGCAGGTTCGCGCAAAAATTCTGCGGAAACGCTGATTTCGTATATCAATACTTACTGTACGGACGGCGTTTTGGAATACGTGATCGCAACGCACGCCGATCAGGACCATATCGCGGCGTTTGTGGGGCTCGCAAGCGGCGTGGGGATATTCGAGGCGTTCAAGTGTGGGACGATCATTGATTTCCCGCGCACCAATTCCACGTCGGGGACGTATGAAGATTACGT
Organism: Clostridia bacterium; assembly: GCA_017467275.1. Lineage (GTDB taxonomy): Bacteria > Bacillota > Clostridia > Christensenellales > Borkfalkiaceae > Scatosoma. The sequence continues at coordinate 309,895 of JAFTSN010000001.1, read as the reverse complement.
GGCGTTGCGCGACGCGGAGGTCGAGGCGGGCGCAACCCATTACACCGCGCTCGAATGCTGGAATAACGAAAACGGCGCAAAGCGGAGCTACGAGCTTGCCGACGGAATCACAATGAACTTTCTCTATCAGAAATTCTATGAGCAAAAGGCGAGCGACGAAAATAATTATTCCGTCTGTATGCTTTTAACGCAAGGAACCAATAACTATTTGTTTACGGGCGATTTAGAAGCGGAGGGAGAAGCTTCTTTGGTGGAGGAGCACGAGCTTCCCAAATGCAAGCTCTTTAAGGCGGGGCATCACGGCAGTCCTACTTCGAGCGGCGCGGCTCTGCTTGCCGAAATTCAGCCCGAGATCGTCTGCGTTTGCTGTTGTTGCGGAAACGATACGGAATACAATTTCGGCTCTAACGACGTCGTATTCCCGTCGCAGGCGGTCATTAACCGCATTGCCGTTTACACCGAAAGAATCTATATTCCGACCCTTGTTGCCAAAGATACGGACGATGGGTTTGTGCCTATGAACGGAAACATTATCGTTTCCTCGGACGGCGGCGAGGTGAAGGTGACGTGCTCGAACAACGACACGCTTTTAAAGGACACCGATTGGTTTAAAGCCAATCGGACTTGGCCGACGGCATAGTGAAAAAACAAAGAAAAAGTTGAAAGGCGGATGAAAATTTTTTCGTCCGCTTTTTATATGTAAATCCTTGACAAAACGGGAATTTTTTTCTATACTTATTACAGAATAAATATACTGGAGTAATTTGCGGCTGTTATTGTGAAAAGAGCGCGTTTTTGAAAGAAAAACGATTCCCGCATTCTCCCGAAAAATTGAAAATAAGCCTCGCGCGCTTTATGGTTTCTTTTTAAATGAGGCATAATAAAGCCTGAGAGACTGTTTTTATGAAAAATAAAGGAGTAGGAAAGATGCAGTATTACTTATCCAATTCGGAAGAAGTCTTAAAGGAAGTCAATTCCTCTAAAGAGGGTCTTTCGGAAGCTGAAGCGAAAGCAAGGTTGGAAAGAGACGGCGAAAATAAGCTTGTGGAAGCGAAAAAGACTTCTCTTTTGATGCGCTTTTTGAGTCAGCTTGCCAACCCCATGATCATCGTTCTTTTGATTGCGGCAGGAATCAATCTTGCAACGGTCATTTTAGAGCGCGCCCGCGGACAGCACGAGTCCTTTGCGGAGTGTATCATCATCGTGGCGGTTGTTCTGCTCAATGCCATTTTGGGCGTTGTGCAGGAGGGCAGAGCGGAAAAGGCAATCGAAGCGTTGAAAGAAATGACGGCGGCAACCTCAAAGGTCATTCGCGGCGGGAAGCTCGTGGCGGTCAAGAGCGAGGAGCTCGTCGTCGGCGACGTCGTTGTTTTGGAGGCGGGCGATTCCGTTCCCGCCGATTGCAGAATTCTTGAATGTGCTTCGCTGAAAGCGGAGGAAGCCGCGCTGACGGGCGAAAGCGTTCCCGCGAATAAGCAGGAGGAAGCGCTCTCGATCGAGGCGGGGAAAAAGGACGTTCCGCTCGGCGACAGAAAGAATATGGTCTACATGGGCAGTACGATCGTTTACGGCCGCGGACTTGCCGTTGTCGTTGCGACGGGCATGCAGACGGAAATGGGCAAGATCGCCGATATCCTCGCACAGACCCAGAACGAGGTTACTCCCCTTCAAAAGAGACTTGGCAAACTCTCCAAGACGTTGAGCTTCCTCGTGCTCGGAATCTGCGTGTTCATGTTTGCGTTTAACCTGCTGATTGAACGGGATTTCCACCTTGAGGTTATTTTGGAAAGCTTTATCGTCGCGGTGTCGCTGGCGGTTGCGGCAATCCCCGAGGGGCTTGCAACGGTCGTTACAATCGTGCTTTCCATGGGTATGACCAAGATGGCGAAAAAGAAAGCCGTCGTCAAGCGTCTTACGGCGGTTGAAACGCTCGGCTGTACGCAGGTCATCTGTTCGGATAAGACGGGTACGCTCACGCAAAATAAAATGACGGTGGTTGAGCACTACGGCGAGGACGAGGCGCTGCTTGCCCGTGCCATGGCGCAATGCTCCGACGCCATTCTCGACACGGACGAAAAGGAAGCAAAGGGTGAACCCACCGAATGTGCGCTCGTCAACTATGCTTATAAGCTCGGTCTCGATAAGACGGAGATGGGCAAGGGTGAAAAGCGCGTCGCGGAAGCACCGTTCGACAGCATGCGTAAAATGATGTCCACCATTCACGAGAATGAAAAGGGCATCGTGCAATATACCAAGGGCGCTCCCGACGAGATCTTAAAGCGGTGTACGCACGTTTGGACGGGCGGGAAGATCGTCGCTCTGACGGATAAAAAGCGCGAGGAGATTCTCGCGGCGAACAAGGCAATGGCAGACAACGCGCTTCGCGTACTTGCGGCGGCGTTTAAAGAGCTTGATTCCGTTCCCGCAAATTTCGAGCCGCAGGATATCGAAAAAGACCTCGTATTCGTAGGGCTTACGGGCATGATCGACCCTGTTCGCCCCGAGGTTCTCGCGGCAATCAAGGAATGTAAGGCGGCGGGAATCCGTCCCGTCATGATCACGGGCGACCACCTCGACACGGCGGTTGCAATCGCCAAGCAGCTTGGTATTATCAGCGATAAATCGGAGGCAATCACGGGTGCAGATATGGCGGAGATTCCCGACGAAAAGTTCCTCGAGGAGATCGAAAAGTACGGCGTTTACGCCCGCGTTCAGCCCGAGCATAAAGTGAGGATCGTCACGACGTGGAAAAAGAAAGGCAAAATCACGGCGATGACGGGCGACGGCGTTAACGATGCACCGAGTATTAAGAGTGCGGATATCGGCGTCGGTATGGGTATCACGGGTACGGACGTCACGAAGGGCGCGGCGGACATGGTGTTGCAGGACGATAACTTCGCCACGATCGTCACGGCGGTCGGCGAGGGCAGACGGATCTACGACAACATCCGTAAAGCCATTCAATTCCTCTTATCGAGCAATCTCGCGGAGGTTGTTTCGGTGTTTATCGCAACCATGTGCGGTTTCACGCTGTTGCGCCCGATGCACCTTCTTTGGATCAATCTTATCACGGACACCTTCCCCGCGCTTGCGCTGGGTATGGAAGACGGCGAAAGCGATTTGATGAAGCGCAAGCCTCGACCCGAAAACGAGGGGATATTCGCGGGCGGCGTCGGAATAAACGTCGTTTTGCAAGGTGTGTTCGTCGGGCTTTTGACGCTCGTTTCCTACTTTATCGGTCACGGCTTTGCCACGGGGCATTGGTCGCTCAAGAGTATCACGGCGGACGGCATGAGTATGGACGGTATGACGATGGCGTTCTTGACCCTTTCCATGACGGAGATGTTCCATGCGTTCAACGTGCGCTCAATCGAGCATTCGCTGTTTAGCATAAAGAAGCAGAATAAGTGGCTCTGGGGTGCGTTCATTCTTTCGTTGATTTTGACGATCGGCGTCATTTATATCCCCGGACTGAACACGGCGTTTGAGTTCGCGGCAATCAACTGGAAGGAATTTTTGATCGCGATTGCGCTTTCGCTCACGGTGATTCCGTTTGTGGAAATTTCCAAGATCGTCACGCGTAAGGTTGGAGAGAAAAAAGCCTCCAAGAAATAAAAAGCAAAACGAAAGCCACGAGAGCGCCATCCGCGTTTTTGTGGCTTTTTTAAGGAAAGGAATATGCGATTTTCAAGAACGGAAATGCTGATCGGAAAAGAGGGAATGGCTCGGCTGAAAAATGCCCGTGTGGCAGTGTTCGGCGTGGGCGGGGTCGGCGGCTATGCCGCAGAAGCGCTCGCAAGAAGCGGCGTGGGGGCGTTGGAGCTGATCGACGCGGACACAGTCTCTCTTTCCAATATCAATCGCCAGATTATTGCGACGGAAAAGACGGTCGGAGCCGCCAAGGTTGAAGCGGCGGCGGCGCGGTTAAAGGAGATCAATCCCGCGCTCGAGGTTGTTGCAAGGCAGGTCTTTTTCATGCCCGACAATGCCGAGACGTTCGATTTTTCAACCTATGACTACGTGATCGACGCGATTGACACCGTGACGGCAAAGATTGAACTTGCCGTGAGAGCGGAAGCGTGTGGAACGCCCATCATTTCATCCATGGGAGCGGGGAATAAGCTCGATCCGACCCGTTTCGAGGTTGCAGATATCTATCAAACCTCGGTTTGTCCGTTGGCGCGCGTCATGCGTCGGGAGCTGAAAAAACGGGGCGTAAAAGCGCTGAAAACGGTGTACTCAAAAGAGGAACCGATCGAGGCGGAAAGTGGGCGAGAGGAGGAGCATACGAGCGGAAAAAGAGCGCCTGGGAGCGTTGCTTTCGTGCCGAGCGTGGCGGGCTTGATCATTGCGGGCGAGGTGATAAAAGACCTTGCGGGAATCAATAAAAAATAAAGGAGAAAGGATGAAATATTTCAATTTGGGCAGGGAAAAAATAGCCTCGTCGAGAGTGATTTTGGGCTGTATGCGTATTGCGGATAAGCCCTTGAAAGAGGTTGAACAGCTCCTGTGTGCCGCGCTGGAGAGCGGCGTGAACACCTTTGATCACGCGGATATTTACGGCGGCGGCGAAAGCGAAAAAATTTTTGGTGAGGCGGTTAAAAATCTTGGGATTGCCCGCGATAAAACGGTGCTTCAGTCCAAATGCGCGATTCGCACCACAAAGCGGGGTGCAAAGGCGTTCGATTTTTCGCGAGAGTACATTCTCTCGTCGGTTGAGGGGAGCTTGAAACGGTTGCAGACGGATCATTTGGACACCCTTTTGCTCCACCGTCCCGACGCGCTTCTAGATGAGCACGAGGTGGCGGAAGCCTTTTGCGCACTTAAAAAAGCGGGGAAGGTCCGCGCGTTCGGCGTGAGTAATTTTTCCGCGGGACAAACGCGGCTTTTGGAGAGCGCGGGTGTGGAGATCGTTGCGAATCAGCTTCAATTTTCGCTCATGCACGCGGGGCTCGTCGAGGCGGGGTTCTACGTGAATATGAACAATGCGGAGGGGATAAACCGTGACGGTGAAATTTATCCCTATTGCCGCGAAAGGGGAATTGCCGTACAGGCGTGGTCTCCCCTTTACTACGGATTTTTCGAGGGAGTTTTCGTCGGAAATGAGAAATTTCCCGAGCTCAATAAAGAGCTTGAACGCCTTGCGGAAAGATACGGCTGTTCTTCCACGGCGATTGCGTTTGCTTGGATTTTGCGGCTTCCCGCAATGCAGGCGGTCGCGGGGACGACGAGGGCGGCGCGAATAAGGGAGATCGCGAAAGCCGCGGATATTCAACTCACGCGCGACGAGTGGTATGAGCTCTACGCCGCAACGGGCAAGATTCTCCCCTAAATCAAAACGGATAAAATTTATCTCGCTATACTTTACCTTTTTCGGTAGGGTATAGCGTTTTTTCTTTAAAAGGGCGTATTTTCCCAAGGGAAATGAGCAAAATAAAATTGAAGAAAAAAACGGAGGTAAACAGCGTGAAGAAATATCGTGCGGCAAGGCTTGTCGGGTTGTGCTTGACTCTTCCGACCATGCTTTCGGTCGTTGGTTGCGGCGAGAAAAAGAGGGAAAACAAAGTGATTCTCGGCAATATTACCGAGCTTTCGGGGGATTTTCGGTTTTCGGCGTTCGAGGGGAGCAATCCCGGTGCCGCCGACCTCGACGTGTTCAGCTTAACGAACGGCTATTCGACGATGGAAACGGATAAAAACGGCACCTATCATTGGAACGGTACCGTTGTCAAATCACACACGGAGGAGGAGATCGCGGGCGCGGACGGCTCCACCGATTATAAGCTGACGATCGAGCTTAAAGAGGGGCTTAAATTGAGTGACGGCAGTCCCGTCACAGCGGATAATTATCTTGCCTATATCCTCGCTTGCAGCAGCGTGGTTGCCACGCAGGCGGGCTCGCCCGCTATGGCGGGACAGGCATACGTCGGCTACGACGCGTTCAGGGCATACGACGGAAAGAATGAGGGCGCGGGTGCGACGAGGATTTTTTCGGGTGTGAGAAAGGAGGGGGAGCGTAAGTTCAGTTTGACGATCGACGGACCCGACTATTATCCTTATTATTACGTCGATATCTACGGCGGTGTTTCCTGCTATCCCGTGACGGCGGTTTTGGGAGAGGACGTGGAGATTAAGGACGACGGACAGGGCTGCTATCTTTCAAACAACTGGTACGCCTCGGAAAGCAAGACGGAAGGGGGGAAACAGGTTACGACCTATCATAAGGCGGCGCACCTTAATTCTGCGCGCTATGACACAAGCTCCTATCCCTATTCGGGACCCTATAAGCTCGCTGAATGGGATAAGACGACGAACACTGCCACGCTTAAAATCAACGAATACTACGAGGGCAATTTCGAGGGACAAAAGCCGAGAATAGAGACCGTCGTATATACCAAAGTGGTTTCGGAAACGCAGTTCGATCAGTTAAAGAGCGGCGCGGTGGACGTGCTTGCGGGGCTGACGGGCGGCGATGACGTGAATAAAGGGCTTTCTCTCGTTAAAGAGGGAGGCTATAAGGAGACGCATTACGACCGCGCGGGCTACGGTAAAATTCAATTTGAATGCGATTTTGGACCCACCATGTTTGCCGAGGTGAGGCGGGCGGTCTCCTATCTGCTCAACAAAAACGAGTTTGCCTCGACGTTCACGGGCGGCTATGGGAGTCTTGTCTATGGCCCCTATTCGAGAAATCTCGACGTTTTTAAAACGGCGGGCGGAAAGGACTTTGAGGAAAGCTTGAATAAATACGAATTTTCGACGGGTTCTGCAAAGCAGTCGCTTATCGACGGCGGCTGGGTCTACCGTGCGGACGGCTCGGCTTACGACGAGGCGGCGGGCGGAATCCGCTATAAAAAGCTGTCCTCGGCTGAAGCGACCAAGGAAAATATCGCCTATAAGGGCGTGACCTCGGAGGGGGCGGCGTATCGGACGGTTAAGGTTGGAAACGATTATTATATGCCGCTTGTGATCAACTGGTTCTGTACGGAAAACAACCCCGTTTCCGATCTTTTGACAACCTACTACGTCGGGAGCAACAATCTTTCGGGCGTGGGAATGTTGGTGACCAAAACGGTGGGTTCGTTCACGCAGCTCATGGGCGAAATCTATCGCTCGACCGCCTACGGTTACAGCGGCACACCCACCTACGGCATGCTCAATCTCGCAACGGGCTTCACTTCGGAAATTTACGATTATTCCTATAATTGGTCGGTGGATCCTGCCTACTTCGGATATAGCGCGTGCAAGCTTTTCGACCCTTACGATTATACGTTTGCCTATAAGGACCATTCGGGGCTTGATTACGACGCTGCGGTGGAAAGCGGCGGGAATAAGCTCGGTATGGACTATCTTTCCATGGGTATGGTGTATTCTGCGCAAAAAGGAAATAAGGAGGAGTTTGCCAAGTGGTGGAAAGCCTATATCACGCGTTGGAATTCCCTCGTTCCCGAAATTCCGCTCTATAGCAATATTTACTACGACGTGTATAACGCCAAGCTCAAGGGGATGGAAACGACGCCCTTCCGCGGCGTAGCGGAAACCGTTTTATATTGTTCCGTCGGCTGACGGAAAGCAGTGCGCGTTTGAGGGAAGAAGAGGGCGTTCGTTCTCTTCTTCTTTCGCGGTTGTTGTCGGGGCGCGTGGCGTTGCGCCGAAAGGAGGAATATGGCAAAATATATCGTTAAGCGCATACTGTATATGCTACTTGTTGTTTTGATACTGTCCTTTCTCATTTATCTCATCTTCGATTTGGTGCCTTTTGATCGGGCGAAATGGCTGGTCGAGAAGCAAAAGGACGTCTATAAGGACAACCCCGAGGGCTATCAGCGGGCATATCTCGAATTTCGCAGACGGCTCGGGCTCGATGAGAACGTTTTCGTGCGCTATCTCGGCTGGTTGGGGCTTGCGCGGATAAACGGAAGCTACAACGGGATATTGCAGGGGAATTTCGGGTATAGTTACAATTTTTCCCGAGCGGCGACGGAGGTCTTGAGCGAGCCTATGAAAAACACGGTGTTCATCAACCTATTTGCCGTGGTCCTTGCGCTTGCGATCACCATTCCCTTGGGGATTTTTTGCGCCGTTAAGCGGGGAACGAGGCGGGATACCGCCGTGCAGGTGTTTACCATTGTCGGTTACAGTATGCCGACCTTTATCACGGCAATCCTGTTTATTTGCTTTTTTGCCGTGATTATTCCTATCTTTCCCGTGATAGGGATGAAAACCCCCGGGAGTAACTACACGGGGATCAGGAAATTTTTCGATCAGCTTTACTATATGGCGTTGCCGCTCATTGTCATGACCTTTTGCTCGCTCGGCGGCATGACGAGATACGTGCGCTCCTCCATGATCGAGGCGCTGTCGATGGACTGCATCCGAACGGCGCGGGCAAAGGGACTGAAAGAAAACACGGTCGTTTACAGTCACGCTTGGAGAAATGCGCTGGTGCCCGTTATCACGCTCGTGATCGGTTGGTTTTTAAGCGTCTTTTCGGGCTCGATTATGATCGAGAACATCTTTGCCTTAAACGGGGTCGGAATCAAATATATCGAGGCTTTGCAGACCAATGATTACGAGGTTGCGCTACTGCTTCAAATGTTTTACGTGGCGGTCAGTTTGTTGGGGAATCTTATCATTGATATTTCCTACGGAATAGCCGACCCGCGCGTGAGAGTGGCGAAATAAGGAGGACGGAGCATGAAAACGGAAAAGCAAACCCCGCCCGAGACAAAGGAGGCTTTAAGGGCGGAGACGATCGAAAACACCGACGCGGCGGGGGAGGCAAAAAGTCTAATTAAGGAGGAGCCGACCGAACGGAAAAAGCGGGGCTTTTTCGTGACAATCGGCGGTTGGCTTCGCCGTACGTTCACAGGGGCGAGTAAGGATATGGGGGCGCAAAGCGAGAGGCTCGAAAGCCCGAACCGTATGATTTTAAAAAGTTTTTTTTCAAAAAAACTCGCCGTGGGCGCGCTCGTGCTTCTCGTTGGAATTTTTCTATTCGTGTTTATCGGACCCGTCGTTTCTCCGATTGATTTGAATTATGCCGAAACCACCCATAAAAACCTCTCGCCCGGTTATTCGTTTATGAAAACGCCCCGCGCGATTGAAAAGGGGGTCAAAGAAATTTCCTCGTACTCCACCTACACGCTCGCTCTTTCTAAAGCGGGAAAGACGTATGCTTGGGGAAAGGGAAAACAGCTCGTTTCCGGGGTGAATCTGACCGAGATACCCAAAGAAGTGAAAAGTGCAAAGATCGCGCACGTGGCGGCGGGCATGGATCATGCGATCGCAATCGGCGAGGACGGAAAGGTGTATGCCTGGGGCGTCTACGATAACGGACAGTACGGCACGAGCGGGTCGATGATCGGCAACGTGACCGTTCAGCCCGAGGAGCTCATAAACGGTCGGTTGGACATAGAAAACGTCAAATACGTCCGTTGTGGACAGCAGGTGACGGCAATTCTCATGCAGGACGGCACTTGCTATGCTTGGGGAAACGACGGCATCGGGGCGACGAATATGACTTCGTTTAAAAAGCATACGGATATCGAGGAGCTCGAATTTACGCAGAGCACCCTCGTTGGAATCGACAAGAACGGGAAATTTATTTGCGGTAACACGACTTCTTACGATCTTTACGATAACGGCAACGGTGCGCTCGTCAATACGCAGGCGTATATCGGCGAGCGGCGGGTGGTGGATATCGCCGCCACGCTCACAAACGTTTTGCTTGTTTTGGAGGACGGCGAGGTGATGGTTGTCGGTTCCGCCTCCGAACGTTTTTTTGCTTCGTTAGGGCTTTTGGAGGGGGAAAAAATCGTTGCGGCGTGGGGCGGCGCACGGCACTATATTTTGAAGAGCGATCAGGGGCGGTTTTACGGGCTCGGCGAGGGTGCCGTCGGACAGCTTGATTTTTCGGCGCGGGACGTGAAGGACGCCGAAAGCGTGTTTGTCTGCGCCTTTCAAAATTATGCCGCCGATAAAGAGGGTAGGCTGGTTGGCAAATGGGGCTTGAAGGGCTATCTTATGGGGACGGACGATTTGGGACGAGACGTTTTGGGACGCGTGATGAACGGTGGGAAAACCACCATGACGATCGGCGCGGTTGCTGTGATTGTGTCCTCGATTATTGCCGTGATCGTCGGGTGTGTTTCGGGGTATTTCGGCGGCTGGGTGGATCTGTTGCTCATGCGGATCACGGAAATATTTTCCTCTATTCCCTTTTTGCCGTTTGCACTCATTTTATCCGCGGTTTTGACGGGTACGTCAGTCACGGAAAACACGAGGATCTTTATAATCATGCTCATTTTGGGCGTGCTCTCATGGACGAGCCTTGCCCGTATGATAAGGGGGCAGGTGCTCGTTGAAAGAGAAAAAGAGTTCGTCACGGCGGCAAAGGCGATGGGGGTTAAGGAACGCAAAATCGCGTTTAAGCATATTTTGCCCAATATCGTGTCGGTGATTATCGTGTCTATGACTCTCGATTTTGCGGGCTGTATGCTGACGGAGGCGTCTCTTTCTTATTTGGGCTTTGGCGTACAGCTCCCGCGCCCGACCTGGGGGAATATGCTCAACGGCTGCAATAACAGTCTGGTGATACAAAATTATTGGTGGCGGTGGGCATTTCCCGCACTGTTTTTGATGGCGGCGACCATCTGTATCAACGTGATCGGCGACGCGCTCCGCGACGTCATGGACCCGAAATCGACCTTGGAGAATTGAATATGTCCTTACTCGAAGTAAAAAATTTGCACACCTATTTTCGGACGAAACGGGGGATCGTGAAAGCGGTCAACGACGTTTCCTATTCGATCGAGGCGGGGAAAACGCTTGGGATCGTTGGCGAATCGGGGTCAGGGAAAAGCGTTTCCGCAATGAGTATCTTGCGTCTCCTCGACGGGAACGGCTATATTGAGAGCGGGGAGATCCTCTTTGACGCGGGCGGAATGCTCGAGGATTTGACCAAGGTGCCCCTTAACCGAATGTATGAAATACGCGGCAATCAGATCTCCGTTATTTTTCAGGAGCCCATGACCTCGCTTAATCCCGTATTCAGTGTGAAACGGCAGCTTTCCGAGCCCTTTATAATCCACCGCGGACTCAAAAAAAAGGAGGCGGAGCGGGAAGCCGTCCGCATGCTTGCCGCTGTGCAGATCCCTAACCCCGAGGCGGTGGCAAGGCAGTATCCGCATCAGCTCTCGGGCGGTATGCGGCAACGGGTCATGATTGCAATGGCGCTTGCGTGCCGTCCGAAGATTTTGATTGCGGACGAGCCTACGACCGCGCTTGACGTCACGATTCAGGCGCAAATTTTGCGGTTGATGAACGAACTGCAACGGGAAAACGGTACGTCTATCGTCTTTATCACGCACGATCTCGGCGTGATAAACGAAATGGCGGACGACGTCGTGGTTATGTATTGTGGGCAGGTGGTGGAACGCTCGTCGGCAAAGCTCATTTTTACGAATTGCGAGTATTCACATCCCTACACGGAGGGGCTGATGCTCTCGGTGCCACGATTGGAGAGTGCGGGAAAGAGACTTGAACCCATTCCAGGCGCAGTGCCTCATCCGCTGGAGCTGCCCAAAGGGTGTAAATTTGCGCCGCGGTGTAAATATTGCACGAAGAAGTGTATCGAAACCGAGCCCGAGCTCAAAGAGCACGCACCGGGGCAGTTGATTCGTTGTTTCTATCCCAAAAAGGAGGAGAGAAAGAGTGCAAAACACAAAAAAATTGCTGTCAATCAACGGTCTTAAAAAATATTTTCCCGTGGCAAAAGAGTCGTTTTTTAAACGGGAGCGGTTATTCGTTCGGGCGAACGAAGAAATCTCGCTCGATATTTTTGAAGGGGAAACGCTCGGGCTCGTGGGGGAATCGGGATGCGGAAAATCCACGCTCGGCAGAGTGATTTTACAGCTTTACGAGCAGACGGCGGGCAGCACCGTCTATTACGGGCGTTCGGTCTCCGAGCTCGCGCCCCGTTACGTCGAGGACGTTTTAAAGAACGCGGAACGGTACGTGAAAAAATATCGCGATTTAACGGTCGCTGCGAAAAAGAAAGCGGAGGAATGCGAGGCGCTGGGGGATGGTGCGACCTTCTTTCAGCTACAGGAAAAAAACTTGGCGCAGGCAAACGCGGATTCTGCGTTTTTTGCCGTGGCGAGCATCCTCGGCGGTTTTGCCGCTTTGGACGGCTTGGAGCTTCGCGCGGGGGCGACGCTTCTTTTTGATCGTTATCGCTTGAACGTTGAAATAGCAAAGCTGAAAAGAAAGGAGAAGAGTCTCGAAAAAGAGGGAAAAACGCAGACTGAAAGACGGCGGCTTGAGGAAAAAAAACGCGCGCTCGAGGGGAGTATGTCTCTATTGACAAAAAGCAGCGAGACGATTTGCGGGAAGATAGAAGCGCTCAAGAAAAAATATGCAGACAATGCGGAATTTTGCCGATTGGAGGCTTTTTTGGACGATGGGATAGACCTTTCGCGGCTGACTTATAACGAGATGCGGTTTTTAAGAAAGGATTTGCAGATTATTTTTCAGGACCCCTATTCCTCGCTCGATCCACGCATGACCGTTGGACAGATCATTGAGGAGGGGCTCGTCACGCACGGTTTTTTCAAGAGAGGCTCGAAAAAGATGCGGGAGTATATTTTAGAGGTCATGAAGGAATGCGGTTTACAGGAATATATGCTACACCGCTATCCGCATCAGTTTTCGGGCGGGCAACGCCAAAGAATCTGTATCGCGCGGGCGCTTGCCGTCCGACCCAAATTCGTCGTCTGCGACGAGTGCGTGTCCGCGCTCGACGTCTCCATTCAGTCACAGATTATCAACCTCTTGCAGGAGCTTCAAGCGCGGGAAAAATTTACCTATCTGTTTATTTCGCACGATCTTTCCGTCGTTAGGCACATTTCAGGGCGAATCGGGGTGATGTATCTTGGCAATATCGTCGAGCTCGCGGACGCGAAAACGGTTTTTAAGGACCCGAGGCATCCGTATACAGTCGCGCTGTTAAGCTCCATCCCCACCACCGACCCCGAGGGTGCGGGGCGGGAGAAAATCATTCTCGAGGGGAATATTCCGAGTCCGATACGCCCGCCGTCCGGATGCAAATTTCACACGCGGTGCTTTATGGCGCAGGAAAAATGCAGACGCGTACCGCCCGAGCTTAAGGAGGTTGCCAAGGGGCATTTCGCGGCGTGCCATTTCCCCGAGCGGAAGCTCGGAAAGAACGGGGAATATTTGTTTGAACGAAAAAAAACGGAATGAACGTCCCGTTAAAAGGCGAAGCGGAGGTCAATGCGGAGGCGGGCTTGAGATAAGAAAAACGTTCCGAATCAATCGAAACGTTTTTTGCCGCTCATATATTCTTTCGGCGTGCAGCCGAAGTATCTTTTAAAGTTCAAAAAGTATTGCTGGGGGCTTTTGAAGCCGCATAGAAAATAGACGGAGGAAATCTTTTGGCTTTTCAACAGCTTTAGGGATTTTATCACGCGCGTGAAATTGATATATTGCGTGACGCCCGTTTTGAAATGCTTTTTAAAGAGAAAAGAAAAGTAGTTGGGCGAGTAGCCGAATTCTAGGGCTAGCCCGTCGAGCGTCAAAGGATTAGAGTAATTTTCATCGATATATTTTGCAATCGAGTCCACTATGGAGCGTTCGGACGGTGCCTTTGTCGGGACAAAGCCGATTCGTTCCGTGAAAAAGCCGAACAGACAGTTGGCAATCCCCTCGAAAAGGAACGGATTTTTTTGATTTTTCAGCGCGGTAATCAGCTTCAGAAGAACGCCGTTTTCGTCCTTGACGATGGGAGAGACGGGCGTATTTGCCTGACAAAGCCGCTCAAATCTCGAGCAATATTCGCTGGGGATAGAAGCGACGATCTGCACGCCGTTTTCGCTGGGCGGAAACAGATGTAGGGCATAAGGCGTACAAACGAGCATTTCTCCTTCCGAAATCTCGTATTGTTTGCCGTCTAGCCACGCTGTTTTTGAGCCCGAAAGCACATACATAACCTCGGGTGAACGGTGAAAATGGGCGGGGCAGATGTTGTCGCCGTGATAATAATAAGAGGTTTGATCGCGATAAGTTTCAAAAAACATACAGATACCTTAAGATTTATGATAATAACAGTAAAAAATAATAATAATCCCGTTGTTTTTATGATATAATAAAATCGCTAGAAAGTCAAGTAAAAGGAGATAGAAAATGTTAAGCGAACGCTTTATTGTAAAAACTTCGCCTGTGGCGAAAGAGAAAAACGTCGTTTTTTGGAAGAATTACCGTGTGACCGTTTTAACGGACAGGCTATTTCGCTTGGAGAGAAGCGAGAGGGGCGTTTTCCGCGATGCAGCGACGCAGTCGGTTTGGTTCCGTGATATGCCCGAGCAGGAGTTTAGCGTGGAACTTGGGGAAAAGCGGGCGGTCATAACGGCGGCGGGCTTTAAGCTTATATTGCGCGAAAAGCGGGAGGATTGTCTCGTCGAGGTGGGCGGGAAGCTCAAACGGATTGAAAATGCGGGGAATCTCAAGGGGACCTACCGCACTCTCGATCAGTGTAACGGCGACGATTTTATTAAAGAGCCGTATAATCCCACGCCGTCGCATAAGGTGGAGCTCGAAAACGGCGTTTGCTCGAGGAGCGGCGTTGCGCTGTTTCACGACGAGAATTCGCTCACGTTAAGCGAAAACGGCGAAATTATTGCGGAGAAAGGAGACGGAACGGACGAGTACGTATTCGTCTATGGAAACGACTATCGCGGAGCGGTGCGCGCGCTCTATCTCATCACGGGCAAGACCCCGCTTGTGCCGCGGTTTGCGCTCGGGAATTGGTGGAGCCGCTATTTTGCCTATACGGACGAGGAATATCTGCGCGTTTTAAACCGCTTCGAGGAGAGAGAGGTGCCCTTGACGGTTGCGACGATCGATATGGATTGGCATTATTCAAATAACCTCGACGCGCAGAAAAAAATCACGGAGCAGGGGAGAAACACCCCGTTTTACGGCGGCGCGAACGGCTGGACGGGGTATAGCTGGAACAAAGAGCTTTTCCCCGATCCGCAAGCGTTCTTAAAAGAAATTTCCCAAAGGGGGCTCAAGATTACCTTGAATCTCCATCCCGCAGACGGGATTCGTTGGTGGGAAGATTGCTATGAGGAAATGGCAAACGCTATGGGCATGGACGCTTCTACGCTCGAAAAAATCCCGTTTGATATTGCCAATCCGAAGTTTATAGAGAACTATTTTTCCGTTGTGCATAAGCCGCACGAAAGGGACGGGGTTGCGTTTTGGTGGATTGATTGGCAGCAGGGCACGACTTCGGGTATGGAAGGCTTGGATCCCTTATGGTCGCTCAACCACTATCATTATCTCGACAACGCCGCCGACACCCAAACGCCGCTCATTCTTTCGCGTTATGCGGGCGTCGGATCGCACAGATATCCGTTGGGATTTTCAGGCGATACGCACGTCACGTGGAAAACGCTCGGGTATCTTCCCTATTTCACGGCGACGGCGAGTAACGTCGGTTACACTTGGTGGAGTCACGATATCGGCGGACATATGCAGGGTGAAAAATCGGACGAATTATATACGCGCCACGTACAGTTCGGAGTTTTGAGTCCCATCAACCGTTTGCACGGCTCAAGCGAATTGACGATGAGCAAGGAACCTTGGCGGTATTTGAACGGTGCGGGGGCGGTCGCTGAAAATTGGCTCCGATTCCGTCACAGATTGATTCCTTGGCTGTATACGCAAGCCCGCCGCACGAGCGAGGAGGGGCTGGCAATCGTCGAGCCCGTTTACTACGAATGGGACCAACGGGAAGCCTATGAGAGAAAGAGCGAGTATTTGTTCGGCGGGGATATGCTTGTCGCGCCCGTGACCGCCAAACGCTTTAAGGACGGCTATGCGCGTACCCGCGTTTGGATTCCCGAGGGACGGTGGACGGATATTTTCACGGGGGACAAGTACGTTTCCCCTGTGGGCGGCGTGACCAAAACACTGCTTCGCACCTTGGAAAACGTGCCTGTTTTAATGAGAGCAGGCGGGGTGTTGCCGCTGTCGGCAGATAAAGGCAATTCGGTGGATAATCCCGAAAAGCTTGAGGTTTGGGCGTATTCGGGGAACGGTGGATTCACGCTCTATGAGGACGGCAGAGAGAACGGAAAGCAGGGCGAATTTTTCACCGGGTTTAAGATGGCGCTTTCCGAAACGGACGGGGCATGTCTGCAAACGTTGAGAATCAGCTCGCGCGGGGAAAGCTCCGTCGTGCCCGAGGGGAGACGGATTCGAGTGCTGTTCAAGGATATTCCAGGCGGAGCTGTCACGGTTAGAAAGGACGGCGTGGAAGTGCCTTTGAAAAAGCTCGTTTTGGATTGCGCGGCGGCGGAATTTGCCTTTGAGGCGGGCTGCGAATACACGGTCGAGGTTGAGTTTTCGGTGGCGGGCGAGCTGGAAGAATTGAAGGCGCGGGCGCTTGAAATTTTACTGTGCGCGGAGGGCGTGAACGACGAAAAGGGCGCGCTTCGTGCCAAGCTTTTCGAGACGGATAGCGTTGAGGCGTTTTTAAAGACGGTCGAAGCATCGGGCTTGAACGCGGGCGTGAAGCTGAGACTGAAAGAGACGGTCGGCGAAAAGTGAAGAGCGAATATTGAAAAAGTGCGGAAAGGGCTTGACGTTCTTTCCGCATTTTTTGTTAAATGGACCGAAAAAAGGCGTTCGATTATCAAACGGTTGTGAAAATCTTTCAGATTTTTTGTGAAAAAATACAATTTCACATACTTTATCTTGACAAAGTCTCATAAAAGTATTATAATAAAATCCTGTAAGGCGGTGAACGTCATGCCGCTTAAATTTCACACGGAGGATTTATGGATATCCCTCTATCTATTGTAATCGTTGTGCTCATTTTGCTTTCGGGCTTTTTCTCGGCGACGGAGACGGCGTTCTCCTGCGCGAACAGAATCAAGCTCAAAAGCATGCTCACGCTCGGCAAGAAGAACGCGAAAGCGGTGTATGCCTTTGCCGAGGAAAAATACGATAAGCTGATCACGGCGATTCTTATAGGGAACAACATCGTCAACTTAACGGCTTCCGCGCTGGGTACCGTTCTGTTTGCAAAGCTTTTGGGCGCAGGTGCGAACGCCACCACCGTTTCAACCGTCGTTTTGACGCTTGCGGTGCTTATTTTCGGCGAGATCACGCCCAAGTATCTCGCGAGCGTATATCCCGAGAAGATCTGCTTCCTCTTTTACCCGTTGATGCAGTTTTTCTATTGGATTTTAGTGCCGTTCGGATTTCTTTTCAACGGCTTTAAAAAGCTGCTTGCGAAAATATTCCGTTTGAAGCCCGACGACACGGTGACGGACGAGGAGCTTATGTCGCTCGTTGACGAGGCGGAGGAGGACGGCACGCTTAAGGAGGACGAATCGGAGCTGCTTCGTTCGGCGCTCGAATTCGACGATCTGAAAGTCGAGGACATTTTGGTCCCGCGCGTGGACGTGGTTGCCGTCTCCAACGACAGCAGTATGGACGAGATTTTGTCCGTTTTCCGCGAAAACGTCTATTCTCGCATCCCCGTCTATAAGGATACGATCGATAACGTGATCGGACTCATTCACGAGCGGGATTTCTATAACGCGTATCTCAACGGCGATAAGGACATCGGGCGCGTGTTGCAAGATATCGCGTTCACGACGGAATACACCCGTATTTCCACCCTTTTAAAACAGCTTCAAAAGCAGAAGATTCACATGGCGGCGGTTTCGGACGAATACGGCGGCATGGTCGGTATCGTCACGCTTGAGGATATCTTGGAGGAGCTCGTCGGCGAGATCTGGGACGAGCACGACGAAGAGGAGGTCCTTTTCGGCAAGATCGCCGAGGACGAATATTGGGTGGACGGCAAATGCGAGCTGGAGACCTTTTTCGACTTATACGGCGTCGAGGAGGAGGACGATAATTTTGAGTCCAACACAGTTGGCGGCTGGGTTATGGAAAAATACGGTGGGATTCCGCCCGTCGGCGAAATTTTGAAATTTAAGTTTCTCGAGATCAAGGTTGTGAAAACCACCCGTCAAAAGGTTTTGAAGGTGCGTTCCAAGCGGGTTGAGGAAACGGAAGAGGAATAAAATTGTTTGAAGCGGGGCAGGACCCCGTTGGAGGTGAAATAGATGGAAACCATTCTTGTCACAGGCGGTAGCGGCTATATCGGTTCGCACACCGTTTTGGAGCTTTTAAATAAGGGCTATAACGTTGTCGTGATGGACAATTTGTGCAATTCGAGCACAGAGAGCTTGCGCCGCGTGGAGAGCATCACGGGTAAGAGCGTGAAATTTTACGAGACGGATATCCGCGATCGCGCGGGGATGGAGAAAATTTTCACGGAAAATCAGATTGACGCCGTCATTCATTTTGCGGGCTTGAAAGCAGTCGGCGAGAGCTGTAAGATTCCCTTGAAATATTATGACAACAATATCGGCGGCACGGTCGCGCTTCTCGAGGTCATGGAGAAGTTCAACGTCAAGAAGATCATTTTCTCCTCGTCGGCAACCGTCTACGGCACGCCCGAACGGCTTCCCCTCGACGAGGATTGCCACCTCTCGACGACCAATCCCTACGGAAGCACCAAGCTTATGCTCGAGGGCATTTTGCAGGACGTTTATAAAGCGGACAACGCATGGAACGTCATTTTATTGAGATACTTTAACCCCGTCGGCGCGCACGAAAGCGGGTTGATCGGCGAAGACCCCAAGGGGATTCCCAACAATCTGATGCCCTACGTGGCTCAGGTGGCGAGCGGGAAGCTTAAATGTATTCAAGTCTACGGCAACGATTACGACACGCCCGACGGAACGGGTGTGCGCGACTATATCCACGTGGTCGATTTGGCGCTCGGGCATATTGCCGCGATCGAGAATTGTAAGGAGACGGGCGTGCATATTTATAACCTCGGCACAGGTCAAGGCTATAGCGTGCTCGATATGATTCATGCCTTTGAAAAGGCGTGCGGGAAAGAGCTGCCCTATAAGATTGTTGAGCGCAGACCCGGGGATATCGCGGCTTGCTATGCCTGCCCCGATAAAGCGGCAAAGGAGCTTAAGTGGAAGGCGCAGTTCGGTATCGAGGAGATGTGCGCTTCGCAGTGGAAATGGCAGAGCGGGAACCCTCGCGGCTACGAAAAGTGATTGAAGAAGAATTAAAACCGTATCAAATAATCCGTTCCGACAGAAAGACGCTGGCTGTTTTGATAGACGCGTTCGGGCGAGTCGTCGTCCGCGCGCCAAAGCGCATGAGCGAGGAGCGGATTTTTTCCTTTCTCCGAAAAAAACGGGCTTGGATCTTAAAGCACAAGGCGAGGGGGATTGGAAAGGATATCACGTTGCCGAGTGAAAATCTCGACGGCTTCACCTTTTATCTGATCGGCAGGTGGACGACCATACGTCTGTACCCCGGGGAAAAGATATGCTTTCAAAGCGGTTTCGACGGCGCAAACGATATCGTTTATCTGCCGCAAAGGGATTCGAGAAAACGGCTTGTGAAATGGCTCAAGGAAAACGCCGAGCGGATTTTTTCGGAGGCGGCGGAGCGTTGGGCGCGGCGAATGGGGATTTCTTATCCGTCGCTCAAGATCACGGCGACGAAAAAATGTTGGGCTTCGTGTATGCCTGATAACGCGCTCAATTTTTCCTTTCGGCTTTTATACGCGCCGAAAGAGACGATCGAATACGTCGTCGTGCACGAGCTTTCGCATATCTTCGAGAAGAACCATTCCAAGGCGTTTTGGGCGGTGGTCGAACGGTATCTGCCCGACTACAAAAAAAGGCGGGAATGGCTGAAGCTTAACCGCGCGGTTTTGCAGATTTTTTAATCGGGTGATAAGAACGGAGGAATAATTGGTAAAAATCCGTTTGAGTAAGAGAAAAAACGGGTAAAAAGAAAAGTAAGACGAATTTGTTTTACTTTTCTTTTTTGATGTGGTATAATAAACGGGTCTGATAAGCTCGGGAAAAGGATAGTCCGAAACAAAGGAAGAAAACGGAATGACAGTTTTTGAAATGCAAAAGGAAATCGAGCGGCTTAAACGGGAAAAGGACGTGTGCATACTTGCACACACCTACCAATCCCAAGCCGTGACCGAGATCGCCGATTTCACGGGCGATTCTTTCGCCCTCGCCACGCAAGCAACAAAGGCGCCGCAAAAGAGCGTTATTATGTGCGGCGTGCGCTTCATGGCGGAGACCGTCAAAATTCTCTCTCCCGAAAAGAAGGTGTATTTATCCGCTCCTCGGGCGGGCTGTCCCATGGCGGAGCAATTATCCGTCGAGGAGGTCTTGGCGGAAAAGAAGAAGTATCCCGATTGCGCGGTCGTTGCCTACGTGAACACCACGGCGGAGCTCAAAGCCGTTTGCGACGTCTGCGTGACGAGCTCTTCTGCCGTTCGGATCGTGAAAAGCCTGCCGCAAAAGGAGATCTTGTTCGTGCCCGACTGCAATTTGGGCGCATACGTTGCGGAAAAGTGTCCCGAAAAGACGGTCCACCTTATGCGCGGATGCTGTCCCGTGCACGCGGCGGTCAAGCGCGAGGAGCTTTTAAAGGCAAAGGCGTTGCATCCCGATGCCGCCGTGCTCGTGCACCCCGAATGCAAAAAGGAAGTGATCGAGCTTGCCGATTGCGTGGGCTCCACCAAGGAGATTATCGACTATGCCAAAGCTTCTGAAAAAAGGGAGTTTATCGTTGGAACGGAGATCTCCGTCTGCGAGCATTTGAGCTTCGATTGTCCCGATAAGCGGTTTTATCAGCTTTCCAAGGGGCTGATCTGCGCGGACATGAAGCTGACCTCCCTTTCTGACGTGTACCACCTCTTAAAATGCGGAGGCGAGGAAGTAGAGCTGGACGGAGCGCTCGTCGAAAAGGCGAGAAAGTGCATCGATAAGATGCTTACATACGGAAAATAAGGAAAAGAAGATATGTTAACATTAGAACACGTTACCTATAAGGTAAACGACGAACAGGGTGAAAAGAAGATACTTGACGACGTGAGCCTGACCGTCAGCGAGCGGTTTGTGGCGATCACGGGGCCCAACGGCGGGGGGAAATCTACGCTGGCGAAAGTGATTGCGGGCATTATCCAGCCCACGTCGGGCAAAATTTATTTCGACGGAGAGGACATCACGGAGCTCTCCGTGACCGATCGGGCAAAGCGGGGAATTTCCTATGCGTTCCAACAGCCCGTGCGCTTTAAGGGCTTGACCGTGCGCGATCTTATTTCCATCGCGGCGGGGCGGAAGACGAAAATATCCGAGGCGTGCGCCTATCTTTCCGAGGTGGGACTTTGCGCGCGGGATTATATCGACCGTGAGGTCAATTCCTCCCTTTCGGGCGGGGAATTGAAGCGTATCGAGATCGCGACGATCTTGGCGCGAGGCACCAAGCTGTCCGTTTTTGACGAGCCCGAGGCGGGTATTGATTTGTGGAGCTTTGGAAACCTCATCAACGTCTTTAAGAAAATGCATGAAAAAACGCAGGGGAATATCCTCATTATTTCCCATCAGGAACGAATCCTCAATATTGCGGACGAAATTATCGTGCTTTCGGGCGGTAAGCTTGAAAAGATCGGTAAGCGCGAGGAAGTGTTGCCGCACATTCTCGGCACGGAAGCTTGTCGGGTTTTGACGGATAAGTTATAAGGAGAGGGGCATGGACGCAATTGAAAGAGAATTACTCAAAAAAATAGCTGATTTACACGAAGTGCCCGAGGGGGCGTATAATATCCGCGAGAACGGTGCGTCGGCGGGCAGACGCTCGACGGAAAATATCGAGATTGCGACGAAAACGGACGGAAAACAGGGCATTGATATCATTATCAAACCCAACACAAAAAACGAGAGCGTGCACATTCCCGTCATTTTGAGTAAAGCGGGGTGGCAGGAAATGGTGTATAACGATTTCTACGTCGGCGAGAATGCGGACGTCGTGATCGTCGCGGGGTGCGGCATCCATAATTGCGGCGGCAAGGAGGTCACCTCCCGTCACGACGGGATTCACGCGTTCCACGTCGGCAAAAACGCCAAGGTTAAATACGTCGAAAAGCACTACGGCGAGGGGGACGGAAACGGGGAAAACGTCATGAATCCCACGACGGTGGTCTACCTCGAGGAGGGGGCGTATATGGAGATGGAAAGCACGCAGATAAAGGGCGTGGATTCCACCGAACGCGTGACCAAAGCCGAGCTTAAAGCGGGGGCGAGCCTTGTTGTGAAAGAGAAGATCTACACGCACGGCAAGCAGGTCGCTAACACCGATTTTCAGGTCGATTTAAACGGCGAGGGCTCAAGTGCGAACATCGTTTCCAGATCAGTCGCGGCGGGCGAATCCAAGCAGCATTTCGTTTCGACGATGAACGGCAACGCGCCCTGTCACGGTCACACCGAGTGCGACGCGATCATTATGGAGAACGCGGCGGTCACGGCGGCACCCTGCCTTTCGGCGAATGATATTGACGCGGAACTTATTCACGAGGCGGCGATCGGTAAGATTGCGGGCGAGCAGCTCATTAAGCTGATGACCCTCGGGCTTACGGAAAAGGAAGCGGAAGAACAGATCATTAAAGGATTTTTGCAATAAAAGGAGAGAGAATATCATGAGTGAATTGGCATACAAGAGAACCAACGTCTACGAGACCGCAGACAAGGAGAAAATGGAAAAAATCTTCGCTTACGCGGAGGGCTACAGGACCTTTATCGACGAGGCGAAAACGGAGCGCGAGGCGTGCGTGTTCGTAGAGGAGGAAGCGAAAAAGAACGGCTATAAGCCCTTTAAGTTTGGCATGAAGCTTCAGGCGGGCGACAAGGTCTATTATAATAACCGCGGCAAGAACATTTTCCTCATTCGCGTGGGGAACGAGGACGTGGGAGAGTACGGCGTACGCGTGATCGCTTCGCATATTGACAGTCCGAGAGTGGATTTGAAGCAGGTGCCCCTCTATGAAGCGGAAGGTATCGCGTTTGCCAAGACACACTACTATGGCGGGATTCGCAAATATCAGTGGGCGGCGATTCCTCTTGCGCTCCACGGCTCCGTTGTGAAAGCGGACGGGAGCAAGGTTGAAGTGAAGATCGGCGAGGACGAGAGCGATCCCGTGTTCTACATAAGCGATCTTTTGCCCCATCTTGCGGCAAAGCAAAATGCAAAGCCTTTGGGAGAAGGGCTCGGCGGCGAGGACCTCAATATTTGGCTTGGGAATATCCCTTACGTGGCGGCAGAGGACGATAAGGATAAGACGGTCAAGGAGAATCTCCTGCACATTTTAAACGAGAAATACGGCATAAAGGAAGAGGATTTCTTGAGTGCGGAATTGTCGCTCGTGCCTGCGTTTAAGGCGCGGGATATCGGGTTTGACCGTGCCCTTATGGCGGCATACGGTCACGACGACAGAGTTTGCTCCTATCCTGCCTACACCGCTCTTTTCGACGAGACCTCGGAAAAGCACACCGTCCTGGTTGTGTTGGCGGACAAAGAGGAGATCGGCAGTGAAGGCAACACGGGCATGCAGAGCGTTCTTTTAAACGATCTGATCGACGAGATTGCGAGGGCGTTCGGCGCGTCTCCTGCGGCGGTCAGAGCCAACTCAAAGTGCCTTTCTGCGGACGTGAACGCGGGCTACGATCCCAACTTCCGCGACGTCTGCGAGCCGCTTAATTCAACCTACCTCTCCTGCGGCGCGGGGCTTACCAAGTTTACGGGCTCAAGGGGCAAAGGCGGTTCTAACGACGCGTCGGCGGAGTTTGTCGGCGAGGTTCGGAAAATGTTTAGCGACGAGGGCGTGATCTGGCAGACGGGTGAGCTCGGCAGAGTGGATATGGGCGGCGGCGGCACGGTGGCGAAATTCATCGCAAAAATGAATATCGACACGGTGGATATCGGTGTTCCCGTCATTTCCATGCATTCGCCTTACGAGGTCATTTCCAAAGCCGATCTTTATGAGGCATACCGTGCGTTCAGGGCGTTTATCAAATAAATAAAATACGGGCTGTTGCGAATTGCAACAGCCCGAAAATTTTTTTGAAGGTCTTGGTCTTATTCGACGCATACCCCGCCGTCGGTCACGACGATATCCGAGGAATAATAGGCGGTCAGCCCGTTGACGAGCTCTAAATAGTCGCTCTTTGCGATACATTCCGTCGCCGAGTGCATGGCGAGCTGCGCAAGCCCCAAATCGGCGCTCATGACCCCGACGTGCCCGAGCGAGATCGCGCCGAGCGTGCCGCCACTACGCATATCCGAGCGATTGAAGAAGGTCTGATATTTCACGCCCGCCTTATCGAACACCGTCTTAACGACGGCAGAGGAAAGGGCGTCCGTGGTATACGCCTTGTTGGCATGCGCCTTGATCACCACGCCGCCGCCGAGCACGGTCGTGTTGGTGGGGTCGGATTTTTCGGGGTGGTTGGGGTGCATGGCGTGCGCGTTGTCGAGGGAAATCACAAAGGAACCCGCAAGCGCCTTATAATATTCGCTGTCGTCAAATTTGAGTGCGTAGGAAACGCGACGGAGGGTATTTTCGAGGAAGTCGCCGCCCGCGCCTTGCAGAGTTTGACTGCCCACCTCTTCGTTGTCGAAGAGTGCCGCCACGCAGACGCCTTGACCGTCCGCGCTGGAAACGAGCGCTTCGATTGAGGAGCGTGCGCTCGTTAAATTATCGATGCGGGGCGAAGCCAAAAATTCGCCGTTTAAGCCGAAAGAATAGGGGGATTCGGCGTTGACGAGGTATAAATCGTAGGAGACGAGCTCGCCCGCGCCTTTAAATTCCTCGAGAAAATCGGGCGCACCGCTCTCTGCGAGAGCGTAGAGGGGCTGAAGATCGGTTTGCGCGTTGACGGAAAAGCCTTCGTTCACCCCGCGGTTCATGTGAACGGCAAGCGAGGGGATAACGACGCTGAACGAGGAGAGGGCGTTTCGGGTTTTAAGCGTGCCGTTTTCAAGCGTGACGACGCGACCCGCAATCTTTAAAGGGCGGTCGAAAAAGCTATACCAGATTCCGCCGCCGTAGGTTTCGGCGTTGAGTTTGGCGTATTTACCTTGCAAGGTTGCCGCATTCTCCTTGAGCTTGAGCGCGGGGGAGTCGGTGTGGGAAGCGACCACGCGGAAAGAAAAACGGTCCAAGGAGCCCACCTTAAAGGCAATCAGGCTGCTGCTGTTCCTCACGACGTAGTATTTCCCGCCCTCGGTCAAGGTCCAATCCTCCGTTTCCGAAAGCTTTTCAAAGCCGTTGTCTTTTAAAAATATTTCCGTTTCCGAAACGGCTTGATAAGCCGTTGGAGAGTTTTTCAAAAACTGAATGAGATTTTGCATAGATGCCTCCGAAAATGCACTTTTCTTTATTTTATCACACCTGATACCCGTTTGACAACTCTTTTACAAGGGAAAACGGGAAAATTCGTTGCTTTAAAAAGAGAAGTGAGGGAAATGAAAATATAGTGAAAAGTGAAAATATACCCATTTAAACTCTTGACAATTGAGTGAGTTAATGGCATAATTTTAAGCGTAAAAGGGTTTTACGAAAGCATTTTTACGAAAAACGGAAAAACGAGGTGAATTTTATGGCTGACATGGGTAAAGAATCCGTTGCAAAGACAAAAAACGAGGAGTATCTTGGAAAGGTCTTTTCGATCTTTAAAAAGACGGAAGGTATGGCTTTCACGAAAATTCGCTCGCAATTCAATAATTCCGAAATGCGGCTCTTGGGCGAAGTGATCATGGCGAACTATGAGGGGAAACGCATTATTTCCACACAGCTTGCCAAGCGTCTCGGTATCACGCGTTCCGCGGTCTCGCAAATGGTCAACAAGCTTGAGGCGCGCGGCGTTGTGCGTCGCGTCGCTGATGAGATTGACCGTAAAATCGCCTATATTGAGCTTTCGGAAAAGGCAGAGGAAGCTTATCGGAAAGAAAAGGAACACTATTGCGAATTTATCGGCGAGGTGGTTGAAAGATTCGGGGAAGAAAAGCTCGACGAGCTCTTCCGTCTCTATAATGAATTTTTCGCCGTTTTGACGGAAATGAAAAAATAAGGCATATACGAAAGAAAAAGGCGGAAGTTTTTCCGCTTTCTTTCGCGAAAATGTTTATTTAAGGGCTAAACTGATCAAAGGAACAGAAAAGAACTATGTTAAAGCTCAACGACATCAAAAAGGATTACGAGGCGGCGGGAACGAAAGTGCCCGCACTTCGCGGCGTTTCGCTCGAGTTCCGCTCTAACGAATTCGTCTGCATTCTCGGGGCTTCGGGCTGCGGGAAAACGACCCTGCTCAATATTATCGGCGGGCTCGATCATTACACGTCGGGCGATCTTATTATCCGCGGCGTTTCCACGAAAGACTATAAGGACCGCGATTGGGACGTCTACAGAAACCACAGGATCGGATTTGTATTCCAATCCTATAACCTCATTCCGCACCAGACGGTTTTGGGGAACGTTGAGCTTGCCTTAACGATCGCGGGCATCTCCAAAGCCGAGCGCCGCCGCAGGGCAAAGGAAGCGCTTTACCGCGTCGGGCTGAAAGAGGAGATCAATAAAAAGCCCAATCAGCTTTCGGGTGGACAGATGCAAAGGGTGGCGATCGCGCGTGCGCTCGTCAACAATCCCGAAATTTTGCTCGCCGACGAGCCGACGGGCGCGTTGGATAGTAAAACCAGCGTGCAGATTATGGATCTTATCCGCGAGATTGCGGGGGAAAGACTTGTTATTATGGTTACGCACAACCCTGAGCTTGCCGAGCAGTATGCGACCCGTATTGTCGAGCTTAAGGACGGCTTGGTTGTCGCCGACTCCAATCCCTATGACGGCACGTCAGAAAGAGAGCAGCTTTTGGAGAAGCTGAAAGGAAAGGGCTGGACGGAAGAAAATATGCGCGCGTGGAAGCGGGCGAAAATAGAGAAAGAGAAGCTTCGCGGGCGGGAAAAGGCGGCGATGAGCTACGGCACGTCTCTTGGCTTGAGCGCAAGAAATTTGGTGGCGAAAAAGGGGCGCACGGTCGTCACCTCGATCGCGGGAAGCATCGGGATTATCAGCGTTTGTCTGGTCCTCGCGCTCTCCAACGGCTTTAATGCTTATATCCGTCACACCGAGGAGGATATGCTCTCCTATTATCCCTTGCAGATTTCGGAGACGGCGATGGACGTTAACTCCATCATGATGGGCATGTCCTCGTCCATGGACGATATGCCCGAGCTTTCCGAGCTAGACGATAAGATTTACGTCAATTCCCTTTTGACCAAGATCGCCAAGGGGATGACCGTGAAAAACAACCTCTCCGACGAGTATATCGAATATATCGAAACGGAGATCGGCGACGAGCTTTGTTCGGCGATACAGTACGGCTATGGGACAGAGCTGTCGGATAATCTGTTCACGAGTGTGGTGACGGGCACGACGGCAGAGGAATTGAAAACGCAGTATATGTCTTTGTCCTCGCTCAAGAGCTTCTATCAAAGCGAATTGACCAAACATGCCGCGGGCTACGAGTCGATCACGTATCTTGTCGAATATCTTGGAAGCGTCGTGCATAAGATGCCCGGGACAACAGATTTTTCGGATGAGAGCTTCGGCAAATACGTTCGCAGTCAGTACGACGTGATTGAGGGAACGTTCCCGAAGAGTGAAAACGAGGCGGTGCTCGTCATTGGCGGGAACAACGACGCCAGCGATTTGATGTTGGCGCGCCTCGGGTTTATCGACGAGCCCGATTTCCTTTCCCTTTTTGACCTTGGCGAGACGAACAGCGAAAAATACGCCACGATCGATTTCAAAGACGTGCTCGAAAAAGAGTTCGTTCTCTATTATAACGATTCGGTCTATGAGGAGACCGCGCCCGGAAGCCCGCAGCACCCGTTCACCTATCGCGGCGAGCGAGAGAATCTTTCCGTGACGGAGGAAGAGGGCGTAAAGATCAAGGTTTCGGGAATTTTGAGACTGAAAGAGGATATGAATTACGGCTGTCTTTCAAGCGGCTTAAATATCACGGAAGGTCTCGTGGATAAATATCTTGCCAAGAATATGGCGTCTAAGCTCGTGAAATGGATGACGGACGAAGCGAACGCCCACCCCATGGGCGGATATACTTTCCGTCTTTCGCCTGCAGCGCACCTTGACGAGCACTATTATACCCATGAACAGGTGGACAGTTATTTCGGAATGTCAGGGATCCGCTTCACTTACGATCAAACGAGCGTTTTAAGGACGGTCGGTGGACTGGATACCTACACCTCGATTTCTTTCTATCCCAAGGATTTCGAGGCGAAAGAGAAGATTTTGGATAAGCTCGATTATTGGAACGAGACCCACGACACCGCCGAGAAGATCACTTACACGGATACGATCGGGCTCATGATGAGCATGGTGCAGCAGATTCTCGATGCGGTTACCTATGTTTTGGTGGCGTTCACAGCGATCTCGCTCGTCGTTTCGTCCGTCATGATCGGGATTATCACCTACGTGTCGGTCGTGGAGCGGACAAAGGAGATCGGCGTGCTACGCGCCTGCGGTGCGAGAAAGCGGGATATCAAGAACCTGTTCAACGCGGAAACCTTTATCATCGGTCTGTCCTCGGGCGTGTTCGGCGTGGCGGTCACCTATCTCTTGTCGTTTGGCATCAACGCGCTGTTAGGTTCGCTCACGGGAATTGCGACGCTAGCGTCTCTGCCCTTTACTTCGGCGCTTATCATGGTCGCGGTGAGTATTGTGCTGACCCTGATATCGGGCTTGATTCCTGCGTCGGCGGCGGCAAAGAAGGATCCCGTCGTTGCGCTTCGCACAGAGTAAAAAAAGGACAAAAACGCCCTTCCCTGTTTTTTGGGAAAGGCGTTTTTCTTGTCCTTTTACTTTTCGTTTTTGATAACGAGCTTCTCGATCAGTGCGACGATTGCGTACATGCCTGCCGCGAGCACGCATAAAACGAACACCGAAGCCATAACGAGATCGAGCTTGAACACCTGACCGCCGTAGACGATCAGATACCCGATTCCCGCTTTTGAGACAATGTATTCGCCCATGATCGAGCCGATCCAAGCCATACCCACGCTGATCTTGAGCATGGAAATGAGTGCAGGCAGGGAGGAGGGCACGACGAGCTTTAAAAGAATTTGTAATTTGCTTGCGCCCATGGATTTTAAAAGAAGAAGCTTGTTTTCGTCCGTCGCCATAAAGCCGCCGAGCATATTAAGAATGGCAACGATCAGCCCGACGAGGACGGTCATGGACACGATCGCCTTACTGCCCGTGCCAAACCAAATAATGATCAGCGGGCCGAGCGCGATTTTGGGCAGGGCATTTAAAATAACAAAGTAGGGCTCGGAGACGCGGCGGAAAATTTCGCTCCACCATAAGAGTAGCGCGATAAGATATCCCGCGGCAACCGCAATAAAGAAGCCCAAGAGGGTTTCACCGAGCGTGATTCCAACGTGGTGGAAAAGACTGCCGCTTTTGTAGAGGTCGGCGAGCGTTTTTCCGATTCTCGAGGGGGAGCTCGTAATGAACGGGTTGACCCATTCGAGGCTCGCCGCAAGCTCCCAGACGGCGAGAAGCAGACCAAAAACGGCAAATCGGGCGAGGAACACGAAAAGATTCCTGCGCTTTGTTTTTTTGAGATACAAAAGATGTTCTTGGGAATAGACGGTCTTGTTTTTCATGCGTTTAACTCCTTCCATAAGCGTTCAAACCAATGGGAAAACAGCTTGTTTTCCCGCCTTTTTAACGGCTCTCCGTCGGGGAAGTCGAGGGTGTGCGCGCTTAAGAGGCTCGCAGGGCGTTTGGTAAGGACGAAGATTTTGTCGGCGACGGAGACCGCCTCGCTTATGTCGTGCGTGATGAGAAGCGCCGTTTTTTTCTCGCTGCGAATGATCTTATACACGTCGTCGCAGACGTTGAGCCGCGTCTGATAATCGAGCGCGGAAAAGGGCTCGTCGAGTAAGAGAAGATCGGGGTCGATTGCGAGCGTGCGGATAAGAGCGGCGCGTTGACGCATACCGCCCGAGAGCGAAGAAGGATAGCTTTTGAGAAAGTCCTTTAAGCCGTATTTTTCCGCGAGGGCAAAGGCGCGAGCGCGGTTTTCGGGGGTGTTGATCCGCTTGATCTCGAGGGGCAAACAGATATTTTTTTCAATAGTACGCCAAGGAAAGAGCTCGTCTTTTTGCAGCATATAACCAAAAGAAGCGCCGAATGACTCAACCTTTCCGTGGGTGGGTTTTAAGAGCCCTGCGGCGAGGGATAAGACCGTGGTTTTTCCGCAGCCCGAGGGACCGATGATTGCCACGAATTCCCCCTCGGAGACGGAAAAATTTAGATCCTTTACGGCGACGGTTTCTCCTTGGCGCGTGTGATAGTTCATACAAACGTTTTCAAATCGTAAAACTTCTTTCATAAGTATTGACCTTCGTTAAAAATCCGTTCATCTCATACCTGTATGGCAGGTATGAGATGGATTTTGGGTATAGTGTGTTATCCGTATACGGCGTTATAGGCGTTTTGCGCGCGCGTGGTTTCGATGAGCTCATTAAAGCCGACGCGGCGTTCAAGCTCGCCCGCGTTGTCAATGATATCCTGCAGGCGTGAGAAGCTATCCTCGGTCATCGCCATGTTTGTGACCCATGCGTCGATGCCCTTATAGCTTTGGACGGCGGTCGCGAGGGATTGGACGGAGGTGGACTCGAAATATGCCGTGAGATAAGGCGCAACCGTATCGGCAGAGTGATCGTTGATATATTTGATCGCTTTCGTCACGGCGCGAAGGAGACCGTCCGCTTTTTCGCCGTGCTTTTTCAGCCACGAGCGCTTCGCCATAAAGCAGGTGTACGGCACCTCGCCCGAAGCTTCGCCCACCGAGGCGACGACGTAGCCTTTGCCCGCCGCTTCATATTCGCTGGCAACGGGCTCAAACATGGTGCAATAGTCGGCAGTGCCCGCCTCGAACGCGCTCGTCATAAGGTTGAACGCAACGTCGAAATTGAGGGTCAGATCGGTCTTGTCGAAAAGATTATTGTTGTTAAGTACATATTCAAAAGTCATGGCGGGAACGCCGCCCTTTCTGCCTGCGAGGATCTCCGAGCCTTTTAAGTCCGTCCATTTAAAGTCGGGTTCGTCCTTTCTCGAAACAAGGAAAGAGCCGTCGCGCTTGGTGAGCTGTCCGAACACCTCAGGCACGTCGGAGGAGCCGCCGATTGCAACGTAAAGCGCGGCTTCGGGACCGCAGAAACCGATGTCCGCGTCGCCCGAGAGCACCGCCGCCATAACGTTGTCGGCACCGCCGCCGTTGGTAAGCTCAATTTTTAAGCCTTCGTCCTTAAAATAGCCGAGGGAATCGGCAAGATATAAGGGCGCGTAGAATATTGTGTGGGTCACTTCATTGATTTTCACGGTTTTGAGTCCGTCCCCGTCCTCTTTTTTACAAGCGGAGAGGGGAAGTAGAGCAAAACAGAGGGAAAGTGCGATAAGAGGGAACTTTTTCATGGTAAAACTCCTTAAAATCTATCGAAAAATAGATGAAAATTCAGAATAATATATTATATGTCGAGCCGTTAATAATTGACAACGCACAAAAAAAGGGGTATAATGGAAAAGTATCGCGTTTAAAAAAGTATAAAAAATTCCGAAATGAGGACGGAAAAAACTATGGATATGCAAAAGACGTATAACCCGAAAGACTTTGAGGACAGAATTTACGCCGACTGGGAAAAGAGCGGCGCTTTCCGTGCGGAGGTGGACGAGAATAAGGTGCCGTTCACCATTATGATGCCGCCGCCAAATATCACGGGTCAACTTCATATGGGACACGCCATGGACGCCACCTTGCAGGATACGCTCATTCGCTTTAAGCGTATGCAGGGCTATGCCGCGCTTTGGTTGCCCGGTTGCGATCACGCTTCGATTGCGACGGAGGTGAAAATCGTCGAAAAAATGAAAGAAGAGGGCGTCACCAAAGCAGATCTCGGCAGAGACGGCTTTTTAAAACGCGCTTGGGCGTGGAAAGAGCAGTACGGCAACCGCATTATGCTTCAACAGCGCAAGATGGGTACTTCCTGCGATTGGTCCCGTCAGGCGTTCACTATGGACGAAAAATGCTCGAAAGCAGTCCGTGAGGTGTTCGTCAACCTCTATAATAAAGGATTGATTTATCAGGGCGACCGCATTATCAACTGGTGCCCTTGCTGTAAGACGGCGTTATCGGACGCGGAGGTGGAGTACGCAGAGGAGGCGGGCTCCTTCTGGCATCTTAAATATCCCGCTGCGGACGGGAGCGAGGGGGTTACCGTGGCGACCACCCGCCCCGAGACCATGCTCGGCGACACTGCCGTTGCCGTCAATCCCGAGGACGAGCGGTATACCCATCTCGTCGGCAAAACGCTCAAATTGCCCTTAACCGATCGGGAAATCCCCGTGGTGGCAGACGCTTACGTGGATAAGGAATTCGGTACGGGTTGCGTTAAAATTACGCCCGCGCACGATCCCAACGACTTCGAGGTCGGGAAAAGACACCGTTTGGAAGTGCTTCGCGTCATGAACGACGACG
The DNA here is from genome assembly GCA_017467275.1 of Clostridia bacterium. GTDB lineage: Bacteria > Bacillota > Clostridia > Christensenellales > Borkfalkiaceae > Scatosoma. The sequence goes on along the minus strand of JAFTSN010000001.1, from coordinate 277,334 downwards.
GAACAATGAACGATAAGGCGGGTGCATATGCGGGACTCGATAGATATGAGGCGAGAAAGAAGATTATCGCCGATTTAAAGGAACAGGGCGTGCTTGTGAAAATCGAGCCGCATGTGCATAACGTCGGGCATTGCTATCGCTGTCATTCGACGGTTGAGCCGATCGTTTCCAAGCAGTGGTTCGTCAAGATGGAGCCGCTTGCCCGCCCTGCGATCAATGCGGTCATGAAAAACCGTGTGAAGTTTGTGCCCGAACGCTTCTCGAAAATTTATTATAATTGGATGGAGAACGTCCGTGATTGGTGTATTTCCCGTCAGCTTTGGTGGGGACATCGGATTCCCGTTTGGTATTGCGCTGATTGCGGAAAGGTCGTCTGCACGAAAGAGGATCCGACGGAATGCCCCGATTGCGGAAGCAAGAATCTTACGCAGGACGAGGACGTTTTGGACACGTGGTTCTCGTCGGCGCTTTGGCCTTTCTCGACCTTGGGCTATCCCGAGGAGACGGCGGACTATAAATATTTCTATCCCACCGACGTGCTTGTGACGGGCTATGACATCATTTTCTTCTGGGTGTCGCGTATGATTTTCTCGGGCATCGAGCATACGGGGAAAGTGCCTTTCCACGACGTCCTCATTCACGGCATCGTCCGAGACGAGCAGGGCAGAAAAATGAGTAAATCGCTCGGAAACGGAATCGATCCTTTGGTCGTCATCGAAAAATACGGTGCCGACTCCTTGCGTTTGTCTCTTTTGACGGGCGTTGCGCCGGGGAACGACACGAGATATTCGGACGCAAAAGTGGAAGCTTCGAGGAACTTTATAAACAAGCTTTGGAATGCCTCCCGTTTTGTGTTTATGAACGCGGAGGGGAATAAGATCCCTGCGATTGAAAGCGTGAAATTGTCTCCTGCGGATAAATGGATCATTTCCCATCTTGAAAACTGTATCCGCGAGGTGACGACCAACCTCAATAAGTACGAGCTCGGTGTGGCGAGCGATCTTGCCATGAGCTTTGTCTGGGACGATTTCTGCGATTGGTATATCGAGCTTTCCAAGCCCGCGCTCTACGGCGAGGACGAGGATAAAAAGCAAAGCGCGCTTGCGGTGCTGTGCTTTGTGCTTGAAAATGCGTTGAAGCTGTTGCATCCGTTTATTCCGTTCGTTACGGAGGAAATTTATGCAAATCTTCCGCTCACGGCGGGCGTGAAGAAGCGCGGCAGTATCATGACGGCGTCTTTCCCGAGATACAATTCCAAAATGTCCTATAAAAAGGAAGCCAAGGCGTTCGAGGGCGTTATGGAGATCATTAAGGCAGTCCGCGCCATGAAAAAGGCGGTGGATTGCCCGCCTGCAAAAAAGGTGGAGTTGTTTGTAGTGACCGAGAGTAAGCGGTTGATTCAACTCAACAAGGATTGCGTGATGCGCCTTGCGGGCGTGAGCCGCGTTCAGTTTGTGGACAGTGCGGCGGACGCGGGCGAAAAGACGGTTTCGCAGGTCACCGAGATTGCACAGATCTACGTGCCTTTGGGCGAGCTTGTCGACATTGAAAAGGAAAAGGCTAGGTTGACTGCCGAGCTTGAGCGGTTAGACGGCGAGATCGCCCGTGCCGAGGGCAAGCTTGCCAACGAAAACTTCGTGAACAAAGCGCCGAAAAAGCTTGTTGACGACGAGCGGGAAAAGGTGAATAAATACCGTGCCATGAAAGAAAAATGCCTTGCGCAGCTTAAGGAGCTTTAAAAAATAAAAAATACGGACTACCCGAAAAGGTAGCCCGTATTTTTTTGTGCAAAGGACGGTTAGTCCTCCTCGCCCATGACGAGTCTGCCGCGCGTGATAAACGGCGAAATGATCAGCCAGATAGCCGCAAGAGCGATCAAGGTGTAGACGATCACCGAACCCGCGCTTCTCGCGCCCGCGAACACGTAAGAAACGAGGTTGAAGCCGAAGAAGCCAAAAAGGCCCCAATTCAACGCGCCGAGCAGAACGAGAATATAAGAGATGATATTGATAATTCTCATGGTTCTTTCCCTCCGAGACACAGTATGAGCAGTTTTTTTACGGTTATGCAAGAAAGTGGGCAAACGAAACCCCTCCCGAAAACGGGAGGGGTAATAAGGAGGAAAAATAGGAGTTATTCTTTTTTGGCTGCCGCTTCTGCCGCAACCTTTTCCGCGACCTGTAAAGGCGCTTCTTCGTAGCCGATAAATTCAGAAACGAATTTGCCGCTTCCGCGGGTGAGCGAACGGAGCTCCGTCGTATATTTGAGGATTTCCGCTTGCGGAATCTCCGCGGTGACGATTGTGACGTCTCCCTCCGTGGTCGTACCCATGATACGGCCGCGGCGCTTATTCACGTCGCCCATGACGTCGCCCAAATAGCTTTCAGGTACGGCGATCTTCAAACGGTAGATGGGTTCGAGGAGAACGGGCTTTGCATTTTTAAGGCCCTCTTTAAAGGCGAGAGCTGCCGCCAATTTGAACGCCATTTCCGAGCTGTCCACGTCGTGATAGCTGCCGTCGTAGAGAACGGCTTTGAGACCCGTCACGGGATAGCCTGCAAGGGGACCGTTGGGCAAACATTCCCTAAGCCCCTTTTCCACGGCGGGGAAATAGGACTTGGGTACCGCGCCGCCAACAACCTCTTCTTCAAACACAAATTCTTCCTCGCAGGGCTCGAAGCGGATCTTACAGTGACCGTACTGACCCTTGCCGCCCGTCTGCTTCTTATGCTTGCCCTCCGCTTCCGTCTTGGCGCGAATGGTCTCGCGATAGGCGATCTTGGGATCGGTCAAGCGGATATCTACGCCATATCGAAGCTTGGCGCGCTTGACAAGCAATTCAATCTGCGTTTCGCCCTGACCGCCGATGAGAATTTCGCCCGTTTCAAGATTCTTTTCAACCGTGAAAGTATAGTCCTCTTCAGAGAGCTTATTCAAGGACGCGAACACCTTATCCTCCTCGCCCTTCTTCTCTGCGCCGACCGCCATAAAGAGGGTGGGCTTGGGGAAGTGAATGGGCGGGAATTTGATCTTAGCTTCTGGCGCACAGAGGGTGTCGCCTGTTTCGGTGATCCCGAGCTTGGCGACCGCTCCGATATCGCCAGCCGAAAGCTCGCTGACGGGTTCCGTTTTTTTACCGCGCAAAACGTAGACCTGACCGATTCTTTCTTCCTCGCCTTTGTTGGCGTTCCAGACGGTCGTACCGCTCTTTAACGTGCCGCGGAAAATTTTCAAATAGGTGGTTTTGCCCGAATAGGGGTCGATTGCCGTCTTAAAGACCTGTGCCGCAAACGGCGCGTCTGCGTCGGGGAGAACGTTCACGACCTTATCGGCGGTAAGATCGTCTGCAAGCGTGTTCACACGCTCGTTTGCCTGGGGCATGTACGTGACGATCTCGTTTAACAGGTTAATTACGCCGCGGTTTTGAAGCGCGCTGCCCGCCATGACGGGAATGGTGTTCACGCTCGCAATACCGATACGGATACCGTGAATGGTCTCTTCGCGGGTCAGCTCGCCGCTCTCGAAATATTTGTCAAGAAGCACCTCGTCGTTCTCCGCCGCCGTTTCCATGAGGCTTTCCTGCATGGTCTTGGTCTGATCGAGGAGTTCCTCGGGAATGGGGATTTCCTGCGGACCGCTTTCCTTGAAGAGATATGCCTTTTCGTTCAGGGCGTTGACGTAGCCCTGCATCTTGCCGTTTTCGATGATAGGGATTTGAATGGGGGCAAGCTTGCCTGCATATTTATTGCGGAGCGCCTGCACCGTGCCGAGATAGTCGGCGTTTTCCTTGTCCATACCATTGATAAAGATAATGAGCGGTTTGCCGAGCTTCAAGCAGAAGTCCACGACACTCTCTGCGCCGATGGGGAGGACGCCATTTGCGCCGATAACAAGAAGCGCACCGCCCGCCGCTCTTAAGCCTTCGTGGCGTTCGCCCTCGAAGTCGTAGAAGCCGGGCAAGTCGAGAAGATTAATCTTCACGCCTTTCCACATTAAATGAGAAACGGCAAGGTTGATAGACATTTTCCTCGCCTTTTCGAGCTCGTCGAAATCAAGCGTGGAAGTGCCGTCGGCAACCTTGCCGAGACGGTCGGTCGCGCCGCCGTTGAAAAGCATCGCTTCGCAAAGGGAGGTTTTACCCTCACCGCTGTGCCCGATGACCGCAATGTTGCGGATGTTTTCACCTGTAATGTTCATAATCATGATCTCCCTTAAAAATCGTATAGTGCTATCGGGATTGATAACTATAACCATTATATTATACTTTTTCACAAATTTCAAGGGGTAAAACGAAAAAAATCCAAAAAAAAGGAAATTTTTTCAAATTTGTGCATAAGAGGCTTTATTTTTTGTAGAAATTCTATAATTTTTCCTTGGAGGAGGGGGTAAATCTTGATTTTTGTGCTGTATTGCAAGGAAATTTTTGTCTTTTGTGTGCGGGAATATTGACAAACGCTTACGCTTTGTGATAAAATCGCTATAAAATAGCTTTCGAGGATAGAATCATGAACGAAAAGAAAACAAAAATTCTAATCGATACCGATCTCGGCGACGATGTAGACGACGCATTGACGCTCCTTTTGGCGGCGGCGAGCGAGGAGCTCGAAATCGTTGGGATTACAACCGTTTTGCGCGACACCGTTTTGCGTGCAAAAAACGTGAAAAAGCTTTTAGCTCTTGTGGGAAAGAGCGTCCCCGTTTATGCGGGGAGAGAAAATCCGCTCACGGACGAAAAAAGGGCGCGCGACATTCTTCTTCCAATGTCGGGAACGGAGTTGTTTCAGGCGGATAATGAAGAGGATTTTTGTGGTGGCGAGAGTGCTTTAGATTACATCGCTCGCACAATTTCACAAGAACCCGAAACAGTGATCGTTGCGATCGGACCCTTGACAAATATTGCGGCTGTGATTTTAAAATATCCCGAGCTCAAGGAGAAAATCCCGAAAATCGTGCTGATGGGCGGCGATTATTTCAACGGCCGCCACGAATGGAACATTTTGAGCGATCCTATTGCGGCAAAGACGGTGTTTGAGTCGGGGATACCCGTCTACGCCGTGGGCACGGACGTGACGAGACAGGTTCGTCTTAATAATGCCCGTCAGAAGGAATTTCTTTGCTTGAGCGGAGAAAAAGCCCGCTCTCCTTGGAGAAACGAGCTAAAAAAAATGATTGAAACGTGGATCGAAAAGCGCGGGGCGGATATCACCTTGCACGATCCGTTAGCGTTGTATGCGCTCATAAAGCCCGAAGTGCTGCATTTTAAAAAGCAACGGATATTCGTGGCTTTGGAGGAGGGTGTTTTAAAGGGACTCACCATCAATCTGAGCGCGACGGGGTATTTTAAAAATTCCAAAGTCGGTTCGGAGATTTATGTCGCGGATTACGTTTCCGCCGAAGAGATGATGGCAGATTTTATGAGTCGCCTTTCGACGATTTCTTGACGAGGCGTCGGTATTTCGTCGGCGTGACAGAGGTGTATTTTTTAAAAATGGACGTGAAATAATTGGAATCATTAAAGCCGACGAGATAGGCGATCTCCGTCACGGGGAAGTCCGTCTTTTCCAAAAGCTCCTTACTTTTTTGAACTCTTAAGTCGTTCACGTAGAACATAATAGAGCTCTTTTTCACGGAAGTGAAAATGTGACTGATATAAGAAGGGCTATAATGCGTGGCTTCGGCAACGTCCTTAATCTGTATGTTTTTGGTATAGTTTTCGGTCAGATACGCCAAGATCCGACTGAAAACTATATTTTCGCTTTTGGCTTCCCGCACGGGATTATTGATCAGTAGATATAATAGTTCAATCTGTCTTGAAAGCGCAAGGGCAAGCGGCTTGATTTCCTCAAGCGGCGGAATCTTGGCTTTCACGGTCGTGTCGAAAATACGGCAAAGCTCCTTTTTCTCGAAACCGTGCTTTTCGCAGAGTGCGCCGAGCGCAGCGTACGATTTTTCTCTGCTTTTGCAATAGGAGCTTAAGCTGATAAAGCCCAGCCATTCCTTACCGTGTGTGATTTTAAACACGTATTCGTTCACACCCGCATAGCACCTACCAAAAAAATATTCCCGCTTTTCAAGTGCTGCCCGCACCTTTAATTGGTTTACGATACACTCCTTTTGAAGGTGGGGGTTCTTTTTTAAAAAGGTGCAAAAAAAGTTCTTATGCGAGTTGTGCGGCGAGAGCTCTGCGATAAACGGAAATAGCTTGCTGTTGATATCGCAAAGGCAGACGTCGAGATTTTTTTCTTCTTCCAGATAAAGGATATAATCTTTAATATCTTTCAATAATTTATCCATTTTACCGTCCTATTATAGCAGGATTTTAAAGTTTCAAAGCATATATTTTAAGGAAAAAGCCTCTTCATTATATTATACTAAAAGCAAGTGAAAGTCAACGGTTTTATTCTTGCATAATCGAAAAACTTTTTTATTTGGTTGAAAAAATGAAGATATTTAAGAATTTTATCGGCGGAAATATTTGTTTGATCGGTCAAAGCGGACATGAAATTTTTTTGAGACAGGAACTCCGCGACACGACGGAATGGTGGTTTTATTTCCGTTTCGGTGCGACGGCAGAAGAAGCGGGGGAATACACCTTCCGTTTTTGCGACGGCGACGTTTTGGGGAATTACGGTGTTGCAATCAGTCGCGACAATCGGGAATTTTTCTATGATAAAGCGACAATAATCTCCCATCGCGCCTTCAAAAAGAGCTTTCAAGCGGGGGAGACGCTGTATTTTGCTTTCTGTTATCCCTATCAGGTTGCCAATTTCGAGCATTTTATCAAGCCTTTTTTCGGCTTAAAAAACTTAAAGAGAGAAAAAATGCCGCTTTCAGAAAAAGGACGGGAGCAACAGTTTTATGCGTTTGGAAATCCGAATGCGGAAAAATGCCTATTACTCACGGCGCGCCATCATGCCTGCGAGGCGGTGGCGAATTACGTTTTAGAGGGGCTCGTCGAGTGGTTTTTGAAAGAGGACAGCGCGATCACGGATACGTGTAAGATCTATTTAATTCCGTTTATGGATATCGACGGCGTGGAGGAGGGCGATCAAGGGAAATCCCGCTTCCCGCACGATCATAACCGCGATTATCTGCCCGCGCCGATTTATTCCTCCGTGCGCTTTTTATACGGGCTGTTTTTGAGCGGGAAAAGCTTCTTTATGCCATGGATTTGCACTGTCCTGGAAAATACGGCGGCATTCACGATTACATGAGCCTCATCGAGGGAGGCGAGCCGATGGCAACTGCGCAGCAAAGGTATTCCGATATGCTGGAAAAGAACGTAGGATCGGCGGCGGGAGAGATTGCATATAGTCGTGCGCATAACGTGCGGTTTATGACGGAGTGGAACCGTCCTGCGCCGAATAGCTTGAGCTTTTTTGTGAATAAGGGAGCCGAGCTTGGTTTCACGTTTGAAATTCCCTATTGCGGAGAGAACGCGGAGCCCTATTCCAAAGACGGGCTTCGTCAATTCGGTGCAATCATGGCAAAAACGCTCGACGAATTTCACCGAGGGGGAGAAAGGTGAGTATGAAAAAATCCATTAAAACAATATTAGCGGCTTTTGCCGCCTGCCTTTTGGCTTTGCCCACCGTTGTGGGGGTAGAGGGTGTTGCCGAGGAGACGGAAACCGTTCTCACTTCGGAAATAATCGTTGCGGGCGTGACGGAAAACATCAACGCCGATAAGCTCGGACAAATGAAAGACGCGGGCGATTATGCCTACAATCTTCAATACGGCACCTTTGACGAGATTCATGATTTCACGCTGATTAAGCCGCAGAACGGATTGGGCAGCGAGGAGGTTTACGGCAACAACAATTATACCTCCGCGCATATCAACAACGGGCTTGTTCGCGTTTCCGAGGGCTTTGGGCTGATTTATTCCTTAAAGGTCAACGCCGACTATAAGGTGACGGTAACCAATCCCGAAGCATCCACGCTGAACAGTTATCTCTATCCCGTCTATCTCGATTCGTTTGTGTTCGACGGCGAATACAGGGTAAACGTCCGCTCGCAGACGTTGCCGCTTGAGGAAAAGAACGTGACCGTCGCGGCGAACGCGATTTCGCACGAAGTGCATTTGAAGGCGGGGGACACGCTGTATTTTGTAATCAGCGCAGATTCCATGGGGCGTTCGATCAATAAATTTTTGCCCGAATTCCGCTTGAGTAAGACGGGCTACGACCAAACCAAACGCTTTGATTTTGCGGACTATAAGGTCTTTCGCGGCACGGCAGAAGCCTTGAAAACGACCTTGGAAGGTTATTTTTTGACCTTTGATTCCGCGCTGTATAGCGAAGATAATTATCTCAAGCTCGTCGTTGTGATCGACGACGCGATCAAGGCGCTTGACTCCGTTGCATACGGCACCGATCTTGTTGCGTTCGAGGCGGAAGTAAAAGCCAAAGCAGAGGGGATCCTCACAAAAGAGGGAGAGGCGGAGGCTTTGGAAACGCTTAAACAAAAAAGGATAGGCGAGCTCGAGAGCTATGTGAAGGAGCTTTTAAAGGAGGGGTATTCCCTGCTCGGGAAGCGCGATTTGAAAAATTGCCTCGGCGAGGGCAAAAGAAGTGTTTCGGCGGGAAAAACGTCTGCGGAGGTCAATCGGGCGTTCAATTCCGCGAAAGCCGCGCTTTTAAAGGTGGAAAAGGGGAGCAATCTCTGGCTTTGGCTGACCATAGGAGGCGTTGTTATTGCCGCAGGGGCGGGGATAGTCGCCGTTATCCTTTTGAAAAAGAAGAAGACCCGATAATTTTTTGGGTTCGGCTTCGACAAGGCGCGCGCCTTGTTTTAGTGTAACTTACCTTACACTAAAAATGATTATTTGGAAAGCAGACGGCAGAATCTGTCGTTCGGCATAGAACTTATGACTAAGGAGGGTCATTATTGTGAAAAAAAGAAGTTTTGTTTCAGCGTTACTTGCGTTGGCGCTTATGCTTCCCATAGGCATTTTTGCGCCTGCAAAGAAAGCGACGGCGGCGGAAACGTTTACGCAGACTACAAAGGCAACGGATATCGGAGCCTTTGTGAAGTCGGGGATCAGCGGAAAAACGTCACTTGTCGGCGAGGGCGAGGTGTTCGATTACACCGTGGGCGTTACCAACCACACCGTGACGAATGGCACCGTTTCCACCCTGTTCACGGGTTGGACGGATTTCGACACGGTTTCGGGAAATGGGATCAAGCTCGGCACTTGGTCGAAAACGGATTATAACCTTGCGGGAAACCCCTACGGTCCCTATTATAATTACGGCACGACCGATTCCAACTGCATGGTGCGCGTGAATTGGATGCAGAATATCACGTATAAGCTCACCTTTAACAAAGCCGCGCTTTTGACGGTTTCAAACGAAGCGCTCAGCGGGATTGCTGCATCGGATAACGTCATTCGTATCCGCGCGTATAAGGAATCGGGCGGCGTTGTGACCCGCCTTTCCGAAACGCCGCTCTACGACGGCACGAACATCGCGCAGGCGGCGAACTATTTCGGCGGCGAATATAGGCTGGAGGCAGGGGAAAGCTTCTATTTTGAATACGGCTGCACGGGGGCGTATGAAAAATCCCTCAAATACAGTACGCTTGGAAACGGTATATTCCCCACTTTTGCGGCGGACACGTCCAAGGTAAACGAGGTTTCCGCCGATCTTTTAACGCTTGCCGCGCAGGTGTATTCCTCGAATGGCGCGGACGTGACGAGCTCGGTGGGAACGTTTACGTTCCTGCACGGCACGTATGAGAGCAATAAGCGTTTCGATTCTTTCTCGGGTAACGCCTTACAGACAACGGAGCGAAACTCGAATAATTGGGCTGCCGTTTACGTGGGAGGCTCGGCGAAACAGATTCGTACGCTCGGCGAGAGCGACAGAATGATCTTTAAATACACGGCTTCGACGAACATACATATTGATATGACGAGCCCCGCGACCGAAAAAGCGGCGAGCTGGAACGCCTATTACTCCTTGAGTGTGGAGAGAACGACAGACGGCGCGACGTATAGAACAACGTTGCTTGAAAAAACCTTTACGAACGTCGCCTATGAGGCGAACGCGTTTGCGGGGAGCTGTGATTTGCTCGCGGGCGACAGCGTGTATCTTGAAATATACGGTGCGAACGACACGACGAATATCTTTTTGATGCCGTCGTTCACGTTAAATCCCGACTTCTACGAGGCAGAAAACACGCTCGCGTTCCGTTCTGCTGGACTCAAGCTTGCCACGCTCGGCGCAGGTTGCCGTGTGGACGGCGAAGCGGGCTTGCGCTTTAAAAACAGCGTTTCCAAATCTGCGCTTGCGGCACTTAAAGAGGACGGTGCGACGGTGGAGCTCGGTACGCTTCTGCTTCCCACCTCCCTTCTGGGCACCAATCTCACCGAGAACAGCGCAAAGGTTTTGAACGTCAAGCAGACGGTTTGGTTTGGCTCGGACGAGACGAACGATTATTTCAACGCCGTTTTGGAGGGATTGGGCAGTGTGAACGACTATGCGGCACGCTATAAAAAGGCGATCACTGCTCGTGCATATGCCGTTGTGACCTATTCGGACGGTTCTGTGGAATACGTCTATGCGCAAGCGATCGAGCGTTCCATGCTTCAGGTTGCCGAGGCGGCGCTTGCCGACCCTGATAAGGACAGCAAATACACGGGCGATCAAATTACCGTATTGGAACAGATCGTCAGCGTTTGCGGAGCGTAAATAAGGAGGAGAGATCATGAAAAAAGTTTATGAATTGCCTGAAATCGGGCTGGTCCGTTTAGAAGAAGAACTCGTCCGCACGAGCGGGGTTAATAACGAGGACCCCGGTTTATGGCCCGAGGGTTGGGACGAAGAGGAGTAAAACCATGAAAAAATTACGTTTATTTGCGTCGGTTTCCGTTTTGAGCCTGACGCTTTCTTTCGGCGCACTTTCTTTCTCTAAAGCATCTGCGGAAACGGAGGATAAAACGCAAGAGACGACCGCTTTTTCGATCGGCACGAGCGTGACTGCGGGCTTGAATAATTCCTCGTCGCTTGTCGGCGACGGCGAGGTTTTTGATTACACCGTGGGTATCACGAATCACACCGTGACGAACAATTCCGTTTCCACCCTGTTCACGAGCTGGACGGATTTCGACACGGCTTCGGGATCGGCACTCAAGCTCGGCACTTGGTCGAAAACGGATTATAACCTTGCGGGAAACGCCTACGGCCCCTATTATAATTACGGCACGACCGATTCCAACTGCATGGTGCGCGTGAATTGGATGCAGAATATTACGTATAAGCTGACTTTCAATAAATCCGCGCTTTTGATGGTTTCAAACGCCGCGCTTAGCGGGATTGCCGCGTCGGATAACGTCATTCGTATCCGCGTGTATAAGGAATCGGGCGGCGTTGTGACCCGCCTTTCCGAAACGCCGCTCTACGATGGCACGAACACCGCGCAGGCGGCAAACTATTTCGGCGGCGAATACACCCTTTTAGAGGGGGAAAGCTTCTATTTTGAATACGGTTGTACGGGGGCTTATGAAAAATCCCTTAAATACGCCACGTTGGGCGAAGGAATCTTCCCGACCTTTGCCGCTGATACCTCCAAGGTCACGAATGCGGTCAAAACCGACCTTGTATCCGTTGTTTCCGCTTCCTATGGGGCTTCGGGTAAAGCTGTAAAGATGGGCAAGACCACTTTTGCGCCCGTTTGGGGAACGCTTGCGGAAAATAAGACGTTTGACCTCATTGAAAACAATGCGCTTCAAACGACGGCAAAACGCGACGACGGAATTTATGCCGCTGTCTATGCGGGCGGTTCGGGGAAAATGGTCAGAACGAACGGGGCGAAACAACGGTTTCTTTTAAAGATAACCTCCGAGGAGAATCTGAAGATTTCCTTCGATAGCGAGGCGATTGCTTCGGCGACGAACGGGACGGCGTATTACACCATTTACGAGGGCGTTTCCAAGGACGGAAGCTTCCATTATACGAAGCATTTTGAAAAGAGTGTGGGGGCGGAGGCTGCCGAAGCGGGCGTGTTGGCACTCGAACTGCACGTTCCCGCGGGGAACGAGGTCGTGTTTGAGATCTACGGCTCGGCGCAGGGTACGAATATCTATCTTTTGCCGACGGTTATTGTAGACCCCGACGCTTACGACGAGACCAAGAAATACGATTTCACGGCAGTTTTGGAGTTGGCGTCGTATAAGACGGAGAAGCTTTCTGCGCTTGGGAATGCGTATAACGGACTTGACAGAACGAACTATCTCGAGGCAGACCTTGCGGATATCGACGCGGCATATACTGCGGTGGTACAGGATATCAATGCGGCTATAAATAAAGCGGGCGTCGATCTTGCGTTAAAGGGCTATGAGGAAACGTTCGCGGGGATCATCACCGTTTCCGAGCTTTCGGCGCTCAGAGCGCAGTATAAGGGAGAGCTGGACACGTTCCTTTCTTCGGTGAAAGCGGAGGAATACTCGAGCGAAAACTATGCTAAAATCAAGGCTTTTATCGACGAGGGGAAGAGTAAGATTGACAGTGCCGTGACGGAAAACGCTATGAGTAATGCCGTGAAGTATGCGAAATCGGAAATTGCGCTTGTGGCGAAGGTTGAGGCGGGCACACCCTCCAAGAATACGGAGAGCGGAAGCGGCTCGTCTTGCTCGGCGGGCGTAGGATTTTCCGCAATGACGCTGATTGCGCTTTTCGCTTTTGGCGTGGCGTTCAAAAAGAAAGAGGATTGACGGGATGAAAGAAGAAGAGGAAAAAGAAAAAAAACGGAAAATAGGGAAATATTTTTCGTCGCATAAATTGCTTTACGCGATGCTCATTCCCATGCTCGTTTATTTCTTGCTGTTCAATTATTATCCCATGCTGGGGCTCCAGATCGCTTTTAAGGATTGGAATCCCTGGAAAGGGATTTGGGGAAGCCCGATTGCAACCACGGGCGGGGAGCTCGATGCGTTCAAGCACTTTAAGTATCTGTTTTTTGAGACGGAGGAGTTTTGGGAAAAATTCGGAAACACGCTCCGTATCAGCGTCCTGAAGATGGTGTTCGGTTTCCCCATGCCCATTTTGATCGCCATATTTATGAACGAGATGCTGGCGCTCAAATATAAGAAGGTCGTGCAGACGATTTCCTATTTGCCGCATTTCATTTCGTGGGTCATTATTTCGGGTATACTTTTGTCCATGGGTAGCGCGGATTCCGATTTTCAGCTGTTTTTAGAGAAACTGTTCGGGAAGCAGATCTACTTTTTCAACGACGATAATTATTTCCTTTTATTGCTTGTTATTTCGGATATCTGGAAAGGGTGCGGCTGGGGTACGATCATCTATCTTGCCGCGCTCGCGAGTGTGCCTTTGGAGGAATATGAGGCTGCTGTGATCGACGGCGCGGGGCGGTTTCAAAAAATCGTCTACATAACCTTTCCCGCCATTCTGCCCGCTGTTTCTATAAGACTTATCTTTGAGCTTTCGGGCTTGACGAGCGCGGGCTTCGATCAGATATTCAATATGTATAATTCGACCGTGTACGGCAAGGGCGACGTTCTTGAAACCTTCCTGTATCGACAGGGTGTTATTGGCGGTAAGTACGATCTGAGTACGGCGCTCGGCTTGTTCAATTCGTTGATTGCTCTTTTCCTGACCCTTGTCACGAATAAGATCATCAACAAGATGGGAGGTGAGGGAATATGGTAAAGAAAAACGCTTTTAAAAGATTTTTCGACGGCGTATTCGGTAAAACGGCGGGCGACCGAGTTTTCCATGCAATCAACTATACGCTCTTTCTTCTCTTTGCGATCGTTATGCTCTACCCCTTTTTCTACGTGGTGAAAGAGTCGCTTATCAATATTCGTCTTGTGGGCGGCGTGGCGAAAGAGGTGTATAACTTCTCGGCGTATAAGTTCGTGCTTTCCTCCTCGAAGATTATCACCGCGTTCGGAATCACGATCTTTGTGGTGGCGCTGCACACTCTGCTTCATTTATTCTTCACGTTCGTCACGGCGTATCCGCTCTCGAAAACGCATTTAAAAGGGAGAAAATTCTTTCTGTTTTTTATCTTTTTCACAATGCTTTTTTCGGGCGGTATGATTCCCTCGTATATTTTGATTACGCAGGTTTTGAATTGGCAAGATAACCTCTTGGTGTATATCGTACCGGGGATATTGACGGGGTTTAATATTATCGTTGTCAAAAACTTCTTGCAAGGGATTCCCGTGAGTCTTGAGGAATCGGCAAAGCTTGAGGGGGCAAACGATCTTATCATTCTTCTTAAAATTTATATTCCTTTAAGTCTGCCGATTGCTGCAACGATCGGGCTTTGGGCGGGCGTCGGAAAGTGGAATAACTGGATGTCGGGCGTGCTCTATATCAGCAATCCCAATCTGTATATGATTCAAAACGTCTTGCGGGACATGCTGATTGCGGCGAGCTCCACCGATCCAAGCGGGCAGAATCCCGATAAAACGCTGATGGCAATGGCGGATAACGTTAAAATGGCGACGGTGGTTGTCGGAACGCTTCCGATCGTGCTCATCTATCCATTTGTGCAAAAATATTTCGTAAAAGGTATGTTGGTCGGCTCGGTCAAGGGTTGACGGGAGGATATTATGAAAAAATTCTTAAAAGGCGCGGCTGTTTTCGCCGCGGCGGCGTTCACGTTTTCGGCGGGCGTTTCGTTCGCTTCTTGCGGGAATAGAGGCGGTTCGGACGCGCTCGTGCTGTTCGTAAACAACGGCAATAATTTTGACGGCGTTTCCAAGGACAGAATCTGGAAACAGATTGAAGAAAAGATTGGCGCCGAGCTTAAATTCAACGGCACGGCGCACAGCTCGAGCTACTACACCAAGCTCAATCCGCTCATGAATACGATAAACAATATGCCCGATGTGGTGTTCGTGGTGCCCTCGTCGGAGGAGATGGGGCTTTCCACGTTCTCCGAGCGTTGGACTGCGGACGATTCGGGGCTATTATATGATTACGACGAGCTTCTCGCCGATTATCCTGCGGGAACCTTCCCGTATCTGGAAAGGGTGTTTTCCTCTAGGCAGTATAAAAATATCAAGCATAATGACGGGCATTATATTCTTCCCAACATCAGCTCGAATAACAGCTGGGGGATTTATTACCGCACTGATTGGCTGATAAACGTCGGTTATTACACCGAGGAGAACGGCATGAAAACGGCGCGTTATCCCAAGACGCTCGACGAGGTGACGGATGTCATGCGCCTGTTTGCAACCGCGGACCCTGACGGAAACGGCAAAGCCGACACCTACGGCTTCTGCCCTGGGAAAGGCGAGCACTGCTGGAACGCGTTCTATCATGCGTTTGGCGTTTCCACCGATTGGGATTTGGACAAGGCGGGGAATCTCGAATATATGTATACCTCGCCCGAGTTTAAAAATTTCCTCGGCTGGGCAAACGGCTTATATAAGGAGGGCGTGATTTATCCCACCTTCTCTTCCGTCACGGCAAACGGCGACCGCGATCTGTTCTATTCGGGAAAGACGGGTATGCTCATCACCAACGCTGAATCGCACGTCTCCTTTATTATGAGTAAGCTTCGTGCGCTCGGCCTTGCGGAAAAGGTCGGGATCGGACCTCTTTTTAAAGGCACAGAAACGCTTGGTGAGAACGGCTCGGGCGGCTTCTCCGATTGGGGCGGCTGGTGGGGCGGTTATTGCATCACCAAAAAGTGTAAGAATATAAAAGCGGCGCTGACGCTGCTTGATTATATGCTTTCCACGGAGGGTGCGATGCTTCGTACCTACGGAATTGAAAACGTTCACTACACGATCGGCGAGAACGGAGAGATTTTGCCCAACACTCAAGAGCGTCTTTCGGACGGCGGCGGCAAGTGGGAAGAGTTTACCGTGGACGGCGTGAACGCGCCCGTCGGCAGATACGTGCTCGGCACGATTTTCGGTTATCCCGTCGATTGGGAAAACTTTGATTCCACGGGCGAGATCGAGCTTAAAATCACGGCGAAGCTGCTGGATGCAGAGAATGAAGCCATGGTGCAAAGAGCGATGGATTTGATGGAGCTCAAAACGAGCAAGCTCCGCAATATAACGGCTTATTCCACGAGCGTGATTTCGGTTATGAACGGCGTGCAAGACGAATCTAAAGCCTTTATTAATAACGCGATCATCGGCAAGAAAAATCTTGCAGGCGATTGGGATTCCATGATTTCGTCTTTAAAGGGGCTTAAGTGGACGGCGATGGAGAGTTCTGTGAAAAACACCTTGAAAGAGCTCGGCGTAATCGAGAATTGAGGAGACGTTCCATTAAATGAAAAAAATAGGAGTATTTTTCGTTTTGTTAATCGTTGCCTGTATTCCCTTTCTTTCGGCTTGTAAAACAAAACCGAATTCCTCCACGGGGGAAGGGGAGAAAACGCCTGAAAAACAGGAAGCGGTTGCTGAAACGGTTGATGAAAAAGACATTGCAAAAGTTCGGACAGAACCCACCTTTGTGTTTTCGGAGATAGAAACGGACTACGGAGAAATTTATCCTGCGTTTTATGTTGCAGACGATATGCTTTTACAAAGGCGTAAGGTAAACGTGATCAAGGGAAAAAGTTACACAGCTTCTCACGTGGCGGTTCGAATAAATGAAACAGTCTACTACGGTGAACTCAACGAGGGGGATTTTTGCGTCTATCTTCCGCCCATGGAAGCAATGAAAGGGCTCACGCTGGAAATTATTACTGAAGACGCGAAAAGGACGGTGAAAAACGTCGCAATCGGAGAACTCTTTCTTTGTGCTGGGCAATCGAATATGGCATGGCAGGTCGGTTATTCGTCAAGCTATTATACGGAACTTATTGAAACAGCCGATTATAAAGATATCCGACTTTTTAATATGCCTAAAGCAGAGAAAAGCTATGCGTCTCTCACAGCGAATGCGAAGTGGATGCTGGCAACAAAGGGGAATATATCGACGTTCTCGTTATTCGGTTTATTATATGCAATTTCTATGCAAAAGGAGCTTGAAATTCCAATAGGCGTCGTCAATGCTTCGGTGGGAAGTACTCTTCTTTGTTATTGGTTGCCGCGGGAAAGCTTTAAAGCTTTGGAAAAAAGATCGGCTGTCTATGTGAATTATGAAAAGTCCGTGTTTTCCCCTTCTTTGGGCTTTAACGGAATGATTAGTCCCCTTCGTGATATGACTTTTCGAGGGATGGTTTGGTACCAAGGCGAATCCAATGGTTACAAAGCCAATCTCTACGCAGGGGAGTTGAAAGAGCTTATAAACGCTTATCGGGACTTTTTCGATGACGAGAAATTGACCGTTACAGTTGTGGGATTGCCTCGTTATAACGCTGAATTGCAGGAACGTTGGGCGGCGATCCGAGTCGCGCAACGTGCCGCCGTGGCGCAATTCGATTATGCGGTTTACACCGAAAATATCGATTTGGGTGACAGCGAGGATATTCATCCTCGTAAAAAAGATCTGATTGCTTCTCGCGCTGCAGGGATTACGCTCGACGAATTTTTCTACGGAAATGAGAGTAGACAGACATTTGCCGTCGCTGCCGAAAAAAATGGACTCGAAGCAATGATTGACGTCTCGGGTGGCGGTGGTTTGACGTTAAAAAACGGCGCGAATGGCTTTGAGTTTTCGTCGGACGGTGTCTCTTGGCGTTCGGCGGCAGAGGCGTCTATACGCGACGGAAAATTGGTTGTGACGGCAAGCGAGGAGTTTCGCTATATCCGTTACGGCTATAAGTCCGATTATGAAAAAGAGGCGCCCGAATCCGAACAGGCTGTTGGTGGATTTGTCAGTGCTTTTAACGAATACGGACTACCGCTCGGACAGTTTTTGTTCCGTTTCAAATAAAACTGATTAATTTTTCAAGGAGAAAAAATGAAAAAGAAAATAATGGCGCTCCTGTTGTCTGCGTTCACGGCGTTCGCGCTTGTCGGTTGCGAAGGGGAGGAAAATCAAAACAACCAAAAAATGCCGCTTGATACGGCGCACGGAATTGCTAACCAAACCTATCTTTACGGCATGTGTTATAGCCTCGACGAAAGAATGTATTCGAGTAATGCAAATTTCGATATGGAAAAAGAAGTCAAGCTGATGGCAAACCTCGGCGTGACCTCCGTGCGTATCTGGATGCATCTCGACAGCGTGCTTTTGTCTCCGACCGAGGTCAATGAAGAAAAAGCGGAAACCATTCACGGGCTCGTTTCAGAGCTGAAAAAATATGGTATGCAAGTGATCGGTATGAGCCACACGAGCTTTCATAACGGCTCTTACCGTTCGGGAAAGCCCGCGCGCGATATCTCCGAGGGCAGCTACTACGTTGAATGGTTAGACAATTATTATCAGTCTTGGAAAACGGCGGCGACCGAATTTTCGGATATTTCCGTTTTCGAGATCGATAACGAGATGAATAACGCCGATTTCATGTGCTCGATCGGCGGAGAAAAGATCTATTCGCAGGAGGAAATGGCGGAGATTGCCACGGATATGCTCTATTATGGCTCACGCGGAATTCTTGAAGCCAATCCGAACGCACTCACGCTCATGGGCGGCCTGACTGAACCGAGCGGGCTCGGCGCGGGAACAAACAGGAGCTTTTTGCAGAAAGTCTATAATAATATTTATAGTGGCGAATATGGGTATTTTTACGGCAAAGAGGATATGAGCGAAGCTTCTTTGGAGCCCGACGATTACTTCAAGGCGGCTTGCTGGCATCCCTATATTGGCGGCTCGGATTTCAACCGTGAAAATTTCGTGCGCTTCAACAACGAAATTTATCAAGTGATTCTCGATAACGAGAAGAAACACAAAAAAGTGTTTTTCACGGAGATAGGCTTCTCGGACGCGACTTTCAGTGAGGAAAAATGCGCTCAATTTATTGAGGAGATGTTCGAGACGGTAGAGGAGGAGATGCCCTACGTTGAAGCAATCAACTACTTTAAGCTTTTAAACGTTGCCTCCATCGGTTGGACGGGCACGGTCAGCCGCTTCGGGCTCTTCTACGACCCCGACGTCAATCGCGTGGATTATGCGTTGGACGGGAACGTCCGCAACACGCCCGGTGCCCCCAAGGAAAAAGCGTATGCATTCCAGCGCGCCGCGGGCGGCAAGGGGGATCTCACGCTCATTCAAACGCTTTTAGCGAAATAATCGAAAGACGCTATCGGACGGGCAGGCTTTATGCTTGCCCGCCTTGTAGGATAAAAAGGTAAAACGGCATGAAAGATTTTCGTGAAATAGAAATTGAACAAAAAAACTACGAATTTGTCGTGATTGGCGGCGGGGTTTCAGGAATTTCAACGGCGATCGCCGCGGCGCGTCGAGGCGTGAAAACGGCTTTGATTACAAACCGTCCCGTCCTCGGTGGAAATGCGAGCTCGGAAATTGGAATCAATATCAACGGCGCATGCTATAACGCGCTGTATTCGCCCACTGTCTATGCCCGTGAGACGGGCGTGGTGGAGGAGCTTAAGCAACTGATTTTCGACTACGAGGGCTATGAGGACTGTAAGGGTGCGGGCTTGGATAGCGCGCTCTTTGAACTTATCTATCGGGAGAAGAATATCGACCTCTATCTCAACACGCACGCATTTGCGGTGGAAAAGGAGGGAGAACGGATCGCTAGCGTCCGTTGCATGCAGCTCAATTCCGAACGGGTCTATGAGTTTTTCGCGCCTCTTTTTGCGGAGGCGAGCGGAGACGGGCTCATCGGTGCGCTGGCGGGCGCGGATTTTATGCGCGGAAGTGAGAGCCGAGAGGAATACGGCGAGAGCTTGGGCGCAAAGGAAAAATCGACGGTCACGAGCGGGAGTACGGTCATGTTCCATTCCGTCGACACAGGTAAGCCGCAGCCGTATAAACGCCCCGATTTTGCCTACGACGTCACAAAGCTGCCCTTTTTTGAGGGGTTGGGGGGAAAGCATAGAACCTTCTATAAAGGCAAGGACGGGCTTTTTCACGGCTTTTGGTGGGTGGAGTTCGGGGGACACCTCGATACGATCAAGGACGACGAGGCAATCACGCTTGAGCTTCGTAAAATCGTTTACGGGCTTTGGGATTATATCAAAAACAGCGGCAAATTTGAGGGCGCGGAAACTTGGAAGCTTGTAAAGGTCTGTCCGATTGCGGGCAAGCGCGAGAGTCGGCGATTCTACGGCGACGTCGTTGTTACGCAGAACGACATTGCAAATAAGACGGCGTTTTTTGACGCAGCTTACGTCGGCGGTTGGCCCATGGACGTGCATGCCGATAATGGGATCTATGATAGCGACGTCGCAACAAATTGGCATTTCGTCGACGGCATGTATAATTTGCCCTACCGATCTCTGTATTCTCGAAACGTAAAAAACCTGTTTATCGTCGGACGTCTCACAAGTTGCACGCGGGTCGCTAACGGCTCCACGCGCGTTATGAGCACCTGTGCGGCAAGTGGTCAGGCGGCGGGAACGGCGGCGGCACTCTGCTTAAAGCACGGCGTTTTGCCTGCGGGGCTGCTCGCGTATATCGAGGAGCTTAAAGCAGAGCTTTTAAAGGACGATCAAACGCTGATGGGCGTTGCGGAAAACTACGCGTTAAACGGCGTTAAAGTTTCTTCGGGTAAGACGGCAAAGCTTTCCAACCCGCCCGTGAACGCATACCTGCCCCTAATGAAAGACCGTATTATCGCAATTCCATGTTTTTTCAAGACGGGACGCGTGAAGATTTTTGTGCGGAGCCAACAACCCACGGAGCTTTCTGTGCTCGTGCTTGGCGGCGCACGGAAGGAAAACTATCAGCCCGAGCGTGTTTTGGACTCCCTCCGTTTCCCCCTTGCGGGCGGTGAGGAGGAAATTTCGTTGCCGTTTGACTATCCCACGGAGGATGGGAAGCTGTATTATCTGTTTGAAAAAACAGATGGAATTTCTCTGCGTGCGGCAAAGGAAGAACTGACGGGTGCCCCCTGCTTCACTTCATGGCGCAGGGAGCCGACTGAAAACGATCCCCGTCGCTTTGTGCAGACCAGGACGAGGGAAAATATAGCGTTTATCTGTGAGAATGCCCCTGAAATTTACGGGGCGGAAAACGTTCTTGGCGGCTATAACCGTCCGTATTTTGCGCCGAACGTCTGTCTGATTGAAAAGGCAAACGCCTTTTTGGAGCTTTCTTTCGATCGCAAGCACGTGGAGGAGATTAAGCTTGTCTTTAACACCGATCTTGCAGAGGATATTATCTATGAGCGGAGTAAAAAGCTAGTGAAGGACTACGATATAGAGCTGTATCTCGGCGATGTGTGCGAGCGGCGTTCTGTGACGGGAAATATCCACCGAATGAACAAGTTCACGGTTGGAAGGGAACTCGATCGAGTGAGGATTGTATTCAAGGAGAACTACGGCTCGGAATTTTTCGAGATCTTCGGCGTAAAAATTTATTGAGCTAGACGGCTTTTGAACGAACCTGTTTTTTCAGGTTCGTTTTTATTTCTTTATTCTATTCCTGCTGAACGCTTGATTTTTGCGGCGGAATCGTGTATAATTTCATTGATAAAAATTTTGCGGGGTTCATATATGAAAATAGAAAAATTATATCCCGAATGTAAGGATAATATTTGGGGCGGTGTCAAGCTCAAGGAAAAGTATGGGAAGGTCACGGAGAAAGATCCGTGCGCGGAGAGCTGGGAGCTGTCTTTCCATAAGGACGGGCCCACCCGCCTTGTGAGCGGGAAGCAGCTTTCCGAAGTCGCGAGCACTGAAGATCTGGGAACGAATATAAAGGGCTTTCCGTTCTTTCCCGTTTTAGCGAAGTTTATCGACGCTAAAGAGGATTTGTCCGTGCAGGTCCACCCCTCCGACGAATATGCGCTTGAAAAGGAAAACTCTTTCGGAAAGACGGAGATGTGGTATATCGTGGAGGCGGAAAAGGGCGCGGGGATTTATCTCGGCTTTTCACGCGACGTCACGAAAGAGGAATATGAGCGCGCGATTGCGGAGGGTAGACTCACAGAGCTTTTGAACTTTTTTGAGGTTAAGGCGGGCGAGTGCTATTTTATCCCGTCAGGCACCATTCATGCTATCGGCAAGGGCTGCCTCATCTGCGAGATACAGCAAAACAGTAATCTTACCTATCGCGTCTATGATTATATGCGCCGAGACAAGAACGGGAATCTGAGGGAACTGCACGTTGAAAAAGCGCTCAAGGTAACAAATTTAAAGCGTTACGAGCGCAAGTCTCTCATAGGCGGCGTTTTAGGCGCGAGCAAATATTTCACGGTTAAAAAGCTGAATTTGAACGGGCGCGAGGAGCGCTTTGCGGATAAAAAGAGCTTTTGTTGCTTAATCTGTGTGAGGGGCGAGGGCAAGCTCGACGGTGAAGCCGTGAAGACGGGAGATTCTTTCTTTGTGCCCGCAGGGTATGGAAAATTTGTTTTGGAGGGAGATATGGAAATGATTGAAACGGAAGTGAGAAAATATTACGTTGGGATCGATCTCGGCGGCACCTTTATCAAGGGCGGTATCGTGTCCGATAAGGGAGACCTTATCGCGGAGGCAAAAGTGCCCACGGAAAGCGCGGAGGGAGCAGGCAGGGTTGCGATGAACGTTAAAAAACTCTGTGATTTGCTTCTTGCTGAAGCCGATATGACCGCGGATGATATTGTCGGTATCGGTATGGGCGTGCCCGGGATGATCGACAGCGAACGCGGGGAGGTCGTGTATTCAAACAACCTCGGCTGGGAGCATTTCATGATCGGAGAAGAAGTGGAGAGGTTGACAGGCTTACCCGTGAAAATCGCAAACGACGCGAACGTGGCAGCGCTTGGAGAGAGCAAATTCGGTTGCGGCAGGGATTATCAAACGACGGTGCTTTTAACGCTCGGCACGGGCGTAGGCGGTGGGATTGTCTTGAACGGAAAGCTCTATGAGGGCAACCGCTCGGCAGGCGCGGAGCTTGGACATTCGGTCATCGTTGCGTGCGGCGAACAGTGCACCTGCGGCAGACGTGGGTGTCTCGAGGCTTACGCTTCGGCAACGGCACTCATTCGCGACACCCGTCGGGCAATGATGGACGCAAACAGAAAGAGCCCGATGTGGGAGGTCGGTACGCTCGACGACGTGACGGGCAAAACGGCGTTCGATTATGCGGACAGATGCCCCGCGGCGAAAGCAGTCGTGGAGAATTATATCGAGAAATTGGGCGTGGGTATCACGAATATTGCCAACGTATTCCGCCCTGAAGCGGTTATGCTCGGCGGCGGGGTCTGCGCGCAGGGCGAGGCGCTTGTAAAGCCCTTGCAAGAACAGCTGGACAAGGAAATTTTCGCTGGGGATAAGGGTCCCAAAGTCAAAATCCTCACAGCCGAGCTTGGAAATAAAGCGGGCACGCTCGGTGCGGCGGCGCTTTGGTTGGACTAAATAAAAACAAATCGTCTCGGGTAAAAGTGAGGCGATTTTTTTTAGATAAATGCTTATGCTTCCAAAAAATGGTAGAAGAAAGGCGAAAAACAACCGAAAATCGGAAGGCTTAAAAGACTTGACAAAACCCCAAAGCGTGATATAATAAATAAAAATGAAGGGGGATTTTACCAATGAAAAAGCTTTTTGCCGCCGTTTTAGCGGTGTGCTGTTCTCTGTCTTTTTTTGGTTGCTCAAGCAAAGAGGTTGGCGTGGACCTCACCAAAGGGGAGAAAGCGAAAAATATTATCCTGTTGATCGGCGACGGTATGGGTCCCGAGCAGATTCGTGCGGGCGAGCTCTATAAGGGCGGAAAGCTCGTGATGGAGGGAATGAAATACCGTGTGAACGTGGAAACGACTTCAATGACAGGGGTCACCGATTCTGCGGCGGGCGGAACGGCGATTTCCACAGGCGTTCGCACCAAAAACGGTTACGTGGGAAAAACCATGGGTGGAGACGATTTGACCACGATCGTGGATATTGCGAGCGGCTTGGGAAAGCGGACGGGCGTGATCACGACCGAGGAGCTTTTCGGTGCCACGCCGATGAGTTTTGCCGCGCACGATTTTGCCCGTGCGAATTATGAGGAGTTGCTTTATTCTGCGGCAACGAGCGGCAACGTGAATTTATTTGCGGGCTATGTCTTTGCAAAGGATTCCTATTTGGAAACATTTACGGGCGAGGGCTATGAGTATATAAAGGGTGTGGGCGCGATTTCCGACGCAACCTCGGAGAAGATCGTCGGAACTTATAAAATCGACGCAAACGCGCCGTCTATGTCCGTCAATCCAAACTTCGTGGCGTTCGATGCGCTCATAAAGGAGGCTCTTGAGTATCTCTCGCAAGACGAGGATGGATTTTTTCTCATGGCAGAGGGGGCACATATCGACCATGGCGGGCATAATAACGATATTGCGTATATGCTCCGAGAGTTGATAGCGTTCGACGAGGGCGTGAAAGTTGCGCTTGATTGGGCGAAAGAGCATGAGGACACCGTGGTGATTGTGTCGGCAGATCATGAAACGGGTGGGCTTTCTTTAAAAGAAGGGATAAACGCAAAGAATCTTTTTGACTACAATGGAGCTGTGCCTGCCTATTATTCTTGGTCTACCGATTGGCATACGGGCGTGGATATCTCCTGTTTTATCGAGGGTGCGAAGATCGATTTCACGAAATATTCTTTTGGGAAAAAGGATAGAATTAAAAACATCGACACCTTTGAGATCATGAAAGCTCTGTTCGTCGGAGAGGTATAAAAGAAAACGGGTTTGACAAAGAAACGTCAAACCCGTTTTATTGTTGAACACGACCATGGGTGGGGTTTAGAGCTTATTTTTGGGGCATACGCGAATGCAAATTCCGCACACGCTCCCCCTGCCGATGTCTTGAAAATGCTCTTTCATATAATGCGAGCATTTTTCCGCGTCGAAATTGCGCTCGCCGTTTAAAGAGGGCGGGGTACCGTAAATTGCGCCCGCAGGGCAGGCGTTTTTGCAGAGCTCACAGCTCCCGCAGCCGTTTTCAATCACGGGCAAATCGCTTTTGAGCGGCATATCGGTGAGCACCGTTGCAAGGCGAAGCTTGCTGCCGTATTGTTCGGAGAGAAAGAGCCCACTTTTGCCGACAAAACCGAGCCCCGAAAGCACCGCAACGGTCTTATGCGGGATAAGCCCCGAATAGGGGTTGTTTTTCCCAAGACTCTGGCTGGCGGCGACGGGAAAAGCGGAATAACCCGCGCATTCCAGCTCACTTGAAACGCGGAACGCAATTTGATCGAGCAGGGCGTTTGCCGTTCGGTAGTGTTGAAAATACATAAAGCTCGGCGCGTTATCCACGGTTTTTAAAACGGCGTCGGAGAGCTTGACCGCAAGTGAAACGGCGTAACGGAGCTCGGGGGCTGTGGGCAAGGGGGATTTTTCAAGTTCGCAGAAGCCGACCAAGGTCGCCCCAAGCCCCTTTGCGAACGTTTTTATTTTTTCTTGTGTAAGAGTCATCGTGTTGTCCTCCGAGATTTATTATAGCACACGCGGCACCGAGAAAGCAAGATTTTTCAAGAGCTTGGCGAGTTTTCTTGCTTTTGTTTGTCAAGTATGCTAAAATAAAAATAAGAATACACCAAGGAGAAACAGAGCGTGTACTATCGCCATGATTTGAATTATCAATACCCTGAACGAAGCGACGAGCACATGATCACCGTCAAGCATCTTCGCGACACGCATTTCGACGAGAATTATCCGTATTTGGAAAAAGGCTTTTGGCATAAGGTCAAGCGCGGTGCTTTGTGGCTAGCGTTGAATTTGCTTGCCTTTCCCGTCTGCACCATTCGCCACGGCTTGAAAATTTACGGGCGTAAGAATTTCAAAAAGCATAAAAAGGAATTTAAGGACGGCGCGATCACGATCGCCAATCACGTGTTTATGTGGGACTATCTTTGCGTGTTAAAGGCGATTCGTCCGCATTTGCAGTATCATCCGGGTTGGAAGACCAATTTCGAGGGGCCGAACGGACCGCTTATCCGTTGGGTGGGCGGAATCCCCATTCCCACGGGGAACATGAAAGCGATGGCGAAATTTCAGCAGGCAATCGGAGACGTTCTGAAAAACAACCATTGGTTGCATTTCTTTCCCGAGGGCTCGCTTTGGTTCTATTATCCCGATATCCGTCCGTTGAAAAAGGCGGTGTTCAAATACGCCGTGCGTTATGATAAGCCTGTGATTCCGATCACGATGTCGTTCAGACCGAGAAAGGGGCTTTATAAACTGTTTGGCAAGACTCCGCTAGTCGATCTGCATATCGGGGAGCCGCTGTATGCCGATAAAACGTTGCCTGCAAGCGAAGCGATTGCAAAGCTACACGCAGAGGCTTATCACGTTATGCAAACGATGAACGGAATTTTTCCAGGCGATCCGACGTATAACGTCGATCAAAACATCGAGACGTATCAAAAGACAATGTGAGAAGTTCTAAAGGACTCCCCCGCGTTTAACGCAGGGGAGTCCTTTAAAATAAAGAGCGGGTCAATGCCCGCTTATCAAAATCCTATAAGCAGGCTAAGAAATAGCGCCACCATAACAAACTTCAACAAAATCTGAAGAAAGACGTTTTCACGCCCTTGCACTCGTTTGTATTTAGGTTTTGAAAGGAAAGCAAAGACCATATAAGCCACGCCGCCGAAAAAACTTCCAATATTTAAATATTTTATGGAAAGAGTAACGGACAATATGGCGAACAAAGCGGTTGCTAAAAAGGCTGCAACTGCACAATAATACATTTTTCTGGCGAATTGCGCTTCCTGTAATTTCTTATTTTCAAAGGCTTCGTCGGAGCACAATTCGTCTAAACTGATTTGAAAGGTGTTGGAAATTAATTTTAGACTATCTATATTCGGAAAGCCTTTGTTGGTTTCCCATTTAGAAATAGCCGTACGCGTTACGTATAATTTTTCCGCAAGTTCGTC
This sequence comes from Clostridia bacterium, assembly GCA_017467275.1. Classification (GTDB taxonomy): domain Bacteria; phylum Bacillota; class Clostridia; order Christensenellales; family Borkfalkiaceae; genus Scatosoma. The sequence continues at coordinate 250,483 of JAFTSN010000001.1, read as the reverse complement.
TTGCGTAAGTCTGTTGTCTGTTCTCAGTTTTTTTAATTTTTCTCCGAAGGTCATTAATAGTCTCCTTTTTTCTTCATGTAAGACTATTATAGCACGCGCTTTTTTAAAAGTCACGAGAACATAGCGGAATTTCGCGACACTGTCCGTCACATTCCTTATTTTTGGATGGAAATTCTTATTGCGCCCCTAGTTAACCCAAATCAAAACTTTTCAGCTTTCAAGACCCGCTAAATAGTCTATAGATACTTCAAAATATTGCGCCAAAATAATCAAGTTCGATAATTTAGGTTCTCTTAACCCATTCTCCCAAAGACTGATGATTCCTTTGCTAACATGGATCGCTTTCGCCAGTTCAATTTGCCCTATACCTTTTTCACTGCGTAATTCTTTTAATCTTTCAAAAAAAATATTATTCATACAAAAATTATCTCACAAAAGTAAGAAAAATGCTTGACTTCTTACAATTGTAAGACTATACTATATATAGTATTTTCCAAAGGAGAAAAGTTATGCAATATATTGTTTTACAAGTAGTTTTAAAAGAGTCTTGGATTGGAACTGGATCTGCAAATTTGACCGAATTGGAGGATGTAATCAATCGGCAAGCTGCAAAAGGATATAGACTTCATACTATTTCAACAACCAGCTCTGGAAGTAAAGGTTTTTTTGGTGGCGATAGAATACAAGCTACATTGGTATTTGAAAAAATTTGACACAAATAATATTTTATCCAAGAAGAATACACGCCTTCACAGTGATGGTGTGTATCCTTTTAATTGGCAAAGGTGGCCCGTAAGTGTATCTCCGATATTCCGCAAGCGGAGAACTCTCGGAGAGCGTCGTTGTTTTCAACGGCTTGTACGAACCAAATGGGACGTGGTCTTTCCCGTAGGGGAGTAACAACGAAAAACGCACAGGAATTGTCCTGTGCGTTTTTTGAAAATTTTTGATAACAAATTACGAATTGTTATTAAGCGGCTGTAAAATTATTTTCACTTGTGGCTTTTCGTACGTCCCTTTTACGTACTGATTGATAACGATTTCCCCGTCGACTTCTTCTGCAACGATATCATAGTAAGTGTTACCGTGTATACCGTATGTTAAAAACGAGGTGTGATCATCGCTTATGTTGCAATTTTCAAGAACTTTAATCGGGGTGAAATTGGAATCTTTAGTCATTGATTCGTTTCTATAGAAAAATCCAATTTCTCTAGGGGCATTTTTATCTACAATGTATCCTTGCTCGTTTTTAAACGTATTAAAAGTTTCCCAAACATTACTATAATAATAAATTGTATAATTATAGTATTCAATAATAATACCGTATTTTTCTAAAAAGCTTGTGTTAAAATAAACTCCACCTTCTTCAGAATAGCCATCAACTGTATAAATCGAATATTGTTTATTTATGCAATCGTATTGCAACAAAGAGAGTCCGCATGTATAGTTCTCGTAGTGACTGTAACCGTATAATATGCCGTTTTCGACCTTATACATAGCCCTATTGGCAACAGATTTTTCATCTCCCCAATAGTCATCCTCGTCATATATATTTTTCACATTATATTTGAGAGGATCGTAATATATCTTGAAAGAATCATTGGTATCTAGAATTCTTTTATTCCCGTTTTCTTGAATGATATATGCGTCTTCTATCGAAATCTCATTGTTTAACGCATCGCCCCAATCGCAACCAGAATAAATAATTTGAATGCATTCACCGTTGGAGGTTAATTCATAATCAATGGGTTGATAAAATTGTGCATTAACATGTCCAAAGGGGATAAACACATAGAAATATGTATTCGTCGTAGCGTCATAAGTATTCAGACGATTGTTTTGGATAAATTTATTTCCGTATTTATCTTTAAAGCAAGAATACCATTCTACGGTATCGTTAGTGAAAAGAGAGAAGATTTCTATTTCATCATTTTCATTGATTTTAAAATCGTATATAAAATTGTCATCAGCGGAAAGAAGGCACCCGCCCTGTATTTTCTTGATATTAAAATCCTTTAACTTATAGACATATCCAGTTGTATTATCCATAATAAAGCTTTGTCTTTTCGAGTTGCTGAAATAATCGCATTTATCGTAAAAAGCGATTCCGTCGGTGTCAAAAGTCAGGCTACTGTTTGCAGGTCTTTGAGACGTTCCTTCGGGAACAAAGCTTATAAAAGTATGATTTCCCATTACGTAAAGCTTATCGATTTCGCCGCCGATTTCGTCTTGGGAGAGAATTTCATTATTCTCGCTTTCTGTTTTAGTAAAGCTAACTTTTTTCAAGCCTTCGGAAGAGACAATAGGGTCATTGGCTGTATATTCCGTCGTTTTAACAATGTAATTTTTATCATTGTGTTTCTTTTTGGCGAGAGGCATTATTGACAGAAGCCCGTTTCCATTAGAGACAACGCTTGCGTTTTCGATGTTTTCATTTGAAGATATGCCTAAAGCGTTAGCATCCGAAATATCTGCTATATAACCGCTGATGTCCTTCATCCAGCTTGTGTTCGCTTTGTCGCACGAAATTAATCCAAAACACAGTGAAAACGCCATAATAATTGTTAAAAATAATGATAACGTTTTTTTCATTTATTTTTTTCTCCTTGAAATGAAAAGTGCGCCTATTGAAAGGTGCACGGAAAACATAACGATTGATGTGTACCATAGTTATTATAGCACAAGGAGAAAAACTTTTCAATAGATTTACGCCATAAAAGCCAAAGTTTCTAAAATGGAGCTATAGCGTGTAGGTGCGCAATCGGCACCGCGGGGGCTTGCCGTTTTCCACAAGTGGGAACCCTCGGCAAAGAAAAACACTCGCGCATAAGCGCTCGCATTTTTCCGAACCCGATGGGTTCAAGTCAATCCGTATGGGGAACACACAGCAAAAAAGGATAGGCGTTTGCCTATCCTTTTTTGCTGGTGACCCCTACGGGACTCGAACCCATGTTACCACCGTGAAAGGGTGGTGTCTTAACCGCTTGACCAAGGGGCCTTATATATAGCGATCGGTTGATCGCGGGTTTTTAATGGTAGCGGCGATGAGATTCGAACTTATGACCTATCGGGTATGAACCGATCGCTCTAACCAACTAAGCTACGCCGCCATGTGGTTGCGGGGGCAAGATTCGGACTTGCGACCTTCGGGTTATGAGCCCGACGAGCTACCTGGCTGCTCCACCCCGCGATATAGTGCCGTTCCACCGAGAACAGCTCATTAATAATACTAAAAACGGGGGCGTTTGTCAACTGTTTTTGTCTTGTTTTATAAAAAAAGCGAAAAATTTTTTTCGGGCGGATTTTTTCATTTCCGCCCGAAACAATGCTTATACCTCTTCAGGTTTATATTTTAAGAATACGCTAGGATCGTAGTCCTGTTTATGGATCAAATATGTAATCGCCTTGGGGGCAGAGAAATTCAACAGTTTGACTTCCTCCAAAAGCCCTTCTTCAAGCTCCTTACGGATCAGTTTATACGGCAAGAAAGAATAGCCGCTGCCGTTTTTCAAGTAGGGCAGGAGTTTAGAGGAGTTATCGACCTCCATTTTGAACACGTGATTCTCGGGGAACAGAGCGCGGATATAGCTTCCGACCTGACTCAAAGAGAAGTTGCACATCAAATAGGGGATATTCACGAGATCTTCTTCCGTGATGCCGCGTTTATAAGCGTTTGCGCCCTTGCCCGTCACAAGCACCATTTTGTCTGTGTCGTAGACCTTGCAGACGTAACCGATGCGCTTTAACGGAATTGCGGAAAACACGAGATCGAGCACGTTGTCTTGAAGCTGTCGGATAAGATCGAGCGAATGCCCGATTGTGACCCGAACGGTCGTGTCGTTGCTGGTTTTGAGACATTCGTCCAAAACGGGCTTGACGTAGGTTTCATAGGTTGCGTTGATGGCGCCAATCGAGATTTTATGACGGTAAGCGGAAAGCGCATTCATTTCCTCCACGGACGTCTCTTGGAGCTCGATGATTCTTTCAGCGTATTTTAAGAAAATTTTCCCCTCGGGGGTCAATCTCACCGATTTGGAATCACGGTTGAAAAGTCGTTTGCCGACCTCTTTTTCAAGCTCACTGATACGGTTAGTGACAGTCGATTGTGCGATAGACAGATGTTCAGCCGCCAGCGTGAAGTTTTTCACTTTAGACAAAAAAATAAAAGTTTTTAATTCTTCAGTACTCATTGATTAGCCATTCCCTTTATTGTTTTATTGTCGGACACTATTAAATTATAACACTCAAAACATAAAAACACAAGCAAAATTGACAAAATTTTTCCAATTATTTTTTGTGGGCAATCGTGGATTTGACAAGAGGGGAAAAAACAGCTATAATAGAATAGGTTTACGAGGTTTGAAAATGGATAAAATCCAAGAAAACGTTGAAAAAATCAAGGCGGAGCTTGCGAATGGAAACCCTTTTGGCGAGTCCGTTATGCTCGTTGCGGCAACGAAAACGCAGACGGCGGAACGCATAAACGCCGCTATTTTAGCGGGTGTAGACGCCGTGGCAGAAAACAGGGTGCAGGAATTTCGGGATAAGGCGCAAAGCCTTTTGCCTTGTCCGCAGCATTTTATCGGGCATTTGCAGACCAACAAAGTGAAATATCTTGTCGGAAAGGTTGCGCTCATCCATTCTTGCGACCGTGACGAGCTGGCACAGGAGATTTCCCGCCTTTCCCTATTAAAAGGCGTGGAAAGTAGCGTCTTGTTGCAGGTGAATATCGGTCGTGAGGCGACTAAGGGCGGCTATGCCCCCGAGGAGGCGTTCGCGGCTTTCGAGCGGCTGAATATGCTGCCGAACCTTAAAATACAGGGCTTCATGGCAATGCTTCCCAACACGGATGAGCTTCCGCTTTTAAAGAAGTTGACGGGTGAAATGCGCGTGCTTTTCGAGCGGGCGCGTGATAAGGATAGCGGGATAGAAACGCTATCGGTGGGCATGAGCGGGGATTATCGACTGTGCGTGGAGCAAGGGAGCAACGCAGTGCGCATCGGCTCGGGGATTTTCGGGGCTAGGGATTACGGCGCGGGCGCGCAGTAAAAAGGAGATATGCGGTGGTGGAAACGGGCGAAAAAAAGAAGAAAAAAGGCTTGAAAATAACGGCGATCGTGCTTGCGTCGGTCGTGTTTTTTTGCGTCGTGCTCGCACTTGCCGCCGAGATCGCCACGCGTATTACCGACCGTTGGAGACCTTGGAAGCCCAATTACGGGGCGTTGTCCCAAGCGGAAATGAACGCCCTTCTCGCTAAGGACGAGTTGACAGCGGAGGACTATGCCACGCTGTATGCGCAGACAGGGCTTACAAAGCTGGGGATAGACGGTCTGCTTGCCGAGGGGAACAAACGGCAGATATTGAGGATACAATCCGATTATTTTGCCGATTATAAATGCACGGCGGAGCGGTTTGCGCCCTACACCTGCTGGGAAAAAATCGACGGATTTGTAGGGCTTTGTGCGCTCGAGCCAGGGGATATTATCGTCACGGACGCGACGCACGTCGTTTGTTGGCGGTTCGGGCATGCGGGGCTCGTTTTGTCCGCGTCGGGGGACATGGCAGAGTCGTTCGGAATCGGGACGGTCAGCGCGGTTTCCGATGCGTCCGTTTTTCAGGACTATGCCTCGTTTATGGTGCTTCGCCCCAAGGTGAGCGCAGAAAAAAAGGCGGAAATCACGGCTTACGCACGGAAAAATTTGATTGGGCTTCCCTATCGGGTGGCGGCGGGCGTGTTGTCCAAGAAGAACCCGAAAAAGGCGAAAGGAACGCAGTGTGCGCACCTTGTCTGGTATGCGTATAAAAAGTTTGGGATTGATCTCGACTCGAATGGTGGCGGCGTTGTGAAGCCGCAGGATATGGCAAATTCTCCTTACGTGGAAGTGGTGCAGGTCTACGGGTTTGATCCTGAAAGGCTCTGGAGGTGAGGCTTACGATGCGTGAAGAATTGCACAAATATACAATGATCACGGGCGCGACGGGCGTTCTCGGCGGCGCGTTTGTCCGCGCGGCGCTTCAAAACGGAGAGCGGCTTATTTTGACGGGCAGGAGTGAGGAAAAACTCCGTATGCTCAAAGAGCGGCTTTTGACGGAAAAGCCCGACGCGGATATTAAAATTTACGCCGCTGATCTCTCAAACGAAGGGAGCAGGGGCGCGATGACGGAGAAGATTTCCGCCGAGGGACTCTTGATCGGCAGACTTATCAACGTTGCGGGCGCGGACGTGCAAAAGGGGGTCAAGGACTACACCGAAGAAAAGCTTGTCTTTCAATGCCGCGTGAATTTCGAGGCGGCGGCTTCTCTTTGTCGGTTTGCTTATGAAAGACGGGCAAAGGGGTTGGAGATTATTAATATTTCCAGCGTTTCGGGAATATATCCCATGCCGTATTTTGCACTTTACAGCGCGACGAAAGGGGCGCTCACGTCCTTTTCCGTGGCGTTTCGCGAGGAGGTAAGGCGGGAGGGCGTCAAGGTGACCGCCGTGCTCCCTGGTGCGATACCGACGAGAGAGGATATCAAGGCACAGATTAAGGGACAGGGGCTCTGGGGCAGGCTTGCGGCAAAATCGCCCGAATTTGTGGTGAAAAAGAGCTTAAAAGCGCTTGCCAAAAACAGGGCGAAGCTCATTCCCGGGTTTTGGAATAAGGTCATGAACGCAACGACAAAGTTTGTTCCCGCTGGACTTCGCACAAGGTTTATCGCAAAGCGATGGTCGAAAATTTCAAAGGACGCGTTCTAAAAAAGCGCAAAAAAACGGTAAGGCGAAAAACCTTACCGTTTGTCGTTTTTTAAGGTCAAAGCTCGCAATCCGCGATCTTCCGATTCTTATGGTAGAATTCTTTGTCGTGCTCGGAAATAGGGCGAAGCACGCGGCAGGGGTTGCCTACGGCAACAACGTTCGCAGGGATATCCTTTGTGACCACACTTCCCGCGCCGATGACCGTGTTATCTCCGATCGTTACGCCTGGGAGGACGATCGCTCCCGCACCCAGCCAGCAGTTTTTACCGATACGCACGGGGAGATTAAATTGATAGCCCTTAGCGCGAAGCTCGGGTAAAATGGGGTGGGTTCCTGTGGCGATGACGACGTTCGGCGCGAACATGGTGCCATCTCCCACGTAAATATGCGTGTCGTCAACAAGGGTGAGATTGAAATTCGCGTAGACGTTTTTCCCGAAATGCACGTGTTTACAACCAAAATTGGCGTGGAGAGGAGGCTCGATATAGCAGTTTTCGCCGATCTCTGCGAACATCTCCTTTAAAATGGCTTTTCGCTTATCCATTTGGGTGGGACGGGTTGCGTTGAAATCGCAAAGACGGTCGAGCCGCATGAGCTGTTCGCTCATAATGTCGCCGTCGGCAGGGTCGTAGATCATGCCGCTGTGCATTTTTTCTGCGTTGGTCATAGTAAGCTCCTTTATTTCTTTATAGTATCACGAAAAGGAGAGAAAGTCAACGGTTTAAAGGACCTTGGAAAGAAATTCTTTCAGCCTTTCGTCCTTGGGCTGGGAGAAAAATGCTTGGGGCTCGTTTTCCTCTTTAATGACGCCCTCGTCCACGAACAGCACGCGGCTGGCAACCTCTTTCGCAAAGCCCATTTCGTGTGTCACCACGACCATGGTCATGCCCTCGTCGGCAAGCTCTTTCATGAGCGCAAGCACCTCTCCGACCATTTCGGGGTCGAGCGCGGACGTGGGCTCGTCGAATAGAATCACATCGGGATTCATGGCAAGCGAACGCGCAATCGCCACGCGTTGCTTCTGACCGCCGGAAAGAGTGGAGGGATAGGCATCTGCTTTATCCAAAAGTCCGATGCGGCTTAAAAGCTTTTCCGCTGTCGCCGCAGCTTCTTCCTTGGTTTGCAGTTTGAGGTGGACGGGCGCGAGCGTGAGATTTTGCATGATCGTCAGGTTATTGAAAAGGTTGAAATGCTGAAAGACCATACCCATTCGTTGTCTGGCGATATTGATGTCCATAAAGTGCTCTTTATGGATTTTTTTCATTTCCGCTTTATATTCCTTGCCTTCTTTTTTCTCCTTTAAGAGGTCGTTAGCCTTAATTTCGGCAACAATCTCTTCCGCCGTTTTTTCGGGGTTTTCAAGCGTAAGCTTTTTAAAGGTTTCGGATTTTTTTATAACGTCGCGATGAAGATAGGGGTCGACGGGAGTCACGAGGTGACCGTCCAACCAAACCTCTCCGTAGGTGGGTGCTTCCAGCAGATTCATACAGCGCAAAAGCGTGGATTTCCCCGAGCCGCTCGGTCCCACGATCACGACCTTTTCTCCCTTTTTGATATCACAGGAAACGCCCCTTAAAACGGACAGTTTGCCGAAGGTTTTATAGACGTTCCTGACGCTGACAAAAGTTTCGTTATTGGCGTGCATGGCTCTTATTTAAACTCCTTTCGATGACTTTTTGCGCCTGCTGTAACGCAAGGACGAGTATGAGATAAATCGCCGCGATAATAAAAAGCGGCATGTAGATCTTCATGGTTTGCGTGGTGATATAGGATTGAATTTTTGTGAGATCGATGATTCCCACGTATCCTGCGACGGAGGTCTCCTTAATCAGCGTGATAAATTCGTTGAACATTGTGGGGATTGCGTTTTTGATAGCCTGCGGCAGAACGATTTTAAAAAAGGTCGTCATCCAATTTAGCCCCAAGCTTCTGCCCGCTTCCGTCTGACCGTAGTCAACCGCCTCAATCCCGCCGCGCAGAATTTCGGACATATACGCGCCGCTATTGATGCCGAAAGTGATCGCGGCAAGCAAGAGTCCTTTGGATATATTTCGGATATCGATCAAAAGCACGAAATAACAAATAAAGAGCTGTAAGACGACGGGGGTGCCGCGGATAACGGTCACGTAAAGTTTCGCGATTTTATCAAGAATTTTTAAAGCGGGGTGGTTTTTTGGCGCGATACGGATCGCCGTCACAACGATTCCGATAAAAATACCGATTGCACAGGCTCCGAGGGCAATGAGTATGGTGTTCCAGAGCCCCTCGAGATACATTTTATAGTATTTTGCGTCGATAAAACAGTCGTAGAAGTCTACCCACAGGGAGACGAAAAAGTTTTTGATGGCATTCATGGTTTTTCCTCAATTCAGCCGAAAAGAGTCGAAAGGAAATTTCGGCTCTTTTTGGTGGATTTTATTAAATTCGACAGAGATTATTCTTCAGGTTCGATTGCGGAATATTCGTCAAACCACTTTTCGATTTGATTTTTCCCGTTGGCATCCTTTTCAAGAAGCTCCTTAAGAGCGGCATTAACCTTTTCAATGAGTGCGGTGTTGCCCTTTTTCGCGACCACGCCGTATTGCTCGGGTTCAAGTCCTTCGATAGCGGCGTAGGCGCAATTCGTGTTTTCTGCCGCAATCTGCGCCGCAACCTGCGAGTCGACGATAAGATAGGTGCCCTTCGCCGTATCTGCGGTCACGTCCTGGAACGCTACGAGCACGTCTGCATAGTCCTTTTTGCCCGTGATCCCCCAAGCCGTTTCGTTTTCGGTAATCGTCAGCTGACTGGTTGTGCCCGTCTGATAGACGACCTTTTTGCCTGTGAAGTTGGAGGTCGCAAACGCGCCGTCCGTCGTCAGCGTGGGGTTGGCGTCTTTCAAGTAAACGACTGCCTGATAGGCGTCTGCCCAATAGAAATCGGAATATTCGACGGCTTCCGCGCGGGTCGTATTATAGGAAATGCCCGCAATACCGAGCGCGTTATCCTCTGCAATACCTGCGACAATCGTGTCGAAGCTACCGTCAACGACCTTAAGCGTATAATCGTATTTGTTCGCGATGTATTTTGCAATCTCCATATCTACGCCGATGATGTCGGTGGAGCCTTTCGCGGTAAATTCCCAAGGGGCAAAGCCTGCTTCCGTGTAGACGATCAATTCCTGTTTCTTTTCTCCGCAGGAAGCAAACGCACAGCTGGAAAGGACGGCGGTGGCGCAAAGCGCGGTTGCAATGAGTTTTTTGAGTTTCATGATTGTATTCTCCTTTTTGTCTAAAAATTTTTTGTATGACGCTATTTTAGTACTTTATTTTTGTTTTGTCAAACGTTTTTTGCATAAAAATAGAAAAATAACCCGAAAAAATTTATATTTTATGTATAAATGTATGAATAAGGCGTATAAACATGAATATTATGCATAAAAAAATCCGTTGAGGAAGAAGAGAGCTTCCCAACGGATTGAAATAATTCTTTGTTAAAAGGGTTAAGCGGAGAAATTGGCTTCCCGCAAGGTGTAGACGAGGGTGCCGAGGCTAAAGGAGACGGGATCCTCAATGCGGAAGATCACGCCGCGGTATTTTGCCTCGCTGGCAATCCAAACCGTTCTTGTTCCGCCGGAGTTTCCCGAGGAAATTTTGGCGGTGTAGGGATAGTATGCGACCGTTTTATCGCTTGCCGCCTCTCCGTTTAAGGCAAAGTTCAAAGAGGTTTCCTTTCCTTTTTCGCGGCTGACGCTCACCGTCTGCACGCTCTTGGTCGAAACGTTGAAAACGGAAAGACTCTGCGAGGACGAGGAGGTGATTCCACGAATCCCGAAGAGGAGCTGCTCGTTGTCAAGATAGCTGCGCTTATCGGTGATAGAGAATTTTTTGCCATCGGTCTCCACACCCTCTTTCAAAAGGTTGTCGTAGGTATACGTCCCTTTGGTGCACGCGTCGTTATAGGAGATGGTTGCTTCGTAGCTATAATGTTTATAACAGGTTTCGATGGAAGCGGGAGATAGGGAGGCGGGAGAACGGCTCTCCACCTTTTTATAGGAGCGAACGGGTCGAAGTCCGTGCTGCGTGCCTTTAAATTCGACTTCACTGACGACGGTATCCGTGAATACCTCCGTTTTTTCGTCGCCTACAAAATACTGCACGTTTATGGTAAGCTCCGTTTTATAGAGATAGTTTTCGCCCTTGTCCGTGAGCGAGGTCTTATAGACGCCGTTTGTGTATTCGGCGTAGTAGTCCTCGTTGGTGCGGGTATCCGCGGGCATGGAAACGGAATAGACGAGGGTTTCGTTGGTATTCGGCAAAACGTTCGTCGTGGCGGGATTGGGATACCAATTGGACGAGAAGCTCGTCGAGACCGACTGCGAGCATGCAGTGAGGACGGTTGCCGCCATCAGGACGGCTGCAAGGGAAATAAGTTTCTTTTTCATGAATTTTTCTCCGACGGCAACCGCTTTTTATATTACGGTACCGTATTTTTCAATCAGATAGGTATATTATAGCACATAATTTCGGATTTGTAAAAATAAAATCGCGATTTCATGAAAATAATTGTGAAAAAAAGCTGAAATTTTGGCAACGGATATGCTATAATAGAGAGGTAGAAGGTCTTTTTAGCGGCGAAAAAAGGAGGAACGGGCAAAATGACGGCGGTTTTGAGCGCGTATACGCTTTCAGAATGCATGGACGTTATGGCGGAGTACGCGGCGGCTTACGAGAGCCAAGGCGGTCGCAACGTTATTTTTTGTGAAGACAGGCTGACCCTGATCGCAGAACGCGCGTTGGTGAAAAAGACGGGCGGCACCTTTTTTTCGTCCGTCACAACCTTTGCCCGCTTTTTGAAAACGGACGTTAAGGTGCTGACCAAGCAGGGCTCGGTCATGGCGACGGGGAGCATCATGGAATCCCTTGCCAAGGAGAAAAAGCTGCTTTGTTTCACCACGTCGGAAAGCGTGAAGAACGCGGCAAAGAGCGTCTATGAAACGATGGCACAGCTCGCGGCGTCCGAGATTTCGCCCGCTTCTCTCCAAGAGGGTGCGGCAGAGCTTGAAGAGGGGAATCTCAAAGGCAAGGTGCTCGATCTTGCTAAAATTTATGAGGGTTACGGCAAATTTTTAAAGGAGAACGGTTACGTCGACGAAAGCGGCTATCTTTCTCTGTTGCCCGCATATATCCGTTCGGAAAAGAGCTTAAAGGGCGCGAATGTGTTTTTCCTTTGCTTCGGCTCGTTCACGGCGCAGGCGGCGGAGACCATCAAGGCTTGTGCGGACGTGGCGGCGAACGTGATCGGAATTTTTTGCGCGGGAGAGGAGGAACTCTACACGGGGCGCGCGCGTTCCGTATTTATGCGCGCGTGCGAGGAGCGCGTAGGCGCAGGGCGCGTGCGCATGAGAAATCTCGGGATTCCTCTCCTCGGTGAAGCGGAGGTGTTTAGGAAGGGGCTTTTTGATCCCGAACGGCTTGCGCTCGATCGCTTTAAGACGGATAAAATCCGCTTTTTTGAAGCGGAGGATAAAAACGGCGAGGCGGAGCTGGTTGCAGCAAGCATCAAGAAGCTGATTGCGGAAAATTCAGGTATGCGCTATCGGGACGTGGCGGTGTTGTCGGGCGATCCCAAAGCCTATGCGTTGCCTTTAAAAAAGGCGTTCGACGAATACGGCATACCCTTTTTCCTCGACGAAAAGAAATCGTTAAAGCGACATCCTTTAGGACAATTTTTGCTCGGCATATTTGCCGTCGTAAGAGAGGGCTTTTCCTCCTCGTCCGTGCAGGCGCTTGCGCAGAACGTCTTTTTCGGGGAAAGCGACGAATATAGAAATTACCTGTTAAAATTCGCCAATTATCGGGGCGGGGCAAAAAAGGAAATCAAGACGGGTCCGCTTGTGGAGGGCTATGATCAAGCCGCCTTGCTTCAAGGCCGCGAACGGCTGCTTTTGGCAACCAAGGACGTGAAGGGGCGGGGGCATGGTCGCGATTATTGCTGTGCCGTAAGAAACGTTTTAAAGAATTTCAAAGCCGAGGCAAAGCTTAAAGAGATCGAAGAAGGCGTGGAGGACGTCGCGATCGTAAGCTATCTTTCACAGATTCTTCCCGCCATGAAAAAGATTCTTGCCGAGGCAGAGCTTTTGACGGCGGACAAGGAAATGAGCGCCGCGGAGTTTGAGGCGCTCCTTTCGGGCGGCTTGGACGCGACGGACATCTCCCTCATCCCCTTAAAGGCAGACGCGGTGTTCGTTGGAGATATTGCGGACAGCCGTATTGAAAAGGTGCGCGCGCTTTTTGCCGTCGGCATGACGGATGCCGTCCCGAGAACGACGGACGACACCGCGCTCATATCGGACAAGGAGATCGAGCGGCTTGCCGAGGTTAAAACGATGCTGGAGCCGACGGTGGCGGAGGTCAATTTGAGAAGCCGCGAGTGCGTGGCGCTCAATCTCTGCACTTTCGAGGACGCCCTGTTCTTGTCCTATCCCTTGAGTGCAAACGGCGAGGAACCCGCCTTGAGCGAAATATTCCGCTATGCGAGCGGACTGTTTTCGACGTCGGCGGGAGAGGATATCCCGATCGAAAAAGGGCTCTCTGAGGCAGATTTTAAATACGTCTGCTCTGCGCTCGTTCCCGGGATTCGACGTCTGCTTTTGGAGAAAAATGAATATGATCGCCAAGGCGGGGATACCCGTCGGCATTTCTATTCCCTCTATGCCGCGCTCGAACGGGCGAGTTATAAGGAGCAGGAGGACTATTTGAACGCCGAAAGCGGGTTGGTCAGAATCAAGAAAGGAGAAAAGCTGTTTTTCTCGGAGGGCAGAGTGTCGCCCACGGCGCTCGAAAAGTATTTTTCCTGTCCATTCGGCAATTTTGCGGCGCAGGGGCTCAAACTTAGAGAACGCGAGGAGGCGAGTGTGCTTGCCACCGATTCGGGAAATTTCGTGCATGCGCTCCTAGAGCGGATGGGCAAGAAGTTCGACGAATTAAAGACGGAAGCGGAGGCCCGGGCGTTTGCGGAGGAGACGGGACGTGAGCTTTTGGCAAGCCCCCTGTTTGCGGCGCAATCGGACACGGCGGCAGGGAAGTACGCCGCGGAGAATCTTCTCTTTGAGGGCGTGGAGGCGGCGACGGCGGCGTATTTGCAGCTCCAATGCTCCGATTATCGGGTGGAGGAAACGGAAAAGAGCGTTCGGACGGAATATTTCCGCGGCAAGGTCGACCGCGTGGACGTGACGGACGATTACGTGCGTGTTATCGACTATAAAACGGGACGAATCGACGACAAGCCCATCTATTATTACACGGGCAGAAAGATGCAGCTTCAGTTATACATGTCTGCCGTCATGGGCGAGCGCACGCCTGCGGGGGTGTTCTATTTCCCTGCGTCCGTCTCCTATCGTAAACCCGATGAGGCGAGCTTCCGCATGACGGGCTATTTAAACGGCGATCGGGCGGCGATCGAAGCGGGGGATAAAACGCTCGTCGAGGGAGAGAAAAGCCGCTTTTTCGACGCGCGTTTAGACGATAACGCGCGGCTTGAAAAGGTCATGGACGAGGAGACCTTCCGTGATTTCCTCGACTACGCTATCTATGAAGCCCGTCAGGGCACCAAGGAAATGAAGCGGGGCTTTATCGCGCCCGCACCTTACGAGGGCGGGTGTGCCTACTGTCCTTACGGCGGTATGTGCGGGTTTAACTACGACCTTGCGCCCGCAAGAAAGGAAGAGAATATTTCGCCCAAGGAGATCGCTTCCATAGCACGGCGGCATAGGGAGGGGACTACTCTGCCTGTCGACGTCGGTGCGAATGGGGCGGAAGAACAGAAAAAGACGGACGGAGGGGAGGAATAATGGCGTTTACGGAAGAACAACTTGCCGCCATTGGCGCGCAGGGTAAAACGATTGTTTCCGCCTCGGCGGGGAGTGGGAAGACCACCGTCATGATCGAGAAGATCATAAGGCTTATCAAATCGGGCACGGAGGTGGGCGAGCTCCTTGCGCTGACGTTCACGAAAAAGGCGGCGGCGCAAATGAAAGAAAAGCTCAGAAAGGAGCTCATTAAAAGCGTCAATTCGCCCGAGACGAACGCCGCGGAAAAATCCATGCTCAAAAAGCAGCTTGCCGCCGTTTCCGGCGCGGATATTTCCACCATTCATTCCTTCTGCTCCAAGCTGATCCGCTCACACTTCTTTGCGGCGGGCGTAAGCAGTGATTTCTTTATTTTCGGCGACGACGACGCGGACGGAAAAGAACTGCAACGAAAAGCCCTCGATTCGCTGTTCGAGGAGGCTTACGCCGCTGGAGAGGAGGATTTTTTGCGGTTATTGTCCGTATATTTCAGAAAGAAGAAAGATTCCACGCTTCGCGAGATCTTGACGGAGGCATATTCCAAGCTTCGCGTTCGTGCCGATTACAGAGAATTTTTGAGCGGGGAAGCGGTGCGGGCAACGGAGGAGAAATTCGATAGACTCTGTGCGGAGCTATTGAACGAAATGCATGCTAAATGCGAATACTATGTCCGTAAGATCGAGGGGGAAATGGCGTATTTCGAGGGGTGCGCGCAGCAACGCTCCGTCGATAATGCAAAGGAGCTTATCGAAGCTTTGAAAACCCTCTTAAAAGAGGAGAATTATTTTTCTGCGTGCGCCGTTTCCGCACCCCCGTTCGGGGCAAAACAACGCGCGTCGAAAAGCACGCCCGAGGGCTTCGAGGCGCACACGAACGCGCTTGCGGCAATCAAAGACGAGGTGAATAAGCTCTTTGCGGAAAACGCAAAGACGCGTTCCCGCGAGGAGGAGCTTTCCGACTATCTGTGCGCGGGAGAGATTGCGGAAAGCTTGGCGAAGTATCTTCTCAAATTCGACGAGAAATATTCAGAGGCGAAGCGGGAGAGAAACGCCCTTGACTATAACGATCTCGAACATTTTGCCTTAAAGCTTCTCTCCGACGGCAATATTCTTAGCGAGCTTCGCAAAAAATACCGTCACGTATTCGTCGATGAATATCAGGACGTCAATCCCGTGCAGGAGCAAATATTGTCTTTGATCGGTGGAGAGAACGTCTTTTTGGTCGGGGATATCAAGCAATCGATCTACGGCTTCCGTGGCAGCAAATCCAAGTATTTTGCCGAAAAGCAACGCGCGTTCGAGGGCGAGAGGGGCGCCAATTCATTGTGGTTGACGAAAAATTTCAGAAGCGGCGATAAGGTGCTCGAGGCGGTCAATTCCGAGTTTATTTACGCAATGACAAAAGAGACCTCCGAGGTCGATTATGCGCGCGATTCCGTTATGAACGGCGGGGGTATGTACGGAACGAACGAAGGCAGAGTGGAAATCCATTTCTTTGCCCGTAAGCCGTCCAAGGAAGAGAAAGCGCTGAAAAAGGAGCTTTCCAAGGGACGGGGCGTCTACTCCGTCGAAGCCAATTATTTAAAGGAGCAAGAGGAGCGCTCGGACTACGGAAAGAGGGTGCGCGAGATCATTGAGCGGGAGCATAATCGGAAGTGGTTTGACGCGGATAAGCAAAGCATGCGGCGCGTGGAATATTCGGATATTGCCGTTCTGACGAGAAAGAAGCGGGGAAGCGTGGAAAAGATCGTTTCGGCGTTGTCCGCCGAGGGGATTCCCGTGACTTCCGCTTCGGCGGTCAACATCTGCGATTTTCCCGAGATCAAGACGCTGATCGATATTTTGAGTCTGATCGATAACGCGCAGCAGGACGTTCCGCTCTGCTCCGCACTTTTATCCGCTATGGGCGGGCTGAATGCCGACGATCTGACGGAGATTCGTCTCGCCTATCCGAGCGAGCGGTTTTATCGCGACTGTTGCTCGCGCTACGCCAAGGAAAAGACCGATCTTCTTTCCCACAAGCTTCGGGCGTTTTACGCGTATTTGCAAAAGCTGCGTAAGCTCTCCGCCGTCACGGAGGCTGGCGAGCTGCTCTCTGGAATTTTGGCGGATACGCGCATGGAAGCGCGGCTTCTTGCGCTCGATAACGGCGCGCGATGTTTAAAGCGCATTCATTATTTTATCGAGCAGACCACGGTGCCCGAGCCTCTGTCCGTCCACGCCTTTCTCGACCGTTTGCGCGCGCTCGACTACGAGATCGCGTATAGTGAAAACGGGGGCGAGAACGCCGTGCGCGTCCTCACGATTCACGCCTCCAAGGGGCTGGAATATCCCGTTGTCATTCTCAACGATTTAAGCGCACCGTTTGCGGGCAGAGAGGAGAGAAACGTCCTCATCGACGAGCAATATGCGCTCGTGCCCAAATGCTACCGCCGCGAGACGATGACCTGCACGGACACGTTGCTTTGGCGGCTTGCGGCGAAAAAAGTCAAAGCGGAGGAGGTCAAGGACGAGCTCAATTTGTTCTATGTCGCACTCACGCGCGCGAAATTTGGTTTACATTTAATGTTTTCCGAACGCCCGGGTGTGCCCGATGTGCGCTATGCTTCCTCGTATGCGGACTTTGTCGACTTTGCGCTCTGGGAAAAATACGTTGCGGAGGATTGGTCGTTTGAATTACCCGTGCAAGAGCGCACCGCTTTGATCGGCGCGGCAGATCCCAAACTGACGGAGCAGCTGTTTCAAGAGCTTTCGAGGGAATATGCCTATCCAGGCGGGGCGAATTTACCCGTCAAAACCTCGGCGACGGCACAGCTTCAAGACGTGAAGCGTGACGCGCCGCGCGAGTTTAACGCCGAGCGGTTTTCCGTGCCCGTCCTCTTTGAGGAAGAGGGCGAAGATAAACGGCTTTCGGGGATTGCGTATCATGCGTTTTTGGAGCATTTCGACTTCACACTTTTAGAAGAAAGAGAGGGGCATGGTTGCGACGAAGCACGTTTGACGAAAATTTTGCCGATCGTGCAAGCCGAAAAGGCGCGCATGCTTTCGCGCGGGCTTTTAAGCGCAGAAGAGGGTGCGTTGGTTGCGGAGGAGAAAGCGGCGGAGATTTTATGCGCGCCCGTATTTTGGGAGGTTTCGGGTATGCGCCTTTATCGGGAACAGAAGTTTTTGGCGGGACTGTCGGCAAAGGAAGTGTATTTCGGGCAAGAGGAAAAATACGGCGCCTGCGGCGAGGAGGAGCTCGTCTTTCAGGGCGCGATCGATCTTTTGGCGATCTCCGAGACAGGCGAAGCGCGGATCATAGACTATAAATATTCCACGCACGGCGAAGCGGAGCTTAAACGGGATTATACGCTTCAGCTCACGCTCTATAAAAAGGCAGTGGCAAAAATCCTAAAGCTCGAGCCTGAAAAAATTCGTGCCACGATCGTCAATATCCGTATGGGCTTTGCCGTGGAGCTTTGAGTTTCGACAAAAACACAGGAAAAAAGCCAAAAAACAAAATAAAAGCCCCCGCCGTTTCGGAAATACTTTTTCGGTAACGGTGGGGGTGTTTGTATGCGCGCGATAGATTTTTTAAACGAACTGTTCGGTAAGCTGGAGCCTGTGACCTTGTTGTTTGCTTCCATTGGCATTTCGTCCGTTTTTTTTCTGTGCCTGTATGCCGCGTTTAGGCGTCGAAGCAATAAGCGCGCAAAAAATAAAATCGATCGGACGGAGGTGTTCACGTTGCCCGATCGGGAAAACACTTTCGTGCGGGATAAGCTGAACACGACCCTTAACTATGTTTCCGAGCAACGCGCGGATGATTACAATATGGAGGAAGAGCGCTTGCGTTTGGATTTTGTGCGCACACTGCTTCAAAAGCTCAAAAAAGCGCCGCTCTCGGTGGGTGACCGTCTTGAAGTGAACGCCGTTTCGCAAAAGATTACCCGTTACGCCCTCCAAAATAGGCTCACGACAGAGGAAACACGCGATTTAAACGACGGTTTTTCCCTGATTCTCAAAATGAGCGCAAAGTACTCTTTGTGAGGGGCAGGTATGCGTTGAACGGCTTAAATATCAGAAGAATTCGAACAAAATGGCGCAAGCGACGTGGTCAAACGAATCAGCTTGCCGTTTTCGATTGCCGAACGAAGCGTGGCTTTGCCCACGGGCAAGCCTTGAGAAAGGACGTTGTCTCCCATAGCGACCTCCTCCAAAAGACAGCCGCCCAAAGGGAAATTCGGTTGCTTTTTTAAAATTACGGCGTCGTTTAAGGCGGCGATTGCGGCGGCAGAATAGCTTTGCCCCGCGTCGGTAATCAGCTTGGAGGCGTAAAAATTTTCAATGACGAGATTCGAGACGATTCCAAGATACACGCCGTCTTCGGAATAGATGGGCTTGCCCGTGAAAAAGCGCACGGCAGAGCTTGGCGCGGCGGCGCGCAAACGTTTCAAACGGATCCCGTCGGAGACGGAAAGGACGTTTTTGATAGAGACGAAAAACTCCGAATAGGAGCGTTTATAAGAATCGTCGGAGCAAAAAAGATACTTCACGGCACGGGAGCGAAGCGACAGTCCGATCCCCCGACAAACGCCGCAAAGGCGTTTTCCCGAATAGACGTTTTTGCCCACAAGTTCACTAAGTAGCATGATTGAATACCTCCTGAAAGTCACTTAATTAAAGATAATGATACTATAAAAGCCGCGGAGGAAAAAGAGGGAAAGGCGATTTTTTTGCCGAATTTTAAAAAATATTTTCAAAAGGCTATAAAAACGCTTGCAAAAAGAGAAAAAGTTTGATAAAATAACGCAAGTAAAAGGAACGAGAGTTCCGAGCATATTGGGGCGTCGCCAAGCGGTAAGGCAACGGACTCTGACTCCGTCATTCGGGTGTTCGAATCACTTCGCCCCAGCCAAAAATACAGCACACCAAGCGGTGTGCTGTATTTTTGCTTGCGACGGAGCGCAAGAATCCAGACATTCGGGTGTTCGGGCTAGCGGAGCCGAGCGAAAAAGAAAGATAAAGCGTGACGCATGTTGGCGGAGCGACGCTTTGGCGGCTTGACCGCCAATACCACCTCGCTTTTCACTAAAATTCCCTTGTTGTTTTTTGGCAAGTAATAAGCAATAATGAAAAGGTATGGATGTGGATTTTTTGCCTTTTTTGCAGTATTTTTAGGTAGAAAGAACAAGGGAAGAAAAATGAACAAGCGCGCAAACTTTATGCGTATTTTTTCTCAAAAACCCCAAAAAAAATAGCAAAAAATCAAAAATCGAGACAAAGAAAGCAAAGAATCGTATTGAATTTTACAAAATTATATAGTATCATAGGTATATGCACAGTGGGTTTATGTCAAAAATTTTATTAGCATTGCTCTCGGCGTCGCTGTTTTTCTCGGCTGCCACTTTTGCCGCGTGTAAGGACGACGGCTACGATTTCGGCAATCCCTCTCAAACGGAACAGCCGAGCGACGAAGACGGCGAAACAAAAACCGACGGCTCGGAGACGACCGACCCCGAAAACGGCTCCGACCCCGAACCTGAGCCCGAAACACCGGGGAAAACCGATTACTACGGTCCAAACGTCTAAGCCCCCCCTGTTTCAACAAACGGCGACTTTGCGCCGCGAACAAAAAAGCGAAAAACGACAGGCGCGCCTGTCGTTAGTGTGATAACCCCTATCACACTATAAAAATCTTTATAAGAGGAGGAAGTTCTATGAAAAATTATGTAGGCGCGGCAATTAAAGTAATTTATTTGTCGAACTTCGACGTTCTCACAACGTCGGAGGACACCAACGATCTCACGCAAGACGATCCGTTCGGAATCGGAGGCTCTAACGCGGGGAGTGAGGTTTAAGAGGAGGAAAAGAGAATGAAGAAAACGACAATCAGAAAAATTGCCCTTTCGAGCTTATTGGCGGCATTCACCGTCGTTGTCGGCGCTTCCGTTGCAACCTTAAAGGCAGAAGCGGAAGTCACGGCAATAACCGTTTCCGAAGCCACGATCACAATGAAGAGCGGCGCGAGCGCGAGAATCAGCTCGGACGGCTTCAACGGTCTTCGCTACACGATGGAAACCTCTAAAACGGACTATGAGGGCTTGAAAAAGACCTACGGCAACGATATTTCGTTCGGTATCATTATCGCCCCCGCGGAGTATGAGGGAACCTATGGCGACATCAACGCCGATACGGTTTTCGGAGCGGGCGCTGTCTACGATTGGGCAACCTATGAAAACGGCGAATGGGTCTACGAGGGCACCAAGACCCGCGTGATCAACCTTTCCTCGACCGTGATGGCGGCAGAGGAGAACAATGCGGAGAACTACGTGCTCTACGGCACGATCTCCAACCTCGACGAAAGCAACTATGCCCGCGAATTTGTGGGCGTGGGCTACGTGTCCTATCTTGAGGGCGAAACGGTCAAGTATAAATTCTTGAACGAGAACGACAACGCCCGCTCCATGGCATACGTGGCGCAGGTCTATCAGACCCTCGACACGATTTCCGTAGAGGACAAAGCTTACGTGCTCTCGACCTACGTGACGGGGAAAGCCGATCAGAAAACGACCTACTACACCGTGAGACACATGCTTTCCGACGGCAACGGGAACTACGTGGAGGCAACCGAAGCGGCAGACGAGGTGGACGCATACATCAACGGGCAGACGACCGCGCCCACGTCCAAGACCTTTGCTGGCTACACGTTCGATTCTGCGAACGCGTTGAACAGCACGGGCGGCGAGACCGTCTATGCCAACGGCAAAACCGAAATTAAGTTGTATTATGAAAACAACAGAGTAAGCCAAGTGACGAAAGTAGGCAACGTATATACAATGCACGGGGATAACAACAATGACTCTGCATATTACTATACGACGGCAACGGCAGCTACCACGGCTTATTATAGCGTGAAAATCAGTGCGCCTAAATATTTCCTTACGTATTATGGGGATTTGAACGCGGGCATTACTATTTCTCAAGGCGTTGCAAAGGACGATGCGGTGGGTGAGTATAAATCTATCCAAATCGGGCCCTCCCAAAAGGGTTTGTGCGTATTTAATAATGCGATTGGTTCAATGTGGAGAAATTTGGCTACTTATAATGATCCTTGGACGAGTGTAACGGACGAAACAGTCGGTATTATCGACGGTAAAGTAACGGAAAGAACCTTTACGGTCTACGTAAATAAGGATATGCTTATGATGTTCGTGGACGGCAATTATATTAACCATATTTCCCTTACGGATACAACTTGCTTCAAGGCGGATTTTGTGGCAGGTCAACCGTATATCTTCGGCGTACAGTGCACGAAGGGTAAGCATTCCGTTATGCCTGTAACGATTGAGGTGCTTGGCGAAGCCTATGGCGAGGAAGCCATGAAGTACTTCCACGAATTTGAGGGCGCGGGCGGTGTGAATTATAAAACGAAACTTGACACGACGAAATCAAGCAAAACGATCGTGTATAGCGTTGCTGTGGTCGCAACGAAGTCGACGGGGCTTCCTCACTTTGCAAATGCCATGGGTCACGCGGGCGTAGCAATTGCTCCTGCAAGCGATACCTCGAAAGCGACGACGATGGGTTACAGCCATTACGGGTTGAATTTGTCGCCTAATTCAAGATGCTTGGATACCGATAATAAGTGGGATAATACTGTTCGTACTACCTATGCTTTTGTGAGCGCGCATGGGCTTGCAGGTACGTTGAGAGGCGGTAATTTCACCATTGTTATTTACAACGACATGCTGTATATTTATGCGGGCGCAAGAACGCAAACGTTTATCAGGTCGATTCCTTTGGCGGCTGGTAACGGCTATATTGCCGACGCATATGTCGTAAAAGGCGGCGAATATTGCGTAGGCTACGGCTTGTGGGCAATTGGCGACGGTGTGAATACGACGGATCTTCAGAATATGGGCTTGTATGCTATGGAAAGAACGCGCTTGTATGGCGACGACGCTTTGGCTGAACTTGCAAGCAATTCGTTGTATTCCAATATCGGCGTAACGGCGTAAAAACCCGTTTAATTCTAAAGTAAACGAAAAAGCTCTCTCTGCTCTCAAAAGGGCAGGGAGAGTTTTTTGTTGCTGAAATCGGCGAGTCAAAAATTAAAAAATAATAAGCGTTGAATAGCGAAAACCCTATGACGGGTAAAAAAAGTTAAAGATATCAAAAAATGATAAGAAAATGGGCAAAAATGCTGTTTATTATTTCTCGAAAGTATATTACAATAAATAATGAGCGGGAGTGAGCTTCCGTTCCACAATTTCCGAAGAGGTGTTATTATGAAAAAGACAGTGGTGGTTGTAGGCTACGGAGACAGAGGCTCCGTATATGCCGATTATGCGGCAAAATATCCCGACGAACTTGAAATCACGGCGGTCGTTGACCCCGATTTATATCGTTTAAAGCTCGCCAAGGAAAAATTCGGCTTAAAGGACGATCAGCTCTTAACCGACTTTAACGAGCTTTTAAAGCGCGGACGGATCGCCGACGGCGCGATCGTTGCGACCATGGATCAGCTTCACTATGAGCAGGCAAAGGCGCTCCTTGCACAAAACTATCATTTGCTCCTTGAAAAGCCCGTTGTAAACAATGCGGCAGAGCTTGAGGAGCTCCGCGATATCGCGGTGGGGCGCGATCGGATTATGATGGTGGGGCACGTTTTGCGTTACACGCCTTTTTACGGCTCGATCAAGCAGGATATCCTCGACGGAAAGCTCGGGCAGATCATGCACATTGAAACGAGCGAGCTTGTCGGGGTCTGTCATTCCTCCTGCTCGTATATCCGCGGCAAATGGAAATCGGAGGAGGAGTGCGGAAGCGGTATGCTCCTTGCCAAGTGCTGTCACGATATCGATTTGATCTGCTGGCTGAACAACGTTACAAAGCCCACCGAGGTTGTGAGCTACGGCAGCCGTGATTTTATCACGCCCGAAAATGCGCCCGAGGGAAGCAGCGAGCGTTGCTATAACGGCTGTCCGCATTTGGACACCTGCCGTTTCAGCGCAAAATCTCTCTACGTCGACAATGACCTGTTCCCCATTTACAGCTATCCGAATATCAAAAAACCGCACGCAGAGATCACGACCGAGGAGAAGCTTACCGCGCTCAAAACGAATGATCCCATGGGCGTATGCGCCTATAAGACGGGGAGTGACCTCGTCGATCATCAGGGCGTGATGATGAAATTTTCCAACGGCTCCACGGCGTTCCATTCCATGATTTCCGCGGTGCCCCGTCCGGGTAGAAAGATTCATATTATCGGCACCGAGGGCGAGATCGAGGGCTTCTTCGAGACCAATCGCTACACCTATCGTAAATTCGACTTTAAAACCAGCCTCTACACCGAGGAATACGTCGACGTGCTTGAAAAGATTGAAAAGGGCGTCAACCACGGCGGCGGCGATATCGGTTTGATTCGCGACTTTGTCAAGCGCTTGCGCGGGGACAAGCCGAGCATTGCGGCAACGGATATCAGCGATTCCGTCAACGGACACGAATGTGTGTATGCCGCGGAGGACAGCCGCAAAAAGGGCGGCGTGCGTAAGCTTGATTTTTAAAGGAGAGATTATGCTTTTTGAGAGAACGGAATATCCCCGTCCGCAATTTAAGCGCGAGGAATGGTTGTCCTTAAACGGCGAGTGGGAGTTTGAATTTGACGACGAGAAAAACGGCGAAAGCCGCTTGCTTCCCCTTGGGAAAACGGCATTGAAAGAGAAAATCGTTGTTCCCTTTGCGTATCAGACCCGCGCGAGCGGTCTTTATAAAGAGGACGAGGTGCACGAAACGCTGTGGTATAAAAGAAGCTTTGTGCTTCCCTGCGTAGAGCGTCGCGTTTTGCTTTGCTTCGGCGGCGTGGATTATCGTGCCGAGGTTTGGGTAAACGGGCACCATGTCTTGAATCACGAGGGGGCTTACACGCCTTTTTCGGCAGACATCACCGACTGTTTAAAGGACGGGGAAAACGTCCTCGTTGTGAAGTGCTTCGACCCCTTGGAGGCGACCAATCCGCGCGGAAAGCAGAGTTGGCTGGACGGTAAGCGTTTTTCCTGTTGGTATATCCCCGAATCGGGTATTTGGCAGAGCGTTTGGCTGGAATTTTTCGACGGCGATTGCATTAGCGGATATTCCCTTTCGAGCGATATTGCTTCGGGCACGGTAAACGGCACGCTGAAAACTCTTCACGGGCTTGCCACGCAGGCCGAAATCACGGTTTTGGAAAACGGCGCGCCGCTCATGAAAAAGACCGTTGATTTCGGCGGGCACTATGCCGATTATTCCTTGTCCTTTTCGGAAAACGGCTTGAAATTCGAGCTCTGGTCGCCCGATTCGCCCAAGCTTTACGGGATTGAATACGTTCTTAAAAAGGACGGAAAAACGCTGGATTTAGCAACATCGCGGTTCGGTATGCGCGAAATCAAGGCGGACGGCGAGGAAATTCTTTTAAACGGAAAGCCCTTTTATCAGCGTTTGATTCTCGATCAAGGCTACTATAAGGACAGCGGAACAACGCCGCCGAGCGTCGAGGCGATCCGAAAGGATCTTGAGCTCACGAAAGCCATGGGCTTCAACGGCGCGAGAAAGCATCAAAAGTTCGACGATCCCTATTATTATTATCTCGCCGACGAGATCGGGCTCGTGACGTGGTGCGAAATGCCCTCTGCCTACCGTTTCAACACGGATTTGGTGAAAAACGTCTGCCGCGAATGGGCGGAGATCGTGGAGATCTCGCGCTCGTTCACAAGCGTGATCACCTACGTGCCTTTAAACGAAAGCTGGGGTGTTCCCGCATTGAAAGGCGACGAAAAACAGCAGGCTTTCGCCCGTGCCCTGTTCTATATCACAAAATCGATCGATCCCACGCGCATCGTTTCCATCAACGACGGCTGGGAAAATCCCGCTGAAAGCGAGATTATCACCGTGCACGATTATGCCGCGGAGCCCACGCTGTTTGAAGAGCGTTACGTGGGCGAGGGGCTGCGCTCCTCAATTATCCTTGAAAAGCAGGTGCTTCTCGGGGAGTGGAAGTCGCTGAAAAAGCCCGTGCTCTTTTCCGAGTTCGGTGGAATTGCCATGGCGAAAAACACTGTGAAGGATAATTGGGGATATGGGGAAAGCGCGAAAGGAGACGAGGAATTTTATGCCCGCGTTCAAAAGCTTGTGGACGGGATTCTCCGTTTGAATTTTAAGGGCTATTGCTACACCCAGCTTTCAGACGTTCAGCAAGAGGTCAACGGACTTTTGGACGAAAACCACGAGCCGAAATTCGATGTTTCTCGCCTGAAACAAATCTTTGAGCGAAACAGAAAATAAGTTTAAATATCAAAAATTGGGAAAAAGAAAGCAAAAAAACATATTGATTTTCATGCCCCCGCATGGTATTATAAATCTATAGGATACGTGTGGGGGAAGGAAAATGAGAGGGTTTTTATTTTAGCTCTATCGGCGATGGTGTTTTTTCGTCGCCGTTTTTCGTCCCAAAAAACGAAAAAATAAAAATAAAGGAGAAAATAGAATGAGAAAGTATCTGATTGCGATTTTGTGTTTCGTGCTGGCGATTCCTTTCTTTGGCGCTTGCGAAGTGAGCCATGAACACGAGCAGGCAACCGATTGGAGCAGTAACGAAACGCATCACTGGCATGCCTGCGTAGGCGGGGACTGCGACGAAGCGTTTGAAAAAGCCGAGCACGTTTACGACAACGCTTGCGACGAAGACTGTAACGTATGCGGCGAGGAGAGAACGGCGGCTGCGCATAAGTATGACAACGCTTGCGACGACGATTGCAACGTATGCGGCGAGAAAAGAACGCCCGCCGCACACAAATATGACAACGCTTGCGACGACGATTGCAACGTATGCGGCGAGAAAAGAACGCCTAGCGAGCACGAATACGACAATGCTTGCGACGACGATTGTAACGAGTGCGGCGAGGAAAGAACGCCCAGCGAGCACGAGTATGACAACGGTTACGACGCCGATTGTAACGAATGCGGGGAAGAGCGCGCGGTCGAGATTCCCACGGGTAACAGCGACCTCACGCAGGACGATGCGTTTGGTGCGCAGGATTGATGATAGGGGAGGAATCGAAATATGAAAAAAATGACTTTCAGAAAAATGGCTCTTTCCGCTTTGATCGTCGGATTTACGGGCGTGGTCGGCGCATCGGTCGCCGCGCTGAAAGCGGGGGCAGACAGTATCAATAACTACGTGGCGAAAACCGTTTCCGAAACGACGATCACGATGGCAAAGGGGGCAAGCGCGAGAATCAATTCGGACAATAACAACGGCTTGCGCTGGACCATGCAGCTCTCCAAATCGGACTATGAGGGCTTGAAGTGGAACTATCACGATAATATCTCGTTCGGGATCATTATCGCGCCTGCAGATTATGAAGAAACCTATGGCGAAATCAACGCCGAGACGGTTTTCGGCGCGAGCGCTGTCTACGATTGGGCAACCTATGAAGACGGCGAATGGGTTTACGGGGGCAACAAAACCCGCGTGATCAATCTTTCCACCACCACCATGACGCCCGAAACGGCGGGCTCGGAGAACTACGTGCTCTACGGCACGGTTTCAGGTCTTGACGAAGCCAACTACGCCCGCGAATTTGTGGGCGTGGGCTACGTGTCCTATCTTGAGGATGACACGACCAAATACCTGTTCTTGGAGAGGGACGACAACATTCGCTCCATGGCATACGTGGCGCAGGTCTATCAGACCCTCGACACGATTTCCGCAGAGGACAAAGCCTACGTGCTCTCGACCTACGTGACGGGGAAAGCCGATCAGGAAACGACCTATTATAACGTGCGGCATATGCTTTCCGACGGCAACGGGAACTACGTGGAGGCAACTGAAGCGGTGGACGAGGTGGACGCATACATCAACGGGCAGACGACCGCGCCCACGTCCAAGACCTTCGATGGATATATGTTTGACTCCTCAAACGAGAACAACAGCACGGGCGGTGAGACCGTCTATGCCAACGGCAAAACGAGCGTTTACCTCTATTATAGCAACGACTATAATTATAACATGGTGAAAAATGCAGACGGCAGCTATTCGACGACGACGGCGGGGCGCGTTTGGAGTATGGGTCCTGCTTGGGCGTATCACTACACGTCCACGGCGCCTGCGACAACGGCTGTCTACTCCGTGACGCTGGAGGCGAGCGCGGCTTTAAGATCGTCTCTTTGGGGGCAGAGTGCAACGGGCATTATTGTCACGCAGGGCGAAAGAGTGCTGGACGAAGATTTAACCTTTAATGAATGGGCGGGCGCGGATTCAATGCGTACCGTCAAGCAAAACAGCTTATACGGTTCGTTGTTCGGGGCTTCCTGTATTGCTTCAAAAGACGTGCAAATTTTCTCCAACAGAGGCATGGGCTGCGGCAATATAGGCGACGGGAGCATGGCTAAGCTTTCGGATACGAAGAACAGCTTGAAATTGACGTTGGTGCTTTATAAAAACGTATTCTACGTGTATGTGGACGATACGTACGTCGGTTCTAGAAACGTGAACGACGCAGGGAATTGGAACGGTTTGGCGGCGGCTTATGCTACGCCCTCCGGAGAGACCTATGCTTACAGCAATGACGTCGGGTTCAGATTCGGCGTAGGAAACTACAACAACGAAACGGACGTTAAGTTTACCGTTGAGGAAGTATACGGCGACGACGCGCTTTTGACTATTCAGACGGAAGAAAGATATAAAATGCTCTTGAATGAGATTAAGGGCGCGGCGGTCAATGTCAGAGTTTCGGAATTTAAGGATACGACGACGAGCGCGACAGTGGTTTATAGCGTGAAAGTACAGGCGCCGTTCGGGCTTCCCGCAGTGTCAAATCCTTCGGGACATATCGGCGTTGCGATCGCACCTAAGACGGATACCACGCAGGTTTTGACGTTGGGCTTCAGTCAGTTTGGTATTACTTCGGCACCGAGCTGGAGAAGATGGGATAGCGCCAACAGATGGGATTTCGAGTCAATCAACACTGCCTATGCATTTAAGAATTTGTCGAATGCGACGGCTACGCTCACGGAGGGGATACTGACGATCGTTATATACGGCGACAAGCTCTACGTTTATGCGGGCGCGACGGCGGAAACGTTTGTCAGAGGCTATTCGATTTTGAATACAGGTGAGCTCGGTATGGGAGCTACTTATTCGGCGTATACCGCAGGGCAAGAATTTATGGTAGGTGTCGGCTCTAGCTCGATCGGAACGGCGGGTGCAGGCACGGGCGTATTCGTAACCGAAAGAACGCGGCTTTACGGAACGGAAGCGATTGCCTACATTCAGGCGAATTATTCGGCAAATATCACGGTTGCTTAAATCAAACGAATCCATAACAAAAACCGATAGGAAAAGCCCCGTTTCTTCGGAAACGGAGCTTTTCTTGTTTGAGTTTTAATCAATTCGGATGACTCGTTCCCCGCTTTTTAAAAGGAAAAATTTTCCCCAAAAAAAGTTGGCAGTACCCTCTTGACAACGGGAAAAAGCATGATATAATACAGACAATCAAGAAAAAGACTGCTTTTTTCAAGCAGTCTTTTTGTCTCTGAGTGATTTTTAGATTGCGGAATGTTGGGTTTCGTCGGGGAGAGAAATTTCCACGCGGGCTTTTAAAGGAAGATCCCTCGAGGAGGAGCCCACCGAAATGATAAATTCGCCGTTCTCCACGTATTTTTTGCCATCGATCACGTCGTAGTGCGCAAAGGCGTTTTCGTCCAGCTCAAATTCCACCCGCACGCATTCGCCTGCTTTGATCAAGGTCTTTTTAAACTCTTTCAGCTCTTTTTCGGGCTTAAACACCGTGCTTACGGGATCGCTCACGTAGAGCTGGGAGACTTCCTTTCCGTCCGTGGAAGAAAGGTTTTTCACGTTGAAGGAAATAAGGAAGTTGGTTTCGCCCGTCTTTTCGATCGCAAGGTCGGAATATTCAAATTGGGCATAGCTCAAGCCGAAGCCAAAGGGGAAGCGGACGGGAATGTTGTTTGTGTCATAATAGCGGTAGCCCACCAAAACGCCGTCGCTGTAGACCTCGACGTTGCCGTTGCCTGAATCGCTCTTGCAATAAGTGTCCTCGAGCGAGAAGGGGAAGGTCTCGGAGAGCTTGCCGCTCGGGCAGACCTTGCCCGACAGGATATTGGCAAGCGCGTCGTTCACGTTGTCGCCTGAATAGCCCGCAAATACCACCGCGTCCACAAGGTCGATCCAGCTCGACATATCGATCGCCGAGCCTGCTTCGATCACGATCACCGTCTTTGTGCCCGTTGCCGCAACGAGCTTGATGAGCCGTTCGTCCTTTTCGGAAAGCCGCAGGGAGCTCCTGTCCTTTCCTTCCGTTTCCACTTCCGGTCCGAGCCCGACGAGAACCACGGAAATATCGTGCTTGCAAGCAATCGCCGCGCCCTCGCGATCGTTATGGCTGGGGTTGAGTCCGTCCCGCATGACTCGTGTGGAGCAAGTGACGTTTCTGCCGATCGCATAGCCGAGCAGTTCGTGCAGGGGAAGGGGAGTGTAGGCGCTACATTTTTCAACGCAAGCCGCGCCGCCGCCGCCCATGTAGGGATGGAAATTCAGCTCGCCGATTACGCAAACGGAGCCCTCGCCGATGGGCAGAACGCCGTTGTTTTTCAACAGAACCATGCCCTCCTCCGCAATTTCGAGCGCGCTCGTTTTGCGCTGTTGGTCGCTGTGGGTGATCTTGTGCTTGCTGTGCATGGAATCGAGCTTTTTTACTGTTTCGAGGATCCGTGTTGCCGCGCAGTCGATCTCTTCCTCGGTGATATAACCGCTATCGTATGCCGCTTTCAATTCATTGAACGCGTTTTCGTGGTGGGGCATTCTCAAATCCAACCCCGCCTTGAGGGATTTTGCACTGTTTTTCACGCTTGCCCAATCGGAAACCACAAGTCCTTTATATCCAAACTGCTCGCGCAGGACGGTTGTAAGAAGATGTTTGTTTTCGGAGGCGTAAACCCCGTTGATGGGATTATAGGCGCACATCACGGAGACGGGATTGGCTTTCAAGGCGATCTCGAAAGCGGGAAGGTAGATTTCGTGTAGCGTTCTTTCGCTCAATTCACTCGATTGACAATATCTCGCAATCTCTCGGTTATTGACGCAGAAGTGCTTTAAACAGGTCCCCACGCCGCGGCTTTGAACGCCCTCGATATAGTTTTTTGCCATCACGCCCGAAAGATAGGGGTCCTCGGAAAAGTACTCGAAATTTCTACCGCAGAGCGGCGTTCTTTTGATGTTCACGCCCGGGGCGAGCAGGATATCCACCTGCGCTTCAATGCAATCCTCCGCAATCAGCACGCCCACCTTTCTTGCCAACTCAATATTCCACGTGTTTGCGATATTTACAAGATTGGGATGGGCAAGGGAGGGGATATTTTCATACCAGCCCTGTGCGTTGAGTTTCATCTTTCTCAAGCCGTGCGGTCCGTCTGCGAGGAAAATGCTGCGCACCTTGTCGCCCAAATCCTCCGTCTGCCAAAGATTTTTTCCTGTCAAAAGCCGAAGCTTTTCTTCTAAAGTCAGTTTTTTTACAGTGATCATAAAAAACTCGTCCTTATTGATATTCTATTATTATTATACAATAAAATATCTATAAAAACGAGCCAATATCTTGCATATTTTATATCAATTTTTGACTATTTGACGATTTGTTGTTTATAATACTTCAAATTCCGATAATAGGTCTGCGGACTTTGGAATCCAGAATCGTAAATGAGAGAGAGAAGATTGTTGCAAGAATCCTTTTTGCTTTCGATATATTTGATGCGCATGTTATTGATATAGCGGGAAATAGACACGGTGAAATAGGAGTGGAACACGCGCGATAAATGGCACGTGGTATATCCGAAATGACGGGCGATCGAATTGAGCGTGATATTTTCTCGGAAGTTATCTTCGATATAAAGCAGCACGTTTTTGATGATGGTCACGTCCTGTTTTTGCGTGCTATTCGTCACGTCAAGCTCCTCCAAAAGCAGTAAAAGAAGAGCGTTGGTGTAGTTTTTCTTTATTTTTTCGTTTGCACCATGCTCCTTGATAAAGGAGGAGAGAAGATGGATTTCGTTGACAAGGCGTGCATTGGTCGTGATACAGCTTTTCAGTGCCCTGCCGTTTTTGGCGGCGTTATAGTCCACAAGATAGGGCGAGGGAATGATCATCAAAACGCTTTCCGAGGGTGATTCGGTGAGTTTGGTGTAGCTGTGCATGCAGAAAGTGTCGGAGATAAAAACGGAGTTTTCCTCCATTTCATAAGTCCGATTGTCCGCGGTGACGCGGTATCTTCCCTTGAGCAGAATAAAGATTTCCACCGAAGCGTGGAAATGGAGCGGGAAGGAGAAATCTTCTCTTGAATTGACCGTAATGTCGTCGTCGAAATCGCGATATACTTCATAAAAGGCTTTCATAAGGCAATTATATCAATTATTGAGAGAAAAAGCAACAAAAATGCTGTTTATTTTTGAAAAAATATATACTAAAATAGTAATGTAAGGATTTGGGTGGGGGATTTTTTTTCTGTTTGTCCGCAAAACCTTGAAAAACGAAAAAATATGTGTTATTAAGGAGATAAAATTATGAGAAGTAACAAAGGCAAAAAATTGGGAGCCATCGCGCTTGCGGCGTTGATGCTCGGCGGGACGGCGGCAGCCGCAGGATGCAGTAAGAGCTCGAATAAACTGCAATTTTGGATTTACGGCGATGAGCGCGAGCTTGAAACCTACACGCTCATGACGGAGAAATTCAACGCCACCTACGGCAAAGATCACGGGATCGCTGTGGAGATCTCCGCAAAGCCCGCGGGGAGCTACACGTCTCTTATTCAGAACACCGCAAGGGCGGAGAGCAGTGCGGACATCTTTTTCGTGATTGAGGATTTCTTCAAGCAGTGGGTGGAAATGGGCTTTATGCAGGATTTGACGGAGTATTTTAAGGCGATCGACGATATCGACGTTTCGGATATTTCGGAAAACACGCTGCTCAAATACCGCTACGACGAGGAGACCGAGTTTTCGACGAGCGAATCCCCGCTCTACGGTATGCCCGTGGATACCAGACCCACCGCGCTTTACTATAACGAGGACGTTTTCGAGAAAGCGGGGATCACCGTGATCAGCGTGAATGAAGAGGATATGGATAAATGGAATGCGGGCGAGATTCCCGATCTTCGCGGCAAGTACAAGAGGGATTATTCTAAAATTGCCAATATCACCGTTCCCAAAAAGGGCTATTTCCGCAGCGGAACGCAGTATACGGAGAACGACGGTTGGTATTGGGAAAAACCTGCAAACGACGAAATTCTCGTCTTTAACAACCGAATCCCCATGAATTGGGACGAGATCGAGGATCTCGGTATGATTTTCTCCGTGTCCAAGAATCCCGACGCCAAACGTCTTTACGGAACGGAATACGGCTACTACACCGAGTGGTGGTTTAACTACGGCTGGTCGGTTGGCGGCGACTGTCTTGCCGATCTGACGGGTACGGGTTATTGGAATTTCTCCCTGCTCGAGGAGACGCCCAACTATATGGTTGAGGCAGACGAGTATACGGGTGCGTTCACGGGAACAAAGTATAAAAAGGGCGATTTCCTTGAAATGACGGATAAGCTCGCCGTGGAAAAGGGACAGAGGCTTGTCCCCGACGCTCAGGGCGGTTACACGTTAAACGGCGAAAAGGTGGGCTTGCGTGCGGCGATCGAAACGGACGCGGCGGCGGGCAAGCTCACGGCGTATCCCTCCATTCGCGAGGCGTTTGAAAGATATGCCCGTCTTGGTACCAATGACAACGTTTTGATTGGCGATTCCTACGGCTTACAGCTTTCGCCCACCCCCTCTGTGTTCAGCTCGAGTGGACGTATTAGCATCAACTATTTTATCGCTGGCGATTTGGCTATGGTCGTCGAGCAATCCTCCTATATTCCCACCGTTGTCAAGAGTGCGGACTTCCAATGGGATTTAGCGCCGCTCCCGCAGTATAAGGAATACGAGGATCCGAGCGACAATTATAACGACACGGTTGTTCGCCGCGGTAAGCTTGCGGGGCATTCCAACTCGAGAGGACTTGTAACGAGAAAGAAATCTGCGGCAAAGAAAGGGGATCAGATCGCGCGCTTTATCATGTGGATGGCAAGCGAGGATGCTCAGCAGATCCGCGCGCAGAATGGCTTGTTCCCCAATCAGGAGAGCTTGAACGATCAAATGGATTTCGGCGAAAACGCGCCGACCAACATGGCGGCGTTCTCCGACGCAATGAAGTATCAGACGCCTGCGGACTGGTGGTATTTAAAGGCGTTCACCTGGATTGATATCTGGTCGGTTCCGCTCAACACCAAGCTCCGTAATAACGTGGAGGGATATACCTATCAGGACTGGATCGACGAGGTGGTTTCCGCTTCCAATAAAAAGCTGTATGAGGATTATATTCTCGATAAAAACAAATGAGAAGGAGCATGAGGAATGCAAAACAGGACGTTATTTTCTAAGAAGAAGAACGGCGAAATGGGGAAAATGAACCGCCGAGACGCGATCGTCGGATTTTTGATGGCGCTCGCGCCCTTTCTCGGGTTTCTCATTTTCTCCCTCTATCCCATGGGATTATCGCTTGTCGTAAGCTTTTTCGATTTAAAATCCTACGATCTTTCCATGATGGAGTTCGTCGGGTGGAAAAACTATAAGTTTGTATTCACGAACGAATGGGTGCGTCGTTCCGTGAGAAATACGATTGAATATTGCTTGAGTGTTCCCATCAATATCACGATGGCGCTGTTTCTTGCGAACCTGTTTATGAAGCCCTTAAAAGGCGTTCGGTTTGGGGTCCTGATCGCGTATATCCCCACGGTCTGCTCGATCGTCGGCGTGACGCTTGCTTTCCAATGGATTTTTGAGGCGAACTACGGCGTTGTGAACACGATTATCGACGCGCTTGGCGGAAAGAAGATCAATTTCATGGGCGATTCTAGGTATTTCATGCCCGCGGTGCTCGTGATCAGCGTTTGGATGAAGGGAACGAATATTCTACAGCTACAAGCGGCAATGGCGAACGTAGATCAGTCTTTAAAAGAGGCGGCGCAGATCGACGGAGCGAACGGGGCGCAGATCTTTTTTAAGGTGGTTATGCCCTCGATTTCGCCCACCGTTTTCTACGTGCTCGTTATGTGGCTCGTGGCGGCGTTGCAGGAAATGACGGTCATGCAGCTGATCTCCAACAATGGCGTGGGCCCTGACTTCAAGGCGATGACGATCACCTATTATATCTACCGTATGGCGATCACGAACAACGTCACGGAGGGCTTCGGCAGGGCTTCGGCTTTGAGCTGGGTGTTTGCGATTGCGGTTATGATCATTTCCCGCATACTCTTTAAGCTCAGTGATAAATTCGTGACTTACGATTGAGGAGGACGGTATGAAAAAAGAAAAATCTTTGAAAAAAAGACCCAAATATATCGGCTCTTATATCGTTATGGCGCTCGTTATCCTGTTTGTATTTTTGCCTCTTTATATTATGCTCAACACGTCGTTGCAGTCGGAGTCGGAGGCAAATTCCTCGCACTTCCATTGGTTGCCCGAGGAGTGGAGCGTTCTCGGTTACGTATCCGTGTTTACCAAGCGGCTTGCAGGAATCAACATTATGCGTGGCTTTTTCAACACGCTTTGGATTTATCTCCCCGGGATTCTCGTGGGGCTGTATTCCTCCTCAATGGCGGCGTTTTCTTATGCGAAGATCAAGTTTAAGGGGAAGGGCGTCATGTTCTCGATCCTGCTTTCGACGATCATGCTTCCCAACAGTATGTCCACGATCTCGCTCGTGCTTTTATATGACTCGCTCGGTTGGATGAATACGCCGTATCCCTTAATGATTCCGCCCATGTTCGGCGGGATCGGCGCGGTGTTCTTCATGCGGCAGTTTTATCTGACGATCCCCGAGGATCTTGTCAATGCCGCGAAAATTGACGGTCTCGGCTATTTCGGCGTGTTTAATCGGATTATTTTGCCGATGTCGGGATCCGTCCTCTTGGCGCAGTTTATTTTGAGCTTTATCGGCTCCTATAACGATTACATGGGCCCGTTGATGTATTGTCAATCCTCGTCTATGTACACCCTGCAGGTCGCCCTTGCGATGTTTGCGGGACCTTACGCGCAGAATTGGCCCTTAAGAATGGCGGGTGCGGTCGTCGGTATGACCCCGTTGATCGTGCTGTATATTTGCTGTCAGAAATTTATCCGCAAAGGTCTTTCCATTTCTGCGAGTATAAAAGGTTAAACGGTAGTAACAAAAAAAGTATACGCCGAGAACGGGCAAATAGATAGCCGCTCTTTGTTAGGGGACTTTAGCGGCAATTATAATAAAATCAAGGAGAAAAGTATGAAATTTTTGAAAAAAAGCTTATGTGCGGCATTTTCCCTTGTCTTCCTTTTAGGGAGTGCGGGATGCGGCGACGAGGGAAGCTACGAACAGCCGAAGGAGTATTTCGAGCTTTCGGCGTTCACCGACAATTCCGATTCGGGTGCATTCGACTCGAAATATTTCTATCGGAACGATTTCACGCTGGCAAGCGCGGACGTTTTCGCAATGTACGTTCCCGAGGGGCGGCATGAGGACGAAAACGGCGAGGACAACTACGGCGGCTACTATTATCTTTACGGCACCCCCGCGGATATCAACGGGCAGGGTATGTACGTGGAGAGATGGGGCGAAGATACGGACGCGAGCAAAAAGAGAGTGACCAATCCCGTTTTGAGAAGTAAGGACCTCGTGGATTGGGAGCTTTGCGGCGTCTACAACGGGCACAGCACGATGTATGATTTTGCGAACACTTGGGTTAATTCCGGCGTAGCGGCGCCCGAGGTTGTTTACGACGAAAACACGGGTAAATATTTCCTCTACGCGCAGGCGCACAGCCACAGAAACGACGGCTCGCGCCCCGGGGCAGAGTATCCCGATTCGGCAGACGGTCACGACAGATTTTTTATTTCGATTTTCATTTCCGATTATCCCACGGGGCCCTTTGAGATTGCGACAAGCGAAAATTATTACGGCGATAAGGATCAGCCGAATTTGAACGGTAAGGTGATCACGAAAGAGAACCCGCCTATCAATTTCCGCCACGATCTCGGGTTGGAAGAATATTTCGGTGTGATCGACGCACATCCCTTTATCGATGCGGACGGGCAGATGTATATGTATTTCTGCCGTCACATCGGTACGAATTATAATTCTGTCAATATTTGGGGCATGAAAATGAAGGACATGCTCACGCCCGATTACGATTCCATGACCATGCTGATCCGCGGAGGCTACACCAGCGTTACGAAAAACGAAAATTGGGAGAACGCGCCTTGGCTGGATTCGAGCTACGATATGGGCGAGGAATACGTGCTTGAGGAGGGCGAACACGGAGACGGCAACGAGGGGCCGTTTATGGTAGCCAAAAATTACACCGACGAAAAGACGGGCGAAACGGTGAGAAGATATTTTCTGCACTACACGGGCGGCGGGTACAATAATAAGTACTACGATTTCTCGCAGACGATTTGCGACGGCGACCCGCTCGGCACCTTTGTGAAGCCCAAGCAGTATGCGTCGTCGATCGTGGGCACGAGTAAGCACAACGATTGGAACAACAGCTCGGGGCACGGGTGTATCGTCTATTCGCCCGACGGGGAGGAAATGTTCTATCTCGGCGGCGCGCAGGGGAATTCGAGTATACATAACGCTTGGAAGTACGGGCGTTGGCTGACCGTGGACAAGGTGCATTTCGTTGAAACGGAGGAATACGGGTTGATGCTCTACGGCAACGGCCCCACCAAGAGCGTTCAGCCGAAAATGTATAGTCAAATCGGCGTGAAGAACATTGCGCCCGAGGCGACGGTCACGGTGTCCTCGAGCGGCAGCAATTCGGGTGTAAAATACTTAAACGACGAGCTGTTCGTCAGCACGGAATATTATAAGGACTGGGAGTTTGAGACGGAGGGGGATACCAAGATTACCCTCACCTTTGCCGAGCCCAGAACGGTTAGCTCCGTGCTGGTCTATAATAGCTATTCTTATGATTATGCCTTCTCCAAGGTGGACATGATCGAGTTTAAGCTTGCGGAAAAGCCCTCTTGGTTTACGGCGGGGCAATACGTTTCCGTGGCGAGAATTTCGGGCATAGAGTTCAATAAGGAGTTTATCAGCTCGAGCTACGAGGCGGTCCGTTCGGGGACGGCTTGCGTGGCGTCGTTTAACGAGATCAAGGTCAATTCCGTCACGATTGGCATTTCTAAAAAGATCAAGACAGAGAATAAGAAGATTCGCGTTTCGGATATCGTTATTCTGGGGAACTGATAAGGAGGAAAAAAGATGAAAAGAAGAAATAAACTCATTGCTCTTTTCGCTTCCTTGAGTATTGCGGCGCTGGTCGGTGCCTGCTCGACGGCAGAGGCGAAAAAGGTGGGCGATACCAACGAGTATAAATGGGCGTATGCGCCCTCGATGTCGGATGAATGCGACGAGGATATGAAGATCGACGGCGTGCTCGACGAGGCGCGTTGGCAGGGTCAGAAACAGCTTGTGCACACCGAAAAGGGCGTGACGATGACGTATACCACGATCTTTACGGAAAAAGGGCTCTATATCGGGGCAACCGCCAAGGATAAGGAGATCGGTTGGACGGGCAGGCTCCGCTATGAGGAGAATTCCTGCTTCTGGTTCTCCGTGAAGGGGGAAGATATCGACACGAATTTAATGAAGGGCACGGAGGTGTTCAATTTCTATGTGGACGGCGAAAACGCGTCTTCGTTCAACCATGCGCGCTATCAGGCGAAGGGGAAAACGGATAAAGCCTACGACGAGGATCCGACCGAGCTCACGGCGGAGCTGTTCGTCACGTGGGACGCAATCAACGTGGAGCTTGGGGAAAACGGGGAACTGCCTTCCTTTGTTCGGATTAACCCGCACTACCGCTATATCGGCGGTATGGACAGAGACACGTGGCTCAATCCCTTGCTCTTTTTCGATAACAACGACCGCCAGCAATGCAGCGGCAGATTCGGCGCGGTCGGCTATATCAATGCGGATAAGGAAGGCGCCGTCGTCGGAAATGCGGCGAACGGACATTCCAAATCGGACGGCTGGGATTTGACGCGTATTGACGAGGGGATTGTTAGCTCCGACGTTGACCACGCGCAAGGGATATTCTTTACGGGCGTTTGCTCCGACATTTATACCTATTCGGTGACGGTGGACGTGAAAGACGAGACTGTGAACGGCAAAATGGGGCAGGTCGGCGTTTTCGACGCGATTGACGAGATCTCCTTTAATGCGTTTTTCTTAAACCAGCCTAGCCTTTTGAAGAAGGATTATTCCAAGTATAGCACGCTGTCGTTATACGGCACGGGCTTCGGCGGTTGGTCGTGGATTGACGCGGGTATGATTTTACCCGAATATAACGACGGGGACCATAAGGTTACCTATACGGTTGTAAAAGACGGCGCGTATTTCTACTATATCGTCAACGACGTGTTCGTCATGAGCAAATACATTGAATATCTTTCGGGCGAGAGCTGTCCCGGGCTTTTCGCGCTCGACTGCGTGGCGGAATTCACCGATTATAGTGCGACCGACCTTTCTGCGGAGCCTCAAAAGGTGGACGAGATTTTGCAGGATTACGGGGTTTACCGCGTGAAAAAGCCTGAGAATATTTCGGGCGGGTCGATCGGGTTTATGGAGAGCGCAATCGTTTCAGGCGAGGACGCCGTTATGACGATTACGCCTGCAAACGGCTTTATTCTGACCGATCTCACGATCAACGGCGAGGATAAATACGACGAGGTCGTGGCGGGGCTTGAAAAGGGTAAATACACCCTTGAAAACGTCACGCAAACCATGGAAATTGTTCCTATGTTTACCCGTATTCCCGAATCGGTGAGTGTGACGGGTAAGATTTTGGTTGCGGGAACGACGGCACCCGTTTTGAATGCGACGGCAACGCTTTGGGGAAGCAATCCTCTGCTCTATTATTCGAGCGCGGCAACCTCCAACGGCACGTATAATTTCAGAGTGCCCAAGGCGGGCACACAGTCGATCGGCGGCAGAGAGTTTGTGTTCGACGGCGCCTATTCCTTTAAGGCAAAGGCGGGCGGATATCTCTCTGTGAACGATTCGTTCTCGATCACGGAAAGCGAAACGAGGAACAAGAATTATGAAATGTCCGCGCCCGTTTACGACGCGAAGACCTGGTACGTGGTGGGCGAGGAGGGCGTTTATACGCCGAGCGGATCCAACTATTATCAGAGCTCCTATGCCTACACGAGCGAGCAGTCGAGTGATACCGTTGTTTACAGCGTGAAGATTAACGCGCCGCTCGGGCTGGTCGGCTATCGCGGACAGCTTCCCAACGTGGGCGTTACGATCACGGACGGAACGATAATCGACGGAACGTGGAAGAACGACACCTCCGTTTCCTTGGTGGGCGAATATTTTGCAACGCGCGTCGGCTTATCCAACTGCGGTGTGGTTTCGCATATGGGTTCGGTTGCCGTGATGGCGAGACGTCTTGACAGACCTGTCGCCGACAGATGGAATTTCTCGACGGTCAACGACGCGGCGGCGTTTGCAAGCTCCGATACGGAAAGGACATTGACGGTGGCGATCCTCGAGCACGTCCTCTATATCTACGTGGACGGCGTGTATATCACGGACGTTTCCTTGCTGAATACAAACTACTTTACCGCAAATAATCATGCCTTTACCAAGGACAGCAAATATACGCTGGGGGTGAACACGACGAATATCGATCACGTGGCGAATCCCGTCACGTTCGAGGTGTTGACCGAGGCTTACGGAGACGACGCAATCGAGCTCATTCAAACGGAAGAAATGTTTGAGGAAGCGAGAGTGGCGCTCGAGCCTGTGACGAGCCGCAATATGAGCGTGAATGAGGGCGTTTATACGCTGACCTCGGACGCGCACGGTTTGCCTTGGGGCTATGGCGGCGAAGCGTTCTACTATACGAGCGAGGCAAGCAACGTCGTGTTATACAGCGTGAAGGCAACGCTTACGAAAGAGCTTGTGGGCTACACCAACCCGTTCGACGGCAAGAGCGCAGATTATGTCGGTTATGCGAATATTGGTATCTTTATTACCGATGGGAATGTTTACGAGGGTACCTTCGGTTTTTCCAAGAGAACGAGCAATTATATTCATATCGGTATGTCTGAGCTCGGTCTGGTGGCGAGCAGTATGGGTGAGATGCGGCGCCGTCTCGACGTTGATTTTGGCTCGAGATGGAGCGTTGTTGCGGCGGCGAACAACGCCTGCGGCTTCACGGCGGGAATTACGGAGAGAACGCTTACGATCGCACTCTACCAGGGGGTTATGTATATCTACGTGGACGGGGTGTATATCGTTAAGTATGCGCTCAACGATTCAAGCTATTTTGCAACGACGCATTTCTTGTTCGACGCGAATACGCAGCTGAAGTTCGGCGTGGGTACGGAGTTTGTGGACAGCGACGTGACCCCCGTGAGCTTCACGGTGGAAAAACAGCTGACGGGCGACGCGGCGTTGAACGAGCTCAAAACCAATGAGCTCTACGTGGAAAATATTTTCAAAATCAAGAGCAATGGCGTGACGACCAATGCAGACGGCTCTTACGCCTTGGGCGCGGGCTGGATGAATTATTCGTATGCCTACACGACCAAGACGCCCACGGATACGGCGGTGTATTCCGTTCAATTCACGACGGCGAACGATCTGTACGGAGAGGGCTGGTTCGGGCACACGGGTATCATCTTCTCGAACGGCGAGGTGATGGGCTCGTCTACATGGACGGACGCGAATAAGGGCTCGAGCGGTCGAGTGTGTAACGAATATTTCCTTTCGGGCGCGTTGATCGGATTCTGCGGGCAAGCTGCGGCGGGGAGCAATAAGTATCTGTCGCTCACGTCGGGGATTCTGTCCAAGTGGAACGAACGGTATTATAACTTCAACACCACGGCGGCGTTTACGGATAAGACCTTGACGCTTGTGCTCTACGGCGGAATGTTCTACGTATACGTGGATAACGCCTACGTGACGTCGGTCAGTCTAGATAACGACGCGTTTGATTACACGAATAACAGCGGCGTGGCGAAGAATATCACCTCGAGCGATAAGTTGATCTTCGGCGTGGCTTCTGTCAATTCCAAGGTCGCGGCGACGGCGAAGATTGTCAATTCGCTGCAAGATAGCGCGGCGTTGGATTACATCAAAGCAAATTATTCGGACAATATCACGGTTTCTTAAAAACGGGGGCTTATATGAAAAAATTATGTAAAAAAATCGGAGCGTTTGCCATTGTGGCGGCGAGCGCGTTGACCTTTGCATTCGGCGGCGTGAGCGCGCCGAATGCGAAAGCGGCAGAGAGTGAAATTCTCGACGTGTATCTGATCGCGGGGCAGTCCAATGCCGTGGGGCTTTCGAGATGGAGCTCGCTCACCTGTTCGGAGGAAAAAAAGACGGAATATACCGAAGGGTATTCTAACGTTTTGTATCGCGGACACGGCGATTCCATCAACGTGACGGCTTACGATACGACCGTGAAATCGGGGTTGGGGTCGGACAAGAACTGTATCGGCACGGAGCTCGGGATTGCGGAGACGATCTCGGCGAACAATCCCGATAAAAAATCGCTCGTCATTAAGCGCGCGGTCGGCGGGAGCTATCTGCACGACGAGAAAAGGGTCTCCACCGAGGCGGCGCGCGTGACGGCGGGGAACGCGGGGAATTGGTGTCCTCCGTCCATGCGTTCGGATACGCCCTTGAGCGAATATACGGGCGCACTTTACGACGAGCTTGTGGAGCTCGTTGAGGAGACGGTGGCGCATTATCAGAGCGAGGGCTACACGGTGCATCTTAAGGGAACTTTTTGGATGCAGGGCGAGGCAGAGACCGATCCTGTGAACGTTGGGGAGTCCTCCGTTACGGTGACTGCCGAAGGATATGCGGAGCTTTTGACTGCACTGATCGGCGATCTTCGCGGGGATTTGGAGCCCGTCTTCGATAATTATGCACCTGCCGCGCCTTTCGTGGTGGGTAAGATCGCGCCGACCTTTAACGGCGGCGGCGCAGGCGTAGAGAGGATCAGAAGCGCACAGGATAGCGTTGCGGCGAACGTGTCGCGCGTGTATACGGTGGAGACGGAGGATTATATCATCGTCGACCCTTCGACCAATCTGCCTGCGACGGGTTGTCACGACAGATACCATTTCTGCGGCGACGATATCATATCGCTAGGGAAAGACGTCGCGAATTGCTTCCTCGAGAACAATACGGCGGCGGTTGAAGTGTTTGCGGGCAAGAACGGAAGGGCGGATATTACCTACGCTGAGTTTAACGGCAAGCCCATTACGGTCACGTTTACGCCCAACGAGCATTTCTCGATTAAAAAGCTTACGGCGAACGGCGTCGACGTTACGGCGCAGATGGTTGGAAATACCTATACGGTTGAGGCGACGGATGAGTTCGTCAGCTTGAAAGTGGAATATAGCGAGGCGGCGAAATACACGATGTCGCTCGATTATAACCGCGATTGTGCCTACGTGCAAAAGAGCAAGGGTTCCTATTTTTACTACGCGGGAGAGAGGCTGACGGTCAAGGTCAGTCCGAAAGCGGGATATAAGGTCAAAGACGTCAGCTTTGACGGTGAGACGCTGACAGCGAATCAGGACGGTGAATACGAGATCACGATTACGAGCGGTGAAAATAAATTCTCCGTGAGCTTTGATGAGGTTGCGGTGGAGGATAAAAAGCCCTCCTCGGGTTCTTCTTCAAGCGGCGCTTCGGGCTCGGGGTGTAAATCCTCCGTTTTCTACGGCGGCGGGGCGGTTTTGATCGGGTTGGCTGCGGCGCTTATCAAAAGAAAGAAATAAGGATACTTTCTTAAAAAGAGCGGGGCAGGTATGAATTGAACGCTTCTTTGTGTTGCTTTTCATAAAAAACTCACCCTGTCGCGATTGCGGCGGGGTGAGTTTCGTTCATAAGCTAAAGGATTTAAAGATAAGAGGGCTGCGTTTCTTCCGAAAGGGTGATCGTGATTCGATCGGAAAGGCGAATATCTCTTGACGAGGCGCCGATCAGAATGTCGAATTCGCCATTTTCGATAACCCAATCCTCCCGATTTACACAATAGTAGGAGAAAGCTTCCTTGTTGAGAATATGAGAAACACGTTTGGTTTCGTGGGGTTTTAACGAGGTTTTTGCAAACGCCGCCAATTCCTTTTCGGGGCGGGAGACCATCGAGCAAACGTCCTTCACGTAGACTTGAGAAATTTCCTTACCCTCCACGGAGGAGACGTTCGTCACGTCGTAGGAGACCTCGAAGGTATCCTCTTCCAAACGGTCGATTTTTAAATTGGAATATTCAAATTTGGCATAGCTCAAGCCGAAGCCAAAGGGGAAGAGGACTTCCTTTTTGAAGGCGTCGTAGTAGCGGTAGCCGACAAATACGCCGTCCGTGTAGCGTTCCACGTAGCCGTTGCCCGTTTGCGTGCCGCAATAGGTATTTTCGATGGAGGTGGGGAAGGTTTCCGAAAGCTTGCCGCTGGGGCAGACCTTTCCGCTTAAGATATCCGCAAGCGCTTCGTTTGCATTGTCGCCGAGGAAGCCCGCGAATACCACGCCGTCGACTTGATCGATCCATGCCGACATGTCGATTGCCGAGCCCGCTTCGATGACGACCACCGTTTTGGGCGCGGCTTTTGCGACGGAGAGAATCAGACGTTCTTCCTTTTCGCTCAAACGGATGCTTTCGCGATCCGCGCCTTCCGTTTCCGTTTTTGTATCGTTCCCGACAATGACGATCGAAAGATCGCTTTTGGAAGCGGCGAGCGCGCCCTCGCGATCGTTGTGAGAGGGGTTCAAGCTGTCTAAATAAACGTGCTTTGTGCATTGCACGGGTCGGTTTAACCGCTCGGAAAGCAGCTCGTTTAACGGGAACTGCGGGAATATATTCACGACGCAAGCCGCGCCGCCGCCGCCCACGTGCGGACGGGAATTGAGTTCGCCGACGACGACTATGTTCTCTGCGGTGATCGGCAGGACGTTCTCGTTTTTCAAAAGTACGATCGAACCGAGCGCCGCTTTGAGTCCGATCTCGCGGCGTTTGATGCGGCTCATTTTGAGGAAAGTCGGGCTTGAGGTTGCTTTATGACAGAACCGCAGGATATTGGAAACGGCGTTATCGATCTCCTCATCTGTTATCCAGCCCTTTT
This sequence comes from Clostridia bacterium, assembly GCA_017467275.1. Classification (GTDB taxonomy): domain Bacteria; phylum Bacillota; class Clostridia; order Christensenellales; family Borkfalkiaceae; genus Scatosoma. The sequence goes on along the minus strand of JAFTSN010000001.1, from coordinate 205,665 downwards.
CATAGGCGTTGAAAAGCTCGTTATACGCCTGCTTGTGATAGGGCATGGGCATTCTGAGGTCGAGCCCTGCCTTTAAGGCTCTGTAACCCATGTGAACGCCTTCCCAATCGGAAATAACAAGTCCGTTGAATTTGAACTTTTTGCGAAGGATGTCCGTGAGGAGTTTTTTGTTCTCTGCGGCATAAATACCGTTGACCGGGTTGTAGCTCGTCATGATAGCCCAAGGCTCCGCTTCGCGAGCGATGCGGAAAGGCTTTAAATAAATTTCGTGCAAAGTGCGTTCGTCTACTTCGCTCGATTGATAGTATCTGCCGATTTCCCGATTATTGACGCAAAAATGCTTTATGCAGGCACCCACGCCCTTGCTTTGTACGCCCGTTATATAGGCTTTGGCGAGTTTTCCCGCAAGCAGGGGATCCTCCGAGAAGTATTCAAAGTTTCTGCCGCAAAGCGGTGTTCTCTTGATATTTACACCGGGGGCGAGAAGGACCTGTACGTTATTTTCGATACAGTCTTCGCCGATACATTCGCCGATTTTTTTCGCCGCATTCACGTCCCAAGAGTTCGCAAGGTTGACGAGGTTCGGATAGGCGATGAAAGGAATATTTTCGTAACGGCCCTGTTCGTTCATTTTCATTTTGCGCAATCCGTGCGGACCGTCAGCAAAAAAAACGGAGGGGACTTTACCGTCCAGATCCTCCGTTTGCCACAAATTTTTCCCTGTCAACAAACGAAGCTTTTCCGATAAGGTGAGATTGGAAACACCGATCATTGATTTTTTCTCCTATAAAAAACCTTACAAGAAAATTATAAGAGAAATTGGGAAAGAAATCAACCCATTATTTGTTACGGGTGTATTATTTTTTATCATTAAAAGTTTTATTATAGGCTTTTAAGTTCCGATAATATGCCTGCGGGCTCTGAAAACCCGCTTCGTAGATCAGATCGAGCATCTTCACGTTTGCTGCGTTCTTTTCTTTGTTGATATATTCGATTCTCAGGGAGTTTATGTAGAAAGAGATCGAATAGGGGAAATAGGAGTGGAAGAGCCGAGAAAGATGGCTTTCCGAGTAGGAAAAATCTCTTGCGATGGAGTGCAGAGAGATGTCGTTTTTAAAATTGTTCTTAATATAAAACAGGATAGACTGAATGAGATTCTGATTCTTGATTTTTTGAGAGACGGAAAAGTGGAGCGTGTTGGTGAAGCTGCGAATGATCGCATTGATATAGCAGGTGCGAAGATAATCGTCCTCCACGTTTTTTTGCAAAAGCTCAATGAGTTTAAGGATGTCCTCACAGATAGACGCGTCCGAAATAATATTGGAGTTGAGATAGGATTTTCCTTTATGCTTTAAGTGATCGATCAGATATTTTTGAGGAATAAGCATCACAATCCCGTCCGACGTGGGGGAGAGCTTTTCATAGCTGTGAATATCGAAACAGTCCATTATGATCGCGGCGGGCGCTTTCACTTTGAATGCCGTTGCATTGATATTTAACAGATATTCTCCGTCCAGCAAGAAAAATATCTCCATGCAGGAATGGAAATGAGCGTTGAAGGAATAATCGCTTCTCCTCGAAATCTGAAAGGTGTTTTCAGTATCCCGATATGCCTCGTAAAAAGGCTTTGTATAATCGTTTAACGTCTCCATGATTGAATTATATCAAAAAATAGTATTAAAGTCAACAAAAAATAGGTTTGACCGATTAAAAAAATATGGTAAAATTAGAATAGGAAAATTTAAAGAAAGGTTACAAAAAAACTTCTTTAAAAAAGGAAAGGGAAAGAATATGAACGTTTTCGACTTATGCAAACAAAAGCAGGAAAATCTTGTTTCCAATAAACCCGTTACGATTGCGTTTTTGGGCGATAGCGTGACGCAGGGGTGTTTTGAGTGCTATTTGACGGGTCCGAACAGCTTACAGACGGTGTTCGATTATAAAAGTGCGTTCTCCACGCGCATGAAAGAGATCCTCAATCTTCTCTATCCGAGCGTGCAGATCAATATCGTGAACAGCGGCATCAGCGGCGATTCTGCTCCCGTGGGGGCGAAGAGATTGGAACGGGATATTTTAGCGCAAAACCCCGATCTGGTCGTCGTTTCTTACGGCTTGAACGACAGTACGGGCGGTATGTCAAAAATTGTGAATTATTGCGAGGCGTTAGAGGAGATTTTTTCCCGCTTAAAAGAGCGGGGAATCCAAACGGTTTTTCTTACGCAAAACTATATGAACACGAAAACCAGCCCGCATCTAAAGGATGAGCTGTTTATCGGGCTTTCCAAGGAGTTTTCAAAAAACGTGCAAAACAGCGGGGTGCTGAAAGCATATTTTGAGGCGGCAAAAGAGAGCTGTCAAAAATACGGCGTGAAGGTGTGCGATCTCTATCCTGTTTGGGAGAGGCTCGAGCAGGCGGGGGTGGAAGTGACGGAGCTTTTGGCGAATAAGCTCAACCATCCTATCCGTGAATTTCATTATTATATGGCAATCAAGCTCATTGAAACGATTTTATTCGAGTGATAACAAGGAGAAACAACATGGGAAGCTCTTATTATCCCTATAACGTATGGGGCGACGAAGCAAAAGGAATTTACGTGGTCCGTCTTGCACCGTTTAAAAACGGTGTGGAGGCGCAGTGGGTCGGCGACGGCGAGCAGTTCGAGGTGGTTGTATCTTCGGACGGGAAAGCCGTGCGGACGGTTGTTACGACAGAAAAAAAAGTGAAAATAGAGGGCTTGGAGGAGAATACGGAATATTCCCTCAAGGTGGTTTGCGCGCAAACGGCGAGCGGCGAGCGACTGTTTAGAACGGGAGATTATCTCGGGAAAGTGGTAAATTATCTGCATCCGCAGGATCTTTGCTATTCGTTCAGTGGGAGATACGTCGCCACGCCCTCGATCGTTCGTTTTCGCAACGCGCTCTATGTCTCTATGGACGTTTTCCGCGGGGCTGATCAGCGCGGGGCGTTTAATCTGACCCTTTTATACCGCTCTGAGGACGACGGGGAGAGCTGGGAGTACGTTGCCGATATCGTGCCCTGCTTTTGGGGTACGCTCTTTGTGGCAGGAGATAAGCTCTGTATTCTCGGCGTAGACAGCGAGGCGGGCTCGCTGGTCGTTATGGAGAGTAAGGACGGGATGAATTGGTCGGACCCCACGTATTTGCTTTACGGCTGCGGGACGTGCGTCGGGTGCGGAATGCATAAGACGGCGACGCCCTATTGCGAAAAGGACGGCAAGATTTATTTTGCGCTCGAATACGGCGGTCACGGCGTGAAGAGGTTTGATACGTTGGCGGCGACGCTCGATTTAAGCAAGGACGTTTGCGAGAAGTCCGCGTGGACGTTTTCCAAGAGGCGCATGATCGAATTCGAGTGGGGCGGAGACAAAAATATCCGTTTTGCGATCGAGGGGAATATGGTGGAGCGCGGGGGTGAGCTGTTTATTTTGTCGCGCTTTGCCTATCAGCGTGCGCTGATGCTGAAGTTCGATCCCAAAGAGATAGAAAAGACACCCGAATTTTATAAGGTGATCGATTTCAGAGCGGGGCACTGTAAGTTTTTCGTTCAAAAGGCTGCGGAGGGGCTTTATTATGCGATGGGGAATACGGGCTGTTATCCCCGTCACGTGATCGAGCTGTACTGTTCCAAGGATTTGGAGCACTGGGAAACGCTTGGCGTATTGGAGGATATTTCCGCGCTTTCAGTGGAGGAGGACGGTGTGCAATACCCGAGCTTTATTATAGAGGACGGGCAGTTTAAAACGGTGCTTCGCAATGCGCTCAACGGCGCGCATACTTTCCACGATTCCAATGCGATCGTGTTTAAAAAGTATCCTGTTCCCAATAGGGAATAAGTTTATTAAAATTTAAGGTGGAGGAAAACATGAAAACGGTAAAAGACAAGTGTTTGGTGGTAGGCGCGGACTTTGCGGGGTATCCCTTAAAAGAGGCTGTGGTGGCGCATCTTAAGGAAAAGGGCTGGAAGATCACCGATCTCGGCGTGACGGCGGACAGTGATCCGAACGATACGGAAAATATGTTCCACAGAGTCGGGCTTCGGGTCGGCGCGCAGATTTCGGAGGGGAATTTCGAGCGTGCGCTTTTGTTTTGCGGCACGGGTATGGGGATTCATATCGCGGCGAGTAAGTGTCCGCACGTTCATGCGGGCGTTGTCGAGAGCGTGCCTGCCGCGCTTCGCGCGATCACGGGTAACGGCGTGAACGTTCTGGCGATGGGCGCCTTTTACGTCGCTCCTGCGATGGGCTGTGATATCGCGGACGCGTATTTGAACGCGGAGCTCGGCTCGGGCTACGAATGGTGGAAGAATTTCTACGAATTCCATAAGCTTGCGATCGACGAGCTGGAAGCGTTTGACTATGAGAAATTTAAGGCAAACGGATTTAAGGTGGAACATCTCGGCGACTATCCCTTGAAGCTTGAGAAAAAGCCCGAATGATGGGGGCAGGTGTGGAGCGAACGCCGATCAGAGTACTCTTTTTGGGGGATAGTATCACGGCGGGAACGAGAAACGTGCAAAACGGAGACGATCTGGGCGGCGGGTACCCCAAATATGCCGCCGAGAGGCTTTCTTCACGCTTTCCCGACGTGGATTTCGCCTTTTTTAACCGCGGGATCTGGGGAAACGAGACGAGGGATCTTTTTGCCCGTTTGAAAGAGGATGCGATTGCTTTGAATCCAGACATGGTGGTGCTGTTTGTCGGCGTTAATGATACGCTGCGGCATGCCTTGGAGGGGGATTTATCGCAGGAAGACTTTGAAAAACAGTATGCGTCCATTCTTTCCGCGATAAAAGAGCAGACGAAAGCAAAGCTTCTCGTGATCGAGCCGTATTTGTTGATGGCAGATCAGTATAACCGCGCCGCAAAACGCTTTGATCTCGTTGGACGGATCGATAGTATCCGTCGGCTTTGTCGCGGCGTCGCGGACGGATATATGCCGCTCGACGGACTGTTTGCCGAGCTCTACGTGACGGGAGACGCGGAGAGCTATACGGCGGACGGATTGCATCCCAACGATAAAGGCGCGGAATGGATCGGGAGGCGCTGTGCGGAATATATGACCCCGATCGTAAAGGAAATTGTCGGAGATTGAAAGGCGATGAATGGAGAATGGATTTGGTTGAACGGGCAAAACGAGGAGGATTCCTACGGGGAATTTAAGGCAGTTTTTCCCTATAGAGAAGGGAGAACGGAGCTGAAAGTCTCCGCGGACAGCGAATATGCCGTTTTTGTGAACGGGGAATTCGTTTATGCGGGACAGTATGCCGATTTTCCGTGGTATAAAATACACGATACGATTGATCTGACGCCTTATTTAAAGGCGGGGGAGAACGAGTGTGTTTTTTGGGTTTGGTATTGCGGGGATCGAAATTTTTGCCACTATATCAACCGCCCCGCGCTGCGATTTGAGATTCTCTGCGGCGGGGAGACGCTCGTCCAATCGGACGAAGAGACGCTCGCCCGCCCCTTGTCTTGTTTTGATTCGGGCTTAAAAAAGCTCATCACCCAGCAAATCGGGTATTCGTTCCGAATGAATTTTGTTCGGGGGTCCGCGTCCTATTTTAAGGCTGAAAGAGTTGGCGATATGCCCGAGCAGACCTTTGAGCGTCCGATAGCTTTGCTTTCGTGGGGCGAACCGATCAAAGCGAAGAAAGTTTCTGAAAACGTTTACGATCTCGGAGCGGAGACGGTCGGGTTGCCCTACGTTATTTTTAAAGGAGAGTCCGACGAGATTTTAACGGTTTCCTTCGGGGAATGGTTAAAGGAGGACGGCGGTGTGCCGAGAAGAATCGGCGCGCGGGATTTCTCTTTCGAGCTTGTGGGAGACGGGGAGCGGAGAACGGCGTTTAATCCCTTAAGAAAAATCGGGTGCAGATATTTTGAGACGGAAGGGAGTGCCAAAGTTGAGGAAATCGGATTGATTCCGCTGTTTTATCCGTTTCAGGAAAAGGCGGTTGAAATCGACGACCCGTTGAGAAAAAAGATATACGAAATTTCCGTGCGAACGCTTAAGTTGAATGCGTTCGAGCATTATTACGACTGCCCTTGGCGGGAACAGGCGTTTTATGCGTTGGATAGCCGTCAGCAGATGCGGTATGGATACCGCGCGTTCGAGAACAACGAATACCAATATGCCGCGTTGAAGCTTATGAGTGAGGACTGGAATGCGGAGGGGCAGGTTTCAATTGTTGTGCCTACCTCCGATCGGCTTGTGATTCCTTCGTTTACGCTGTTTTATCTTGTGGCGATGGAAGAATATGCCTCTGAGACGGGGGATATTCGTTTGCTCCGAGAATATTTCGGGAAGATGACGGGCATTGCTGAGACGTTCATTTCAAACAGGAAAGAAGGGCTTGTCTCCAATTTTAAGGGCGCGGATTTCTGGAATTTTTACGAATGGAACGACGGACTTGATCAAGTGACCGCCGAGCATGATTCGGCGCTGAATTTCACCTTCTTATTGGCGCTTAAAAGCTTGATTCGCGTTTGCGGTATGCTCGGGGAAAACATGGAAGCGGAGCGGTATATCGGGATAGCCGAAGAAATTGGGACGGAAATTAACCGTCGGTATTTCGACGGGGAAGCGGGGCTTTACCGAATGACGGAGGAGGATCCCCGTTATTTCGAGCTGTTGAACGCCTACGCGCTGTTGACGGGCGTTGCGGACGGGGAGAAAAGAGCGCGGATCTGCGAAAAGCTGGTGAGCGGAGAGCTTATTCAATGTACGTTAAGTATGTTGCCGTTCAAGTACGACGCATTGCTTGCCGAGGATACGGAAAAGTATAGGGATTACGTCTTGTCGGATATCGATAAAAATTACGCGCACATGCTTAAAAGCGGGGCGACTTCGTTTTGGGAGACGCTAAAAGGCGCGGCTGATTTCGGCGGGGCGGGAAGCCTTTGTCATGGCTGGGCGGCGGCTCCTATTGCGTATTATCATCAGCTTGGGGTGGTGAAAAGCAAACGCTGATTTAAGAGGAGATTAAAATGGACACACAGAATTTAAAGGAAATATACAAGTATAAAACGGAATTGCACGCACATACCCTGCCGATTAGTTTGTGCAGTAGGTTGCAGGCGGAGGAAATTACGTTGTAGAAGTGTGAAGAAAACAGTGTAGTTTAGGAAAACAAACAGTGTAGAAAAGCGTATTAACGTTTTTTGTGGATATGATATAATTTATTTATCATTTACCAATAAGGAGATAAACATGAATGCATTGAAAGAGAAAATCAAAGCGGGTAAAAAAACGTTCGGTTCGCAAATTAGTATGGGCGAAGGGTACGTTGCGGATATTTATGGGATGTCGGGTCTAGATTTCGTATGGCTGGATAGCGAACATTCGGCAATCGATTACGGGAAATTGTTGAATTGTATCACCATCTTAAAAGCGCATAAAAAGCCTGTAATTGTTCGTGTGCAGGTAGATAATTATAACCATACCAAAAAAATATTGGAAATGGGACCTGACGGGATTATTTTCCCCATGGTGGACACGGCTGAATATGCGGATAAATGTATGAAATCTACTCTGTATCCGCCGCTTGGGAATCGTGGTTGCGGACCTATTCGTGCGGTGCATTACGGCGATATTCCCATTAAGGAATATATTGACGATCAGCTGAATAATCTTTGCCGTTTTGTGCAGATAGAAAGCATCACGGCGGTGAAGAGTTTGCCTGAAATGGTGAAAAATCCCTACATTGACGGCTATATTTTCGGACCGTTCGATTTGTCGGGGACGATTGGGCGGCTCAGCGACGTGTATTGTGAAGAAAATATGGCTTTGATTCACGAAGCGATAAAAATCTTGAAAGATAACGGAAAATATATCGGGATGGCGATGACGTCCACGGAAGAAAGCGAGCAAAGAAAGTGGTATGATTTGGGCGCGGATATGATCACGAGTGGCGCAGATTTCGATTATATTTACCGTGAAACAAAGAAAAACGTAGAACAATTACAACGAATTGTAAAGGACTACGAGTAAGGCGTTTTTATAAAAATGGGCATACCAGGTATGTGTTGAAATTGAAAATAAAGTAAAAAACCGTTGCGTTTTGCAACGGTTTTTTGTCGTCTTGTTTTTGTAATTATACGCGGTATGCGGCTTGTTTGTCTGCGCCCGTTTCTTCGTCGGGACAATCGGTGAAGGTATAGGCATAGATATCGCATTTAAAAAGCTGCATTTTCAGACGATAGCGCTGGTTAAGATCGAGCGAGGAAAGAGGTTTTCTCCATTCCACGGCGTAATGCAAATCGTCGATAGGGGTAAGTTTGCAATCGTCGAAACCAAAACCATCTAAGACAGTGTTTTCACCGTCGGTAACGGCGATTTTGATATAGCCATACGTTTGAATTTTTGCGTTGAGTTTCAAGCCTTTCCCAAATTGCAGGGGAATGGTGGTGATGCCGCCGTGTGATTCCGCATTCAACGAAGTGTAGCCGTCCTCACGGTAGTAGAATCTTCTAAACCCTGCGTATTTTTTTTCGCCTTTGAGCACTGCGCCTTCATTATGTCCCGTGGGCATCAAACAGCAATAGTGATACCATCTTCCGTTTTCTTCCGTCATACCTTGTACGGCGTAAATGTCGGGCGCGGTTTCTTTCTTGAATAGCGGTTCAAAACCGAGCGGTCGGTTGATGGTGTAAAAATCACGCGAGCAAGCGAATATCGTATCGACGATATCGTTCGTGCGATGGAAAGCTGCGGGGAAATAAACGAACGCGTCATCCGTGCCTTTCCATGCATGCAATGCCATATCGTAATAATCTACGTCGGGCGGATCGGTGGGATCGCCGTTGAGGATAAGCCGAGGCTCGCTAAAATGGCGGAAGTCGTCGCTTTCCGTGTAAATCATCGTACGGCGAATGAGATGATCGGGATCTTGCGATTTACTCATAACCACGTATTTTTTGCGCTTGACGTCATAGATAAAGCTTGCTTGGCAGTCTCCGCCGACGAAGATTTTTCCTGTTTCTTCCCAATGAATACCGTCTGCGGAAATCGCACCGTGCTGTGCCACTTCCGTTACCTTACCGTTATCGTACTGTACACGGGTAAAGACCATTTTAAAACGCTCGTTTTCGGGTGCGTCTTCTTGATAGATAATAGCTTCGCCTTCGTCGCAATGGTCGGGAGTGGAGTCGATGCGAATAATGTTGTTGTTTTTTGAACCGTTGTATTCGCATAAGCCAAGATTGGGTTTTTCCCAGTGGATACCGTCTTTACTTGTAGCGTAGCAATAGGTAAGGCTCCAGGGGATTGCGAGCGCTTCATACCACATATGATAAGTATCTTTAATTTTAATAATTGTGGCGAAAGCACCGACGCGAGGATTTTCCCAAGCATTATTCAGATCGGGGGTAAGCAAAGGCGTTTCGTCGAGAATGGGTTTATGAATCTTAATTTTGACTCCGTAGGGGGAGCCGTCTTTCGGGCGGTAACCTGGGGCGTCTACGCCGTATGCAGGGTCAACTTCATACCAATCGATAAATACGTGTTTTTTATCCATTTCAATTACTTCCTATTTTATTTCGCCCTTTTGTCGGGGCGATTTTATTATACTTTAGAAAAAATGGAGAAGCAAGTGCAAATTCAATCATGTTTGTCATGATTTTTGACTATTTTCTTCTGGAAAGGGGAGAATTGGGGGCAAAACGGGGGAAAATATCAAAAATTGGTAATAAGTGTGCAAAAATGATTATTGATTTAAGAGGATTTGAGATGGTATAATTTATAATGTAATATGGCGGGAAATTTGCCGTCTAAAAAAGGAGATAAGAGAAAGGAGGTAAAAAATGTCAAAAAAGATATACTCGGTCGCGATTCTCGGTTGTGGTGCCCGCGGTGCGGAAACATACGGACAATTGATGTTTGAAAAACCCGACGCCTATAAGATACAGGCGATTTGCGATATTAGCGAAGCCAAGCTTGAAAAATACGGCGAGCGGTTTGCAGTTCCCGAAGCGGACCGATTTTCCGAGCTTGATGTTTTTTTTGAAAAAAAGCGCGCCGATCTAATTGTGATCGCAACGTTGGACGGAGAGCACGTGGAACCCTGTATTCGGGCTCTCTCCCTCGGCTACGACGTCTTGCTCGAAAAACCGATCACGGAAAAGAGAGAGGAATGCGAGGCGCTTTTGGAGGCGCAGAAGAAATACGGCGGCAAGGTGCTCGTATGCCACGTTTTGCGCTATGCTCCCGCATTTTTACACGTGGCAAAGCTCATCGACGAGGGGACGATCGGAAAGCTGGTCTCGATCAGTGCGACGGAAAACGTTGCCTTCTGGCATCAGGCGCATAGCTTTGTTCGGGGAAATTGGAGGAACCGCAAGGTGGCGGCTCCCATGATTCTTGCAAAGTGCTGTCACGATTTGGACCTGTTGCAATTTTATGCAAAATCCCGATGCGAGAGTATCTCGTCCGTGGGGGCGCTGACGTTTTTCAAAGAGGAGAACGCACCCGAGGGGGCGGCGGCACGCTGTTTGGATTGTAAGTACGTGGACGATTGCGCGTATAGTGCAAAGAGAATATACATAGATAATTGGCGGGTGTATAAACCTGCAAACCTTTGGCCGCACAACGTGGTGACGCCCGTTGTTCCCGTTACGGAGGAGGCGCTTACGGAGGGCTTGAGAACGGGGCCCTACGGCAGATGCGTTTTCCGTTGCGATAATGACGTGGTCGATCATCAAACGGCGCAGATGACCTTTGAAAACGGCGTGACGGCAACCCTGACGATGATGCCCTTGACGGCTTATGGCGGACGGATTTTGAAGTTCTACGGAACTTACGGGGAAATCGTTTTAGACGAAGAAGAAGGGTTTATCGACGTGAAAAAATTCAGTATCCCCAAAGAGAGAATCAAGATCGGAGACTTGGCGGCGGGAGGATATTCCCACGGCGGCGGCGATTATTATTTGATCGAGACGCTGACAGAGGTTCTTGCGGGGGAGAAAAAGAGCGAAACGTCGCTTGAAAATTCCATCGAGAGCCATTTGATGGGGATTTGCGCGGAGGAGTCGAGACTCAAAGGCGGCGAGCTGATATATCTTCGCGATAAGCGTTAAAAAACGAAAGATAAACCCCGCAGGCGGTTCGTGAACGAAGGACGTTTGCGAAAAACAAAAGGAAAAAATAAAAAATTATATATGAGGTGAAAATCATGAAAAGAATGAAGAAATTTATGGCATTGGCGTGTTCTGCACTCTTGGCGTTGACGGGCTTCGGCTGCGCGAAAATTAATGAGAACGACGTTCAGTTTTGGGTGTACGGCGATGAGGACGAGTTGGAAATCTATTCCTTAATGACCAAAGAGTTTAACAGGACTTACGGAAAGGAGCACGGAATCAACGTGCAAATATCCACTAAGCCCACCTCGAGCTATACGACGCTGATTCAGACGACTGCTTCCTCGAATTCCGGGCCCGACGTATTCTTCACGGTAGACAATTACTTTAAGCAGTGGGTCGGTATGGGGCTTTTATCGCCGCTTTCCGAGGAGTACTTCGCGCAGGCGGAGGATCTTTCCCTTTCCGATATTCCCGACACAGCGATCGAGAGATTGCGTTATGACGATACGACGGGTACCTCTACGGACACCTCGCCTTTATATGGTTTGCCCATCGATACCAAGCCCACCGCGCTGTATTATAACGAAAGTATTTTCGAGAAAGCAGGGATCACGGTGATCAGCGTGGATGAAGAGGACATGGATAAATGGAATGCGGGCGAGATTGCGGACCGCAGAGGTAAATATAAGAAGGACTACGAGAAGATTAAGGATATCAACGTCCCCAAAAAGGGCTTTTACAGAAGTGAGTCGCCTTATACCAACGACGAATATGCGGGGTGGACGAAGCCGAACAAGAGCGAGACTATGGTCTTTAATAACCGTATCGCATTGAATTGGGATGAGCTGGAGGATATTGCGATGCTCTTTTCGCCCGAATACAACACGACGGCGACCACCGATTTCGGCACGGACTACGGTTTCTTTACCGAATGGTGGTTCAGCTACGGCTGGTCGGTCGGCGGGGACTGCCTTGCCGATTTGAGCGGTTCGGGAGATTGGAACTTGTCCCTCTTTGATAAATCGCCCAACTATGTGGTGCTTTCCGAGGAGGGCTACACGGGCGAATATACGGGCACGAAATATAAGAAAGGCGAAACGCTCGAATTGACGGATAAGCTGGAAATTCCCAAAGGGGTGATTGCCGATTGGGAGGAAGACGGTAGCTATTCGGTTGACGGAGAGGTTGTGGGCGTTCGTTCCACGGTGAGCCAAGCAAAGGAGAGCGGTGTGCTCGGCGAGCTTCCCTCTCAACTTGAAGCATTTATCCGTTATCTGCGCCTTGGCGTGAATAAAGCCACGAATCTTGAAAATACTTCAGGGTTACAGCTTTCGCCTAACCCCAATATGTTCGGTGTGCGTTCGGCTATTAACTATTTCTATTCGAGCAAGCTGGCAATGCTTATCGAAAGCTCGGCATATATTAAAACGCTTTCTATCGAGGCGGCGACGAGAAATTTCAAGTGGGACGTTGCACCGTTGCCCGTCTATAAGCAGTATGCCGATCCCGAGGATCCCGATTGCGACGAGGTTGTCGTTCGCGGCGTGGAGGCGGGGCACTCCAACTCCAAGGGGCTTGTGACGAGAAAGAAGTCGACGAAAGGCAAGGAGGTTGCGGCGTTCATGCTCTGGATGGCGGGGCCCGACGGGCAGGACGTTCGCGCGAAAAACGGACATTTCCCCAATCAGCCCGAGCTTGTTTCCAAGATGAAATTTAAGGAATACGCGCCCTCCAACATTGCCGTATTCGGCGAGGGGCTTGGATATCAGAGACCTGGAGATTGGTGGTATTTGAAATCCTACACTTGGATCGATATTTGGGCAAACCCGCTCAACAGCTATATTAGAAACAATGAGGGAAAACCGACCTACAGCGATTGGAAGAAAGATTCCATTATCGATACGAACGAAGAACTCAAGCTCAATTATTAAAAGGGGTTGAACAATGGAAGAAAAGGCAAGGTTATTTGACGGAACAAAGAAGCGCAGCGGAATGGCTTCGATGCGTAGACGCGAGGATATTCAAGGAACGCTAATGTCGATTCTGCCCTTTGTGGGCTTCCTCGCATTCTCGCTCTATCCCATGCTGCTGTCGCTGGTGGTCAGCTTTCACGAGCTCAAATCCTACGATATCTCTTATATGAAGTGGGTGGGCTTGGAAAATTATAAATTTGTGTTCACCAATAAGTGGGTAAATATTTCGTTTAAAAATACGATTGCTTACTGCTTAAGCGTGCCCATTAACATTGTCGTGAGTCTGTTTTTGGCGAATATCTGCTCCAAGCCCTTGAAGGGGACCTCTTTTGTGGCGGTAATTGCCTATATGCCGAGCGTTTGCTCGACGGTTGGCGTGACCTTGATGTGGCAATGGATTTTCGAGCCAAATTACGGCGTGATCAACACGATTTTGGGTTACTTGGGAGTAAAGCCTATAAACTTTATGGGCGACGTCGATTGGTTTATGCCCTCCGTTCTCACGATCAGCGTTTGGATGAAAGCGACGAATATCCTACAATTGCAAGGTGCAATGGCAAACGTGGATCAGTCTTTGAAGGAAGCGGCGAAGATCGACGGGGCAAACGGGTTCCAGATTTTCTATAAGGTGGTTTTGCCCGGTATTTCGCCCACGCTGTTCTACGTGACGATTACTTGGTTGGTGGCGGCGTTGCAGGAAATGGCAATCATGCAATTGATTACCAACAGCGGTGTAGGCCCCGGCTTCAAGGCAATGACGGTGACCTATTATATCTACCGTATGGGTATTCAGAACAATGCCATTGAGGGCTTTGGACGGGCTTCGGCTTTGAGTTGGATTTTTGCAATCGTAATTATGATTATTTCCAAGCTCTTATTCAAGCTGTCTGATAAAGTGGTTACTTACGATTAAGGAGGACGAAACGGTGTTAAATACAAAGAAAAAACCGAAAAATATCGGATCGTATATCGTGATGGCGCTTGTCGTTCTCGTGATCGTTTTCCCGTTCTACACGTTGATTATGACCTCTTTAATGACAGAGCAGGAAGCCAACAGCGCGAATTTCCGCTGGTGGCCGCAAATGGGCTTTTCCCTTCAGGGCTATCACGACGTGCTTTTCAAAGAGATGGGCGGCGTGAATATTCTGAGCGGGTTTTTCAACACGCTTTGGATCTATATTCCCGGGATTCTTGTGGGGCTCTACGTTTCGGGTATGGCGGCATTCGCCTTTGCGAAAATGCGGTTTAAAATAAAGGGCTTTATCTTTTCTATATTGCTTTCCACAATGATGCTGCCGAACAGTATGTCGACGATCGCGCAGGTTATTTTATACGATTCGCTCGGCTGGATGAACACGCCGTATCCGTTGATGATTCCGCGTATGTTCGGGGCGATTGGAAGCGTATTCTTTATGCGGCAATTTTACTTGACCATTCCCGACGATCTTATCAATGCGGCGAAGGTGGACGGGCTTGGCTTCTTTGGAATTTATAATCACATTATTTTGAAGCTTTCGACGAACGTTATGTTTGCTCAGTTCATTCTTTCGTTCATGAGCGCGTATAACGATTATCTCGGGCCGCTCCTCTTCTGTCAGAGCTCGAATATGTATACCTTGCAGGTTGCGCTTGCGTTCTTTGCGGGGCCTTACGCGCAGAATTGGCCGTTGAGAATGGCGGGTGTGGTCGTGTCCATGGCACCCCTTCTCGTGTTCTATATCTGTTCGCAAAAATATATCCGTAAATCGTTGGCTCTGTCCGCCAGCATTAAGGGATAGTGAGGAGATTTGTTTTTCCAAGAGGAGAAACGACGATTAGTATAAAGGAGAAAATTATGAAAAAGCTTTTAACAGGAGTATTGTCGGCGGTGCTGCTTATCTCGTGCGCGGGATGCGGCGATTCAAAAGGCGGCGATTCAATCGGGGAGTATTTCGTTCTCGACGCGTTCACGGAAAATTCTGCCGACGGAGCGTACGATTCGGAATATTTCTACCGCAACGATTTCAGACAGTTTGCTTCCGATACGAGCAGTATATACGTGCCCGAGGGCAGACATACGGATGAAAACGGCGTGGATCTTTACGGCGGGTACTATTATCTCTTCCCTTCGGGAACGAATATGGGCGCGAACGGCATGTTTACGCAGAATTATGGTGAATACAGTGCGGCAAATCCCGTTTTGAGAAGTAGGGATTTGGTGGAATGGGAGCTCTGCGGAGCGTTGAACGGAGCGTTCAGCACAAAGATTGTTCCCGAGGACTGGATTTCAGGCTTCACTTGGGCGCCCGCTCCCATTTATGACGAGGAAAAGGGACTTTACGTCAATTATTACGCGGCAACGAGTAAGATTAACGACGGAACCGATCCCAACGCGGAATATCCTGGGAATACGGGCAATGCATACGACAGATTCTTTATTGCGATCGCCGTCTCCAAAACGCCTGTGGGACCCTACGTGACGGTTACGAGCGAAAATTACTATGGGGATAAGGATCAGCCCAATTTAAACGGTAAAGTGATCACGAAAGAGAATCCGCCCATCAACTTTAGATACGATCTGGGGTTAGACGAGTATTTCGGCGTAATCGATCCTCAGCCCTTCCTTGCGGAAAACGGGGAGCTCTATCTTTATTTTTCGCGGCACGTTGGCTCGGATTACCAGGGCGTGAATATTTGGGGAATGAAGATGAAGGACTTTATCACGCCCGATTATTCCACGATTACCTATCTTATCAAAGCCGATTATACAACCGTGACGAAGAACGAGAGATGGGAAACGTCGAATAAAGCGAAATGCGAGCTGGAGAGCTACGATATCGGCGAGCGTTGTCCCGATTCCGAGATAGGAGAAGTTTTCTATCACGGCGGCGGGAACGAGGGCGCGTTCGGTTACGAATATGAGGGGAGAAACTTCCTCATTTATAACGGCGGTGGCTATGAGAATCATTACTATGACGCCTGCCAGACGATCAGTGACACGGGTCCCTTGGGACCGTTCACGAAATTGCCGCAGTGGCCCGGCTCGGTTGTGGGAACGACGGTCTGGAACGATTGGGCGACGGGATCGGGGCATGGCTCCTTGATTCACTCGGCGGATTCCTCGCAGCTTTTCTGGATCGGAAACTGCATGGGGAATAAAAACGTGACTGCGGGCGCGCAAAAAACGGGAAGATATTATTATCTGACCGAGGTGTTCGTGGTGGAAACGGAGGAATACGGAAATATTCTCTACGGAAACGGTCCGACCAACAGCTTACAGCCGCGCATTAAGGACGTTTCGGGCAGAACGAATATTGCTCCCGAGGCGAAGGTGAGCGTGACCAACGCGAAGGATGAAAAGAGCGCGAAATATATCAATGACGGGCTGTTTGTGAGCAACGATTATTATAAGGACTGGGAATTCAGCGCGAAGGGAGCCACCGAGATCACGCTGACCTTTGACGAGCCGAGAACGATCGGCGCCGTCATGGTGTATAACAGCTATGCTTATGAATACGCTTTTTCCGCGGTGGATTATATCGAATTCGAGCTTGCGGAAAAGCCCTCTTGGTATACCGCGGCAAGCTACGTTTCCAAAGCGAGAGTTTCCAATATAAAATTCAGCGAGGATTTTATCGGGGAAAGCAACACCATGAAGACGGGCGGGAGCTGTTTGGCTTCCTTTAACGAGATCAAGGTAAAGTCCGTGACTGTTTCCATTTCCAAGCGCTTGAACCAAACGGGGAAAGAGATCCGCGTTTCGGATATTGTGATTTTGGGAAATTAAGGAGAAAATGTGATGAGAAAAAATACGAAATCTGTTATTATGAGTTTGGCGCTTGCGGTGGGCGTGAGCTGCTTTATCGCGGGCTGCGGCGAGAAGAGCAAAGAGAGTCAAATTGATAAATACGTTTGGGGATACAGTCCCGTTATGACGGATATTTGCGACGACGATATGACGATCGACGGCGTTTTCGACGAAGCGCGTTGGGAGGGAAAGAAATTCCTCGTCCATGAAGAGGACGGCGTGAGAATGAGCTACACTACTGCATTCTCCGAAAAGGGGTTATATATTGCCGCAAAAGCGGAGGATCCCGATATCCAATGGCAGGCGCAAAGATATTATGAGGCGAATTCCTCTTTTTGGTTTTCGATTAAGGGACCGAATGTTACGTATAAGTTCAACACGCAGGAATTTACGTTGTTCGTGGACCCCGTGGACGCAACCATGGTGCAGATGAACAAGTATCAAGCCGTGGGAAAAACGGATAAGCCCATGAAGGAATCTCCCACCGTTTTAACGGCAGAGGCGTTCCTTTCTTGGGATACGCTCAATATTGAGCTCGGCGAAAACGGGGAGCTTCCCGAATACGTTTTGATCAATCCCCATTATCGCCATATTGTGGAGCAGGGTTCTGCTGATAACGCATGGCTTCGTCCGATGCTCTTTTTCGACGATAACGACCGTCAACAAAACAGCGGCAGATTCGGAGCGGAAGGCTATTTGAATGCCGACGCGGAAAACGCTTTTATGGGGAATGCGGGGAACGGCATATCTAAATCCGACGGCTGGGATCTTTCCAAGGAATCGGATGGAATCGTCCGTTCTATAAGCGATAACTCGCAGGCGATTTTTATTAGAGACGTATATTCGGACGCGTATGCGTTTGAAGTAAAAGCAAAGGTGAAAGGCGGGGTCGGCTACATGAATGACTCCAACGGATTGCCCACTGAAACGAAAAAAGTGCCCTCGGCGGTTGGTATCGTGAATATGGTGGACGAGATTTCTTTCAATACGTTCAAGATGAAGGCAAGCGATATTTTCGAGCAAAGCCCTTCGATAAATTACGGTACCCTTTCTTTCTACGTGAATGGACGGGGAGGATGGAAAAACACTGAGCTGGGAATGATGAGAAACGTGGCATATAAAGAATTGTCCACGGTGACTTTTACCTGCCTTAAAAACGGAGGGAATTTCTATTATATCGTGAACGGACAGATGCTCTACACCGAATACGTGAGCTATTTGAACGGCGCGAGCTGTCCTGGATTTTTTGCGCTCGACTCCGAGGTGGAATTCTTTGATTATTCCCTTACTGATTTCTCAGATGATCCCGAGGGGCTTGTCAAGATGCTTGAAGAGTACGACTGCTATATGGTGGACGTCAATACCGATACGGAAGGCGGCATTGTGCGCTCGTCGACGGGCGCCGTGGACGATGGGGGAGACGTGGAAATTTCCATTATCCCCGAGAGCGGATATCTTCTCACGGGCTTTACCGTGAACGGAGAGGATTATTATAATGAGATAATGAGAGGAATGTCGGGCGGCGTGTACGTGTTCGAGGGCGTTTCCCGTTCGCTTGTTATCGACGCAGAGTTTACCCGTATCACGAATAATCTGCTTGTCTATGTGAAGGGCAGAGTGAGAAGTACGACGGACGAGATTATAGGAAGCGCGATTATAAGCGTGGACGATCTTGCGGGTATGTATCATATCGAATCGGGCGTTACTTCGGTGGGCGGCTATCGAATCGGATTGCCCAAGACGGGCGAATTCGAGCTCGGCGGCAGACAATTCAACTTCGACGGACAGTATAGGATTTCGGCAGACGCCACGGGATACCACGGCATCGAAAAATACGTGACCATTCCCAGTAGCGGCGAGGACGTGGAGGGCGTTGACTTCCAGCTTCGTAAGGTGGAGGCGAACGAGATGGATTCTTTCACGGCGGCGAACGGCGACGTGTCCTATGTTCCCGACAGCGGTTGGATGAAGCACAGCGTGGTTTACTTAAACGAAAACAATAAAGCGGACGCGGCGGTGTTCTCCGTTGAGGTTACGGCGAAGAACGGTATTCAGTTCTCTGATTGGGGCTGGACGGGCGTCGGCATTATGGTAAGTAACGGAAACAAGATTACGGGAACGAAATACATCGATACTCTCGGTAACGCAAGAAATATTCCTTCAAACAACTATCACAACGCGCTCTTTGGTTTTGATACCACCACGGGCATTATCGTGTATAGCGGCTTTAATATGAATATGAATAACAATATTAACCGCAACGTGAAGATTCCGAGCGTGGAGAATCCTACCAAGACGCTTACTCTGCTCCTTATCGACGATATGTTCTATCTGTTTATGGAGGACGCTTATATGGGCGGTTGGAAGGTGAGCGATTCTCTCTTCACACCGAATAAGAAGGACAATAACGATACGGTCAATGCCAAGTTCTCCGAGGGGGATAAATTTATGTTCGGCGTGGGGGCGTTTAACCTCTCTGCGCAGACGCCCGTTTCCATTCGAGTCGTGAAAGAGCTCTACGGAAACGACGCCCTTACTGAAATTGCGGACAATTCCGTTTATAAGGAAGCAATTCAGCCCTCCAATATCCGTATGACGAAAAACGCACAAGGCGAATACGTGATGCCTACGGGCTGGATGAACTACGGCTATGCCTACACCACGACGACGCTCACGGACGCAGCGATCTATTCGGTGGATTTCACCGCCGTGAACGGTTGCAAGGGCTCGAATGGTTGGGCAGGGAATGCGGGTATTGCATTCTCGAACGGCAAGACGATGGGCTCCGATTATTGGTATGCCTACGGAGATACGGAGCGTAAAAATAAGAGAGGCTCAGGCTGCACGAATTACTATTCGGGCGCGGCGATCGGCTTCAACGGTAGCCATCTTGCCGTGACCTCGGGCGGTTTGTCGGCGGCGAAGAATTATTCCGCTACGACTTGGCCCAACCTCGGAACGGCGTTGCAAAACGGTTTGACTGCGAGCAATCTTACCGTGGTGTTTTATGAGAACTTGCTCTATATCTTCCTTGACGGCGTTTATATCAATTCGATCTCGTTGGACGATGGCGTTTTGGATTATAAAAACGGGAACAACGAGAACGTTACGTTCGATCTGAACGATAAGCTTGTTTTCGGCGTTTCGGCGGCGAACCTTGCCGACGAATGTACGGTGAAAGCAAAGGTTGTGAAGGAAGTGTACGGCTCGTTTGCAAAGACGGAAATTCAGGCTACCGATCTGTATTGGTCGGCAATCCATTACGACGAATGGGCAAATCCCACGCCCATTGAATCGAGAAGCGCCACGGCGAATAGCGACGGCAGCTATTCCTTGTATTGGGAGAGTACCACTGCCGGCGGCATGGCGTATCAATATTTTGACGGGCAGAGCGATACCGTTGTGTTCTCGGTGGATATTACCATGCCCGTTGCGGAAATTTATGAGACGATCGTTCGTCCCCGCGTTGGGATTACGGTTACGAACGGTGCGCTTTTGAAGGGAACGTATGCGGCGGCAACCTCGCAGGTTACGCCCGGGGAGTATCAATCTTCGCAGATCATGTTCTTCCAGCTTACTGACGGAACGGGAACACTTTGTTCCTATATCGACGGGTTGAAGAATAAGGGCAGAGATTGCGTGAGCGTCTCGGGTTATGCAATTGCAAACGCGCCGTTCTCGGCGACGAAAGGAACCGCCAATTTGACGGTGGTGCTCTATAATCATAGGTTCTATGCCTATAGCGACGGCGTGTTTATTTACAGCTGGGCGCAGACGGACGCGCTTTTGAGTACGACTTATACGCTTGACGGAAAGCAGATTTCCACGGCTTACAGCGCAACGGACACCTTTAAGTTCGGTATCTGTGCGAACGGAACGTATATGTGGACGCCTAAATTCAACGTTGTGACGAGGCTCTATGGGGAAGCCGCGCTGAATGAGCTTAAGAGCAATTCGACGTATGCAAACCTCGGCTTGTCCGCTTCTTCCGCGTCTGAAAATTCCGCGATGAGCGTGGCGAATCTGGTGCAGAAGAGCGTGAAGGGAAGTATTCTCGTTTCGAGAAAATCCTTGTTTGTCGAAAACTAAAATAAAAGGCGCGGACAGCCGCCGAAACTCGACGGCTGTCTCCCTCTATGCGATTTTAAAAGGAGAAAAGATGAAAAAATTCGGTTTATTGAAAAAGATTTTTTGCGGATTGACGGCATTGGTTTTTTCGTTGGCTTTATTTCCCATGCAAACCAAGCAAACCGACGCTGCCGATAAGGGCGTGTTGACGGTGTATTTGATTGCGGGGCAATCGAACGCCGCAGGATTTTCCAAGAACGAGAATTTGACCTGCTCGGAAGAAAAAAAAGCGGAATACACCGAGGGCTATTCCAAAGTCTGGTATCACGGCAGATCGGAAGAAAACGTGATTTCGGGATATGAAACGCCCGTTGCTCTCGGAATGGGCAGGGGCACGGCGTATTTTGGGGCAGAGGTCGGTATGGCTGAGGTGATCAGCGAGGAAAATCAAGGCGGTCAGGCGGTGATCCTGCGTTATGCGATCGGCGGTTCGTATCTGATCGATAATCAAACGCACAGCGTTTCCGTTGCCTACGGGAACTGGTGCCCGCCCTCGATGCGAACGTCTTCGGCAAAGGAGGGCTTGACGGGGATTCTCTACGACGGGTTTATTTCGCTGGTGCAAAATGCCGTTTCGCATTATCAGACGGAGGGCTACACTGTGAATCTCAAAGGCACGTTCTGGATGCAGGGCGAAGCGGAGAACGGTGCGATTTCCACCGAGGGGTATGCCCAGCACTTAAAAGCGTTTATCAACGATATGCGGGAGGATCTCGCGGAGACGTTCGATAACGATGTGGCGAATGCGCCCTTTGTTATCGGTAAGATCGCTTCCACCTTTGCAGGGGGCGGTGCAGGTGTGGAGCAGATTCGTGCGGCGCAAGACTTGGTGGCAAGCCCCACGGGAGAATATTCCGTGAATAAGGCGTACACGGTGGAGACCAAGGATTATTATATCGTCGATCCAAACACCAATCAGATTGCGGACGGTTGCTACGACAGGTATCATTTCAGTGCGGACGATATGATTTCGATCGGACACGAGGTGGCAGAGTGTATCCTGAAATACAGCGTTCCCGCGCTCGAGGTCTATATTGAGGGCGACGGGTCGGCAAATATTCTCTATCAGGTGTTGACGGGCGAGCCCGTAACCGTCACGTTCACGCCCGACCAATATCGGGTGTTTAAAAAGCTGACGAAAAACGGCGTCGACGTTACGGCGAATATGAACGGAAACAGCTATACCGTCACGGAAACGGACGAGTCGGTGAGGTTGATTGCCGAGTTCTCGCAGGCGGAAAAGTATGCGCTTACCGTAAAATGCGACAGAGAGAAGGCAAGCATTGCTAAAAACATCTACTATCCCAAATATTATGCGGGGCAAGAGGTCATTTTCACTGTGAAGCCCAAAGAGGGTTACGAGGTGGAAAAGGTGTTGTTTGCAGGAAATGAAGTGTCCGCAAACGCGAACGGGAAGTATGCGATCACTGTTGTGGACGGCGAAAACGTTTTCGAGGTGGTCTTTAAGGGCGACGAGACGATGCCTAAGGACGAAGGCGGAAAGAAAGAGAAGAAAGGCGGCTGCGGTTCTTTCATTGGCGGATTGAGTGCGGGAACGGTTGTGCTTGTCGGGTGCTTCGTGCTTACAAGGAAAAAGAACGATCATGCTTGAGGACCTTAAATTCGCTTCTTAAAACAAAGATCGGTTATATTCATTTGGTGAAATCAAAAAACCCTGCCGACGGCAGGGTTTTTCGTTATATGCGGTTGTTTTTTCGGTCGTTTTATTAAAGTGCGACGACGTAAGGAACGGGCGCGTCCGAGGAGGCGTTTTCCTCCGTCTCCACTGTGTAGGAATACAGATCGGCTTTAAACATTTCAAATTTTAAGCGCACGTTTCTATTTTTAGGAAGCTCGCAAACGGGCTTTGCCCACGTGACGGCGTAGGAATTGTTGTCGAGCTTTTCGAGCTTGCATTCTTCAAAGCCGTAGCCCTCGATCGGCTCGTTCGTTTTCCAATCGGTGACGGCGATCTTAATATAGCCGTAGAACTGAATATCCGCATTGATTTTCAGCCCTTTTCCAAGATCGATCCCCAACGTTGTAAAGCCGCCGTGAGATTCCGCTTTTAAAGAGGTATAGCCGTCCTCGCGGAATACGAAGCGGTAAATACCTTGCACGTTCGGTTTTTGCAAGGGCGCGCGGCTACCGTTGTGACCCGCCGTGGTCGAGCCGAAATAGTGCACCCAATTTCCGTTTCCGTCCTCGGTCATGCCGAGATCGGCATAGTTGGAGAGACGGTCCGTTTGGTTGGGACCGATAATAACTTTTCCGTTGTTCGGCTTGCTCCACGTGTGCAGGTCGCGGCTTACGGCGATCTGAATTTCTGTGAAATCCTCCGTGCGGTGGAAGCGGGTGGGAAAGAGAACGTGCGCGTTCTCCGCGCCCTTCCAAAGATGATAGGAGGGGGTGTAATAGTCGGTGTCGGGATCGTCGTTTACGTCGCCGTGCAGAACGTAGTAAGGGGTGCGGAACGTTTTAAAGTCGTCGCTTTCGGCACAAATCAGAGTACGGCGGGCAATATTTTCCCCGTCTTGCGCCTTGGTCATTACCACGTATTTCTTTCTCTTTTTATCGTAGACGAGACTGCTTTGCGTGTCGCCGCCCTTAAAGAGCTTACCCGTCTCTTTCCAATTGATACCGTCGGGAGAGACCGCGCCCATCTGCCAAACGTCATGCTGATTTCCGTCCTCGTAAAAAACGCGGGTAAACACCATTTTAAAGCGCTCACTCTCGGGGGCTTCGGGTTGATAGATCACCGCCCAGCCCTCGTCTACTTGATTGGGAACGTCGTTGTTTACGACGATATTATTTTCGCGCGAGCCGTTAAATTCAACGATTCCAAGATGGGGCTTTACCCAATGGATTCCGTCGTCGCTCGTGGCATAGGCAAGCTTGATGCGGGGACCGATTGCGTCGTACCATGCGTGGTATTTTCCGTCGATTTTGACGAAAGAGGCAAATACGCCCGCGCGGCTAGTTTCCCAAGGCGTGTCCGCAAAGATGATGGGATTCGGATCAATATAGGGCTGATGACCCACGATTTTAACGCCGTAGGGCGAGCCGTTATGCGGAACGTAGCCTTCGAGGTCAACCCCGTAGCCCGCTTCGATATCGTTCCAATCCACAAAGACATATTTTCTGCTCATGATGTTATCCTCCCGAAAAGCCGCTTTTGGGGCTGTTTCGTTTTATTCCTTTATAGTATAACAGAAAAAAAATAATTTTCAATCAAAATATATGACCTGCTTGTCTTATTTTTTGCTTTTTTTGTTTTAAGAAAAAAGGCGATCTTGCTAGGGGGAAACGAAAAATATCAAAAAATGCAAATAAGAAAAGAAAAATCATGTTGACGGGTAAAGGAGATTGTAGTAAAATAAAAAAGAGAGAAATCGTTTTTGAAAATTGAACGAAAAAACGATGGGGAGCGGAATTTTATGAAGATCAATCATATTAAATATATTATTCTTTCCGTTTTACATAATACGGCAATCCTGTTTTCTTCGGGCGCAATTGTGCAGACGTTTTTTCTGACAATGGGCGTGAGTGCGGAGAGGGTATCCGTGTACGCGTCTTTGGTGCAGGTGATACAGGTTGCTGCAATGTGTTTTTGCCTGTTTTTCGGCGACGGCGTAAAGAATATCAAAAAATTCTTAACCGTTTTGTTCTTTATCTTTCCCGTAATCTTTATATCCGAGCTGGCGGTCTTGATTTTTGGAATCGGGGGCGCGGGACGGATATACGGCGTGGTGCTTATCGGTAGCATTGTTTCTAATTTTGCGTTGGGACTGTATAATATTATTTGTTATAAAATGCCTTATTTTATCATGGATATGCGTGATTACGGTAAACTTGGGTCGGTCAGCGGAATTCTCTCGGGTTCAATCGGAATCGGCGCAACGGCCCTGTTATCCTTTTTTGTCAAAAATTATAATTATCAAATCGTTATGTCCGTCGCCTTTTCGATCGGAACGGTGCTTTGGTTGGGGGCGGCGCTCGTGAATCATTCCTATCGGGTAAAAGACCCCGAATCGCTCCCGCATGTGCCTGAAAATCGCTTGCGCGCGGTGGTCGAGGTTTTGAAGCATCCGCTTTTCTATAAGACGGCGGTTCCGCACATTTTGCGCGGCGTGGGGGTGGGAATTCTTTCGCTTGCCGTTGTGATCGGGACCTCGGATGGGATTCTTAACACGAAAACGTCCACGTATATGACGGTATTTACCAGCCTTGCCACGATTGTGGGTTACGTTTTGTATCTCTTGACAGAGAAGTTTTTCCGTATAGGCAATACGTTGGCGGCTTTCGGAATCCTTATGGTCGTGCTGTTGCCGTTTATGACGGTTTTTAAAAACCTGATCGTATTTTATATCGTCTATTTTTCAGGCTACACGCTTTTGACGGTTGTCAATATGTGCGTGCCTATGCTTGTTTATGAGTGTGTGCCTTATGAGATGATGGGAACGTATACGTCTCTACGTATGATGATCTTTACCTTAGGGCAGGCATTGCCGGGATTTTTCATGAACGGACTGTTCTCCTTGATCGGTACCTTTGGCGTAATGATCCTTACGGGCGGGTGTTTTGCCGTTTCTTCCGTTTGGTTCACGCTTGTTTTAAAAAAGAAAGAACCGAAAGAGAAACAAGCGGATGCTGTTAAGTAAAATTTAGAGTTCATTTTTGTTAAAATTTTTCGACACAGTGTAAACTGCTCAACAAAAAATGTTTAATAAAATACTTCCTCAAAAAGCCTTGTTTTTCCAAAGTTTTTTTGGTTAAAAACTCTTGACTTTTTTAAATTAATATGATATCATGATATAAAAATATTATGATATCAAAATAGGAGAAAAAATTGTGAATAAATCGGACACCCCAACATATCAGAAAATAATGATTCCCTTGCGACTACCACCGAAAATTTATGACCAGATGATGGAAGAGGTACACAAGAGAAAGAAGAATGAACGCGGATATAGCGTTAATCAGTATTTAACGGAAATACTTTCAAAGGATTTGAAGGAGACGCATCATGAGTGAAGAGTTGATACAGAAGGGATATTTAAAGCATGGGGACCGTTTTGGCGAATATGAGTACTATAATATAGGAAAAACCAATTTTGAGGACCTTGAAAAACATTTAATAGTCCCTAAAATGAATTGGGGAAAATATAAAAGAAAAGCCCCGGATGCACTTATTTGTGACAGAAGAAATAAACAACACCCTGTTGTAATTTGCGTTATAGAATATAAACAGCCGAGTGAATTTAACACCGAACATAAAAAATATATTGCATTTGAACAATGTAACAATTATGCTCAAGTGTGTAATGCGAAAATTTGTATTATAACCGACGGAAGCGATTTTTATTGGTTAAACCCTAGAGCCAATAGGAATGATTGGGATTATAAATATTTTGATGCGGACGCAAAGACGGAGCGGGGGTTTTCGTTTATTCGAAATGAAAACAATACGTGTTTTAAGGAATACTTTGATTCTACATCGGCTGAATCAATTAATACAATCGATCTTCTTTCTGATACAATCACTGAAATAAATCATTTGATTAGACCTGCTCAAATGGTTTCTCCTTCTGTATTGGCAAAAAAGGTTTGGCAATCAGTTTATATGTCTACAGGAGACGATCCGAAAAAGTGTTTAATGACTTTTACGGAATTGTTTATTTTTAAATTTTTAAGTGACAAAAAAATATTAAAATATGATGATAACGGCAATGCAATTGATTTTGAAACAGTTTACGATAAGGGAAAAAGTTTTTGTTTAAAATATTATCTTACTAACGTTCGTCCATATATTAAGAAGCTTTTTCCTGTTGGAGAAGATGGAACCACTATAATTAATGGATTGAGTCTTAAGAAAGATCAAAACCAAGACGAATTGTTTTTTGACGTGTTGAAGGCATTTAAAGAAAATGGGCGATTGGATAATATAGACCCAGCCTTTAAAAGCAGATTGTTTGAAGACTTCTTAAAAAGCACAACAGGTAAAAAACAGTTGGCTCAGTTTTTTACGCCTAGGAATGTTGTAAAAGCTATTGTTGAAATGGCAAACGTGAAAAATTTGCCTAACGGCTCTTCTGTTTGCGATCCTGCATGCGGAGTAGGAGGGTTTATTTCGGAAGCAGTTTTAAATAGAAGGGCTAATGGTATATGTGATTATAGTGTAAAAAATGGGGAAATATTAACTTCGATTGATTATCGAGGGACAGACTATGATGAGTTAACCATTATATTAGCGAAAGCAAATTATTTGATAACATTGATAGAATTAGTTGCAAAAAATGCTTCCTTGACGGAAAAATTTTCTAAAATTTTTTCAAGTGTTTTTGAATTGCATAATAAAAGTATTATCGGTTCTTTGGAGACAGTAAAAGAAGCTCAATATGATTTAATAATGTCAAATCCGCCATATATTTCTTCAGGGAAAGGCTTGTATACAAAATATATAGACGAAAGACAGGGATTAAAAAAATATTATAACACAACAGCAATCGGGAAAGAAGGATTATTTTTGCAGAAAATAATAGCTGAATTAAAACCAAACGGAAAAGCTTTCGTTGTTTTACCGGACGGATTTTTTTATAGGCCAACGGATAATGACTTAAAAAAGAAAATTATTTCCGAATGTTTTATTAACGGTATAATATCTTTGCCGTCGAAAACTTTTTATGCTACCAGCAAAAAAACATATATTTTGTGTCTCACAAAAAAGAGTGCGCCTGAAGCAATACAACAAACTCCTGTTTTTGTTGGGTTGGTTAGTCAAATTGGAGAAACTTTAGACGCGGATAGAATTCCGAGCACGGAAAATGATTTGTTGGAAATATCAAAAGAGTATAAAAAATTTGCTTTTGATAGTACCTCTTATCAATCGTCAAGTGCTAGAATTAAGTTGATTAAATTTGATAAATTAGAATCCAATTTAAATTGGTTGGTTGAAAATTATTGGAGTAGTAATGAATTAGTGTCGTTGGGGGTAAAGGCAGAAGAGCGAGAATTAACCTCAGATGATATGATAGAAGAAATAAATTATATTGTTCAAAGATTCGATCATGTTAAAACCTCCTTACTGGGATTAATTAGTGAAATTAAAGCCGATGATACAGAATATAAAGAATTCTCTCTGACCGATGAGGATAATTTTGAATTTATTCCTTTTGGATTAGGACTTACAAGAAAACAATATGCTGTTTTGGATACAAAGAATTCTGAGGATATTCCCGTATATACGGCGGCTAGAAAGCCCGTAGCGTATTTTAACGGTTTTAAAACTGACCCAATAGCTTGTTCTAAAGAGGCTCCATTAATTTCCTTTGCTTCAGATGGCGACGGTACGGCGGGAACAAATATTTTTTATCACCAATCGCCCTTTTATATAAACACCTCCAGAAGAGTGTTTTTAGTTAAAAATCCAGAAATTAATCCTTTATATGTATATTACTATATACAGGACATGAAAAAACAGTACTCTTTGGATTTTAGGTTCAAAGCCAATAATAGCTATTTGGATCAAATTGTAATATGTGTACCTGTAAAAGATGGGAAAATAGATCAAAATATGCAATGCAGATTTATTGAATATTATAAGAAATTGAGGGATTTTAAACAAAACACATTAAATGAACTGTTTGCTTCTTTGAATCAATTTGAAGATGATATAGACCATCAATTAGATAAAACTTTAAAGCATTTTTTAAATTTAGATATAGAATAATTTGTCGAAGATAAAAGCGGTATGCTTCCGTGAGCCGTGGCGACGGGTAAAGGGCGGGAAGCGGTTTTAGGCGGCTTTCCTTTCCATAAAAAAGAGTTGCGCTTTTTATAAAAAAATGCTATAATGGTTTCGTTATGAATAAGCAGGCAAAAAAAGAGGCTCTTGCGGAGCTTGAAAGATTATATCCCGACGCGAAGCCCGCGCTTCGCTATTCCTCACCCTACGAGCTGTTGGTCGCAGTGGTGCTTTCTGCACAGTGCACGGACGAGCGGGTTAACAAGGTGACGGAAAAGCTCTTTGAGCGGCACAATACCCCTCAAACCATGCTGGAGCTTTCCCAAGCGGAGCTGGAAACCTACATTTATTCCTGCGGCTTCTACCGCGCGAAGGCGGCGCATATCCTGTCCGCAACGGAAGATATTGTGGAGCGGTTCGGTGGCGAGGTGCCCTCGACCATAGAGGAATTAATGAGTCTTGCAGGCGTGGGGAAAAAGACGGCGAACGTCGTGTATTCGGTGGCATTCGGCGGGGACGCGATCGCGGTCGACACTCACGTCTTTCGCGTGAGCAACCGTTTGGGACTTGCCAAGGGTAAAACGCCGCTGGAGGTGGAGGCGGGATTGAATAAGGCAATCCCCAAAGCCGATTGGTCGAAAGCGCATCATTGGCTTATTTATCACGGTCGGAGGGTTTGCCATTCCCAAAAGCCCGAATGCGGCGTTTGCACGTTGAGCGGCTTCTGCGATCATTATAAGAGAAAATAGAATAAGACCTCTCCTTTTTTCACATATTACGGCTAGACCGTAATATGCGGATCAGGGGAGGTTTTTTATGGGAAGAAACGAGGAGCGCGCATTAGATTGCGGCTCGGAGAAGTCTGTTTTGCGCGAGCTTGCCGAAGCGGAGGACTTAATTGAAAAGAAAGCGAAGATTTATTCGCGCCTGTTGACCGATCAATCGCTTGCCGAGGATATGGAGACGGTTGCCATCCGTCACGCCGAGCGAAAAGCGGGCTTAAATTCTTTTTCGGGGCAGGAATGCGAAAAGCCTGAGAAGAAAGAGGAGGGTGGCGAGGAGTGAAAAACAGTAAACGCGAGATCACGCTCAACGAAAAGGATAGTATTCAGGATTTACTCACAGCGGAAAAGGCGCTTTTAAACGATTACGTCTCCGCGCTTTTTAAAATCGAGAGAAAGGAGACGAGGCGTTTTCTTTGCGATTGCATTGCAAAGGTGGCGGAGGACGTGTTTTTTCTTCGTGACGTTTTAAGCGCCTCGCAAGGAAATTAAGGCGGCGTTTTAACAAAACAGGAAAAAACTTTTTCTCGGGCGGAGGGAAATGGGGTGGCGAAACGCTATACATTTTCCTCCGTTTATGCTATAATAAAACCCGTGGAGCGGTTTTTGAAGCGGGCAAAACGGCTTCGGAACGCACGAAAGAAAAACGGAGGAAGCTTATATGGCAAAAGAGAAAAAGGAAAGTAGAATGAAGAAGTTTTTCGAGGAGTTCAAGAAGTTTATCACGCGTGGGAACGTCCTTGACATGGCAGTCGGTGTTATCGTTGGCGGCGCATTCACGGCGATTGTCAACGGTTTGAGCAACTTTATTTTAAAGCCCATTATTAATTGGTTGATTGCGTTGGTGCTCGGTAAGGAGGGGCTTACGGGTGCGGTCACGTTCCTGTCCAAAGCGTATAAGCTGGTGGATACGGGCACAGTTGACGCGGCAGGCGCGGCGATCATGAAATCGGAGATCGATCTTGCTAATTCGATCTATATCGATTGGGGTTCGTTTATCAGTGCGATCATCAATTTCCTGTTGATAGCATTCGTGCTGTTCTCGATCGTCAAGCTCATGAACAGAATTGCCGAGGCGCAGGAAAAGGTCGCCCAAGGCTTTAAGACGGAAAAAGAGATTATGAAAAAATACCGCAAGCAGGGGCTGACCAAAAAGCAGGCGCGCGAGCAGTACGCAAAGGACGTTGCCGCGGAAAAGGCAGCTGCGGAGGCTGCGGCGGCGGAAGAGGCGCGCATTGCGGCGGAAAAGGCGGCAGAGGAAGCGAAAATTGCCGAAGAAAAGGCAACGGCGAACACCCGTCTTTTGGAGGAAATCCGCGATTTACTCAAAAAAGCTTGACAATCCCTCTCTTTGGGGCGGTTTTCGGTTGACTTCCGCTTAAAAAACAGGTATAATAAGTTCATAAATACGGCTACGATAAAGTCGGGTTATTCAAGAAACACCGTTTTTCAGAGAGTCGCGCCCATGGGCTGAAAGGCGCATAGACGGTTTGAATATCCCTTTCGCTTTGGAGCCCCGAACGTGAAGCGGTTTTTTTCCGTGGGTAGCGTTTGGCGCGGTCCGCGCGTTATAGCGGGTTTGAGGCGCGCGCATGATTGCGTGCGTGAATGCAGGTGGTACAGCGTTTTTAACGCCCTGCGGACAAGCTTGGTTTGTCCGCAGGGCTATTTTATTAAATTAAACAAACCAAAAAATCGGAGGAAAGACAAGGTTATGCAGGCAAAAATTGCGAAGCTGAAAGCCGAGATTGAGGAAAAGCTTAAGACTCGTGAAACGGGTAGAGAGCTCTATGAACTCAAAATGTATTTTCAGTCCGCTCTCAAAGAGATTATGAGCGGCATGAAAGATCTCGCGAAAGAGGACCGTCCCGCGTTCGGGAAGATTGTCAACGAGTTCAAGCAGGGTATGGAGGCGGAGTTTGAGCGTTACGCCGAGATTGTCCGCAAGAAAGAGATGGAGAAAAAATACGCCGCCGAGCAGGTGGACGTCACAATGCCGGGCAGGAAATATAAGGCGGGCGCGCTTCATCCCATCACGCTCGTGAAAAATCAGCTCATCGACGTTTTTGCGGGCATGGGCTTTAAGGTGTTCGAGGGTCCCGAGATTGAGACGGATTATTATAACTTTACCGCGCTCAACACGCCCGAGGATCATCCCGCGCGCGATATGCAGGATACCTTCTATCTTGCCGAAAAGCTGCTTCTTCGCACGCAGACCTCGGCAGGGCAGATTCGCGTCATGGAAAAGCAATCGCCGCCCATTAAGATTCTGTCCCCGGGCAGAGTGTTCCGTTCGGACGACGACGCGACCCATTCGCCCATGTTCCACCAGATGGAGGGGCTGGTCGTGGATAAGGGGATCACGCTCTGCGATCTTCAAGGTATGCTTGCCGAGTTCGCAAAGAGAATGTTCACGTCCTCGACGAAGGTGCGTCTGCGCCCTTCCTATTTCCCGTTCACCGAGCCGAGTGTGGAGGTTGATTTAAGTTGCTCGGAATGCGGTGGCAAGGGTTGTCGGCTCTGCAAGGGTACGGGCTGGATCGAGGTGCTCGGCGCGGGTATGGTCAACCGTCGCGTGCTCGAAAATTGCGGCGTGGATCCCGACGTATATACGGGCTTTGCTTTCGGCATGGGCGTGGAGCGAATCGCCATGCTTAAATACGGCATCAACAACATTAAGGCGCTCTTTGAAAACGACGTGCGCTTTTTGGAACAGTTCGGGAACTGAGGGAGGAGACGGATATGAAAGCACCTTTCAGCTGGTTAAAAGATTATGTGGATATAGACGTCACCGCGGAGGAGCTTGCGGAAAAGCTCTTTTCCTGTGGCTTTGAAGTGGAGGAGATCGTCTATCTCGGTGAAAAGATTTCGCGCGTGGTGGTCGGCGAGGTTAAAGCGCTCACGCCCCATCCCGATAGCGATCATATGCAGGTTTGTGTGGTGGACTGCGGCGAGGAGTATGGCAGGGAAATTCAGATTGTGACGGGCGCGCCTAACGTCTATGTGGGTATGAAGACGCCTGTTGCCCTCGATAATTCGACCGTTTGCGAGACCAACCCCGCCATGCTCGAAAAGAATCCCGACGGCGTGAAGAAGATCAAAAAAGGCAAGCTTCGTGGCGTGGAGTCCTTCGGTATGCTCTGTTCGGGTGAGGAGCTCGGCATCAACGACGATTTCTACGCGGGTGCGGAGGTCAACGGACTTCTCGATCTCGGCAAGGAAACGGTCGTCGGCGAGGATATTAAAAAGGTGGTCGGGCTGGACGATTGGATTTTTGATATTTCCGTGACGGCAAACCGACCTGATTGTCAGTGTATTGTCGGGATTGCCCGTGAGGTGGCGGCGGTGCTCGGCAAGCCCTTTAAGGCGCCCGACTATTCCTACACGGAGCAGGAAACGAAAGAGGCGGAGATCGAGGTGGAGGTGCTTGCGCCCGAGCTTTGCCCGCGGTATATGGGGCACTACGTGGAAAATGCAATCGGCGGCGAAACGCCCGCATGGATGAGAAAGCGGCTCGCCCTCTCGGGCATTCGCTCCATTTCCCCGATTGTCGATATCACCAATTTCGTACTCCTTGAAATGGGACAGCCCATGCACGCGTTCGACGCGGACGAGCTCGGCGGTAGGAAGATCGTCGTTCGCCGCGCAAACAACGGTGAGAAAATCGTCACGCTCGATGAAAAGGAGTTTTCGCTTACCGAAAACAACCTCGTCATTTGTGACGGCGAAAAGCCCGTCGCGCTCGCGGGGATTATGGGCGGCTTGAACAGCGAGATTAAACCCACGACGAAAAACGTCTATTTTGAGGCGGCAAAATTTGCCCGCGACAGCGTGCGTAAGACCGCCCGCGCCTTGGGACAGAGCTCGGATTCCTCTTTCCGCTTTGAAAAGGGAGTGGACGCCTACACGACCGCTTACGGCATGGCGCGTGCCCTGCATCTTATCGAGGAGCTCGGTTGCGGCAGAGTCACGGCAATGAAGTGCGACGTCTGCGCCGTTTCGCTCGAGCCCCGCAAAATGACGGCGAGTATAGCGAAAATCAATGCGCTTTTGGGGATCACGGTGCCGAATGCGGCAATAGAGGACATTTTGACCCGTCTCGAATTTAAGCCCGTGATCGACGGGGATATTCTCACGGTGGAGGTCCCGGGTTATCGCGACGATATCGACGGCTATCCCGATCTTGCGGAGGAGATTATCCGTATGTATGGCTACGACCGTCTCACACCCACCTTCCTCGAGAAGGCAAGCGTGACGGGCGGCGGGCTCACAGACGAGCAAAAGAGAGAGAATCTTTTAAAGGACGTGTTAAAGGAGCAGGGCTTCCTTGAAGCGTATAACTATTCCTTCTATTCTCCCAAGGACTTCGATTTAATGAAGTTGCCCGAGGACGCGCAGGAGCGGAATGCGATCACGGTTTTAAATCCCATCAGCGAGGAATTATCCGTGATGCGGACCTTCCTTTGCCCCTCCATGCTGCAAAATGCGGTCAGAAATATTCGTCGCGGTAACGACGAGGGCAGAGAGTTCGAGCTGGCAAACGCCTATTTTGCTTGTGAGCTTCCCTTAAAAGAACAGCCCACGGAAAAGCGCCGTCTCGTGCTCGGCGTCTGGGGGGCGAAATGCGACTTCTTTGATATCAAGGGTGCGGTGGAGGCTCTCGCCGAGACGTTCCATATAAAGCTGACCTTTGTTAAGGGCGGTAAAGCTTTCTTGCATCCTGGCATTTCGGCTAACGTACTTCTCGGCGAAAAGGCGGTTGGATATCTCGGTGAACTCGACCCTGCTATCGCCCTTTCGCTCGGGTTAGACAAAAAAGTTTATCTCGCCGAGCTGTTCATGGACGAGATTTACGGCGAAGCGGACACCGCTGTGCATTTCACAAATTTACCTAAGTTCCCCGCCATGGAGCGCGACCTTGCATTGATTGCGGACGAGAAGCTTACTTGCGCAGAGGTGGAGGAGGTCTTGCTCCGTTCCTCGAAATACGTCACGAAAGCACGGCTTTTCGACGTCTACCGTGGCGGACAGATTCCCGAGGGGAAGAAGAGTATGGCGTTTACGCTCACGTTCACGCCCCCTGCGGATGCGGAAAAAGCATTCACGCCCGAGGTGCTCGACGGGTTCGTGAAGAAGATTCTCGGCAATCTCAAATTCAAGCTCGGAATCGAGCTTCGTTAAAAGGGCGGTCATGGAAACGAAAAAGATTCCACTCGGTTTCGTCAACGCGGATAAGCCCTCGGGCTTAAGCTCCTCGGTTGTCGTCAATAAAATTAAGCGGCTCACGGGGCTTCCTTCAGGGCACATGGGCACGTTGGACCCGCTCGCCAGCGGTGTGTTGCCTGTGGGCGTCGGGAACGCCACCCGCCTTTTCAACTACTTTCTTGAAAAGCGAAAGGTTTACGAATCTGAATTCACGTTCGGCGTCGATTCCGACACTTTGGATTCGACGGGCGAGCTTGTTTTTGGAGGCTCCGTTCCCACCGCTAAAGAAATTGAAGGGGTTTTGTCCTCTCTTACGGGCGAGGTTTTGCAAATCCCACCCAAATACAGTGCGAAAAACGTCGGCGGCAGACGGGGTTATGAGCTTGCCAGAGCAGGCGTGGAGTTCGAGCTTCCGCCAAAGAAGGTAAACGTCTATTCAATCGAGCTGCTTGGAAAAGCGCAGGCGGAAAACGTCTACCGATTCCGCATTGAATGCGGCGGGGGAACGTATATCCGTTCGATTGCCCGAGATATGGCGGCAGCGCTTGAAACGAAAGCGGTCATGAGTGCGCTTCGCCGCACAAAAAGCGGTGCCTTTGAAATAGAAAACGCCGTGCCGTTCGAGCATTTAACGGCGGAAAATATCACAGACTATATTGTGCCGACGGAAGAGTTGTTGCCTTTCGAGCGGCTGGACTTTGCCACGGAAAACCGTATTTTTAACGGGATTCCCGCCCGCGTCGATCGGGCGGACGGCGAATATAAGGCTTATCGCGACGGCATCTTTTACGGGATTGCTTTGATCAAGGACGGCAGGGCGAAAATTGCCACGAAATTATGTTGAAAACAGTAGTGCTTTCGGAAAAATTCAATCGAGAAAAGCCCTGTGTTTTGCTCCTCGGCGGTTTTGACGGGATGCACAAGGGACATCTGCGTCTTATGGAGCGGGCGAAAAATGAGGGCTTGCCCGTTGTGATTCTCACGATCGGCGGGGGAAAGGACGGGAAAAACCTGTTCACCTTTTCCGAGCGAGAGGAGATTTTTTCCTCGCTCGGTGCGGACTGCGTGTTTGAGCTTCCGTTTTCGGAAATTTGCCACCTCTCTCCGCAAGAGTTTATTTCGCTTTTAAGATCGGAGTTTATCCCCGCGTTGTTTATTTGCGGTGAGGATTTTCGTTTCGGGAACGGTGCGAGCGGCACGCCCGAGACCTTAAAAGAGCTTGCCTGCTCGAGGGTCGAGGTTGAAAAGCTGCTTTCGATCGACGGCGAAAAGGTGAGTACTTCTTCCGTCAAAAGCTGCATAGCGGCAGGCGACGTCGAGGGGGCGAACGTCCTTCTTTCGGAGAGGTATTTTTTAAAAGGCGAGGTCGTTAAGGACCGCGGCGTGGGCAGAACGCTCGCTTTTCCGACGGCGAATATCCCGTGGCACAAGGATAAATTCCCCTTAAAAGAGGGCGTCTACGAAACGAGCGTTTTTGTGGACGGGAAAACGTATCGCGCGATCACCACTTACGGCGCGCGCCCGACTTTTTTAAACGAGGTTAAAACGACGGAGACCTATATTGACGGCTTTTCGGGCGAGCTCTATGGAAAAACGCTCAAGGTCGTGTTCGTCCGTCGGCTTCGGGACGTGAAAAAATTTGGGAGTATCGACGAGCTCAAGGCACAGCTTAACGAGGACATAAGGAGGGTGAGGACCCATGATTAAATTTGGACCGAGCGGCAATTCGGAAAGCTTCTACGCGGCAGGCTTTTCCCACACGGAGGAGGCGGCGTTTTTCGTCAAGGACAGAGGACTTGACTGTTTTGAGTATTCGTTCGGGCGTGGGGTACGCATGAGCGAGGATAAGGCGATTTCAATCGGAGAGGCTTTTTTGGGACAGGGCGTGGAGATTTCCGCGCATGCGCCGTATTTTATCAATTTTGCCAATCCCGACGACGAAATGGCGGCAAAATCCTACGGCTACGTGCTCGACTCCGCAAAAATGCTTCGTTTGATGGGCGGAACACGGGTGGTATTCCATCCCGCCGCGCAAGGCAAGGCGAGCCGTGAAGAGGCGGTGGAAAAGACGGAGGATAGGCTCAAGATCTTGCGTGATTATATCTATTTGAACGGCTTGCAGGATATGAAGTTCTGCCCCGAGACCATGGGCAAGCTCGCCCAAATCGGGACGGTTGAGGAGATTGCGCGTTTTTGTTTGATCGATCCCGTTTACACGCCTTGTATCGACTTCGGTCACGTGAACGCCCGCGAACAGGGCTCTTTAAAGACGGTGGAGGATTATAAGAACCGCCTCGAATATATGATTGACGCGCTCGGCTATGATCGTATGAAGCATTTCCACGCGCATTTTTCCAAAATTATGTATTCAACAAAGGGTGAGATTAAGCATTTAACGTTTGAGGATATCGTCTACGGTCCCGAGTTCTACCCGCTCGCCGTCGCGCTCAAGGAGCTGAAATTAGAGCCTTATATCGTGAGTGAGTCGGCGGGAACCCAGATCGCGGACGCCGCGGAAATGAAGAAAATTTACCTTGGTCTTTGAAAAATCCGCACAAAGAGCGGGGAAAAATGTTTATTATGCTTGCCGTATACTTGACGAACGGCAAAAATTTTGTTAAAATAGAAAAAGAGGACAGAGAAGATGTTGCAGACGAACGGAAAAAGAGTGCTTGAATTTTGCTCTCTTGAGGCAGTTTACGCTTCGAGCGAGTATTTGCTCCGTTATATCACGGGCTTCGTTGCGGAGAACGGTTGCGCGATTGCGGATAAAAACGGGATCACGCTCTACACGGATAACCGCTATATGGAAGCTGCGCAGAAGCTTGCTACAGGAAGTGACGTCACACCCGTTCTCTATTCGCAAAAAGAGGTTTTGGAAAGACTTGCGGGCTATGCGTCGGTGGGTATTTCCTTTAACGAAACGCCGCACGTGGAGTATCTCGCGCTTGAAAAGGCGGGCGTAAAGCTCGTCAATATCGACGAGGCGTTGGAGGAGGCGATGAGCGTGAAAAACGCTTGGGAGCTTTCCTGCGTTCAACGGGCATGCGAGATCGCAGAGGACGCGTTCAACCTGCTTCTGCCTGAGATTAAAGAGGGTATGACGGAGACAGAGGTCGCCGCGCTTCTTGAATATAACATGCGAAAATTGGGCGCGCAAGGGCTTGCGTTTGAAACGATCGTGGCATTCGGCGCACATGCGGCGGTGCCGCATCACGAAACGGGCGCCACCAAGCTTGCGTTCGGCGACGAGGTGCTGATTGACTTCGGTTGTCGAGTGGACGGGTATTGTTCGGACATCACGCGCACCTTCCTCTTCGGTGACGACGGCAAGCATGAGGAATTTAAAAAGGCATATGCCCATGTTTTGAAAGCGCACGAGCTGGCAAAAGAGAAAATTGTGGCGGGCATGAGCGGACGGGAAGCGGACGCGATTGCAAGAGACTATCTTGCGGAAAACGGCTACGGGAAGCTGTTTACCCATTCCTTGGGGCACGGGATCGGATTGAGAGTACACGAAAACCCGAGACTCAGCCCGAAAGGAGAAAAGACGCTGGAAAACGGCATGGTCTTTTCGGACGAACCCGGCGTTTACGTCGCGGGGGAATACGGAATCCGTATTGAGGACACGGTCACGCTCGAAAACGGGAAGATCAAGAGCTTCATGCATAAAACGGACAGAAATCTTATCATTTTGTAACCAATAGAGCGCGCTTTTCGGGGCGTGCGTGAGTTAAATAAAAAAGCAAACCATAAGGAGAAAACAAGTATGGCACAAATTTTGGCAGGCGACATTCGTAAAGGCGTCACGTTTGAGTACAAGAGCGGCGTTTACACCGTCACGGACTTCCAGCACGTAAAGCCCGGTAAGGGCGCGGCGTTCGTTAGAACGACCCTTAAGAACGTGGTTACGGGACAGGTCCTTTCCAATGAAACCTTCAACCCCACCACCAAGCTCGAAACGGCGCAGGTTGAGACGAAGAAAATGACCTATTCCTATTTCGACGGCGAGTTCTACGTGTTCATGGACGAGGAGTACAACCAGACCATGCTCACCTACGATCAGGTGGAGGAAGCGCTTAAGTATATCAAGGAAAACGATATGGTCACGGTGAAGTTCCTTTATGGCACGGCGTTCTCCGTTGAGCCCGAAAACTTCGTTGAGCTCAAGATCATTGAGGCAGAGCCCGGCGTTAAGGGTAAGACGGCGACCAACGTCATGAAAGCCGCGAAAGTGGAAACGGGCGCAACCATTCAGGTCCCCATGTTCGTCGAAGAGGGCGATACCATTCGTATCGACACCCGTACCGGCGAATACATGAGCCGCGTTTAATTTATAAACCAAAAAGAAAAACAGAATGCAGGATTGTTTTCGATCCTGCGTTTTGTTGTGTGTTTTTAGAGGAAAGAATATGAAAGCGGTTGTACAGCGGGTCAAAAAAACCACGCTTAAGGTAGACGGCGAATTGATTTCCGAGATCCCGTTCGGGCTCACGGTCTTTTTCGGCGTTATGATGGGAGACACCAAAGCGCAAGCGGAATATCTTGCGAAAAAGATTGCGGCGCTCCGTATTTTTGAGGACGGAAACGGAAAAATGAATTTGTCCGTCAAGGACGTTGGCGGGGAGGTCCTGTTTGTGTCACAATTCACGCTCTATGGGGACGCGTCGCATGGGAATAGACCGAGTTTCACGCAAGCTGCCCGTCCTGAGGAGGCGGAACCGCTGTATTTATATGCGGCGGAAAAGCTTGCGGAAAACGGTGTGCCCGTTAAGCTCGGCGTATTTGGCGCGGATATGAAGATCGAACAGCTCAACGACGGCCCCGTCACGATTCTGCTTGATGCTGACGGTAAATAAAATAGGAACATACACACGGAAGAAGAAAAATGAAGCTTACGTTTTTGGGTACGGGCGCGGCGGAAGGCGTGCCCGCCGTATTTTGCGGTTGCGAGACGTGTAGAGAGGTGCGTCGCCGCGGAGAGTCGGCGTTCCGAACGCGCGCACAGCTTTTGATCGACGGGGAGGTATGCATCGATTTTCCGCCCGACGCGTATTATCATTCCTTACGTTTCGGAGTGGATCTTTCGGCTATACGCTATCTTCTTGTCACGCACAGTCACATGGACCATTTTTACGCCCATGATTTTATCCTGCGCGGCTATAAATACGCTTCTCCCATCAAAACAAAACTGCAAATATTTGGAAACGGAGAGGTCAAAAAGGTGTTCGACGAATGTACTCGTCGGGAAATGCGAGAGGCGGTTTCTTCGCTGATTGAAGTGACGGTCGTCCCGCCCTTTGAGCCTTTTCGCTTTGGGGACTACGTCGCAACCGCACTTAAAGCGCAGCACGGTAATGCGGAGGAAGCTTACGTCTATCTCATAGAACGGGAGGGGAAAAGCTATTTACATTTGACGGACAGCGGTCGGCTTCCCGTGGAGACGCTCGATTGGCTGGAGGCGTGGGCGAAGCATGTAAAGCGAGTGGATTTTGTAACCTTTGATTGCACCTTCCTTTTTTACACAGCGGGAGAAATCTCTCGGCATATGGGGCTTGGCGACAATAAGGCAATGCAGGATGAATTTATCCGTCGGGGAATCGTCGACGGGCGCACCCAATATGCTATCACGCATTTCTCGCATAACGGCGCGCCGCTTAAAGAAAGATTAGAAAGTGTGGAAGCGGATTACGGTTATATTGCCTCTTACGACGGCTTGTCCCTTTCTTTTTAGTCGTTTTTTATTCTCGTTTTTTGCTCATTGATATCCGTTTTTAATCTTATTTAGAGGGTGTTTTCAGAAAGGAAAAAAGGGAAACCAACTCTACTCACAGTGGAATTAACGTATTTTTTGTCCATTCTCGGTGGTTTTGTCATAAAAATCTATGATATTTCCCTTGCGGATTACAAAGAAATTGTTTGCATAAAAATTAAAATTATACAAATATAACCGATTAAAAATAACCGTATTTCGCATAAATATGCAAACCAGAACTCTGGGTAGAGTTAATAAAAAAATTGATAGAGTGCTGTTTTGGCAAATAGAGCCAAAAGGGCTTTGAATAGGTTGTGTTTTTTTGCTTTTCGGTATAAAATATTGTTGTAAGCTTTTTAAGGGGCTTGCGCTTAAAATTCCGAAAACAATTTAAAAGGTAAATTATATGAAAAACACAAAAACCGTCGGGGTAAATCCCGAAAGCAACCTTTTGGAAATCGTTTCCCGCTCCTATGCCAACAGCGCGGCTGAGGTTATGCAGCAGAATTCGGTGTTCAATACGAAAAGAAAGCAACGCATGAAAAATACAAGAAACACAAAAGCGAGAAAAACTGTCCCCGTCTTTTTTGCCTCGGACGATAACTACGTGCCCTTTTTGACGGTCGCGATTCATTCCATGAAGAAAAATGCGTCAAAGAGCTTCGATTATAAGGTCTACGTTCTTCATTCTGGCTTAAATGGCAAGGATGCCGAGACGCTTATGGATCTTTCCGAGGATTGGTTTGAGGTCAAGTTTGTCGACGTTTCGGAGCATATCAAGCGTGTGGCGCATTTCCTGCACCTGCGCGACTATTACACGGACGCGATCTACTACCGTCTGTTTATCGTCGGTATGTTCCCCGAATACGACAAGGCGCTTTATCTCGACAGTGACTTGGTCGTTTTGGGCGACGTGGCGGAGCTTTATTCGACGGAGCTTGGAAATAACTTTATCGGCGCGATTTCCGATCAGGCGGTGGCTGCGGTTCCCGCGTTTAGAGATTATACCAAGAATGCGCTTGGAATTGAAGCGGAAAAATATTTCAACTCGGGCGTGATTCTCATGAACCTTAAAAAGTTCCGCGAGGAGAATTTCTACGAGAAGTTTTATTCCGTTCTTTCGAGCTATTCCTTTATCGTTGCGCCCGATCAGGATTGCTTGAATCTGCTCTGTAAGGGTAAGGTGAAATATTTTTCGAGCGATTGGAATAAGATGCCCATTTTAGGCGTTTGCGGAAACACGCCCAAGATCGTTCACTATAATCTCGCGCAAAAGCCTTGGCATTATGAGGGCGTTGCCTACGAGGAGATTTTCTGGGAATATGCCAAAGAGACGGCGTTTTTTGAGCGTATCCTTGAAAACCGAGCGGCGTTCACGCCTGAGATGGCAAAGCGCGACGAGGAGGGCGGCGCGAAGCTGATCGCCCTTGCGCAAAGCGAAGCGGAGAATGAAAACAACTATATCCGCACTCTTGGAAAAAACAACTGATCGAAAAGAAATGAAAACGCCGACCGAGA
Organism: Clostridia bacterium; assembly: GCA_017467275.1. Taxonomy (GTDB): domain Bacteria; phylum Bacillota; class Clostridia; order Christensenellales; family Borkfalkiaceae; genus Scatosoma. The sequence continues at coordinate 163,677 of JAFTSN010000001.1, read as the reverse complement.
GTAAAATCGGTCGGATTTTCTCGGAAGGAGGCAACCATGGATTTGACGAACGTATCTCCTGCCCGCCGTGCAGTGCTTGAAAAAATAGCCGAATACGAGCGCGAGGGCCGCTTTGACGAAGCGGTGGAGGAGGACCCGCCCTGTAAAGAACTTTTGCCCGAGGACGTGGACTATCTCGATAAGAAACTGTCGAGCAAGATCAAGACTCGCGCGGCTAATTTCGTGGGGGACCGCTTCTTTAAAGGTCAGATTAAAAAGGGAGAGATTATCATTGACGGCGTAGAGGGTTCGGAATATTTCTCCGCTTTTGAAAAGGGCGCGATCGTGACTTGCAACCACTTTGCTCCCGCCGATAATTATATCCTTTTCCATTGCATTAGAAAGCACATCAACGGCGGACTGCTCTATAAGATTATTCGCGAGGGTAATTACACGAATTTCCCCGGGCTCTACGGTTTTCTCTTTCGCAACTGTAACACGTTGCCCTTATCGAGAAACCGTCGCACGATGATGAATCTTCTTTCCGCAGTCAACACGCTTTTAAAGCAGGGCAAGACCATACTTATTTATCCTGAACAGAATATGTGGTGGAACTACCGTAAGCCTCGCCCTTTTAAGGTGGGCGGCTTTAAAATGGCATATCGGGCGAACGTGCCTGTCGTGCCTGCGTTTATCACGATGAAGCATGACGAGACGAAAAAGGACGCCGACGGCTATCCCTTGCAACGCCACACCGTGCATATCATGCCCCCCGTTTATCCCGATCTTACGCTCGGGGAAAAGCTGGGCGCACAAAAACTCATGGAGGAGACGTTCGCACTCTATAAGGCGAAATACGAGGAGGTCTACGGCGAGCCGCTCAACTACGAGCCGTAGAATTTCACGATCAAAGGAGAAAACAATATGTTGCTTTATTTGACGGTTATAACGATCGCGACGGTCGTTATTGCCGTTTTAAACGTGTTTTTCGTTGCGCCCGCGCTTGGCAGGGGGGCGCCGTTTACCGTTTTTGCGACGGTGGCAAGCGTTGTGCTCGTCATACTTATAGACGGGGTTACGGCATGGTTGGTTAACCGACTGCCCGAAAAACCGTTTGATCATAAGAAGAAGTTTTTCACGGTTTCGGCGAAAGAAAAGAAATTTTATGAAAAGCTGGGGATTCGTAAGTGGAAAGACAGGATTCCCGAGCTCGGAGCGCTCGGCGGATTTCGGAAAGACAAAGTCGCCGAGCCAACGAATAACGAATACGTCGGTCGGTTCCTGCTTGAGATATGCTACGGGCAATTCGTGCATATTCTTTCCATGATTTCGGGCTTCTTGGTTATGCTGATTTTTATGGAATTTGCGCTGACGGTCGGACTGCCCGTTGCGATCGTCAATTTGATTCTTAATCTCCCGTCTATCTGTATTTTGCGCTATAACTCCTATAAATTGGAGGTGCTCTATAAGAGCAACGAAAAAAAAGCGGCGCGTGCACGGGTACAAAAAGCGATGGAGGAGGCGGCGGCAACCGACGCTTCGGATATGGAAAAAGGGAAATAAACTACGGAGGATAAAAAAATGAAAACAGACGTCGTTATTATCGGCGCGGGACCTGCGGGGATCTTTACCGCGCTGGAAATGCTCAGAAAGGGAAGCAAGAAAAAAATCGTCATCGTGGAAAAAGGCAAGGCGGTGGAGGATCGCCGTTGTCCTAAATCCCTCGTTGGCAAATGTGTGAACTGTAAACCCTATTGCCATATTACGACGGGCTTTTCGGGCGCGGGTGCTTTTTCGGACGGCAAGCTTTCTTTGAGCGCAGAGGTGGGCGGCGATCTTCCTCAACTGATTGGCGAGGAGCTCGCGCAGGAGACCATTCACTATGCCGATAAGATTTATCTCGAGTTCGGTGCAGACGAGCACATCGAGGGCATCAACGTGACGGAAGAGGTTAAGGAGATCAGAAAACGCGCCATCTATGCGGGGCTGAAGCTCGTGGACTGTCCTATTCGTCATATGGGCACGGAAAAAGCGCAAAGCATCTATCTTTCCATTGAGAAATATCTTCAGGAAAACGGCGTGGAGATTTTGTTTGACTACGAATGTACCACGCTCATTATCGACGGCGGCGAGTGTAAGGGCGCGTCCGTTACCAAAGCGGACGGCTCGAAATCAATCGATATTTTTGCGGATAACACCGTCGTTGCGACGGGTCGCCGCGGTGCGGATTGGCTGGAAAAGATCTGTGCGAAATACGGCGTGGAGCACGTGCCCTCGACCGTTGATATCGGCGTTCGCGTGGAAGTGAGAAACGAGGTCATGGAGACGGTCAACAAGGTCCTCTACGAATCCAAGCTGATCGGTTATCCGAAGCCCTTCAAAAACAAGGTCAGAACGTTTTGCCAAAACCCGGGCGGGTTCGTTTCGCAGGAAAATTACGATAACAACCTCGCCGTGGTCAACGGGCACAGCTATAAGGATTTAAAGACGGAGAACACCAACGTTTCCATTCTCTGCTCGCATAATTTTTCCTACCCCTTTAACCAGCCGATCGCCTACGCGCAGAAGATCGGCGAGCTCACGAATATGCTGGGTGCGGGGCACATTCTCGTTCAACGCTTCGGGGATATTCTCGACGGCAAGCGGACGTGGGATAAGGAGCTCTCTCGCTCGAATATACGACCCACGTTAAAGGACGCGGTAGCGGGAGATATCACGGCGGCAATGCCTTATCGCACTATGATGAACATTATAAACTTCATGCATGCAGTCGATCAGGTTGTGCCGGGGTTTGCGGCGAGCGAAACGCTGCTCTATTCCCCCGAACTCAAATTTTACAGCAATCGCGTGAAAATGGACGCGGATTTCAACACGAACGTGAAGGGCTTGCACTGTCTCGGCGATTCAAGCGGCTGGACGCGCGGGTTGATGATGGCTTCCGTCATGGGTGTACTCATGGGGCGCAAGCTCGTTTAAAATCAAGCAAAAGCGGGTATAAAAACGGTGTCGGTCGACGCCGTTTTTGCTTTTTTTGGCTTAAAAAGCTTCAGAATGAAAAAAATTCGGAAAATTTTCGTAAAAAAAGAGGAAATCCGAAAAAAACGTCGAATATATAATATAGAAATAAAAACGAGGGAGGAAAGCAATGGACGAGCTTAAAAAGACGGGCATGACTTCGGCGAAAGCCCGCATTTTCGAGACGGAAGAAAAATACCTTTCGCCGTATGCAAAAAAATCCTCCCAAACGGCAGGCAGAGCGAGAGAGGAAAAGCCTTGCGCGTTCCGCACCGATTTCCAGCGCGACCGTGACAGAATTATTTACAGCAATTCCTTTAAACGCTTAAAAAACAAAACGCAGGTGTTTTTTGCGCCTGAGGGGGATCATTATATCACCCGATTGACGCATACCTTCGACGTCTCGCAGATCGCCCGCTCAATCGCTCGCGCACTCGCCTTGAACGAGGATCTTGCGGAAGCCATTGCGCTTGGGCATGATCTCGGACATACCCCCTTCGGACATGTCGGTGAACGGGTTTTGGACAAGCTTAATCCGAATGGGTTTGAACACAACGTCCAATCTCTGCGTGTGGTGGACGTTCTCGAAAAAGAAGGCAAAGGTCTCAACCTCACGGCAGAAGTCAGGGACGGCATTTTGCAGCATAAGAGCGACGGAAATCCCGCCACGCTCGAGGGCGCGGCGGTCTCTCTTGCCGATCGGATCGCGTATATCAATCACGATATAGAGGACGCTATCCGCGCGGGGATATTTAAGGCGGAGGATCTTCCCAAAACCGCCGTTTCGGTGCTGGGCAGGGCGACCAAGGAGCGCATTAACACCGCAATCACGGATATCTACGTCAATTCCCTCGGCAAAAACGAGGTGAAGATGTCCGACGAGGTCATGTCGGCGACGAACGAGCTTCGCGCGTTCATGTTCAAAAGAGTGTACGTGCTTGCCAATAAATCCATGCAGGAAAGAGCGGAGCGCATGCTTACGCAGATGTATGAATATTTTATGAAAAACGTGGATAAGCTGCCCAAGACTTATCTGCTGCACGAGCGGGAGGCGGGGAAGGAGCAGATCGTCTGCGACTACCTTTCGGGCATGACCGACCGCTATGCAATCAGCGTGTTCGAGAGTTTATTCATTCCTTCAACGTTTTCCTTGGGAGGTGTGACGGTATGAGCATTTCCCGCGGCGTGGACGCACAGTTCATGCAGGAATTGAAAGCGAAAAATAATATTGTGGAAGTCATCGCGGGCTACGCCTCTCTCGATAAAAAGGGGAACACCCATTGGGCGTGCTGTCCCTTCCACCACGAGCGGACCCCGTCCTTTGCAGTCAATGAAGCCGAGCAGTTCTATCACTGCTTCGGTTGCGGCGTTTCGGGTGACGTCGTCAAGTTTGTGCAGGAGATTGAATCCACGGACTTCATGGGCGCGGTGCGTATTTTGGCGGCGCGCGCGAAAATGGAAGTGCCTGAATCTAATTTCGACACGGAAAAGGCGGCTGAACAGAAACGGCGCAGAGATAATCACGTCAAGATTTTACTGGATAGTGCGCGATTCTATCTTGCCAACCTCTATTCGGGGGAAGCGGAAGCGCATCTTCAGTATATATCCAACCGTGCGCTTGCGCCCACGACGGTTAAAAAATTCGGGTTGGGCGCCTCTCTCGACTTCTTCTCTTTACCCGACTACCTTGCGGGGAAAGGCTATTCTCGCGCCGATCTCATTGACAGCGGCGTTCTGACCGAATCCAAAAACGGCAAGCTTGTAGACACGCAGGCGGGGCGGCTCATTTTCCCGATTATCAACGCATTTGACGAAGTGATCGGCTTCGGCGGCAGACTTCTTGAAAAGTCCGATTTCGCCAAATACAAAAACACCAAGGAGTCCTTGCTGTTTAATAAGAGCAAGACCCTCTATAATATCAATCTGCTTAAAAAACTCAAGCGTACGTCTCCCTTAAAAGAGGTTATTATCGTCGAGGGGTATATGGATACGATCTCTCTCTATCAGGCGGGTTTTACGAACGTCGTCGCGTCCATGGGTACTTCGCTCACGAAAGATCAAGCACGGCTTGTGAAACGCTATTCGGAGAACGTGCTCATTAGCTACGACGGGGATTTCGCGGGTCGGAAAGCCGATTTGAGAGGGCTTGAAATATTAAAGGACGAGCATTTGAACGTGCGCGTCGTGCCCTTGCCCGACGGACTTGATCCCGACGACGTGGCAAAGCAGGGCAAGGAGGCGTATCAGGCGTGTCTTGACGCCGCTATGCCGCTCATTGACTATAAGCTTCATTCCCTTGAGAGCAAATACGACCTTTCAAGGACGGAGGAAAAGCGGGCGTTCCTAGCCGAGGCGTTGAAGGTGGTCAGGACGGCGGAGAGCGAGAGCGAAAAGGAAGAACTTTTGAAAAAGCTTCGGGATAAGACGGGCATCACCTATCAGTCTCTTGAGCGAGATCTTCATAATTTGCCTGCGGAAAAGCCTGTGGAGATTGCAAAGCCCGAGGCGAAGGAAGCGGGAACGGATAAATACCGCAAGGCAGAGCGTTTCATTTTGGCGGCAAAGCTCTTTTCCGCACCCTATGCCAAGGATCTTGACTTAAGCGGAATTGACTTTGAAAACAGCGTGCATAAGCTGATCGCCGAATATGTTATAGAGCACGAACGTGCGGGCGAGCGAGCGCGGCCGAGCGAGCTTTTTGAGATTCTCGAGGAGGATTGCGCGGAGTTCAACGAGATTCTTGATCTCAACTATGGGGACAAGCTCTCGGGCCCCACGGCGGAGCGGTTTTTCCTCGACAGCGTGAGAACGCTCGAAAAGGAGAAGAACGCCCGACTTGCGCGGGAGTATACGAGGCTATTTTCAGAGGAGCGCGACAGTGCGAAGCGTAAGGAGCTCGCGCAAAAGATCGCGTATTACACAAAACTTTCTAAATAAAGAAAAAATACGGTAATTCCGTATATAGGGTATAAACGGAGGATAAAACAGTGAATATATCCGAGCAAAAACTCAACGAAGTGTTGAAGGGCATCATCGACAACTATAAGATGAAGGGCTCCATTTCCACGAACGCACTCTGCGATATTCTGGAAAAACTCGACACCAACCCCAATCAGATCGACTATATTTATAAGTCGCTCGGCGAAGCGGGGATTCAGATCGTCGACGAGGACGAGCGCGAGCGTGAGCTCTTTGAGCAGGCGCTCTCCGATATCGGTCTCGACGACCCCGTCAAGATGTATTTGAAAGACATCGGTAAGGTGCCCCTGTTGTCCGCGGACGAGGAGATTGAGCTTGCCCAGCGTATGCAGGAGGGGGACGAGGCGGCGAAAAAGCGGCTCTCCGAAGCAAACTTACGTCTCGTCGTGTCGATTGCAAAGCGTTACGTCGGTCGCGGTATGCTCTTTTTGGACCTCATTCAAGAGGGAAATATGGGGCTTATGAAAGCGGTTGAAAAATTCGACTATCAAAAGGGGTTCAAGTTCTCGACCTACGCGACGTGGTGGATTCGTCAGTCCATTACCCGTGCGATCGCCGATCAGGCGCGTACGATCCGTATCCCCGTGCACATGGTGGAGACGATCAATAAACTCACGCGCGAACAGCGAATCCTGCTTCAGGAGCTTGGCAGAGAGCCCACGATGGAGGAGCTTGCCGAGAGAATGGGCGTATCGGTGGAGCGCGTCGGCGAGATTCAAAAGATCGCGCAGGATCCCGTCTCCCTCGAGACCCCGATCGGCGAGGAGGAGGACAGCCATCTTGGCGACTTTATCGAGGACGACAAGGCAATCACGCCCAGCGATTACGTGGCGGGGGATATGCTCCGAAAGCAGCTTTTCCACGTGCTCGACACGCTCACGCCCCGAGAAGAAAAGGTGTTGCGGCTTCGCTACGGTATCGACGACGGCAAGCCCCGCACGCTTGAAGAAGTGGGCAAGGAGTTCAACGTCACGCGTGAGCGTATCCGTCAGATCGAGGCAAAGGCGCTCAGAAAGCTCCGTCACCCCTCGAGAAGTAAGAAATTAAAGGATTTCCTTTAATGCGCCGCGAAAAGCGCATCGAGACCGTCTGCGCTCACCTCAAAAGGGCGAAAATTTTTGCCGACGTCGGGTGCGATCACGGCTATTGCAGCGAATATGCGCTCAAAAACGGGCTTTGCGAATTTGCGATTTTTTCCGATATCAGCGCGCAGAGTCTTAAAAAAGCAGAAACGTTATTAATGCCCTACGTCAAGGCAGGCAGGGCGCGCGGCGTGGTCGGCGACGGCTTTGCGGGAATCGGACGGGAAACGGACGAGGTCTTGATTGCGGGTATGGGCGGCTTTGAGATTGTGAAAATCTTATCCGACGAAACGCACGGCTTTCTGCCTGAAACTTTTGTTTTTCAGCCCATGCACGACAGCGAGCGGCTTCGTCGGTATCTTTTGGAAAACGGCGGGTATATCGAACGGGATTTCACCTTTCGCGACGGGAAATTTTACGATCTTATCGTCGGGCACAGACGAAAAGAGGGCGAAACGCCGCAGAGCTATTCCGCGGCAGAGCTCGAGTTCGGTCGGGATAATATTCGTGAGAGACCTCAAGCGTTTTTGGAGTGGTTGCAAAAGAAGCTCTTAGATATCGAGCGGTATATCGTTGAAGCGGGAACGTCGCTAAAGGAAAAAAGCCGAACGGCGTTTGAGGAACGCGCAGAGAAACTCAAAGGAGTGTTGAGCGGTGAAATTAAGTGAATTTTATAAACTTCTCGATCGGTTTGCCCCCAAGGCGTTGAGCGACGCGTTCTGTGCTTCTCACGGGGCATACGACAATAGCGGAATTCTCGTCGACGTTGGCGCGGAGATCACGGGCGTGATATTTTCCCTAGATCTGTCCTCGGCGGCGATTAGGCGGGCGAAAGAGACGGGGAAAAATTTGGTCGTGACTCATCATCCCGCCATTTATGCAAAGCTTGGCAATCTTTGCGTGGAGAGCGGGCGCGACCCTTTAAAAACGGGCGATAAGCTCATGGAATGTATCAAAAACGGCATTTCCGTCATCTCCATGCACTTGAATCTCGACGGCGCCGCAGGCGGCACAGACGAGAGTCTGATGCAGGGTGTTTTGAGGGCCGCAACCTGCGTGGCAGGGAAAGCGATCGAAGCGGAGCCTGAGATTATGATAACGCTTGCCGCGGGCGAGGCGAAGGGCGGTTACGGCAGAAGCTATTCCGTGCCCGAATGCGACCTAGACGGGTTGGTAGATGCAATTAAGCAGGAGTTTTCCACCGAGCGGGTAAGCGTTTATAAAAACGGAAAGACCGCCGTAAAAAAAGCGGCAAGCTTTTGCGGCGCGGGCGGCGACGAGGAAGGACTCGCCTTTGCCGTCAAAACAAAAGCGGACGTTTTGATTTCGTCCGATTTCAAACACCACGTCCTTGCCGCGGCAAAAGAGCAAGGAATCGCCGTGATCGCGCTCACGCATTATGCGTCCGAGGCTTACGGCTTTGAAAAATATTATGATAAAATCCGTCGGCAGACAGAACTTCCGTGCGAACTTTTCACGGATACGGAGCTGCTTTAACGGGAGGAGGACTTATGTCACAGTTACAGGCTATTTTAAACTATCAGAAGATCGACGAGGAGCTCTACGCTTTAGAGCGCGAGCTTTCCTCGAGTAAGGAGCGTAAGGAATACGTGCAGGCGAAAAAATTCCTCATGAGCGCAGCGGAGAAGCTCGATCTTCTCGACGTGAAAGCAAAACAGCTCGAGGGAGAGGTGGCTGCGTTGGCAAAAAAAGCGGCGGAGGCAGAGGAGACGCTCAAGGATTTCTCCAACGTCGACGAGCTCATGGAAAACGGTGCGGACGTCGCGTTCTATAAGAAAAATGCGCTTGCGCTCTTGGAGCAGTTTAAAAAGCTCAAGGCAAGTTTGAATGCGCTGATTGCGACAATCAACGCCACGGACGAGGAATATAAAAAGCTGAAAAAGCAGGTTCTGACTATGCAGAAGCAGTATAAAGAGGCGCAGGAGAAATATGCCGCCGTTAAGGATTCGAGAGAGGAAGAACGGCAGGCAATCGAGGCGCGGCTTAAGGAAGCGAAAAAGGATGTGTCTCCCGAAACCATGGAGCGATACTTAAATAAGCGAAAGGAGAAGATATTCCCCGTCGTGGGACAATTACACGATAAGCGCTGTCCCTACTGCGGCATGGAGCCGCCTCTTGCGGCGGTCAACAAGCTCACCGCAGGCTCGACGATCGAGTGCGACAGCTGTCACAGAATCCTCTACGGAGAGTAAGTTTTCTTATCTATACTATAAAGGAATAAAACACACACCTTTTTTACCCGTTCGCGGCATATAATAAAGGGTGCAAAAAGTAATCGCAAGAGTCAATTTAAAAGCAATCAAAGAAAACGCCGCCGCATTTAAGGAGCTTACAAAAACGAAGCTCTGCGCGGTCGTGAAAGCGGACGCCTACGGTCACGGCGCGGAGCGAGTGGTCTGCGCGCTCGAGGCAGAGGCGGATATGTTTGCCGTCGCGCTGTTGAGCGAGGGCTTGGCGATTCGGACGGCGGCATGCGGAAAGCCCATTCTTGTTTTAACTCCGCCTGTCACGGCGACGGAGGCGAGGGCGATCGTTCAAAGCGGCTTGATTGCCACGGTGCCCGACCTATTCACGGCACGGCTTATGGCAAACGCGGCAACGGACCTAAAACGGTCGGTCAGTGTACATTTAAAAGTCAATACGGGCATGAACCGTTACGGTATGAATGCGTCCATGCTCGGCAGGGTGTGTACCTTTTTGAAACGGGAGCAGTTCGTCCTCGTGGAGGGATTATATTCTCATCTCTACACCCAAGAGCTCGCTGAATCGCAAAATCAGCTCCGTCTGTTTTTGCGCATGAAAGCAGTTGCGGCGCGCTATTATCCCGTGCTCTGTTGCCACCTTTCGGCAACCTACGGCGCACTGCTTGGCAAAGCGTTCGCTTTGGACATGGTGCGCGTGGGGCTAGGGCTTTACGGCTATTTGCCTATCGGTAAAGAAGCGGGGATTTCCGCTTTGCCTCCACTCAAAAAAGCCATGACAGTGCTTGCCTATGCCGTCTCGACGAGGAAATATTCCTTTGGCGGCGCGGGGTATGACTCGGCGGAAATGAGACAACCTGAACGGGGAGAGCAAATCACCGCTCTTCGCGTGGGCTATGCCGACGGCTTTCTCCGTGACGGAAAACGGAGCGGCGCGCTAGATAAAAAGGGCTTGAACAATCTTTGCATGGACGTCGCGTTAATGCGTGGCAAAAAAGAGCGGGGTGCGCTTGTGCCCGTTCTCTCGGACGCGAACGAATCGGCGGCGCGGGAGGGAACGATCTCCTATGAGGTCTTGTGTGCGGCGACCCGTCGCGCGGAGTTTGTCTATGAATACGAGTAATTTTTCTATTCTACCGAAAGAAAGGAAAACGGCGGCAGAGCGGAAGCGAAGTTTGCGTCTTTTTATGAAATGCCGTCGCGCTGAAAACGAAAACCGCGATTTAAAAGAAGCCGCGCTTATCGAGAAGTTTTTTTCTTCGTCCGCGGGGGATAAAGCGCGCTATTTCGTCTATCTTTCTTTTTCGGGTGAGGCGCCGACGGACAAGCTGATCGCCCGCTTACAAGAGTCGGGCAAAGCCGTGTACTGTCCTAGGCTCGAGGGTGGAAAAATGTTTGCCGTACCAATCGGAGAGGATTTTTCCCTTTCCTCTCTCGGAATTCGGGAGCCTGTCGGAGAGGTTTACGCAGGCGGAATTGACGTCGTCGTTTTGCCTCTTCTTGCAATCGATAAAAAGGGAAACCGTCTCGGCTACGGCGGCGGGTACTACGACCGTTTTTTGGCGGAGCACCCTGAAGCCCTGCCCGTTGCGTGGTGCTATGATTTCCAGCTTACGGAAAGCGTGCCGAGCGAGCCTTGGGATATTCCCGCAAGGTTGATTATAACCGATAAACAAATTATAAGAGTGAGTAAATAATCAAAATCGGAGGAAACTATGTCTGTGATCAAAACAAAAGCAAAAACCGTCTGGCGCATTTTTTGGGAATGCTTCAAGCAGGCGATCACGCCGTCGGTGATGTATTTCGTTTCGAGTGCGGTTTTAATGCTCGTGCTTGCCCGCATGGGTGACGGCGAGAGCACAGAGCTCGACATCAATATGAATTCGCTCGTGACGTGGACGATTGTCTGCGGGATCGTTTCGGTCGCCTATAACGGGCTTTTGATGTTCTCTTGCGGCGGTTCGCACTATGAGATGCTCGTTTCGGGCAACATGAAACGCCGTTCCGCGATGCAATACGGCGACGAACTGAATATTTCGGCATATAAGATCGAAAAGGAATACCGCCCTTGGAAAGGCTTTGTGATGGGCGGGATCATCTCGGGCGCGATTATCGTTTCTTCGATCCTGTTCGGCGCGAACAGTCAAGCGATCGCTGCGGGGGAAATGAACGGCGCGTTGAGTGCGTTCGTCATTATTTTCGACCTGTTGGCGGGCTGGATTATTCTGCCCTTCCAGATGGCTGCGAGAATGGGGGCGTCCGTCAACTTCTATCTTCTTTCCCTCTTTGCCTTGATTCCCATTGCCGTTTCGGGCGGGCTGTATATCGCGGGTGCGTATAAGCGCAGAAGCAAGCGGCTCCGCGAACAGGAAATCGCGGCAAAACAGGCGCTCGAGGCACAGGCAAAGCCCAAGAAAATTAACTACGGCGGCTTGCCCGGTACCAAGCCCAGAAAGCGTAGATAACCGCGCGGTATGAGAATTATCGGCGGAAAATTCAGAAGTCGGGTGCTCGTCGAATTTAAGGGCGAGGAGGTCCGCCCGACGGCAGACAGGGTTAAGGAATCCCTGTTCAATATCCTCTCTTTAAAGCTTATCGGCGCAAGGGTTCTCGACTTGTTTTCGGGGAGCGGCGCGTTGGGAATAGAATGTCTTTCGCGCGGCGCAAAAGAGGTCGTTTTTAACGACGCCTCCAAAGATAGCGTTAAGATTCTTGAAAAGAATTTAGCTCTTTTAAAGGTGAAAAAAGGGGAGGAGGCAAAGGTCTACAATCTCGATTTTGTCGCTTGTCTTGGAGTGATGAGAGGGGAGTTCGACGTCATTTTTCTCGACCCGCCCTATCGCTTCGACTATGGCAAACAGGCGCTTGAAATCATTGCAAGCTGCAAGCTTTTAAGTGAGAACGGCATAGCTGTTTGCGAGCGTGACCGCCCTTTCGAGGGGTCGGTCGAGGGGCTTTATAAATACGATGAGCGAAAATACGGCAAGACCTATCTAACCTTTTTTACAAAGGAGTAAAAACATGAAAAAATGCGTGTTTGCGGGCACGTTTGACCCGCCTACTCTCGGGCATAAATCCGTGATCGACAGCTGTCTTGCCGTCTTTGACGAGGTGGTGGTCGCTTTTTTGAAAAATCCTGAAAAGACGCCCCTTTTTTCTCGCAAGGAAAGAGAGGAGATGTTCCGTCTCATGTATCCCGAGACGGATCGGCTTAAATTCGTCTCCTTTTCGGGCACGGCGGCGGAGCTTATGAAAAAGGAAAATGCAGACGTCTACGTCCGCGGGATTCGCGGCGGTCAGGACGCAGAGTACGAAAATTATAATTTTTACGCGAGCCGCAAGCTCGATCAAACGTTGAACGTGTTTTATATCCCTTGTCCGCAGGAGCTTTTGCACGTGAGCTCGACCACCGTTCGGACCCTCCTCAAATTCTCCAAGCCCTTGGACGGCTACGTGAGCGAGGAGGTAAAGGCCTACATTTCGGATATCCTCAGCTGATCCATTTCCCCCGCCTTGGCTGATGTTTACATAGTCAGGGAGGATAAATGATGAAACGTAAGGCGAAAAAACTCGGCTTTGCGCTGGGCGCGGGCGGTAGCCGCGGTGTGGCGCATATCGGCTTTTTGCAAGCGATGGGGGAAAACGGCATAAAGCCCGATTATATTTCAGGGTGTTCCATGGGCTCGGTTGTGGGTGCGGCGTATGCTGCGGGGCTTGCGCCCAAGGAGATTATGGCGGCGATAAAAAAGCTCCGTTTGCTCGATTTGATGCATCTTTCCCGCCGTGCGGGCGGGCTGTTCGACACACAGAAGATCCGCGATCTTCTCGTTCGGTATCTCGGGGATATTTCCTTTGAGGAGCTGAAAATCCCGTTTTCGTGCGTGGCGGTGGACCTGTACACACAGGAAATCGTGGAATTCAAAACGGGCTCGGTTGTGGACGCCGTGGTTGCATCTTCCGCGATTCCCGCCGTGTTCAAGCCGACGGAAAAGGAGGGTATGCGCCTTGTCGATGGCGGTGTTTTGGAACGCGTTCCCGCGCGTTTCGTCAAGGACATGGGTGCCGATAAGGTGGTTGCCGTCGACGTTTTGGGGTATCGGGAATGCACGAAAAAGTGCCCGAGGATGCTGGGTATGCTGCTCCAAGTGATCGACGTGATGGATAATTACCGCACGATGCGCCGCCGCGAGGAGAGCGGAAAGGACATCGATCTTTGGATTGAGCCCGAGCTGAAAGATATGAACCCGTATTCCCTAAAGCAGATCGGATTTGCTTATGGGAAAGGCTATCAATCGGGGGAGAAATACGCAAAAGAAATCAAAGCGTTAATATAACGCGAAAGGGAAAGCATGGATTTATTCGATTTTACGGGAAACGAAACGGCGGCAAAGCCGCTTGCCGAGCGCATGCGGGCAAACCGTCTCGACGAGTTTATCGGGCAGAAGCATATCGTCTCGGAAAACTCTCTGCTTCGCCGCGCGATTGCGACGGACAGGCTGGGGAGCTGCATATTTTGGGGACCGCCAGGTTGCGGGAAAACCACGCTCGCCAATATCGTCGCGCTCGGGACAAACGGCGAGTTTATTAAGCTCAACGCCGTCAACGCGGGCGTTGCGGACGTTAAAAAGGCGGTTGAAAAGGCGCGGGAAAATCTCAAGCTCTACGGAAAGCGCACCTATCTCATGCTCGACGAGTGCCACCGCTTTAATAAGACGCAAAGCGATTCCCTGCTTCCCGCAATCGAACAGGGGACGATCGTCTTTATCGGCTCGACGACAGAAAATCCGTATGCGTCGATGACCCCCGCTATTGTTTCAAGATGCCGTGTTTTCGAGTTCAAAAGGCTGACGGAAGAGGATATTTTCGGTGCGCTTGAGGCGGCGCTTACCAACCGCCATAAAGGGCTTGGAAAGATGGGCGTGACGGCAGAAAAGGAAGCGCTTTTACACATGGCGAGAATGGCGGGCGGCGATCTTCGGACGGCGTATAATGCGCTCGAGCTTGCCGCGCTCACGACCCCGCCCGATTCCAACGGTAAGGTGCATATCACGCTTGCGGACGCGGAACAGTCCATTCAGCGCAAGGCGCTCTCCTATAACGAGGACGCTTATTACGACTTTTTATCCGCATTCTGTAAATCTTTGCGGGGCAGCGACGCGAACGCCGCGCTGTATTATGCCATGCGGCTCATAGAGGGCGGTGCGGACCCCATGCTGGTGGCGCGTCGGCTCGTCGTGCATTCGGCGGAGGACGTCGGCATGGCGGACCCCCGTGCGCTTCAGATTGCGACTTCCGCAATGTATGCGCTTGAAAAAATCGGTTATCCCGAAGCGCTCATTCCACTCTCTGAGGCAATCGTCTACGTCTGCGAGGCGGAGAAGAGCAATTCAGTCGTGAACGCCATGCACGCCGCGCAAAACGATGCGAGAACGGTGCGCGACGACAACGTTCCTCCTTACTTAAAGGACAATTCTTTCGGCTCTAAAGAGGACAAGGCGCAATCGGCGAAATATAAGTATCCGCATAACTACGGCGGCTACGTCGAGCAGCAATATCTGCCCGATTCCTTAAAGGACAGAAGATACTACGTTCCCTCGGACAGGGGCTATGAAAGCGAGGTCAAAAGGATTCGCGAAAGAAAGGGTAAAAAAGATTGACGGGAGAAAAAAGAAATGAAATGCTTATATTGTGACTGCACGGAAAGTAAGGTGATCGATTCCCGCTCCGCCGACGACGACAGAACCATTCGCCGTCGCCGTGAGTGTGTGGGGTGCGGCAGACGGTTTACGACTTATGAGACGATCGAAGTGATTCCCGTCCTCGTGGTCAAAAACAACGGCACTCGCCAATCTTTTAATGCGGAAAAGGTGCGAAACGGGATTATCAAGTCCTGCGAAAAACGTCCCGTGCCGATGGCGGTTATCGACGATATCGTTGCGGATATCTCCAAGCAGGTCTATAACAGCATGGAGAGTGAAATCTCCTCCAAGCAAATCGGTGAAATGGTCATGGAGCGCTTGAAAAAAGCGGACGAGGTTGCCTACGTCCGTTACGCTTCCGTCTACCGCTCCTTTAAGGATATTTCCTCGTTTATGGCGGAGCTTCAGCAGATGATGGCGGCGGATAAAGGAAAAGAGGTCAAATAAGTGGATGCACAGCGAAAGACAACGAAAACCGTGAATATCGGCGGCGTGCTCGTGGGCGGCGGCTCGCCTATTAAGATTCAATCCATGACGACGAAAAAGACCGCCAAAATCGAGGAGACGGTCGCGCAGATTGCCGCGCTCGAAAGGGCGGGGTGTGAGATCGTGCGCGTGGCGGTTTCAGACGAAGCGGACGCGCTTGCGATTAAAGCGGTCAAGGAGCGGATTTCTCTGCCGCTTGTCGCGGATATCCATTTTTCGCCTAGGCTTGCGGTCATGTCGATTGAGAGCGGCGCCGATAAGGTTCGGATAAACCCAGGGAACATCGGCGGCGAACGGGAGATTGCCTACGTTGCGGACTGCATCAAGGCGCATAAAGTTCCCGTGCGCGTGGGCGCGAATACGGGCAGTATCGAAAAAAACTTTCTCGAAAAATACGGTAGAAGTGCGGAGGCGCTCGTTGAAAGCGCCCTCTATAACGTCGCCCTTCTTGAGAAACAGGGGGTGAACGATATCGTCATTTCCGTCAAGGCGTCCGACGTTTCGCTGACAGTGAAAGCTTACGAGCTTCTTGCTCGGCGCTCGGATTATCCCCTGCACGTCGGGGTGACAGAGGCGGGAACGACGGAGGCGGGCATTGTGAAAAGCGCGGTCGGGATCGGCAGCCTTTTACTGAAAGGAATTGGCGACACCATTCGCGTTTCGCTCACCGATGATCCCGTGAAAGAGGTATATGCCGCGCAGAACATTTTGCGTGCCGTCGGTTTGGAAAAAGAATTCGTGGAGGTGGTTGCCTGTCCGACCTGCGGCAGGTGCCGTTGGGAGAGCATGGCGCTCGCCGATAAGGTGACGGAATTTGTTCGTCCGTACAAGAAAAAGGCGAAGGTGGCGGTTATGGGCTGTGTGGTCAACGGACCGGGCGAGGCAAAGGACGCCGATCTCGGTATTGCGGGCGGCGACGGCTCTTGCGTGCTGTTTAAAAAGGGACAGCCCTTTAAAAAGGTGTCCGCAGAGTGTGCGGAGGAGGAATTTTTCCTCCAATTAAGGAAGCTTTTAGATGAATAAAACACAGGAATACTTAAACGAAATACGCGCCCTCGACGGACTCAAAAATGCGATTATTGGCGGGATTGCCGTTGAAAGAAAGGTTATGAGCGCGGAATTTACCCTTATCACGGATAAGGCGTATACGTCTGCCGAAGCGACGCAGGCGGAGCAGATCACGGGAAAGTATCTTCCCGCGGCTTTTTCTCCGCGGCTTAAGATTGTCAAGCGCGTGCCTGACGCCGAGATATTGAGAAAGCGTATTTTTGATTTCATGACCGCCCGTTTTCCTGCTGCTGCGGCGTTTTTAAAGGAGGAGGATATCGAGATCGAGATGCTTTCCAGCGGCGCAAACTTCTGTTTTGACGTCGCCTCGGGCGAGCAGGAACTTTTCGGTTCGGGGAAGATTCTCGACGAGGTCAGCGCCTATTTAAAGACGGTTTATTGCGGCTCGTTCTACGGGAACGTAAGGATTGTCGAACAGGAACGCGACGATTCTCTTTTAAACGACGCGCCGATCGTGGAGGAGGAAGAGGCGTTAAGAGCTCGCTATTTCCCGATTGTGAATTTTAAAAAGCTGGACGGCGTGGACGAAACGCCCAAATTTGCGAAATATATCGCTGACGTGAACGAAAAGGAGGACGATCTGACCCTCTGCGGCGCAATCGGTTTTATTCAAGAGCGCGAGTCTAAAAAGGGCAAGGCGTATTATACGATTACGCTTTCGGACGGGACGGGGACCATTCGTGTTTCCTATTTCCCTAAAAAGGCGACCGTTGAACGGATACGGGAGCTGAAAACGGGGGATTGGGTGGTTTTAAGCGGTGCCAACGAGGAGTTTAACGGCAATCTTTCCTACACGGCAAAGAAGATTAATTTCGGTACGCCGCCCGAGGGCTTTGTTCCCGAAAAGAGGGAGGGCAGACCTGTTCCGAATGCCTATCACGTGGTCTTCCCCGAGCCTTATGAGGACTATACGCAAGCGGGCTTTTTCGACGATCTGAGTAAGCCCGATGAGCTGAAAAACAATGTTTTCGTTGTGTTTGACCTCGAGACAACGGGGCTGAATAACCAGCCTGCTATGGGCAAAATGGACCGCATTATCGAGCTGGGTGCCGTGAAGATCGTGAACGGAACGGTCACGGAGAAATTCTCCTCTTTCGTCGCCTGTCCCGACCGACTTTCCCCAGAAATTGTGGAGTTGACGGGAATCCGCGACGAGGACCTGATCGGTGCGCCCACGGTGGATAAGGTGCTTGCCGATTTCTATAAATTTGCGGACGGGGCGTATCTTGTCGGGCACAACGTGCAATTTGACTTCCGTTTCGTGAAATACTACGGTGAGGAGTGTCGTTTCTTCTTCGAGCACACGACGCTCGACACGCTCAATCTCGCGCAGGAGATTTTGCGCGGACAGCTCGCGAATTACAAGCTTAACACGATCGCCGATCACTATGGTTTCACGTTCAATCATCATCGCGCGTTTGACGACGCGCTCACGACGGCGAAAATCTTTATCGAGCTGATAAAGGCGAAGGGCAGACTTTAAAAGGCGGCGCAAGGTTTTGAAAATTCAACCTTTGCGTTTTGAGGTCGTATATGCTAGAATAAATGAGACGTTGAAAAACGCTTGAAGGAGTTTTGTTATGATCAGAGGCGAAAGAACGAAGAAGTGTATTAACGAGCTTATCGAAAGCAAGAAAGAGCCCTATCTCGATGTGATTTTGACAAAGGGAAGCGAGCGGCTTTTCCGCTATTATAAGAGCGGAGAGTTTGAGGCGACGGGAAAGGAACGGCTGTACTTATATTCCTGTACGAAAGTGTTCACTGCCGTTTGCGCTTTGCAGCTTATCGGCGAGGGAAAGCTTAAATTGAGCGACGAGGTCTCGAAGTATCTTCCCGAATATAAAAACACCTTTCTTTTGGACGGGGAGGGGAATAAAAAGCCGACGAAAAACAAGATGACCGTACACGATCTGTTCACCATGTCGGGCGGACTCTCTTACGATATGATTGTAACCCCTCATATCCGCGATATTGTGGAGCGCTCGGGCGGCAAGGCGGGCACGGTGGAGCTCGCGAACGCATTTGCGGGTCTGCCCCTTAAATTCGAGCCGAGCACTCGCTATGAATACAGCGTCTGTCTCGACGTCCTCGCCGCAGTGGTGGAGGTTGTAAGCGGGAGGCGTTTTTCCGAGTATATGGAGGAGCGTATTTTTGCGCCGCTCGGTATTACCGATCTCGGCTTTCATAAGTATCGGGGCATAACGCAGATGTATAGCTATAGAGGGGACTCCTACTGCGAATGTGAGCCGCACGTCAAGCTCTTTCTCGGCGAGAATTACGATAGCGGCGGCGCAGGGCTTGTCGGCGGTGTGGACGGAATGTCCCGCTTTGCCTGCGCGCTCGCGCAAGGCGGTGTGGGGGAGAACGGAAAACGGATCATCGGCGAGGAAACGCTTGCTTTGATCCGAGAGCCGCAATATAAGCTTTTAACGCCCGATAATGCGATCACGCGGGTCTTGGGCGACGACTACGCCTACGGGCTCGGCGTGCGCGTTCGTCTCAAGGATAGCGCTTGGGGCTTGCCTGCGGGTGAATACGGATGGACGGGCGCAGCGGGCTCGGATATCATGGTCGATCCCGTGAATAAAATTTCTGTTGTGATCGGGCGGCACCTCCACGCGGGACCGACCGAAACCAATGGTAAATTCGCCGAGATTCAAAAAGCGCTCTACGAAGATTTGCGCGAAGAAGGGCTTCTTTGAAGAGAAAAATTGGCAAAAGTCAATTAAAACAGTTGCAAATTGCAAAAAATAATGGTATAATGAATATGCTTAATAATCAGTAATGAGTATTGAGAGTGGTCTGCGCCACTCTCAATAATTCATATTAGGGGATAATGTAGAGGTCAAGTATGAAAATCAAACCCATATCGGAAATACAGGAAGTCTTGCAGCCGATTGCTGACGAAATGAATATTGAGCTCGTGGAAATCGAATTTAAGCAGGGGCACACACCTGCTTTGACGGTGTATATCGACACCGACGGTGGCGTCGATCTCGACACCTGCGAAAAATTCCACCGCGCGATCGACGAGCCGCTCGACGCGCTCGACCCGACCTTCGGCGCACCTTACACCTTAAACGTTTCGAGCCCGGGGCTCGACCGTCCCTTAAAGACCGC
The DNA here is from genome assembly GCA_017467275.1 of Clostridia bacterium. Taxonomy (GTDB): domain Bacteria; phylum Bacillota; class Clostridia; order Christensenellales; family Borkfalkiaceae; genus Scatosoma. Next base: position 144,027 of record JAFTSN010000001.1, on the reverse strand, counting down.
CCGCGATTTCGAGCGGCACTTGGGGGAAAGAATGGAGATTAAGCTGTTCGCGCCCATGAAAGGGAAAAAGTATTTGGAAGCCACGCTCAAAGGCTACGACGGGAATTGCGTGTTCTTCGAGGAAAACGGCGAGGAATTCAAGATCGAGCAGAGCAAGATCGCAAAGGTCAGTGTGGCGATCGTGTTCGACGAATAAATAAGAAAAAATAAATCCGAAAAACAAACAGGAGAATAAAATAAAATGGAAAACAAGGAGTTTTTTGCGGCGCTTGCCGATCTGGTCAAGGAAAAGGGTATCAGCGAAGAGGTGTTTCTCGAAACCTTAAAGAACGCGCTCACGTCCGCTTATAAGAAGCAGTACGAGGGCGGCGCGGAAGTATTCGTCGAGCTCGATCCCGAAAAGGGCACCATCCGTTTTAAGGCTGTTCGCCGCGTGGTCGCCGAGGTCGTCGACAGAGACAAGGAAATTTCCGTTGAGGACGCACAGGAGATCGATCCCTCCTATAAAGAGGGTGACGAGATCGTCAGAAGCTTCGTTCCCACCAAGGATTTCGGACGTATTGCTGCACAGACGGCGAAGCAGGTCATCTTGCAAAAGCTGCACGAATTGGAGCGTGACAGCACGTTCTCGGCGTTCTCCGATAAGGAGGGAGAGCTCATGGAGGGCACAATCCGCAAGACGGACGAAAAGAACGTATACGTGGAACTGAGCGAAAAGAAGATCGAGGGCGTCATGCTTCCGCAGGATCAGACTCCCAATGAAAAATATTTCGCGGGCGACAAACTCAAGGTGTTCGTGCGCCGCGTTAAAAACAGCGGTAAGAATTCCCAGATCCTCGTTTCGCGCGCCGCACCCGGGCTTGTGAGAAAGCTCTTCGAGGAGCAGGTGCCCGAGGTCAAGCAGGGGCTTGTGGAGATCAAGGCGGTGTCCCGTGAAGCGGGTCACAGAACGAAAATGGCAATCTGCTCGCTCGACGAGAGAGTGGACGCAGTCGGCGCTTGCGTTGGCAACAGAGGCTCGCGCGTGAATGCCGTCGTCGAGGAACTCGGCGGAGAAAAGATCGATATTATCCTTTGGAGCGAGAATCCGCTTGAGTTTATCGCAAAGGCGCTTTCTCCCGCAACGGTCATCTCCGTCACGGAAACGGGCGAACGCACGGCGATTGCGGTCGTTCCCGACGACAAGCTTTCTCTTGCAATCGGTCGCGACGGGCAGAACGCTCGCCTTGCGGCGCGTCTCACGGGTTGGAAGATCGATGTGAAGAGCGCTTCGGCGGCAGAGAAGCTCAATCTTCTGGTGACGGAAGAGGAATACGAGGAAGAGTACGCGGAGAGCGAGGAGAGCTCGGAGTCGACTGAGGAATAAAAAAGGAGCCAAGGAATGCCGAAAGAGAGAAAAACGCCTTTGAGAACGTGCGTTGCGTGCCGAGAAACGCAGGATAAAAAGACGCTCGTGCGTATCGTCAAAACGAAAGAGGGAGAGATATTCCCTGACTTTTCGGGCAAGGCGGCGGGGCGCGGGGCTTACGTCTGCACGAGCGCGGACTGCTTTGCGAGACTCAAGAAAAACCGACTTTTGAACAGGGCTTTTTCGGCGGATGTTCCCGAGGAGGTCTATACCCGTCTGGAGGAGGCTATCCTTGCAAAGAAGTAAAATGAAAACCTATCTCGGTTTTTGTATCCGCTCGGGCAAGCTCGTGTTCGGTGTGGATAATATAGAGAAGCAAAGAAAGGGCGTTGCTCTGTTGATTGCGGACGGCGCGATTGGGGATAGTTCGAGGAAGCAGCTTTTTTCTAATCGGGAACGGCTGGGGTGTCCGCTCGTGTTCACGGGCGACGGTGTTCTCGGCGAGCTAATCGACCGCCCTGCGGTCAAGGCGGCGGCTGTTAAAGAACCAAATCTCGCGGCGGCGATTTTATCCGAAGCCGCTTGCGACGCGCAATTTAAAATATATTCGGGAGGAGAGAACTGAATTTATTGCAAAGAAATACGAATATGTGGAAAACGTAACCAAGCTGTTGGGCGAAGATAAGCTCGGCGGCTTGCAAAAACGTCTTTCGTCCACAGAGAAAATGCTGTCGGACGTTTTAAAGAAGCTTTCCGTGATTGAAGCCGAAAAGGAACGCGAAGCCGCTATCCTGAGAGAGGAAGCGGAGAGAGCGGAAGCAGAGGCTGCCGAAAGAGCGGCGCGTGAAGCGCAAGAGGCGGCGGAGAAAGCGGCGGCTGAAGAAGCGGAAAAGGCGGCGAAAGAAGCGGAAAAAGCCGCGAAAAAGGCGACCAAAGCCAAAAAGGTAGAGCCTAAAGAGGAGCCGATAGCAGAAAAGGCAGAGGAAAGCGTCGCGGAGCCCGTCAAGGAAGAAAAAACAGAGGTAAAGGAAGAGCAGGCGATCCCTCCCGAAACGCCTGTAGAGCCCGTAGCTTCTCCTGCGGCTGCGCCTTCGACTACGGCTGCGCCGCAAAAGCGCGCTCCCAGATATTTCAACAACGGTCAGGCAATGGGCGTCTACGTCGCAAAGCCCGGCGTGGATATGAACGCAGGAACGGGCGCTTCAACTTACCGTTCCCGTCCGCAGGGAGACAGACCCGCCCGTCCTCAAGGGGATAGAACGGCGCCTCGCGCGGGCGTTGGCACAGCAGGAAAACCCCGCACGTCGGCAGGCGTTGCGGCGGCACCCATTCCTCAGCGCGAGGGTAAACAGTTCTCCGCACCCGCGAAGAAAAAGACCTTTGATAAGACCTACGTGGAGAAAAAGCCCGTCTCCAAGCGTACGCTTCAGCGTCAGCAGGGCATGACGGTGGAGGATTTCGACGAGGATAAGTCGGGATATAGAAAGCTCCGCACGCCCAAGAAGCAGAAGCGTCAGGAGATTCAGACCGTCAAGATCGACCACGCGGTGGTCACCACGCAGGAAATTCCCTTAAAGGTTCTTTCCGAAAAGCTGGGTATTTCTGCGGTGGAAATTTCCAAGCGCCTCTTTAAAGAGGGCATTATGAAGAGCATTAACGATTCGATCGACTATGACAATGCCGCGTTGATTGCGCTTGATCTGGGGATCGATCTTGAATACAAGCCCGAAAAGACGGCAGAGGACGTTTTGAAGGACGTCGTGGAGGACGAGGACGTTTCCAAGCTCGTTCCCCGCGCGCCCGTTGTCACGGTCATGGGACACGTTGACCACGGTAAAACCTCCCTGCTCGATAAGATTCGCGCTACCTCCGTCACGAGCGGAGAGGCGGGCGGTATCACGCAGAATATCGGTGCTTACACGGTCACGGCAAAGGGCAAACAGATCACGTTTATCGACACGCCCGGTCACGCGGCATTCACGGCTATGCGTGCTCGCGGCGCGCAGGTCACGGATATCGTCATCCTCGTCGTTGCGGCGGACGACGGTATTATGCCCCAGACGGTTGAAGCCATCAATCACGCAAAGGCGGCGAACGTTCCTATCGTCGTTGCGATGAATAAGATGGATAAGAACGAAATTAACCCCGACAGAGTCAAGCAGGAGCTTTTGGAGCACAACCTCGTGCCCGAGGAATGGGGCGGCGACACCATGCTCGTTCCCGTTTCGGCAAAGACGGGCATGGGCATCGACGATCTGCTCGATTCGGTCAACCTCGTTGCCGAAATGCAGGAGCTTAAAGCGAATCCCGACCGTCAGGCAAAGGGCACGATCATTGAAGCCAAGCTCGATAAGGGCAAGGGTCCCGTTGCGAGCATCATTGTGCAAAACGGTACGCTCCACACGGGCGACAATATCATTTCGGGTACGACAATGGGTAGAGTCCGCGCGATGTTCGACGACAAGGGCAGAGCCGTCAAGGCGGCAGGTCCCTCTATGGCGGTCTCCGTTTTAGGACTTGAGGACGTTCCCAACGCAGGCGACAGCATCATGGCGGTCGATCAGGCGCTCATGAAGCAGGTGCAGGAGGAGCGTAAGAACAAGGAACGCGAAAGCATGATCAAGGAGCAGAGCCGCGTCACGCTCGACGATGTGTTTGCGCAGGTGGAAGAGGGCAAAATCAAGAACCTCAACCTAATCGTGAAAGCCGACGTGCAAGGGAGTGTGGAAGCGGTCCGTCAATCTCTTGAAAAGCTTACGAACGAAGAAGTGCGTGTGAAAGTCATTCACGCCGCGGCGGGCGCGATCAACGAGAGCGACGTCATGCTTGCCGACAGTGCGAATGCGATTATCATCGGCTTTAACGTCCGTCCCGATACCAAGGCGAAGAAGCTCGCCGAGACCTCCAAGGTCGACGTTCGCTCCTATCGTATTATCTATGAGCTTATCGACGATATGGAAGCCGCGCTCAAGGGTATGCTTGCGCCCAAGCTCCGTGAAACGCTCACGGGCAAATGCGAGGTCCGTCAGACCTTCAATATCACGGGCGTGGGCACGATTGCGGGTTGCTACGTCACGGACGGCAAGATTGTTCGCGGTGGGAAGCTTCGTATCTATCGTGAGGACGTTTTGATCTGCGAGGGCGGTGTGAAACAGCTCAAGAGATTTAAGGACGACGTCAAGGAAGTCAACTACGGCTTTGAATGTGGCTGCGCGATCGACGGCTTCAACGAGATTCGCGTGGGCGATATTATCGAATGCTATATCACGGAGGAGATCAAGGCGGTATGAAGGTTTCGAGAACCTCCCGTTTAAACGGCGAATACCGTAAGGAGATCAGCGAGATTATCCGCACTAAACTCAAGGATAGAGTCCCTCAGTTAAAGGGACTCATTTCCGTGACGGAGGCGGACGTCGCACCCGATCTTAAAACGGCGAAAATTTATGTCAGTATCTATGGGGTGGACGAGACGGAAAAGCAAAAGACGTTCGACGCCCTGCAAAACAGCGCGGGCTTTATCCGTCGAGAACTTGCGGCAGTCATGCGTATGCGGACTGTGCCCGCTCTCACCTTCCTGTTGGACGGGAGCATGGCTTACGGCTCGAAGATGGACGAGCTGTTTAAGAAGATTCACGTAGACGCCCCTGCGGAGGACGAGGGCGAGGAGGAATAACCTTGAACATGGCGATAGAGGAGCTTGCTAAGCTGATAAAATCGGCAAAGAGTGTGACGGTTTTCACGCATATGCGCCCCGACGGCGACGCCGTGGGCAGCTCCTTGGCGCTCTCCCGCGCGTTGGAAATTCTGGGGATCCCTCACGAGGTTTGCGACGAGACGGATATTCCCTCCAACTTAACCTTTGTCGGGGGTGTGGAAAAATTTAAAAAACAGCCCGAGCTTGCATCGGAGCTGTTTGTCGCAGTGGACTGTGCGGACGTTGCGCGACTGGGTGCGCTTGCGGAGACTTTCCGCCTTGCCAATAAAAAGAAAACGACGGTGAATATTGATCATCACGTTTCCAACACCCGCTATGCAACCTATAATTTTGTGCGTGACTGTTCGTCGAACACCATGAACATTTGTCTGCTCATTGAAGCCATGGGGGTGCCGTTTGATCAAAAAATCGCGGATTATCTCATGATGGGACTATTGACCGATTCGGGTAGCTTTTCCCACGATGACGTGACGGAAGAAACCTTTTTGATCGCAGCGAAGCTTGTGAAAGCGGGTGCGGACGTCGGTAAGCTCAATTCCGATCTCTTTAAACGGCAAAAAAAGGCGCGTGCCGCATTATACGCGCATACCATGAACCGTATTCGCTATGTTTTGGACGACCGTCTTGCGATCATAACCTTGCCACTTGAAACGCTGGAACGCTTCGGTGCGGACGTCGGTATGACGGAGGGCTTTGTGGACTTTCCGCTCACGGTGGAGACGGTTGAAGTGAGCGCGTCGATTATGGAAATTAAAAAGGGGCAGTATAAGATTTCGCTTCGCTCGAAAACGTATGCGGACGTAAACGGCGTCGCGGGCACCTTTGGCGGCGGTGGACACGTCCGAGCTGCGGGATGTATGCTGTTTGGCGAACTAGAAGAAGTGATCGACCGCTTAACCTATGCCGTCTATCAGTATCTGTAAACTTTATTTTAAAAACAGGCGCGTGGAAGAAATTTCGCGCGTTTTTTATTGCAGAAAGCGACAAGAAAAAACAAACGGCTTCCCGCATGGCACTTGACAATTCAAAGGAAAATGTTGTATACTATAAAGGAATAAAACGAACCCGCCTCAAAAGCGGCTTTACGGCTCTTTTTTACTGCTCGTCGTTAGTATCATACGGTCGAGTTTATTAAGGATTTTAACGCTGGATGGCGCAAAATTCGCCAAGCAAAATCGGGTTCGGCTTAATATAATAGAAAAGAATTGGAATCCACTGTTGGAAGGGGAGGAAATTATGGCAGCAAAAAACAAAAAAGACGAGTTTTTATCTCTCGAAGCCGTTGTGCAGACGGCTGTTTCTTATGCCGATTATTACGTGAAAAATCCGCTATTCCTTTCCCTTAAAGTCAAAAATGCGGGTGCGGACGTCGTAGACGGACTCACGCTCTCAATTTATAGCGAAAACGGACTTGTTGTGCCCACGGATATGCCGTTGGGCGAGATTCCGTTTGAAAGTGCGGTGGAGGTGGAGCTTGGAAATATTCTTTCTCCCCTCTATTTTATGAACGCCGAGGAGATTGCCGAAGAGACGATCACCGTCGAATTAAAGCGGGAAAAAACTGTGATTGCGACGGAAAGGGTCGTGACGGCGGCTCTGCCATTTGACTATTGGCAAGGGACGGGCGGAAACCTTGAATTATTGGCGTCCTTTGTCCGACCCCGTTTAGCGGATTGTAGCCGTTTGCAGACGGAGATTGCCGCCCAGCTTAAAAAATGGGACGTGAAAACGGACGCCGTCGGCTACGAAGGAAACGACAAAAATACCGTCCGTCGTACGGCGGCGGCGCTCTTTGCTTGCGTGCGCCGTTATGCGTTTGAAAGGAAGGAGGCGAATATTTCCGAGCCCGTGGAGGCGGGGGCGGGCGTTAAGCTGTTGAGTGAGCGGCGGGCGAGCCGTTTGGAGCTTGCGCTGCTTTTTGCTGCAACGCTTGAAAGCATGTCCTTACATCCCGTCCTCATTTTCGGAGAAAGGGAGATCACCTGCGGCGTTTGGCTGTATGAAAGCTGTTTTATCGACGCTGTTTCCGACGATACCGCTCGCCTCGGCAAGTATATTTCGGATGGGATCAACAATTTAAGCTGTTTTGATATTGACGACCTGTTCTCGGACAAGAACGTTGCGTATTCCACCTCAGAGACGCACTTTAAGCAGAAGCTGGCAGAGGGGAGCTATTATGATAAATACGTCGATATACGCCGTTCGAGAATAGGGAAAATCTTGCCTTTGCCTTTGCGTGCACGGAGCCTGAAGGGATACGAGATTCTCTCTGAAGAAGCGAGTGCGCCCGACGCCGCGCCGAAAAAGCTGACCGAGCGAAAAAAATTGAGTCTAGAAGGGAAGCAGACGAAAAACAAGCAGTGGGAGCGCCGTCTGCTCGATCTGTCTTTGAAAAATACGCTTCTCAATTTCGAGCCCGATAAAATGTCCCTGCACGTCTTATCTTCGGACGCGGACGAGACCCTTTCGGCACTTTCGGAAAAGGAGAGCATGAGCTTATCTGCGGAGCGTGCCGCGTTCTCTTCATTTCCCTTAAAGAGGGTGCCTTTCGGATTGAGCGGGGAGCTGAAGACTGCAAGAGAGCTCGTTTCGCTCGAAATTAACGGCGGCAGAATGCGGTGCTTTGCCGACGAGACGAAGTTTGGCGAGACGGTTACCCGCCTTATTCGCAAAAACAAGGAAGCAGACGAGGAGTCGGGCACAAAAATTCTCTATCTTGCGCTGGGTTTTCTCAAATGGTATTCTCGCGAGGATGGCGGAGAAAAATTTGCGCCGCTCGTTTTGCAGCCTGTTTCGCTCAAGCGGGCGAAAGGGGGTGCGGGGTATGAGATTGCCGCTTCCGACGACGAATTTTCCGTCAATTCCACCCTGCTTGAGTTTTTGAAACAGGAATTTAATATCGACGTTCGCGGGCTCGACGCTGCATTGCACGGGCTCAAGATCTCCGAAATTCTTGCCATGATCCGCATGGAAGTGGTCAATATGAAGGGTTGGGAGGTTTTTGACGACATCTATCTTTCGGCGTTTTCTTTCACGCGATATCAAATGTGGCAGGACGTCAGAAACAACATTGGCGAGTTCTCCAAGAATGCGCTCATTTCCTCTTTGCTTCATAACCGTTCGGAACTGAACGAGGGGGAGGAGCTTGCGCTTAAAGAGGACGAGGCGTCTTTGCTCGATACGCTGTTGCCCTTACCTGCCGATTCCTCGCAATGGGAGGCGATTGCGCTCTCTCGGACGGGCAAGAGCTTTGTTTTGCACGGGCCTCCCGGAACGGGCAAGAGTCAAACGATTACAAACATCATCGCCAATGCCTTAAACGACGGGAAGCGGATATTATTCGTCGCGGAAAAGCAAGCGGCGCTCTCCGTCGTGAAAAAGCGTCTCGACGGGATTGGGCTTGGGGATTTCTGCTTGGAGCTTCATTCGGGAAAGGCGAGTAAATCCGAGCTTTTGCAAAAACTCAATTCCACGCTTTCTCTTGCAGGTAGTGCGGAGGGCATTGCGCTGGCGGATAAGGCGGAAAATATCGAACGGCTGAAAAAGGACCTGTCCGATCCGCTTGTCGCGCTTCATAAAAAACGCCGTTTAGGCGTTTCCGTCTACGAGGCGCTTTTGATCTGTTTAAAGAACAAGAACGCCCCCGACGTTATGAATATCGAAAGCACCTTCTATGACAGTCTCACCAAGGAGAAGATCGAGGCGTACGAGACCATGATGGTGCAGGCGGCTTCGGCGGCAAAGGAATGCGGCGGCGTTTATAATTCTCCCTTCTCTAACGTCAATCTCACCGAATATACCCTCGATAAACGGGACGGAGTATATTGCTCGTCGGAGGTCATGATCGTCGAGATCAAGCACCTTAAAAACTATATCGCGCTCTTTTTGGAGCTCTACCGTCAGAAGATCAGTTCTTTCACGCGGAAAAAGCTTGATTCGCTCTATGAGATCGTCAATCTGCTCTTGGGTGGGACGCTCAATAAATACTATCGCGAAAAGGAAGAAGAGTTCTACGCATTCTTTAACGCCAACAGGCGGTTGGATAGCTGTCTCGACTACTATGATAGACACTTTAAAAAGCTCATCGATGCGAGCAAGGAGTATCGTGCATTGGGGGCATGGTTGGATTTAAACCGCTCGGACTATCTTTCGGATAAGACGGCGGCGACGATTGCCAAGCGGCTCATGAAGCAGTGTAGGAGCGAATGGCGGGAGGAGGACGCAGTCAAATATTTGGAATGCGTGTATGAGATCTATGCCGCCATGGAGACGATCCGCACGAACACCGCGCTTTCCCGTCGGTTTACGTCCGCGTTCGGGCGGGTGGATTATTTTGAAGCTAGGAAAAATTTCCTCACGGAGCTCTATGCGCTTCACCGCCTTTGCGCCTCGGTGTTTATGGACTATAACCCCGATAGCTTCAACAGTATGTGCTTGCGCGCGGCAAACGGCTACACTGCACCCGTTCTGCAAGGGCTTATTAGCTCGGTGGACAGCTTCCGCGCCGCCGAGGACAGTTTCTTGGAGATCACGAAAGGGGAGAGAAGCCGCGTGCCCGAGGAGGAAATTCTCGACTATTACACCTCCAAGGCGGGCGCGCTCATCGATAATATCGACATGCTTGCGAATTGGTGTATGTACCGTGCAACTGCGGAACGGTTGGACTGTGCGGGGTTGACCTTTATCACGGACGCGCTCGAGAGCGGCGCTGTTTCGGGCGAAAATATCATTGCGAGCTTTGAAAAGAATATCTATAAAAATTTCTTGCAGACGAATATCCCGCTCGATCCCGTGCTTTCCCGTTTTTCCGCGACGATGCAAGAGGACGGCACGGAGTCTCTGCGCCTGGCGCTCGACGAGTTTACGAAGCTTACCCGTGAAAAGATCCGTTTCGGGCTTCTTACGCGACTTCCGAGCGAAGCGGACGAGGGAAGCTTGAGCCTCGAGCTCGCCGCGTTTAGACGGTTGACGAAAACCAATCTGCGCGGCATGGGAATACGTAAATTCTTTGCGGAAATTCCCGAGCTTCTTAAAGTTTTGTGTCCCTGTATGCTCATGAGCCCGATCACTGTTGCACAGTATTTGCAGGCGGATAGCGGCATGTTTGATATCGTCGTCTTTGACGAAGCGTCGCAGATGCCGACTGCGGAGGCAATCGGCTCGTTGGCAAGAGCAAAGAGTGCAATCGTCGTGGGGGATCCCAAGCAACTCCCGCCCACAGCATTCTTCAATGCAAACTACGTGGACGAGGACAATCTCGAAAACGAGGATATGGAAAGCGTTCTGGACGATTGTCTTGCCCTCGGGATTCCGAGCAGACATTTAAGCTGGCATTATCGAAGCAAGCACGAGAGCTTGATTGCCTTTTCCAACGTTATGTATTACGGGAACAAGCTCTGCACCTTCCCGTCGCCCGACGCACCCGACAGCCGCGTAAAATTCGTGCTTGTTGAGGATGGCGTTTACGACCGCGGTTTAACCAAACGCAATAAAGCGGAGGGGGACGCGCTTGTCGCAGAGGTCGTGCGTCGTTTGAGCGATCCCGCCTTGCGAAAATCCAGCATGGGCGTGGTTACTTTCAGCTCGGCGCAAAAGGATTATATCGAGCGCAAGCTCACGGCGGCAATCTCCGAACGCCGTCTCGAAGCGATTGCCTACGATCGCGAGGAGCCTCTCTTTATTAAGAATCTTGAAAACGTGCAGGGGGACGAGCGGGACGTCGTGTTCTTCTCCGTCTGCTACGGACCTGACAGATTGGGCAGGGTTTCGTTGAATTTCGGTCCTTTAAATCAGGCGGGCGGTTGGCGAAGACTGAACGTCGCGGTTTCCCGCGCGCGTGAGGAAATGGTCATTTTCTCGTCCATGACGGGCGGCATGATCGATCTTTCTAAGACGGGCTCGAAAGGGGTTGCGGGCTTAAAGGCGTTTCTCGAGTTTGCCGAGAAAGGCAGAACGACGCTCGCAATTTCCTCCGAGAATCTCATGGAGAAGAAAGCGGGCATCGGAAAATATATCGCGGAGGAGCTTTCCTCTTATGGCTACGATTGCCGCTACGACGTGGGCGTGTCCGACTTCAAGATCGACGTTGCGGTGCTCGATCCCAAGAATAAACACAAATATATCCTTGCCATCATGTGCGACGGCACGGAGAAATTCTCCGTTAAGGACCGTAACGTACTCCAGATACAGACCTTAAAGCGCAATAATTGGAACGTGACGAGGGTGTATTCGGTCAATTATTATAATAATCCCAAGCGCGAGATCAAGCGGGTAAAGGACCTTTTGGATAAGCTCACGGGCTCGGATAAGAAAGGCGGGGCATGGCTCAACCGCGGCAAGAAGCCGTATAAGGCGGCGGTGCTTACCCAACGCTTTGAGAACGCGGCTTACGTCCTTTCGGGCGAGAACGATGCGGATATTCTTTCGAGACTGAAAGCAATTGTGGCGGCAGAGGAACCCATTTCCTATTCATTCCTCGTTAAGAGATGTCTTTCGAGCTTGGGGATCTTAAAATACGGCAGTAAGATCGATGCCCGTATGCAGGCGCTCGTCGCTCTCTGCGGCTTTAAGTATGAAAAGCTTTTGGGCGAGGCGTTCTACCGTAAGACGGACAAGGTCATTTCTTTCGAGCGTTACCGCGTGGAGAACGGAGAGCCTTTGAGAAAGCACGAAACGGACTACACGCCCTATGAGATTATCGCGCTCGTGCGCGGTGCGCTCGAGGATAAGGTCGCGCTGTATATGGACGAAATCATGATCATAATTGCCAATCTCTTTAAGCTCTTGCGGCCAAGCGAGCGTTTTGTTTCCTACGTGAATGATTGTATTTCCCTGGGCGAGGAGAGAGGGCTGTTCGTCCGTTCGGTTTCGGACAGAATTTCCTTGGCGTAAAAGGTTATGACGGGGAGAGCACAAAAGATAAACAAAATGATCGGGCGGGACGGACGAAAAATAATTAATTTTCGTCCCGTCCTACTTTTTTCTTCCTCTCTTGCGCTCGGCATAGGCGGGGCGTATGCGGCAGAGGTGCACGAGCTTCCGCTTGCCGCCTTTATTCTTGTCTTGCTCGCCGCGGGGGTTCTGCTTTGCGCGCTTTCAGGGGAAATTAAAAACACTCCATTTATTCTAACGGCATTTTTGTTGGCGTTCGGTATGGGCGCTCTCTCTTTTCGTGCGCAGCTAAACGCTTATCGGAAGGGAAGGTCTATCGGCGGGGAAACGAGCGTCGTCGGAACGGTTGAAAAAATCGGGCTTGGCGATTCCTACGCCGTGCTCACGTTGGGCGATTTGACGTTCAACGGCGAGGAAAGGGCGGGCAAGCTCCGTTTGCAACTCTCTTCGGTTGCGGCGCAGTCACTTAATTTGTCCGACGAGCTGTTCTTCGATTGCGAGATTTTCAGCATGCAAACGCTTGCAGGGGAGTTTCGCGCCGATCTTGTTTCGGACGACGTCCGCTACGTCGCTTACAAGGCGAGCGGCTTGGCTGTTGTTGGAGCGGAATTCAACCTATTCCGCTCGATTGCAAACCGTCTGCGCGGAGCATTGCAACGCGGTATGGACGAAACGACCGCTGCCGTGACGTATGCGTTGCTTACGGGGGAAAGCTCGGGGATTGACGAGGGGTTGCTCGAGAACGTCCGCAGGGGCGGAATCGCGCATATTTTCGCTGTGTCGGGCTTGCATATCGGCGCGCTTTACGCCTTTTTGCGCTTATTAATCGTGAAAACGGGTTTAAAACGGGGCAGTAAAACAACCCGATTTTTATTCGTTGCGTTTATTCTCCTGTTTTATAGTGGCGTCTGCGGCTTTTCGCCGTCCGTACTCCGCGCCGCGATCATGTGTCTTGCAACCTATCTCGCCGAGCTTTTCGGAACAAAATCCGATCCGCTCGAACGCTTGGGCTTTGCCGCCTTGATTGTTCTTTTGCTCGATCCCGCGTCGCTGTTTGCGATTGGATTTCAGCTCTCCTTTGCCGCTGCCGCGGGGATACTTGTGTTTTCGCGAACGCTTGGCGACGTTATGCTTGCGCCTGTGCTCGCTCTGAGTGCTCGAGGAGATAGGGGCGGGGAGAATTTGAGTAGGGAGGAGATCGCGGAAAAGAGATTGCCTTTTCGATTCTTGCAGCCCGCGATCGGCTTGCTTGCCGTCACGCTTTCCGCGCAAATTGCCACAGCGCCTTTTCAGCTCAACGCATTCGGATATCTTTCGGGCTGGGGACTTCTTTTGAACGTGTTGATCGTGCCGCTGGTCGGCGCGGTATATTCTGCCGTTTTTTTGCTCGCTTTTTTAGCGACGGTATTTCCGAGCGGAGCGGCGGTTTTGCTGTTTTTACCGAATGCTTTTATTTCGGCAGTCCTACTGCCCTTTCAAAGCCTTTCTTTTTCTTTTTCGCTTTTCGAGGGCGTTCGCTTTTCCTTGCCGTCAGCAATTCTCTACTACGCTCTTGTTTCGCTCTTGTCCAAAAAAACAAATCTTCCCCGAACGGTGAAAGCGACGGCGTTTTTTGTGCTGTTATTTGCCTTGGAGTGTACCATGTATCAAACGAACGGGCGCATAACCGCTTTTATTCAAGGAAAAATCTTGCAGTCTCAATCCCTTGCCTTTTTTTGGACTTTATGATATAATATAATGCGGAGAAAGAGTTTATGAAATACGTGGATTTCAGAAAATATATAGAGGAGAACGGTGCGCCCCGAATTTGTCTTTTGGAGGGCGAGGAGGAGTATTTCCGAACCAAGGGCTCGGAAATGCTGGTCGGGAAATACGTGATGGAGCCCACCCTCGATTATGCCTCCTTCGATGGGGCAGCATTAAAGGGGGAGAAGATCAAAACGCTCGTTGCGGCGGTGGAGTCCTATCCTTTTTTGAGTGAAAGGCGGGTCGTTCGCGTGACGGAATTTTATCCCACGGAAAAGGATTACGAGGGGTATTTGAAGCCGCTTTTTGAAAATCCGCCCGAATTTTCGCTTTTTCTTATCGTCAACACAAACAAGAGCGTGAAAGGGGCGATCAAGCTTTCGGATAAGCCCAACGTGACGCACGTGGACTGTGGCAGAGCGGACGAGGAGACGATTAAAAAGTGGATCTACGTCACGGCAAAGCGCGCAGGACTCTATATCGACGGCGTGACCTGCGGGAAGCTCGTCGCTTATTGTACGTTGGATATGGCGCGCGTGGCGAAAGAGACGGAGAAGCTCATCACTTATGCTCGCGCGACGGGTAGCGATCGGATTACGGACGAGACGGTGGACGAGGTCGTTTACCCCGATTCGGAATATAAGATCTATGAGCTTGCGACGGCGCTCTCGCGGAAAAACTATTCGGCGTATATGCGGATATTAAAGGAGCTTTTGACAAAGGGGTTCGACGAACTGTCTCTCCTCTCTTCCCTCGTCTATCATTTTAAGGGCTTATATGAGGTTGTCGTTTCCCGCGGTACAGACCGCGAGATCGCGACGGCACTCGGCATGAAAGAATATGCCGTTAGAAAGAGCAGGGAGCAAGCGCAAAAGCTCGGCAAAGCGGAGGTGTTGCGCTGTTACCGTCTCGTAAACGGGGCGATCGGTGCCGTCAAGAGCGGAGAATTGACCCCGCCGTCCGCGCTCGATAAGGTCACGGCAAGCCTGCTTTTCGGGGGTTAGGACGCAAAATATGTAAAAAAAGGGGAAAAAGGGCGAAAAAACACCGCAAAACGCTTTATTTTTGGGAAGATATTTTATATAATAAAATAAAAGGTTAAAAGTCTCTTTTCAAAGCTACTTGGGAGGAAATTATGCACACCTACAATTTGGCGACGGCTATGTCGGCGCTCACGCAGTTGGGAAACCGTATCACGGCATTTTTTGACAATTTCAAATTTGTTCACGGCGTGGAGATATTTTTGATCTTCCTGCTTTTATTCTACGTCTCCAAAATACTCCGCGATAACGATGCGACCAAGCTGATGGTTTTGTATTGGGGGCTCATTCTCGTGGGGGGGTATCTCGAATATGCGCTCCCTTATTTCGATCAGCAGTTCTATGCCTATTTTGTCGTGCTGCTGTCGATGTTTATGCTCATTCTCTTTAACGTCGAGGTCAAAAAGAGTCTTTGGGACGTGCATCCGAGCCGAAAGGAGAAGACGGAAACGGCTTGGACGAACAGTGCCGACGCGTCGAGAGAGACGGTTGAGCATTGTATCTCGGATATCATTCGTGCGCTTCAGAATATGTCGAAAAACAACGTGGGTGCATTGATCGTCCTTTCCAAGGGCAATCTGCCCAAACAGGTTTTGCAAAGCGGCGTGAAGCTGGATTCCAATATTTCCACCCAGCTTATCGAGGGTATTTTCTTCCCCGGCGCGCCCTTGCACGACGGCGCGATGATCATTCGCGGGCGTCAGATACAGGCGGCGGGATGCTTTTTGCCGCTCACGCAAAAGGGGAGCTATCCCAAGGAGTTCGGCACGCGCCACCGCGCGGCAATCGGAATCACGGAGGTATGTAACGTCGTCTCCCTGATCGTCTCCGAGGAGACGGGTATTATCTCCGTCGTTAAGCAAGGCAACGTGCAACGCTATGCGGATTACGATGCTTTGAGCGCCGCGCTCCGCGACTATTATTGGCAGGAGCTTCCCCTGTCCGACAGGGAGAAAAAGCATAAGGGAGGAAACGTCTAAATGAACGCGATCGGCAGATTTTTAAAAAGGGTATTTATCGAAAAGCTTTGGATTAAGCTCATCTGCATTGCGCTTGCGTTTTTTGTGGTCATTTTCCTCAATATCTAAAAAACGCACGGCAAGCGGCTATATCTGCATAAGATAAAGGGGAGTCTCCCGAAGCGGGGGAACACTCCGAAAAGTAAGGACGGTTCTTTGCATGGAAATAAAGGTATGTAAATTCGGCGGCACGTCGATGGCAGACGGAAATATTATGCTCTCCGTAAAAGAGATCGTAAAAAGCGATCCCACCCGTGCGTTTATCGTGGTGTCCGCGCCGGGGAAACGCTTTGGCGGAGACACGAAAGTCACCGATCTTCTCTATCACGCCTATGCCGCGATAGAGGAGGGGGACGAGGCGGAGTTCAAAAACCGCTTTGCCGTTGTGCGTAACCGTTTCTCAAATATACAGAGCGAATTAAAGCTCCCGATCGATCTTTCCGACGCGTTCGACGAGGCGGAAAGACAGATCCTTTCGGGTGCAGGCAAGGACTATTGTGCCTCTCGCGGCGAATATTTCACGGCAAAGCTGATCGCGGCGCTTTTGAACGCGCCCTTTATCGACGCGGAGGAAATCGTACGCTTTAAAGAGGACGGCTCGCTTGATCCCGTCACCTATAAATTGACTGCGGCGAAGCTATTAAGATATAAACGCGCCGTTGTGCCCGGTTTTTACGGACTTGGTGCCGACGGTAAAATCAAGACGTTTACCCGCGGCGGCGGCGATATTTCGGGTGCGATTGTGGCGTATGCCGTCAAAGCGTCTCTCTATGAGAATTGGACGGACGTCAGCGGCTTTTTTGCCTGCGATCCAAAGATCGTTTCGTCTCCGAAGTGTATTGAGGAGCTCTCCTATCACGAGCTTCGCGAGCTCTCGTATATGGGGGCGTCCGTCTTGCATAGCGAATCCGTTTTTCCCGTCAGAAACGGCGGAATTCCCATTCGTATCCGCAACACTTTCCGTCCCGAGGACGAGGGCACGCTGATCGTTTCGAGTGGCGCGCATAAGAGCGGCGCTCGGGTCGTCACGGGGATTGCGGGGAAGAAAGATTTCACGGTTATTTTCCTCGAGAAATCTATGATGAACGGCGAGATCGGTTTTGCGGCGAAGATGCTGGAGATCTTGAACCGTCACGGCGTGGCATTCGAGCATTTGCCCTCGGGAATCGACACCATGTCCTTGGTCATCGATAATAAATATCTTTTAAACGGCAAGCTTGACGAGCTTGTGAAAGAGATTGACGAGGCACTTCATCCCGACCGTATTCACACCCGCGACGACGTGGCGCTGATCGCCACCGTGGGGCACGGGATTGCGGGTGACGTGACCGCACCCGCCCGTCTTTTTAAGGCACTTTCCGATGCGGGGGTACACGTCCTTATGATCGATCAGGGCTCGGGGCGGTTGAATATTATCGTGGGTGTGGCAAACGCCGATCTGCCTACGAGCATTCGCGCGATCTATCGCGAATTTTTCTCTTAAAACAATAAAAAATATATCAAACGGTAATGAATAAATAAAGAAAAATGAAACTGCTTTGGATAAAAAAGGGCTGTATATCGCTTTTGTACGTAATCACTGCCCTGCTCATGGAAATTATATCGTTTTTGGTTATGGGATTGGGCGTGTTCCCGTCCTATTGGGGAATTGACATCGCCTTTATTTTCGGCATCGCGGTGCTATTGTTTGTCATACCCTCAAGCAAGGCTTCTATCGCGGTTAGCGCGGTGCTCCTTGTGTTTCAGATGGCGGTTGCTTTTATCAACGAAGCGCTTCTCACTTCGAGCGGTATGGCGTTCAGCTTCAATATGCTCAACCTCGCTAAGGAGGTCGGCGGCGTATTTACGGCGGACTTTGTGAATTGGTGGTTCTGTGCAGGCTTCGTGTTGCTTGTCGGCGCGGAGATCACGGCGTGCATTTTTATCAACGTCAAAATACCGACCAAGCATTTAAAATTCTCGCAACATGCGGTGATTTGGTTGCTTGTTTTATGCTTAATCGGGGAAAACGCCGCGCTGATTATGTATAGCGCGACGACCAATTCTTTTGAGAGCGCCGTCACTGCGGACGAGCTCTATGACTTCAACGACGACGGGCATCTTTATAAGACCCAGTTTATCTCTAAAAGCGCGCTTAAAAAATTCGGCTTTTTCGGGTTTTATTTCATGAACGTGTCCAACACGATCGAGTCCATTCTCGAAAGGAATCAGCCCACATCCGAGCAAAAGACGGTTGCCGCAATCGATAATTATTTTTCCAAGGGAAAGATGAGCGGCGAGGTCTATGGCGACAATCCTTACACGGGCGCTCTCGACGGGAAAAACCTCGTTGTGATCGTTGTTGAATCGGGAGAGTGGTACGGCATTAACCGCGACTATACGCCCACCCTTTATTCGTTGGCGACGGAGGGGATTGCATTTACGGAATATTACGCCCGAGATAAGACCAATCACTCGGAGGCGATGTCTGTTTTAGGCAGTTATCCCGTGGAGAGCGATCCATCGACCAAGCTTAAAAACTCCAATCTTGCATTTTCTTTGCCCAAGCTGTTGGGCGAGGCGGGGTATACTGCGAACTACGTGCACGCGAACGAAGCGGAATTTTACAGCCGCAACGTCACCTACGGGTCGGGCGGCGTCTATGGTTTTGATAACACGCTCTTTCTCGACGATATGCCCGCGTTAAAGGGCTGCAACGCGAACGGGGAGATCGTCAAGGACGGTTTTTACGATTTCGATATGGATGCGGATATCGTGAAGAACTATTTCACGCAATACACCCAGAAGAACGAGGGGGATCGGGCGTTTTATACTCTGCACATGACCCTTACCTCGCACGGTCACTACGACGATCTGATGCTCTACGGCGATTATACCAAGGAACTGTCCGCGGCAGAAAAGGCCTCTCGCTCCGCTGACTACGTCGTTAAAGGCTTTGAAAAATTCTATGAGATTATCGATTCATATCCCACAACGTGTGCCTTTGACGAAGTGAACTTTAACGACACGGTTGCCGACGAGAAGTACGGCTTGAATGCGAGCAAGGCGCGGGATATCTATCTGCGCTATAAGCGGTATCAGGCGGGTATGATGGACCTTGACGAAATGGTCAACGAGCTTATTTTTAGGCTCGAGCAAGAAGGCGAGCTCGACGATACGGCGTTTCTTTTCTATGCGGATCACACCGCTTATTACAATAATCAGAACTATTATTTGAAGGACGTTTCGCTCGGCGACGCTTGGAATACCGCGCTGCATAATATTCCCTGTTTCCTTTGGTATGGCGGCAGCATGGACGTATCCACGGGAGATGTTTCGGGGATGTATAGCGGGTATCACGCGCTTGGGATTGAGGCGACGGAGGACACCGACAGTCCGTTGAAGGGCGGTGTGCAGATCTCTAAATTTACTAATTCGTTCGACCTGCTTCCCACCGTCCTGCACTTGATGGGTTATGAATACAATCTCCATCTCTATCACGGCGTGAGTATGTTCTCGGAGGAGAAAAGCGTGTTTATCAGCCGTGAATCGGGCATATTCATAAATGATATTTACTACGACGGTATCACCGTTTCCGTGAAGGACGCCGCAGGGAAATGGACGCATTACGATTATGAGTACACCTCCGAATTGAGTAAAGAGGCAGGCGGTTTCCCCAAAGAGGTGGAGGCATTCCTCATTCAAAGCGCCGCATATTATGAAAAGCAAGCGGTGCTTGAGGAGATGTATAAAGTGGACTATTTTAAAAAGCGGAATATCTTTTCCACCTATGACGGCGTTTCTTTCGTGAGAAAAGCACAAAATGGCACCCTTGCCTGAAAGGAGTAAATCATGAATATATTTAAAGTCAAACTTAAAGAGCATTATAAGGTTATGGGCGGCGAGCTGGATTGCGTGCTGCGGGATAGGGCGTTGAGTGTGGAAACAACTAGTGCCGATTTTCGTCGGCCCGCGGTGATTGTTGTTCCCGGTGGGAATTATTGGTTTGTGAGTAAAAGCGAAGGGGAGCCCGTTGCCGATTACTTCCGCAATCGCGGTTTTCAGACCTTTGTTTTGACCTATCTCACGGTCGGTATGTTCGACGCGAACGAGAGAAAGAATGAATGTTTTTATTGGGTAGACGAAAAGGACGCGGAGGAGATCGACGAAGTTTGTTATCCCGAGCATCTCATTGAGCTGGGCGCGGCGGTGGACTACGTTCGTAAGCATGCGGACGAGTTCATGGTCAATCCCGACGAGATATTCGTCGTCGGATTCTCGGCGGGTGGGCATTTGGTTGCCGATCTTGCCGTGGAATATGCTTCCGTGGGCGAAAAAGCGGGACAAGCGCTCGATTGTAAGCCTACGGCGATTGGACTTGGCTATCCCGTGATTACGAACAAAGAAGCCTTTAAGGGCACGCACGAAAATTTGTTGCGCGGCTATACACAAGAGGCGAAAGTCGAGCTTTTAAAAACGCTTAATCTCGACGAAGCGGTTTCAGCGTCTACGGCACCCGCTTTTATCTGGACGATGGCAACGGACAATCTGGTGCCGAGCGCCAATTCTCTTCGATTTGCGCTTGCGCTTGCAGGGCACGGTGTGCCGTATGAGTTGCACGTCTATCCGCGGGGCGAACACGGAATATCCACGGGGGAACGGAGTTTGCACCCTTATATTCCCGACGAGGCTGTCCGCACCGCGCGCTGGAAAGACGACTGCGTGGAATTTTTTAAGCTGTTTATTTCGGAAAAGATTTGATAAAAAAGGACTTCAGAGGGAATCCGAAGTCCTTTTTTATGTCTATATCGGTTAAGAAATTAAAACAAGATCTTTACGCCCGCGGTAAGCAGTGCCTCGGGCGGTTTTTTGTCGGTGGCGATAAAGGCATAGCTGTCTACGCCCGTCATTCGGTAGGATGCGACGTCCGAAAATTTTGAGCTGTCGACGATTAAAATCCGTGTTTTACTCCGCTCAAATGCGGCGAGTTTGATCTCTTTTTGCTCGAGCGAACGCTCGAAAACGCCGTTTTCGTTTACGGCGGCGCATGAGGAGAGCATCAGATCGAACGAGAATTCTCGAACGAGCCGCGCCGTCCAGCTTCCCGTTGCGGAATTGGTGTTGTATTGCACGTTTCCGCCCAAGAGGATTAGATTCACGTTTTGCTTTTTAGAGAGCTGCATGGCACTCAAAAGGCTATTTGTGACCACTGTTTTAAAGTTCAAATCCATGCGCTCGGCAAGGGCAAGCGCGGTGGAGGAGCTGTCGACAAACACCGTTTTGAAATCGGGGAGGTGCTTCAATGCATTGGTGGCGGCAAGCTCCTTTTCTTTTGCGTTCTTATTCATTCTGACGAACATGGAAATTTCGTCGGCGTTATCAGGGAGGATTGCACCGCCGTGACTGCGCTCGATTAAGCCCGATTTTTGCATTTCGTTGAGATCGCGACGCACGGTTGCTTCGCTCACGTAAAGTGCGCGCGCAAGCGCTTTTACGTACGCTGTTTTGTTCTTTTTTAAAAATTCTAAAATTTTATTCTGCCGTTCGTTTATCAGCATAACTTCTCCCTTTTTGTTCGATTTTGATTGTTTTTGTTTATATTATATCATAAATATATTCTTTTGTCAATTTTATGAACATATATAGACAAACAAAAAAATGTATGATATAATAAGGAAAGAAAGGTATGGAGGACGAAAAATGACCTATCATCTTGCGATCGATATCGGCGCATCAAGCGGGCGGCATATTTTAGCCCATCTTGAGAGCGGCAAAATGGTCACGGAAGAAATCTACCGTTTTCAAAACGGACCGAAGCAGCAAAACGGTCATCTCTATTGGGATACAGGGCGGTTGTTTCAGGAAATTGTGAACGGATTGAAAAGAGCGAGAGAGCTCGGGAAAATCCCTGCGACCGTCGCCGTGGACACATGGGGCGTAGACTATGTTTTGCTGGATAAAAACGATAATCCTGTCGGCGAGACCTATTGCTATCGCGACCACCGCACGAAAGCAGTAGCTGAAGCGGTTCATGCAATCATTCCATTTGCGGAGCTCTATAGAAAAACGGGTATACAGTTCCAGCTTTTTAACACCGTATATCAGCTTTTTGACGATAAGAAAACGGGTAGAATGGAGAAAGCGGAGAGCTTTTTGAATCTTCCCGATTATTTCCATTTCCGTTTGACAGGCGTCAAGCGACAGGAGTATACCATGGCGACCACGACGGGCATGGTTAACGCCGTCACCCGCGATTGGGACGGGGAAATCCTCGATAAGCTCGGCTTTAAAAAAGAGCTTTTTGTTCCGTTGACTCAACCGACGGCGCATGTCGGGGTATTCAGTAAGGAAATCGAGCGGGAGGTGGGGTACGCGGCGACCGTGGTCCTGCCCGCCACGCACGATACGGCAAGCGCTGTTCTTGCTGCGCCCTTATCGGGAAGAATGCCGTATATTTCCAGCGGCACGTGGTCTCTACTCGGCGTTGAGCAGACTTTTGCACATACGGACGAAACGGCGCTAAAGAGCGACTATTCCAACGAAGGGAGCCTCGGCGGTGATTTCCGTTTGCAAAAAAATATCATGGGACTTTGGATGATTCAACAGGTGCGCCATGAGACGGGAGATAAATACTCTTTTGCGGAATTTTCGAGAATGGCGGAGGAGAATCCCGTCGATGTTGTGATCGACGTCAATGAAAACCGTTTTCTTGCGCCTGAAAATATGACGGAAGAGATCGCTGCTGCGGCGGGAAGAAGCCTCACGCTCGGCGAGACGGCGTTCGTCATTTTTGACAGCCTCGCCCGCTTCTATGCCGAGAGCCTTTCCGCGCTTGAAAAGATTACGGGCGAATGTTATGCAACCCTTAATATCATCGGCGGCGGCAGCAAAAACGCCTTTTTAAACCGTCTGACGGAGAAATACACGGGTAAAAAGATCATAACGGGGCCGACGGAATGTACCGCGATCGGGAACCTTATGTTGCAAATGATCGGCTACGGTGCGATAGAATCCGTTGATGCAGGTCGTAAAATCGTAAAAAATTCGTTCGATATCGTCGAACTGTAAGGAGTTATTATGTCAAGATACGAAGAAGCAAAGAAAATTTACGCCGAATGGGGCGTAGACACAGAAAAAGCACTTTCCGTTCTCGCGGAAATTCCTGTCAGTGTGCACTGCTGGCAGGGGGACGACGTTTTGGGACTCGACGGGAGCGACTCTCTTGACGGCGGGATTCAAACGACGGGTAATTACCTTGGCAAAGCACGTGACTTTCAAGAGCTCAAAGAGGATATTTTGAAAGCGTTTTCGCTCATGCCAGGCAAAAAAAGACTGAATCTTCATGCGAGCTATGCCGTTCTTGGGCAGGATAAAGGAAAGGTCGATCGGGACGCTTACGAATATAAGCACTTTGCCCCTTGGGTGGAATTTGCTAAAGCCAACGGTATTTCAGGTATTGATTTCAATCCAACCTTTTTTGCGCATCCGAAAATGAAGGACGGGCTTTCCCTGTCCTCGCCTGACGAGGAGACTCGCTTATTTTGGGTACGCCACGGAAAAGCTTGCCTCAAGATTGCCGCAGAGCTCGGAAAGGCAATGGGGAGCCCCTGCCTTGTCAATATCTGGATTCCCGACGGCTATAAGGATATTCCCGCCGATCGTCTTTCCCCGCGTCTGCGCCTTAAAAAATCGCTTGACGAGATGCTTGGGGATTACGATAAAGATTGGGTGATTCCCGCCGTTGAAAGTAAGGTGTTCGGCATCGGCGTGGAGAGCTACACGGTTGGGAGTAACGAATTTTATCAGAATTATGCCGCAACTCGCGGGATCTGCTGTCTTTTGGATAACGGGCACTATCATCCCACGGAAACGGTTTCGGATAAGATTCCGTCTTTATTGGCGTTTTACGATAAAGTTGCGTTGCACGTTTCCCGGCCCGTCCGTTGGGATAGCGATCACGTTGTCCTTTTTGAGGATGAGCTGAAAGAGATTGCTAAGGAGATTGTCAGAAATAACGCAACGGATAAGGTCCTTATTGCGCTTGATTATTTCGACGCGTCCATTAACCGTATCGGTGCGTGGGTAACGGGTCAACGTTCCTTGCAAAAAGCGCTCTTATATGCGCTTCTGCTTCCGAATGAAATTCTTAAAGAATTGCAGGACGGCGCAAAATTCGGTAAGCTGATGTATCTCAACGAGAAGTTTAAGCTTTTTCCGCTCGGCGATATTTGGGAGGAGTATCTCGCTCGCGAGAATCTTTCGTCTGATTGGTATAAAGAGGTTGAGCTCTACGAACAGGAAGTACTTTCAAAACGCAAATGACCTACCCATGGTCGAAATAAAATAAAGGAGAAACAATAATGAAAAATATTATGGAAGCACCTTTTATAAGGGAAATGAGAAAAACGACGGCGAATATGTACCGCATGGGCTGGGACGAAAGAAACGGCGGCAATATCAGTTATCTTTTGGACGAAAGCGAAGTGGGGGAATATCTCGACCTCAATAACGTCCTGCGCACGATCCCGACGGGCTTTGACGCGAGCGCGCTGATCGGTAAAATTTTCGTCGTGACGGGCACGGGCAAGTATTTTAAAAATATCGACGAAGACCCTGAAACCAATCTCGGGATTGTTCGGATTGGAAAGGACGGCACGACGGCAGAGCTTTTATGGGGCTATAAGGACGGCGGGAAATTCACGTCCGAATTTCCCGCGCATATGATGAGCCATATTGCCCGTTTGTCGGTTGATCCCGCGCACCGTGTGGTCATGCATTCGCACCCGACGTATACGATAGCCATGAACACGGTCTGTGCCGTGGACGAGAACGAATTTACGCATAAGCTGTGGCAGTCGAACACGGAAGCGGTGGTCGTATTCCCCGACGGCGTGGGCGTTTTGCCTTGCATGGTCTGCGGTACGAACGAGATCGGAATTGCGACGGCGGAGAAAATGAAAGAATACCGCTTGGTCGTTTGGACCAATCACGGTATTTACGGTACGGGTAAGGATATGGATGAAGCGTTCGGGCTCATCGAGACGGTGGAAAAGACGGCGCAGATCTATATGCTTGCGCTCGGACAAACGGTGAACGTGATTCCCGATAAGATTATTCAAGAGCTTGCCGATCTTTGGCATCAGACTCCGAAAGCAGGTATTTTAAAAGTATAAAGGAATGATTTATTGAAATCGTTTTATCCGACGTCGCATAGGCGTCGGATTTTTCTATACGGCTCCAACCCTCAAATCCGCCTTCAGGTTCGGAAAAGAAAACGACGGCAAACCGAATAAAATCGGTCAGCCGTCGTTTGGCGCAGAAGGCGGGATTTGAACCCGCGCTACGGTTATCCCATACTACTCCCTTAGCAGGGGAGCCCCTTGAGCCACTTGGGTACTTCTGCATAGCTCAATTAACGCTATATAAATATAGCATATTTTTTTCGTCTTGTCAAAGCTTTTTCGCGGGCAAAACGAAAATTCCCGTATTTATTTTTTCACGGGTTGGAAATTTTTGTTATTTTGCTCTTGCTTAATTTTTGAAAGTATGCTACAATAGAGAAAAGTGCTATGCGGCAAGGCTGTTTTTGTTTTTGATCCGTCCTTTCGACGGAAAAGACGTTTTTTCGTTTTTGAAAACGGCGCGTACTCGGCATATTTGAAAAGGAGCGGTATTATGAATATATGGCATGACATTTCACCCGAAAGAATTTCGGCGAAGAGCTTCGAGGCGTTGATTGAGATTCCCAAGGGGTGTAAAGCAAAATATGAATTGGATAAAGAGACGGGGCTTTTAAAGCTCGATCGCGTGCTCTATACCTCCACGGTGTACCCTGCAAACTACGGCTTTATCCCGCGTACGCTTGCCGAGGACGGCGATCCTTTGGACGTGCTTGTTTTATGTGCCGAGAGTATCTATCCGATGACTTTAGTTAGATGCTATCCGATTGGCGTGATTAAAATGATCGACGGCGGCTCGCTCGACGAGAAAATTATTGCGATTCCGTTTAAGGAGCCCACCTATAACGGGTATTACGATATTCACGAGCTTCCCGAGCACGTCTTTAACGAAATGATGCACTTTTTCGAGATCTATAAATCCCTCGAGCATAAACAGACAACGGTCAAGGAAATTTGTCATCGCGACGAGGCGGTGGATATCATCAACAAATGTATTGACGCTTATAAGACGGCGTTTTCTAAAAAAAGGCTTTCAAAAAAGGAGAAATGAGAATGAAAGGCGCGTTGATCGTGGTGGATATGCAAAACGATTTTATTTTCGGCTCGCTCGGGAGTGCGGAGGCGGAAAAAATATTGGCGCCGTTAAAGGCGCGGATTCAAGCGGCTAGAAAGGCGGGGGACGACGTTATTTTTACGCGCGACACCCACGGGAAAGAATATTTATCCACGCCCGAGGGAAAAAAACTACCTGTGCCGCACTGCATAAAGGGCACGGAGGGGCATGAGCTTGCGGACGGTCTTTATATCGAGGGGGCAAAGCTTATCGATAAGCCCACGTTCGGTTCTTTCGAGCTTGCCGAATACGTAAAGAAACAAGGCTATGCAAAGGTTGAGCTAGTCGGCGTTTGCACGGATATTTGTGTGGTCTCCAACGCGCTTTTAATTAAGACCACTTGTCCCGAAACGGAGGTCGCCGTGAACGCGGCGCTTACGGCGGGTACGAGCAAGGAGGCGCACGAGGCGGCACTGTTGACGATGCGTTCCTGCCAGGTGGAGATCGTCTGATTTATTCCGCGACGGAAAATTTGCGAAAATTCCCGAAAAAATATCCAAAACAGCGAAAAAATATCTTTAAAGAATATTGACAAGTACTTAAAAAAAAGTTATAATAATATAAACGGAAAAGTATCGGTGGGATTTTAATTTCCAAGCGAAAGAAAAACCGCCGAAGACACGGAATAAAATTCAGGAGGCTTCTGATGAAGAAGAAAGGCAGGATCTTAGGTACGATCGGTTGGATTCTTTCTCTCGCGATTGTCGGCGGCGTGCTCGTTTACGGAGCGATGTTCGACAGACATACCGTGGGAAAAGCGGCCAAACCTCTCGGCGCGTCGACGGGAAACATCGTTTCCGCGTTCACGAAAAAGGAGGGCTTGGACGAAACAAAGGCGCTTATTGATAACACGGCGAGCGCAGTGTTTGCGGCGCCTGCGGCAGACGCAAAATACACGTCTTTCACGGTGAAGATGACCATGAAGGGGGTGGATACAACGGAAGTGGGTAAAGCCTATTCCGATATCGAATGCGTTCTTTATTCCGATGCAAGTTATACATATGTAAAATTCTCCAATGCGGGCTATCTTGACCGCACGACGATGAAAATAGCTGCCGAATTTGCTTATGCAAAGGAATCGGGAGAGTTTTGGCTGTTGGATAATAGCGGTGTTGGCGGTCAGTGTGGCACGAGCGACACTGCTTATCTTGATAAGGCGACGTGGAGTAAGGCGGAGAACTCCGCGCTTCTCGACTTTACGGAAGTGCTCGAGCCTTTCGTCGTGGCGTTTGCTTCGGTGGATAACGCTTCATTCTCGATTATGAACGGGATGTTCACGTTTGAGGATAAGGCAACGAAAGAAGCGGCGGGGCTGGAAACGGCGAACGTCTCTTTCACGCTCGGCTATGCGCCTGTGGTTAGCTACACCATGGGAGTAAAGGACAGCACCGCGTATTATTCCCTTGCGTATTCCAACCTCAACAACACGAAGGTGGAGTTGCCCGAGTCGTTGAAGACTGCGATCGGTAAGGAGGCGTAAGAAAATGGAAAAGACGATGAATTATCAGCCCGTAATGACGGAGCAAGAAAAAGAGGAGAGAAGAAAGGCGGTCAGAAGAAGCGCTCGTCGCGTTCACGCGAAAGCGGAAGCCGTCGGTATCTTCTATCTGCTCTTCACGATCATTCTCACCGTGGCGGTTTGCCTGCCTTTATATACGGGCACGCCCATGGGCGATCTTTGGGTCGCTAATTTCTGGAAGCCTTTCCTCGAGCTTAAGAATATCAAGGGGAACGTGATCCCCGTTGTGATTCCTGCTGCGGTCAGCTTGCTCTATGCGTTTATCCTGTTGTCTGCGCTCGTGAATTTCTTGGGTTCGCTCGCTCAGCTGGGTAAGCTGTTCAAAAAGACGTGGACGGAAGCGGATAATTATAACCGTAACCGCGACGCGATGGTGAAGCTTGCAAGAAAGTTCAAAGGCACCTATTCTGCGATGATCGTGTTCGGCTTTATCATGCACCTTATCGGCGGCGTGACGTTTACGCCCTGGTTCTACGTTGCCGTTCTTCTCGGTTTGATCGCACATTTCTGGCTCGGTCTTGTCGGCGGAAACGTCAGCAGATTTGTATTTGTCAACACCGCCACGGGCAAGAGAAAGGAAGAATTAAAGCGCCCGATCGGCAGATTTGCGCCGTTTATGCGCAATCTGTTACAGATTGTGATCGTGGCGTCCGTGATGTATTTCATCTCCCGTATGAACGTTATGACGAACGCTTGGGTGTTCGTGCAAAAGAACGCGTTCAAGGAAATTTTAGACGGACCTAAATTCAATGCGTTCCTCTATGGCGTTTGGCCCCTGTTGCAGCTGCTTATGTGCATTTGGACGCTCGGTATGTTCAAGCACGCGATCGGGCTCAATGAGTACGAATTTTACGGCAACGGCAAGCAGAAAGGCAGAAAGACGTTCGGTTGGTTTGCATTCATGTTGCTCATAACGGCGGGCGGCGCATTTGCTCTTACATATATTGCAAGCACCAAGCGTACTTGGTTCGAGATTCCTCTCGGAACGCTCTACATCGCGGCACTTGCGCTTGCGGCGATCATTCTTGAGCTTACGACCCGTCGTTTGCCGAATATGAAGCGCAAAGCGGCAAAGCAGGAGTCCGTTGCGTCCGAGACGACGGAAGCGACTACACAGCCCGTTGCGGCTGTTGCACAGACGGGATATACGCCTGTTTACCAGCCCACGCCCGTTCCTGTTTCTCAAGAGGGATACTACGTTCCCCTCGGTTGCATCACGCAACCTGCGGTGTTTATGCAGCCCAACGGTACGCCCGTTATGGTCATGCCGATGGTTGCAGGTCCCGCGCCTGCGCCCGTTGCACCTGTTGCACCTGCTGCACAGCCGACCTATCAATACACCGCAATGCCTCAACCCGCACCCATGCCTTCCGCTCCCGTAGCGACGGTGGCTCCCGCTTCTTCCTACGCGGGGTACACGAGCGGCGTGGCGGCAGAGACGCCCGCTGTGTCCGTGCAGGCAGTCAGAACAGAGGCGGCTTATGAGAGACCTACCAGCACGCTTGTGAGAGAGGAGGAAACCGTTCCTACGATGAACGGTCCCGTCGGCGGCGTTTCCGGCGTTGCGCTCACGAGAGAGCAGGCTGACGCGGCGGCGGCAAATAATCAGCGCGCAGCTTCCGTTAAGGAAAAGTGGGTCAACATGGCAGGTCGCGAGGTTCCCGGCGAAAACAGCGGTTTCACGGGTAAGGATTTCTTGAGATTGCCCAAGACGGAAGCCGTCAGACTTTCCGAAGAGGATTTAGCGAAGCCGTTGCCCGCAAAGCGTTGGGCGGTTGCTTGTCCCGATTGCGGCACCAAACTCAATGTGAAAGAGGGCGCGTTTGCTTACCGTTGCCCTGAATGCGGAGACGTGTTCCGTTTGAACAGAGTTTACAGAAATAAAGCGGAAAAATAATCGAAGCAACATAATCCCCCCGAAAGCAATCGCTTTTGGGGGGATTTTTGCTTGGCAAAAGGGGTTGTTAAGCGGCTTTAAAAAGTCGGACGGCGAGCACGGTCATATCGTCTTTTGCCACGCCGCCGTAGAGCGATAGCGCTTGCGCGAGTAACGAATCTGCCAGCTCTTGCGGATTGACGGCGGGAACATGCTTTAAAACCTCATACAAATCGGTGGTGGACCCGAATGCTGAAGTGATGCCGTCGCTTAAAAAGAGCAGAACGTCGTCGGGCTCCAGCGGATAGGAAGCGGTGTCGGGGTGCAGGGATTCGAGAATTCCAAGGGGCAAGGAGCCGCTCTCAAGGATTTTAAGCGTGTTGCCCGACAGGATAAAGCCCGTAGGAGAGCCGATTTTTACGATATCCGCGCTACCCGTGTCCAAATCAACGACCGCGATATCCACGCACGCAAAGGTTTCCTCACGGCTGAACGTGAGCAGCTTATTGATGGTTGAAAGGACTAATGACGAGGGCATTTTTGCCCGATAAAAGCTTTCGAGCAGCGAAACGGTACTTTCCGAAATGCGACGGGCATATTCGCCGCTGCCCATGCCGTCGGAAAGAGCGATCATGAACCGCCGTTCGTCGATTTTTATAACCGAGTGGGTGTCTCCGCTTGCTATCTCGCCCGATTTCATCATGGTTGCCACACCGAATGCCGCGTCGTAGTTGGGTTTGCGGCGTAAGATACAACAGAATTTATCCTTGCCGAGTGTGAGCCTATCCGAAATGATCATCGGGAATTTCAAGACTTCAGAAGCGATTGCGGCAATTTTTTTAACGTCCGCCTTTCCGAATGTGACCAAAGACAGGGTCAGGTTTTCTGCTTCGCCCGAAATTAGCACCTCGGAGCACACCACACCCGCCTTTAATAAGCAAACGTCGAGCTGCTTTTCCTTATCCGAGTAGACGGCGAGCGGCGCGCTCTGTTCAAGGGCAATGTTTTTAAGGATTTCGCTGACGCCTTGCGCTTGCCCCGCGAGTAGCTGTCTGCCGTCGGCGGCGTTTTCCGTTTCGAGCATATATTTCCGATAATCGGTTAGGCGGTGGTTGACGGCATAGAGGATCTCGCTTTGATAAACGCACAGCTCGGCAAGCTCGCTTGGAATGTCGATAAGGCTTGCTTTACTCTTTGCGGCTCCAACGTCGATAAGCCTTTTAAGCGCACCGTCTAAACCCTTTTTAAGACAAGAGCGGTAGTTGTTACAAGCCTTGCAAACGCTCTCTTTGACACAACCGTGGATATACTCCTTTGCGCCGTCCTGCGCTTCTGTGGAGCCGAGTGCGGCAAAAGTCGTCTGAATCTCGCGGAACACCCCCGAAATCTCAAAGAGCTGTTCGCCGATTGCCGCGCGGTTACGGTTGATTGCCACCCGCGGTAAATGCTTTTCTCGATAAAAGACGAGCTTGCTTTCCGCGCGACGCATGACGGGCGCGGGAATCATCAAAAATAATAGGGCGGGTATGATCGCCGAGAGCAAAGCGCGAACGAGCAAGGAGGCGTTGAGCGCAAAGAGCCCGTCGAAATACCCATAGGCAAAAAAAGCGGATAAGAGAGCAAGAACGGCGGGGAGTCTGCCCGCTTTAATGAATAGCGCAACGGCAATTCCGTAGACAAAAAACCGTTCGGGCGAAATAGAGAAAACGAGTGCGGGCGGCAGAGAGAGGATAAAGGCGCAGACAAGAGTGGAAGCGTCCTTGGTGGCGCAGGAAAAGACGAGCAAAAGGAAGAATGCGATACCCATGTATGCGTTTATTCCGCCGCCCCGACAGATGCCGACGCCGATAAATACGGCTAAAACGGTGGAAAACAGAAGCTCCTCACTTTTTAATCGGCATTTTAAGAGCTTGTTTAAAATCGCTTTGACAGCGATTGAGAACATGGCGCCGAGAAGGAATATCACGGCGGCAATCGCCGCTTTTTGCGTGAATGTATTCTCTAAAAACGAGAGAAAGGGGGGTAAGGCGTATCGTGAAAAGGGAGCGAGAAAAACAAACAGAAGCAGGGACAAAAAGAGAGATATAAACGAACAGGGCAGAGTGGCTTTGGGGACACGTCTAATGATGAGCCCTGCGATCAGCATAAGCGCGGCTTGTCCCAAATAGACGGGGAGAAAGACAAGATTGAAACCCGAAAGCGCGGAGAGGACGTATAGGGTTGGGCATACCACAGGATCAAGTCCCGCAATGAGCACGGCGAAAAGCAGGGCGAGGGCAAAGGGCTCGCCGTTTGAGCCGACGTAGAATAGCGTGAACATAGCCGTAAATAAAAGTATGTACAAGATTAGGGTGGTAAAGGATACCGTTTTGCGTTGAATCATGGAAACCGCCTCCGAAAATAGTTCGGCTTTTATTATATCGGACGGCAAGGGAATAAATTTGACCGATTATGGCGTTTTTTGCAAAAATAAAAAGAAAGCGGGCAAGAAACCCGCTTTAATTCTTATTTTTATCAGCGCCCGTCCGCTTCCGTGAAACCGAGGCTGATTAAAATGGCTTTATTGACCCGCATCATGGTCGCTGGGGGAAGCTCTCCGATTCGCTCTTTTAGGCGGCGTTTGTCGATTGTTCTGATCTGTTCGAGCAAAATCACGCTATCTTTAGCAAGTCCGTATGCCGAGGGGAGCTCGATGTGCGTGGGAAGTTTTGCTTTGTTTATTTTGCTTGTGACTGCCGCGGCTATAATTGTCGGGGAGTATTTGTTCCCCACATCGTTTTGTACCACGAGAACAGGACGGATTCCACCCTGCTCGCTCCCCACCACGGGGGAAAGATCCGCATAATAAAGCTCTCCGCGTTTGACGTTCATTGTTCACACCTCTTCCGTAAAAAACAGCCTCTTAATAACAGTATATGTAAAAGGCGGTTTTTTCCGTTCGTAAAAAAGTATTGACGGAATTTTCGGCTTTTATACGCGGATAAAAAAAACGAACACGGTCGGTTTAAGCGGATGTTTAAAAAAACTTATTAAAAGGTTGACGAACAAGCAAAAAAAGTGATATAATTTAATCAATCAATAATGATTGAGGTTTACTATGAAAAAAATCAAGAAAATCGCTTTGATTCTTTTATCTTTTTTAACCTTAGGCTTGGGGGGATACGGCCTTTCTTCCTGCGCTTACTCCTCCTATGATCCCGAGGGTTCGCCCAACTTTCCGACAGAACAGGAAAGTTCTCCACTCGATTTTTATTATGACGGAAATAGTGGGGGTGGATTTGAGGTATCCTCGCGCGACGATGAAAATTTGCCGTCTGAGCTCGTTCTTCCAAGTAGAGCGACAAGGATGTCTTATGTGGATATGGAAGTGACTAAAATAGCCGATGAGGGCTTTAAAAATTGCGATAATATTAAGAAAGTATCCATTCCCGATTCGATAACGGAAATCGGAGCGAATGCCTTTTATGGTTGCGATCGACTGGAGGAGCTCGTTATACCTGCGTCGGTAAAGAAAATCGGCGAAGCCGCTTTTGCCGATTGCAACAATTTAAAAAGCGTGAAGTTTCTCGGTGCAATAGAGGAGATTCCCGAAATGCTTTTTAGCGACTGTGAAAATTTGCAGTCGTTGGAGTTGAAAGAGGGGGTAAAAAAGCTCGGTTCTGGTTTTATTTCTGGTACCTACAGACTGGGAGAACTGTTGCTTCCGCAAAGCGTTGAAGAGATAGATTCCAATGCGTTATCTTCCGCGGCACTTGCGCGAATTAATCTACCTGCTTCTTTAAAAGAGATCGGGGAAGAGGCTTTTCTGCTTTGCCGTAATCTGTATGAAATTCAAGATCAGTCTTCGCTGGGGATTACGATGGAGGATATGGAAAATTATGGCGCTTTGTATGTGCGCC
Source organism: Clostridia bacterium (assembly GCA_017467275.1). Taxonomy (GTDB): domain Bacteria; phylum Bacillota; class Clostridia; order Christensenellales; family Borkfalkiaceae; genus Scatosoma. The sequence goes on along the minus strand of JAFTSN010000001.1, from coordinate 110,702 downwards.
GTATTTACAGCGAGGGAGAAAGCAACATTGTATACGAGGGCGATTTCCTGTTCTATCAGGAGGAGGGCGTAAAGGTCCTTGTCGGATATAGAGGGGAAGAGCGTGTTTTGAAGATCCCCGAGGGCACGACGGGTATTTCCGAAGAGGCGCTTTTCGGCAATTCTGCGCTTTTAAGCCTTACCTTACCTACAACGCTTGAAGAAATCGGAGAGAATACGCTAAAAATGAGAAGACTTTATGAAATTTGTAATAAGTCTTCTTTAGAAATAGAATATTTTTACGGATACATATATTCGACAGAAGAGTATACTCGTTTGTCTGTGGATGAAAACGGTTTTATTTTCTACGATAACAACGGGAAACCTTACCTTGCGGGATACGAGGGAGAAAAAACGGAAATCGAATTCCCCGAAACCGCCGAGGGAATTATGGCGGATGCATTTTCCTACTATGATTTTACCAAAGTAATTATCCCCGAAACAATTAAAACAATTGAAGACGGGGCGTTTTGGTATATGCCGTATTTGAAAAGCGTTGAAATAAAAAAGGGCGTCGAATACATTTGGGACCACGCTTTTGGCGGGTGCGAGAGACTTTCGGATATCTCTTTACCGAGCGGGATAAAGGGGATTGGATTCGATGCGTTTAACGGCACGGCGTTTTATAAAGAGAAAAACAATTGGCAAAACAAGGATGACGCATTATATATCGGGGAATATTTGATTGAAATTAAGTCTTGCCCTGAAACCTATTGGGTAAAAGAAGGAACCACTTTGGTGGCTGATATGGCGAATAGTTGTGGATCTTTAAAAAATATTTATTTTCCCGCTTCTCTGAAACGTATTGGCGGTAATGCTTTTTTTGAATCGGAAAAATTAGAGAATGTAGTATTTTTGGGGAATAATCTTGAGTCCATCGGCGCATTTGCTTTCGCCTATTGCGATAAGCTGAATAGCATCACCTTTCCGTCGTCGTTAAAGTCGATTGCGGGTGGAGCTTTTTCGGATTGCACGGGCCTTTCCGAGATTTGTCTTTCGGAAAACGTTACAATAATCGGCATTGACGCGTTTAAAAATTGCTCGGGGGCAAAAACGCTTGAATTGAGCAAGGTGGAAGACATCCAAAAAGGCGCGTTTCAAGGATGCGTACAATTGAACGAGATTATTATTCCCGATTCTACCCGTTCCGTTGCAGAAAAAGCCTTTTACGGTTGTACGAGCGCGAAAAAGATTACGCTTGGGAAAGCGCTGTCTTATATCGGAAACGGCGCTTTTTCCGAATGCACAGCCGTGGAAGAAATCAAGCTGTATGCACGATGCTGTGAAACGGATATGAATTGGTGGTCTTCGTCGGTCGGGAATCAAGTCTTTCGGAATACGGGGATCGCTTCGGGGATAAAAGTCTTTATCGGGGCAACGGTGGAAAGCATAACGCAGAACTTTTTCTATGGAAGAAAAACGAATAGTACCACGAACGATAACACGTTTGGCGTTGCATCGATTGAATTTGAGGAGGGAAGCCTCTGCAAAACGATCGGGCAATCCGCGTTTGGATATAACGAGGCGATTGTCGAAGTACGGTTACCCGAGGGGCTTTTGGGGATCGACATGTGGGCATTTTATCAGTGTACGGGTTTAAAACGGGTAAATATTCCCGCAAGCGTGACAGCCCTTGGGGGATATGCGTTTGGGAAATGCACGGGTTTGGAAGAGGTGCGCTTTTTAGCGACTGCCTGTGAGGTCAGCACAAATCCCGTGTTTAGCGGAGCGTCGCTCACGAACGCAGGGAAGAGCGTTAAACTTGTATTTGGAAAGAACGTTACAAGACTGCCCGATAATCTTTTTAAGGAATGCGATGCAAAAATAACCGTGTTTTATGAAACGGGATATGAAGAAACGGCGTTGGATTGGGGTGAAGGAAACGACGGATTCACAATCCTTGAGCAATACTACTTCAGCTTGACCCAAACGGAAGTCGGACACAGATGGCGTTATAATCAAAATGGGGAAATCGAAATCTGGCAGATAGAAGCATAACGGACAATAAAAAAGAAAGAGCCGCGTATTTTAAACGCGGCTCTTTCTCTATGAGATGATTTTAGATAATATATTTCGCGTCCTTTTGGGGCTGGGAGTCGAGCTCTGCTTTTTTGGCATCGTAGCCCGATTTGCCAAGGAGCGCATAGGTCGCTTTTTTACCTTCTTCCACACCCGGCTGATTATAGGTGTTGATGTTGAGCATCGCGCCTGCATACGCCGTCTGAAGCTCAAAGAGGAAAAGAAGCTGACCGAGCGTGAATGCGTTCAGCTCGGGAATCCAGAGCGTGTAGTTCATTCTGCCCGCTTTCGTGAGCGCGTAAGCCGTTGCTTCGTTTTCTGCCTGAATGAGTTCTTCCATGGTGTGACCGCCGAGGAAAGAAACGTCGGGGATATTTTCACAGCCGTGGGGGATTAAGAATTCACAGCCGTATTTTTTAAGGGAAAGGAAGGTTACAACCTTATCGTAGGGCCCTTCGGTGTAGAGCTGGACTTGTGAATGCTGATCGGTCACGCCGAGGGATTTAACAGGGGTCTGACCGACGTTGCAGGGCTTATTATCGAGCGTCTCGTTCTTGCCGAGAGATTCCGCCCAAAGCTGGCAATACCAATCCGCGAGATATTTAAGATTATCCGAATAGGGCATCATAACACCCACGTTCTTGCCCTCGTTCATTGCGGCAACCTGCAACACCGCGCACATCAAAGCGGGGTTTTTGGAGGGAGAAGCGAAGCGGCAGGTGTAGTCCATATACGCCGCGCCCGCAAGAAGTCCCGTGATGTCGATGCCGAGCACCGCCGCGGGCAAAAGCCCAACGGGACACAGCTCGGAGAATCTGCCGCCCACGCCGTCAGGGAGCACGTAGCTCTTAATCCCGCCGAGCTCGTCGGAGATCTTTTTAAGATTGCCTTTCTTTTCGTCCGTCGTGAAAATAACGTTGTCCTTAACGTTCACGCCCGCCTTGGTCAAAAGATCGAGAATGACGAGATATTGAGTCATCGTTTCGCTCGTTGCACCCGATTTGGAGATGACGTTGAAGCAGGTGTATTCGGGCTCGATCACATCGAGTAAATCGCGCATTCTGACGGGATCAACGTTGTCCTCCACGTAGAATTTCGGTCCCTTTCTTTTGGACTTGGGGAGATCGTTATAATGTAAGTGACAAAGTGCGTTAAAAGCCATAATAGGACCAAGCGCACTGCCGCCGATTCCGAGCACGACAAAATATTTAAACTTTCTTCTGATTGTTCTTGCCGTTGCGAGAATATCTGCGACGATTTCTTTTTGGTTATACGGAAGCTCCGTCCAGCCCATATAGAGCTCGTCTTTGCCGCGGTTTTCCTTCACGTAGTTAAAGGCATTGACCGCTGCGGTATGATAAGAGGACAGCTTCTTTTGCGAAAAGCCCTTGTCGCCGAGAAATTTGTCCATCATGTTGTTGTAGTCGAGAGTGACGCGCATGGAGTTGCGCCATTCTTTGGTTTTGTAGCCCATCAGTGTTGCTCCTTCTTAAAATTAATCTGTAAGTATATTGTAAAACAAAAACAAAAATATGTCAAGGATTCAAGCTGCACCTGTTATTATTTTTCAAATAACAGTTTTTTAAGCGGTTTAGTAGACAGAATGTGACAAAAAAAGTAAAAAACGAAAGTTATTAACATCATGGCGAGACCAATCAGCGTGATCGCGGGGAACGGAGAGAAAAATTTCGTTAGCGGGAGGGCGATCAGCTTTCCGATAAAAGTGATTGGCAGAGTGAGAAGCACGCTTATTAGACAGCGCGTGAAAACCGCTTTTGAAAGGCGTATTTTTTTGCAGAGGTAGGCGAGGTTTAAAAGGGCGCAGGCGATAAAGCTTAATGCCAGCCCCACGGGAAAGGCGTAGATACCGATATATTGCGGGAGTAGGAACACAGCGAGGATCATAAGCGCCGCACTGACGAAATAATAAAGAAGGGTCTGCTTTTCAAAACCGAGAGAGTTGAGTACGCCCGTCGTGATCATGGTCAGGCTCATAGGCAGGAGCATAAAGGAGCAACGCTCGATCATAACGCCCGCTTCGTCGTTTGAATAGAGCAATCTGCCGACGTCTCGCCCGAGCACGGAAAACAACGGCAACAGAATGCAGGCAATTGCCGTCGCGGCAAAGACGCCCCGCTCGATATTGGCGGTTAAACGCTTTTTCTGTCCACCGTAGTAATCCTCGGCGAGCTCGGGAACGAGCACGAGAGATATGGAGCCGATAAAGGTGGAGGGAATGGATAAAACGGGCATAACCATACCGCTGACGATCCCAAAGAGGGCGAGAGCCTCCGACTGCGTGGCACCCGCGCGAATTAGCATGGCAGGCAGAATGACGGCAACGAGAGAATTGACGAGCGAACCGCCGCCTCTGACCGCCGTGATGGGGAGTGCAGAAGCCGCAAGCGGCTTAAGCGTGCCTTTGGGGGAGCGAAGTCTGCCGTGCCGTAAAAAGTAACCCACGCAGGAAGCGGAAAAGGAGACGAGATAGGAGATAACGACGGCAACCGCCGCAAGCCGCGCTCCCTCATAGGGCGTCTCGATCCCTCTTAAAAGGAGTATGCCCGCGATGACCATGACCGCTTCCTCTAATAGCTCTAAAACGGAGGGAAAAAGGAAGCTTTTATCTCCCCAAAATCCGCCGCGTAAAACGGCGTAAACGGAGGAGAAGACAAGCCCGACGAGAAGTATGGAAAAAATATCGAGGCCTCGAGCGTCGGAAAAGAGAAAGGAGAAATGCTTTCCGAACAGGGCAAAGATTATGCAAACGGGCAAGGTTAGGAGGAGACAGAGTGCGATGCCCGCGGAGACCGCCTTGCGTTCGCCGTCCCGTTCGCCCGTTGCCTTGCTTTTGGAAATAAATCTTGAGACGGTGACGGGGATTCCGCCCGTGCCGATCGTCAGAAACACCGAAAAGACGGAAAGCGCGATTTGATAAAGTCCGAGGCCCTCTGCGCCGATCAGGCGAGAGAGGACGATGCGGTAGAGGAAGCCGAGACCGCGCTCCACGACAGAGAGTCCTGTCACGAGCGTGGCGGTTTGATAGACGTTTTTCTTGCTTTTTTCCTTCATGCTATATTGTACGAGCCGTTTTACGGGTTTATGAGGATAAAAAATTTTTCCGACGCATATAATAAAGGGATGAAAAACCAATTGACGCTGAAAATTCCAAGATATTATAAGGTGAAAGAAGGGCAGACTGTTTGTGAGATTGCCGCCGCTTTTTCCCTGCCGCCCAGTCTTTTGATTAAGGAGAACGGTTTAACGGGCGAGGTTGCCGCAGGCGAGATCGTCAAGCTTCCCATTCCGTGCGGAAATCTTTACACCGTGCAAGCGGGAGATAGCAAAACTCTGCTTTCGGGTAGCGCGGAAAAATACAGGCAAAAAAACAGAACGGATATTCTATATCCTGGTATGAAGATTTTTTTATGAGCGGAAAGCGGAGAATGTCGCAAAAACTTTTTGCGCGGCATACGATATAATAGTAATGAATTACGGATAAACTTGCGGCAAACGGACGGGGTCACGCCCTTTCCCGTATGAAAAATGCGGCGGGCGGCGTTTCTGCAAGGCGATTTCGTTCAGGAGGTTAACATGTCGTTTTTTTCTAATTTTCAGTCGGATAAATGCCCCGGCGCGATCACGGGCAATCCGTTGAACGGTTTGACGGAAAAGGTATGTATTCAGGCGGAAAAGATTTTCGACGCGGGCATTAAGCAGACGCAGATCGAAAACTACGTCCTCACGCTCACCGATTTCGTGCCCGAAAATCCTACATATCCGCTCACCTTTATCTCTGCGCGTTCGCTTACTTCCGAAGCGACGGTCACCAATCTCAACGTGGACCGTCAGGGGGATAAGAACTGTGCACGGGTACAGGCGACGCTCACGGTGCCCGTCGAGGTGCTCTACATCGACGCGGAGGGCAGAGAGGGCAAAGCCACTTCTTCCGTGTCTGTTAACGAGGACGTTTTGCTGTTCGTGCCCTCGCCCTCAATCATGCCGTTCACGGTGAAAGGGGTCATGAGTGTGGTGGCGCCCGAGGCGGTTTTCAATAGCTCCAACAACACGTTCACGGCAAGCCTTTGCTTAACCGTCATTTTGAAGATTTCCATGCCTGTGGAAATCCTCGTTCCGTCCTACGGCTATTGTGCGATTCCACCCATGCAGGAATTCTCGCACGAGATCTGCTCGGGCTTCTTTGAGTTGCCCCTCTATCCCCATTCCAACCACACGCCTTGCGGTGGTAAGGGGAATTCGGGCTGCTAAAACGGACTTAAAAAACAAAAAGCCTTTCCGATCTGTTCGGAGGGGCTTTTTTATCGTAAAAAACGTCGAAAAAATCTTGCGTTTTCCGTTGGGAGTTGGTATAATATAAGCATGAAGATTTACGCAATCGGGGATTTGCACCTCTCCTCAAACGCTGAAAAGCCAATGGATATTTTCGGCGGGAATTGGGAGGGGCACCTTGAAAAAATCAAAACGGATTGGCGGGAAAAGGTTTCGGAGGAGGACGTCGTTCTCATTCCCGGCGATATCAGCTGGGCAATGAAATTGGAGGGCGCGCTCGAGGACTTGCGCTCTTTAACCGATCTGCCTGGAAAAAAGGTGTTTATCCGCGGTAACCACGATTACTGGTGGAACGGTATCACACGCCTCCGCGACAGTGCGCCCGATTCCTCGTTTATTTTTCTGCAAACCGATTGCGTGCGGCTAGACGGCTATGTGATCGTCGGTTCGCGGGGCTGGGCTTGTCCTGGGAGTCCCGATTATACGGAGCAGGATCAAAAGCTGTATCGACGGGAGGCGGAGCGTTTCCGCTTGGCGCTTGGTTGCGCGGACGGTGTGAAACAGGAGGGGGACAAGCTGATCGCTCTCATTCATTATCCGCCCTTTAATTTAAAGCGCGAGGATAGCTTATTTACCTCGCTGTTTGAGGAAAAGGGCGTAGATAAAGTGGTGTTCGGGCACCTGCACGGACCCACGTTTTTCCCGCTTTTCACGGAGAAAAATGGAATTTCTTATCACTTGACCTCCTGCGATAAGACGGATTTTAAGCTCACGCGCATTTATTGACCGTTAAAAAATACCCCGAAAAACGGGAAAACCCGAAAAGGGTGCAAACGTGGGGAGGGGTGCGTTTTGGGGTGCGGACGGAAAAAACAGGAGCGCACCCGCAACGACGAAGAAGATTGCGCAGAGAAACATGAGTGCCGCAAAGGGCAAAAAATTCCTTTTCATACAAATATTTTGCGAAAAAGCCCGCGGGAATATTTACAAAGAAAAAAAGATATGTTATAATAAATAAAAACATGCCGTAAAAAAGGCGGCTTGGGAGAAAAATTTATGACGGAGATTACCAAAAGCTTATTCGGAACAACGAAGGACGGGCGTAGCGTGTATGCGTTCACGCTCAAAGACGGCGCGTATTCTGCGACGGTTTTAGACTACGGCGGGATCATTTTGAATATTATTGTTCCCGATAAAAACGGAAATCCCACCGACGTTTTGATCGGCTATGACGACGTGGCAGGGTTTGAAAATAACGGCGGGTATTTAAACGCGCTCATCGGACGTTTCGGAAACCGTATCGACAAGGGCTCTTTAACCATCGACGGAACGGAGTATAAGCTCTATATCAACGATCGGAGCAATCATTTGCACGGCGGAAAGGTCGGTTTCGATAAAAAGACTTGGGCGTCGGAGATTGACGGGGAAAAGCTCGTTTTGAGCCTTCTTTCGCCCGACGGGGAGGAAAACTATCCCGGGAATTTAGAGGTTAAAGTCGTCTACACCATGAAAAACGGCGTGCTCGGCATCGAGTATACCGCCGTATCCGATAAAAAGACGGCGATCAATCTCACCAACCACGCCTATTTCAATTTGAGCGGCGACGGCAAGACGATTCTCGATCACGAGCTCATGCTCGACGCGCCTTATATTGCGGCGACGGACGGCGAACTCATTCCCCACGGCGAGTTCCGCGCGGTCAAGGGGACTCCGTTTGATTTCACTTCGCCTAAGACGGTCGGCGAGGGGGATAAGTATCTTGAAAGCGATCCCGACCTCCAAATCGGCGGCGGCTTTGACCATTGCTTTGTGTTTGATAAAAACCGCGATAAGACCGCGCCCTACGGCGTTTTATATAGCCCCGTGAGCGGGATTGAAATGAAGTGCTATACGAATATGCCCGCGGTGCAGCTCTATGCGGGCAACGGGCTCAGTCAAGTCGGTAAAATGGGCGTGAAATACGGGCGTTGCGGAGCGCTTTGCCTCGAAACGCAGGCGATTCCCAACAACGTGAACGTGCCCGAATACGCCGCTTACGGATCTTCGATTTATGCGGCGGGCGAGGTCTATCATTTCAGCGCGCAGTATGCGTTTTCGGTTAGAAAATAAAGAGGTTTGAAAATGAAAAATATCATTTTGACAGGCGACCGTCCGACGGGAAAGCTGCATATCGGGCATTACGTCGGGTCTCTTCGCCGTCGTGTGGAGCTACAAAACAGCGGCAAGTTCGATAAGATCTACGTCATGATCGCGGACGCACAGGCGCTCACGGATAATTTCGCCGAGCCCGAGCGGGTGCGGGCGAATATCACGGAGGTCGCGCTCGATTATTTCTCCTGCGGTATCGACCCGAATAAATCGACCGTGTTCATTCAGTCCCACGTTGCCGAGCTCACCGAGCTCACGTTCTATTATATGAATCTTGTCACGCTCTCGAGATTGGAGCGAAATCCGACGGTAAAAGCCGAGATCAAGCAGAAGAATTTCGAGTTGTCTTTGCCTGTGGGATTCTTGACCTATCCCATTTCGCAGACGGCGGATATCACGGCGTTTAAGGCAAACGTCGTGCCCGTGGGCGGCGATCAGCTTCCCATGATCGAGCAAGCGAGAGAGATCGTTAGAAGCTTTAACGGACTCTATGGCGAAACGCTCGTCGAGCCGAAAGCCGTTCTGCCCGAGAATAAGTCGTGCTTGCGCCTCCCGGGAACGGACGGTATGGCAAAAATGAGTAAGTCCCTCGGGAACTGTATTTATCTTTCGGACAGTGCCGACGAGATCAAGCGCAAGGTCATGAGCATGTACACCGATCCCAACCACCTCAAGGTAACCGATCCCGGCAATACGGAAAACAATCCCACCTTTATCTATCTGGATGCCTTTGCTTGCGACGGGCATTTTGAGCGGTATCTGCCCGAATATGCCAATCTCGAGGAGATGAAAGCGCACTATGAGCGCGGCGGTCTTGGGGATATGAAGGTCAAGAAGTTTTTGAACGCCGTTTTGCAGGAGACGTTGGAGCCGATCAGGACGCGCAGAGAGGCGCTCGCCAAGGATATTCCCGCGATTTGGGAAATTCTCCGTAAGGGAAGCGAGGAGGCGAAAGCCGCGGCGGCGGAAACGCTTGCTGACGTCAAACGGGCGATGAAAATCGATTATTTTAAGAACTAACGAGAAGAACGGAGGACGTGGAGCCTCCGTTTTTTTGCGCTCAAAATAAAAAATATCAAAAATAAGCCTCGTTTGCTTGACAAAAAATCTTAAAAATATTAAAATATGAATACTTGTTCATATACATTCATATTTTTAAGAACAGGCAAAGGAGAAAAAATATGATAAAAGACAATTGCGGGCATGATAGCGAGCATGAGGCGCTTGCCTTGCGGGCAAAAAACAATATGCCGAGCGGAGAGGGGCTTGAGCGGGTGTGCAACATGTTTCGCGTGCTTGCCGAGCCGTCGAGAATGAAAATCGTGCTTGCGCTCAAAGAGGGCGAGCTTTGCGTGTATCATATCGTGGAAGCGTGCGGCGGTACGCAGAGCGCGGTGAGTCATCAGCTTCGCGTGCTCAAGGATAACCGCGTTATCAAATGCAGACGGGAGGGGCAGAACGTCTTATATTCTCTCGCCGACGCGCATATTTTAAAGATTCTCGAAATGAGTGAGGAACATATGAGCTGCGGAGGCGAAATATGAAAAAGAAATTACAGCTCACGGGGCTGGACTGCGCAGGATGCGCGGCGGAGCTCGAGGAGGAAATTGCCGCAACCGCGGGCGTGATCTCGGCGAGTATCGCTTTCGTCAATCAGACGTTGACTGTCGAATACGAGGACGAAAGCGTGCTTGAAGCGGTCAAAGATAAAGCCAATCATTTTGAAGAAGTACGGGTCTTGGGGGAGAGCGAACAGTTTTCGTCTACCCGCCTTGACGGAAAAATCCTGTTGCGTCTTAAAAATTTGCACTGTGCGGCATGTGCGATGGATCTCGAGGACGAGCTCAAAAAACTTTCGGGCGTGAAAAGCGTGCAGGTAGATTTTGCCACGCAAACGATTTTGTTGGAGGCGGAGGACGAAAACGCCGTGCGGCGGGTCGTAAGCAGAGCGAATAAATTTGAAAAGGTGGAAGTTTTAAACGGCGACGAGGTTGCGCCCAAAAAACAGTCGCATTTAAAAGAAATTATTCAAATTTCCGTTTCCGCCGTGCTGTTTATGTTGGGATTTTTGCTTGAGCTGTTTATAAAGACTCCAAACATCGCACAAAAAATCGCAATCTACGCTTCGTTTGCGGCGGCGTATTTTTCGGTCGGTTATCCCGTTTTGATTTCAACGGCAAAGAACGTGGCGCGCGGAAAAATTTTTGACGAGAACTTTTTGATGACGGTTGCTTCCGTCGGTGCGGTTTGTCTCGGTGAGTACGGTGAGGGGGTTGCCGTTATGCTCCTATATCAGACGGGCGAGCTGTTGCAAGCCATTGCCGTCGGCTCGTCGCGAAAATCGGTTGCTAAGCTCATGGAACTCAAGAGCGAGGAGGCAACCCTTCTTAAAAATGGCGAACAGCGAAAGGTGCGCCCCGAGGAGCTCAAGGCAGGCGACGTTGTTCTTGTTAAGGCAGGGGAAAGAATTCCCGCTGACGGCGTGCTTTTAAGCGGGGTTGCCACGCTTGACGTGAAGTCTTTGACGGGCGAAGCCGAGCTTAAAGAAATGACGGCAGGCGAAAACGTTTTATCGGGTTGTATCAATGCGGGCGGGGTCTTTGAAATGCGGGTTGAAAAGCCCTACGAGGACAGCGCAGTGGCAAAAATTCTCGATCTTGTCGAAAATTCGACGGCGAAAAAAGCCGCGCCCGAAAAATTTATTACAAAATTTGCGCGCTATTATACGCCCGCCGTTTGTGTAATCGCGCTTCTGATTGCGTTTTTACTGCCTGTGATCGATCTTTGGATCGGGGGCGGCGCATATACTGATTATCTCGGAGAACGTGTTAGTATCGCGCTTAATCTGCTCGTAATTTCTTGTCCGTGCGCGCTGATTATTTCTGTTCCGCTCACCTATTTTTCGGGAATCGGGAGCTGTGCGAGAAACGGTATTTTAGTCAAGGGCGCAACCTATCTTGACGAGGCGGCAAAAGTGAAAATAGTCGCGTTCGATAAGACGGGAACGCTCACGCTCGGCGATTTTGAGATATTAAAACTCTCTCCCGCCTCGGGCGTTTCCGAAGACGCGCTCTTTAAAACGGCGGCAAGGGTGGAGAGCGGATCGTCGCACCCCATTGCGAAAGCCTTTTTAAGGCATGAAAACTACGTTCGCCAAGACCATGCTCCCATGGAAATTAAAGAAATTGCGGGGCGGGGACTGGAAGCCGATTCGCCAGAGGGGAAAATTTTGGCGGGGAATGCCGCGCTTCTCAAAGAAAACGGGATCCTTTTCGAGGAGATAGAGAGCGTGAACACCGTTGTCTACCTTGCAAAGGAGGGGAAATACCTGGGTTCGATTGAAATCGGGGATAAAATCCGCCCCGAAGCGCGAGCGGTGATTGAAGAACTGAAAATGCTCGGGATCGATCGGACGGTCATGCTGACGGGCGATGGAGAAAAACGTGCTCGAAAAATTGCAGACGAGGGGGGTATGGACGAGATCAGCGCCGAGCTTCTGCCCGCCGATAAGCTAAAAAAAGCAGAACAGCTGAGAGAGCACGGCAAGCTTATGTACGTGGGCGACGGTATCAACGACGCACCTGTTATGGTGGCGGCAGATTGCGCCGTTTCTATGGGCAAGCTGGGAAGCGCGGCGGCGGTGGAGGCTTCGGATCTGGTGCTTATTTCAGACAATCTGTCCGCTGTGCCCAAGGCGCTTCGTATCGCACGGAAAACGCGGAAGATCGTCGCGCAGAATATCGTATTTGCGATCGCGGCAAAGGCGGCGTTTATGATCGGGGGATTTTTCGGGCTTCCTTTGTGGCTTGCGGTGTTTGCCGACGTCGGCGTGATGTTGCTTGCGGTGTTGAATTCGCTTCGTATGAGATGGAAAATCAAAGGAGAAAAATAACATGAGAGAAAAATTGGTTGTTGCTTCGGGCAACGCGCACAAATTGAGAGAAATTCAGGAAATATTTCCTTTTTTCGAGGTCGTTTCGCAAAAGCAAGCGGGGTTTTCGGGCGAGGTCGAGGAGACGGGAACAACCTTTGAGGAGAACGCGCTTTTAAAGGCGGAAGCCGTGGCAAAGGCGCTAGGCGTCACTGCGCTTGCTGACGATAGCGGGATTTGCGCCGTTGCGCTCGACGGTGCGCCTGGGATCTATAGCGCACGTTATGCGGGCGGTCACGGCGACGATAAAGCCAATCGTGATCTGCTCATTAAAAATCTCGAAGGAAAAGCCGATCGGAGCGCCTACTTTAAAAGCGCGATCGCGCTTGTCTATCCCGACGGCAGAAAATTCGTCGTCGAGGGCAGAACGTATGGAAAGGTGCTCTTTGAGGAGGACGGCGACGGCGGCTTCGGCTACGACTGCATTTTTTATAGCGACGATCTAAAAAAATCGTTCGGTCAAGCTACGCCCGAGGAGAAAAACTCCGTTTCTCACCGTTATCGCGCACTGAAAAAGCTCTATGAGCTCTTGGACGGCGATTTGACGAAAGGGGAAAAGCAATGAAAACGATGATCGTTTTGTCGGATACCCACGGGCATAGGGACAACGTATGGCGGCTCGAGGGTGCGTTCAAAGAATGTGATTATATCTTACACTTGGGTGACGGCGCGCTCGATATGTCCGAGGTGCTTGCGCTCTATCCTAAAAAGACTTTCGTCTGCCGCGGAAATTGCGACCTTGCAAGGGCACCTCGCGAGGGGGAGCTTGAGATTGAGGGCGTGAAGATCTTTTTCTGCCACGGCGACGCCTATCGCGTGAAGTGGGAACTTTTTAGGCTCGCCGAGGAGGCGAAGTCGCGCGGCTGTCAGCTTGCACTGTTCGGGCATACCCACCGCGCAGAGATTGCGGAGGTGGATGGCGTGACGCTCGTTAATCCCGGGTCAATGAAGCTGCCTCCCTTTTTCGGTGGAAGCTATGCGTATATCACTTTCAAGGACGGCAAGGCGCACCCCGTGATCATCGGCGAATAACTCAAACAAAAAACGAAACACCCGACGGGTAAATCAACCCGTCGGGTGTTTTTGCTGTAAAAAAACGGAATTATTCGTTGATGGAGATTGTCCAAACCGTCTCGTAGGATTTTCCCGCGGGGAGACGGTACATATCCGCCTTGTTTTCCAAAACGTCCTTCTTTCCCTCGGTGGCAGGAAGAGCCGACCACGGCTCAATGCACACGAACGGCGTGTCGGGCGTTGCCGTCTGCCAGATTCCGAGGTATTTGAAATCGGGATATTCGACGGTGATATAGCGGCTTGTCGCCTTGCTCTTTAAGTGCACTCTGCGGCAGGTCGAGCCGAGGATAATCGCGTCGTTATCGAAAAGCTCGTGCTTTAAGGGAAGCTTCACGCCCTCCTCGAGCGCAAACGGAATTCTCTTGCCCGACATGAATTTGTTCTCGCTGCAGGTGAGCTGACAGACGTTGGATTTTTCCGCAAATTCGAGATAGTAATCCTCGAAAACGCCTTGTTCGCCAAACGGCACGTTGAAGCCGGGGTGTCCTCCGAGCGCGAAAATAAGCGTTTTTTCGTCGGTATTTTCCACCTGATAGGTCGTTTTGAGTTTTTCGCCCTCAAGCTCGTATACGATGTAAAAACGGAAGCGGAAAGGATATTCCTTTAAAGAGGTTTCGTCTTCCTCCAAAAGGAAGGTAAGCCTTGTTGCGCTACGGCTTACAAGCTTGAATTCGCGGGTTTTTGCAACGCCGTGAATCGTCATTGCGTATTCCTCGTCGCCGTAGAAATAGGAGCCGCCGAAGTTTCTGCCGATGTAGGGAAAAAGATTGGGAGCGCTTCCTTTCCAGTATTCGGGAGAGCGTTGCCAAAGATATTCCGTTTCCGTGCGCTTGGACCAAACGGATTTGAGCTGTGCGCCGAGCGTTTCCACGCTGACCTTTAAAAGCTTGTTTTCGATCGAATAGAACATAAAAATCTCCTGTTTGTTTTTATTTTTTTGCACAAATTATATATCGGAAGGGGTTGCCAAGGCAGAAGCCTCCCGTTTTTGCTCTCTTTTACGCCTTTTCCAAGCGATAAAACCGTAGACGTCGTTAATAAGGAAGATGACGAAGGTTATGAGCGTGGGAATGCAAGCAGGATCGACTGCCACCCGTATTCCCCAAAGCACGAGCAGAATGATGTCGTTCGCGATAAAGCAAACCGCATAGTACTCGCTTCGGCGCAGCATTAAATATGCCGCGGACACGGAGGAGACGAGGGAAATCGTGCTGACGATCAGCTCGCTTGTTCCCAGTGCCCTTAAAAGGAAATAAAAAGCGGTCGTGGCGGCAAGATCGCCGACGGCGAGAAGAAAATATTCTCGCCTCGTGAGCGTGTTGATTTTGACCTCCGCCGCGTCGGGGTTTTTACGGTTTTTTAACCACGAGACGATGCACCCGATATGTATGGGAATCATCAAGAATAGGTAAATGAGCATTTCGCCGTAATATTTGGATTGATAGGATACGATCGAATAGCAGGCAGCAAACAAAATGCTCAAATACTGTGCCACGGGGTTGCCTTTGGCGGTGAAAAGCACGCAGACGATCCCCGTGCAGGAGGATAAGAGTGAAAAGACGTTTTTATCCTTCCCGACGGCAAAAACGACAATGGTTGTGAAAAGTCCGATCGATAAAAGCAAGAGCTCGAATAAATTCCAATCCCCGAAAAGCTTTTTCAGTTGTTTTCCTACGCTATTTTGCATGACATTCTTTTGATCCTATTTTCCCGATTATTGTATCATACGCGCGCAAAAAAAGCAAACGAAAGGGCGGGGAAATTACAATTTTATTACAGGGGTAAAAAAGATATTACGCATTTGTTACCCTTCGTTTACAAAATAAGGGGGATTTTTTTACAAGTGGGCAGTATGATAAAGGCACAATCAAACAAGGAGATGAAAAATATGAAAAAGACATTGGCTATGGTGTTGGCGCTTGCGGCAGTGGGGGGCATGGTCTCGTTCACGGGCTGCGGAAAAGAGAAAACAACGGTGACGATATCGGGCTCGACTTCCGTTCAGCCGCTTATGGAGGAGCTTGCGAGTGCCTATGAGGAAGCGCACGGCGGAATTTCGATAGAGGTGAACGGCGGAGGCTCGGGCGTGGGGATTTCGGACGCGCTTTTAGGGAAGAACGATTTCGGTATGTCTTCGAGAGAGCTCAAGCCGACGGAGGTGGGACTGACGGCAAGGCGGCTTGCCACCGACGGCATTGCGCTCGTCGTCAATCAAGCGTGCGCAATTGATGGGGTGACGGCAGACGAAGTTTATAACCTCTATGCAAACGGTGTGCCGATTGGCTCGATCACGGCGGGTATCGCAAGGGAAGCTTCTTCGGGAACGCGCGGGGCGTTCGACGAGCTCGTGAAAAACAGCGAGGGAAAGGATTTGACGGAGCTGGAAGCCTTTGCGGACGGCACACAGACGCAAAATTCGACGGGCAACGTTTTAACGCAGATTGCGACAAAGGGGAATACCAATCTTCTGGGGTATGTATCGCTGGGCTCATTGGACGAAACGGTCAAGGCGCTTAAGTATGACGGCGTGGAGCCGACGGTTCAAAATATCGAAGCGGGGATTTATCGGCTTTCCCGTCCGTTTAATCTTGTCGTTAAAAGCGGTAAAACGCTTTCTAGGGAGGCGCAGGCGTTTTTCGACTACCTCTTCACGGACGAAGCGCAGGAGATCGTCGAATCGAAAGGGTATATCCGAGTAAGCTGATTATGGAAAGAGCGAAAGAAAAAAGGTTATCGAGCGCACGCGGAGAGCGGGGAGCAAAGCTTTTGTTCGGACTCTGCGCGGCGTTCTCCATTGTCGCGGTGTTCGCGATCATTCTCTTTGTGCTCTATCGGAGCATCCCCGCATTCCGAGAGATTGGCGTTTTCAATTTCCTATTTGGAAAAATCTGGAAGCCCGATTGGGAAAGTAAGGTTACTGCGGGCAAACTTGAATATAAGGATATTTTCGGCATTGCGCCTATGATCGTGACCTCGCTAGCCGTGACCCTCGGCGCGGTGCTTTTGGGGAGCGTGTTCGGTGTTTTCACCGCCGTCTTTTTGTCCTTTTACTGCCCCGAACGGCTTGGGAGAGCCTTCGCTCGTCTCGAAAAAATCCCCATGCTTCGCACGATTCCTTTAAAGGGATTCGTGCAACAGATAATAAACCTCTTGGCGAGTATTCCGTCCATCATTCTCGGCTTTTTCGGGTTGGTCGTGATTGTGCCGATCATTCGGGATATTTCTCCGAACGGGCTTGGCGTTGGGGTACTCTCCGCGGTTTTGGTGCTCGCGATTATGATTACGCCGACAATTGCCTCTCTTTCTAAAAACGCGCTCGAGGCTGTGCCGAGAGAGTATTTCGAGGGATCCCTCGGGCTTGGTAACACCAAAAATCAGACGGTGTTCCGCGTGATGCTTCCCGCGGCAAAATCGGGGATTATGTCCGCGATTATTCTCGGCGTGGGAAGGGCGGTCGGCGAGACGATGGCGGTCATGTTTGTGATCGGCGCAACCCCCGGGAAATTCCCGACGAGCCTATTTTTGCCCGTATCTTCTTTAACGACTACGATCGTGCAGGAAATGGGTTACGTCTCGCCTGGAAGCATCCACGAAAGCGCATTGATCGCAACGGGGTTTATTCTGCTTTTGTTCGTGCTCTTAATCAATCTCGTTTTGAACTTCACGAAAAAGGAAAAGCTCGGAGGCGACACCGTTTTTCATAAAAAGCTCTCCCAAGCTCAAAAGGAGAGGAAAGGCGAGGGGTATGTACGCGTTTATAAGCAAAAGGGAGGCATACAGACCGCGCTCAAATGGGCGAGCGTGGCGTTTGCACTCACGATTGTTTTCACGCTGATTTATCTCGTGGGATTTATTCTTGTGAAAGGCATCCCCTATCTCACGCCGCGATTTTTGTTCGGGGAGAGTAAAAACGGCGCGCCGATGCTCGCGCCTGCGTTCGTTTCCACGCTCATGATCGTTTTTATGACCTTATTGATCGCGCTTCCTCTTGGAATCGGCGCGGCGATTTACCTGAACGAATACTCGAAAAAGGGGAGTAAATTCGTCAAGGTCGTGCGCTTGTTTATCGACACGCTTTCGGGCGTTCCGTCTATAGTCTTCGGGTTGTTCGGTATGATTTTCTTCTGTGGAATCTGCAAGCTCGACTACAGCCTTTTTGCGGGTTCATTTACCATGGTTTTGATTGTTTTACCGACGGTCATTCGTTCGACGGAGGAAAGTCTTAAGGCGGTGCCTGACAGTATGCGCGAGGGCTCGCTTGCGCTTGGTTCGTCCAAGGTGAGAACGATCTTTAAGGTGGTTTTGCCGCAGGCAATCGGCGGGATTGTGACGTCGGTGATTTTAAGCGTGGGGCGCATCGTTGGAGAATCTGCGGCGCTCATTTACACCGCGGGCTCGACGATTAAAATGCCGAGCGGATACTCGGGTACGGGTTCGACGTTCGCCGTTATGATGTACCGCTTTCAAGTGGAGCCCGTGAAGGGCTTGGGTGTAAACGCGATGTATGCGACGGCGGTGGTCCTGCTTGTGATCGTGGCATTTTTGAATCTCTTGGTGTCGCTCGTGCAAAAGCACGCGGGGAAACCCAAAGAAAAAACGAAAAAGGAAAAAGAAAGATGAAACAGATAGAAAAATTTTCTTTTGAACGGGGCGTGGCGATCGACGTTCGGGAAATGACTCTTTATTACGGCGATTTTCATGCCCTTAAAAATGTGAATATGACCATGCCAGAAAGGCAAATCACGGCACTGATCGGACCCTCTGGCTGTGGAAAGTCCACCCTTTTAAAATCCCTTAACCGTATGAACGATTTAGTAGAAGGCTGCAGGGTGGAGGGCGTGATACAAATAGGCGGGGAGAATATTTATGCCCGCGAAATTAACCTTGCACGGCTTAGAAAAAACGTCGGCATGGTGTTTCAGCGGCCCAATCCGTTTGCTATGAGCGTCTATGACAATATCGCCTACGGCCCCCGCACGTTTGGAATTAAAAAGAAATCCGAACTTGACGGGATTGTGGAGACGTCGCTGAAAAGCGCGGCGATGTGGGAGGAGCTCAAGGACCGCTTGAACAAATCCGCGCTCGGGCTTTCAGGCGGACAGCAACAACGCCTTTGTATTGCGCGCGCGCTTGCGGTCGAGCCGCAAATTTTGTTGATGGACGAACCCACTAGCGCGCTCGACCCCATTTCAACGGGCAAGATTGAGGAGCTTTGCACGGAGCTAAAAAAGCAGATCACGGTTATCATGGTCACACACAATATGCAGCAGGCAACCCGCGTTTCGGATAAAACAGCGTTTTTCCTCCTTGGAGAAATGGTGGAAATGGGTGACACCGAACGGATATTTTCCATGCCTAAGGATAAGAGAACGGAAGACTATATCACAGGGAGGTTTGGTTGATTATGGCAAGAACGGTATACTTAAATGCGCTTAAAGAGCTCAAAGAAGGCATTCTCGAGATGGGCGAGCATATCAAAACGGCAATTGGGCGCACAATTAACGCCCTCAAAAAGGACGATCTTATTTTGGCACAGGCGGTTATCAACGACGATAACGTGATTGACGATAAGGAAAAGGAGATCGAAAACCTCTGCTTAAAGCTCCTTTTGACCCAACAGCCTGTGGCTTCGGATATGCGGAAGGTTTCGTCTGCCCTCAAAATGATCACGGATATGGAGCGAATCGGCGATTTTGCTGCAGATATCGCTGAGATCGTCACGCGGGGCGGGAGGACGGGGACTTCTTACACCGTTCCTTTTATCGATGCAATGAGCGTTGCCGTTATTAAAATGGTCGACGAAAGCATTCTTGCGTTCACGGACGATAATTTAGAGCTTGCCCAAAAGGTGTGCAGGGCGGACGACGAGGTGGACGAACTTTTTAACGGGGCAAAAGAAGCGCTGTTAGACTGTATCCGAAACGATGAAAAATTTGCCGAACGCGCGCTTGATCTTATGATGGTATCCAAATACCTCGAACGGATCGGCGACCATGCGACCAATATCGCCGAATGGGTTATTTTTTCCGTGAGCGGGGTTCATGTCTCCACGGAAAAGGGCTTTTGAAAAGAGAGATTCTCTCTATATACGAAACTTTTTACAAACTTATTACAACTTTATTCTTTCATTTGAGTGACTTTTCGGAAAAAGTATTATATAATAAAATACGTAAAAATGCGAATGAGTAAAAATTTTACATTTGTATAATACAACTCAAAAAGGACACAAAGGAAGACTTTGGTTATGACGACAATGGATATCTTGACGATCGTTATCGAGATTTTGGCGGGTTGCGGTGCGTTTTTGCTCGGTTTTAAGGTCTTGAGCGATAATATGGAGAAAATCGCAGGCAACGGGTTGAGAAAGCTTTTTAATAAGACCTCGGATAAGCGCGCGCTGAACGTGGCAATGGGGGCGGCGGCAACGGCGGTTGTGCAAAGCTCGTCGATCACGACGGTTATGATTATCGGCTTCGTCAACGCGGGCATTATGACGCTGTATCAAGCGGCGGCGCTTATCATGGGCGCAAATATCGGCACGACCATCACGGGACAGATCGCGGCGCTTCAGGCGTTCGATATCGATCTTATCTTCATGCTTATGCTCTTTGTCGGCGTGTTTATGGACCTGTTTTCCAAGAACGACCGCGTGAAGAGCACAGGGCTTGCTCTTGCGGGACTTGGGCTTGTGTTCGTCGGGCTTGGGCTGATGTCCGATCCAATGAGCGCGCTGAAAGAGAGTAAGGCGGTCACCGATTTCTTGGCAAAGGTGGATAATTCCATTCTTCTGCTTTTGATCGGTATCGGTTTAACGGCGATTATTCAATCCTCTAGTGCGGTGACGACGATCGTCATTTCCATGGCGGGAGCGGGGCTTGTTATCGGTGACGGCGGAAACGCGCCTCTCTTTATCATTCTTGGCTCGAATATCGGTACCTGCGTGACGGCAATGATCTCGTCGATCGGTACCAATCTCAATGCAAAGCGCACGAGTATCATTCACCTGCTCTTTAACGTGATCGGCTCGCTTATATTCACGGTCATGCTTCTTATCTGGAAGAACTTCAGCACCGTAACGCTCGAAAAGTGGTTCTCCTCTCCCAGTACGCAGATTGCTATGTTCCACACAATTTTCAACGTGACCTGTACGCTTCTCTTTCTGCCGTTCACAAAGAATCTCGTTAAGCTGGCAATTTTGCTTGTGCCGAGCAAAAAGAGCGGTGAGGCGAGTGAGGACGTGCCCGCGTCGGAGGTGTCGGTCACGTATATGGACAAGCGTTTTATTGCAACGCCTGCGTTGGCAATCAGCCAGCTTAAAAAGGAGACTTTCCGTATGGCAGATATTGCCATGGAAAGCTTGGAGGCGGCGATAGGCGGTTTCCTCAAAAAGGATCTTGCGGCGGCAGAGGTCGTGCAGGATAAGAACGAACGGGTTGCGAAGATCGGCTCGCAGGTTTCCGATTATCTTGTGCAAGTTTCCGCGAGCGGGATTTCCCTTGCCGATGAAAAGCTGGTTCGCGCGTTGCATAGCGACGTCGGCGACGTCGTGCGTATTTCCGAGCTTGCGGATAACGTGACCAAATACACCCGCCGCGAAGTGAGTGAGAATCTCGTATTCTCCGCCGTCGTTGCGGATAAGATCGCGGAAATGCACGGGCTCCTTTGCGAGCAGTATAAGCTAGTCAAGCGCATCATTCTCGATAAAGAGTATTATCTCCTTTCCGAGGCGGATAAGCTCGAGGAGGAGATCGACGAAATGCGCCGTGCTTTGATAGCCGATCATATCGCGCGTATGGAGCGCGGAGAATGTCGCCCCGAGAACAACGGTGTGTTTATCAATCTCGTCTCCAATCTTGAGCGTATCGGCGACCATATCAACTATATCGCGCACAGCAGAGACGCAATTTAAAGAGCCAAAAACCGCAACAAGCGGAGGGTGAAAAATGAAAAGTCTGGTCTATGTGTTGGAGGATGACGCCTCGATTGCGGGGCTCGTGAAGTTTTCCCTCGAGCGTGAGGGGATTGAGTGCAGGATAATCGGAACGGTGCGGGAATTTATCAGTTCTTTGACCGAACGAACGCCCGACCTCGCCCTCCTCGATATCATGCTTCCCGACGGAAACGGGCTGGAGGTGCTTCGTTACGTCAAGGAACGGTATCGCGGCGTGAGTTGTATCATTTTGAGCGCGCTTTCGCAGGAGAGTGATAAGGTTACGGGGCTCGATTTGGGTGCGGACGATTATATCTCCAAGCCGTTCGGCGTCATGGAGCTAGTAGCGCGCATAAAGGCGGCGCTTCGCCGCAGGGCGGGGAGCGGCGTTATTCGACTTGGCGAATTGGAGCTTGATTCGGATACTATGCGGGTCACGCTCGGCGGCAAAGAGCTCGAATTGAACAGAAAGGAATTCGAGCTGTTGAGATACTGTATGAAAAACGCGGGAATCGTGCTTTCGAGGGATACCCTATTAACGGAAATTTGGGGGTATATCGACACGGAAACCCGCACGCTCGATAACCATATCGCGCGGCTCCGCAAGCTCGGAATTGACCGTTTTGAAACGGTTTTCGGGGTCGGTTACCGTTTCAGAAAGGAATAGGAAAATACAAAACGGCGGGGGCACGTCTTTGACGAACGCCGTTTTTATCGTGTGAGGATAAACGGATGAGAAGAAAAATACTTTGGATTTCGCAAGCGATTCTTGCTATCGTTTTAATTATTTTTGCGTTCCTGTCCACGCAGGTGTTTTATAAGGACCGCGTGAAAGATGCACAGAGCGATTTAAAAACGTATATGAGCTTTTTTGAGGAATCGGCGTATTCATGGGATTCGGCGGGTGCAAAGGCGTTTTCCGAAAAACTCGATTTTCTCCGCGTGACCTTTTTGGATAGCGAGGGGAACGTTGTTGGGGACAGTGTGAAAGAGGGGCTGGGAAATCACGCGGGGCGGGAAGAGGTTATAAGTGCCTTGCGCACGGGCGAAGGCTACGCCGTGAGAAAGAGCAATTCCCTCGGCGAGGATATGATTTATTATTGCAGAAAGACGGTTCTGGACGGCGGATCGACAAGGCTTATCCGTCTTTCCATGTCGGTTGAATCGGTTTGGCGTATGTTTGCAGGGTCTTTGCCCACCCTCGGAATTTTTCTTTTGATCGACTTTTTTATCTGTTTGCTGTTTACTTATTTGGAGACGGAATATATTATCAGTCCTGTGGAACGGCTTGCTAAAGAAGCGGCGCTCAATTTAAAGCTCTCGACGAAATATCCCGAGCTCAAGCCCATTGTAGATATACTCAATAAGCGCAACGAAGAGGTGGCAACGCGATTGGACGAGCTGACAAGGGAGAAAGAGCTTGTTGAAAAGGCACAGCGTTCCAAGAACGATTTTATCGCCAATATCACGCACGAAATGAACACGCCGCTCACTTCAATTCGCGGCTATTCGGAGCTGCTTGCGAGCGGCGTTTTGGACGGGGAGCAGGCCAAAGCGGCGGCGAACACCATTCTCTCGCAGAGTGATCGGCTCTCCAAGCTGATCGCGCGGATCATCAACTATAACGCGATCGATAACGACGAGCTTCCCGCCTATGAGGTGGATTTATCCGCGCTGGCAAACGAAACCCTTGAGCTGTTGCTGCCCGATATCGAAAAGCGGGGATTGAAACTTGAGAAAAATATCGAGGCGGGGATCACAGTCATGAGCCGTCACGAGCGTTTGAGCGAGGTCATGGGGAATCTCATTCGTAACGCAATCCGCTATAATAAAGAGGGCGGCAGACTCGCCGTGAGGGTTACGAGAACGGAAAAGGGCGTCGCGCGATTCAGCGTCTTGGACGAGGGGCAAGGAATAGCCGAAGAAAATCAGGAACGGGTGTTCGACCGTTTCTTCACAGTGGATAAATCGCACGGAGGCAAGGGCGGCGGCTTCGGGTTGGGACTTGCAATCGTGAAAAAGATCTGCAATAAATCGGGCTGGATTATCGGGCTGGAAAGTAAGCTCGGCGAGGGGACGATATTTACGGTGGATTTCATATAAAAAAGACGGGGGAAGGTGAGTCCCCCGTCTTTTTTATTCGTTTTCCTTTTAGTTTGTAAGAGCCTTTAACGCCTCATAGTAAATTTCCAACATTAGACGGATGCGATCGAGCAGGATATATTCGTTTGCCTGATGAATGGTGGCTTCCTCGTTCTCAAACTCGGGACCGAATCCGCAACCGCATTTGAGTGCCCGTGCATACGTCCCGCCGCCGATTGCGACGGGTTTTTCGTTTCTCCCCGTAACGCGGTTATAGACTTGCATGAGCGTGGAGATCAGCTTGCCGTTCGGATCGTTATAGAGGGGCGCCTGATAGCTGATTTCGCGATAGGTTACGCCCGCCGCCTCAAGCTTTTCCTCGATTTCACGTTTTTTATGGGTGGCGGGGAAACGGATATCCGTCGTGATCACAAGTGCGCCGTTTTCAAATTTTGCAAGGTCGGGCGACATGGTTAAATAGCCCGTTTCGTCCTGCATGGTTTTAAGAGAAGCGGAGTCCGCAAACAGGACGTCGAAAGCCTTTTTTATGTCCTTGTTGAACGAGGCGAAAAATTGGAGTAAGCCGCCCAAAGCATTTGCGCCTTTTTCAGGCGTGGAGCCGTGCGCACTCTTACCGAACGCTTTAAGAATACCCGTTTTTTCGTCGTATTCCAAGCGTACGCCGTCATAGCTTCCTTGATAAGCGGCGAATTTCTCCGCGCCTTCTTCGGTTAAAACAGCCTGTGCGCCGTCGCAGACCATGTTGACCCGCTCTCCTGCCGAAAAAGAAGTGAACGGGGCGTTTTCGATCGGGAAAACGCTCTCAAAATGATAGATCCCCTTTTCTGCATAGATGACGGGAAAATCGGCGTCGGGAGAGAATCCCTCGTCGGGCATTTTTGCAACCTTGTTATAATGATCCAAGCACGCCCAGCCCGATTCCTCGTTGCAGCCGACAATCAGCTTGATTTTCCGCTTGGGAGAAAATCCCGAGTCCTTTAAAGCTTTCAAAGAAAAGAGGGTGGCAACAGCGGGACCTTTATCGTCCATCGTACCCCGTCCCCACATCTTCGTTCTAGCCATGCCCCCGTCGGATACGTCGTCGTTGATGACGGCGCCAAAGGGCGGGTATTTCCAACCGCTCCCCGCGGGAACGACGTCGAGGTGTGCTAAAACGGCGATCTCCTCGCCTTCGCCGAATACGACCTCGCCGACGTAATTATCGTAGTTATGGGTCTCAAAGCCCATATCCTCTGCGATCTTTAGAAAGTGTGCGAGACAGTCCGCCGTCTCTTTGCCGAAGGGATAATTTCCCTCCGCGGGCTTCATGGAGGAATCGAAAGAGACCGATTCCGCGATCGCCTGAACGGCGGCGTCGAAATATTTTTCCGTAACGTGAGACATAAGTTTATCCATCCTTAAAACAAGTGTTTTCTATATTATACCCCTTTTTTTAGCCTAGGTAAACAAAAAAAGGGGGAAAACGTCAAAAAAACGAAAAATTCTTCTTGGGGAAACAAACATACTTTTGACTTTTTAAGCGGATTATGTTAAAATATAATAAAATTATCAAAAAAACAGTGGGAGAAAGGTCGTGAGAGAGGAGAAAAGCAAAAGCGAGCTTCATGCGGGACACCGACAGAGAATGTATGAAAAGCTGGAAAAGGGTGACCTGCTCGCGCCTCACGAGCTTTTAGAGACGATGCTTTTTTCGTTCTTACCGCGCGTCAATACGAACGAAATTGCCCATAGGCTCATCTCTGCGTTCGGCTCTCTTCCAAAAGCGCTTGCCGCTGACCCGAAACGCCTAATGAGCGTGAAAGGGATCGGAGCTGAAACGGCGCGCGGGCTGAACGTGATTCATAGGACGCTGGAGCTGTATTTGAAAGAGGGGGAGAAAGAGACGGCGTATCCGAACGTTTTCAGCGGCGACGCGTTCCCGCTCTTTTTACTAAACGAGTACAAAGACTTGAATCAAGAGGTTTTTGATTTTTATTGTCTGGATAAGCAAAAGCGGATTATTTTCCGTGAGCGCTACGCCTCGCAGGATTGCACCAAGGCAAAAATAAAAACGTGGCAGTTCGTGGACTTATTGCGTACCCATT
Source organism: Clostridia bacterium (assembly GCA_017467275.1). GTDB lineage: Bacteria > Bacillota > Clostridia > Christensenellales > Borkfalkiaceae > Scatosoma. Next base: position 85,085 of record JAFTSN010000001.1, on the reverse strand, counting down.
CGCCTGTGGGCGTGATCGCAGTGCATAACCATCCCTCTGGCTCCTGCTTGCCGTCGGGCAGCGACGATTCGACGACCGAGCGGCTTCGTGCAATCTGTGCGCTTGCGGGCGCCGTGCTTTGCGATCACTATATCTGCGCTCGGGAGGGCGTTTATTCCTATTATGCGTCGCATCGGCTTGTCCATGACGGAAGGGTGCGTCCCTTGGAGCATATCGAGGCGGAGTTCCCGCTTTTTTCGGAATAAGGCAAGGAGAAGAGAAAGGTGAAAAGGAAAAGGGGGACGGAAGGAAGATTTTCCGTTGCGAAATATCTTGAAAAAATGGACGTTCGCCAAGCCGCCATGTTCGTGCGCTTTGGCAAATGGCTGATTTTTTCCTTGCTTGTTTTCACGGAGCTCATCGTCTTTTTGGAGCAGTTAAGCATTGCCGTCAGCACGGGAAAGTCCGTCGCTCTTTTCATTGTTATCGGCGTGGAGGCGCTTTTGACTGTCTCCGAGGCGCTCAAGCTCTTTGTGATGAGGTCCTTGCGCGGCAGGGCTCCTTGCTACGGCGTGGATTTTCTCGCAACGCTGTTTTTGACGGCGCTTACCGGCAGTACCTATCTTTGCACAATCTATATGATCATTTTGACGGAGTTTTACGTCCGTAACGAAAAGATTTTTCCGTCCGTTCTCGGTTGTGGGACGTGTATGGTGGTTTACGTCGTGACTTCCATCCTATCCGCGCAGATCCGTCAGGGCGAGAGTCTTTCGCCGCTTGGTGCGATCACGCAGGGTATGAACGACTTAGTGCTGCTTTTCGTGCACTTTGCCGTCGTCACCGTTGCCGTGCGTTTCTATCGCCAATATTTCAAGCTGAATAAGGCTTTAAAAGAGCTCGACGAAAGCAAAGCCGAGCTGCAACGGGCTTACGACGAGCTTGCGGAGGTCACCGTGCTCGAGGAGCGGCAGAGAATTGCCAAGGATATTCACGACACGGCGGGGCATTCCATTACGACGGTCATCATGCAGACGGAGGCGGCAAAGCTCTTGATGGATAAGGACCCCGAGGATGCGAAAAGCAGGATCATTGCGGCGAATCTTCAAGCCAAGCACGCTTTGGAGGAGCTTCGCGAAAGCGTGCATCTCCTTTCTGGTTCGACAGGAAAGGGCACGATCAAGGAGGCACTCACGGCAATTATTCGCGAATCGACCGACGGCACGGGAATCACGATCCGTTCGGATATCGACGACGTGGACGTGTCCGATGAAAAACACCGTTTTCTTTGCAAGTCCCTGAAAGAGGGGATATCCAACGGGCTCCGTCACGGGAGTGCGACGGCGTTTTGGTTTGAGCTGAAAAAGGAGCGCGAAAGACTGCGCTTTCTCCTTTCCGATAATGGCGCGGGTGTGTCGATTGAAAGGCTCGAAAAGGGATTCGGGCTCACGGGTATGGCAAAGAGGGCTGAAGATCTTGGCGGCAAGGTGACTTTTGTGTCTGAAGTGGGCGAGGGCTTTGAAATACATGTGGTCTTGCCCGTGGAGGAAGAATAAAGAAAACTAAGGGGAATACGGGAGGAACAATATGAACGGACAGCGCATTAAGGTTTTGATTGCGGACGATCAGACGATTTTGGCAGAGGGCATCAAGAGCGTTCTTGAGACGGATGTGGAGATCGAGGTCACAGGGATTGCCTCGGACGGTTTCGATGCGCTTGAAAAGATTAAAGAGAACGTTCCCGACGTCGTTTTGATGGACATCCGTATGCCGAATATGAACGGCGTGGTGGCAACGCAGCGGGTCAAAGCGGAATATCCCGAGATAAAGGTGGTCATTTTGACGACCTTCGACGACAGCGACTATATTTTAAACGCCATTAATTACGGGGCGAGCGGCTATCTTTTAAAGGATATCGGCGGTGCGGCGTTGATTGACGCCGTGAAGAACGCCTATGCGGGGGACACCATTCTGCCTGCCAAAATCGCAAAGCGGATTGCGGACGCGGCGAAAACGGTCTCATCCGATCGGGAGATCAAGCTCAAGCGCGCCTTCTCTTTATCCGATCGCGAGGTGGAGATTGCGCTGATGATGTACGAGGGATTCACCAACCGCCAGATTACTTCTGCGCTCAGAATCTCCGAGGGGACGGTGAGAAACTATATCTCCGCAATTTATATCAAAACGGGTAGTGAAAACCGAGCGACGTTTACGGAAGCCTTGAAAAAGGTGCTTTGACTATGTACGACGTATATATTTTTGATCTAGACGGCACGCTTTTGGACACTTTGGACGATCTGGCTGCCGCGGTAAATTTTTCACTCCGCTCCGTGGGCGCGCCCGAGCGCACGAGAGAGGAGGTCAAAGCGTTTGTGGGAAACGGTATGGTCAAGCTGATGAATCGCGCTTTACCCGACGGAATGAAAGAAGACGCTGAGATTTTTGAACGCGCGTTTGCCTCGTTTAAGGACTATTATATGGCGCATTGCACCGATTATACCCGCGTTTACAGCGGTGTTATGCCCCTTTTAGAGCGTTTGAACGCTGCGGGAAAGCTTTGCGCTATCGTATCCAATAAAGGGGATTTTGCGGTAAAGGAGTTAAGCAGGCGATATTTCGGCGATTTGATCGCGATTGCCGTCGGGGAAAACGAAGAGGCGGGAATCCGTAAAAAGCCCGCGCCCGATTCGGTGTTTTCAGTTTTAAAGAATTTAAAAGCCGAGGCAAAACGGGCGGTGTATATCGGCGATTCCGAGGTGGATATCGAGACGGCGAAAAACGCCGATTTGCCCTGCATTTCCGTCACGTGGGGCTTTAAGAGTAGGGAATTTTTGATTGAGCACGGGGCAACCGTTCTCGTGGATACGCCCGAAGAAATCGGGCAACGTCAATAAAGGGGTAGGCATGAACAGAAACGTATTTGTCAGCTACGGTCACGGCGTCTATGGCGACGTTGTACATAAGTTCGCGCAAGATCTGCGCGAGCATGATTTTAACGTATTTTTCGACGCTGATTACTTAAAATTGGGCGATTGGGAACGGATTATCGATGAGCATATCATGGCATCGAAATATTTTCTCTTTTTGGTTTCGGAGCGTTCCACTTCGCCCGACGGATATTGCTTGAACGAGCTTTGCCGTGCAGGTGAAAATAACGCGATCATCATACCCATCAAGCTGGACGAATCCCGCGTGCCCTTGAGTATCAACAAATACCAACGTCTTTCCCTCGACGAGTGCATGACGCCCGATAACGAGCTCATAGAAAGCAAATATAAAAACTTTCTCGAGCTGGTTCTCGAAATTCTGAACGGAAACGTTGCGCTTGGCTTTTCCACGGAGGAAGCGCGCCTTGAAGGGTGTTTGAAGCCCATTTCCTCTAAGGACTTTGCTTTCCGTTACTACGAGAGCTTCTGCGGCAGACGGGACGCGTTCGAGCAGTTCGAGCGTTTTTTGGAATCAAGCAGAAACTTTTTCTGGGTCAATGCTGCGCCCGGGAGCGGAAAAACAGCGTTTTCGAGTATGCTTTTGTGGCGGTATCCCGAGTACGTGGCGGCGGCGCACTTTTGTAAATTCAACAACTCCGACCGCTCGAATCCCAAGTATATCGTAACCTCGATCGCCTATCAGCTCGCAAGCGCGCTGCCCGATTATAAGCATAAGCTCGCAGGGCTCATGGGGCTGGAGAGTATTTTTGAGAAAAATGCGACCCGTATTTTCGAGTATCTCTTAATTGAGTCCACCGCGGATATTCGTCCTTCGCACCCCGTCGTCATTGTCATTGACGCGCTTGACGAATGTTCTTGGCGGGGTGACAACGAGATTTGCGCCCTGCTTCAGCGCATGAGAGAGCGTATTCCCGAATGGATGAAGTTTGTGCTCACGAGCCGCAACGAAGCGGACGTGAGACGGTATCTTATCACGCTCGCCACGCCCTATATGCTTTCGGCGACCAAGACGGAAGAGGACCTGCGTGAATATTACGAAAAGCAATTCCCCGCCGCACCGCGCGACAAAATTGACGCCCTTTTGAAAAAGTCGGAGGGCTCTTTCCTGTACGCTAGCGAGATTGTCCGTCAAATCAAAGAAGAAAACCTCTCTCTGGATAACATTGATTTCTTCCCCGTCGGTATCTACGGCTTCTTCAACGACTGTTTTTCCCGTCTGTTTTCCCGTGACGTGGATAATAAAATCACGTTCGAGGACGTGAAACCGCTCCTAGAGTTTTTAAGCGTTTCGCAAGAGCCCGTACACACCGAATTTTTGGAGGAGTATTTGGCTCTGGACGAGTATCGTCTGAAAGATATTCTCGCGCTAATCAGTGGATTGTTTCCCATACGTGACCAGCACATCGAGCCCTTGCATAAATCGCTGATCGACTGGCTGACCGATTCGGGCGACGTTTCGCACATCTACTACGTGAGCAAAAGGAGCGGCTATAAGCGGCTTTTGGATTATATCGAAGGCAAGTACGCGGCAAAGGAATACGATAATCTCTACGTCATGAAATATTTCGGTGACACGCTGTTCGCCCTTAAAATGTATGACCGCCTTGCTGAGACTTTGGATGACTACGAGTTGCAACGCACTGTGATTGAAAAGATGGACTTTGATTCGGGCTTGGAGCGGTATCTTTCCGAACTAGAGAATCTGCACGAGGGGAAACCCGAGGCGTGCGTGCGCTTGCTTTCGGGTGACGCGTTTATCAAGATTTTCTCCGAGCACCGTCGGCTTCTTTATAATTCGGGCATGTTTTTTATCCTCAAAAGCGTGGGACTTTCCGTGTCGCTTAGGACAGAAACGAGAAATTGGGGCGTAGAGGGCGAGATCGGTAAGGTGTTCTATTATTATATCGTCGAGGATTTTAACAAGGCGATCAAGCATGCCAAGACCCTTCTTTTAACGGAGGAGGTCAAAGCCGATTTAGTGCTTCAATCCGAGCTATATAACGTCAAGGGACTTTCCGAACGAAAGCTCGTGCTTTTCGACGACGCCTTGGAAAGCTTCGATAACTGTATCGCGTGCGTAGAGCAGGTGGAGGCGGATAATCATGAGAACAGCGACATGGAATTCGAGTTATCCCTTGCCTATCTCATTAAGTCAAAAATCAATTTGAGCCTGCTCGATTTTGCAAACAGTAATAAAAATGCCAAAAAAGCGATAAAAATATTAGCAAGGAAGATTGACGAAATGCCTGTTTCGGATAAACGGACGTCGAACGAGCTCTTTCTTGCCGAGGACTATCGCGTGTTTGCCGATGGATGCATTTGGCAGCAAGAGTTTTTAGAAGCGGAGGATAAGCTTTTATCCTGTCAGGAGATTTACGAGGCGCACGACACCTCCGTCGACCGCTATTTTATCCGCTACAAATATACCCGCCTATTATTGCGGCTTTTGCAAAAGGACGCCACGTGCGTGATAGAAGATCTGAAAAATTTATTGGAGCGTGAGGCAAAGAGCTCCTATGATAAGGGCAGAATCAATTACTATATTGCCCTTTGCGCTTACATAAACCACCGCGATGACGAGGAGAAGCTCCGTTACGGCTTCGAGTGCGCCAAGCGGGGAACGGCGGTGTTCGACTCCATCGATTCACTGTTAGAAAAGGCAGAATGTAACCTTTTGGCAGTCGAGTTGAGTAAAATGCTCGGCGCGCGGTATATGAGCGACGATGACGATAACGAATATATCGACGCATGGATTGAGCACGTGAAACAGGTTTTGAGCGAGGTGTTATTATGAAAGAACTGATTAAATTTTGCGACAAGCTTTTGCGTTCGGCGGGCGAGCTTCTTTTAAAGCAGGAAATTGCCGTTGCGGGGCACAAGACGGCGAACGATCTTTTAACCGAAAACGATCTTCTCATCGAACAATATCTCATGGAGGAAATAAAGGCAACCTTTCCCGAGGTCAATATCGTCAGCGAGGAGACGACCGCCGACAAGCCCTTGGGCGGCGTCAGCGTTGTGATCGACCCGATTGACGGAACCTGCAACTATGCCGCGGGGATGGATAGCTTCGGGATCCAGATCGCGATCTTTGAGGAAGTGGAGTGCGTCGCGGCGTATATGTATTTCCCCCGAACGGGAGAAATGATTTCCGCCGAAAAGGGTAGGGGCGCTTTTGCAAACGGCAAGAAATTGACTGTGAACAAAGACATGCTCCCCTCGGACGGCTTTCTTTTGATCAGTGATTACTATGGGAATATCGCCGTTCCCATGGATCGGCAGTTCGAGCTGATAAAAAGACTTCAGCCCGTCTTTTTAAAGACCCGCCATCTCGGTGCGGCATGCGTGGATTTCACGGCGCTTGCGAAAGGTCAGGCGGCGGCATATATCTCGTATTATCACTATATTTGGGATATTGCGCCCGGGCTTTTGATTGCGAACGAAAGCGGATGCGTTCATGCTCTTATCGACGGCTCGGCGTATACCTACGGCACGCCCGGGATTGTCGTAGCCAACAGCGAAGCGAACTTACAACGGATCTTGAGCGAGTACCGCGCGTTATGCTGACGGGCGCAAAACGAGCGTTCTATATTTTTTTGAGCGGGTTGTTTTTGCTTCCGTTTTCCGCTTGTAACAAAAAGGCAGTTTCAGCGGGGAAATTCGGGCTCGAGTTGCCCACGCCCGACGTTGAACAGAAGATTTTTCTTTGGAGTGAGGGAAAAATGCCCGTAAAACGGGAATATTCCGCAGACGACGGATATTACGACCCGCCCGATTTTCGTCCGTATATGGAATATACCCCCGCGGCGAACGCGACGAAAAAGGGCGCGATTGTGCTTTGTGCGGGCGGTGCATTCGCCTATCGGGACAACGTTTATGACGCCTATCCGACCGCGGAAAAATTCAACGAATACGGCTACGACTGTTTTGTTTTGCAATATCGCCTCAATCCCTATGAACAGGAGGAAAGCGCGCTCGATCTTGCGCGGGCGGTGCGCTACGTCCGCTATTATGCCACGGACTACGGCATCGACGAAAAGGATATCGCTTTGATCGGCTTTTCCGCGGGCGGAGTTTTATGCGGAGAGTTCCTGCTCCATCACGACGGCGCGATATTGCCGAGCGTTTTGGATAGCGGGTACGTGCCCGACGGGCTAGACCGCGTGCGAGCGGACGTTGCGGCGGTTGCACAGATCTATTCGTTTTATGGAAGCTTACCTTTTTCGGTGGCGAGCGCGGAGAAAATGGCGGCGGCAGAGCTTCCGCCCGCCTTCTATGCCTACGGAACGCTTGATCCGCTTTGTCTTTCCTGTAAACAAAGCGTTAATAATCTCGAGGCGGCGGGCGTGAAAGTCGAGGAGCACGTGTATAAGGGCGCGCCGCACGCATTCGGCGCGGGGGACGAAAGCACGAATTGGACGCCCGAATACGACCGTTTTTTAACGGATATTTTTTTCAATAATTAAAAAGAAATCGAAACAAAAACGACCGTTTTCAAGCGGCCGTTTTTTATATTGGGAAGAAGTTTATTTGGTTCGAGATGCTTTCAAGCGTTTTCTTAAAGAGAGAAAAGCGGATGCGGTCACGATAAGCGCGACGGAAATATATCCGTTTAACGCCGATCCGCAACCCGTTTTTTCTTGCGGGACGGCGGAGGGCGCTTTTGTTTCGTTATTCTCGGGGTCGGGGGCGGCGACGGCTTCATATTCCGTCTTAATGAAATTTTCGCCCTCCTCGATTAGGAATTTATACACGTTTTCAGAGACGGGCTCTAATTTTCTGCCGTTCAAATAAACGGCTTTTACTGCGTAACCCTTGTTCGCAAGCAACGTCACGGTGATCTCCGTTCCCTCATAATAGCTCAAGAAGGCGCTTGGGTCGATTTTTAACGTTCCTTTCGAGCTGTCGTTCTCGCGGGTGATCTTATATTTTCCGCGCGTCTCGTATGTCGCGTTCACGGTGTTTAAAGCTTTTGCTTTGACGGTGTATTTTCCGTCGACGATATCGTCGGGATCGATTGAAACGCCGTTTATTTCCAATGTCTTTAACTTATAAGCCTGACCGATCGAAAGGGTTAGCACCAAAGAATTCTCTTTATCAAAGGAATATTTGATTCCCTCGTGCGTGGAGGTTATCTTCACCGCGCGCCCGAAAGAGGGGACCATGGGCGAAGCGTCCGTGATGCTTTTTAACGCGACGTCTTGTGGAGATTGGTAGCTTTTCGTGTTCGGTTCGTAGGTGTTTTCACCCTTATAGGCATTGGTCACACCCACCGATTTTAAATTGTGGACGCCGTTTTTATCGTAACGTTTAATTAAGACGCTGTCTTTATCGATCGTATAGCTTGTCATCGTCAAGGCGGCGTCCGTATTTGTGTTGTGCTTTGAATAATAGCCGACGTAGCCTGCGTTCAAATAGGTGAAGTTCAATTCTTCTTCTTTAAAGGCGGTCTTGCTGTTTTGTGCGATTAAAATAGAATCGCCCTTAGTTAAAAAAACGGAGGAGCCGCCGAGATAGTCGTCCCAACCGTTGGAATGGTCGTGTCCGAACAGGAAAAAGACGTTCAAGCCTTTTTCGCTCGCCTCATTCAAGGCATGGAAAATATACCCTGCATATCGTCCGTCACCGTCTGCGACCGTTCGCATGGAGTAATGGAGGGGCAAGTGCGAAAGGACGAACACGGGCTTGGTATAGCGCGCTTCCAGCTTTTCGTTTAAGTAATCGATTAAATTACGGGCGGTATTTTTTATCCGTTCCTCGTCATTGTTTTTCCACATGTAATCGTCTTCGTTAATGACAAAGACGCCGTATTTTCCGCTTGCGGGATCGTTGTTTCCGCTTGGGCTCATGCCCAGCGCCCCTGCGGCAACGTCGTGGTTCCCCTGCAAAAGGATGGTGGATTCCAAGGGCGCCACCTCCTCGGTTACTTCCAATAACGCATTTACGCCCGCTTCATTATCTGCTTGAACTTCAAGCGTGTCGGAAAAATCGCCGCAGAAGAAAAAACCGTCCGCAGAAGTAATCCCGTCGTCTGCCATGGAGCCAAGGATTTCGCGCATGTTCGTTTGTCTTTGCGTTAAGCTTCCCGATTGAAAATCCGAAGCGGCAATAAGCGTCGTGGCTGTCGCTTCTGCATTTGAGTGAACGGCACAAAGTGGTGCGGAAAAGAATGCGAAACCGCCGAATAAAACCAAAGCGGCAAGGAAGAAATGAAAAAGTTTTTTCATGCTATCCCTCTTTATGTATAGACATAGTTAACGAAATGTCACTACTAGTCATTATAAAGGATAGTCAGGGCATGTACAAGCGCAAAAGAGGGGAAAAAAGTATCATTTTTTGACTTTTTAAAGTATTTGATAAACGTCAATCCGCCGTTGTGACTTGTTCTTTGTTGTTTCTGGCAGAAATTTTTCCCTCGGGATTAATTTCGCCCGCTTTTTGAAGCGCAAGCTTTGTAAGGAAAGGACCGACTAACTCATAGATGAGCACGGAAAAGAGCGTGATATTGGCAACGACCGTTCCGATCCCTACGAGCGCGTGGGCTTTCATAGCCATACCGAGCGCAACGCCCGCCTGCGGGAAAAGGGTTATACCGAGGTATTTTTGAATATTCGGGTCGCATTTCATGAGCTTGGAACTTCCCGCCGCGCCAAAATATTTTCCGAGCGAGCGGAAAATGATATAGACGAAGCCGACGAGGACGATCACCCAATTTCCGAATAAGGAGAGCTCAAGCTCGGCGCCGCTAATGACGAAAAACAGGATAAAGATGGGCGCCGTCCAGCGGTCGAGCCTATCCATAAGCTCCTCGGAGAAATCGCAGACGTTGCAGAAGATCGTGCCGAACATCATACAGGTTAAAAGGGGCGAAAAGACAAGTTTGACCCGACCGATTTCAAATTCCAGCATGCAGAGGGAAACGGTCAACAGCACGAAGGCAACGGACATGGAAAGCCGCTTGGAACGGGAGTGGAAGAATCGCTCGAAAAAGCTGATTAAAAACCCCATGATCGTGCCGAGCGCAAGGGAAGCGAGCACTTCGAGCGTGGGCTCGATCACAATGGATAAGACGTCCACGTGCCCGGCGAGAAAGGCTTTCGCAACGCCGAATGAGATCGCAAAGAGGACGAGCCCCACCGCGTCGTCAAGCGCAACGACGGGCAAGAGTGTGTCCGTTACGGGACCCTTGGCTTTATACTGTCTCACGACCATGAGCGTTGCCGCGGGCGCGGTTGCTGAAGCGATCGCGCCGAGCACGATTGCCGCGGGCAGAGGAAATTTATCTCCTAAAATAAGATGCAAAACAATGAGTGCGATATCGACGAGCACCGTCGCGGTAACGGCTTGTAAAATGCCGATGACCGTCGCTTGCTTGCCGATCTTTTTAAGTTGGGCAAGTCTAAACTCGTTGCCGATAGAAAAGGCGATAAAGCCGAGCGCGACGTCGGAAATAATGGAATAGGTTTCGATTTCTTCCATACTTGTGAAACCGAGACCGTGAACCCCGAACGCACCGAGACAGTAGGGTCCGATCAGAATCCCTGTGATAAGATAGGCTGTCACGGCGGGCAGCTTTGCAAGTTTTGCCAGTCTAGAGAGCATGAGCCCTGCAAACAGTGCAATCGCCAAGCTTAATAAAATAGTCATTTGTTTACCTCTTTTTACAAGTTCCGATAAATTGTAATACTTTCCCTGTCTTTTGTCAAGCGGAGTAGCGGGAAAAAATAAAATTTAAAAATAAACTTTTCCGCATTGGAAAAGTTGTTAAAAATGTGCAAAAAAAGAGCGGAAGAAGCAAAGTCTTCCACTCTTTTTTTGTGGAACAGCAAAGAGTTTTAAAATTTCACGACGTTGTAATCGATGGCGACGGAGGCGGGGCGGGAGAAAAAGAGCTTTGGCGAAATCGAATAATTTTCGCGGAACGCCCGATAAAAGGTTGCCATATTTTCAAAACCGCAATCGAAAGCGAGAGAGGAAATGCTGGCGCGAGGGTTGATGGAATAGAGCGAGACCACATGCTGGACGCGCACGGAATTTAAGTAAAATTTGAAGTTTTTGCCTACGTATTGGTTAAAGACGCGCGAAATATAATATTTGTTATAGTTAAAATATTCGGCTATTTCACCAAGCGAAATGTTGTTTTGATAGTTTTGATCAATATAATTTAAAATTTTGACGATCAGCTCTATATTATTGTTTCGTTTTGCGGCTTGAACGGCGGGATAATGGTGAATAAGCAATCCGAAAAGAATATAGACGAATCCCTTTAAGGTGTACTGATTGTAAGTTTCTTTACTGCGCAGCAGCAGCTCTAAAACCTCTCGGATATTTTTGTTGTATTCCTTGTCGCCCAAGAAAAAATCAAGCTGCGATTTGGAGAAGAAGTCGTTCAGCTCCGAAATCAGCGAGTAAGGGATATTGAGGACAACGACGTCTGAAGCATCAGGCGTGGAAAATTCGTGCGCGTAATAGCTTGGCACAAAGATGATATCATCCTGTCCGCAATCGAAGGTTTCCTCGTGAATTTTCGATTTCATCATGCCGCTCCGCACGTATAAAAGCTCAAGGTTACGGTGGAAGTGGCGGGGGAACGCATTGTTTTCGTTTTGGCTTATCAAAATCTCCGAGGAGATGTCTCGGAATCCCTCGTATACATTAACTGCCATAAATTTCCTCCAAAAACTCAAATAGGTAAACTTTTCATACAAAAAAAGCAATAAGTCTGTTGAAAACGTCAATTTATCATGGTAAAATTATAATACCAAGATGGTTTCATTATATTGAAATAATTTGCATTTGTCAAATATTTTTTGTTTATTCTTTTTCCTTTTTTCATAAAAATATGCACCTCCAAAAGTTTGTCCAACTTTTGGGGTGCATACCAATTTCTTGTCTGCCTGTTTTTTTATTCAAAATAGTTTCATGGAGGATTCGGCAACATCTTAAAAAGGAAGCGAAAAGCTTTCTAAATTGTAATGGAAGGAACGGTAGGCTAAAGTGTGAGATCAGTTTTCTTTTCGTGATAGGGCTGTTCTTTCGGTTTTAGAATTTCGGTTTTTAAACTTTTAAAAATTATTAAAAAAAGGGGTTGAGATTTCGTTTTTTGGCTTTTTCAATATAACGTTTCGGTTTTACTGTTTCGTAAATTGGTTGAAACGAAAAAAGGGCATTGACAAGGGAAAAAATTCATTTTATAATGCAAGCATAGTCCAAAAAAATTATAAGGGAGCGTATTGTAAAGTGAAACCGAAAACAAAAAGAATCTCCATGCTTTTATTTGTTCTGATTATGCTGATCGCGGCGGCGTTCGGTATCGGTGCGCTTGAAAGCGAACATGTGCGTGCAGAGGCGCAGACGATTCAAACGACGGAAATCGCCTCGTATGTGCATAGGAACAAGGCAAGCGGCTCGTTTTCGAGCGGCTATGACACCGAGACGGCGAATTTTAAGCTGCTTTGGGGGGATATCACAAACCCCACGGCGTTGAATGATTTTGCTGCTTCGAGCAATGAGAGCGTGTACAAATATGATGGTACGAACAAGATTGACTGTTTCTTCTATTATTCGGGGTCCAACGCGGGTAAGATCAGCGCGGGGCAACAGGGATATGAGACGGTCGTTAAGGTGACGGCAAAAGCAAACGTTGTCGTCACGACCAAGCACGCGGCTTTCACGACCACGGCGAACAACTTAAAAATTTCCACCATACTCAAGATTGGATCCACTTATCTCACGGCACAGTCGAATAACTGCGGAGCAGGGAGCACGGCAATCGCTGAAAACGCTTATAGCGGCAGTTATCATCTTGCGGCGGGCGACGAGCTTTTCTTTGTGGTGGGGAGCACAAACACGTACACGATTAGGCTTAATGCGCTCGCACCCTCTTTCGTTGTTGCGACGGACGGCTATTCTGCGGAAACGAACAAAGGGTACGTCACGACGAATGTAGGTATGAATGAAATTGCCCAATACGTTTATACTAACCGCGATTCAAGCTATACGGCGGGCTACGACGCCGCGGATGCGAACTTCAAGCTTCTTTGGGGAGATATCAACTCGCCTGATTTGCTCAACACCTTCACGCAATCGAACGGGGAAAGCGTTTATAAATACGACGGAGGGAAGAAGATTAATTGCTTCTTCTATTATTCGGGTACCAATGCGGGTAAGATCAGCGCGGGGCAACAGGGATATGAAACGGTGATTAAAGTGACAGCGAAAGCAAACGTTGTCGTCACGACCAAGCATGCGGCGTTCACAACCACGGCGAACAACTTAAAGATTTCCACCATACTCAAGATCGGATACACCTATCTCACGGCGCAGTCGAATAACTGCGGAGCAGGGAGCACGGCAATCGCTGAAAACGCTTATAGCGGCAGTTATCATCTTGCGGCGGGCGACGAGCTTTTGTTTGTGGTCGGCAGTACGAATACATATGCGATTACAAATAATGCGATCAATGCCTCGTTCGATATCAGCGGCGACGGGTATTTGGAATCGGTTAGAAATTCCTATGTGAAAGCGACGCTCGGCTTTGCTTCGATTGCAACCGCTTATATCAGCAACAATAAAGCAGATTATACGGGCGTTGTAACCGCAGGTTTTCGCTACGGCACATCTCTTTCCGAGCTGAACCGATTCACGGCAAATCCCGAATATTGCGCTGAGAATATTTATAAATATGACGGAAACGATAATCATAACACCAATTTCTTCTTCCGTCATGCGGGGACCAATGCGGGAACGGTCAATGCGGGCGCAAACGCCAAATCGGTGGTTTGGATGCAAGCGACAGTCGATTGTAAGATCGTCGTGACCATGCCTGCCGTGACTGTGGCGCAGAATAACGTGATCGTTGGTCTTGCGGTGGCGGACGGCGAAGGGAATATCGTGACCCTTTTAGATTATGAGGTTTATGTGGAGGACGCGGTCATTCCCGCTATGAACGAAACGCTTTCTTTAAAAGAGGGCGAACAACTTTTCTGGTACGTCGGGAGCCGTAATGAATATTATGCAAACATGGTAAAAGCGAATCCGAGCTTCTCTGTAGACGCAACGGCGTATGACGAAGATGCTAATGCGGCGTTGTTCGACGAAAACAAAAAGCAGGTTAAGTTTAACAATAGTTATTATATGAACGAGACGACCCGCGAGAGCGGAAGCTACGTGCTTCCCTCTGCTAAAAAGATTGCTTCGATCGGCGCAGAATTTATCGGTTGGAGCGCGGGAGAAACGCTTTATAAGGCGGGTGCAGAAATGTGCTTGTCGGAAGACGTGAATTACACCGCAAATTTCCTCAACGTTGAGATGTTTGAGGGTGCGTCTATCCGTCTCGACAACCCCACGGGTATGCGTTGGGGCACCCAGCTTTCCAAGTTCGACTATGATAAGCTGATTTCCCTTACCAACGTCACGGTGGAAACGGGCACGCTGATCACACCCACCGACTATTTGGCGGGCGGCGTGGAAATGAGCTTTGAGGGACTTGACAACGCGGCGAGCCTTGCAAATAAAAAGACAAAATATTTAAACGTTGTAAACGAGGGCTTTGCCAATCTAGAAAAAGCGGAGGCGCAGGGCGTTTACACCTATTACGGTGCGATCGTTGAAATTCTCGAAAACAACTATTTCCGTAAGTTCTCGGCGGTCGGTTACGTGAAGCTGACAATTGACGGCGTGGAAAGCGTGATTTACGGCGATTACAGCGCGTCGGCGCATTCGAGAAGCGTCTACGAAGTCGCCTTTGATGCCTACAATGACAGAAATGCAGAGGAAACGGAAAAATACGTGCATTTGATTGAGGGAATGTATAGCCCGTATAGCAAAGATCAGCTCAAGGTCATGAAAGACTATATTGACGGGGTCGTCAATCTCACGGTCTCTGACACGACGGCAACGGCGATCGAGGGGACGTATTATGAGGCGGCTTACACGGCGACGTATTCCGACGGGGTATACACGGTTTCAAGCACGGCGAAGATTTGCACGCTCGTAGTTAACGGGAATGTCACGGCGTTCACGCGCGTAGACGAGAAGAACGTGACGTTCCCGCTGGCGGAATAAGGAGGGAGAGAGATGAGAGAGCAAAATATTTTAAAATCATATAATTCGCCCGAAATAGGGATATCGGAAATGCCTCTTTCCGATATTGTGAGGACGAGCGGCAAGGGAAACAACTATCTATCCGACGAATTCGACGATTCTGATTGGTCGGAGCTGTAAAAGAAGAAAAAAGGAACTCAAATGAACATTTTGAGAGATAAGATCAGGAAAAGGAAAAAGATTTGCGGACCCTTTTTGAATATGGGCGAGGTCTATGTTGCGGATATATTTGCGCGAGAACCTTATGATTACGTGTGGGTAGACACCGAGCATTCTTCCATGGACTATGGTAGCATATTGAATTGTTTGACAGTGCTTAAAGCACATCAAATGCCTGCGGTTGTGAGGTTGCAGATGGATAACTATAACCACACTAAACGCATTTTGGAAATGGGTCCCGACGGCGTTATTTTTCCTAACGTGGAGACGGCGGAATATGCTGATAAGTGTATGCGTTCGACACTTTATCCACCGCTTGGAAACCGCGGCGCAGGTCCGCTTCTGGGCAATCACTATGGACGGGAGACGATTGTGGAATATGCGTCGGAGCAGACGGAAAATCTTTGCCGTTTTATACAGATCGAATCGGTAAAAGCCATCGAAAATTTGCCCGAGATTATGAAAAATCCGTATATCGACGGCTATATTTTAGGACCTTGCGACCTTTCAGGTGCGCTTGGAATCCTCGGTGAGATCTACCACGAAAAAAATATTTCGCAGGTAAAAAAAGCGATTAAGCTTTTAAAAGAGCATGGCAAGTTTGTCGGCGTTGCGTTCACTTCCATAGAGGAAGAAGAGCAGAGACGCTGGTTGGAACTGGGTGTGGATATGATTGCTAGTGGCGCCGATTTCGATTTTATTTTTCAAAACAGCCGAAAGAACGCTCGGCAGTTACAGCGTCTTTTTAAAGAGTATTAAAAGGAAGCAATCGGCGGCTTTATGTCGCCGATAATTCTTTAAAAATAAAATTGTCAAGGACTCTTGAAAAATATCGCGGTTTCTGCTATACTATAAAGGAATAAAAGTGGAGAGTGGGAAAAATGAACTGTAATTTACATTTTTGCGTGAGACATCACTATGAAAAAGCCTATCAGGGCATCCCGCACGCCCATCCTTGTTGGGAGATTGTTTTTTATTGCGAGGGAAAGGGAGAGGTTGTGATCGGCAAGAAAGCTTATGCGTTTGAGAAAAACTCGTTCAGTGTGATCCCGCCCAAAACCACGCATATTGAACGAGGCGAAAGCGGCACGGAGGTTTTATATATCGGCTTTGATATCGTTTCCGACAAGCAGCTTGAAGCTGGCGTGTTTCCCGAAGAAGGGCATGAGATTTTGCACTATCTCGAAAATATTTTCAAGGAAACGCGGGGACTGAATTTGAACCGCTATTCGGCAAACGTAGTCGATCTGTTGACCCGCTTGATTGTCTATTCTCTCATCAAGGAAAAATCGCGTGAGGTGGGGCAGGATAAATACGAGGTTGTCAAGCGCGCCAAGGCGTATATTTCCGAAAATTATATGCACGATATCGATATTCAGTCAATTGCAAAAAGCGTGGGATATAGCTATGACTATTTCCGACACATATTCTTTGAAATCGAGCGAATGACCGTGCGGGATTATATCATGCAAGAAAGACTGAATAACGCCAAAGAAATGCTTTTATCAGGGCGTTTTCAGGTCAAAGAAATCGCGGTGGCTTGCGGTTTTTCCTCTCTTTCTCATTTTTGTTACGTCTTTAAAAAACATATTGGCAAAAAACCGCAGGATTTCGTCAAAGACAACACGGTTTTCACCAAGATGCTCTATGTTAAAACAGAGTAATGCGCTTGAATGCATGATGTCGAATTTCGGCTTTTGATTTCACGTATTATACGTGCGGGCGCGTTAAAAACGTCAAAAAACGGTTTTTCGGTTTTTCAAAACGGCTGTCAATTCCAAAAGGTATTGACGGTCGTTTTTTCATGTGTTACAATGAAAGCATATAAAGGAGGTACTTTATGAAAAAATTAAAGTTAACTGTTTTGGGCTTGATGGCTTCGGCGATTGCATTGACAGCGACGGGAATTCATAAGCTTTCGGGCAGAGCTGACGTCGCAGAGACGGTGTCTATGGTGGATATCGCTTCCTACGTTCACGCAAATTCCGCATATACGGCGGGATATTCGACGGAGTATGCAACCTATTCGTTAAAGTGGGGAGATTACACCGATTTTTTCCGCTCTCAACGATTTTTCGCAAAGCAACGTGGAGAGCGTCTATAAATACGATGGCGTAAGCAAGACGGATTGCTTTTTCTATTATTCAGGAGATCATGTCGGAAAGATTAGCGCGGGCTCGGTGGGAAAAGAGAGCTTGCTTTTCGTGACGGCAAAAACGAATATGGCACTCACCGTTTCAACGGCGGCGTTCAATACGCCCGCAAACAACCTCATCGTGCGTTCGATTGTTTCCGACGGTACGAACACGGAGATTTTGAGCGAAACGTTGGGCGGTTCAACGGGCACGGCAATTGCGGCAAACGCTCTCGGCGGGACCTATCATTTAAAGTCGGGTGACAGCTTCTGTTTTGTCATTGGCTCAACCAATGAATATACTTGCGTTAGAAATGCGATTGCCCCCGTTTTTGCAGTGGATACGGGCAGCTATTCCTCCGACGTTCGAGACGGATATTATATAGATGCCGTTTCTGCGAACGAGATCGCGAAATACGTTGCCGAAAACGAGGCGTATGAAAACGGTTATCAAACGACGGAGGCTGATTATTTCCTGCGCTACGGAAGTGTGCAGTCCGTCGGTGAAATGACGGCTTTTACACAGAGAAACGAAGAGAGCGTATATAAATACGACGGCACGGAGAAGATTGATTGCTTCTTCTATTATGCGGGCAGCAATGCGGGCAAGATCAGCGCGGGTAGAGCGGGTTATGAATCAGCCATCGTTGTCAAGGCAAAAGCAGATGCGGCAATAACGGTCTACAACGCGGCGTTCGAGACGACGGCAAACAACCTCGTTGTCAGCACGGTTTTATTTAACGGTAGCAAATCCTACACGGCAAAGACGGTTGCCGGCGGGGCGAAGAACGCGCCGATTGCGGCAAACGCGCTTGGCGGGACCTATCATTTGAAGTCGGGTGATTCGCTGTATTTCGTTGTCGGATCGACGAACGAATACACCATTCGTCTCAACCAAATCGAGCCGAAATTTGCACTCGATACCGCGGGGTACGTTGCAACCGAGCGTGAGAAATATTATCCAACGGTAAAAGAGGATAACGAGGTCACCTCGGTGGAGATTGCACAATACGTACACGACTATCTCGCCTATGAGGACGGATACGAAACGACGAACGCAAGCTATTCGCTTCGTTGGGGGGATTCGGAAAACCTTTCCGAACTCAATCGCTTTGAAAAGACCAATCAGACCTCCGTTTATGAATATAACGGCACTCTTAAAATCGACTGCTTTTTCTACTACTTAACGGACGAAAGCTACGAGGCGGGTATGATTTCCGCGGGGCTTAAGGGCTATGAGACGGTGATCAAGGTTGTGGCAAAATCGAATTTTGCTTTGACGGTGGGAAACAAGATGTTCACGACCCCTGCCAACAATCTCCTTGTTAAGCTCTATGCGACCAACGGCACCACGCTTGTCAAGCTTGAGGAATACACGGGGTATGCGACGGGCACGGAGATCATGGAGAATCAATTTGGCGGCACCTATCACTTAAAGGTGGGAGACACTTTCTACTACGTCATCGGCTCGACGAATGAATACCCGATTCGCAAGCTGAATATAGATCCGAGCTTTAAGGTGGACGAGGCGGGTTATTCGGATGACGCCCGCACGGAAATCTATGCCGTGCAGGAATCGATACCCGTAAAGGTGGCAGAGCTTCGCACCTATTTTGAGGGCTTGGACCAAACGCTCTACACAGCGGCGAACGTTCTTAAAATGGAAGGCTATGTGGAGGAGTTTGCCGAGGAGGCGGCTCTCGTGAAAACGCTTGACGAATTGGGCGCGCTCTATAATGAATATAAGCAGAAGATTGACGACGTGCTCACAATTGCGGAAGCGGCGTCGGAGCTGACGGCTTATAAGGAAAGCAAAATTGCCGAGCTTCAGGAGATGTACGACACCTATCTTAAGGAAAATTCCTACGATGCTGAAGGCAAAAAAGCGCTTAAGGAAGCTTTCGACAGTGCGAAAACCAATATTGAAAAAGCAACGAGCAAAAACATGGTCAACACGGCGCTTGCGGCGGCGAAAAAGGCAATGGACAAGGTGGAGACGAAAAAGAGCGGTTGCGGCGGTTATTTAGGGGCAAGCGGTGCGATTGCAGGCGCTGTTGCGCTTATCGGTGTAGCGCTTTCCAAAAACAAAAGAAAAGAGAACGGTAAGTAAAACATGAAAAAAACTAAAATCAAAAAAGCGGGCTTGCTCGGGCGGCAGGGGTTTAAGGAATACTTCAAGCTGAATTGGAGCTTGTATCTCACCGTCCTTCCCGCGATTATCTACATTTTCCTTTTCTGCTATTATCCTATGAGCGGTTTACAGCTTGCATTCAAGGATTGGCGGATTATGAAAGGGATTTGGGGGAGCCCGTGGGCAACGACGGACGGTCAGCTTGATCTTTTTAAGCATTTTAAAACGTTGCTTTTGACGGTCACCTTCCAAGAAAAGCTTATAAACACGCTCCGTATTTCCTTTTTAAAACTGGTCTGTGGCTTTCCCGTTCCCATTATTCTCGCCATATTGTTCAATGAAATGTCGAGCGACAAATATAAAAAAGCCGTGCAGGCAATTTCCTATCTGCCGCATTTCATTTCTTGGGTTATTATCGCGGGTATCATCAACAGCATGACTCAATCGGGCACAGAGCTTCAGGGCTTTTTAAAAGGAATTTTCGGGAAGGAAATATACTTTTTCTCGAACGACAGATTATTCGTTCTGATGCTTGTGATTTCTTCGATCTGGAAGGGTTGCGGCTGGGGTACAATCATCTACTTCGCTGCGATCACAGGAATCGATCCGCAACTCTATGAGGCGGCGGATATCGACGGTGCAAACCGATGGAAGAAAATAGTGTACATCACTTTCCCCGCTATCAAAAACGCGATTTCAATCAACTTGATTTTCTCGTTAAGCGACATCATGTCCGCGGGATTCGATCAAATCTATAACATGATCAATCCTGCCGTTTACGGCAAGGGCGACGTGCTTGAAACGTACCTTTTCAGAATCGGTATTAGCGGCGGTAAATACGATCAGGCGACGGCGGTCGGCTTATTTAATTCGTTGATTGGGTTCTTGCTCGTCATTGTTGCGAATAAGCTTTCCAAATTGGTAGGAGCGGACGGAATATGGTAAAGAAAGAAAATCAATTTAAGCAGTGGTTTAACCGCCTGTTTGGAAAAAATGCGCACAACCGCGCTTTCCATATCTGTAACTATCTCTTTTTCACTGTCTTCGCATTCGTTATGTTCTATCCGTTTTTATACGTCGTGCTCGAATCCCTTAAGCAAAACCGCTTGATAAACGGAATCGCAGTGGAGGAATGGGGCATCAGCGCGTATGCGTCAGTCATGAAGAACAAAGCTCTTTGGATGGCGTTTGGAACGACGATTTGGACGGTGGTGGTGGGCACGATCGCTTCCGTTCTATTCACGTTTATAACTTCCTATCCTTTGTCGAGAAGTCATTTTAGGGGAAGAAACGCAATCACCTTTTTCTTCTTCTTTACCACGCTTTTTTCGGGCGGCTTGATTCCCTATTATCTGTTAATCCGAGATCTGGGGCTTCGGGATAGCTATCTTGTCTACCTGATCCCCGGATTGATCGGCGGGTATAATATTATACTTATGAAGAACTTTTTACAAGGGCTTCCCTCCGAATTGGAGGAGTCGGCAAAGATCGACGGGGCAAACAACTTCGTGATTATGTTTGGAATCTATTTCCCGCTCTCTGGCCCCATTCTTGCAACAGTTGCACTGTGGACGGCTGTCGGTAGGTGGAACAATTATATGACGGGGCTTTTGTATATCAAGGACACGTCCAAGCTCCTCATACAAAACGTTTTGCGCTCGATGATTGTCACGGCGAGTAACACGGGCGGCGGCGTGGACGCGGATATTATGAACATGGCGGAAAGCGTGAAAATGGCGTCTGTCGTTATAGGAACGTTACCGATCATCATTGTGTATCCGTTTGTGGCAAAATATTTCACGAAGGGCGTTCTGACGGGTTCGGTGAAAGGATAATAAGGAGTACGGATTATGGCAAAAAAATATATTATCGACACCGATATCGGCGACGATATCGACGATGCATTTGCAATCGCACAAGCGATCGATTACGGGTTGGAGATTATCGGGGTAACAACCGTTTTCAAAAACGTTTTGGAACGCACGCAGATTGCGAGAAAGCTTTTGAAACTTTTTAATCGTTCGGATATTCCCGTTTTTTGTGGGTTGGGTGAAGGCTTAAACGGAAAACTGCGAACAAACGAGCGGCTTTGTCAATGGACGGAGGATCTTCCCGAATATGCCGCCGAGCAGGATAAAGACGGTGCGCTTGCGGTGGATTTTCTCATTGAAAGCGCGGCGAAGTATAAAGACGAGCTAGTTATTATGGCGATCGGACCACTGACTAATATCGCGACGGCGATCAAGCGGGCTCCCGAGGTTATGAAAGGGGTCGGAAAGGTGCTGTTAATGGGCGGCGATTATTCCCGTCAGTATTGCGAATGGAATATCATTTGCGATCTTGAAGCATCAAACGTCGTTTTCTCCTCTGAATGTCCTCTTGTCTGTGTGGGCTACGACGTCACGGTGCAGACGCGCATGTCCCAATCGGAGGAAAAGCGGGTGCTCGAAACGGACTGCAATAATGAGGAAAGAGCCTATTTGAAAGAGTTATATACCCTTTGGCGTAAGGATCGTCCCGAAACGGTACGCCTTGAGCTCCACGACCCTTTGACCGTTTACTACGAGGTCAACCCGAGTGCCTTTTCTATGAAAGAGGGAAAGATACTCTTGGAGACGAGCGGCACCCTGACGCGGGGCATGACATTGGACGCGGACGTTTTCGACCGTCGAAAGGGAGGCAAAAAGATCTTATTCGCTGAGAGCGCGGATATTTTGCTCTTTAAAAAACAATTTTTTGAAATTACCTGTCTGATTAATTCGGATGGGAACAATAGATAACGAAAGGAGGCAAAAACGGAATGAATAAAACCATCAAAACAATTTCAAGCTTGGCATTTAGCGGTATGCTCATGTTCGGTGCGACGGCATGCGGAAACAAGACGGGTCGGAAAAATCCAGCGGGAACGCTGCGTATTTTTACCTACACAGGGCAGAATTATGAGGGGATTGATATGGATTCGGTTTTTAAGAAAATCGAGGAGGAATCGGGTGTTAAGCTCGCATTCGAGGGCGCGTCTTCCGCCGATTATTACACCAAACTTGCGCCTATGATGAATACGGGCGATTTTCCCGACGTTATTTGGTCGGACCCCAAAAATTCGAGCGGGAATTTTGATTCTTGGGCTGATCCCGACACAAATAATCTGCTTTGGAATCTCGACGAGCTGCTAGTTGGCAACGAGGAACGCTATCCTTATCTCACAAAGCTTATTTACTCCCCGACGTATAAAAACATCAAGTATTTTGACGGGCATTATCTTGTGCCCAATGTAAGCGCGCCCGGTTGGGCAATCTATTATCGCGCTGATTGGCTTGAGCAGATCGGTTTTGTGGATGAAAACGGGAAAGCCAAGGCGCCTGTCACGCTTGCAGAGTTTGAATACGTGATGCAAAAATTCAGCGGAAACGATTTGTTTGTGGACGAAAACGGCACCAAATCGGGACAGACCTGGGGGATCTCTCCCAACGCAGAGCCTTTCTACGTGAATCCTCTCTACACGGCGTTCGGCATCTTTGCCGATTGGGAATTCGACGCAAACGGCGAAATTTCCTATATGTATACAAACGATGGAATCAAGGATTATATCTCATGGATGAACGCCATGTATCAAAAGGGCTATATCGATCCGCAGTTCAACACGAACACGGGCTCGAGAGATAGGGAAGATAAGTGGTACACGGGTAAGGTAGGTTGTATCATGACCAACGGCGGCGAGCACATGACGTGGGTTGTCGGTCAGTTCGAGCAAAACCGCGGCGAGGGAAAGGTAATCGTTGGTCCCCCTCCCACGGGCACGGGTGAGAGTTCCTCGATTACAGGCAAAAAGCTGGGCGTAGCAGGAGAAGGCGGCTTCAGTAATTGGGGTACGACCTACGGCGGCTATGCAATTACCAAAGCGTGCGCCGATCCCCATAAGGCGTTGGATTTCTTTGAATATCTCAATTCCCCCGAGGGGACCAAGATTAAAATGTATGGCATTGAGGGCACGCACTATGAACTTAAAGACGGGAAAATCTCTCCTATTCTTTCCAATAGGGATCGGGAGGGCAGTTCCTTTTGGCAGTCAACCAAGAGCGTTGAGAACACGACGGTTTTAAGCGGCCTTCATAAGATTGGCTCGCTCTTTGGCGGCGTGATTGATTGGGAGACCTATGAGGAGACGGGCGAGGTGCTCTGCATCACAGACTTTTCTTCCAGCTATCCTAAATATGCCGATTTGATTGAAAAGAGTCAGGAATACCGTAAGTTAAAGACGGGTAAGCTTGTCAATTTCACGGCGTATCCCGCGTCTATTTCAACGAAGATGAAGCAGATACAGGATCTTTCCTCCACCTATCTTTTACAAGCCATTTTGGGACAGAAAAATCTGACCTCCGATTGGAACGACATGATTTCCGATTGCCAAAAGTTTAACTATTCGACAATTTGCAGAATTATTAAAGAGACGGCTCAAGCGAATGGCATTGGGGAATAAAACGCATGAAACGGTTGTTGTGCTGTGCGCTTTCCGCGCTTCTACTTTTCACGGGGTGTGATTTGAATAGCGATCAAAAAGAGAAAGAGCTTTTTTTGAAACAGGAACATTTATACGGCGTTTGCTATATCGCATGGGAAGAGGTTATGCAACACGGCGAGGAGCAGGACGAGGAAAAAATCGCGGAGCTTATCAAAAACCTTGGTGCGAAAAGCGCTCGGGTTTGGATGCGCGCCAATGATTTTATGACCTCACCCACTGAGCTCATCGAAGAAAACGTCATCAGAATGAGAAACATTTTAAGGACGCTTAAGGAGAACGGTATCGCCGTGATCGGTATGAACGGACGCTCGTTCAATCACTATCAGGCAGGGAGCAGCGAAGCGCCTCTCCGCACAGACGAGAGCTTTGGGGAGTATATTTCCGACTATTCGACCACGTGG
This sequence comes from Clostridia bacterium, assembly GCA_017467275.1. Classification (GTDB taxonomy): domain Bacteria; phylum Bacillota; class Clostridia; order Christensenellales; family Borkfalkiaceae; genus Scatosoma. The sequence goes on along the minus strand of JAFTSN010000001.1, from coordinate 60,712 downwards.
TATACTCTTGTCGATGCCTTTCCCGAGATTGATTATTGGGAGATTGGCAACGAACCCAACAATAAGCGCCAATACTACTATATCGAGGACGGAGTATATAAGACGGCACCAATGAGTTTCCAGCAAATGGCGGACGTATTCACAGAGGAGCTGTATTATGCTTCGCAGGCAATCCGCATGGCGAACAGGAATGCGCAGACGATCCTCGGCGGGATTACGGAGAGCGAGGGATTAGGGCTTGGCGAATACACCAACGCCGAATTTCTGCAAGCGGTTTACGATAATATTTTCAGCGACGAATATCCGTCTCTCGATCCCGACGATTATTTTGATTGTCTTGCTTGGCATCCCTACACTTGGAAATTCGACGAGGACTATTTCGTCGAAAAGAATCAAGAGATCTACGACGTCGTTTTGAGAAACGAGAAAAAAGACAAAAAGGTTTTTTTGACGGAGTTTGGTTGGAGTGACAGCCGAAAGACGCAGGAGGAGGTTGCGAGCTACGTCACGAGGATCTATCAAACGATCGAAAAGCGTATGCCCTACGTTCAATCGGCGTGTATATTCCGATTGTTCAACGACGCCGCCGAGCGTGGTTGGATCGGAGAGGATGAGGCGCGAGGCTATCATATGGCAACTTTCGGGCTGTTTGCCGATCCCGTCAAATACGATCGGTGGGAGGACTACTATCTCGATATCGAAAACGACGACAAAAAGATTATCTTAACGCAGGGAGCGCCAAAGCCCGCCGCCTATGCCTACCAAGCGCAAGCGGGCGGATCAGGGTCTTTGGAATTGCTCATGAAAAAATAAGGAGAACGGATATGAAAAAAACAGTTAAATTTTTTGCGGGGCTTTTGGCTTTTCTCTCTATGGGACTTTCTTTTTCCGCTTGTTCAAAGGAGAAGAAGGAAAAATATCTTGCCGATCAAAGCAATTTATACGGTGTCTGTTATATCGCATTTGAGGAGGTCGTTCAAAACGAGAACACCGACTACGTGAAGATTGCAGAGCTCATGAACAACATGGGCGTGAAAAGCACGCGCGTTTGGATGCGCTCAAACGATCTTATGAAATCGCCTGAAGAAATGAACGAAACGGCTTGCGAAAAAATGCACGCAATTCTCGCCGAGCTCAAAAAGTACGATATTCAGATCATCGGCATGAATGCGAGAAGCTTCACGAAATATAACGCTTGGAGCAGTGCGGTGCCTCTTCGCGATTGGTCGGATGGTAGCTATTATTCCGAATGGATAGAGGATCTGCAAGTCATGTGGAAAAATCTCGTTTCGGAATTCCCTGAAATCGATTATTGGGAAATTGGAAACGAAACGAACAATAAGCGCAAATATATCTATGAGGACGGCCGCGAATGGAAAACGGCGGATATGACGATCGCGCAGATGGCAAACGTGTTCACGGATGAACTCTATTATATCACGCAATCGGTCAAAGCCGTTGATCCCGATAAGCAGACGATTTTGGGCGGCATGACTGAATCGACGGGCTTGGGAAGCGGTCTTAATAAAAATTTCCTGCAAATGATCTATAACAATATCGCGAGCGAGAAATATCCCTCGACGGATGCAGACGATTATTTCGACTGCGTGGCTTGGCATCCGTATTCTGCCGATTTTAACGAGGATTTCTTCGTGCAGGAAAACGACAAGGTGTACCAAGTCATTCTCGATAACGAGGGTAAGGGCAAAAAGGTATTTTTAACCGAGGTCGGCTGGTCGGACGGCGGCATGGAGCGAGAGGAGGTTGCTGAAAATCTGAAAGCGGTCTATTCGACGATTGCAAAGCGGATGCCCTATGTCGAAGCGGTGCATTATTTCCGTCTATTTAACGACGCGCGTGAATATTCGTGGGGCGGCACGGCGACGGACGTCGGCTTCGGGCTTTTCACGGATCCTGCGCCCGGCACAAAATATAAGGACATGTATAACGGTGAGGTCTGTATTCCCGGTATGCCCAAACCTGCGGCTTATGCGTTTCAAGAGCTTGCGGGCGGAACGGGCGATCTGACCATCCTGCAAGATTATTACAGCACAAAAAATTAAAGGTGAACTGAGGTGGAGTATGGATCTTTCCTATCTTGAAAACCCGAAAGTCACGGGCGTGAACGTGCTACCCTCAAGGGCGTATTATATCCCGAGAAATGCTTCGGGGGAGGAACAAAAGCTACTTTTAAACGGCGAATGGGATTTTGGAAGCACGGAGGATATCCGAACGTTAAACGAAACGGCGCTTCCCTACCTCCGCAAAATGCCCGTGCCTGCCACGGTGCAGATGCACGGCGTGGACCGTCCCGATTATATTAACAGCCCCTATCCCTTCCCGTATATGCCTCCGTATATGCCAAAAAAGATTCCCGCATTTTGCTATCGGCGTACCTTTTCTTTGCGTGCAGAGCAGGCGGCGGAAAAAACTTATCTTGTGTTTGAGGGCGTCGATAACGTATTTTACGTCTATATAAACGGTGTGTTTGTCGGCTACGGCACGGTCTCGCACTCCACCAACGAGTTCGATGTTTCTGCCTTTGTAAAAGAAGGGGAAAACGTTCTTGAAGTAGTTGTTGCCAAATGGAGTGTGACAAGTTATCTTGAGGACCAGGATAAATGGCGCATGAGCGGAATTATACGCGACGTGTATCTTCTCTTCCGCCCGCAAAAGCATCTTTTCGATTATTTTGTGAAGCCTTCGCTTGGCACGGGTGGCGTGGCAAAGGTTACGCTCGAAACGGACTTCCCCTGCAAGGCGACCTTAAGCGGTTTTGGTTATCGTGAAACGCAAGAGGTGCGGGGCATGGCTGTGTTCACGCTTAATAACCCTCGGCTTTGGAGTGCGGAGACCCCCGATTTATACGAGCTAACGCTCGAGTGTGACGGGGAGCGGATTATAGACAGAATCGGAATCCGTGAGGCAAAAATCGAGGACGGGATATTCAAAATCAACGGCGTCGCAGTCAAGCTCAAAGGCGTAAACCGTCACGAATTCAGCGAGAAGAACGGTTTTTATACCACCGAAGAAGAGATTGAAACCGATCTTCGGATTATGAAAGAGCACAATTTAAACGCCATTCGCACCTCGCATTATCAGAATTGTCCGAAGTTTTATGATCTTTGCGATAAACACGGCTTCTACGTCATGAGTGAAGCCGATCTAGAGTGCCACGGTTGTGTGCGTATGGACGGCGGGTATGACGAAAAATTGCACAACGATCTTGCTGAAGATCCTGCGTTTGAGGATTGTTTCCTTATTCGCGGAGAGAAGCTTTTGGAGCGGGATAAAAATAGAGCTTGTATCGTGATTTGGTCTCTCGGTAACGAATCGGGCTACGGTGAAAATTTCGAGACGATGAGTATTGCCATGAAAAAGCGGGATTCCCGCCCCGTTCACTATGAGGGCGTTTGGTACCGTCGCGACGAGGAGATCTATAAGCGTGCACACGTGGATATGGTCAGTCGTATGTATCCCGAAATGGAGTTCTGTGACGAGTTTTTTAAGGACGAATTAGAGAAACGCCCTTTGGTGCTCTGCGAATATTCTCATGCTATGGGAAATTCTAACGGCGATCTCCACGACTATTGGAAACGTATTTATGCCGAGCCGCGCTTTATGGGCGCGTTCGTTTGGGAGTGGAACGACCACGGCTTGCCTGTGGACGGCAATTATCGCTATGGTGGCGACTTTGGAGAAAAGCTTCATGGCTCAAACTACTGTCTCGACGGGCTTGTCACGCCCGATCGGAAGCCCAAATCGGGGATAAAAGAGCTCAAGCAGATGCTTGCTCCCTTATCCGTGACGTTTGAAGAAAATGGCTTCACGGTCAAAAATCGGCGAGATTTCACTGCTTTATCCGATCTTACCGTCACGCTTTCTTATTTTGACGGAAACACCGAGCTTGCAAGAGAAACGCTTAATACGGGCGATATCCCGCCGCAAGGAGAAAGGCGTTTTCCACTTCAAAAGAAGGAGTATTCGTCGGCGTTTGCTTATGTTCTCGTGACGGCGAAAGCGACGAAAACGCAAGGGCTTATAAAGACGGGGCACGAGGTTGCACGTTTCCAAAAAATCTTGAAAAACGAGCGCGTTTTGCCGTCGCTCGGGGCAAGAGAAAAAATACAGATAAAATCCGATCGCTATTTAGATGCCCTCTCTATAGGCGAGCTCGTTTATTCCTTTGAGCGTGACACGGGCATTCTGCGCTCGGTTGAGCGTGCGGGCGTGACTCTACTGAAAGATTTTTCCGTCTGTGCCTTAAAAGCGTTCACGGACAACGACGTGCATGCAAAAAAAGCATGGCAACGCTTTGGACTGGACTGTGCTGAAAACTATGCCTTTGAAACGCATTTCGATCAGGGAAACGGCGTGTATACGCTAAAGGGTGCGCTCGTCAATCTTTCCATTCGCCCGCATCTTCTCTATGAGCTTTCCTATCGTTTTTATAAGGAGGGATTCTCCGTTTGTTTCAAGGGTGAGAGGAGGGCTCCGCTCGAAGATTTGCCCCGTTTGGGCTTTGAATTCGTTCTGCCCAAGGAGTATTCCGAGGTGGCGTATCTTGGCTACGGCGAATATGAAACGTATGCGGATAAGCATCGCGGCGCGATAAAAAGGGAATATGGCTTTGACGTGCAAAAGGACTTTTCAGGTTATATAAAGCCGCAGGAATGCGGGAGTCATTATTCCACCGAATGGGCAAAAATTAAGAGGAAGGACGGGGGCATGTCTGCAACGAATAAGCCTATAACCGTTGCCATGGACCGTGCATTCTCTTTTTCCGCTCTTCCTTTCAGCAAAGAGGAGCTTATGTGTGCCGCCCATGATTACGAGTTGCCCGCATCGGATAAGACCGTTGTAAACGTCGATTACAAAATGGCGGGGGTCGGTTCGCAAAGCTGCGGACCTAAGCTTCGTGACGAGTATAGGATTTTAGACGAAAAGTTTAACTTTGAGGTGTTCATTCAATTATGAGATTTATAAAAAGAATTCTTTCGGTTGCGTTTGCTTGTTTGTTTGTCTTCGCTGCTTCTTCCTGCAAGGATAAAAAAAGCCCATCTGAGCCCGAGGGGACATACACGGACGTGTATATTTTGGCAGGGCAATCTAATGCCGTCGGGTATACGCTTATTTCCGGCTGTGAAGAAGAATATAAAACGGGCTTTAAAAACGTGAAAATCTTTCAGGACGGGGAACAAAAACAGCATAATCCGACCAAAATAAACGCTTGGTTTTCTGTGAAAACAGGTCTTGGACAAACGCCCAATAAAAGCGGTATTGAGCTCGGTCTTGCCAAGACGTTGTCCCCTGTTTATGCGGATGCGGAGTGTCGCATTATCCGTTACGGTTGGGGGGGAAAAACGCTTTATAACGACTTTACACCGCCGAGTATTATTAAAGAAAACGACTCGGAAACGCGCGGACAGCATTATCGGAATGCTGTGGAAACGGTCAAAAACGGACTGAGTAGCATGGAGAAAGAGGGCTTAACGCCCCGAATTCGCGCGATTCTTTGGATGCAAGGCGAGCACGACGCCACGCAAAAGCAATTTGCCGAGGCATACGAAAGTAATTTGCAGGCGCTTATCGGGGCATTGAGAGCGGAGTTTGGCGACGTTTACTTTCTGATTGGGCAAATTGCCGCCAATTCTCCGAATAATTCGAGGTATGCGCCGACGGTTATTGCCGCGCAGAATGCCGTTTCAGAGCAGATGGAAAACGTTTTTGTCATCGACACGGCAGACTTACCGCTCGATATCCAAAAAGATGCTTGGCATTGGCAGCTTCCCGAAATGTTGGAGCTCGGAAATCGCTTCGGCGAGTTTATTAAACAGGTAATTTTATAAGGAAAGTCTTATAGAAAAAATAATAGCGAGGTAAAATCATGTACACAATCAACTTTTTTGACGATAACTGTCTTTTGAAATACACGGGCTTTCGCCGTATTTACGGAAAAGCGGAACAGGCGGGAGAATATAATGAACACCACAGCCATTCCAACGGCGTTGTTTTAAAGGGCACGCCGCTCGCGCCTTACGTCATGTATTATGCTGCTATCGACGAAAACGGCGGGTTCCGCACGTCCATGGCGACGAGTGAGGACGGTGTTCATTTCAAGCCGCTTGTAAACGATATTGAGTTTGAGGGCAAAAAATACCCTAATGAGATCATTCCGTTAAAGGAGATGACGGAATTTATGGACGCAGTGTATCTCCCGAACGGCAAAGAGGGCGAAAAATATATCCTCATGGGCTGTTACTTTGATAATCCGAAAGTCGATTGTCCCGATAAGATCTACGTTTCCGAGGACGGAATCCATTTTCGTTATAAATCGACGGGCTATCATAAACGCGGCACGGAGGGAATTCAAACCCATTATTGGAACGAGGAGGAAAATTGCTGGTCTCTTTTGATGCGTCCCTATTGGGGAGAACGTTACGTTATGCGTATCGACACCAAGAATTTCGAGAATTTTTCCGAGCCCGTTTTAACGCAAGTTCCCGATTCTATCGACCGCCCGCAGACGGAGATCTACGGGATTGCCGCAAAAAAAATGGGGGATACCTACGTCGGAATGATGGCGCTCTATGAAACGGCGTATGAAAACTACGGCATGAAAATGCATAAATATTTGGGCGGCAGTTTCGAGGTGCAGCTTGTTTACAGTCACGACGGGAAATATTTCCAGCGTAGCTTAAGAGAGCCGTTTATTCAATCGGGGTTCTGCGGCGATCCTGCAAGCGGGTATATCCTTCCTTTCTGTATTTACGAGCGCGACGAGGATTATATTCTGTCTGTTGCACAAACGCCCGTTGAGCACGGAAAATTCAAAGAAAAAGGCGCAAAGCTCGGCTTTTATTCCGTGAAAAAAGGCAGATTTATCGGTATGCGCGCCTATGCAGGCAACGGATATATGTGCACCCGCCCGCTTCTTTGGCACGGCGGTGAAGCGCAGATCAACGTGCAGGTACCTTATGGTCAGATTGTCTGTCGGGTCATCACAGATAAAGACGAGCCGATGGAGGGCTATAGCTTTGAGGAGTGCGTGCCGTTCACGGGCGACGGACTCTGGACGCCGACTTGGAAAAACGGGAACACGCTCGGGATGCTCAAGGATAAAGCTTTTGCGCTTGAGTTTAAATGCAATAACGGTATCGTTTGGGAGATTAAGGGCGATTGCCGCGTGATGGGACAGATTGAAATGCTCAAATACGTGAAAACAGGCGTCCGTCCACCCGAAAAGCGGCCTTATTAAGCGCATTCAACGAGAAGTTTATATTAGATAAAAACAAGGGATACTCCTATTTGGGCGTGTCCCTTATTTTTTGGGTTAATCGGATGAAATTCTATAAAATTTAGTTATTAATTTTTATTAAAAATTTACAAAAAAATAGTTGACAGGCATAAGAAATTATGCTACAATAAAAATACAATAAATATGATAACGTTATCACATTTTTCTTTAGAAGCCCACGCGTGGGTATTTTTTAGCGAATTTATGAGAACGTTCTCACAAATTTATAAATTGTTGTTTTTCAATATGAGAAAACGGAGGGATTTATTATGAAAAACAAGAAGAAACTTTTGGCACTTTGCCTTGCTGCTACCTGTACGATGGGTGCTTTTGCTTCGTGCGGCGATAAGGGTGACGGTCCCGAGGCGGGGGCAACGGTCGTTTCCGTCTGGCTTCGCGATTTTGAGGATTGGAGCAACAACGTCATGAAATCAATCATGGACGATTTCAACAAAGACAAGACGGACGGGCTTCATATTGATTACCGTTTTATTACGGAGGACGCCTTTGGCGATGCGCTTGCCGCGGCGCAAGACAGCGGAAACGCGCCCGATATTTATCAGGTGTCGTATATGAATTTATATAGTGAGGTGCGCAATGAAACGGTGCTTCCTTTAAACAATCTGTTGCCTGAGGCCTCGTTTGCAGATTTGACCGATTCCGCGAAATCCCTTGTTACTTATAGCGGCAATTATTATGGCTATCCGCAACTGATGGAGCCGTCGGCGGTTATGTATTACCGCAAGGATTTATTGACGGCGGCGGGCGTAGATTATTCCAAGGCAGAAGAGTGGTCGTTTGACGATTTGTACGCGGCTTGCGCGAAGCTTAAAACGACAATGAAGAAAAAGAACGGCAAGTATCCTTGCTTGATGTACGATTTCGGTCAAGCGGGCTGGGCTACGCAAGGCTTGCAAGCCAACTTGACGGGCGGAAACGTTTGTCTCACGGAGGATTGGTCCGAGATCGTTGTGAATTCCAAGGCGTATAAAGACCTCGCGGCGTTCTTCGTTGAGATGTACACGAACGAATACGTTCCTGAAACTTGGACGACGGGATATAACGATCAAATTATCGATCTTTGCGACGGTAAAGCGGCGATCGTATATACGGGTAGCTGGGGGATTGCCGAGATTATGGAGACGTACGGCGCGGATATGGCGAAGGATATCGGCGTTGCAACGATCCCCACGCTTAACGGCGGAGCGAATAAGGGTACGACGGCAACGAACGGCGGCTGGTCGCTCGTAATCGACGCGAAGTCGAAAAATCCTACTGCGGCGGCGAAGATTATCGAATATCTTGCGGCGGGCGAGGACACCACGGCGCCCGAAAGATATTTCGCAGCGGCGCATTATTCCAAATCGATGCCCCGCAAGAGGATGCAAGAAAAGCTCGCGCAAACGGATATTTCTAATGTCTGTCCCGCCGAGTGGTTGACCACGGTGTTGGATATTACGGATAAAGCGATTCCCGAAGCCATTTTCACCTATGACATCAACTTGCAGACCATCGGCTTGGTGCAAGGAATCACGATCGACGCGCTCGACGGCACTTCTATGGAGGACAGCTGGAATAGCCGCATTGGCGACGTGATTACCGAAATTGAAAAGATTATGGCGAACAACAACCTTGCGGGGAATAATCCCCGTCTTGCAAAAACGGGGGCGGAGAAATGAAATCGGAGGGAAAAGCAAAATTGAACGCTTTTCACGCGAAAATCTTCGGCAAAAACAAGTTTAAATACCGTTATGCATTTACGGGCTACGCGCTGTTGGCACCCGCGTTTATATTGCTGACGGTCTTCGTCGTCGTTCCTCTGTTGATCGCAATCGTCCGTAGCTTTTTCGACTACCGTTCGTATGCGGACGTACAGAAATTCGTCGGGCTTGATAATTATTTGACGATTATAAGAACGACGTCGTTCGTCAACTCGTTTTTGAACGCGCTTTTATTTGCGGTGATTATCGTTGTGGCGCAGCTCTTGCTTTCGTTTTCGTTTGCGCACGTTTTAAAAGCGGATAAAAGCGGATTTGGGCTCGTAACGCGCGCAATCGTCTATATTCCGTATCTTATTTCGGGCGTGGCGGCTTCGATTGTGTTCCTGTTTATGACGAACTACGGCGGCGGTCTCATCAACGGCATATTATTGCAGTTAGACATGAAGCCGATTGCCATAGATATGGAAAAGACGTGGGCGAGAGTGTTTGTTATTTTGCCAACCTTATGGTTGGGATTCGGATATAACGCGCTTGTTATGTATGCGGGGCTAATCAATATACCCAAGGACTATTACGAAGCGGCGACGCTGGACGGGGCGAATTGGTGGAATAAGCTGATCAAGATCACCGTGCCCAGCATGATGAACTATTTCCTTTTGACGATCGTAGGTCTTTTGACGGGCGCACTGGCTATGTTTGAAATCCCGTTCATGATGACGGGCGGCGGACCGTTGGAGTCCACACTCACACCCGTTCTGTATCTGTTTAACAATTACAGAAACGTGTTGCAGTCTTCCAGCGTTACGATTGCAGGCGCGATTTTGGTTATGATTATAATCGGTACGCTGAATTCGGTCGTATTCTTTTTGGTCCAATCCAAAAAATCCGAGGACGATTGAGGAGGGGACCATGAAAGCAAGTACACAAAAAAAGATCGGTAACGTGATTGGAAAGGCGCTGATGTGCCTAGTGATATTGATCGTGCTCTTCCCCGTGCTTTGGGCGCTTCCGTCCATGTTTAAAGGGAGAAGCGAAATTTTTGAGCTGCCGCTGCATTGGTTGCCCAACGAGTGGATCACCGATAATTTTAAAACGGTATTCAATATGCCCGATTATAATTATCTCCTTTCCATCGGCAGTACGACGCTCGTGTCCGTCCTTTCGGTGGTGTTGAGCCTACTTGTTAACATGATGGCGGCATATGCGTTTGCAAGAGTGGATTTTCCGTTTAAGAAATTCTTGTGGATCTATATGTTCTCCACAATGTTTATCCCGGGAATCACGATTTTGCTTACGTCGGTGCGAGTTGTGTCCTTCTTAAATATGTTGGACACCATTTGGGTGTTGATAATCCCGGGCATTGCATCAGGCTATAACATTTTCTTTTTTAGACAGTATTTCTATGGCGTTCCAAAATACATAGAGGAAGCCGCGATGATCGACGGACTTTCCAAAGGCGGGATTTTCTTCCGCATTTATACGCGGATATCCACCGCGCCTATGGTTATTATCGGTATGTCCGTGTTTATGGGCTACTATAACAGCTTCCTGTGGCCCGTTATGACGATCACGAAAAAAACCGAACTGTATCAAATCATGCAACTTGTGCGCACGCTCAGTTCCAGATACAAAGGAAATTACGGCGTGGTGCTCGTTGCAACGCTAATCAGCTTGATTATCCCGTTCTCGATATATTGTTTCTTCCAAAAATATATCGTGCAGGGTATCTCAATCGCGGGAATCAAATAAAAAAATAAAAAAACGGAGTATATAGAACATGGAAAAAATCATATCGGATATGTCCAGTATCTTTATGGCGAGGAGCGGTAAACGTCGCAGAGTTTCTAGCTACGACAGAACGGGTGGAAACGACGATAGATTGACAATTCCCTCGGGCGAAAAACGCGTGGTCGCAGACATAGAGGGTTGCGGCGTAATCACGCACATTTGGATCACCGTTGCCGACCCGACGAGTGGAAAGGGCAAATACGAAATGCGCAAAATCGTTCTTCGTATGTATTGGGACGGCGAAGATACGCCCTCCGTGGAAGCACCTTTGGGTGACTTCTTCGGTATGGGACACGGCGTTTGTAAAAACTTTGTTTCCGCGCCTTTGCAAATGAGCCCCGAGGACGGCAGAGGTCTGAATAGCTGGTGGCCCATGCCGTTTAGAAAACGCGCGAGAATTGAGGTGGTCAACGAGTGCGAGCACAGTATTTTCTTCTATTATTACGTAGATTATGAAGAAAAGAAAGAGCTCCCCGAGGACGCGTTGTATTTCCACGCAAAATGGCATAGAGAGTGCCCCACGAAAGGTAAACCCGAGGAAGATTTTGCCGATCGTCATGATTGGTGTTTCGGCGGGGAAAATACCACGGGCGCAGAAAATTACGTCATTTTGGATGCCGTCGGCAAGGGACATTATTGCGGCTGTAATATCAACATACATAATTTAAGCAAGTCCGCTTATTGGAACTGGCCGGGCGAGGGCGACGACATGATCTTTATCGACGGCGAGGAAAAACCGTCGCTCCACGGCACGGGTACGGAGGACTACGTGAATATGGCTTGGTGCCCCCAGCAAGAATATTCCGCGCCTTATCACGGGATTATCCTTGGCGGCGAAAATAATTGGATGGGTAAGATCACCTATTATCGTTACCACGTGCAAGATCCTATCATGTTTGAAAACAGCATACGCGTGACGATCGAGCACGGACACAACAACCATAGAAACGACGACTGGTCCACGACGGCATATTGGTATCAGACCGAACCCCACAAACCGTTTGAACCCCTTCCCGAAATGAAAGAGCGCTTGCCCTTGGAGGACGAGGACGTTATTTGGGGAAATATTAAAAAATAAAAAACCGTTGAAATAAACGGAAAAAATATCATCAAGGAGGATATTATGAGAAAAAACAAAACACAATGGCAAAACCGTGCAAAAGCAGTTGCTTTGAGCGGACTCATGCTGGCAGGCTGTCTGATTCCTGCGTTGCAGGCGTTTGACGTATCAGCGGACGCGTTTACCGAGGCGGGCGTAACCGAGCCTGTCTATTCGGAAAACCTCGTCGTTGGCGGCGGTACGTACGAGAACGTTTTGGCGGCGGGCGAGACGGAAAAAGCGCTTACGACGACGGCGGATACCGTGAGCGGTGCGTGGAATTATAACGGCACCACGACAGGTTCAATCGTCAAAGAGGACGGAAATACCATGCTGAAATTGAATATGCCTACGCATAATACATGGTATTTTGCCGCGCAAAACTTTACGCCGCAAGGAGCGGGAAACTATCTTGTTTCTTTCGATTATCATCTCACAACGCCGGCGGACAACGCGTATGTGGCGTTGTTGGATAGTGCAAATAATAAGAGAACGATCGATCAGTATAGCGAGTATCCCGATGCTTCGGCTGTCGACGCAAACTTGTTCAGCGCTGAAACGTGGATGGGGTATGAAGCAGGTACGGAAATCCAAGGGAAAGAAGGTTGGTATCACTTTGAAGAAATAATCAGAACGCCGACTGCAACCTTCAACTCCGTATATTTTATAGTATATCAGCCGAGAAACGTAACGGAACAAAACTTTTATGTGGATAACGTATCCGTAAAATATGCGAGCGATCTCCCCGAGAGCTATTCAAAGACGAACCTTTTCAAAGGGGACGGAACGTTTGAGAGCGTTTTAACAGACGGTGAAACGGAAGCGGTAGTCGGTACGACGTATACAGAGCCTGTGAATAGCGTTTGGTCGAACGCGAATTGGACAGACAGCCCTGCAAGCGTTGTTGAGGATCCTACGGATAGCAGCAATACCGTTTTGAAACTTGCGAAAACAACGGGCACGAATAACTTTGCGCACGCGTTCTTTAATTTCGACAACAGAGGCGCAGGCAAATATCTCCTCGAATTTGATTTCTATTCCAGCAATAATGCAAATAGAGCAAATACCGATTTCGGTAAAGTGGCGATGACCGAGGGCGTTTACGATACGGTGGACGAATCCTATTGGTCGAATGAGTTCTATGATATTTCGGGTTGGCATACGGATGTACCTAGCAAGGTGTGGTATCAAACGAGTATTTCGCGGAACTGTTTTTATTACGGCAATTTCCATGTAAACGCAGGTACGGCAATCGAGGGTAAGGAAGGTTGGTACCATTTCAAAGGTTACGTAGATGTGGCGGAGAATTTGGAAATTTTCAGGATTTACGTGAATCACGCTAGCAAATACTATATGCTGATCGATAACGTATCCGTAAGAACAGTCAAACCTCTTTGCGAAGACGAGACGTATTTCGATTGGACGGTGGATTTCGGTCACTCCGCATCCTTCCACAATAACCTTACCATGAACTACTACGTTCCCGCAAGCGATCTCGCGGATTACGACAGCTATTATCTTTCCGTAGAAAAAGCGGTATGGAACAAGGACGGCACGTGGGGCAAAGAAACCGCACGGATCGACGGTACGCTCACGGAAAACGGCTATAAGTTCGTCTTTGACGGTATCGCGGCGGCAGAGGCAGGCAATACGCTCAAAGCTACGTTGTATGCAACCGCAGACGGCAAGACCTATAAGAGCCAAGTGGACACTTACAGCGTGAAAGAATATGCCTACAACCGCCTTGCGGCAAGCGACGATCAAGCGTTTAAGACCTTGCTTGTGGATATGCTGAACTACTGTGCGGCGGCGCAGGTCTATTTCGACGTGAATGCGGATAATCTCGTGAACGCCGATTTGACGGCAGAGCAACAGGCTCTTGCAACGGCTGGCGAGGTCAGCGTGAGCGACAATTCCGCGGTTACCGTTTTAAACGGCGCGACGGCGCAGATCGTCGGGAAATCGATCGTATTCAACGATAGCGTGGAAGTCAAGCTCTATATGGATTTGAGCGGCGTTGCCAACCGCGCGAATGTCACGGTCAAGGTGACCTACACCGACGCTATGGGCGAGGAGCAGACGGTGGAAAAAGCGGCGAGCGAATTTGTTTACGATTCCGCGACGGGCTACTACACCGTGAAGCTTGACGGGCTTAACGCGGCAGAAATGCGCGTTGTGTTTGAGGCGACGGTTTTTGACGGGACGACGGCGATTAGCGACACGATCTCCTATAGCGTCGAGACCTACGTTTACAACCGTTTGAATGCGTCCACGGACGAAGCCTTCAAAGCGCTTATCCGCGAGTTGATCAAATATTCCGATTCCGCGAAAGCGTATTTCGCATAAGGAGGTAAATCATGAAAAAGCTTTGGAAAACGGTTGTTTGTGAGGTAATCGTTTGCTCGAACGAGGATATCGTCAGAACGAGCGACGGCGACAATTACGAGGGCGAGATTGATTGGGGTACGCTCAACAATCAAGTGCAATAAATCATATTCATAAAGATACGTCATGGCGGCGGAGCGTTCTTTTTCCGCCGTCAGGGCGAAGCATTATCAAAAATAAAGGAGAAATCAATGGTTACAAAGAAATCCAACGGCAGAAAATTTTTGCGCGGTATGGCTCTTTTGGTCGGCTGTATGATGGTCACGCCTTTTGCGGCGGCTATGATCGGCAGTAAAAACGCAAAAGCAGCGGAAACCACCTTTGTGGAAGACAAGAGCGCGCAGTACGGCAATGAGCTCGTCATGGGCAGTCACTACGATCATTTCCCCATGGAGATGGTCAGTAAGGGAGAAAACCTCGTCGTAGGCGGCGGCACGTATGATAATTATCTTGCGAACGGCGTTACTTCGGCGACGGTTGAGCGCGCGACGGTTGAGACAAAAACCTCGAGCATTTGGGCGAACAGTGCTTGGTCGGATTCGCCTGCAAGCATCGTTAAAGACGGTGACAACAGCTATATTAAATTGAGCTACGTGTCGGGCTCGGGAAATTTCGCACACTTTATCCAGGAGTTTACGAACACGGGCGCAACGACCTATTTAGTCGAGTTCGATTATTATATGGGCGGTTCGACAACGGATTGTCAAGCCGTGTTGAACGATTCGACGTTTGCAAATAATCCTTGCACGGCTATTATCGGCACAGGTACGGCAATTCAAGGCAAAGACGGGTGGTATCGTTTCAGCCAAGAAATTACAGCGTCAAGCTCGGAAATGAAGTATTTGCGCGTATGGTTCAGAACGGGCAAAACCACGGCGAACTATCTCTTGGTGGATAACGTTTCGATCAAAGAGATGTCGGGCGAGGGCGGCTATGTCCTTCCCACGGAAATTGCCGAAATACCGCACAATATTTGGTCGTTTGTGAACGACGCACCTGCGGTTATCAAGAAAGAGGGCAATAACGCCGTTTTGAGTATGTTCGGTGCAAATTACAGCTCGTTCTACTATGGCTATCAGTTTGAAAAATCGGGCGTGTATGCTTATAGCTTCGATTTTAAACCCGAGGGTGCGAGCGATAACAATATCGGTTTCAGAATCAACCCTGTCAACGATACGTATACGTTCGACGTGCCTCTCCGTCAATTCGTTGGCGAGTGGAAAGAAAGCGCGCTTGGAACGGGTTGGTATCATTTCGTATTTTATATTAAAATCGACGATACGATCGCGTATAAAGACGGCTCCTTCCAATTCTGGTGCCAGTCCAAAAACATTTCCACTTTAACGATTGATAATCTTTCCGTAAAACGCCTTGTAAGCGCCGAATTGACGGGCAATCCCGTTTGGGGCAGTGAGAGAATTTACGACGGCGGTTTTGAAAAGATGCTCGGCAACGCGGAGAGCTACACCGTTCCCAACGGCTTAAACGAGGAAAATCTTGCCCTGTCGTCCGCTCGCTCCAACGAGGAAGAAAGCGCGGCGGTAATTAAGGAAAAGAATAAAATTAACGTGGCTACGCTTTCGGGGAACGACGGCTATTCCTCCGTTGTGAATAAAGTCAATCTTCAAAACGAGGGAAAATATCGCGTGCAGATCCGCTATGCTGTCACCGACGGCTATGAATCGCAGCAGGGCGCGGCGCTCACTTATGCGTTGGGTGCAAACGAGGCAAACGATATTTTGGCGAATTCCGTGGACGACGGCGACGGGTATAAGCTGTTTACCCAATACGTGACCTTGACGGCGGAAGAAGCGGCTGCGATTAACGAGATTGCCGTGCGTTTTGCTTGCGTTAACGGTTTTGCGGCGGATATTGATTACGTTTCCGTGCAAAAGCAGATCGGCTCGGATATTCCTCAAGAGGAAGCCCCCGAGGACGAGGGCGATTTAACGGGTAAGAAGAGATACGACTTGATTTTAGGCGGCGATTTTGAGGGCTACGACGTGGGTAAGACGTTTGCCGACGAGGTTACGCCCGAGCTTTGGGGTTCCGTTTCTCTCGATATGCCCGCAACCGTCGTGAAAAACGATAAGGATACCACCAACACGACCAAAGTCGCTTTGTTGAAGCACCTTGCAGGTAGCACGAAGGATTTCTCTTCCGCATTCAATATCTACACGGGTAAAACGGAGCTTGAAAAGGGAAGAACGTACTACGTAACCTTTGATTATAAGTACAATATCGAAGAGAGCTTGGATACGGAAGTTACGGTCGGAGATGGAAGAACGTTCACGATGGACGAGGGCTTTACGTTCAATTTCGTCGGCGGTACGAATATCGGACATCACGAAATTTGGCTCGGCTCGGTAGAGGACGGCGATATGACGATCGGTGCCAACAGCCAAAAATATGAAATTTCCAAGACCGATTTGGGCGACGGATGGGCGCGTATTCAATTCGCGTTCAAGTCGAACACGGGCCTTTCGATCGCTTGTAACTCTATCCGTTTCTTGCTCTTGACGAACAAGAATCCCGACAATTACGCGATGATCGATAACGTGGCGCTTTACACCTATTATGACGCCGAAGACCAGATTCCCGAGGATAAGCCCCCCGTGGAAGGCGGAGACGAAAATCCAGGCGAGGGCGATGGTTCGGGAGAAAACCAAGGCGGCGATAATACGGGTAATACCACTAGCGGCAAAAAGAAGAAAAAGGGCTGCAAGAGCAGTATTTCTCTGACGAGCGGCATGATTTTCGGGCTTTCGCTGTTTGCGTGCGTTGTTGCTATCGATAAGAAGAGGAGGAATTGACAATGAAAAAGAAAGGTTTGATTGTAGCGTTGGCAGGGCTGATGGCGTTTTGTTCCGTAAGCACAGTCGGGCGTTCCACGGGAGTGACGGCGGCGACGAACAGTCCGTTTTTGACCGATTGGATTTCGTATAATACGGAGCATATTGAAAAAACGCGCAGTATTGCAGGATTGACGGGCGATAAAGCCACGACGGACACGACGCAGTGGGACGTCGGCGGCACCGACCTCGGAATTCCGTTCACGTATACCTATGAGGACGCGCAGGGCAACGAGAAAACGGAACTCAGATTTGTGTTCGGGGATACGTTCACGCGGCTTTTGAAAGGAAATTGGCGTTCTAACGTTATGGCGATCTCTACCGATACCGATCCTTCGGACGGGATCACGATCGATTCCTTCGTTTCCACGGCAAGCGACGGTAAGGCGACGGCGCTCATCGATTGTATTCACCAACCGCAGCAGGAGAATACGGCGATTCCGACGGGCGCGGTACAGGTTGGCGACGCAATTTATTTGTACTATATGGGTATTCGCGTGTGGGGTGATCCCGGGGACTGGTGGAATAACCTCGGCGGCGTGTATAAGTCTACGGACGGTACGCATTTCACCCGCGTAGAGAGTATGTATATCTACGCCAATAAAATGTGGAGCGCGACGCAGAACTATCCGAAGCTGATCGACGAGGACCGTGACGGCGTGATCGATTATTACTACGTTTACACGTTGAGTCATGCCAGAGCGAGCGGGTTAAGATGTATGCGCGCCAGCCTTAAAGACGAGCAGGGCAATCTTCTCTCGGGCAAAGAGCAACAGGCGGTCATTGAGAATCTCGACAACTACGAGTATTTCAACGGTTACAACGAGAGCGGCGAACCGACTTGGATTAAGTATAACGAGTACTATATGGCGTTCGAGTGGAATTATAGCGAGACGAACGAAGTAATTAGCGCTCCTTGCGGCGAAATGAGTATCTGCTGGAACCCGTATTTGGGTAAGTACATGGCGACCTATCAGCAGCATAACGCTCTTGTTATGCGTCTGGCGGATAAGCCCTATGGACCTTTCAGCAAGGCGGAAATCATCGTAACTAGCGCCGATTTCGCTAGCTTATACAATGCGTTCACGACAGAGACGATGCTGAAAGATAACGGCAAGACGGTATACTTTACCATGAGTCAATGGATTAAGGATGCAAACGGAAGAAACACCGATTATTTGGTCCGTTTGATGGAAATGAAGTTGAAATAATCGTTTTGGTGGAGGGAGGCTTTGGATAAGCCTCCCTTTGCTCTTTGGTTGGATTATTGCGGAGGAATTATGAAACAGTATAGCGATCAATTAGAATACGTGCGCCGTGTATGCGCGGTAACGGGCAAGGAAGCGGCATTGAATACCGAGCCTTTGGGAATCGTTGGGACGGATTTGGGAATCCCCTTTTCCGACGGAGATGAGCTCTATCTTCTTTTCGGTGACACGTTCAGCAAATTTTGGCAAAAGGGGCGTTGGATTAACAACTGTATTGCCAAGGTGAAAAACGCGGACGGGGAGAATTTTTCGATTGAAAGCTTTTTAACGGACGAAACGGGGCTTGCGAAAGAGCTCGTTGCGGCAAAGAAAGTGGATAAGGAACAAATGACCTGTATTCCTACGGGTGCTGTGGCGATTGACGGCGTGTTTTATATGTTCGTCATGTCAATCGTGACGTGGCAGCCCCGTTGGACGATCGAGAATTGCGCGCTCTATATTTCCAAGGATAAAGGGCAGACTTGGCAAAGGTCGAAAAACGTTGTGTTTACAAAGGAAGAGGCGCCGAACTTGGGGCAAATTTTCCCGTTTGAAATCGGGGAGTACGTATATTTATTCGGGCTTACTGAAGCGCGGGACGGAGCGTGCAAACTTGCCCGAGTGCCTAAAAAAGAACTTGACAATTTTGATAAATATGAGTATTATATAGGTAAAAAGGAAAATATTCCCTGTTTTGTGTCGGGGAAAGATGGTTTGGCTACGATAAAGGAAAATACCGATTCCGTTGTCATTGCTGCACCCTGCGGTGAAATGTGCGTAACGTATAACGAATATCTTAAAAAATATCTTGCCGTGTATATCGGCACAGATACGCCTGATATCGTTTACAGAACCGCAGACGAGCCTTGGGGAGAATGGAGTGAGGCTCAAATTGTGGCGTTGCAGTCCGATTACGAGGGACTGTACGGCGGTTTTACGCATAAAATGCTGACAAAAGAGGGCGGACGACGTGTGTTCTTTATGATGAGCGAATGGAAACCGTACAACGTTTCCCTTTTTGAAATGAAATTCAAATAATGAAAGGAATAAACAAGTGAAAAACGGGATCAAAGATATTGCTCAAATAACGGGATATTCCACGGCAACGGTTGCGCGTGCGTTAAGCGGTAACGGATATTGCAGCAAAGAAAAGAAAGAAAAAATAATGGCGGTCGCAAAACAATTGGACTACCAGGTCAATTCTTCTGCAATTGCGTTGCGTTGCGGTTACACAAGGCGTATATTGTTTTGCATTCCCGATATTTGTAATATTTTCTATTTCAAAATGATTCAAGGCGTCATGGAAGTTTTGGAGAAGAACGGTTATTATACAATGCTGTATCCAACGGACAAGAAGCTGGAAAAAGAAATAGAAATTATTCAGTTGCTCAAACAAAAATTTTGCGACGGTATGATTATGGTATCTTTCGATTTTTGTCAGGAAAACATAAGCGCCATTCGTGAAAGTAATTGTCCCGTTGTAATCACCAATAAATATGACGGACAAATGGAGCAGGATTGTTTCGATTATATTTTTGTCGATCATACCTATGGTATGGAGCTGGCGACGGAACATTTGATTGAGAAAGGCTGTAAAAAAATAGCCGTACTTTCGGGCAGCCCGACTGAGCAGACGACAAAAGAACGCCTTGACGGTTATTTTGATGCGTTAAAAAAACACGGAATGGAAATGGATCGTTCGTATATTCTCAACGGTCAATATAACAACGAATGCGCCTATGAAACATTTAAGCAATTTATTGAACAAGGCAGAAAAGTGGACGGATTGATTGTTTCCAACGATTATGCTGCAATGGGAATATTACGTTATTGCCACGAGGCGGGTATCCATATTCCCGAGGATATTAAGCTCGTTTCTTTCGATAATACGGATTATGCGTTGTCTTGTATGCCAACGTTAACGTCCGTGGATATGAGACAGTATGAGATCGGTAAATATGCCGCGGAGATTTTGTTGGAGCGTTTACAGGGTAGATCGAAAAACCATAATATCGTTATGCAGCCCACGTTAGTCGTCCGTCAATCAAGCAAATAAAAAAGAGGTATAAAAAATGTTAAAAGAAGTAATGAAAAAAGAACGTGATGCGATCACGCAAATGATAGAAGAAACGGACAGTAAATATGACGAAATTTTGAATTTATTTGAAAATTGTCAAGGCAAGCTTGTATTTATGGGCGTAGGGAAAAGCGGACATATTGGGGAAAAGCTTGCGGCAACCTTTGCTTCGCTCGGTATTCCGTCTTTCTTTGTACATAGTACGGAAGCAATGCACGGGGATCTAGGCATGATTGAAGCGAAAGATATTGCAATTTTAATTTCTAATAGCGGAAATACGCAAGAAGTCGTGCAGAATGTTGAACCGCTTAAAAGAAACGGCGTTATCACGGTTGCGTTTACTTCGGGAAAAGATAGTAAGCTTGCCAATGCGTGTGATTATTTGCTCTCTTACCCGAAACTCGCAGAAGCAGACGCGCTTAATCTTGCTCCTACGGTATCGAGCACTTTAACGCTTGTTTTGGGGGATGCGATCGCTTGTGAGCTTTCGGCAAGAAAGAATTTCGGGCGGGAGGATTTTTATAAATTTCACCCCAACGGCGCGCTTGGCGCAATGCTGAAAAAGGAGCAAAAATAACCCCTGAAGATAACGGCGATCGGTTAACGTTGCGAAAATAAAAGGATTTCTTAAAGCTAGCCAATCGATCATAGGGGAGAGCTTGGAGTTATTCCTTATAGAGTAAAGCAAATCAATGCGTTAAACGCGCTCAATAACTTATTTTAGGAATAAAAAATTGGGATACTCACCAAGGCTGTGGGTATCCCTTATCTTTTATTCATGGGGTAGAGATAGCGGAATAGTTGAAAATAATTCCAAAAATATCTATGTTTTTTGTTTTGTGGATAATAAGTATTATATTCGTATTTGCTTGTGTATTTTGGTATTATGCAAATTTATTAAAAAGAAAATATCATCTTGGGATGATTTTTGGACGCAAAAAGGTATTGCTTCGTGAAAACAAGAAAAAACACGAGAGTTATTCACGTGTTTTTTCTATGCTTGATAATTTAATTTTCTCCGTTTTCTGTGAGGTCTTTTACTGATTCCCGCTCGATCAAATGCGTCTTTAAGTAGATTCTGCTGATTGTTTCGTCTCCCGAAAGCATACTGTCGCAAAGTAGTTTCGCGGCGGTTTGCCCCATTTGATAGAAGGGCTGCTGCATCGTCGTGAGCTTGGGGGTGGAGTGAGAGGATTGATAGATATCGTCAAAGCCTGTGATCGATATGTCCTCGGGCACTCTCAGTCCGAGTGTCTGTGCCGCGATGATACAAGTGTGCGCTAACGTGTCGTTGGCGCATATGATTACGCTGGGCGGCTTCGGTAGCGTCATAAGGTTGTAAATACTTGGCAAAATATCCTCTTCGGTATAGGAACGCGATTGCTGGGGAAGGATGGATAAATACCCGTTTTGAAAAATCAATTTATGCGCGGTGAGACAGGAGCAAAAGCCGTTAAAACGCTCTTTCATCGTTACGAGCGAAGTAAGGGGAAGGGTGAGGTAGGCAATATCCTTGTGTCCCCGTTCAATGACGTAATTCGTAATTTCGTACATACCTGAATGGTTGTTCGATTGCACGGATGAGCAAGGGAAGTTGTCGGGGTAGCGGTCGAGGAAAACGATGGGAATATTTTTATGGATACGGTGTATCCAATGCTCGATCTTAGTGTCGGCGAACGGATAGCAGATAATCCCCGAAATATTGCTATTAAAAAGCTTGTCGAAAATCTTTTTTTCGTTGAGGCTGTCGTCGTTCGAGATGGAAGAGACCAATTTAAAAGCGTGATCCTTTAATATCGAATTGATGCCTGCAATCACAAGATTGTTTTCCCTATGATTGGTCAGCATGACGAAACTGACGAATTTTTCGCGGTTATCATCATTATAAGAAACGTAGCTTCCCGAGCCGATTCGGCGGGAGATATAATTCTTCTTTTTTAGCTTTGTTAAGGCGTTATTGACCGTTACCCTAGAGACGTTATATGTTTTGCAAAGCTCTTCCTCGCAGGGGATTTGATCTCCTTTTTTATAAATCTTATTGAGGATTTTGTTTTTAATATCTTCATAAATGATTTGATATTTATACATTTTTTCGTTTTTTCCCCGTTTTTCTTTTATTATAGACGGAAAGTAATGGTTTGTCAACAGAAAAAGCGATAAAAAATGCCTTATTTGCTTAAAGTTGTCTTAAATATTTTTAATATGTGTTATTTTTTTTGAAAAAACGCATTGACAATGGGGTGCATTTATGATAATTTATTTATATGAAAAGATACAAAAATGTATTATTTTGGAGAAAATGTATTATTTTGGAGGAATTGTAATGAAAAAGATCGGTAGTATTTTTATGTCGCTTCTTGTGCTTTTCGGGGCATCTTCGGCGCTTGCTTCCTGCGGGGGTTCGAAAAAAGATGACAACACGTTAGTTGTTTGGGTATCCAACCCCTTAAAACCCGACTATGAGTCTTTGCTTTCGATGTCTGGGGGGAATAAAAATAAAATGGCACTCTATACGAAAGCTGTGGTTGAATCTTTCGAGGCGGCGCATCCTGGCGTGACCGTCCGCTTGGAGAGCCGCGGTTGGTCGGACAGTCTCAATTCCCAAGTTATGAGTGCGGCGAGATCGAATACGTTACCCGATTTAATGATGGGCGAGATGTATCTTCCCGTTTATATAAAAGAAGGGATTTTGAAACCGATCTCGATTGGGGAGTACGAAGAAAAGCTTTCCAACGGCGTTATAGCGGACGTCAAAATGGGGGGGAAGTTGTATGGTGCACCTTTCTCGACGGGTGTATTTGCATTGCAGTATAATCCTGAAATTTTGGAGATGGCGGGAATTCCCGAAGAGGATTGGGAACCCGAGACATGGGCGGAGCTTCTGGTAAATAGCCAAAAGGTGGCTGAGGCGAATACCAACAAGGGGAATATCGTGACGGGCGGTTTCTTGATCAATAACGTTGCTGGTATTTCGGGCGCGTTCCGTGCCTTACCTTTCGTCCGTCAAGCGGGCGGGGATTTCGTGAACGAAAACGGCGAAATTGTCTTCGGTTCCGAAAACGCGGTAGAAGCGTATAAGTTCTTGAGCGATCTCGCGAAGACGGCTCCGACGGGTTCTCTTGATATCACGGCGGAGGATCAGCTTCACAATCTCTTTATTAGCGGCGGTGCGGCGTATCAGCTCGAGGGACCTTGGACGCTTGAGGAAGCGGATGATTATTTTAAGGCGTGTGCGATTCCGAAGCCCACGGCGGAAAGTACGACGAGTGAAAACGCTTACGTCGGTAACCTTATTATGGCGATGACGAAAAACTGTGATAACGAGCAGCTTGCCAACGAGTTTATTCAGCACCTGCTTTCGCCGAATATGCAATGGGAGTTGTTTATGGGGGATAGCCGTCTGCCGACGAATATGACGTTCTTACAGGAAAAATACGAAGAAATGATTGAGGAAAAGCCTTATTTTAAAGCCTATCTCGATATTATGCTTAACGACGAGTTCGAGGGCGGTTTGCCCACTTTCCAGAGAAACTCCGCGCGTATTTGGGAAACTTGGGGTACGTTCTACAACGACGTTTTGACGACGACGAACAGCGCGTCCGTTACGACGCTTGCGCAGAATTTTGAAAACACGGTGAAAGGGTTGTTGGAGGGTTTGCATGAATAAAATGCAAAGACAAACGCTGCAAGGCTGGTGTGTAGCGGCTCCGATTATCCTGTATTTTGCGGTGCTTTCGTTGATTCCGCTTTGCATGGTGTTCTATTATTGCTTTACCGATTGGAATGGGTTTAGCGATACTTGGAATATGGTCGGTTTTGACAATTTCGTATTGATTCTAACGGATAAATATTATATCCGTCCTTTAATCAATACTTTCATCATGGCGATTTTTATTATCCTTCTGAGTATGGGTTTCGGCTTGCTTGCCGCGATTTTAATGACGAGGGAAATTAAAGGCGTCGGATTTTATAGGACGATTTTTTACATACCCGTCGTTTTAAGCACGGCGGTTATCGCGCAGATGGCAAACGTCTGGCTTTCGCCGATCGACGGGACGCTGAACGAGATTATAGAGGTGTTCGGGGGAGAGCGAATTAACTGGACGAGAAGTACGGGCTGGATGATGGCGTTTATTATTATCATCTGCGTATGGAAAGGTCTCGGCATGACGATTGTCTTATACATCGCGGGAATTAACGGAATCCCGAAAGATTATTACGAGGCGGCGTCGCTCGACGGGGCGAACGCAGTGCAATCGTTCTTCTTTATTACGCTGCCGCAACTCAAAAATATGACGACGTTCGTTTTGATTACGAGTATCATCGGCGCGTTTAATATCTTCGAGCCGGTACAGCTTATTTCGGGCGGCGGACCGGACGGAACGACGAAAGTGCTTCTTTACCAAATCTACGATGAGGCGTTCAACAATTTTAATATGGGAATCAGTAATGCACTTTCGGTGGTGACACTCTTCATTGTCGGTGTCTTGTCGTTTATCAATTTAAGGAGGAAACCGGACTGATGAAAGGGACGAAGCTTAAAAAACATATTCCGACGCATATCGTTCTTTCTTTAAGTGCGGTGATTATGATGTATCCGCTTGCGTTTGCGGTGCTCGGCGCTTTGATTTCAATGGACGATTTTTATCATACGACGTTCATCCCTTGGCCGAAAGAGGACGGTTTTTCCTTTGTGAACTTCTCTTATGTGTTCGCCGCGGGCTGGTTTTTTAAACCCTTGCTGATCACGCTGCTGCGCTTTGCTTGGTCGACGTTATTTTTGTTCATTACGTCCATGCTAGGGGGATACGTGTTTTCAATTATCCGTTTTAAGGGGCAGGCGGCGGCGTTTGCAATCATTATGAGCTCGATGATGCTACCCGGCGTTGCGTTGATGATGCCGCAGTATATTATGATGGCGAAATTTCCGCTTGTGGGCGGGAATAATATCCTCGGTCAAGGAGGAAGCGGGTTTATTGATAATCCTGCAATCTTTTTCGTGACGGGATTGTTCTCCTCGTATAATATTTTCCTTGTTCGACAGGCGTTTTTATCGATTGGCGCGGAATATAAAGAGGCGGCGGAGATTGACGGTGCAAACTTTTTCCAAACGGTATTCTTTATCTATACCCCTATGGTAAAACCGATTTTAGCGGTGATTATACTCAACCAATTTATCGGCATATGGAACGACTATCTCTTCCCTTTGATGTTCATGGGCGGGAATAGCGAGTGGCAGCCGATTGGGCTTTCGATCGTCAATCTTATTAACGCCTATTTAAAACCGAATGGTGTTATGGGTAGGAGCGATTATCCCGCGGTATTCGGAATTTCCCTTACGATGATGACTCCTCCGATTTTGGTGTTCGTCCTCTGCCAGAAATATTTCATTTCGGGCTTGACGATGGGCGGCGTAAAGGGCTAACTTTATAATAAGGAGAATAAAATGAAAGATAAATTTTTAAAGAGGGTTTTATGCGGGGTTCTCACGGCGCTGACCGTGTTTTCTCTAGCTTCTTGTAACAGGGCCTATACGGTAAAACCCACGGTGAATAAATTGGAGAAGTCCTATTACGGATTATACGACGCCGTGGAGGACGTTTCGCATGAGATTGGTCAAGCGGATTCGGACGGGTGGTTTGCCGACGTCAATCTTCACGATGCGGGGGCGATGCTCGAAAAGAAGGAAATAGAGCTTTCAGCGGGCGTGTATTCGTTTTCCGTCGTCGCGATGGCGGACAACAATTCGCTTGATAATAATACCGTATTTACGTTGAGCGTTATCGATAGCGATACGGGCGAGGGGATTGAGACGTTTGACGTTAAGAGAAAGATGTTCGCATCGATCAATACCTATGAAGAGATGTCCATTTCGTTTGCGCTTTACGAGAAGAGAACGGTGGACGTTTCCGTGCAATGGACGGATTTTTCCTATATTAAAATTAGTCGTATGACCTTAAAATCTGCGCCTGCGTGGTCGCTTGGGGATCGGACGAAGAGGGGGGAAAAAATGCTTTCTGCGGATAAGACGGAAAATATTTCTTACGAAGAGGGAACTTTGTATTATTTCGATTTCATTTCCTATTCAGAAAAACTTGACGATACGGTTTCCCGTTATGATTTGGCGAATCTGATTGCGACGTTACAAGGTCTTGTCAATCGGGAAAAACCCAAGCTTTTTATCAATTATACGACGCCTAACGGCTATGCCGAGGCGACGGATAAATTCTGGTTGCAAATGTTAAGGAGAGAGGGGGAATACCTTTCTAGCCTTAAGCTCGTGGAGGTAAAATACCCGATTACCCTCCTTAAAATGTTTGAAAACGAATTTGAGGGTTTCGTGATTTGGGACGAGAGAGTCCCTGCCACCGTCAACGTTGCCGCAACCATGGGTGGGGTGGAAGGTCTTCTTCCCCTGCGTGGAGACGAGTCGAAGGGGAGTCTTGCATCTTGTTTGACCTCGTATAATTTTTCCGAGAAAAAGCGTATAGTCAGTCTCGACGGAAAGTTTAAAAACGGCGCTAAGAGAATTCCCGATACTTCTTTAAAGAGTACAGGCTCGGCGAAAAACGACGCTTATCTTTGGGCGAAAGAAAAATATCTTGATACGAATCTTACCAACCCGACGTTGATGGCGTATCATCTCGATGCGTATTCCAATTCGGATACCATGGTCTATTACGCCGATTTGCAAAACAGATATCTCGCGAACAGAGACTATTACATCGCGAAAAAAGCGTTCTTCTTCGATTTGAATCCTTGGGAGAATACTTTACCTGACGACGATCCCACGCAAAAGATTGGAACCGATTATCGGACGGCTAAAAAAATCCTTGCTGTTCAGAATAAAAACGCGGGAGAGGAAATTGTCACAATCGGCGGTTTCGTGCCTTGGGATTCCAAGTATACCTCTTGGACGGAGCCCACTCTTCCCGACGTTGTACCGAGCGAGTGGCAGTCGATTTTGCTGTTCTCGGAGTTTAACTGTGTCATCGACGCGGACGCTTTCGCGTTTACGAATATGGCGAACGCTTCCGTCTATATGAATTACCCGAGAAAGGATGCCTACGTCAACCTTGCGAAGAAATATAACGAGGAGCATAAGATTGCGGAAAAGGCGACGCTTGAAAATAAGAATTATATTATGTTCTATATGGGTGACTACGACTCCTCCGCATGGTTGAATACGCAGACGATCGCGACCTATTTCACCGATTCCCGCAGAGGGGATATCCCTCTTATGTGGCCCATCGCGGCGAACAACTATGCCCGTGCACCGCACGTTATCGACTATCTCTACCGTTATCAGACAAAGAACGACTATTTCGTCTACGTCAATAACGGCATCGGGTATTTTAATCCCATGATGTTGCAAAAAGAGGGGAGAGATTCCTCGCTCAACGGTAGTTGGCAGTCTTATTTCAATACCGTAGCAGAGGCGGGGGAAAAATTTGATCTCAACGTGCAAGGCCTCATTATTACGGCAGAGGCAATGCCTGCAGAACTCTATAAGCTTTATGCAGACGTTGCGCCCTACGGTATAATTACGAATTGGCATACGGGGATTACGAGCGTAAAAGACTCGAAGGGGGACGACGTTCCTACGATTCACGAAGTCGATACTCTTGTGGGTAATATCGAGGGGGATGCGTGGACGATACGCGGTCAGCTCCGTTCCGTTTCGAAGGGTGCGAACTTTATTGTGATAAGAACGACGCTTCGTACGGCGACGTATATCACCGAGCTTTACGAATATGTGGCAGCTCTTTACGATATGTATCAGTTGGAGGTCGTGGATCCGTATACGTTCTTTAAGCTGTATACTGAAGCGAACAAGGAATAAGGAGGGAAACGGATGAAAAGGTTTTTGAAGGGATTGGTGCTCAGTACGCTTGCGTTGTTGCTTTTAGTCTGTCCCCTCTTTCAAAAGAGTGCGGTAGCGGCAGAACCGAATACCGTCGTTCTCGATGAGTGCGACCTGGGCGGTTTATGGACGGCGAAATCCGATTCGCTTAATAAAAAGCAAGGGATGGCGTCGCTTAAAATGAGTCAGAAAAACGTTTGGTTTGAGGCGAGATTTTTCGACGTTGATACCTCTTCTTTGAGTTATGATACGGCGTATCTTGAATTTTGGTTCTTGATCGAAGACGTCTCTATTATGCAAGGGGACGGGCAAATCGAGCTGACGAGCGTAAATAGGCAAGACGATGATAACGAAATTCATTGGCCTGCGGGTAGCGTTTCTTGGAAGAACGGTTGGAATTTCGTTTCGCTTAAGCTCTCCGATGCGGTAAAGGCGGGCGAGTTTGATTTTTCAAAAATCAACTTCTTCCGTTTCTATCAGTTTACTACGGGTGACGCCGAGGTGTGGATCGATTATCTCGTTTTGACGGATACGCCTACGGTCGTCGATCAGAGCGAGCTCGGGATGCCTGAGGGCGGAATTGTCCGCGAGAGCAACGTTGAGGAGAATTTAAGCGAAGAGGATAAAGCCAGACTTGAGCAAAATTTCTTAAACGAAGTGATCGAAAGGAATAAGATAGAGGGTAATAATCAAGGGTATTATACGACGCTTGTGCTTGCCGTCTGTCTGTTCTTGGCAGCATCAGTTTGCTTTGCGGCGGGCGTTGTAATTTCGGTGAAAAAGAAAAAGAATCGGTAAGGAGACGGAAAATGAAGAGTAAAAAAATTCTCGTTGCTCTTTTGAGTGTTTTGACGCTCGGTTTGTGCGCGGCGGGAGCCTCGCTCAAAAAGGCGGACGCGAAAGCGGCTGATCCGTTTATCCGCGTGGATACTTGCGATGCCGCGTGGGGATTGAATCCCGTGCAAAAAGACGAGCTTGGCAGAACGTATTGGGAAGGACAGGGTGCAGTAAGGACGTATGGGGCGAAGTACGTGTCCAACTGTTTCATCTCCCTTGAAAAGACGTTGAATCTTACGTCTACGGGCTTAAATGAAGAGACGGCGGCGCTCGGTATGTGGCTGTACGTAAACGACGTCAATCATATTACGGGCGACGCGTCGATTGAGATTGCGAGCGGTGGTGCCTGTGATAAAGGCGAATACGGCTGGGGTATGTCCAAACTCATCGAAGATAAATCACTTCGAAGCGGTTGGAATTGGCTTGAGCTTAAAATTAAGGATGCGGGTAGAACGGAGAACGGTGTAACGCCCAATATCGGCTCGATCAATTTTATCCGTGTTTATGCACACGGGACGAACGTGGCGATGATGATCGACGATATTATTTTATACGACAGTTCATCGTACGATCCAAAGACGGATCTTGCTTACACCCGCGTTTTACCGACGGCGGCGAATACGCCGAGCGAAGTCGTGCTTGAAAGCTGTGATTCTTCTATCGGCGTTACGGATACGTTGAATAAGACGGAGGGTGGTGGAAGCGCGTCCGTTTCGGGAAGCGGTATGCTGATTATCGACAAGGTTTTGTCTGCGCCTGTAAACGTGAAATCGGACGTTTACCGCGCTGAGCTTGCCTTCGATCTTTACGTCGACGACGTATCGAAATTGGACGTTTCTACAAGCGGGTATAACGTAATCGAGGTGTCGAG
This sequence comes from Clostridia bacterium, assembly GCA_017467275.1. Classification (GTDB taxonomy): domain Bacteria; phylum Bacillota; class Clostridia; order Christensenellales; family Borkfalkiaceae; genus Scatosoma. Next base: position 30,674 of record JAFTSN010000001.1, on the reverse strand, counting down.
TAGCGGGAAATGCGACGTGGACGAATACGAGTTTGATTTGACTTCGCTTGTGGTGGCGGGAAAGATTAAAACGGGTTGGAATTCGTTGCGGTTGCCGTTTGCGTGCACACAGCTTTTTAAAGCGGATAACGACATGATCAGTAAGAGCCTCGGCTCTCCCGATATGACGAAATTAAACTACGTCCGTCTGTTGACGAACGGCTCTCAACGCACGGTAAAAATCGATAATATTCGCGTGGCGGACCGCGATTATACTGCGGGTTCTCTGCCACCTCCCACGCCACCTGCAGTGGAAACGGGGGATTTCGTTCGTATTTCCGACGGCGATTCGGCTTGGGGGCTCAATCCCTCGCAAGGGATGAAATACGGTGCGACCTATTGGCAGGGTACGGGTGCGGTTCGGTCCTATACGGGCAAGAACGGCTATAACAACGTGTTGGAAATGGCAACGACCTATTCAGTCGGGGTTTCGAATTACGCCGAGGAGAACGCGTCGATCGGGCTTTGGCTCTATATCAACGACGTGGACAGTCTTGTTAAGACTGAGTCGGCGATGATTGAAATTTCTTCGAGCGGTACGTTCGATCAGGACGAATACGAGTGGAGTATTCATGCGTTAAAGGAAAGCGGGACTGTTACGAGCGGTTGGAATTGGCTCGAACTCGGTGTGAAAGACGCTGTGAAAACGGGGTTGCCTGATTTAAACGCGCTCAACTATATCCGCGTGTATATGCACGGCACCAATTTGCTGGTGTTCGTGGACGATGTGATTCTTTTTGATGCCGAGGTGTATGTGCCGACGGAGGACGAGGCGTTTGTAAGAACGTTGCCCCTTTCCGAAAATGCGGCAGATTACACCGTTTTATCCGATTGCGAGAGCTCTTGGGAGGGCGGTGAAACGGATAAGGAAAATGTGAAGCACGGAAAGACAAGCGTTTCCGCGACGGGTTCGGGGGAACTGTTGCTTTCCACGACGCTTGCCCCCGTAAATACAGGTTTGACGATCTACGAGGCAGTTCTCGATTTTTGGTTCTACACGGATAACGTAGAAGCGATGACGAAGTGGACGGGAGACGTGTATAACGCGATTGAAATTTCAAGCAGCGGGCGTTGTGATGCGGATGAAATTGAACTCAATTTGACGACGATGATGCTCGACGGTAGAATTGTGAACGGGTGGAATCATCTGTCGATTCCGCTGTCGGCGGCGCTTGCTTGGCAGTCGGATAACGATATGATCAACAAGACCGTGGGTAGCCCCGACATTTCGAAAATCAATTATATCAGATTGTTGACGAGAGGGAGTGAGAGAACGGTTAAGATTGATTTCGTTTCAGTTAGAAAGGCGTCCTATTCAGGCGAGATTCTCATGCCGATTACGGGCGTTTTGCTCGACGGCGGAGAGGCGCAGACGGGTTGGAAAGTGGACCGCCTTGAATACCGTTATGCAAATTATTCCGTGAAGGCGGAGGGCGCAGAGGTTGTTTACGTTAAGACAGGCCTATCTGTTGGTGAGACCGATCTTACGGGTAAATTCGGCGTATCCTTCTGGGGGTACGTGGGGGACAGTGCTCTTCTCGACAAGTGGAGCGTTACCATAAAGGATGAGAACGGCAAGTCGGCTAGTTGGACGGGTTCCTCCCTTCAAAGCGGCTGGAATTGGCTTGTGTGCACGTATGCGGATGCAACGGTGGAAGAGGGCTTTGATGCGGATAAGGTTGACGCGTTTGAGATGAAGATTACGTATACTTCTTCCGCACTCACGAGAATCAGCCGAATTTCGCTTATCGATTCGACGCTTTCGTTGAACGTGTCTGAGCCTGTGGATAAGGTCCTCCCGCCCGAAGTGGAAGAGGGTGGCGGTAATTCCTACGACGTTAAGGTGAAGGACGCGGAAAAGAAAGATAAAGGCATTGTAACCGTTTTGGCGGTGGTTGGCGGCGTGGCTCTCCTTGCGGCAGCGGCGTATTTGATTTTGGTAATCAAGAAAAAGAATTAGATAACTATAAGGTGAATATGGATAAATATTTTATTGTATCTCACACGCATTGGGATAGAGAGTGGTATGCGGAATTTGAAAAATATCGTTGGTATTTGGTTCGTACTATGGACGCGATTTTGGAGAATTTTGAAAAAGACGAAAGATTTTCACATTTTCATTTGGACGGGCAGACGGTCGTTTTGGACGACTATCTTGAAATTCGTCCGCAAAACAGGGAAAAAATCGCTAAATTGATCGAAGATGGAAGGCTTGCCATCGGACCTTGGTACGTACTGCAAGACGAGTTCTTGACGAGCGGCGAGGCGAACGTAAGAAACCTTATGAGAGGATTAAAGAGTGCAAAGGAGTATTCCTCGGCGGCGAAAGTCGGGTATTTGCCCGATACGTTCGGTCATTTCTCGCAAATGCCGCAGATTTTACGCGGATTCGGGATTGATAACGCGATTTTCTGCCGCGGGTTGTCCTCTTCGTTTGACGCAATGCGTCAAGAGAAGACAACGGCGTCTCCGTCCGAGTGTATCTGGGTGGGAAGTGACGGCTCGGAGGTTTTGGGACTCTTTGGTCCAGAGTGGTATAACAATCTCAACGAGTTGAACAAAAACGATCCGAGCGGACATATTCGCGCGGCAGTTAATAACTTAAAGAGGGTGAATCCGTCGGATAACTATCTTTTGTATAACGGTTGCGATCATCAGCCGCTCCAAAAGAATATGCCTGATCTTCTCGAAAGAGCGCGTGCTGAAATTCCCGAGGCGGATATCCGTTGGACGGGTTTTGAGGAATATGTTTCGGCGGTGCGCGGCTCCGTTTCGGACGGGTTGCAGCTTGTAAGAGTGCAAGGAGAGTTGACCTCGCAGGATACGGACGGGCTGTTTTCGTTCGTACATACTGCATCCGTGCGTTTTCCGATTAAGAGAGCAAACGCGCGGTGTCAGAGCTTGTTGGAGACCAAGACGGAGCCGATTTCCGTGTTTGCCGAATTGGAAGGAAAACCCTATGACAAGGATTATATCGATTATTGCTGGGATCTTCTTATGAAGAATCACGCCCACGACTCGATTTGCGGTTGCGGCATCGATCCCGTGTATAGGGAAATGGGTATCCGTTTTGAAAAGTGCCGCACGGCGGCGGAGTGCGTGACGCTCAGTAGTGCGCAATATATCGCAGACCGTGTTTCGGGTGCTGACGGCGTACGTTTCGTCGTATTTAACCCCTCGCCCGAGACTCGCCTCGAGCGGGCGGTAGGCGTTGCGGATTTTCCCGTTGGGAGTCTCAAGGAGGGCGGTACGTTCTTCGTATGCAAAGGGGAAAAAGAGGTGCGTTCAAATGTCCTTTCAATTTCGCGTGAGTTCGATTACGGGATCCCTGAAGATTCCTTCCGAATTGGTTTCAACTGTGAGCGCGTGAAGGTTGAATTTGAAGCAGAGGTGCCTGCGTTTGGGTATGCAACCTACGTTTTAAAGATGGCGGAAAAAGCGCCGAAGAAGATGGAGGTTTCCCATAAATTTGAAAACGGGTATTATGCCTTTGAACTTAAAGACGACGGCACGTTTGATCTGGTTGACAAGAAGAACGGAAAGATCATGTACGGGATGAACGCGTTTGAGGACGGAGGGAACGTCGGTAACGAATATACCTACTATGCACCGGCAGAGGATAAAATTATTTCGACTAAAGGCGTTAAAGCGGAAATTTCCGCGAGTGCAAACTTACTGTATACCCGTTATACGGTAAAACACGTAATAGCCGTTCCGAAAGGGTTTGAAAAACTGGATAAAGAGGGAAAAACGACGGTTAGCTACGACGGTTCCGTGAACGTTGCGCAAATGAAAGCGATGAGTAAGCGTACGGAGGAAACAGTGGATATCACGCTGGAGAGTGAGATTACTCTTTATGCGAATTCGCCCCGTATTGAAATCAAGACGAGAATTGACAACAAGGCGGGGAATCACCGTATCCGCGCCGTATTCCCTCACTCAATCAAGGCGGAGGGAGTGACGGTGCATACGCCGTTTGATTTTGTGGAAAGAGCCTATTCCTATAAGCCGAATTGGACGCTTTCGGATAAGTCTGACCGTATGCAGGCGTTCTGCGCGGTGAACGGGGAAGCGAATCTGTTCTTAACAAGTCGCGGCGTATACGAATACGAGGCGAAAGAAAACGTGCTCTATCTCACCCTTTTGAACGCAGTGGACGAGTTGGGGGATTGGGGTTATTTCCCGACGCCCGAGGCGCAAGCGATTGGCGTGAGTGAATTTGAGTATGCGCTCGTTGTCGGTTGTTCCTTTGAAGAGGGGGCAAAGCAAGCGGTTTACTACAGTGAGGACGGTTTAGTTTGCGTGACGGCGAAAGGTGAGGGGGCGCTTCCTATGGAAAAGAGTTATATCCAAGGAAAAACGGAGACGCTTTTCTCTGCGCTCAAAAAGGCGGAGGACGGAAATGGCTATATTTTGAGAACGTACAATCCTTTTACGGAGACGAAGCGGTTGGATGCGTTTATCGACGGTTTTGTTTCTGGCGAGGTGAGTCTTGCGGAAGAGGAGCTTGGAGAGAGGCAGACAAGTGTAAAAGCAAAGAAAATTTCCTGCGTGCGGTTTAAAAAAGCATAATTGGGTAAAAAGCAAAAAAATCGGTCGCAGGATTTGCGGCCGATTTTTGCTTGAGGCAAAGAAAAATTTGTGCTTGTGTTTTTTATGGTAGGGGGATTTAATATTTGCATTCTTTGCAGGCGTTTACAAACGTTCTCACGTTCTCGGGATCGCCGAAAAAGAAGTGGTCTGAGGGGGAAAGGATGAGCCCACCGCTCGGTTTGGCTTCAAAGAGCTCGCGGACGGATTTTTGGATGTAATCCTTCGTACCCTTTTCAAATCCGCGGTTTTGATCGAATCCACCGATGAACGCGAGCTTGTTCCCTATGCGGTCGGCTGCTTCTTTGAGTCTGCAGTCGCCGCCCATAGAGGCGGGCGTCATTGTTTCGAGTGCGTCGCAACCGTTTTCGGTGACCGTTTCTAAAAGTGGCATAATTCCGCCGCATAAATGATACACGATTCTTCCACCCATTTCTTTAAGAACTTTATGTACTCTTTGATCGTAGGGGAGGCAGAATTCCTTGTGCATATCGGGGCTGATGACGGTTGAGCTTGCGTGTCCACCGCCCGTTTCTACGAGATCGGATTCGACCTTGCCCATATTATAAAACGTTCTTTCGAGCTTTTCGGCAATCGCATTTGACGCGTAGTGTACCCAATCGGGCTCGTCAAAGGTTTTAAAGATGAGTTCTTCCGTGCCGATAAGGCAACAAAGACTTTGCCACACGCCCGCCTGTCCGTAATTATGCGCGCACGAGCGTACGATACCGCTGTCCTTAATGCGATTTTTGGCGTTTATTACGGGGCTCCAATCTGCGGAGACGGGTACGGGAAAATATTTTTTAAAAAGTTCGAAATCTTTCTCTGTTTTGATCATGACCTCCGTGTCCCAAGTGGTAAAACGGTTGTACGCACCTTTGACGCTTAACGTGCCCTCGGGCGTTTCGTACAGATCAAGGAAAGAGGTTTCGCCGTCTTTGACGGAGAGGATTTTTCTCGTGTGTCTCCAATTTTTGAGATCCTTTTCATCAAATATAGGGATCGGGGAAACGTAGATTACGGGATCCATGCCGAAATACTCGTAAGCCTCAAATTGATCCATGCCGTTTAAATAGGTGTCGAGATAATATTGCATCCAGCAATGTACTTGACAGGGCAAACGGTCGGGCTTTTGGTTGTTTAATGCGGTTAAAAAGCGTTCGCGTCCGGTCATAATCGTTTTGCAAAACTTCGGTTTTGCTGCTCCTGTTTTTTTTAATCATATAATAAACACGATCAAAAGTCAATTTTTTTAAAGGGATTATCTTGCTGAAAAACGGGAAAATTTTGTTAAAATTTTTCAAAATAATACAAATCGCAAAATATGTATTATTTAAAAGAAAGAAAATGACTTATTTTTTTTCAAAATGCCTTAAATAAAATGTAAAACCCCCTTGACAAGGTAAAAAATGTATGATAAAATAACAAAAAGTAATTGTTTGACTCTTGAAAAAATAAGACAAATTTAAAAAATTGTATTAGAATGAAAAGAACACAGCGTTGGTTTGTGTTTAAAATATGAATTTTAGGAGGATGAAACATGAAGGCAAAAAGAAGATCGATTCTCGGCTTATTTTTGGCGTTCTGCCTGTTTGTATTTGGCGGGATTGCTTTTTCGTTGAGTTCGGTTGAGGCAAACGCTGCAACGTATACTTATACGTTCGACGGAACCGAAGACTACTCGTCGATGGAAATGAGCGGTAATTGGGCTGTTAATGGCGGGGTTTTGGAGAGAAAGTCGGGTGGTGGCGACGGATTTGTTTGGTTTAACAACTTTTCCGAAGGCGACGCAGTATTTTCGTTCAAGCTTAAATTCGTCGGTCAAGAAGAGGGTGCAAACGGTGACTATGCGATATCCCTTATTTCCAAAAACGACAACAAGGGCAATTGGCAATCGAGCAACCGTGTGATTATGAGAACGCCGAATTGGAACATTGCTTCTTCCGGCAATTTCGTTGAGTGTTATTCTAATCGTGGATCCGTAATCGGCGGCACGCCTTTCGGTGGATTCGCCGGCTTTGTGGAAGGTACCGTATATACGGTGAACGCTGTGTTCTGCGGTGATCGCGTACAGGTTGCGGTGGACGGAGTTGTCTATCTTGACGCGGTTATCCCCAACGTGGCGGCGGGTAACGTAGGTATCAATTCTTGGAGAGCGTATTGCGAAATCGACGATTTGACGCTTAGAACGGCTACGGCTGCGGATTTCGTGGAAGTACCTTCGATCTCTTATAATTTCTCGGGCGAAGAAGATCTCCGTTATCTCAATATGAACGAGGCTAACGGTTTTGCGGTTGCGGACGGCGCCTTGAAGCGTACTTCGGGCGGTGGCGACGGCAGAGTGTATTTCAACCAAGCTCCTTGGAAAAATGCTGTGCTTGAGTTCGACGTTAAATTGACGGCGAAAATGGACGGTGTGAATAATTACGCGTTCTCCGTAATCACGCGTTCGGCGGCAACGGATGGGGGAACGTGGCAGAATTCCGTACGTTTCATATTGACGGCTCCCGACAGTGAATATCGTATTAACGGAAAGGCGGTCGGCGTTGAATCGGGTATCGGTGGTGTTAGCTCTCCCGAGGGCAACCACAGCGGTCTTGTGCTTGGTGAAACGTATACCGTTAAAGTGGTAACGTACGAATCCTACGGCTTGCTTTACCTCAACAACGAGCTTTTGGTAAATGCAACGATCCCTGGTGCGGGATCCGGTAGAATCGGTTTCAATTCTTGGTGTGTGGCTTGTGAAGTGGATAACGTAAGCCTTAAGCAGGCGACGAAGTCCGATCTTCCCGCAGGTTTCTTTGCTGCAGACGAAAACTTCTACGATTTTGGGGAGGGCTGCGATACAGGCTCGCTCTCTATGGATAACGGCTGGGCGGTCAATAACGGCGTTCTCGAAAGAAAGTCGGGCGGCGGCGACGGATTTGTTTGGCTCAACAACTCTTCCGATTGGACGAACGTTTACTTTGATTTCGATTATAAGATTACGGACACGTGCGCTGAGAATATGGACTACAATTTGAGCGTTGTTACGGATAATGGCAACGTGGGTAATTGGCAATCTTCTTCGTGGGCGGTTCTGCGTGCGACGGACTGGAGAGATCAGCACAACTTCGTTGAGTGTTATTCGGGGAATGGTGCGGTTTCTAACAACGTGGCAACCGAATTTACGGGTTTTGTCGTCGGTGAAACTTATCATATAACGGTCGTTAACTACGGCGCAAATCTTGCTGTTCTTATTGATGGTACGCTTGTGATGAACGCTACCGTTATGGAAGGATGCGGCAGAGTAGGACTCAATTCTTGGCAGCAGTATTGCGAAGTTGATAACCTTACGATTTCTAAAGCGACGGCGAGTGACTATGCGAAGGCAACGCTTCTTAAGAGCTACGCGCAAGTCAATGCGGAAGGCACGGCTCTCCGTTTTGTATCCACGATCGACTCTCTTAACTATAAGGGCGCAGGCTTCGTGATTACGATCAACGGCGTGAGCAAGAACGTTTCTGTTTCTACCGTTTACACCTCTATCAAGGCAGGCGATTCCGTGCTTAATGCTACAGATGTTAACGCGGCGGCACAGTACGTATTCGTTTACAGTATTTGGGATATTCCTGCTGATCAAAAAGATACGGAAATCACGGTTAGAGCGTATTGGGTAGAAGAGGACGGAACGGTTGTTTACGGTCAGAGCAGAGTCTTTACGGTAAACGGCGTGCAGTTTGCATCTTAATAAAAGGAGGATATCATAATGAAAAAATATATGAAACCCATTTTGGATGCGCATGAATTGGATGAGAAAGACGTGATTACAACGTCGTCGGGCTTGACGGACGGCGGCGCGGGCGGCGACATCGGCGAAGTGCCCGGTGAGTCGTGGGGCAATCTTGTTGGGTAATCTCGTTGAAGGTATGCTTTAACTACATAAAGCAATTTGCGCAGGGCGCGGCAGGGATGCCGCGCCCTGTATTTTATTCCTTAAAGTTGTACTATAAATTTTAAATAGTTGTCCTATAAAAATCAAAAAAAATATGAAAATGTAAGGATTATTTTCAAAAAACCTATTGACAAACGATTATATTTATGATATAATAACAAACGTAAAGCAGATTTTAAAAAAATAAAAATAACAACTTTTAAAAGTTGTATTAAATTAAAAGGTTTGAAATCAGTCGACGAAAGAAGGCGGCTATATGAAAACTTGCGGAGGTATGAGATGAGGAGAAGAAAGGCGATCGTCTCGCTGTTTGCGGCGTTTTGTCTGTGTCTATTCGGGGCGGCGGTTTTGCCGACGGAAGATAAAGGCGCGTCGGCGGCATCGTATTCCTATACGTTCGACGGAACGGAGGACTATTCCACGTTTGAAATGACGGACGGGTGGGCGATCAATAACGGTGTGCTTGAAAGAAAGTCGGGCGGCGGCGACGGATTTGTTTGGCTGAATCACATAACGGACTCGGACGTGACCTTTTCGTTTACGTTTAAAATGACGGGAACCTCGGCGGGCTCGGGAAACGATTACGGTGTGACGATGGTCACGAGAAATACGGACAAGAGTAGTTGGTTGACAAGTAACCGTATGATTATGCGTTCGCCTCTTTGGTCGGTCGCAGCTTCTGGGAATTTTGCGGAGGCGTATTCGGGGCTTGGCGGTGTCGTGAACGGAACGACAATCGGCGGTTTTAAGGGCTTTAACGAAAACCAAACGTATAACGTAAAGGGCGTTTTCGTGGGTACGAGAGCGCAGATGACGGTGGACGGCATTGTCGTTCTCGATGCTATCGTTCCTGCGGGTACGGCTGGGAACGTCGGGTTTAACTCTTGGAACGCTTATTGTGAAATAGACGGATTGACTGTTTCAACGGGTACGGAAAGTGATTTTACCTCTATGGTAAAGCCTACCGAGTTTGTGTCCGATTTCTCTGAAAACAACGGCAGATTGAAGCTTGACGGCGGTTGGGTTATTGCAGACGGCGTATTGAAAAGAACGACGGGCGAGGGAGACGGTTTTGTTTGGACGGATCTTGGGTATCCGAACGTAAAGGTTGATTTAAAGCTTAAGCCGCTTTCGTTGGTAAACGCAGATAGCAGCTTTTCCGTTGTTGCAGGGAATAGCGATGCGGCGGATTGGACGGCTTCAAACTACCTCGGTATCAGAACGAAAGAGTGGCTACATGCTGCGTCGGGGAATTTTGTGGAAGGGTATTCCGGGCTTGGCACTATCACGGGAAATACGAAGATTGCGACGTTCGACGGTATGGTCAATAATACGGTATACACCCTTTCCGCAGTATTTTACGGCACGCGTATGCAGCTTTCGGTGGACGGTACGCTGCTCATTGACGCGACCGTACCCCAAACGACGGGTGGCAGAATCGGTCTTAATTCTTGGAATATGTACTGTGAAGTAGACGATCTCAGCGTAAAAGAAGCGTTAGAGAGCGACCTTCTCGGGGAATCGACGGGCGGTGGAGATCAAGACGGCTCGTCGTCGGGCGGTACAGCCGACGAATATTTCTTTGATTTTGCGGAGGGCGGCGACGTGAGTGCTCTGTCAATGGACGGCGGTTGGGCGGTAAATAACGGCGTACTTGAAAGAAAGTTGGAGAGCGGCGACGGGTTTGTTTGGCTCAACAATTCTTCCGATTGGACGGACGTCCGTTTTGAATTTGATTTTAAACCTGTGCACTGTACGGCTGTATCGGGTAAGGATTATAATTTAAGCGTTGTAGCTGACAATAACGATCCTGCAAATTGGCAAAAATCTTTCTACGTTGTGTTGAGACCGACGGATTGGGATTTTGCTTGTAATTTCGTGGAACTTTATTCGGGACGCGGTCTTGTTCAAAATTCCGTTTCGACCGGTTTTAGCGGGTTTACAATCGGCGAAACTTATCGGGTAGAGGTTGTGTTCTTCCAAACGCGAGTGCTTGTATTTGTGGACGGAACGCAGGTCTTGAACGCGACGTCGGAAGAGGGATCGGGACGGGTAGGCATCAATTCCTGGAACCTTTCTTGCGAGCTTGATAATTTAACTGTTGAAAAAGCGACGGCAGAGGACGTTGAGGACGTTCCTGAATTGCCTGTCGGCGAGTCAAAGGACAGCTATTTCTTTGATTTTTCCGATCCTGCGGTTTCCCTCGTCGATTTGAGTTTGGATAACGGTTGGAAGATTGAGGACGGCGTATTAAAGAGGAATTCGGGCGAGGGAGACGGATTCGTTTGGTTGACCTCCCGAAAGATTTGGGCGGATAGCGTATTTTCCTTTAAATTGAAATTCATGGGGGATTGCGGAACGAAAGACTACGCGCTTTCCGTCGTTTACAGAAAACTCGGAGCTTCTTGGCAGAATTCGAATTATGCGATGATGAGAGCGGTGGATTGGTCGCCCGACGACGGGGCGCCGTTCGGTATGAATTTTGTGGAGCTCGGAAACGGAAAGGATTTCGGCGATGAAAGCTTGATTGACAGCGTTGGAGCTTCCTCTTTTACGGGATTTGTTGTCGGACAGACTTATGAAATTAAAGCGATGATGATCGGCAACCGTATCTTGCTGTATGTGGACGGTGCGCTTGTATTGGATGCGGCGTCCTTGCTTCACTCGTTTGGCGAGGTCGGCTTCAATTCTTGGAATGCCTACGTTGAGATAGACGATCTTACGGTGCGCGTTCCGACGCAGGAGGAGCTCGATGCGACCCCTGCCTTCGTACCCGAGGTGTCTACGGGCGACGGCCCCTTGTTCATCGATCCAGGGAAAGACGCTTATTGGGAAACGGCAACAGGCGAAAAGAAGGAGAAGGGGTGGTTGTTCCCTGTAATCGCGTTAGGTGTTTCGGTGGTTTCTCTCCTTGTTCTCGCGTTTGGATTTTTTGGAAAAAAGAAGGAGGGAAAGTGACGTGAAAAAACGGAAAAAGTTAAAATGGCTGGTACCGATTTTGGCTTGTGTAATATCGCTTGGTTTTTCTTCCTTTGCAGCGGCGGCGGAAACGCCTAATTATACGCAGGATTTTTCCTCGGGCTTCTTGGAAGGCTTTGTCTCGGATCGGGGCAATGATGCTGATTGGAAAATTGAGGACGGGGAAGTAAAAACGGTTTCAAACGGCGTGGAAGACGTCCTTGTTTTCGGTGAGGAGACGTGGACGGAATATGCGGTCGATTTCGAGTTTACGCCTTATGGCGGTATGTACGACGGCGGGTATCAAATCTGTGTAAGCGAAGATTTTTCCTATCTCGTAGGACTCAGGAGCTTCGGGTGGACGAACAGCGCCACGGGGAATCTTGTAGAATTATATGGGGAAAACGGCAAGACTCTTGTGGCTTCCGAGGGATATGTGAACGGGATTACGGCGGTGTTTTTAGACGGGGAGACTATGTTTGTGACGGTGGTCGTGAAGACGCGTCAAATCCGCGTGTTCGTAAACGGAACACTTTATATCGATTATACGCTTAGTTTAGACGAGCCCGAAGCTGTTGGGAAAGCGGGATTGCGCGCATTTCAATCGGTGGTGGGCTATGATAACATCGTAGTACGGGAAATTACCGAGTACGATCTTGCGACGCCCGAAGCGCCGTCTACCAATTCGGGGGGATATAACTCTCATTTGGAAATTACGACAAGATCGGGTCAGGGAGACAACTCCGTGTTTACAGCCGCAGGCGTCGGGCTTGCCGTTACGTTGAGCGTTGCGGCGCTCGGCGTGTGCGCCGTATATTGGATTGGGTTTGTTTTGTCGATCGTTAAAAACAAGAAAAAAAATAGTGGAGGAAAATAAATATGAAAAAGAGAAGAATTGCAACACTTGCGCTTTCTACTGTAATGGCTTTCGGCGTGGCAGCGAGCGCTGCGTCTTGCGGCGGCGGTTCGAGTGCGTCGGTAGTCACCCTCGTTACTATTTATAACGAGCCGATTTTTGCATTGGCGGCACGTCTTTATATGGAGGAGCATCCCGATAAGACGATTATTACGCAGCCGATTCCCTACGACGGTGCTGCGGATACCTTAAAAACGCAGTTAATCGCTGAGGTTGCTCCCGAAATTATGCTTGTAGAGGAGCCCGACGATTTTGCGAATCTTGGTCTCTTGCTTGATTTCAACAACTACATAAAGGGCGAGAATTCGTACGCGGATACGAAGAATTGGTCCACCGTATTTGAGGACGGTTATATTGATTTGGCGAAAGACAGTAACAACCGTTTGAATTGGGTGCCGTTCTCTCTGTACGGAATCGGCGTTTATACCAATCTTTCGCAGTATAAGGCGGCGGGAGTGGAGGAGACGCCCGAAACACTCACGGAATTTTTAGCGGCGGGTGAAAAGTTGAAAACGAAGGGATATACGCCTTGGGGTGTTTCCATCGGTTATAACGATGCACAGATCCTTTGGCCGCTTGAAATGATGAGTCAGGCGTTTTTCCGTTCGTTGATTCCCGAGATCAATCTTTTACATGCGGACGGTTGGACGTTCGATCCCAACGATCCTACTTGCATATACGGGGAAAAGATATCTCCCGAAGAACAGTATCTTGCGTTTAAAAAGGGCTTGATCGATCCTGTAAAATCGGAGCGCGTACGTAGCATGTACGAGATCATGCTGAAAATGAAACCGCTTTGGAACGACGATTTTGTTTCCAAGGACGGCAATATGATGTATACCGATTTCCCTAACGGCGAGCATACCCATTTCATGAACGGTACGTGGTACCTTCCCCAGCTTACGGGTATCTTTAACGACCTTAAAAAGGGCGGAAACGAAGACAAGGTGTTCGAGTATGATATTATTCCTTTCCCGAAAGCGACGAGCGAGGATACGCAGTTCCTTGACGCGGGAGCGATGAACGATATCGTAAAAATCAGAAACGGGTTTATCGTACCTAATTATCTGAGCAAGGCGAAAACGGAATTGGCGGTAGATTTTATTAAATTTATGAGCTCTCCCGAGGTCGCGCAAAAGATGTTCGCGCTTAAAAACGATCTTACGGGTTATCCCTATTGCGGCGATATTTCGCTTTTGAAAGGCGTAGAGGGGATGGAGGAAGCGGCGAAATTGAAGCCCGATATCAAGTATGCCGACCTCGTGAGCTATGAAATGTATTACGACGCGCAAGATAAGGACCTCTTTATCATCGACTATGAAAAGCTTTTGACGGGCAAATATACGATGAATCAATTCTTGAAGGCAAGAAGTGAATCCAATCTTGCCGCGCTGGAGCGTAACTTGCGCCTTTATGCAAGCATGATCGATCGCAAGTGGCTTGACGAAGAGCTTAAAAAGCTTTAATAGGTGAAACGATGGTTCAAACTTTTTCACGAAAAAAGGGTGTTGCGGTAAGGTGCTTTTTTCGGCGTGTATATAAAGCAAAGTTTATCTATTTGGCGTTAGTGCCGACCTTTGCGCTGCTCGCCGTATTCTGTTACGTCCCTTTCTTCAATGCGTTCATAAAATCTCTCTATGATTGGAACGGGGTAAACTATCTTGAGTTTATCGGGTTCGACAATTTTAAAGAGCTTTTCAATAAAGATATTCTCTGGTGGAAATCTTTTCGGCGGATGCTGGTCATCGTGGTGGTAGACGTTATCAAAGCGACGGTAATCACCACGCTCAACGCCGTATTGTTGCACCGAGTAAAGCACGCAAGGGCACAGTACTTTTTCCGCATTATGATAATTTTACCCGCAGTAATTCCCGGGATGGTGGGAACGCTTTTGTGGAGGCAGTTTGTTGCGGATAACGGTATCATCAACGAAATACTCGGCAGTATCGGGCTTAAATCCATGCAAAGACAGTGGTTGGGCGACGAAAAAATCGTATTATTTGCTTTGCTTGGGATTATCGGTTTTCCTTGGGTGAACGGCGCGAATACGTTGATTCTTCTATCCGGTCTTATGAACATCGACAAAAGCATTTACGATGCGGCGGAGCTGGACGGGGTGAGTTGGTGGAGAAAGCTCTTTCAATTAGAGCTGCCGCTTATTATGCCTCAGGTTACAATTATCATTTTTCAGACGATTATCGGCAGTATTCAAAGTTACGAAAACATACAAGTCATTACGAACGGCGGGCCTGGTAGCTCGACCTACGTTCCCGGGCTGCTCCTTTACAACAACGCGTTCCGTTACAACCGCTACGGCTATGCCTCGGCGATCGGCGTCGTTATGTTCTGCGTGATTATCGTATTTACGGTCATCAACCAATACGTCACGGGGAGGAAGAAAAATGTATAAGCGTCCGATTGATAAAATTGCGTCTGCGATGAAATACGTCTATTTGGGATTTATTATTTTCTGTCTCTTCTTCCCGTTTGTGTTCATGCTGTTTAATTCCTTTAAGTCTGAAGGGGCTTTCGTGGCGAATAAATGGCTGCCTACGTTCTTAGATGTCCGATTCGATAACTATGTGCTCGCGTGGAAATCGGTCAGTCCGTACTTGTTTAACAGTATCTATCTTGCGATTGTGTGCGCGCTCGGTACGCTTGTCGTGTCCAGCATTACGGCGTATATTTTCGCGATCTACGACTTCCCTTTTAAGCGTATTTTATTTCTGTTCATTTTGATGATTTTGATGATTCCCGGGATTTTAACGTTTATTCCGCAGGTCATCATCGTAAAAAATCTGGGCATCTATAATTCTCATTGGGCAATTATTTTACCCTCGATAGCAAGCGGACAAATCTTCTGTACCTTCGTATTAAAGAGTTTTTTTGAATCTCTTCCTTCGGAGCTTACGGAAGCGGCGAAGATTGACGGTGCGAGAGATGGGAAGATTATTTTTAGTATTATTATACCGCTTTCTTTCCCGATGTTCGTAACGCTCGGCGTGTTGCAAATTTTAGCGTCTTGGAATTCCTATCTGTGGCCGTTGACCGTTTTGACGAGAAAGGCGCAGTGGACGATTCCCATAGGGATTAAGTTCCTTTCTGAACAAGGTTCCGTGAAGACGACGGTACAGTATGCGGCGTATACGATCGTATCCATTCCATTGATTTTGCTCTTTGCTTTTACGATGGATAAATTTGTCGAAGGGTTGAGCACGGGCGCAATTAAAGCTTAAAAATGAACCCTTGAAAGTGGGCGCCGTTAAGGCGTATAATCCAAAAAAGGAGAATAAAACGATGAAAAAATTCATTGCCTCGGCATGTATCGGATTGGCTGCCACGATTGTGGCGGGAACGTCGCTTGCCGTCACGCTCGGTGCAAAAAACGGAGACGTGGCAGGCTCGCGCTATTTTACCGAAGCGCTTTTAAACGATCCTACCGCCAATCCCGATTACGACGTGGACGAACTTGTTGCTACGCCTAACGAATTGGGATGGACGACTTTAGATATTTGGGAGGATAAACTTTCGGCGTTTAGAACGTGTCGCAAAAACGAAGAGGCGGGCGATCATTGGCGCGTCGCATTTGTTGAAGACAATACGATGATGCTTTGGGCGATGAGCAAAGGCACGTATAAGTGGAGCCATCATCAAGGCTACCCCGCGGCGATTCGCGATTTCATTTTGGAGTGCATTAAAAGCGAATTAGACGGTACCTTCTTTATGGGGAAATACAGCGGTCAGAACGACGATGATTTCGTCTATACGTCCGATCTTCCCGACGGGCTTCCCTTCGTTTACGAGGATCCCTACGTGCCGTTTATGCCTCTTTGGGGCGTTGTAAGCTATACGGCGGCGTATCCCGAGCAAGGGGGAAACCAGATTGCGTCCTATTATCGTAATTATACAGGCTTGCTTTTGAAAAAGCAGCAAAAAATCATTGATGCGGGCAAGCTTACTTACTGTCTTACCTCCTCTTCGCTTGCGTTCCATATGGCGTCCAATGCCGTTTGGTATAAATTTACGAGAGAAGCGGAGTATTTAAAAAACGTGGAAAAGACGTGGGCGATTTTAAAAAAGCGCATCAACCGCGACAATTCTATCAAAGAGGAGCTTACAGGTGGATTTAACCCTCTTAGACATATCCAATGCGTTTGGGGAATGTTTGAGACGCTCCGTATGATCGGCGATATCGGCGGCATGGGTGCGGCGATGGAGCGTTGCCGTGCGTTTATGAAACCGTCTGAAAAATACGGTGCGGGGATTTGGATGTACAGTGATTCGCGAGCTTCGGAAATGGACGACTCGAATTGTACTGCGTTGCAGATCGCTTACGGATATTATTATCTCTCTTCCGATAAGATCGGCTCGGCACAGGAAAAGCACGGTTATGAAGTGACCGTAAACGCGCGGGAGAATATCGGCACGGAAGAGGAGCCTGCTTACGTTTACGATACTTGGGTGACCTCGGAGGAAGAGGGGCTTGCGCACTCGGGAACCTGTGAGGGTAATTCGATGGCTTGGCTCGTTGAGTGGTGGAGAGAGGTGCTTTCTCAAGCTTGACTTGTTTGAGGCGGTTGTTCAAATCTGTTAAAAGGTTGGAGCGGCGCGCCCAAAAGGAGAAAACTATGAAATTTAAAAAAATGGTACTGTGCCTTTTGGCTGCGACCTTCGCATTTTCTTGCGGGGGCTGCGCAAAGGACGGGATGACGCTCTTTGACTTTGATCCGAAAGAGGTAAAAAGTGAGGAGGATTATAACGAAATGATTGAAAAGCTTATGGAAACGCCCAAGCGTGCGGACGTCGACGAATACGAAATTCACGACGATGGCGGGATGATCTATAACCCCATTTCCCGTACCCTCAGCAAAAAGCAGAAATTGGGATATGGAAAAATGAGAAAAGGAACGCTGGAACTTGGCGGAAATAAACTGACCTACGAGATTCCCACGGGGGTAAAGGCGTACGAGGCGATTCCCGTCAAGTATGAGCTTTCTCTTGCTTCGGGGCAAGAGATGCCCGTGCACGTTGAGGCGACGGCTTTCGAGGAGAAAGATGTCAGCAAGGGGGAGTGGTACGATCTTACTCTTCCCGGGAATCCCGATCTTGAGTGGGAATATCTTGGATACGTAGCGGGTTTTGAAACGGGGGAAAGGCATGTTCTTTCGGCGAATTATACGGATACGTCGGCTCAAAAATACCCCTCCTACGAAACGACGGAGCTTAGAAAATCGGGCGTTTTGGAGGCAGCGGATTACCATTGGTTCCGTTTCCGTTATAAAAACGTCGGGGATACGATTCTCGATCCCGAGGGCGCAGGTGGGATGCAATTCGAGCCTATATTGTACCAATATAACTCGGACGGCTCGATGAGAAAAATCGGCGTGCCGTACAATAAGTATTACCGTATTACGGAATACGTTTATCCCGGTGAATCCAAGGAAATGTGGATTGCATTCGGCCCGCACGTAGATACGCCGAATATGGGTTGGGGATTGACGGAGGGAGAGTACCGCCTACAGCTTAAAGCGGTGTTCCGTAACGATCGGGCGAATCCCGAAGCGTATCAAGTGACGCAATACGGCGGGTATGATATGTGTAGCTCTACCTTTGATTTCAAGGTGGAATCCGCGGCGCGTGAGGTGGAGCCAAACGACGTGAAAAAGGGCGAGCACTCCGTTGGTGGTCAGAATAAATGGCTGCATACGTTCGAAGAATTTATGACCAGCTACGACTCTTGGCAAAGAGGCTCAGGAAAGGTGAAGGGGACGCTGTATTTACAGGTTGCGCCGTTTAGCGAGCAAGTCGTGATTAAGCTGATAACAAACGAACCTTTGGGGATTGCGTCGGTGGCGCTTCCCGTTGAGGTTTCAAGCGAGGATATTTCTTTAAAGCTCAATACGACGAATCCCTATTGGTCGGAGCTTGAAGACGGAACGCGTTACCCTATTATATTCAGTCAGTCGCAAGCGGATATGAGAGGCAATATTCAGCTTTCGCCCTATCCCGAAGAACAGATTGTCGAGGATCTTATCGACATGAAAGAGTGCGGTGTAAATATGCTCTCTACCACGCAGATGCCTTGGCTCTACGACGTGAACGGGGTCTACGTTTCCAATTCGGGACAATCGATTAACCCGCAAGGGGACGCGTACAAATTTACGCTTGATGCTATGCGCGCTCTCGATATTGAATTGGAAGGGATCGGTAACTATCCCTTCGGTAGAACGACGGTAGGGACCGTTGCAAGATGGGCGGGCGGCGTGAAATATACCATTTCGAACGCTTATCCGAATTGGGGCTGCGAAGCGTCTCCCTCCGATGAGAATTTGGCGAACGCCGTGGCAATTCAGTCCGATTATCAGTTTAACCGTTGGGGGGATAACTATTTCACGACGGGAACGGGCGTGGTGCCTGTGACTTTCGAAGATACCCGCGGTTGGATGCGTGTGGATATGAATACCCGCTTCCCGATTGGCGAAGAGGGGAAAAAGGAATTCCAAAAATGGGCGATTGATTATTACGGCTCCATGAAAAAGCTGAACGCAGCTTGGGATTCGGAATATGCGCGGATTCTCGACGTGGATCCCGAGGCGGGGCAAGGAAAGGCAGGGAACGGGTATATCTTCACCTACGACAATCCCGCGAACGATTTCTATAATTGGTCTTCAGCCGTGACGGCGCTTGACGTTTGGCGTACAATGGAACGCCTTAATAATTACGTGGATTTTCTCGCCGATTACCGCACGAACGTTCCAGACGCTGTCGTTGGGATCAGAACAGAGGGTGCGAACTGGCTTGTGAGCGGGATTCCCTCGGATACGAAAAATTCCCATTATCGCCACGTTTATTACAGCCAACGCATGAACGGTATGATTGCGGAAATCGTACAGACGAGCGGTATTGTCGTATCGCACTCCGACTATCAAACGTTGCCATATACGCCCGACGAGGTGAGGGCTCTTACGAGAGCGTCTGTGAAGCAGGGAATTATTCCCATGCATATCCCGCAGTTCTGTAATATGCGCGACGTGGCGATCAACCGCATGTATGGTAATTACGAGTTCGGCGACGTCTATAATCTGAAGAATAAGCGTCGCGGTGCGTTTATCCATACGCTATCGGCGCTCTATCCTTGGTTTGCGGCGACCTATGAAGAAGGTGGCGTTCCAGGAATCTTGTGGCAGGATTACGAGTGCGACGGTTATGCGACGGAAACGCAGAAAAAGGAAATGAAATTTTTCGTTCAAAAGCTCGAAGAAACGCTCTCCACGCCCGAAGGGCAAAAATGGCGTACGGATTTTGAGAAAAAGAACGAAGCATACAAGACAAATTCCAAGTCAATGTTTTCATATGATATTAAATATATTGAATTTGTCATAGAAAAAGTAAGGAAAAAGTTTGAAAATTAAGGGATTTTATGGTATAATAAAGAAAAAATTGATTGATTTACAAGAAAGTTGTCTTGTAAAGAAAGCGAGGTTGATTTATGGATACTGTAAAACAGACGAAAAGCGCTGCTCTCTATGAATATTTATTGAATTATATGCGCGAGAATCACTTAAAAGCGGGAGATAAATTTTTCACGGAGGCTGAGCTTGTGAAAAAGTTCGGTGTTTCCCGTATAACGGTACAGAGCGCATTCAAGCAGCTGCAAGACGGCAATTATCTGCACCGTAAGCGCGGGAGCGGCACGTACGTGACGGGAAAACACAATCCCATGGTGAGCGGGGATATCAAGATTGTTCCCCTTGTCATTGCATACGACAGCAAAATTACGCGAGAGTTTGAGATTATCAAAGGGGTGGAGAGTTTTTTTCACCAGCACGGGATCTACCTTACGCTACATCCCTCCAAGGCGGATTTTAACTACGAGAGAGCCGTCGTTTCGGAATTGGCGGAGCGGTTTGACTGCATGTTGATTTTACCCTCGTGTAGCGCGTATAATAAGGACCTCTATTCCTCGCTTATCAACCGTGGAAAGACGCTTGTGTTTATCGATCACTTCATAAACGGGTTGAGCGTAAATTATGTAGCGAGCGACAATATCCGCGGCGGGTATCTCGCCACAAAGCATCTCTGTGATTTAGGGCACCGTCGGATTTTGCTCGTTTCGCCCGGTGGATTTAACGCGTTCTCCTCGTTTAAGAGTCGCTATCAAGGCTATAAAAACGCACTTGAAGAATTAAATATTCCGCTTGATCCCGCCTTGGTGTACGAGGATAACGGTGAGGGGGAAAGCAAGGTTGTCGAATATATCAAAAGCTTTCCTATTGAAACGAGGCCGACGGGGATTTTCGTGCTTAACGATATCAACGCTGTGAAGCTGCTTGCGGCGTTGGAAGAGGGCGGATTCTCCGTGCCTGAAGATTTTGATATGGTAGGCTTTGACAATCTCGATATTTTATTAAAGCAAAACGAGGCGGTTGCGACGGTCGAACAAGACTTCTTCCGTATGGGGTATCTTGCGGCGCAGACGCTTTATGAAAAAATGTCCGATACGGACGATACCGTTACGGTAAAAAAATTGCCCGTCAAGCTAGTAAAACGAAGGACGGATTAAAAAATTTAAAAGGTAGGATAAAAATGAGTCGGTACATTGATTACGTAAACGTAAAACTCGGAACGGATTCTCAACATCATTACGGAAACGGAAACACCCAGCCTTGGGTAGCTGTCCCGAACGCTATGTCGTATTGGGCGATTCAAACCTCTCCCGACCGTGGGAGCTGGTTCTATCATCCCAAAGACAGAAGCTTTGACGGGATTCGTCTTTCCCATTTGGCGTGTAATTGGCTTGGAGATTACGGTCAATTGCTGTTCTTGCCTCAGACGGGCGAGCCGATGTTTCGTCCCGCGTGTAGGTGGTCTTCCTTCCGACCGAACGAAACGGTCATCCGTCCCGATTATATGAAAGTGACGGCGCTTAGATACCGCTACACATTGGAGCTTGCGCCCACCGACCGATGCGCCATTATGCGCGTGAAATTTAAAAATATGAAAGATACGCCTCGCTTCACGGTATTTCCTTTTGATTGCGAAAGTGAAGTGATGATAGAGAACGGTGTTTTGATTGCCAATTCCCGCAAACAGGATTGGCGGAGTTCGGAGAATTTTGCATGCTATTGCGCGGTGCGATTTGATTGCAAAATCAAAGAGGAAGAGACCGTTTTGATGTCGGATAAGGGCAATCGAAAGGGGACGAGCGGTAAAGGATGCGCGATCAATTTGACGTTGGATTCGAGCGAATTTACCGTCCGTATCGGCACGTCGTTCATTTCTTACGAGCAGGCACTTTATAATCTCGAAAGTGAAGTTTCGGGAGATTTTGAAAGCGTGCGGGCGGTGGCGGAAAAGAGATGGGAGGAAAAACTCGCCTTGATTGAGATTGAGGCAGAGGAGGAAAGAAAGCGCGTGTTCTATTCCAATATGCACCGATTCTTCTTATACCCGAGCAAATTTCATGAGACGGATAAAAACGGGAAAATCGTGCATTATTGTCCCTTCGATGGGAAGATTCGTGAGGGAAAAATGTACGTCAATAACGGGTTCTGGGATACGGCGAGAACGGTTTATCCGATGCTTTCGCTGTTGGATCCAAACGCCTTTGCGGAAATGCTTGAGGGATTTGTGCAAATCTATAAAGACAGCGGTTGGTTGCCGAAGTGGCCTTCGCCCGGCGAGACGGGACTCATGCCCGGTACTTATATTGACGGCGTAATCGCCGACGCAGCGGTTAAGGGGATCGGTTCGAAAGAGCTGATGAAAACGGCGTACGAAGGTATGCTTAAACATGCGACGGAAGAGGATCCGAACCGTAGATTCGGCCGCCACGGAACCGCGGATTATAATAGGCTCGGTTATCTCCCTTACGATAAATATCGCGAGTGTACGAATCACACGCTCGACTACGTTTACGGGGATTTTTGTATTTCCACGGTTGCGGGCGTTATGGGAGAGGCGGAAAAAGAGGCGTTTTACGCCGAGAGGGCGCAGAATTATAAAAAGCTTTTCGATCTCGCGGTGGGATTCATCCACTCTAAGGATTCAAGTGGTAAATTTAAGCCCGATTTCAACCCGATTGAGTGGGGCGGTGAGTATTGCGAGGGGAGCGCTTGGCAAAATGCGTTTGCCGTCTATCACGATGTAGAGGGACTTGCGGATTGCTATGGCGGCAAGGAGAAATTTAAGGAAAAGCTCGACGAGCTCTTCTCTACTCCACCCGATTTCGACGCGGGGCAGTATCGCTATGAGTTGCATGAGATGAGCGAGATGGCGGCGATTGATTTCGGTCAGTGCGCGATTTCCAACCAACCTTCCTTTCATTTGCCTTATCTGTATTCCAAGCTCGGATACGTGGAAGAGTCGCAGTATTGGCTGACGCGGATGGTGGAGGAAGTGTTTACGGCGGAGGACGACGGTTATCCCGGTGACGAGGATACGGGTACAATGGCGGCATGGTATATCTTCACGACGCTCGGATTCTACCCCGTATGTCCTGGAAAGACGGAATTTACCGTCGGTAAAGCGCAAGTAAAAAAGGCGGTCGTTCACCTTGGGAACGGTAAAGAGCTTACGGTCACTTCCGATGGGGAAAATACGGAAACGGATATTTCTTTGAACGGGAAAAAGATTTTCAATGTGATTGACTATCAAGATTTAATGGACGGCGGCGTGCTGTCTTTTAAGAAATAAAAAACGAGGAGAAATGAAAATGATCAGTAAAGAAACTTATAATGAAGCGGTAAAAAAGACCTTAGAGGCGTTCGATGCGGCGAAAATCGTTCTCACCGAAGAGGAAAGAAATAATGTCGAGATTGCAGACTTCGGGTTGAACAATCTTGAATATATCGGTTTACAGTTGATTATCTACGTAAACACCGAAAGGGTTTGCGCGAAGGAAATGGTCCTGTTCCCGGGGCAGACTTGCCCTGAACACCGTCATCCCGACGGCGTGGAAAACGGCATTCCCTACGTCGGAAAACAGGAGACCTTCCGTTGCAGAGCAGGCGAGGTAGAGCTGTTTGTCGAGGGCGAGAGAAACGTGGGTGAGATTGAGCTCCCTCCTACGGACGTTACCGTTTTTCACAGAATTGTTTTAAAGGCGGGCGAGCAATATACGCTCTATCCCAACACCCTCCATTGGTTCCGCGCGGGAAAAGAGGGGGCAATTGTTTCCGAGTTCTCCACCAAGAGCAGAGACGATACGGATATCTTTACGGATAAAAGAATTGAGCGTGCACCCCAAGTGGGTTAATGGAAAGAAATATGAATACGTATATAGGCATTGATTTGGGAACGAGCGGCGTAAAGCTTTTGCTCGTTGCTGCAGACGGAAGTATTTTGGCTGAAACGACAGAGGCTTATCCTGTCTCTTATCCCAAGGATGGTTGGAGCGAACAGAACCCGAGCGACTGGCTTTCTGCTGTAAAAAAGGGCATAAAAAACTTATTCGACGGGGGTATGTACGAGGCTAAAGACGTAAAAGGGGTGTCCTTCGGCGGTCAGATGCACGGACTTGTCATGCTTGATAAAGAGGGCGAGGTGATCCGTCCCGCAATCTTATGGAACGACGGGAGAACGCAAAAGCAGACCGATTATCTCAACGAGGTCATCGGCAAGGAAAAGCTTTCCGCTTTAACGGCGAATATCGCTTTTGCGGGTTTCACTGCGCCGAAGATTTTATGGGTGGAAGAAAATGAACCCGAGAACTTCAAAAGAATTGATAAAATTTGCCTCCCGAAAGATTATCTTGCCTATAAGATGACAGGCGTATTTTCGAGCGACTATTCGGACGCGAGCGGTATGCTTCTATTGGATGTGAAAAATAAGTGTTGGTCGAAAGAAATGGCGGAGGTTTGCCACGTGAAAGAGGAGTGGTTGCCGAAGCTGTACGAGAGCTACGAGGTGACGGGACGCGTTTTGGGGGAGTACGGTCTCCCGAGTGCACTTGTGACGGCGGGGGCGGGTGATAACGCCGCTGCGGCAATCGGCACGGGTACGGTCAAAAACGGGGACGCCAATGTCTCTTTGGGAACGAGCGGAACGGTATTCATCGCGGGAGATCGATTCTCGGTGGATAAAAAGAACGCCTTGCATGCATTTGCTCACGCTACGGGGAAATGGCATTTAATGGGCTGTATTCTTTCGGCAGCGAGCGCGAATAAATGGTGGATCGAGGATATTCTTTCAGGCGACTATGCTTTGGCTGTCAAAGGCATGGAGGAGAAGCTTGGCGAGGGTAACGTCTATTTCTTGCCCTATTTGATGGGCGAGAGGAGCCCGCATAACGACGTGAACGCGCGCGGAGCGTTTATCGGCATGCGTCCCGACACAACGAAAGAGGAGATGAGCCTTGCGGTGTTGGAGGGCGTGGCGTTTGCGTTGAAAGACTGCGTGGAGGTCGCCTTGACAAACGGGATCGAGGTGAAAAAGACCAAGATTTGCGGCGGCGGGGCGAAGAGTGAGCTTTGGAAAAAGATCATTGCGAACGTCCTGAACGCAGAGGTATGTTCTTTGGAGACGGAGCAAGGTCCCGCGTATGGCGGAGCGATTCTTGCCATGGTTGGGACGGGTGAATACGCAAGCGTCGAAGAGGCGGCGGAGAAGGTTGTGAAGGTTAAATCGTCCGTGTTTCCCGACAGCGAGACGGCGAGAAAATACGAGCGGAAATATAGAGTGTTTAAAGAGCTGTATCCCGCTTTAAAAAATGCTTTTGCGTTGATGTAAATATTAAAAGTAAAAAGAGTCCTTAATGATATGCACCTCAAAAGTTTGTCTAACTTTTGAGGTGCATATCACTCCATTCGTTTTTTTCTTTTTTCAAGCAAATCTGTCCGTTTTTTCAGCAAAAACGGCACTTGATTTGTTACTGAAATTATGATATACTATAAAAAATGAGGAAAATCCTCAAAGGACATAGAGAGGTAAAAGTATGACTAGATTTGAAGAAGTATCCGCGTTGTTGCAAAGAGGTAAGGCGAAAGACCTCGTTGCGCTCGTGTCTCAATCGCTCGAGGAAGGCGTTTCCGCAAAAGACTTACTCACCGAGGGATTAATCGTCGGTATGGGTGTCGTCGGGGAAAAATTTAAAAACAACGAAGTATTCGTGCCCGAGGTTTTGATCGCCGCAAGAGCGATGAATGCGGTGCTCGCTGTCTTAAAGCCCGCACTCGCACAAGCGGGTGTGGAACCCGTCGGCACGGCGGTTATCTGTACGGTTAAAGGCGATTTGCACGATATCGGTAAGAACCTCGTGAAGATGATGATCGAAGGGACGGGGCTTAGAGTCGTCGACCTTGGCGTGGATTGTTCGAAAGAGAAGATTGTGGAGGCGGTAAAGGAAAACGGCGCGGACATCGTTTGTCTCTCCTCCCTGCTTACCACTACGATGATGTATCAAAAAGAGGTTATCGATGCGCTCAAAGAGGCGGGGCTTCGCGATAAGGTGAAAGTCATGGTTGGCGGCGCGCCTGTAACGCAGGAGTTTGCCGATGAGATCGGTGCGGACGCTTATACGCCCGACGCGGCTACTTGCGCGGAAAAGGCGAGAGCGTATTTTGGGTAAAAGAGGTTTGTAATGAAACGGAATATGTTTGCGTGGTTGGAGGGTTTAAAATCAGCGCAAAAGAAAAAGGCGATGCCGATTCTCGCTTTCCCCGGGATCGAGCTTACGGGTATTACCGTCAAGGAGCTCGTTTGCAGTGCGGAAAATCAAGCGAAATGCATGAAGGTAGTGGCGGACCGTACGCCCGCTTGCGGCGCGGTCAGTATTATGGACCTGTCCGTGGAGGCGGAGGCGTTCGGCTCTCCCGTTCTTTTCTCCGACGACGAGGTTCCCACCGTAACGGATAAAATCGTGGAGACGGAAGAGGAGGCGGATGCCCTCCGCGTTCCCGCTGTCGGCGAGAAGAGGACGGGCGTTTGTATCGATGGAATTAAAAGGGCGGCTGAGCTTATTGAAGACCGTCCCGTCTTTGCGGGAGTTATCGGCAGTTTCTCTTTGGCGGGTAGGCTTCTCGACGTGACCGAGGCATTGGTGTATTGCTATACCGATCCCGATCTTTTGCATAAGGTCCTTGAAAAGGCGACGTCTTTCTTGTTGGAATACGTTAAGGCGTTTAAAGAGGCAGGCGCGAACGGCGTCGTAATTGCCGAGCCTTTGGCTGGGCTGCTTTCGCCCGAGCTTGCCGAAGAGTTTTCCGAGCCGTATATTAAGAAGATTGTTGATGGGGTGCAGGACGAGAAGTTCATCGTCGTATACCATAATTGCGGGAATACCGCGCTTACAATCATCGACTCGATTTTGCGCGTGGGGGCGAAAGTATACCATTTCGGCAACGCGGTCGATATGGCGGAGATCATGAAAAAAATTCCCAAAGACATTATTGCAATGGGTAACGTCGATCCCGCGGGCGAATTTAAAAACGGTACGCCGCAATCGATCAAGGCGGCAACGGAAGAGCTGATGAAAAAATGCGGAGGCTATCCCAATTTTGTGCCTTCTTCTGGATGCGATATTCCTCCGCTTTCCAAATGGGAAAACGTGGACGCGTTTTTTGAAACGGTGGAAAAATTCTGATTGTCAAAAAGGTGGTAAACATACCACCTTTATTGCATAATCGCAAAAAATATGTTATAGTATACGTATGAAGATTTCGGTTTTTCAAAACGGAAACAGAAAGGAAATTTCTTTCGACGGGGAAAAGGGTGATACGCTTTTGGAGCTTCTCGCTAAAAACGGGTACGTTTTAAACGCCGGTTGCGGCGGAAACGGCACGTGTGGGAAATGTAAGGCGGAGATCCTTTTAAATGGTGAAAAGAAAACGGCCCTTACTTGTAAAACAGTGCCTGCCGACGACATGAGTGTCCTTTTAAGCGAGGCGTCTGGAACGGGGCTCACCGAGACGGATGGGGATGATTTTCCTATCGAAAAGGGAGAAGGCTACGGCGCGGCGGTGGACGTGGGTACGACGACGCTTGCTTTTGCGCTCGTCGATCTGTCTACGGGCAAGGTTGTGGGAAAAAGGTCTATGCTCAACCCGCAAGCTTCTTTTGGCGCGGACGTGATTTCTCGCATCCGTTTTTCAAGCGGCGGCAATCTGTCCATGCTCAAAAACGCCGTTTTGAATGCGACGGAGAGTGTTTTAAAGGAGTTTTGCGCCCTTATAAAGACGGAGCGTTTGGAGAAGCTGTTCGTTGCGGGAAATACGACTATGCTCAATATTTTTGCGGGCGCGGACGTCACGGGAATCGGTGTCGCTCCGTATACGGCGAAAATTTTAGAGTGCGTTACGCTCAATAATCTCCCATTGTCCGTTAAAGAGACCGTTCTTTTGCCCTCGGCAAACGCGTACGTCGGCGGCGACGCTCTCGTTGGGGCGGTTTCTATCGGAATTGAAAAGGGAAATAACGTCTTTGTGGATATCGGTACGAACGGCGAAATCATTGTTTCAAACGGCGGAAAATATTATTGTGCATCCACGGCGGCGGGCCCTTGCTTCGAGGGGGCGAGAATTGAGTGCGGTATGGGTGGTACGGCTGGCGCAATCGATCACGTTTTCGAGGGGGAAAGGCTTTCTTTCTCCACGATTGGAAACACGGATCCTAAAGGGATTTGCGGTTCGGGCTTGATCGATGCGATCGCCGTGATGCGAAAGAGGGGGCTGGTAGACGAAACGGGTGCCTTTGACGGGGGAAAATACTTTCTTGCGGACGGGGTATACGTGACGGATAAGGATGTGAGAGAGTTTCAGCTTGCCAAAAGCGCGATAGCCTCGGGAATCGACGTTCTGATGACGGTTGCGGGCTTAAAGGAAGAGGACGTGGACAACGTGTTCATTGCGGGCGGGCTTGGGTTTTATCTTAACGTAGAAAACGCCGTCTATCTCGGGCTGCTGCCGAGAGGACTGAAAGCCAAAATTAAGGTGGTCGGAAATACCGCGCTGAAGGGTGCACAGATGTGCATGTTAAACACGGCGTATTTGGAAAAGAGTGTGGAGCTTGCAAAGAGAGTGGAAAATGTCGATCTTTCCACGCTTGGAGACTTTAGCGAACGGTTTATGGAAAATATGTTTTTCGGAGAGGTGGACGATGAATTTTAAGGAGATTTTAGACGAGGCGTTGGCTGGGAAAGCATGGCAGAGCGCGTGTATTCCGACGTCGGAGATCACCTTTTCCAAAGCGGTTGTTGAAGCGTGTGAAGCGAATTATTGCGGAAAATACAATGCCACGTGGACGTGTCCGCCTGCAGTGGGAAAGCTAGACGAATTAAGAAAGAAATATTCTTCCTACCGCTATGCCTACGTATTTACGACCAAACACGAAATTGAGGACTGCTTTGATATCGAGGGTATGTTTTCGGCGAAAAAGGATCACGAAAAAACGGAAGAAGAGTTAATGCCCTTACTCAAAGGAAAAGAGTGTGAAATGCTTGGCGCGGGCGGCTGTTCCGTCTGTGAAAAATGCACCTACCCCGACGAGGCGTGCCGTTTCCCGAATCGGGCGAGACCGTCAATCGAGGCGTGCGGCGTGGACGTAACCGACCTCGCGAGAAAGTGCGGCATAAATTATATTAACGGCGAGAATACCGTCACCTATTTTTCGGTGGTATTTTTTAACGGATTATGATCTCACAAAACGATTTAAAAAGTTTATTAAACGTGGAAGAACTGGAAAAGTTGTTAAAAGACTATTCCTGTTCGAGCGGATTGGACGTGACTCTTTACGGTAAGGACGGTGGGGAGTGCTTTGCCGTGCGCGGAAACGGGTGTGTTTGTAACTATGCGAAAGGGGCGAGCATCTGCCGCAAGAACGTTGTGTTGGGCGGCATGAAGGCGCATGAGCTCGGCGCGCCGTATATCTACGAAACGCCGTGCGGGCTCGTAATGTGTATCGTAGCAATCGTGTTGAGCGAAGAGATCGTGGGTTTTATTTCCGTCGGACCCGTAATTCTCTGGGATAACGACGAGTATTTTCAAGAGGAATTTAAGCAAAAGAACGCGAAAAGTGGGCTCTTTTTAGAGGGAGCGGACCTTTCGTCTATGAAAAAAATGGAGTGCGAAAGCATGACGGGCTCGGCACGTATGCTCATGATTCTTTTGAATTATCTGATTAAAGAAGAGCATAAGTTTCTCGCGCGCCGTCAAGAGGTAAATCGGCTTAATTTAGAGCTAATGAAGACGCGTAAGGAAATGGAAATTTCCCGCACGACAGGGGATTGTAAACGCTATCCCATCGAGATGGAAAAGGAGTTAATCGGCTACGTTCATCTCGGCGATAAAAACAATGCGAGAAAGATCATCAATAACTTTTTGAACGATATATTTTCCTATGCTAGCGGGGATTTGGCGATCATCAAGGCGAAGCTGTACGAATTTACCGCCTTTCTGTCAAGGGCGGCGGTCGAATCGGGCGCGCCCGTGGAGAGGCTGAAAGAGGTCGTGAAAACATCTTCGAAAATTTTGCTTGAAAACATTGATTTTGCCGATCTTTGCCAAACCACGGTGGAGATTTTGGAGCGGTATATCGATATTGTTTACGCCTCCAAAAAATCGACTTCGGCGCATATAACCAATGCAATCTCGTATATTCAAGCGCATTATAACGAAAAACTTGATTTGAGTACCCTTGCCAGCGAGGTGTTCGTAAGTACCTATTATCTGAGCCATCTTTTCAGAGATGAGATGAATACGACGTTCTCCGATTACCTCAACAAAGTCCGCGTAGACAAGGCAAAGTCTTGCCTTATCGAGGGGAAAAGCGTGACGCAGGCATGTGAAGAGGTCGGTTATAACGAAGTGAATTATTTCAATAAGATCTTTAAAAAACTGGTGGGGATTACGCCTGCGAAATACAGAAAAACGACGAAATAACGGCGATCGGTTAACGTTGCGAAAATAAAAGGATTTCTTAAAGCTAGCCAATCGATCATAGGGGAGCTTGGAATTATTCCTTATAGGAGTAAGGCAAATCAATGCGTTAAACGCGCTCAAGAACTTATTTTAGGAATAAAAAATTGGGATACTCACCAAGGCTGTGGGTATCCCTTATCTTTTATTCATGGGGTAGAGATAGCGGAATAGTTGAAAACAATTCCAAAAATATCTATGTTTTTTGTTAAAGGTGATTTGTCAAACTAAGTGCAACACTTTTTGAGAAAAAGTTCAAATAAATCTACGGGTTTTTGGAAATTTAATATCTTTTTCGGTCTGGCGTTAATTAACGCCAGATTTTTTT
>JAFTSN010000025.1 GCA_017467275.1 Clostridia bacterium | reverse complement strand
ATAAAAATTAATTCAATTTGTTTTGCGTGGATAAAAGAAAACTCGGCTTGGTTAAAAGTCGAGTTTTATAAGTTTCATATTTAAATCCCTATGTGAAGAGCGTCTAGAACCGTGTTTTTTGTTTGGGAAATGACAGCTATTTTATAAGTGTTAGCCATCTTGCACTTATAAAAAAGCGGACGTGCATAAAACAGTATAAAATAGAATAATTATTCACGTAAAAAGTTGGACAAAAATGATACGATTTGGAGCTAGCTGTCATTTCAGAACGTATAGGTTATGAACTGAAACGGAAACTTGCTTTAAGCAAATATTTTATTCGTTTTCAGGTATTGTAATAGTATCTATTAAAAATATATTGACCGAAGAAACGTTTTCCTGTTATAATAAAATTACTTCTTGATTGCTGAAAAGTATAAAGAATTTGCGGTTTTGTGTATTGAAATGTTGGTATATATGTTTTATAATAACTTTGGAGATTATTAGGTGGAGTCTATGAATTTTTACTCGAAGAAGAATCCTTTATTGACGAAAGAAAAGGTGAAAAGTCGTTATCAAGATACGGAGGCGATAGGCGTTTTTAATCCTGCTGCCACACAGTTTGAAGACGAGACGGTCTTGCTTGTCCGTATTGCGGAGCGTGTGAAAGAGAACGGGGGGCGCGTGGGCGTACCCATGATTGAAAAGGGGGCGTACGTCGTAAAATATTTTAGCCCGTCCGATCCAAATTACGATTTTTCCGACGCGCGCGTTGTGAAGGGCAAAAATGGGAAATATCTAACGTCGATGTCCTATCTTGCGGTGGCGCGAAGCAAGGACGGAGAAAATTTCATTTTAGATGAAAATTGCGGAATTTTTCCCGAAACAGAATACGAAGCGTATGGTGTGGAGGACGCACGGATCTCGGTGATCGACGGGAAATATTATATTACGTATACGGCGGTTTCCGATTTGGGAATCTGTGTGGCGCTTGCAACGACGAAGGATTTTAAAACATTTGAAAAGAAAGGCGTTCTTTTGACGCCCGACAACAAAGACGTGGCGTTTTTCCCCGAAAAGATGGGCGGGAAGTATTATATGCTGCATCGCCCGTCTACATCGGAGTTCGGAAAACCTGAAGCGTGGCTTGCACAATCGTCCGATATGCTGGAATGGGGCAGGCATGTACGCGTTCTCGGCGTAAGAAAGGATCGTTGGGATAGTGAGCGGCTGGGTGTTTGCTCAGCTCCAATCAAAACGGAGGACGGTTGGCTTACGCTCTATCACGGCGCAGATAAAAACAACCGTTATTGCGTGGGAGCGATTCTTTTGGACCGCAACGATCCGTCAAAGGTGTTAAAGCGGAGTGCAAAGCCTTTTTTGGAACCGATTAACGATTATGAACAAAACGGCTTTTTTGGCGGTGTGGTATTTCCTTGCGGTGCGGTGAAAAACGGTGATTCTTTATGGATTTATTACGGGGCGGCAGACGATAAAGTTTGTCTTGTGAAAACCCCGATTAAAGATATTCTAGATACGCTCGTTTAAAGGGAGGCAAGAAAGGAGCAAAACGGTATGGAAGATAAGAATAACGCGACGGGGACGCGCGGGGTGTGCGTCAATCGTTTGAAGAAAAATGATTTCGTGAAAAATGCGGGCAGGTATTCGCTGCTATTGCCGTCGCTCGTGTTTATGATCGTTTTTGCGTATCTGCCTATGTTCGGAATTGTGATGGCGTTTCAGGATTACGATCCGATCGCGGGATTTTTTGCTAGCGATTTTAACGGATTTGCCAATTTCCGTTTCTTTTTTGCGAGCGGAGAATGGATGCAAGTGACGTTGAATACGCTGTATCTCAACGCATTGTTCATTTTGACGGGTATGTTGATGTCCGTATTTCTCGCTGTAATTATGAGCGAGCTACAATCAAAGGCATTCACGCGTGTGTCACAAACCTTGATGACTTTGCCCAACTTCGTTTCTTGGGCAACGGTCGCGATGTTCTCGGTGGCGTTTTTGAAAGCCGACGGTATCATCAATTCTGCCATTAAATTAGTGGGCGGAACGCCGATTGACTTTTATTCCAATCCAGACGTATGGGTGGAGGTTTTTGTGATCTTGCGGATTTGGAAAAGTGCGGGGTGGAATTCAATCGTATATATGGCGGCGATCTTGGGGATAGATAAATCCATTTATGAAGCGGCGACCATTGACGGGGCGAGCCGTGTTAGATGTATTTTTTCTATCACGTTGCCGCTTATCAAAAACACCGTTGTGTTGATGACGATTATGAATATCGGCAGTATCTTCAAGGGTGATTTCGGCATGATTTATCCCTTCGTCGGCAACAATACGGAGCTACTATATACCACGGACGTTATCGACACGTACGTGCTCCGTGCATTGAGTACTTTCCCCAACTACGGCGAAACGGCGGCAGTGGGATTATATCAATCGGTGATGGGCTTTGTATTCGTTATCGTGTCCAATGCGCTTGCAAAGCGCTACGCGCCCGAATCGGCGGTGTTTTAAGGGGTGTCGTATGGAAAAAACGAGAAATAAAATTAAAACGGGTAAAGGCGAATTGGCGGTAAAGATTGTCATGTACGTTATCGCGGGTGCGTTTGCGATCCTTTGCCTTTATCCTTTCTTTCAGGTCTTGATCAGTAGCTTTGCAGACGAAGTGACGTTGGTAAGAGAAGGCTATAAACTCATTCCGTCGAAATTTTCTCTTTCGGCTTGGCGGACGTTGTTTGCCGATCAAACGATCGTTCGAGCCTACGGCTTGACTATCGGTACGACGGTGATTGGGACGGCGCTTTGTGTGCTTGTGACCGCAATGGCGGCGTACGCGCTTTCAGGGAAAAAGTTAAAATACCGTAATTTTTTCAATTTTATCTATTATTTGACCATGCTCTTTTCGGGCGGGTTGACAGCGTATTATATCGTTGTGTCCAAATATCTCAATCTTTCAGATAATCTGCTCGTATACATTCTGCCCTTTTCGTTCAACGTGTGGAATATGTTTTTGCTGCGTAATTTCTTCAACGATATCCCCGAAGAAATTATCGAAAGCGCCGTCTTGGAAGGGGCAGGGGAATGGTGTACGGCGTTTCGGATCGTGTTACCGCTTTCACTGCCTGCGCTTGCAACGGTGAGCCTGTTTACGGCGGTTTCGTTCTGGAACGAGTGGATGACTAGTATGCTGTTCATTCACGACGAAAAGTATTATCTTTTGCAGTATATCATTATTGAAATGGTAGACAGCATATCGAAC
Source organism: Clostridia bacterium (assembly GCA_017467275.1). Lineage (GTDB taxonomy): Bacteria > Bacillota > Clostridia > Christensenellales > Borkfalkiaceae > Scatosoma. The sequence goes on along the minus strand of JAFTSN010000025.1, from coordinate 147,278 downwards.
AAGAATGTGAGCGGGGCACCCGCGGGAGAGAGCCAACAGATCGCGGTTACTTTCCAGCTTGCGACCGCGATCGCCACGATCGGTCCTATCGTGCTGTTGTATCCCTTCTTACAAAAATATTTCGTCGCAGGCTTACGTGTTGGCGGCGTGAAGGGATAAGTCGAAAGCATTCAACGGTAAATCGGCTCGTGAGTTCTTTATTGGCTTTTTAAAAACAATTAAATAAAAAATATTATAAAAATTAAGGAGAAAACGGTATGAAGAAAAAAATAACGGCGTGCGCGCTTGCGGCTTTGGCGGCATTTACTACGTTTACGGCATGCGGTAAAAAGGGCGGCGGTTCTAGCGATATCCGCTTTTATCTTTGGAGCACGGACGGCGGCGAACCCGCAGGCTTTTCCAAGGTCTTAAACGAATTTAATAGCGGCGCGGGGAAGGATCTCGGCGTCAAACTTGCCTTTTCGTTTGATACGCAAAACAATTATAAACAAAAGCTGAATCTGGCGATGTCGGCGGGCGAAACCCGTTACGACGTCGTGTTTGACGCGGCGTGGATCTATCTTTCCGATTTTGCAAAAAAAGATTATTATTACAATCTCGAACCGTATTTTCAAAGCGACGAATATCCTGGATTGAAACAGGCGTTTGATCAGAACTTTTTAAACAAAAACAAATTTAACGGCGGCGTGTACGGAATTCCGCTTACCCAAACGTTTTCTGATATTTCCGTAGCGTATATCCGCAAGGATTGGCGCGAGCTCTGCGCGGCGGATGCTTCGTTCGTGAAGCCTGCGGGGATTTCTTCTTCCACCGTGACCGCGGATAAGCTTTCCGATGGGATCGACGATTTTGAAGAGCTTGAATACTATCTTTATTGGATCAAGCAAAACAAATCGGGGGTTGTACCCGCTTTGTCCAACAACGACGCAACATGGGGCGCTTGGGACCTTGTCAATACCCACAGACTCGTTTCTAAAAGCGCGAATGATTATAAAGAAGCGGGGATTAAAACGAGCATTCTTGTCCGTCAAGGCGTAGAAGCGACGGCATATATCAAAAACGACGAAGTAATGGCTGTCGGAATCAATGACTATTTGGATCCGAATGCGGCGGACGGGTTGGGGAAATTCCCCGCAGGGTTTAACACAGTAGACTCAAAATGGCAGGAAGATTACGAAATTATTCGCCGTTGGCAAGAGGACGGGATTATCGATCCCGACGTGATGAGCGTTTCCGATTCGGATACGAAATTTGAAGCGGGAATGGGGGCTTGCGTGGTGCAATCCATCAACAATTTCAGCGCGGTGGAAGCCCGCTTAAAGGCAAATAACCCCGGCGCGGAATTGGAAATTTTCGTCAACGATCCAGCGGTTAGAGAAAAGAAATCGGGTTATGCGCAAACGGATTTCAAAGCATGGAATTATCTTTGCGTACCCAAAACGGTGAGCAAATCGAAACTTGACGGCATTATGAAATTCATGGATTGGCTGTTTAAGTCGGAGGAAAATCACGATCTTTTCCAATACGGAATCAAGGGCGTGCATTGGGACGTGGCGAAGGACGAAAACGGCAACGAAATCGAGGGGACGGTGAACACCATCGGCTTTGAAAGCTACACGTTCCCCGCGTACGAGCTGACGTGGAACGCGAATTATATCCGCGTGCAGGCGGCAAGCGATCCGAAAGTCATGGAATATATGGAATATATGTTCGATATGGATCGTTACGTGGAAATTCCGTATTCCGATTTCACGTTCGATTCGCAACGTACGGAGAAATTGATCAGTGCGGTAAACAGTCCGTTGCTTGCAACGGCAATCTCCGAAGCGAAAAGCTATCAGCTCGGTCAGATTGCGAATCCGATCGCGGCATGGAACTCTAAGCTGGAAAACCGTTTCGGTAATGTCGATTTGCAAACGGCAATGAAGACCATTCAAGCAGAAGTGAAGTTCCAGCTTCAACAGTTTATTGACAGCTTATAATCATTCGGCGCGTACGGCGCAATGGGATCAAAGTATGAAAAACAAAGGTTTTCAAAGGAAAATGTTGCTTATATGCGCGCTGTGCACGTTCGCAATCGGCGGTGTATTTCCCGTATTTTCTTCGTCAGCGGACAGTGAAAAACCGCTCGTTTCGGAGAAATATACCGTCGTTGACTATTGCGGAGAAAGCAACTTTTCTATATATAAAAATAAAGACGGATACTTATATGCTTCGGGGGATAATTCCGTCGGACAGCTCGGCAGAAAACAGCTCGGCGGCAAGTCGAAAATCGAGCCGTTGGAGGGGCGGATTTTGTCCGAGAAAACGGTTGCGTTCGATACGGGGAGATCGGGGTTCGTTCTTGCCGTTACCGAAAGCGGTAAGCTGTATGGTTGGGGCAATAATAGTAACGGTCAGCTCGGAAAAGAGATCAAAACCCTGAACGACCCCGAAGATAAATCGAATTGTTATGCAACGCCTTTAAAGATCGAGCTTCCAAGTGGCTGCGTGGCGGCAGACGTGCAGGCGGGTTACTCTTATGCATTGTTGTTGAGCACGGACGGCGAAGTTTACGCCTGGGGGCAAAATAACTGCGGTCAGTTGGGACTTTCTTTAGCGGCGTCGAGAAAGGTGAACGTGATTGCACCGACCAAGATTCCCAAAGAAAAATTCGGCGGGGAAAACGTAACGCAGATCGCCGCGGCGGAATATACGAGCTATGCAGTGACGGAATCAGGGAAACTGTATGCTTGGGGGGATCCCGATGTCGGACAGCTTTGCGACGGGGAAACGGACGCGCAGTCCGATTACGTGACCGAGCCGAAAGAGTCGTTGCTTTCAAATGTCAAGAAGGTTTCGGCGGAAAGTACGACGGCGATGGCATTGACGACGGACGGGAAGGTTTTCGTTTGGGGGAATAACCTGTTCGGGCAGTTCGGCGTTGGCAGGATCGACGTGTCGGAGAATAAAAAATGGAGCAACACGCCTGTAGAGATTGAAAAAGTATACGACGCAACGGGCTCGGAGGAATTGGCGGAAATCGTGGATATCGCTTGCGGTGGGATTGCAAATTTCTTACTGTCGTCAAGCGGGGCGGTTTATGCGTGCGGCTCGGGCGGCGCAGGGGAGCTCGGCTTTATTGCGGCGGGCAGTCCCTTTGAAACGGAAGGAAAAGTGATTTCGCCTACGAAAATAACCTTTTACGAGCCGTTGTCGGTGGAAGACCTTACGTCGTCGGGAAAACCGACCGACGGAACGCCCGTGGATAAGACGAAGGAAAAAACGGTGCGAATCGTTGAATTTATCGGCACGATCGGTGAACGGACTTTCGTAAAAGACGAAGACGGAAACGTTTGGTCTTGGGGAAAAAACACCGACGGGCAAGTGGGGAGCGGCAACGTTTCCGCAACGAACGTACCCGTGCGTACGACGTTATTCCGCGATAAGGATTACGACGTGAAGATTAAGGAAAAGAATTATTTATTGGAGCCCATCATCGGGTTGTCGGTGATTTTCGGGGCAGCGGCGCTGTTTTTCGTCGCGACGGAGCTGAAATGGGCAAAACAGCGTCGACTTGAAAAAGCGAAAAAGAATTAAGGAAAGAGGGAAAATTGTCATGAAGAAAAAGGGTTTGATATTTCTGTTGGCGACGTTCGCGGCTATCCTCACGATGACGGCTTGCGGCAAAATGGTCGGCGGCGGTATGAAGACGGAAGACCTCGGCCCGAGTAGCAGTGTGGATACCGATTCTTCAGGCGGCGATATTAACGGCGGAGAAACGACGAAAAAAGAACTTCCCGCACTTGACGCACCGCAGGCGGTATATTTCGACGAAACAGAAATTTCGTTGACGTGGAACGCCGATGAAAATGCGACGAAGGGTTGGTCGGTGAAGATTAAACAGGAGGGGCAGGTATACGTTGACGAAACGGTGACGAGCCCCGCCGTCAATTTAAAATCCCTTTCCGCGGGAGAATATCTTGCTGAGATTCAGGCAAAAGAGGTGGAGGATACTTTCCGCGCCTCTTTGGTTACGACGTATTCATTTGTTTTAGAATATGCTTCCAATATCGGCGAGATTTCGGAAAAGATGCCCGCCCCCGAAACTTTTTCTTACGACCGAAACGCGGATAAGCTCGTTTGGCAGGACGTGGAAAACAACAACGGGTATATTTTGGAGGTGTATAAAGGGATTACGCGCGTAATGTCTTACGACGGTACGCAGGCAGGCGCGGATACCGTTTCTTTGCCGCTCGGCGAATATACGGCGAAGCTTGTGGTGTCGGGCGACGGCGTTTCCGTGAACGATTCGGAGGAAAAGACGCTTACGTTTTCGATTTCTTCGTTCGGAGAGCTAGAAAGGCCCCAAAACATGCGCTTGAATAACGGTATGCTCGTTTGGGATAACGTGCCCCACGCAAGTGGCGTGGACGTCATCGTGTGCGAATATTTTACGGGTGAAACGGTCGACGTGAATATTGTGCTGGAAAATAACCGTAAATTATCCATCGCCGAACTCGGTTTGAAATCGGGCAATTATAAAGCGAAAGTCGCGTGGGAATCTTCCCGTCACGACAGCGAAAAGAGTGCATACGGCGAATACGGTTTTTGCATTGAGTACGCGGTAAATTATACCCCTGAGGAGATCGTGAAATTTAAAGGAAATATCTCGGAGGGCGGTGAGCACGGTGGCGCGCGGTTGATAGAAGTAAACGGAAAAAAATATGCGGAGATCTATCCCGTCGCGGACGGCTGGGGACGCGTTGCAGGACCTGAATTTTCACTGGATTTTGACCGCAATCCTATCGTGTTTATATCCGTTGGGTATGTGTTCGGCGGTTATCATTTACAATTAAAACAAAGCGATTCTTATTATACGGTCGTGGACGATACGAACAAGCTCGGTAATTTGTCGGCGGATATCGTATCGGCGACGAAACACATGGTTAGCGGAAAGCATAACGTACATCTGCGTTTGGGCGTGAACGACTCCACAAGCATCGACGCAAACGACGCAGTGGTGCATTACAGCGGGATTCAGATATTCTATCTTGGGGATATCGTCAAGCCTGACGCGGTGAAGCTGGAGGACGTGAACGATCTTAACTTGAACGAAAAGGGCGAGCTTACCTGGAAAGCGCCGACAAACGGAGCTTGCGACGCCTACGGTATAACCGTAAAAGAATACGGCACGAACACGGTCGTTTACGAGGGAGACGAATTGTTTACGTCGTTTTCGCTGTATGGTCTTCCCGACGGGGTTTATACGGTGAAAGTGTGCGCTAAAAATACGATGTGGCCTACGGTCATTGAAGAATCGGACGGGGTGTCCTTTGATGTGAAAGTGTCGAGCGCGGCTAGATATTCCGCGCAGGATTTGGATACTTCGGCGGGCTTGTTTCAAACGGGAGCGCAAGGCATAGAAGCAAAGTACGATCAAGAGAACGGGTATACCGTCTTCAATTCGACGAATAAAGAGGAATGGGGCTGGATCAGTCCGAAGTCGGGCATAACGGTGGATATGGATAAGAATCCGCTCGTCGTTATCCGTACGAAGGGCGCGCAAGGCGGGTTCTTTGCGAAACAGGAGTTTTACGGTTCGTCCATTGTGGACGTACAAAGCGATACCAGCTTAAATTATACGGGCGACGGCGTGCACGTTATTCGTGCGAATGCGGAAGCGGCAAAACAACAAAACGGCGGGGTGACGTGGAGCGGCGTAAAGACGGCGTATAAATTCCATTTCGGTTCACTTGGAAAAGCGGACGGAGAGTATCATCTCGTTTGCCGTATATATCTCACGGGAATCGATATCGTTTACGTGCAACCGTATGAAGAAGTGGAAATTCCCGACGAGCCCGTTATGCTCGCCGCGCCAACAGGTTTTGAAAAGAGCGGTTCGGTGATTACGGCTAAGGCGGTGGAAGGCAATTTAGAATACACGCCCGTATACGATATCACCGTGACGGGGAACGGCGTAAATTACGCGGCGAATGGCGTATTATCGCCCTCTGTCGACCTTAACGATTTTGCATTGGTTTACGGCGAAAAGTACACGATTACGGTGCAAGCGAAGGGAGACGGCATATACTTTGCCGATTCGCCCGTGTCTAGCACGCAGGTTTCGTATTCCGTGAAAACGAAAATTACCGACTTTACGGACGTGGAGGTTTCCCGTCGCGAGGGGAGCGGAAGTATTATTTCCAAAACGGCAGACGGGCTCGTTTACGGCGCGAACAGCGGCGATTGGGTACTTTTTGCGATACGTATCCAAATGGAAGCTGTTTCCGCGGAAGATATTCTTGTGATCGATTTTGGCGATATAACGGAAAACACGCGGCTTGCGGGCAGATATTATTCGGGTTCGGACGGCGCGGGTAACACGTACGATTTGGGCGGCGATTCGCCTATCTCGTCGAACGTCACGCGCACGTATAGCATGGAAAAAGCGACGCTTTCTAACGGCTCGTTCTATCTCGGCCTTGGTATGGGCGGCGATTCGGGCGAGCGGCAGATTTGCGTGAAGAGTATTCGTGTGGTTTCGTTGGAACTTTTGGGAGAATGACATATGGGGAAATTTAAAAAACGGCTTAAATCGGTCTTGACGGCAGGAGTGGCGTTCTTGGCGAGTGCTGCTATTGGCGTATCTCTTTGGAAACAGCCGCAGGCAAAAGGCTCGACGGAACAGATTCATAACGGGCGCATACAGTCCATTTCCGCGCCGACGCAAGAACAGTATAACGAAAATTGGGATTGGAAAAAGACGGCGGAAAATTACCTGCGCTACGTTTTCGATACCCGAAACGATTATCAGGCGGATAACGGCGATCACGGCGGATTTATGTACGCGGAACGCTCCCGTAAGATTGGCAGATTCGTCGATTCAAAAAATATGGACGATTATTTCGGGGATGAATCGGGCGAGAATCAAGCTTGGGGCATGGCGTCGTATATTGCCTACAATATGAACGACGCGGAGTTGGGCGAAGGGATCACCAATCTTGCGGCGATCGCGTCCGCAGCGCTTATCGGATTGGAAAATCTCAACGATTATCAGCTCTATAACGAAGACGGCACGCCGCTTGCGAAGTATAACTTCGTCAAGTCCGCGGTGGCGCATTACAACCGCTACGATCATATCGTTTCCAACGGCGACGACGGATCGGGTAGAAGCGGTCAGGATGAATTTTGGTACGAGCTTTTGCCCAACGTACTCTTTACGATTATCGCCAACGAATACAGCGATATCGAGTACGTGGAAGAAAACGGCGAACGCAACTATTACCTTCGCGATATCGTCACGGAATCGGCGCGCAACCGCTTGAAAGCCGTTGTCGGTATGGGCGGCGTCAACGCAAATTTCGATCATAAAGGCTACGATATCAATTTAGACGCGCCCATTGATAATTCGGGACAGCGCAACGCCGATTCGGCGGCGGGATTTGCGTATATTTTATACTCGGCGTATAAAATGAACGAGGCGTTGCCCGTAGACGAGCGTCTTGCAACGGAAGCGGAGATGGAAAATTTCCTGTTGGGTGCAAAATGGTCTATGGACTATCTTGAACGAATCGACTTTTCTCCGTTTTACGAGGTGCTTGTGTATCTCGCACCGTATATGGCGGCGCGCATGAACGCGGAAGAGGGCACGAATTATAACGTGGCGAAAATGTATCATTGGGCGTTTTCCGATTCAGCTGTCCGCGGCGGTTGGGGAATGATCAACGAAAATTGGAACGGATTCTACACGCAAGGCTTAATGGGCTCGACAACGGATACGGGCGGGTATGCGTTTGCGATGAATACGTTCGATACGGTGCTCGGATTTGTGCCGATGGTGCGTTACGACGCACGTTTCGCGGAAGATATTGCAAAGTGGATGACCTGCGCTTCGCAAAGCGCGCAAAATTTCTATCCCGCGGGATTAGATTATTCCGATAACTATGCGGTGGACGGCAGCGTTTACGGCGGCGAAACGAACGGGTATTACGGCAACGACGTCTATAACGGATTCTATCAATCGGGTAAATGGATTCAAAAGGATACCGAACCTGAATATTGGACGGGGGAAGCGGGCGTAAAAATGTCTTCTTTTATCCCGTACGAGGGCTTGAGAAGATACAGAAAGAAAGTCGTTTACAACAGTTCGGCTTCCAGTAGCCGCGCTTCGGCGAACGATACGAATTACGGTCCGTACGCAAGCGGTGACGCCTATACCTATAATTGGAACGGGCATACCGACTACGGTATGTACGGCGGCGCGCACGTGGGGATATTCGCTTCCGTTATCGAAAAAACAAACGTTTCGCGCATTTTGGAAATCGATTTGAGCAAGCTGGACGTGTTTGCGGATAATCAAACGACGGACGGCAAAGAGATCGCGTTTAAAATGTACTATAATCCTTATTCGGAAAGCAAGACGGTAACGATCGACTGTGAAAACGGCGTAACGCTTTTCGATACGGTAACCAAAACGACGGTCGGAAGCGCGACGGGGGCAGGCAAGGCTTCCGTGACTCTTGAAGCGGGGCAAACGGTTGCTCTCGCGTTCATTCCACAAGGGAAAACCGTTTCTGCCGCAGGCGGCGTGTATACGTGCGACGGCGTATTTTTGGCGCAGGAAAAGGGGAGCGTTTCCCTTGCTTTATACGGTGCGGAAACGGGCGGTTCTGCGATCCGTAGCGGCGCAACGGTAAAAGATACCGTATACGCGGAGCTCGGTGCGATTGCTCCAGAGGGCGGCGAAATTTCTTCGTTGACGCTTTCCTTTGCCGGTACGGTGATCGGTACCTACGACGCATTGCCTACAGGTCGCGTGGCGATTGACACGACAGCATTGAAAAATACCACGGGCGGCGTGCGCTTGACGGTGGATTTCGGCGGGTCAAAGGAGAGTGTGGAGATTTCCGTAACCGTCGATAACCGAACGCCTACCTATGATATCGTCGATTATCAATCCGACGCCGATTTAGCGGCGAAGTGGACGGCGGCGACGTCAGAATGGAATGAAGCGCATCCGGAAAGCGAACATTACGGCAACGTAACCGCAAAGGGTGACGACGGCGACGGAATTACCGTTTCGCTTCCGTCTAATCTAAGTGCGGGAAAGGATTACGCTTGGGTCACGTCGGAGCTTTTCACGGTGGACTTTTCGAGGCAACCCGTGTTGAAATTCAGCGTGGATTCGGCTACGGCGAAATATTCGGTAAAGATCTTTATTGAGGGAATCGAAAAAAAATCGGATGCATACACGGGAAAATATTTGATCGCAAACAGCGCTTCGGCTGTTGGGGAAGTTATCTATAATTTACCTGACGATTTGCCGAGCGAGATTGTCAAAGACGAAAACTTTGATCCGACGGGCGTCTACCGCGTTTCCGTCAAGATCGCGGCGGTCGGCGGCGTGGGGGACAGTGTGGACATCAGTGGGTTTACGGTGTATCACGGTTCGGGTAAGCCCAGCCCTGTAGCGCCCGATTCTTACGAGTGGGGTTACGAGTTCTCGGCGGCGCATATTTATAATTTCGACGCTTCGGCGCACGGTAATGCGACTCTCGTTTACGAGAAGGGCGTGACGAAGATCTCCGCGGATGAAGAAAGCGGCGTGGCAAGTCCGTATCTTTCCGTATTCAGCGCGAGAAACCCGTCCGTCACGCTAAAACCCGTGTCGCTTACGGGAACATATTTCATAGCCGTGCAGCTGGAGGGTTACGACGGGAATATTTATTATCTTCGCCGTAATATTTCTTCGGCGGAGCCGCTTTCTTTGTCTGTTTCAGAAGAAATGGACCGCTTATATCCCGGTACGTTTGATCAGGACGTGCGCGTACGCGTTTTGATCGGCGTGGATGAGGATTCCGTTTTGGAAATGGGGAAACTGCTCACGTATTATGCATTACCAGAATGGGGTGTGCAGATCACGGGCACGGCGGCGAGCGAATGGGAAAATCTTGCGGGTGCTTCAGCGCGCGCTACGGTTACGCTTGATCTCGGCGGCAGAGCGGTGTTTGTCAACCGCGCGGAATCGGACAACGAAACGGCGATCGCGGGTAGAAGAAGCGCGTTTAGCGTCGATTTAGACCGCAATCCCTATTTTTCGATTACCGTCCGCAACGCGACGGGGGACTGGCGGCTTACGCTGATCACCGTGCAGGACGGAACCGTATACGAACTGATCGGCTGGAACGGCGAATTCGGCAGAGACGGGGTTGTCGTGGCGTTGAGCGATAAGCTTGACGGCGCGCTGACGGGCGAACAGTCGGTGTATCTTGCTCTTGAATTACGCGGCGGCGGAACAACGGTAACCTTGCAGTCGATTGAGACTTATTATCAAACGGTACAGCCCGTATTCGGCGGCAGCTATTCGTCGGGCGCGGCGACTTGGTTGCCCGAAACGAATGCGCCCGAGCTTTTTGTGGAAAACGGCGATTTGCGTATTCGGTCAAACGGGTTGGGCGAAAAATACATTCTTTCCCCGTCCTTGCGTGTGAAAGGGAATACGACGCCGATTGTTGGCGTATCGCTTTTGGACGTGCAGGAAACGGACGGCGTGTTTGTCACGGCGTTTATCGGCGAAAATTCCTATGCTTTAAGCGGTGCGGGAATATTCTCGTCGGGGGAATATTCGTTTGATTTGCGTGCGATTACGGGCTTTAACAGAGCGCGCGCCTTCACAATGCGGCTTGCGATCGGCGCGAGCGGCGAAGAGTTTTCTTTCCTGTTAGACGAAGTGTCGTTTAAATATCGGTTAGACGCACCTTCGGGACTCGTCGTTAGCGACGAAAACGAACTTAAGTGGGACGGCTCGGATGAAGTGGAGAAGTATGCCTTTGCGATCTACAACGCTTCGGGCGATGCAGTCAAGAGCGGCAAGACGATTTTTAACGAGTTGGCTTTAAGCGATATGGGGTTATCGCAGGGAATCTATACGGCGGTAATTACGGCGACGTCCAACGGATTCGTTGATTCGGCGAGCGCAAAAATCAGCTTTAAAGTGGGCGATATTGCGACGGTGACGCTCGGCAAAGCGAAGATCTCTTTAAATGGCGTTAAAGTTGTTTGGAGCGAAGTGGTCAACGCAACGCAATACGCGTATAAGCTCGTCGATGCGGAAAGCGGCGAAACGGTTGTGGAAGGCGTGACTGCGGAGCGTGCGCTCGATTTGTCGACGTTCGGATTTACCGCGTTCAATTATCGAATGGAAGTGAAGGCGCTTGGCGACGGCACGGTGTTCGTGGACGGCGCAACGACTACTTTTTCCTTCTATACGGCGGACGTTGCGAGATATACGGCAACAGGCTTCCCCGCCATGACTCGTGGGCAGAACAACGCGGTAGCGACCTATGACTCGGCGGTCGGCGCTTCGGCGATCACCGTGCCCGATAACGGGAATTGGGGCAACGTGCAAAGCCCTGAATTTACGCTCGATTTCGATAAAACTCCCGTTTTAGTCGTCGTATTCGGAGAAAATAACGTGGGTGGGTACCATCTCTCGATTGTGTTGGACGGCGTGACGTACAACCTTTGCGACGACACCTATGATTACGGCAGCGGCACGCTGTATATGGATATTAACGCGGCGCTTGAAAGCAGAAACGGACCTCCGTATTACGACGGACCGCAAACGGCGGTAAAAGGAAAACATACCGTGCAGATTCTGTTCGGTGTGACGATGGGTGAAAGCTCGGGTACGCCGAAGGTCTATTATAAGAGTGCGACCGTGTATGAAATGACGGAAGGTCAAGGCGTGAAAACGGTAGGTCAGTTGGCGCGTGCGGCAGTTTCGGTGTCGAACGGTAAAGCGGTTTGGGACGCGGTGGATAACGCGCAAGAGTATCTCGTTACCGTTTCTAACGAATTCGGCGTGCTGATTAGCGAAAAAGTGACGGCGACCGAATATGATCTTTCCTTCTTGAAAAGAGAGGGGGATTATAGCGTGCAGGTAACCGCTTCTGGCGCGGGCTATTATGATTCAAACGCGTCCGTGAGGTTGTTCCGCATAACGGAAGAAAAGCCGCGCAAGGCAACGTTTAAAGAGTCGTTGGGTATGAATAAAACGGCGGTGATCGTCGTTTCTTCGGTGACGCTTGCACTTTCGCTCGGTGGAATTTTTGTTGGGCTGTTATTCATGAAGAAAAGGCGGTAAAAGAAAGTGGGCTCGGTGAAAACTAAACGCAAGGTGAATAAAAAAGATACGCAACGCAACGTATTTTTTCAATCGGACGATTATAAGATCGGCAGAGTGCTCGGACTGTTTCCCAAGTTTTTAAACGTCGGGAAACAGGAGAGCGACGTCGCGTACAATTATAAGGAACACGTTCAGGACGAATATGAATTTATATATATCTTGAAAGGGAGCGTGGAATATAAGTGTAATGACGAAAAATTCGTGGTGGAAGCGGACGATATGTATTTGATTCAGCCGGGGCAAAAGCACAAGGAAACGTCTTTGAGCGAGCCTTTGGCATTCATTTACGTCAAGTTCTTTTTATATAATTACCGAGGCGTTCGGATGGACAGCTTTTTGAAAGAAACAGCGTTGCAAAAGTTTAAAAAACCGGGCAGAGGCTTGCGTGAAAAGTTTATTAAGATTTTCGACGAAATGCAATATCAAGAGCTTGGGTTTAAGCAGATCGTAGAGAACAGAATCTCGGAAATTTTGATCGACGTGATGCGTCTATTGAAAATAACGCAATCGGAAAAGGAATCGAAGTCGTCCGTCAACAACATTATCGAATTGATTATCGAAGACATCGCGACGAACGTTCATAAACAGTATTCGGTGGAAGAGGTGGCGCGAGCGTACGGACTTTCAAAAAGCTCTTTGCACCACGTATTTAAAAAACAGACGGGGTTGCCCTTTAAAGATTACGTCAACCGTGTAAAGATCAAGGAAGCGGAGTATCAGCTTACGGTCACGGATAAGACGGTGACGCATATCGCGTGGTCGCTCGGTTTTTCCAACGTATACTATTTTTGTCGGCTGTTTAAAAAATACAAGGGGATCACACCGACGGAATTCCGTAACCGAAGATAGACTCATTGCACGATAATACAACACTTTTACAAGTTTGTATATTGACTGTTTTCTAGGGGTTATTTATAATATAAATAAAGGCATTAAGATTTGGGTAGAAGATTTATGAAAAGAGAACAAGTAACTACGCTATTGGAAAGATATAGACAAAACAAACGCGTTTACGATACGGATAAAATTGTATTCACGGGCGTAAACGAAACCGTTTACAATATTAGCCGCGCGTTTGATTGGAACGGAAAAACGTATATTCTCGGCAGAGTAGAGCCGCTTGAAAGCGAGTTGAGTAAGGTGGCGTTTTTCCAAAAAGTCACGGATAAGGAATATAAATTTGTCGAGGGAGCAGTTTTAGAAGATCTGCAAGACCCTTGCGTGACGACGTATAACGGGGAGCTCGTCGTGGGCGGGACGCACATCGACGTGGAGGACGGCAAGATCGTGAATTGGAATACGACCTTTTATAAAGGAACGGATATTTTCAATCTGCAACGTTTTGCCGACGCGCCGAAAAAGATGAAAGACGCGCGTCTTACGGCGTATAAAGATAAGATTCTTGTCTGTACCCGTCCGCAGGGAGGCGTTGCGGGGTGCGGTAAAATAGGCGTTATCACGGTGGATTCGCTTGCCGATATTACGCCTGCGACGTTGGAGAAAGCCGTATTGTTTGAAGATCTTTTCGACGAAAAGGAGTGGGGCGGTGCGAACGAGCTGTTCGTTTTGAAAAACGGTTGGATCGGCGTTTTGGGACATATCGCGAAAATGAGCGAGGGATACGTTAGACATTATTATGCAATGACGTTTGCGTTCAAGCCCGAGACGATGGAGCGGACGGCAGTGAAGATTATTGCTGAGCGTGCCGATTTCAAGGCGGGAGAAAGCAAGCGCTCCGATCTTGTAGACGTACTCTTTTCGGGCGGGATTGTCAGAGGCGAGGACGGAAAAGCGACTCTTTATACGGGTACGAGTGACGCGGAAGGTCAGTATATCGTGATTGATGATCCGTTTAAGGAATACGAATCTTTATAAGAGATAAAAAGAAAAAGGGGAAATTATGAGAAGGAAAAACCTGTGTTGGCTATTGGCTGTTTTTGCTGCGGCGCTGACTTTGACCGGTTGTGACGCAGATAAAGAGAAAACAGTAATAAAAGAACGGACGCAACTGAATACACCCGAGAACGTGCGTGTTGACGGAGAGGTCCTTTCTTGGGATGCGGTGGAAAACGCGGAGAATTACGTCGTGGAATATCTGTATTCCGAAACGGAGAACGCGACGGCGGTAACGGTGACGACGGCTTCGACGTCGTACGATCTGCTCTGCGAACTGCCCGGTGTTTACGCGGCGCGCGTTCGAGCGTTTGCACCCGAAGACAGCTTCTATTCCCGCTCCGAGTGGTCGGATTGGTTTGAGATTTTTTCCGACGTGACGTTGAGGCTTTCTGCACCGACGGGAGTAATCGTTGAGAGCGGCGAGATCCGCTGGGACGCGGTGGAAAACGCTTCGGGCTACGAAATATCCGTCAACGGCGAACAGCCCGTTCGCGTTTCGGGAACGAATTTTACGGGCGGCGGTTTTTTGCCTGGACGGGATTATGAGATTAAAGTTCGCGCAACGGCGGAAAACGACGGGTATTACGCCGATTCCGATTGGTCTACGCCGTATTCTTACGAATTCGGAATCGAATATACCGTACCTGCAAACGTGCGTGTGGAAAAGGACGGCACGTTGCGTTGGAATACGCAAAGCTTCTTGACGAACGGGTACACGGTGGCGTACAAAAAGCTTGCCGATACGGCGTTTACGGAAGCGAGAGCGGAAACGGAGGAGTTTGATCTCACCGCTTTGGAAAGCGGGGATTATGAGATTAAGATTAAGGCGAACGGTCTTGGCGAAGCGGTGGAATCGGCGTATACCGAACCGCTGTCCGTGCGCGTAACGCAATATAAAAATTGGTCGGCACAAGATCTCGTAAACGACTTTTCGCAGTGGAACGGGTGCTACGCAACGTTGACGGACGGTGTCGCCGCGCTCCGTTGCGGGCTCGGCTGGGGCGGTTTGATTTCGCCGACCTTCGAGCTGGATTACAACAAGAATCCCGTGTTCGTCTTGGAATACGACGAAGTGTCTTACGGGTATATGGGAAACTTTTACTTGGACGGCGAGATGAATATTTACGCGCCCGATGTCCAAGGGGCGTATACCGATTTGACCTTGCGTAAACCGATGAACGAGAATTTCCAAGGCGCGATCAAATCGGCAACGGGGATCGTCAAAAACGTAAGCTTGTCCGTCGGATTTACTTACGCGCCGACGGGAGCGTCGGATCGAATCGTATCGAAAATTTCGTCTGCGCGGGTGGTTTACGTAGAAGAGATTGCAAAACAGCCCGCGTCGCCGCAAAAAATAAGCGCGCCTTCCGATCTTCGGTTTAGCGGCATGAAGGCGTATTGGTCGTCGCCGAAAGGGAACAGTGAGTATTCGCCCACCTTTAAAGTAGAGCTTTTGGGAAAGGTGACGGTGCAAAGCGAATACGTTGTATTACATACGTTTGAACATTATAAATATACGAATTGCGATCTTAGCGTTGCGATTGGGCAAAATCCCGCGGTATCGTATACTTTCCGCGTGACGGCAGAGGGGGACGGCAAATATTTTACCGTTTCCGACGCCGTAGTTTCAGTGGAGGCGCAGATTACTTCACAGAAGGTTGATCTGCAGGCGTTTGCGACGAATTCGGTGAGCGGTTTGGATACGACGCCGCAAGCGACGTACGCGGACGGAAAGCTTACGTTGAGGCAAGCGAGCGGTTACGGGACAAGAAAATATACGCTCCCGTTTATGGTAGATACGAAAAATTCCTATATTTCCATTGATTTTGAGTCGGTATCGTCGGGGAATTATTATTTGCGGCTCCCCGTCAGCGGTTACGAGGCGGGAGCAAATTCGATTCTTTCACACGACAGCAGCGTAACGGGAACGTTCATGAAAAAATTGACGGAAGTGGAAGCGCTTGCTTCGCTGAACGGAAGCTTTACGCTCGATTTGCACTTTGGGTTAAGCGGAAACAACGTCGTTTGCGTTGTAAAAAGCATTTCCGTGATTACCGTAAAAACGGCGTAATAGGAGGGGTAGCAATGTTTGGAATTAAAAAAATCCTTTCGTTTGCGCTTGCGGGTTTGTTTGCGTTGATCGGCGGTTACGTATATGCCGTTCGCTCGGTAGCGGAAGAGGCGGATCAAAGAACGAAAGAAATCGACGTGTATATCATGGCTGGGCAAAGCAACATGGTTGGGACTTCCCGCTTGGAGCTTTTGGACGAACAGTATAAGGTGGCGTATCCGCGGGTGAAGATCTATAACGGCGGCGACGGTCCGAACGACGAGCGGAATAAATGGGTTTCCGTTCGCCCCGGCCAAGGCGCGGCGAATCAGCCGTGGGTGATGTTCGGTCCCGAGCTCGGCATGGCGAGTATATTAAACGAAAAGGATAAAGAGGTCGCGTTTATCAAGTACGCGTACGGCGGTACGGCGATTTATCAGCATTCGGGCTTGAATAACACCGCGACGAATCACGATAATTGGCACGGCCCTTGGGACGGCGTGAAGAAAGCGGAAACGGTTTCGGACGTGACGACGGAAACTTCGGGCAGGTTGTATACCGAGTGTATGGTGACGGTCAAAAACGGGCTTGCCGCGCTGAAGGCGGACGGGTACACGCCTGTTGTGAAAGGGCTTGCGTGGATGCAAGGCGAAACGGACGGCGAAATTCAGTTCAATAATAATGGTCACGACGCGGCGAGCGTTTACGAGCACAATCTCACCGAGCTGTTCTCGCATTTCCGTAGCGAGATCGGCGAGATCGTAGGTCAAGATCTTTCAAAAATGCCCATCGTTTTCGGAGAAATTTACGAATACAGTACTTGCGTGGTGCGCGTGCGTGAAATCGTGGAGGCACAAGCAAAGGTGGGGTTGCAGCCGAACAATTATTTAATTGAAACGGGCGATCTTATTATCGATAGCCGTATCGACGATTGGCATTGGAACGGCAACGAAGAATACACGCTTGGCGTGCGGTTCGGCGAGAAACTGTATGAGGTAACGCACGGTCCGTTCGACAACGCTTACAGCGACGGATACGAGGAATAAGGGGGCGACGATATGAAGAAAATTCTGACGGCAGTCGCCGGTTTAATCGGTTGTTTGTTCTTATTCGTCGGTTGCGGCGGAGAGACGAAAATAACTTACGTACCTGGTCCAGATTACGAGCCGAATTATACGGAAAAAGGAACGGTGGAGGGCTTAATCCAAAGCGCGGACGGAGCGTTGAGCGGTGTAAAGATTACGCTTGGAGACAAGACGGCGACGAGCATGCGATCAGGGAAATTTATCTTGCGGAGTACCGATCTTAACGGAGGAAAGCTTACCTTTTCCAAGGACGGGTATTTTGATTACCGCTATAAATTGGAAGCCGACGATTTCAAGGACGGCAAAGCGTACGTGGAAGTCACATTGACGCAGAAAGCGAGCGTTTCGGGAACGGTAAAAGGCAGCTGGGGAGACTATCTCGGCGGTGTAAAGGTCACGTCGGGAGGCGTAGAAACGTATACGAACGAGGATGGCACGTACGAATTGGACGGCGTGCTCGCAAAAGACGGGATTCTTACCTTTTCCAAAGACGGTTGGGGAACGATTACGAAGCTTGTTCGCGGGGATTGGTTCGACGAGAGCGGAAAAGCATCGGGTATGGATATCGAAATGCACCGCACCGCGACGCTGCGAGGCAGAGTAACCGATGGTAAAAACGGGCTTGCGGGCGTGGAGGTGATTTGCGGCTCTGCAAGAACGGTCACGGACGAAAACGGATACTACTTCTTGGACGGTATTTTCCCCGAAAACGCAGCGGCACACCGCTATTACGGCTATCACGTCGAGTATAAGTTAGACGGTTACACGACGCAGGTTTTGACGGTGGATTTCGTGGCGGCGGGATATGATACCGCTCGCGACGTGATCCTTGTGAAATGAGGGAGGATAGACGGTGAAAAGATTGACGAAAATTTGTCTTGTATTTCTTTCTTTCAGCATGGCGGCCGCGCTTTCCGTTCCTGCGTTTCAAGGCGTCCCTACGCGGGCGACGGCGCAGTACGAGCTTGAAAACGGAAACCTTGAAAGCGGGTTTTTGAACGGTTGGCGTTCGGTTAGCGTGTTTAAAGGCGAAACGGCAATGCAGGCGTTTACGACGGAAGGCGTCGTGAAAGCAACGGAGAAGTTTACGTATTTGTACGATATGAACTCAAACGTCGTTTCTGGGTCTCATTTGCGTGTGGATTATAACGCAGAGGGGGAATATCTCTACGGTTTGCCCTATTATAGTGGAGCTTCGCGAGACGCTTGGGCGGAAAAACAAGGCGTGTTGAGATCCTCCGAGTTTACGCTCGGTGGATCGGGCTACATGACGTTCAGGCTCGGCGGCGGTGGGAATCCCGATCTTTGCTATCTTTCCGTGAAAGATGCCGAAAGCGGAAAAGAATTAAAGCGCTACGGGAATTTGAGCTTTAATTTGGCGACGCCGTATTTGCCGAATTCGGCGGTGAAAAATCCGCTTTTCCACGCTTGCGATCTGGTCGAATACAAAGCCGATCTTTCGGCGTTTACAGAAAAAAAACTGTATCTTGAATTTTGCGATTACGGTAGCGGATATTGGGATTTTCTTACCTTCGACGACGTAAAGACCTATCATGAAGCGATGCCAACGCACGGCGTAGAAGCGGTGGATATCAAGCCCGTTCTCGACGAAGCGCACGCAGCGGAAAACGCCTTATATAACGGTGATTTTTCCAAGGGTATGGAGGGTTGGACGCAGGAAGGTTCGGCGTTTATCCCTTTTGGCGGCACGTTGGCAAGCATCAACTTCGGCGGCAATTTGAACGACGTAAACAGATGCTCGGGCGCGACGTCGGTTATTCGTTCCGCTGTGTTTACGCTAAAAAATGGTTTCATTTCGTTTTCGATGGCGTACGGAAATGCCGAGAAAGGGGATAAAAACTTATACGTTAGCGTTCGGGAGGCGGGAACAAATACGGAGATTGCGCGTTTTTTCAACACAAACGCTAACGGTGGAAATTTCGTAAATTATTACGCCGATCTGTCTGAACATACGGGCAAACGCTTATATTTCAAAATTGTTGACAACGGCACGTCGAACGGCAGCGTTTTATCCCTTTCGTCTATTCAAACGAGTTTGACGAGCGCTCCGTCGGGAGCCGTGAAAGCGGTAAATATTGCGTATTAAGGAGAGGGGAAAATGAAATTCGGAAAATTCCTTGTAAAATGGATATCTCTCGCTTTAAGCGTTCTGTTTCTCGGTTTGGTTGCGGCTTGCGGTGAAAAGTCTAGCGGGGAGAAAGAAAAGGTGAAAACGTTACGGTATACCGCTACGGCGGCTACGGTGGATATTGGAACGCCTGCGGAAGAGGAGCACGTCGAATACGTTAATCTGTTCGGTCGTACCATGTATCGGACGAATTATCAAGCGGTGCAATTCGACAACGTGGCTTCGGGCTTCGAGGTGAAGTTTAAGGGGACGGCGTTCTACGCGGAAATGCGTACGATCAAACAGCCCAAGATAAATCCGAACCGTGAGATGTATTCGGTGGTCTGCGTGTTCGTGGACGGGGCGCAGGATCCTTTGCAAACGATCATCAACGTGGAAACGGAAGCGTTTGAGAAATACACGCTTTGCGAGGGCTTGCCCGAAGGCGAACATACCGTAAAAGTGTTGAAAACGGATGATCCGCTGGTTTCTTCGTGGCTCGTCCGCGGCTATGAAACGGACGGCGAGCTGTTGCCCGCGCCCGAACGGAAACAGTTAAGGATAGAAGCGTACGGCGATTCGATCACGTCGGGCGGCGACAGCTTGATCGGCGACGGACCGAGTTATGACGTGGTTCCGGGCACGGGGCACGGCGCGGCGACGTATGCGACCTTTGCGGCACAGGATTTAAATGCGGAGATCAACGTATTTTCAAGGAGCGGTATTTGTCTTTACGCGGCGAGTTCTGCCGATCAGATCAACGTGGTGGAGAAAATTTATAAAAACGTTTCTCCGCTCAATGCAAACCCTTGGTCGCTGGAAAGATACGTCCCCGATATCGTTCTGATCGGGTTGGGCACGAACGACGAGCTGGGCAATCAATTTTCCGTCAACGGCTTTGCGGCGGCACTTCGGCGTATGATTACAGGGCTTTCGGAGGCGTACGGAAAGGATACGGCGTTCGTGTGCGTATACGGATATATGAATAAAAACAACGATGTGGAAAACGCCATCGAGTCGGTAAAGAATACGATGCTGCCAGACGGATATAAAGTACACTCGTTGAAATTCCAAAAAGCGGTAAATGGTCATCCAAGCGTGGCGGAGCACCGCGCGGGGGGATATCAACTCTCTGCGTTTCTCCGTACGTTAGGATACTAAAAATAAAAAACAGAAAACAATTAAGGAGGCTTGCGGCAATGAAAAAGAACTATGTGGCTTTGGAAATTGTTTGTTTGATGCTGGAAAACGACGTGGTTACAGCCAGCGGCGAAACGGACAATTTGCAAAAATGGTCAAACGACTGGTTTACTGTGAAGGATGAGGGAGGGGCAAACTAATGAAAAAATCGTTAAAGTTCGGTTTAACTTCAGCTTTGTCTGCTTTGATGCTTGGACTCGTTGCGCCCGCCGCGTATATGCTTACGACGGACGCTGCGGAAAATGCAGTGCCCGAAATCACTACGTCCACGTTTGAAATGAGAACGGGCGGTTCCGTCCGTACCCAATTGCCTACGGGGATTCGTTTCACGACATACGTCAATGAAGAGTATTACGCTTCTCTTGCGGAGCAGGATTACAGTTTCGGTACGCTCATAATCCCTAAAGCCCTTCTCGGCGAGGCGGAGCTTACTCATTCGGTTGCGAGCGTTGCGGATGTCGAATTGAAGGTGTGGGCAGAAAGCGAAGTGGATAACTACATGAGCTATACCGCGGTTTTGACGGATATTCCCGATACGAGATATGCGGAAGTGCTCGTTGCACGCAGTTACGTGCGGATCGGCACGCAATACACGTATGCGACAAATCCGCAGGAGCGCTCTATCGCGCAAGTTGCGGCGAAAGCGCTTGCGTCGAACGCAGAGGACGAAAACGGCGTAATGCTCAATTACGTGGATACGGTGGCTACGGGTGTGACGCTCGATAAGGTGGACGCGATTGTAAAGACGGGCGAAACGTTGACTCTTGCGGCGACGACGGCTCCCGCGGGTTACGAGGTTGTTTGGGAATCGTCCAACTCCGAAATCGCGACGGTGAAAGACGGCACGGTGAAAGCGGTGAAAGAAGGCGAAGTGACGATCATCGCGAAATTCGGTAAGAAAACGGCTATTTGCGTAGTGACCGTAAAAGATACGGTGGCAAGCAGTTATCAGCTTGCGGACGTGGGTACAATCACGCTTGATAGCTTTGGTGCTTTGACGTGGGACGCTGTTACGACGGAGCAAGGAAATATCACGGCAGATCAATACGAAGTGACGGTAACGGACGAGGGTGGCAACGCCAACGTGTATACCGTTTCCGAAAACGCGTATAAGCCGTATTTGCTTTCGGGCGGTACGTATACGGCTACCGTAAAAGCGGCGCATACCAAGTCTTGGATAGACGGTTCGGCAAACGCTTCCGAGGAATATAAGTTCGTCGTTACGCGTTATAAGGATTGGTCGGCTTCGGAAATTGACACAACGAACGGGGCTTTCTCGACCTCGGAAAACGGTGTGTACGCAACGTATAATGATCAAACTGGCTACGCACAGATTAAGAGCGCGGGGAATTACGGGTTAATCGTTTCCAACGAAGGTATAACGCTGAATATGGCAAAGAATCCCATCATCGTTATGGACACGGTTGCGGGGAACGGTACGATGTATTTCAAGATGTCCTACGACGGATCGCAAGAAGACGGCAATAAAGTATATCTTATGAAAGATACGCAGATGGGTACGTATGAAGAAGACCGTTATATTGCAATTAAGGCGAACGATCCCGTAGAACAAGGGGATTTGACGGATACCGTGACCAACTTTAAAATTTATCCGGGCGTTTCGACGGCAGATACGTATATTACTGTTCGCGGTATTTATATCGTGAGCGTGAACGAATACGTAGAGCCTCCCGTAGAGCTTTTGAAATTGGACGCGCCCGCAAACGTTACGAAGAAGGGTGCGGTAATTTCCGCAAGCGCTCCCGCTAATAAGATTGCGGAAGCGAATATTACGTATACGATCAGCGTGACGGGCGACGGTGTAAATTATACCGTGAGCGACGCGACGAGCCTTTCCGTAGACCTTACGCAATTTGCGCTCGTTTCGGGTGAAACGTATCAGGTATCGTTCATGGCGAACGGGGATGCAGAGGGCGTATATCACTCTGCCTCCGAGCCTACGGTTGTGGACGTAAGATATACCGAAACGCATAATTCAGGCACTGATTTCACGGCGGCGTATATTAATAATAGGTACGCTTATAGAGAAGGCGACGCGAAAGACTTCACGATGAACGAAAACGGTATTTCTTGGGTTTGCGCGGGCTCGGGTAATTGGGTTGCCTTTACCTATCATATCGATATGACGGGCAAGAGACTTACGACGGATTCCGTGATTACGGTTACGCTCGGCGATGTGACGAACGATACGAAATATTTGATGGGCTTTTACGGGGCTTCTGGAACGAGCCCTCGTGAGATCTTATTTGAGAATTACGTGACCTCAGGCGGCAAATATACGATTTCGGACATCTTTACGCCATTAAGCGGGTCCTTCAACGGTTCGTATATTATCGACAATACGTTATATTATGCATTTGGTATGGGCGGTACGAATAGCTCGAATAGAACGATCACGATCAAGAGCATCGTGCTTGCAGAGTACTCTATTTTGCCTTGCGATCCGATGACGGAAACGAAGGAAGTGACGTTTGATAAATCGAATGCAACTGATAAAGAAATTGATTACACGTTTGAAAAAGCCGCCACGTTGAAGTCGGTTTCAATCGACGGGGTAACGCTTACTTCCGATCAGTATGAAACTACGCCTCACGCTATCACGTTGAAAGCGGCGACTCTTGAAGCGCTTGTATACGGTGAGTACACCGTGACTTTGACGGATACGAACGGCTTTACGCTGGACGTTTCTTTGACGATCACCGACACGCGCACGGCTTCTTACAGTGCGGCGACGGGTGCAATCTCGTGGCTTACCGTGACTGGTGCGACGTCTTATGAAGTGGAAGTGTCTACGCTCACCGATTGGACGGCGGAGACTGTGGTTTTGAAAACGCTGAATACGGCGACGGCTGGAAAAGTGGCAAGCGGCAACGTTTACCAAGTTTCTGCGGATAATTTGGAAAGCGGGAAATACGCGGTTCGCGTACGCGGCGTGCTCGGTGAAGATTCTTACTCCTCTTGGTCGGCTTACGTGAAGTTCGAAGTGGAAAAGATCGTATATTGGAACGCGGAAAAGCTTGCGACGTTTACCGACGGTAAAAACGGCGGCAACCATGCGACGGCATCTTACGACTCGAATAAGGACGTAGCGGTGGTGGAAGACAGATACGATAATTGGGGGAACGTAGTCAGTGACGACGTAAACCTGAACGTGGACGGCAACACCTTCCTTACCTACGTGTTCGGCGATTTGGATTCCGCGTATTACACGAATATCTGGAAAGACGGTACGCAAGTGAACGGTTCGGGCGACATTAAGTCTAACGCTACGAGAGTGGTGGCATTGAGCACGGTTGTAGGCACGGGTGATATGAAGTTGACGTTGATGCTCGGCGCGACGCAAGGCAACGGCAGAGCGGAATACAAGAGCGTGAATATTTGCAAGATTGTGGAATACGTCGGCGAATAATTTTGGAGAAAAAAAATGGTAAAAGCAACAAAAAAGACGATCGCCTTTTTGTTGGCAACGGGTTTTTTGTGGACAGCGACGTTCCCGAGCCGTCTTTTTGACGGCTCAGGAACGGTTACGCGCGCCGATTCCGTTGCGTATGGCGTGGATCTTGCGGCAGGAAGACGGGCGGCGGCAAGCGGCTCGCAAAGCGGCAGAGATCCCGAAAAGGCAACGGACGGGAACGATAGCACCCGTTGGGCGGGCGATAACAGGGACGACGGTTGGATATACGTCGACCTTGACAACGCGGAAAAAATCGGTAAGGTGTGCTTGCATTGGGAAGCCAGTTACGCAACGGAATATCTCGTGCAGGTTTCCAACGACGCGAATACGTGGACGACGGTTGCCGAAGTGAAAAATTCGTCTTCGTTGCAGTCGAAATGGGAAAGGCAAACCATTGTGTTTGGGGATATCGTGGAAGCGCAGTTTGTAAAAATTCAATGCGTTTCCAAAGCCCTTCCCGATTACAGTATGTCGATTTATGATTTTGAAGTATACGGTCCGAAAAGCCTTTCGCAAGGCACAGCCAGCGTGATCGGTTGTTCGACGAGCGCAGGAGGGGGAAAATCCGCCTCCAACATGCTCGACGGCGACGGGCTCAGCGCGTATGAAACCTCGGTGGATTCGGGGCTTGCGAAGGGCTCGGGCGAGTATATTTATCAAGCGGACGAGGGATATGCCATCGTCGATTTAAACAGGGTACAGGCGATAGACAACGTGAGACTGCGTTGGGGGTTGTGCTTTGCAAGAAGATACAGACTGTACGTTTCCGAAACGGAAACGAATCGAAACGGAAACGGGTGGAAACTCGTTTATACGACGGACGCTTCGCTCGGCGAAGCGGAAAGCATTACGTTTGAAAAGCAAAACGTAAGATATTTAAAGCTCGAGCTTATCCAAAGGGAAGTGAACGAGCGGTATAAAGGCAATTATAGCGGTCAAGGCGGCGGATATCTGGACGACCATAGGGGAATGAAACTGTATCCTTGGAATACGGGGTATTCGATTCGTTCCTTTGAAGTGTTCGATAGCGGAGAAGTAAAGGCGATTCCGATTGGGAGCGAATTGGAATTTTCCGTCAATGCGCCCGCTTGGACGCCGATGAGCAATATTTCGCTTAACCCCGAAGGGTTGGTGCTTGCGCCCATTGGGTATCCCTTGCAAGCGAAAGGTTTAACGGAAGAGGATTATAACAATAAAAACGTGCCCGGGTTTGAGTCGTACGCGACGTATAACCCTGCGGTGATTGTAGACGACGACGGCGTATTCCGTATGATCTATCGCGCGGAATTACCCGATAATCTCGATACCTATCACGGGGGTAGGAACGAGGCGTACGGACATGCGTCCACGCTCGCTTACGCATACAGTTACGACGGCGTGCATTTTACGCGCGGATCTACGCAGCCCGTGGTCACGCCGAATATTCCCGAAGCGCGTTGGGGCGGCACGGAGGATCCTAGAATTTTCCGCATACGCGACGAAATGGGCAAGGCGACGTATTATATTACGTTTACCATGTACGACGGCTCGAACGTACGCGAGGGGATGGTGAAAACGACGGACTTTAAAACGTTCAGCGATATCATCATTTTTGCGGGTACGGCGACGGGCATGAAGAGCGGCACGTTTGTGGTCAACCCCGAAGGCGACGCAGTGAAGATTGACGACCCCAGACCCGGAAAGAGCGGCAAGGTTTACTGCTGTATCATGAAGGACGGCGGCGTATCCTTTATGGGCTTTACTGATAACGTCGAGCATATTGATCCTGCGGACATTATTAATTTGGAAAACACGGGCAACGGATCTTTCTCCGATTCTACCAACATGGAAAAGGTTGTGAAAGGGAACGAATCCTGTGTTGCGGTGACGAATATTTACGGCGAAGACGATAAGGATATTATTCTGATGTACGGCGGCACGGTGTTGAGCGATTGGGATATTCAATATCAACAGCCTGCGGTAAACGGATGGTTCTACGGCTTGGGACTTGCGAAAATTTCCAAGGCGAATCCTTTTGAAATCGTCAACATCGACAAAAAGGATTTGTTCGAGCCGTTTATGCATCCAACGGAAACGAATAAGATTGACGGCGGTTTATTTGCAAAATGTATGTTTGCGGATACCATCGTTCGGTATAACGACAAGTGGTATTTCTATTATGGCGCGGGGGATATGTACGTGGGGCTTGCCACGTCCAACGCTTCGTTCAGCGCGCCCGCCTCTACGTATGAAGCGTTGGGGGAAGCGGGCGTCAAGGCAACATTGCTTGCGCAAAACCGTAAATACGGAGAGGATAAGAGCGCAATGAACGTGCGCTACGTAACCGAAGTTTACAGAGCGGACGGAACGCTGATCTCCAAAAACAGTAAGAGCTTTGAGATCGTGCATTTCAGTCATACGCCCGAGGGCGAGTATTACACGGGCACGGAAATTTCCGTAAGCACGCAGTTACCTGCAACGGGGAGCTGCTACGTGGTCACCTATCTCACGGACGCAAACGGTAAGCTGCTCAATCAAAAATCAAGCTATGCGCGGCTTGCAAACGCCGCTTCGGTATCGTTTGGTAAATAACGATAACAACATTATGGCTAAAAGGACGTTTTAGGCGTTCTTTTACGGGAAACGGATAAGTTATGAAAAGGAATAAAATATTACGTATCGCCCTTTTTGCTGTTGCGGGGTTGCTTTGCGCAGTGAGTATCCTATTCATCGTTCTTGCGGCGACGGCGCCCACAGGCAAGGACGACGGGGATACGGCGACCGTATTGGATATCCCCACGGGGCTTGCCTATGCGGACGGTGCGTTTACTTGGAATACGGTAAAAGGTGCGAGCGGTTACGTTTTAAAACTCAACGGAACGGAAAATCAAACGGAAAAAAACCGATACGAGCTTGGCGCGGACGAATACGGCGAGTTGACGGCGCAGGTAAAGGCGAAAGGGAGCGGCAACGCGTACGATTCTTCTTATAGCGCGACCGTTTCAGCCGTGCGGAAGCAACCCGTATTGCCGCTTCAATCGCCCACGGGGCTTTCCTATGGCGGCGGATTGCTGTCTTGGACGGGCGTGGACGGGGCGGTTTCGTACGAAATCGCAATCGGCGACAGAGCGTTTACGACGGTGGAAACCTATTATCTTTTGCCTTCCGACATTTCGGGAGAGTGTATTGCAAGAGTGAAGGCGGTCGGCGACGGAACGACGAGCTCGGATTCTCTTTACAGCGCGGAATTTTCCTTTACAGTCACGGATACGACGGTGAAGTCCTTACATGCACCCGCTTTTTTCCGATTTGATAAAGAGAGTAAAACCTTCCGTTGGGAAAAAGTAGTCGGAGCGGACGGGTATGTCCTGACGATTGACGGCGGCGAGCCGATTCCTTTTAACGCTTACGCTACGCAATACGAATGGACGGGCGCGACGGCGTCTTTTAGCGCAACGCTTACCGCTAAAAAGGGCGAAAAGGTTGGAGAGCCGAGTAATTTGACGGTTTCGGACGCCGTGAAAGAAATTTCGACGGAAGAGGAGCTTTTTGCGATTCAACCGAACGGAGATTATAAGCTCGTTGCCGATATCAGGTTGACGAAAACGTGGCAACCGATTGATTTTTACGGCACGTTTGACGGGAACGGTAAAACGCTTTCAGGGCTTCGCGTTCGTTCAGCTGCGGAGTTCGTTGGATTCTTCGGCGCAGTGATCGACGCGGAAGTCAAGGGGCTTACGCTTGCGGATGTGGCGATAGAAGCGGAACGGCAAAGCGGGCTTGGACAAATCGGCATGCTTTGCGGTAGAGTAGAAAATTCTGTTATTGAGAATTGTAAAGTTTCGGGAACGTTGATGGCAATCCATTATACGGCGGGCGGTTTGATCGGCTCGGTGGCAGACGGCGAAAGCGCGCGTGTTTCAGGTTGTTTTGCACAATGCGCGTTGACGGCAACGGGAGGCGGTTACGCTGGCGGTTTGATTGGCGAGATCCGTATCAATACGGCTAGTATACAAGCTTCGTACGCGACGGGTAGCGTCAACGCCGAGTTTGCGGCGGGAGGGTTCGTCGGATACGTTGGGTACGGCAAGATTGAAAACTGCTATGCGAACATGGAAATTACGTTGCATAAAGACGGCAATGCAGTAGGCGGGTTTATCGCCGTTCTGCAAGGGCATAATGCTTCCGTAACGGCTTGTTACAGCGCTTCTAAAGTGACTTACGGCGGGGACGGTGCGGCGGCTGGGTTCGTCGGGATTGCGCCTGGCGGCGATTACGGCGGAAATATTTTCACGAACTGTTATTATGATTCCACGGCGTATACTCTTAACGGAAATGCGGTTGGAAATAGCGGCAGTGCAAAAGGTATTGAGGCGACGGCGGAGTTGAAAAACGGTGTAAATTTGAACGGCTTCGATAGCGACGTTTGGTTGTTTGAAGACGGCGAATATCCTGTTTTGAAATAAGGTAAAATAATGAACGAAATACAGAAAAAGTATCAAGAGTGGCTTAAAAACGCAACCGATTCCGAGGTGGCGGCACAGCTTATCAGCTTAAAAAACGACGAAAACGCATTGAAAAATTCGTTCTTTAAAAATATCGGATTCGGCACGGGTGGTCTTCGAGGCGAGCTTGGCGCGGGACCGAATTGTCTGAACGTATATACGGTGCGGAAGGTGACGCAAGGCATTGCCGACTGTATGCAGTCGCACGGTTGGAAAGCAGTGGCGATTTCGTATGATAGCCGTATCAATTCGGAAGTGTTTGCGCGCGCGGCGGCGGAAGTGTTTGCAGCAAACGGCGTGACGGCGTATATCACCAAGGAGTTGACGCCGACGCCGTTTTTGTCGTATATCACGCGCGAATTGCATGCGGACGTGGGGGTTATGATTACCGCGTCGCACAATCCCGCCCGCTACAACGGATATAAGGTGTACGGCGCGGACGGGTGCCAGTTGACGGACGCGGGCGCGTTGGAAATGACGGGATATATCGAAAAGGTAGATATCTTTTCCGTCACATCGGAGCGTTTCGATACATATCTTCAAAACGGGAAAATCCGTTTTGTGGACGATGCGCTTACGGAAGCGTTTTTAAACGAGGTGCTCGCTTTGCGAAAATGTACGGCGGAAGGGCTGTTCGTGGCGTATACGCCGTTGAACGGAACGGGCTTTAAACTCGTACCTGCTATGCTCGAACGCATGAATGTGACGGGCATAACGCTTGTAAAAGAGCAGGCGTATCCCGACGGGAATTTTACTACTTGTCCTTATCCCAACCCAGAAAAAGAGGCGGCGTTACAGCTTGGTTTGCGTTACGCGGAAAGTGCGGGCGCGGATATTTTGCTTGCCACCGATCCCGATTGCGATCGAGTGGGGATTGCCGTAAAGACGGCAGGCGGCTATCAACTTATGACGGGTAACGAGGTCGGTGCTCTTCTTGCCGACTATTTACTTGCCGTAAAGACGGCGGACGGCTCGCTGCAGAAAAATCCCGTGATTGTAAAAACCATTGTGACGACGGAGCTCGTCGTGCAAATTGCAAGGGATTACGGTGCGGAGGTCTGGGACGTTTTGACGGGCTTTAAATATATCGGCGAAGTCATCGGTAAATTGGAAAGCCGAGGGGAAAAAGAACGTTTCCTGTTTGGCATGGAGGAAAGTTACGGGTATCTTTCAGGCACGTACGTGCGTGATAAGGACGGCGTGAACGGCTGCATGATGATTGTGGAAATGGCGGCGTATTATAAAAGACAGGGTAAAACGCTTGTGGAAAAAATGCAGGAGCTGTACGATAAATACGGTTTATACGAACACAAGCTTTTATCTTATGAGTTTGCGGGTGCAGAGGGCAATGCGGAAATGCGCCGACGCCTTGAAAGATTCCGCGCACAGCTCCCCGAAACGTTTGCGGGGGAACGGGTTGTGAAGACCGTGGATTATCTCACGCAAACGGAGGCAGATCTGCCCAAGGCAAACGTGCTTTCGCTGTCGCTTGCGGACGGTTCAAAATGTATCGTTCGCCCGTCGGGTACGGAGCCTTTGATCAAGGTATATTTGACGGTTTCAAAAAACAAGGTGGAAAACCGAAAGAAATTTGCGAGGCTTTGTGCGGGCGCGGACGAGCTGTTTAAGGCGTAAAGGGCGTAAAAGAAAAAAAGGACCGAAAGGAGTGTTAGTGTTAAATGAAAAGATCACGGTGGCTTTTGACGACGGGCTTGACATTTTTGACGAGCGCCTTGTTAGGGTTTGCGGTCAGCTGCGGGGGCAAGAGCGAAAAAAATACGGGTTCGGATAATTCCTCGACTCCGCCCGAGCAGGAGACGGTGTCGACCGAGGCGTTTGAAATTAAAAACGGCGGCTTTGAAAGCGGCGATTTAAAAAATTGGACGGCGGAGGGAGAGGCGTTTTCCGCGCTTGGCGTGTCCAACGAAGCGACGACGGACGACGGACAGGAAAACAATAAATCGGGAGAATATTATTTCGCGAAATACGCCGAATCAGCGGAGGGAAGCTTGACCTCTTCTTTGTTTAAAATCGGCGGCAGCGGATTTATCACCTTTAAGCTCGGCGGCGGTATGAACGTAGGGCTCACCTATCTTTCCGTTGTGGACGAAGCGGAAAGAGAGCTATTCCGTTTCGGCAACACCGCGTTTCAGGAATTGAATGCCGAGGCGCTGATTGAATATAAGGCAGACCTTTCTTCGGCGATGGGGAAAGAGGTGAAAATTAAAATCGTGGACAATTCAAAGGATAATTTCGGCTATATGAGTTTCGACGATTTTGTAACCTATTACGAAACGGAGCCGAGCGAAGCGTTTATTTCGGCGGAGGATATTAAGCCTTTATACGTGAGCGCGGAAGCCACGCCGAGCTTTATTAAAAACGCAGACTTTGCAAACGGGCTTGACGGGTGGCAGACGGCGGGCGAAGAAGATTGTTTCGCTGTAGAGCATATTTCGGGCGGAAGGCTTTCCAATAAAAGCGATTACGGCGCGGTGGGCGTGCTTCGTTCTTCACCGTTTACGGTGTCGGGAACGGGCGTAATCTCGTATCGGTTGGGTATGACTGCCCATCCCTCCAAAACGTATCTTTCCGTTAAAAAATGCGGTACAAACGAAGAGGTGTTCCGCACCCATTCCGATAGATGGAAGATCTCCCACGGCGAAAGTACGCACTTATATTACGCCGATCTTTCCAAATATAAAGGGGAGGCTTTGTATCTCGAATTTGTGGATAATTCCCGCGAGCAGTGGGGTGCGATTTCGTTGGAGGCGATTGATACGGTGTATGAAAAGTTGCCTGCGTCGTTGAAGGATGAGACGGCGTTTGATATAAAATACCGCTTGGAGGACGATCCCACGTACGAAACCATGCGTGAAACCGTAGATGGAGTAATCAGCGGGATCGAGGACGAAACGTTAAGAAAGACCTTTAAAAACACGTTCTATGCGACGCTCGACGGGTTCACGGTGAACGGCACCAATTATAGCGGAGTTTTGCGCTATTATGAAAACGGCACGGCGTTTTGTTATACGGGGGATATTCCCGCAATGTGGCTGCGCGATTCATCGGCGCAGGTGTTGCAGTATTTGCAATTCATGAAAGTGGATAAGGACGTGAGAAACACCGTCCGCGGGTTGCTCTTAAAACAGTTTGAGCTGATTCGTCGCGATCCGTATGCCAACGCTTTCAACGAAAACGGTTCCGTTTGGGAACGGAAGTTCGAGTTGGATTCGCTTGCCTATCCCTTGTGGCTGACCAAACAATATTACGATATCACGGGCGACGGGGAAATTTTCAATGCGTTTTTCCTCGTCACGTTGGATAAAATCTTGACGACGTTGGAAAACGAGCGCGAGCATAAGGATTCCAACTATTCCATTATCAGTGAAGACCGCGACAAGGGCGTAAACGAATTTAAAAATTGCGGGCTCATTTGGAGCGGATACAGACCTAGCGACGACGTGTGTCACTATAAGTTCTTTATTCCCGGCAACATGTTCGTGGTGTCTGCTTTGGAGGATATAGTGTCTCTTCTTGAGAGCGTTGGGCTGAACGGGGAAATAAAAGATCGGGCGGCTTCGTTGGCTGCAAGCGTGCGTACGGCGATTGAAACGTACGGCGTATACAATCATCCCAAATTCGGTAAAATGTATGCCTTTGAGGTAGACGGAAGCAACGCGGATATCAACAGCACGGACGGCAAGCTTTTTATGGACGCGGCAAATATTCCGAGTTTGATTGCGGCACCTTGGCTGGGTTATTGTGACGTGGACGACCAAACGTACGTCAATACGCGTGCGTTTGTATTGAGCGACGATAACCCCTATTATTACGTGGGCGAATACGCAAGCGGGATCGGCGATCCGCACGATATGGTCGGATCGACGGACAACCCGCACAAAGACGTGCCCGTGCCTTGGCACATGTCGATTGCTATGCAAGGCTTGACGAGTACGGACAAAGCGGAGATTGAACGCTGCGTAAAATATATGACGGAAACGACGGGCGGCACGTTCGTTATGCACGAAGCGTTCAACGCAAACGATCCGACTGATTATAGCAGAGATTATTTCACTTGGCCCTGTTCGCTGTATGCACATTTGGTGCTGACGAAGATATTCGGTGTTAATTTGCTGAACGGATAAAAGAGGTGAAAAATGATGAAGAGAAAACAAAAATGGATGGCGCTGCTGTGTGCAGCGGCTTTAACGGCGTTTACGGCTTTGGGCTTTGCTTTCCGCGATAAAGCGGCGACCTCGGCGAGTGGCGAAACGACGGAATACGGAGTGGATTTGGCGTTCGGCAGACGGGTGGCGTCTACCGAGGCGGAGAGCCAAGAAGTGGCAAATTCCTATGCCGTGGACGGAAAGGCGAATACCAGGTATGCGTCTAAGCAAACGGACGATGCGTTTTATTATATCGATCTCGGTAATACGGAAAAGATCAATAAAATCGTGATCGATTGGGAGGCGGCTTACGCGGCGGAGTATAAAGTGCAGCTTTCAATGGACGCGGTTACGTGGACAGACGTGGCGAAGGTGCAAAAGACGGAAAAATCGAAGGACGTCATTACGTTTCCGTATTATTTGGAAACAAAATTTGTGAAATTCCAAGGCGTGAAACGCGCGACGGATTACGGTTATTCTTTTTATAGCTTCGAGGTATACGGACCGAAAAATCTTGCGACGGACGGTGCGACGGTGACGGAAGTTTCGAGCTATGAAAACGAAGAAAAGCTGAAAAAGGAGTATGTTTTAGACAACGACGCGACGACCCGTTGGGCGTCGTCTGTTGCGGACGGGCAATACGTTTTGATCGATCTCGGCAAAGAAAAAACCTTCGATACGGTTAAGATCAGATGGGAGGTTTCTTTCGCTCGCCGTTACGAGATCTATGCGGCAAGCGGTATACAGATGCCTGAAAGAGACGGTGATTGGGGAGAGGCGATCTTTTCTACAGACGAGGGCTTGGGAGAAGTGGAAAGCTGGACGTTACCCGATAAAAAAACCGCTCAATTTCTCAAAATAGAGCTTATTCAACGTGAAACGATGGAAGAGATTAAAAAGACGGGTAGACTTCCTTGGGCTTCGACCTTTTCGTTCTATTCTTTCGAGCTGTTCGATTGGTCGAACATAAAGAGCGTGCCGCTCGGGAACGTGATGGAGTTTTCTAAAAACAGTCCCGCGTGGACGGCGATGAGCAATCTTACCGTCAATGAAAGCGGTCTCATATTGGCGCCGATCGGGTACCCGAAAGACGCGGCGGGGGTAGTGACTGATCTCAATTCTATAAAGGACGGGAATATTCCGGGCTTTGAATCGTACGCAACCTATAATCCTGCCGTCGTTTACGACGAAGACGCGGGAATATTCCACATGATATACCGTTCCGAGCTCCCCGATAAATTCGACGGATATTTCGGTAGTAGGGATACGCTCGGACACATGTCTACTCTGTCGTACGCGTATTCCAAGGACGGGATCAATTATACGCGTGGGGAAAACAACCCGATCGCTTGGCCGACGACCGCAGACGAGGCGGGCGGCGGTTTGGAAGATCCGCGTATGTTTAAGATTGAAAACGATCCTAACCGCGGCGGCAAAACCACCTATTATATTACGTTTACGATGTACGACAACCACGTGACGCGAGAAGGAATCATGTATACGCACGATTTTAAAACGTTTACGAAGGTGGGTAGGATTGCGCCCGATTACGACGGGGCGATCAAATCCGGTTCGTTCGTGACCGATCCCGAGGGAAACGCGGTAATGATCAACGATCCCCGTCCCGGAAAAACGGGTAAGGTATATATGATCTATATGAAGGACTGCGGTTATGCGCGCGTCGGGTTTACGAAAGACGTGCTTCGCATCGAGGCGGAGGATATCGTGGATGTGGATACGTCCGGTTTTGCGTCCAATAACGTCGAGGCGCTGACGAAGGGCAACGAGTCGTGTATGGCGATCACGAATATTTACAGCGAAGACGAAGAAGATATTTATATTATGTACGGCGGCGGTGTTCTGTCGGATAATAATATTCAATACGAGCAACCCAACGTAAACGGCTGGTTTTACGCGCTCGGTGCGATGAAGCTTACAAAATCCAATCCGTTCGAGCTCACAAACGTAAGACTTGATCTCGACGAGCCGAGCTTATATCCTACGGACACGAATAAGTTCGACTACGGGCTGTTCAATAAATGTATGTTTGCGGATACCATGCTCCGCGTGGGGAATAAATGGTATTTGTATTACGGCTCGGGGGATATGTACGTAGGGCTTGCGACGGCGCGCGCGGATTTCGGTGCGGGCGCGGTGGAATACGAGCTCAACGGCACTACGCTCACGGCTTCTACGTATGCGTTGAATAAAAAGTACGGGGAAGACAAGTCCGATTGGGATATTAAATTAGTTTCTAATATTTACGCGACGGATGGGACTCTCATAAAGACGGTGGATAAAGCGTATACTGTAAAACATTTCTTGCATCATGAATTGGGTATGTATTCGCGAGGGGAGAGGATTTCTCTGTCCGTAGATCTTGAAATGATCCCGAATTTGCCGACGGAGTATTACGTGGAAACATATATTGTGGATGCCGAAACGGGGGAGCGCTTGAATCACGTTTCCTATTATACGGTTGTCAACGGCAAGGTAACGCATACGGCGTAAGGAGAAAGTTGTGAAAAAATACGTTTCATGGATTTTTACCGCCGTTGCGGTATGTATAGTGGCGGCTTTCGGGGCTGCTTGTGGCGAGAAAGGCAGGAAGGAGCCGATTTCCGTAACGCTTAATAAGCCAACGGGGCTTACTCTTTCCGAACGAGAGCTTTTATGGACGGAAGTGGACGGTGCGAGCGGTTACGTCATAGAAATAAACGGTACGGAGTACCAAACGCAGGATAACGTTTACGCGTTTGCGGACGGCGTATACGGGACCGTTTCCACGCGTGTCAAAGCGGTGAACGGCGAAACGGAGAGCGAATATTCGCAAATTCTGCAAGAGACGTTGCAGTGGAAGCTGGAAACGCCGACGGGACTCAAACAGGAAGGCGAAACGCTCGTGTGGGTAGAGGTGGCGCTTGCCAACGGCTATATCGTGAGCGTGGACGGCGTACAATATTACGCGGAAGAAAACAGCTTTTCGTTTGAGGCGACGGAGGAAAACGTCGTAAAGGTGCTTGCGCGCGGGAACGAGGCGGGGACGTTGATTTCTTCGGAATTCAGCGAGCCGCTCAAATTGCCGATATTGCTTGCTGCGCCCAAAAATTTCCGTTTCGAGAACCAAACGACGCTCGTTTGGGACGCTGTGGAATTTGCGACGGGCTATACGGTATTTAATAATGGTGTAAAATACACGAGCGTGACGGATAACCGCTTCGAGATCCCCGCGGAACTTTCCGAAGCGGATCTTTCCGAAGTGCAAATACGGGCGGAGTCAGAAACGGATTATCCTTCCGAGCTTTCCGAGTCGGTCAGCGTGGGGAAGGTGTCCGAACGGAATCCCAAAGAGATTACAACGGCGGCGGACTTGATGCAAATGGGGGAAACGGGCTATTATAAATTGACTGCAAATATTGATTTCTCGTCCGTTTCTACGTTTAGGCAAGTGGAAAGCTTTAAAGGAAGTTTGGACGGTAACGGGTTTAAAATTATAGGCTTAAGCGGACCGCTTTTCGCTCTCTTGGACGGCGCGAAAGTGAAAAATTTGACGTTGGAAAATTCGGTGATTTCACAAACGTTGACAGAGCACGGCGATGCGGTGGGAGCACTTGCGGCGAGAGTGAGTAATTCGGAATTGATCGCATGCAAGGTATCGGCGAGCGTAACGGTTGCTTCGCAAAACGGCGTGGGATACGTCGGTGGGATCGCGGGCATCGCGCGTGGAACGAGCATGGCGGGCGTGACGTTTGAAGGCACGATAACTTCGTCGTATTGTGTGACGGGCGGCTTGATTGGAAAAGTATACGAGCCGACGGGGCAAAGTGAGATTACCCGTTGCAGCGTGGAGGCAAAGATCTCGCTCATAGGCGGCGAAGCCACCTATTGCGGCGGCTTTATCGGATTGTTTACCGATAACGCGTTGACGGTTTCAGAGTGTAAGGCGGCGGTAGAGATTGAGACGAACGCTTCGTATTGCGGCGGCTTCGTCGGGTACATGGGTACTGGGAAAGTTGCCGATTGCTACGTTTCGGGCTCAATCGAAAACACCAACTCTACGCTCGCGCACGTGGGCGGATTTATCGGAAGAACCGAGGGGTATAACGTGTCGGTTGTACGTTGTATCTCGATGACAACGCTACAGGCGGAGAATGGCGAGCAGATCAAGGTCGGCGGGTTTGTCGGCGTGACCGTGGGGGGATCGTATGCGAACGTATATAAGGATTGTTACTATGACAATACGTTGGCGCCGATTGACCGTATCGGTAATTCTTCGGTCGGAAAGGGCGACGGGATCACGGCAAAGAGTACGGACGCGTTGAAGGTTTTGGAATACCGTAACGGTTATTTGGAAAGCGTATGGGTATTTGGAGACGGCAAAGCGCCTTCGTTGAAATGGGAGACGGTTTAAAATTTATTTATTGATTAAATTGTTCCAGTGAACGAAAATATTTGAAAGACATCTTTTTATGAGAGAAAGCCAACATGTGCTTGCAAAAAAGCTGTCAGTGCATAAAAAGGACGAGATTTATTTTGGTCTCGTCTTTTTCTGCGCGTTTTTTATGATAACTGTCGCAAAATGACGACATTTGGGGATTTACAAATAAAAAAAATTGTGTTATACTATAAATAGTAAAATTTAACAAAAAAGGAAAAAATATGGGAAAGGAACCAAAACGAATTCGGATATTGAAAATTTGGGAGATTTTGTTTCGGGAAACAGATGAAGAGCATCCGATTTTGACGGAGACGCTGATTAAAAAATTAGGAGAAATCGGGATCAATTGCGTTCGTTCCACGCTTTATCAGGACGTAAAAACTCTGCGAAAATACGGTTATGAGATTTTTTGCAAACGAGGCAAGCAAAACGAATATTACGTTGCCGATCGTAATATTTCCATTCCCGAAGTGTTGATTTTGATGGACGCAGTGCAGGCGGCAAGTTTTATTACCCAGCAAAAGACGGAAGAACTTGTTGAAAAGATAGCGGAGCTGGCAGGGAGTGCGCGTGGGAAAGTATTAAAACAAAACATCGTGGAATTCACAACACCAAAGAGTAAAAACAAAAATATTTTTTATGCGGTCAGTGAGATTTCACAGGCGGTCTTAAATAAGAAGAAAATATCTTTTCACTATTTTGATTACGACTTGTCTTATCAGCGGGTATACCGCATGAGCAAGCGGAATCCGGAAAAGAAGAAAGTATATAAAGTGAATCCCCTAGGAACCGTCTTTGATAACGGTTATTATTATCTGTTTTGTTATGAGGATTATTACGGACAAATTTCCCATTATCGCGTGGATCGAATGGATTCTGTCCGTATGCTTGAAGAACCGTCGAGTGAGGAAGCGAATGAAAAACGGCGCGAACTGTCTGCGCGCAAGAGAAAATTGTTTTCAATGTTTGGCGGCGAAGAGCAACGGGTTGAATTTCATGCAAGTAAGGAGCTGCTTGGGGTTATTTACGATAAATTCGGAGAGAGCGTTAAATTAAAAGAAGCGGACGGAGAGCTTGTGTTTTGTGCCGACGTGCATGTGAGTCCTACGTTTTTGGCATGGTGTTGTGCGTTCGGAACACAATTAAAAATCACGGCGCCAAATGACGTCGTGAAAAAGTTGCGGGCGTATATCCGAGAAATTACTACTATTTACGGGGACTAAAAAGAAAAGCTCTCCGAAACGGAGAGCACGTCGCCCAATGCGAACAAGTGGTTAGAATAAATCTTTATTTGAACTCGTCTTGTTTATTCTGTATTCATAGATTAACATAGAAAAATAAATTTGTCAAGAGTTTTGGAGGAAAAAAATGAAAAAATTTTATTTAGGCATGGATATCGGTACCGAATCGGTGGGTATGGCTTGTACGGACGAACAGTATAATTTGTTGCGTGCAAAGGGAAAAGATCTGTGGGCGGTGCGTTTGTTTGATGAAGCGAAAGACGCTTCGGAGCGTCGCGCAAAGCGGACGGCGCGAAGAAGATTAGAGCGGCGCAAACAGCGTATTGATTTTTTACAGGGGGTTTTTGCTCCTTTTATAGAGGACGCGAATTTCTTTTTGCGTTTAAATAACAGCGGCTTTTACGAAGAGGATAAGGCTAAAGAATTGGAGACGAGATTTTCGTTATTTGCTGACGCGGATTATACGGACGCGGAGTTTTATAAGGATTTTCCGACGATTTTTCATTTACGAAAGGCATTGATTGAGGGAACGGAGAAAAGGATGGACGCGCGCCATTATTATCTTGCTCTGCATCATATTGTGAAATACCGTGGGCACTTCCTTTTCGAGGGGGACATGGGCGAGATTCGCGACATTCGGAAGTTGTTTCAGACGTATAACTATTTTGTCGGCGAATTGGATTTAGAAGTTGATTTGCGGCTTCAAGAGGATAGAGCGGAAGACTTCAAAGCCTTGGCTTTAGAGAGAAAGGGCAAAAACGATAAGAAAAAAGAGGGCGCGGTTTTGTTTGGTGCGACGACGCCTGAAAAGAAAGAGTGGATTGCGCTGTTGTTTGGCGCAACGGTTTCCCCTAAAAAATTGTTCGGGGTGGAGCATGCGGAAAAATACAAAGAACAAAAAAGTTTTTCTTTCGACGGTCTTACGGATGAGAATTTTGAAGCGATGAGCGAGTCGTTTGATGGGGAGCATTTCGAGCTTTTGAATGCGGCACGCGCCATTTATAATTTTACCGTTTTTGAAAAGGTTTTAGGCGGGAATGAAAATATTTCCACGGCGATGGTTGCTTTATATGAAAAACATCAAAGGGATCTCAAACAATTAAAAGAATTTGTACGGGCAAATTATCCGCAGGAAACCTATTATGCAATTTTCCGCTCGAGAAAGGAGAAAAATAATTATGTTAATTATATAGGGTACAATAAGTCTAAGGGCGCAAAGCAGCTGCATAATGAGAAAAAATGCGCTGCGGAAGAGTTTTATAAATTTTTGGTAAAAACGTTACGTGCAACGGACGTAACGGATAAAGAGACGCTTCACGCGATTCTTTCGGAGATCGAAGACAAAAATTTTCTGCCCAAGATATTGCATGCAGATAACGGTCTGTTCCCGCATCAAATCAACGGCATAGAGCTCGATTGCATCTTGAAAGCTCTTTGCGAGAAATATCCTGTTTTTGCACAAAAGGATGAAGACGGGTATTCGGCGGCGGAAAAAATTAAATCGATCTTTCTTTTCAGAATTCCCTATTATGTGGGGCCTCTGAATCCCTCGGGCAAAAACGGCTGGATGGTTCGTAAAACGGGGAGGAATGAAAAAATCACGCCTTGGAATTTTGACGAGGTCGTGGACAAGGCGAAAAGCAACGAAGGATTTATTCGTCGCATGACGAATAAGTGCACGTATTTGCACACACAAGACGTGTTGCCGAAAGGGTCGATGTACTATCAGGCGTTTGACGTACTCAATCAAATTAATAAATTGCGGATAAACGGAGAGCCGATTTCCATTTCTTTAAAACAGGAAATTTTCCGAAATGTATACTTAAAGCAAAAGAAAGTGGGGGCAAAGCAGATTAGGGAATATCTCGTGGCGTGCGGTTATTGTACGCAAGCGGAAAGCAGAGATATTTTAGGCGGTTTTGATTCGATGACCGACCTGAAAGCAAACATGAACGCGTATGTGAATTTTAAAGACAGGTTTGGCTCGTTGGTGGATGAGAAACCTGAAATATTTGAAAATATCATTCTTTGGCATACACTCAATACGGATAAGAGGCTCGTGGAAGAAATGATATTGCAACACTACGGAGAGATCTCTTCAATCAAAGAAAATATCAAGTGGTTGAAGGGGTTGACGTCGTTCAAGGAATTCGGTCGTCTTTCTAAAAAATTGCTTTGTGAAATTATTGGTGGAGCGGATTCTGCGACTGGCGAGGTTTACACTGTTTTAAACCGCCTGTATCACACGAATTACAATTTTAACCAGCTTCTGTTTGCGGATGAGTTTTCCTTCAAGGAAGCGATCGACGGGGAAAATGCGGGAAGAACGGAGGAGCTCTCCTATAAGGATGTGGAAGAATTGTATGTTTCTCCAATGGTGCGCCGAGGGATTTGGCAGGCTCTGCAAATGGCAGATGAATACGTGAAAGCGGTGGGAAAAGCGCCGGATAAGATTTTTATAGAAGTGACGCGCGAGCATGGCGAAAAAGGCGATCAAGGGCGTAAGCTCTCCCGTAAAGCCAAGATTTTGGAATTATACAAGGGGTTGGGCTCGGACTGTCGCGAGTTGGAAGCGTTAACAAAAGAACTCAATCGTGAGGATATGACCGATTCCCGTTTACGTTCCGAGCGGTTGTATTTATATTTCCTGCAATTGGGTAAGTGCGCCTACACGGGAAATTCGATTAAATTGGAGCAGCTGGCAACCGATTTGTATGACGTGGATCATATTGTTCCGCAATCCATGACCAAAGATGACAGTCTTGACAATAAAGTGCTTGTGGAGCGTAAGAAAAATGCGGAAAAAACCAATACATATCCCTTGCCGCAAGGATTTACGGAGCAGCAAGGATTTTGGCGTATTTTAAAAGAAAAAGGCTTGATGTCTTCTGAAAAGTATGCGCGCTTGACAAGAATGAGCCCGTTAAGCGAGGAGGATTTCAGAGGCTTTGTTAATCGTCAGTTGGTGGTGACGAATCAAACGGTAAAGGCGGTGGCAGAGCTGTTAAAATGCAAATACGAGCCGTTTGGGACAAAGATTGTTTATAGCAAGGCGAAGAATGTCGACGACTTTAAACAGAGACATGGTATTGTCAAATGTCGTGAAACAAATGATTTGCATCATGCGCGTGACGCTTATTTAAACATCATTGTCGGGAATATATACGACACGAAATTCACTTCAAACGCCTCCTATTTTTATACCGATAAAGAGGGAGTTCAGCGCGGTTACAATTTGGAGAAAATCTATCGTTGGAAAATCGACGGTGCTTGGTCGGGGGCAGAAGATATTGAACGAGTTAAGAAAATCGTCATGCGGACAAGCATGTCTGTGACAAGATATTCGTATACCAATCAAGGTGCATTCTATGACGAAACGGTATATTCAAAAGAAGACAGGGCGATTACTGCACCTCGTAAGAATGTCGCTCCATATAATCAAACAGAAAAATACGGTGGATTTAAGTCTTTAAAAACAGCGTATTTTATAATCGTGCAATCGAAAGATAAGAAAGGAAACTTAATAAAGACGATAGAGGCAATTCCTGTGCTTGTCGATTATATGGCAAGGAAAAACAAGAATGCTATTGAGGAATTTTTACAGACAAACGGCTTAATTGAGCCCGTAATTCTTGTGAGGAAATTAAAAGTAAAATCTCTCGTATCTATAAATGGCTACAAAGTGTGGATTGCTGGTGTTGCATCAGGAAATAGAATTATTATCCATAACGCACGACAATGGTTTACGGATAGTAAAATCGATTTATATATAAAGCAGTTAGTAAAGTTGCTTGAAAAGGATAAGAATGGTAAATTGTCTAGTGCGGAAAAATTGTTGGATAAAATTCCGCTTATGAGTAATCGAAACGAAGTGAAGCTTTATGCCGACAAAGAAAAAAATCTAGCGTTATATACCACGATTATTGATAAGCTTTCCCAAAAGACTTATCAAGGCTTGTCAAGTGTAAGAAGCTTTGGCGCTAAACTTCAAGAAAAGAAATTGATTTTTGAGGACTTAACAGTATTTGAGCAATGTAAAGTATTGTTGCAAATTATTCGTGTAATGAAGTGCAATGCAGAAAAGGCAGATTTGACCTTATTGAACGACGGAGCAAACTGTGGAAGTCTTTTAATAGGGAAAAATATAACCGATATTGATTTTTCTATCATTCACCAATCGCCGTGTGGATTAATTGAGCGTATTCAAAAAATATAATGGGGTTTCGCATTGTCATTATCAAAAATAGAGCGAAACTCGAAGTGCGCCTAAACAGTTTAATCGTTCGAGGGGAGCAGGAAAAGAAAATCTTTCTTGACGAAATCAACACTTTAATTATTCAAAGTACGGCGGTTTCTTTAACTGCTTCTCTCCTGTGCGAATTGATAAAAAAGAACGTTAAAATTATTTTTTGCGATGAAAAGCATAATCCGCAATCGGAATTGATGCCTTATTACGGTGCGCATAACACGTCGAAACGTTATAAAGAGCAGGTTGCTTGGGGCGTCGAAATAAAGGCACGTATTTGGAAAGAGATTGTGAAAAGAAAGATTGAGGGGCAAGCCGAGCATTTGCGAGAGGGTGGTTTTTTTCAACAGGCGGACTTATTAAACTCTTATGTTTTGGAGGTGCAAGATAACGACGTCACCAATCGTGAGGGGCATGCAGCAAAGGTTTACTTTAATTGCGTGCTTGGTATGGGAAATTCACGAAAAGGCGGCGGTTTTTTGAATGGCTGCTTGAATTACGGGTATGCGATTTTGCTTTCCGCTTTTAACCGTGAAATAGCGGCGAGCGGGTATTTAACGCAACTAGGTATTTGGCACGACAACGAATTTAATCCGTTTAATCTTGCCTGCGATTTGATGGAACCTTTCCGTGTGGTCGTTGATCGTGCTGCTATGATGCTTGAAGAAGGGGATAGAGATTTTAAGAAAAAAATGACAAACGTTTTAAACTATAAAACTCTTATCGACGGAAAAAATACTACTCTCGATTTGGCGATACGGCAATTTGTTAAGAGCGTTTTTCGCGCATTAGACGAACAGGATGAAAAGCTTTTGGTTTTTCCTGATAAAATTACGCAAGATGAATTATAAATTTATGAGATTAATGCTATTTTTTGATTTACCTATGCTGACGGATAAAGATCGGCGTGAATATAACCGTTTTCATAAATTTTTATTAAAAATCGGCTTTATTATGATGCAAAAATCCGTTTATACAAAACTTGTTATTAACAATGTGGCAAGTGCAGCCGTAAAACAGCGTATACGCGATAATGTTCCAAACGAGGGACTAGTGGAGCTTTTGGAGATTACGGAAAATCAATTTTCAAAAATAGAGTATTTAGTGGGGGAGGAGCAACAGTTAGTCATTGACAGTTTGGATAGGCTGGTGGAGCTATGAAAGGGGAAATTAAAATTGCGCACGTACACTTGGAGACACCGCTTATTTTAACCGACGGATGCGTTCAGCTTTTAGTCGTGGAAAATCCAAATGAGTTTTATTCAATGATAACGGATTTAGTGGAGCAGTTTGACGGTGCAGAAGGAGCGTTTGTATTTTCGCAAAACGGAAAAATTATAGATGCGGCAAAATACGGTACAATCATTTCTAATTTATTTCAATTTGATTTTAACGATAAAAAGCTATTAACGCTTTTACAAAAGAGATTGGAGGAGGTGGCGTTTGGGGAAAAGATTTCACTGTTTAACGAATTGAGCGCCAAAACGATAGAATTTTTGGGCGAGCTTGCTTTTTTCGTTCCGTTCGCACTTGATTATAGTGAACCGCAACCAATCGATTATTTGAAAGCGGCGGGGGTAAAATTTGAAAAAAGCTACGATAGTTTAGAGGAGAAGCTTATTTGTTATATCAATGCGCTGATTGAATTAAAAAAGTCCGAATTTTTTGTTTTTATCAATTTAAAAAGCGTTTTAGACGATAAAAGACTGTTGAATATATATGAACATTGTTTTAGAGAGCAGATTGGACTTTTATTGATAGAAAGAGGAAAATTTCGTCCGTTGCTTCCCGCAGAAAGGGCAGTGATTATTACGGAAGATTTATGCGAAATACTTGAAAATTATTAAGATTTGTGATAAAATAATAGCATAAGAGCTGTTTTGATAGG
This sequence comes from Clostridia bacterium, assembly GCA_017467275.1. Classification (GTDB taxonomy): domain Bacteria; phylum Bacillota; class Clostridia; order Christensenellales; family Borkfalkiaceae; genus Scatosoma. Next base: position 102,812 of record JAFTSN010000025.1, on the reverse strand, counting down.
AACTTACAGAAAGCCGTATTGTCGATACGTGACGCTCACGCCAATCATTTGAGGTTTGAGAGTCTTGTTATTCTGTAAGTAACTGAAACAATCGTTGTATGTGTGAGCTAAAGACTAGTGTTTGAGAGTCTTGTTATTCTGTAAGTAACTGAAACCCGCCCCAACCGTTGTTACCGATTAAAGCAGTTTGAGAGTCTTGTTATTCTGTAAGTAACTGAAACCAGATAAAATTCAAGACGACAAGATAATTGGTTTGAGAGTCTTGTTATTCTGTAAGTAACTGAAACATCGACTTTGACGCAGTTGCCGTTAATTCTGTTTGAGAGTCTTGTTATTCTGTAAGTAACTGAAACATCCGATGCAGTTGCTCTTCGTCAGTTTATGTTTGAGAGTCTTGTTATTCTGTAAGTAACTGAAACATACAAATCTGCAAAATTTTAGAAGTCTCAGTTTGAGAGTCTTGTTATTCTGTAAGTAACTGAAACGGTTCCCGAAAAGTATCAGGTCAGCCTGACGTTTGAGAGTCTTGTTATTCTGTAAGTAACTGAAACACGGCAAAGGAGTAAAGAGTATGACACACAGTTTGAGAGTCTTGTTATTCTGTAAGTAACTGAAACATTGGCAGGAAACCCCCACCACCCCAATCGCGTTTGAGAGTCTTGTTATTCTGTAAGTAACTGAAACCGGAAAAAGCAACACAACGACGGCGCACATGTTTGAGAGTCTTGTTATTCTGTAAGTAACTGAAACATACTACATACAATCTGTCAACCGCTTTTTGTTTGAGAGTCTTGTTATTCTGTAAGTAACTGAAACTATTTTTGGTTTAACGGTTACGGCTACGCCGTTTGAGAGTCTTGTTATTCTGTAAGTAACTGAAACAGCCGAAAGGAATATTTGGACTATTACGAAGTTTGAGAGTCTTGTTATTCTGTAAGTAACTGAAACGTACATTATACCACCAGCGTAGCTGGAAGTGTTTGAGAGTCTTGTTATTCTGTAAGTAACTGAAACAGGGGGCAATTTATGGATAAAATGATTATTGTTTGAGAGTCTTGTTATTCTGTAAGTAACTGAAACTATTTACATTGATAGGAAAGACTGGCGAACGTTTGAGAGTCTTGTTATTCTGTAAGTAACTGAAACGATAGGTCAGCGGTTTTTTATTATCTTACTGTTTGAGAGTCTTGTTATTCTGTAAGTAACTGAAACTGATTAAAAACAAAAAAGGCGGTGCATTATGTTTGAGAGTCTTGTTATTCTGTAAGTAACTGAAACAAACTTGCGATTAAATTAGGCGTCACGCCAGTTTGAGAGTCTTGTTATTCTGTAAGTAACTGAAACTTATAAATCCGAAGATAATCCGTAACGTCCGTTTGAGAGTCTTGTTAGTATATCACGAAATTATGAGGTTGGAATTAAGAAAGCAAGGACTTTCTTATGCTGGAGCTCAAGTTAATGATAGGAGGGTGTTAGACGAGAAAAAGGAAAATGATTTATTTGGAAAAAATAGAAGTAACGGAAGAATATATAAAATATTATTATTATCCGTGGAAAGGAGCAGAAAAAGGGATAGTAGTATATTTTCCTAAAACGGGAGTTTGCCGTACCGAGAAGTTGTGCGAGGATGATAGTGAATTTTATCAAGGATATAGAACGCATTCATATTGCCGCATAATGGAATATGTGGAAAAAAAAGAATATCCCGAACACGATATGGTGGCTTGGGGATAATAATATAAAAGACACGGGAAGAACCGTGTCTTTTATATTACAGATAATTTTTATTTTTTGAAATATTTATAGTATAGCCCGTTGACCGCGAGGCGGAACTGCTCGGCAATCTCTTCTCGGTTCAAACCCTCTTTTACAAAATCCTGTACGTATAACGGCTTGCCGACAACGATCTTGTTTCCCTTTCTGCCCCAATACATCGGGAACACAGGCACGTCCTCGCCCGTCTTTTTATAGTACTGTTGCGCCAGCATAACAAATCCAGGCAAGAAATGGGTCAATTCCTCGAAATATCCCTCCGAGGAATCCTCGGGATACATAGAAACGGCACAACCCGCCTCCAAGACCGCCATGCTATATTGTAACGTTTTGCGGAAGCGTGCGTCGGGATAGGAGGGGAGAATTTTCATGCCTCGATACATATAGATAGAAAAGATTGCTTCAAACCACGCTTTCATCGTCGCCTTGAACTTGCTGAAGCCGTTTTTCTGGATATACAGCACGTCGCGAAGATAGCGGAAGCGTTCTTTATACGTACCAAGCATCTGATAGGCACCCCAAGTCGCATGAAAAACAGGGAGACTCACCTCAAAAACCATGGGGCCTTTTTTATTATTGTGATTGGAAACGATAATACATTTATCGGGAAATTTTTCCCCCTCAAACACCACCTCTTTCGCCTTAAAGAAAGGGGAGATGATCTTTTTTGTAACTCTCCAAACAGGCTGTTTTCTCTTTGGAACTTTCCAGTCCTTTGCCATAATTTGCTCCTTACTTTTTATCCTTTAAGGAATCAAGCGTAACCTCTTTGCCGAGGAAATACACACCGAGCATACCAGGACCCACGGCAGCGCCGATCGCAGGACCGATGTAGCCGATGGTGAACGTTTCGTCGCTCACGCCCGTCTTTGCCTGTATTTTTTCCTTTAACAGCAGCGCATCCTCCAAGCAATCCGCATGGTTGATAAAAATGCCCAGCTCGTTCGGGATATATTCCTCTGCGACGCGCGTCGCAACTCTTTCCAAGGAAGCTTTTCTGCCCTTGACTTTATCGATTGCGATATTATAGCCGTGCACGTCTGCAATGATGATGGGCTTGATACCGATGAGGTCCCCGAAAAACGCGCTCATGAACGAGACTCTGCCCGCCTGCTTGAGCCAAGCCAGCTTTTCAACCGAACCCTCTTGATTGATGTATTTTTTATTTTCGTTGATCCAAGCCGCCGCTTCTTCAATCGTCTTGCCCTCGTCACGGAGCATTGCCGCTTTCACGCAGAGCAAGCCCAAGCCTGTACAGGCGCGCGTGGAATCCACGCAGATTACTTTTGCCTCGGGGTACTTCTTTAAGACAGTATCCCGTGCCGCATAGCTGGAGTTGACGGAGGTGGACAGTGCCGCCGTGGTGGAGACGGATAAAATATCGTAGCCCTCGGAGAGGTATTTTTCAAATGCTTCCACATAGGCGTCAATATTCACCGCCGCTGTGAAAATACGCGTGCCGCCGCGCATGACGTCGTAAAATGCTTTCGGGGAGAGCTCTCTCCAATCCAAATGTGCCTCAACGTCCTTTCCGTTATAGATATAGTGCATCGGAACATAGTCGATTTCATACTTTTTTCTCAATTCGTCGTTGAGATCGCAGCCCGAATCGGTGATAATAACGTATTTTCTCATAATTCCTCCTCAGTAAACGCTTTAATAAATTGTCATTTTTTTATATTACATATATTATAACAGGCATTTTTGCAAATGTCAACAGAAGCGATAACAAAAAATCTCGAGGAAGTGGATAATTTTATGAGCAAGAAAGGAACAACGAGAGAATTTTTTCTCGAGCGAAAAGAAAAGAGCCCTGTACAGTACAGAACTCATGCACGAATTTAATATTTTTTTGTTTAAACTTTGGGGTTCGCTTCACAACCCGTCGGCGGAGCTTGCTTCTTTTCGTACGTCAATATTTTTTGAGAAGTTCCTCGACCTTGGAATGAAGACCCTTTTTGTAATACGAGGAGTAGAACGCCTCGTCGTCTAACAGATAATCTTCGGGAGAAATACGGACGGAGGAGGATTGGTGGTCTTTGGTGGAGTGGTCGATCTCGTCGTTAATAAAGTTTTTGCGGCAGGCGGAGGGGGATAGTCCCACCACCTTTTGAAAGGCGCAGACCATTCTCGTATACGAGGAAAAACCGACCTGCTCGGCAATCTCCGTCACGGAAAGGTTGGTGTCCCGCAAAAGCTGCAAGCTCTTGGAAATACGCATGAAGCAGACCATTTGCATGATTGTTTTTCCCGTCTGCTTCTTAAACTGCGAGGTCAGATACGCCTTATGATAGCCCACCGCACTTGCAATATCGTCGAGGGTAATTTTCTGATTCAAGTGGTTTTTGATATAGATATACACCTTTTTGGTGTAGTAGGTTTCGTTTTCCTTAAACAGAGCGATGCTCTTTGCGATCTCGGAAAACAGCGTGAGAATACAGAGCCGCACGGCATAGGCGTCCTCAACGCTCTTTGCCTGCTTGCTTAATTGAAAAATTAGGTTATGGAGCGCGGAATCCACGTTGCAAAGATTGGGCACCACCATGTATCCGCTCGAGCTCTCCGCAAGATATTTAAGATTGGTCTTATTTAACAGCGCTTTATAATTGACGGGGAAAACGGAATTCACCTCGAACGGGTTGTATTCGTCAGGCGGCTTGGGCGCAAATTCGATGCAGTAAATGACCACCTCGGGCTCTGCGATTTTCAGTCGGTGGAACAGGTCTGCGTCAAGGAAGATAAAGGAGCCCTGATTGACGGTGACCGTCGAAAGCGTTCCCTCCTTTTCAGGATCGGTGGAAAGCTCTATATTAAAAGAGCCTCTTTGCGCGTACATGATCTCAAAATAGCCGTGCTTGTGCATCCCCATGTAAAATTCGGGGGTGAATTTTTTTATGTAGTAGGAAAGGGGCTCAAGCGTGTAATTTCCCACGTCCTTAAAGCGAAGATGTTCCATGGCTCTATTGTATCACGGAACAAATAAAAAAGCAAGACCTTAATTTTAAAAAGACTACCTTTTTCCGCAAATTGGAGTAAAAAAACGTAATAAAACCTTACAAATATTTAGATTAAATGAAAAAACCCTCTTGCAAAGCAAAGAGGAGTATTTTATAATAAGGATAGTGAGAACGGCAAAATAAACTCATGAAAACGAATATGTTAGGAGGTTTTTTATGAAAAAATGTAAGAAAGGCATTATCTGTTCCCTTCTTTCCGCGCTCATGGCGGTTTCAATCGTGGGTGCGGTTGGCTTTGCGGAACAGACGGCAAGCGCGAGCGCAGTAGAGATCGACCCGATCGCAAAGTACGAGTTCAAGGACTCTACCAACTTCGGTAAGGATTCCATGGGCAATTATGATATGGAATACCGAAATGCCTACGTTGCGGGGGGATCAGGAGAGCTTTTAAACAGTGCCACGGCAATCGAGGGCGGCGGCGTGAGCTTTAGCGGAGGCTTCTGCGTGGCACAGGACGCGGAGAGCAATATGTTTGCGGACGTGACGGCGTTCACGCTCTGCTTTGAGATCATGACGGCTAAAGGCACGGCAGAATGGGAGCATTATATCGGCGTGGGCAATTCCAGCGATTATTTCTCTTTTATCGGCCGTATGCCCTCTTATCCTGGACAACTCAGACTTTACACCTACAACATGACGAAGAACAATGATTATTATTCTGCACCAAAGGTGTTTGAATACGGTGCAAATAAAGCGCCTACGGATTTTGAGAAAATTATCGTTTCAGTTCAGCCGGGTGGGAATATGACGGTTTACAGAAACGGAACGGCGGTGGCTTTGACCAATCCGAACGCAAGCAATGCCGCATGGGACACGTCGATTGACAGCACCTGGGCAACGGCGACGGGAAAGAGTTTCTTCTCGATCGGCGGCAGATACAACGGTGCCGCGGATAAACTGTCGACGGGCTCTATTCGCAACGTTGCTTTTTATGATTTTGCGATGGACGAGACGTGTGTGACGGCGTATAATACGAACGGAAAAGTGACGACGGATGATATTGCGAACCTTACCTACATAACGGATGCCAACGTGGGCTTCGAGGGCGAGGCGACGAGCCAAACGCTCGACACTTCCATGACGGAAGAGGCAATGCTCGCTGCAATGAACGAGGGAACGGTAACCCTGACCCTTTCCAACAGCACGACGGTTGAAGCGCCGATCACGTGGACGGGGATTGAACAGGAAAACGATAAATACTATGCCAAGGGCTCGTTTGAGACGAGTAAGCTTGGCTATGCCAACACGTTTGGCAACGAAATTGCCTACGAGCTGACGGTGGTGGAGCTTTCGGCGGTTATGAAGATGTCCATTTCCGCGGCAGACGATTTCGGGCTCAATTACTATGTGAAGCTGCCTGCGGGCACGACGGGCGCGAAAGCGACGCTTGCCATGGCGGATAAGGAAACGGAGACGGTCTCAGGCGTATACGACGAGGGCGAGGGACTCTGGAGATTTACCTATCCCGTGGCGGCAAAGGACTACGATAAAGCCGTGACGCTCACGGTGGTCGAGGTGGACGGCGAGGCTGTTGAAAACGGCGCGACGGCATCCTATAGCGTTAAGGACTACGCGAACGCGATTGAGGCGGGCGATTACGCGCAGGGTGTGAAAGAGCTGTTGGCAAGCCTTGTTGCCTACTGTGAGGCAACGCAAGATTATTTCGGAAACGCGGTGGTTGAAAAGGTGACGGAAAACGTTATCACGGCGGAGGAGCTTGCACAATATAAGGGGTCGGCTACGGGCGCACAGGCGGGCGTGGAGCTCTTGGGCGCAACCCTCATTCTTGAATCCAAAACCACAATCTGCGTATATTTCAAGGCGGAGAGCGTTGATGGATTTAACTGTTCGGGTACGCCCGTATGCGTGGACGAGGCGAATAAGATTTGGGTGATTGAGGTGCAGGTGGTCGCAAGAGATTTGAGCACGGTGCAGACGGTGACCATCGGCGGCATCACGGTCAAGTATAGCGCGATTAGCTATATAGAAACGGTGCTTTCGCAAGGAACGGAGAATGCAGCGCTTTATAACGTTGTGCAGGCGATCTATTCTTACAGTGCGAAAGCGGATGAAGTGCTCGGTTAAGGAGGGATGAAACAATGAAAAAATTATTTGAGAAGCCCGAAATGAAAATCATTAAGCTTTTATCCGAGGACGTGATCACGGCTTCGGGCGCGTCGGACGTCTATCAGGACAACGAGCTTCCGATTGTGCCGATTCCGCAGATTAACGATCAGCTTTAAGAGTTTGGAGGGCGATATGAAAGGTTTGAAGAAAAGAATTGCGCTTTCGGCGCTCACGGCGGTTATGGCACTCTCCGTATTCGGCGGGGTCGCTCTTGCGGGCGGCGAGGCAAGCGCAAGCGCGGCGGAAATCAATCCGATCGCGAAGTATGAATTTAAGGATGAAACTAATTTCGGCAAGGACTCCATGGGCAATTACGATATGGAGTACCGCAACGCCTACGTTGCCGACGGTACGGGCGCATTGCTAGACACCGCGACGGCAATCACGGGCGGCGGCGTGACGTTTGACGGAAATTTTTGCGTGGCGCAGGACGCGGAGAGCAATATGTTTGCGGACGTGACGGCGTTCACGCTGTGCTTTGAGATCAAAACGGACGGCAAAGAGGATTGGCAACACTATATCGGCGTGGGCAATTCCAATGATTATTTCGCCTTTGTCGGCCGCAGCACGAGCGTGAAAGGACAGCTTCGTTTCAACGCGCACGGCGTTTCGTCGCAATATTACGACGGTGCGAAGGTGTTCGACGGAAACGCGGCTCCCACGGAATTTCAAAAAGTGGTTGTCTCCGTTCAGCCGGGCGAGGAGATGTGCGTTTATCTGAACGGCTCGAAGATCACGCTGACCAATCCGAATGCGGGGAACGCGGCTTTGAATACGACGATCGATACGGATTGGGCGACGGCGACAGGCAACAGCTTTTTCTCGATCGGCGGCAGATACAACGGCGCGGTGGATAAAACCTCCAAAGGCTCCATTCGCAACGTTGCTTTCTACGATTTCGCGATGGACGAGACGTGCGTGACGGCGTATAACACGAACGGTAAAGTGACGGTAAACGATCTCTCGGGCATGAAATACATAACGGGCGCAAGCGTTACGTTTGCGGACAAGGCAACGAGCGTTGCGCTCAATTCCACGATGACGGAGGAGGCAATGCTTGCGGCGATGAACGAGGGAACCGCAGCCTTGACTCTTTCGGACGGTACGACGGCTGAAACGCCGATCACGTGGACGGGGATTGAGAAGATTGAACAAACCTATTTTGCAAAGGGCACGATCACGACGGGTAAGCTCGGCTATGCCAACGCTTTCGGCACGGAGATTGCCTATGAATTGACAGTGGCAGAACTTAAGAGCCTCGGCGAGGCGGTGTTTGCAGGCGAGGTGTTAAAGGGCGAGGTCAAGGACTCCATGACGGAGGCGGAGATGCTCGAACAGATCAACACGGCAGAGGTCACCGTGACCTTTAACGACGACAGCACGGAAACAGTCACGGTCACGTTCAGCTCGGTTAAGTCGGTCATGGGCGTTTATTCCGCCTATGCGGACGTTGTGATCGGCGGGAACACGTTCGGAACGGTCTCTGTCATATTCGACGTTACGGAGACGAACGAGGGACCTACGGCTGAGCTCAAGCCGATTGCGCTTTGGACGTTTGACTCGGAAGAGACCAAGCTCAAAGATACGATGGGCAAGTATGATCTTCAGGGCGCGGCGCGCTCGGGAGGGAATCTTGCGAACGCCTATCATCTGGGCGAGGTGCAGGACGGCGTTTTATATCTCGACGGCGATTCCATTCTTGCGCTTTCGCAGATGAACGACATCGGCGATCACGTGAACAACGGCTTCACGCTCAATTTCCAATATAAGCAGGACGGCACCTACACGACCTCGCAAGGCTGGTCGGCGCCCGTATCTTTCGGGGCGGCAGACTTCGGTTCCTCGGTGGGCGCGGGCTTTATCGTGGCGGACGGCTCGGATGAGCTGCGCGTGCAGGGTCATAATATCACGATCAATATGGTGGAGGAGACGCCCAGCCTCTATTGGACGCAGAAAGTCGTTGAGGACGGCAGCGAGAGATGGCATAACGTCACCTTGAGCGTGCGCCCCGGGCAGTTCTTCAACGCCTACGTGGACGGCGTGCTCGCTTATAGCGAGGAGTGCCCCGAGGGCTGGAATCTCGAGCATATGAACATGAATTTCTCGATCGGCGGGAGATGTATCTGGAACAACGGCTACAACCTTTTCAAGGGTTGGGTGGACAACGTTTCCGTCTACAACTTCGCACAGACGCTCGATCAGTCCAACGCCTATTGGGCAAAGGGCAAGCTTGTCGTAGGCGACATGAACGGCGAAATCATTTCTTCGATCGCAGATACGCCTGTATTTGAGGGCGGCACCCCTTTGAGCGGCAAGCTCACCGACCGTCTCACCGCCACGCAAGCGACGAGAAGAATTAACGACGCGGTTGTCGCCGCCGTCTTTGCGAACGAGAGCACGGTTGATCTTCCCATCTCTTGGCTCGGCTATGAAAAAGAGGACGGCAAGTGGTATATCGTCGGCGAAGTGGACGCGAGCAATATCGGCTATGCGACGCTACTTACAGGTAAGACGAAAGTAAAGGTTGAGGTAGAGGTGGAGAGAGTCGCGCGTGCGGTCTCTGTTGGAGAGACGAAGAACGGCACGGCGAGCGCGGATAAGACGGAAGCCTATCTCGGCGATAGCGTGACGATCACGGCAACGCCCGATAAGGGCTACGTCGTGCAGACGGTTAGCGTGAACGGCGTGGCGATTAGCGAGAACGACGAGGGCAAGTACGTTTACGTTGTCGAGGGAATTGAGGACGTTTCTATCGGCGTGACATTCAAGGCGGCGGCGGGCGGAAACGGCGGCTCGGGCACAAACGGCGGCGGAAGCGATCAGGAAAGTTCTTCTTGCGGAAACTGCGGCTCGTCGATTGGGCTTTCCGTGATGGCAATCACGACTCTTGCCGCGGCAGGGCTTGTGTGCTTCAAGCGTAAAAAATAAGAAAAAGAGGAAGAAAAAATGAAAGTATCTCTTAAGAAAGCAGTAAAAAAGGCGGGCGCGCTCATAATGGCGGCGATCGTGTTTGCGCCCATCGTCGCCTGCGGACCCAGAGCTCCGCTCGACGACTCCAATTGGACCTACGATCCCAAGATCTGGCATGAGGACGCCGTGGACGAAATCACGATGTTCTGCAACGACTGGGAGCAGTTCAACAACGGCGTTGCGGTCAACAGCCCTGTATATAAGGCGCTCAGAAAGGCAACGGGTCTCACGGAGACCAAACTCACCGCAAAATCGACGGCGCTCGAGACTTATTATACGCAGCTTAACTTACAGCGCGTGAACGGGCAGCTGTGCGATATGTTTATCGTCGACGGACCCAAGAGCCCCGAATTTTTCAAAAATCTGATCCGCGACGACGAGATCGTGCCGATCTCCTACTACGTGAACGAGCAAACCAAGGACAAATATCCCAATCTCTACGAATATATGCTCGATTACGACTATATGAAGACCAACGTCTCCTATTCCAAAGGACACACGTGGTTTATCCCCCGCAAATGGGAGAACGAGAAATCGCTCTACGTCCGTCGCGATTGGATCAAGAATCTGAACGCCAAAATTGACACGATTTTACTGGAGGACGGCGTGGTTTCGTCGGCTTCGCAGATCACGGACACGCTTCGAGCCGAATATAAGTTCAGCGAGGAGGGACCCGCCGATCTTGCGGAGTTCTATCGCCTTGCCCGCGCATTTACGCTCTACGACCCCGATAACGACGGCAAGAACGACACGTTTGGTTACGTCACGGAGGAGAACCGAGACATGGATTCTTGGATCCACGTCGCTTACGACAGCCCTTGGAAAATGTGGGTTGCAGACGAGAACGGCGAGTATTCCAACACCGCCACTTCCGACGGCGCGATGCTGGCGACCTCTCTCATCAATAAAATGATCTCCGAGGGCTACGTCAGCCAAGAGGTGGGCACTAAGACGGTCAGCAATAAGCAGGACGATTTTGTGCAGGATAAAGCGGGCATGATGTATGCGCACAACTGGTATAACGTGGTGGCGGCGGACATGATGAGCTCCCTTCGCATCACGATGCAATCTGCAGTCGACAAAATTCTCATTATTGATCCGCCCAAGGGTGCGAACGGCACCTATGGCGGTCAGGGTGATATTCGTTACTATCGCGGCTGGTGCTTGCGCGGCGGCATGAGCGTAGAGAGGCTCGAGGCTTGCTTAAAGCTCCTTGAATATCTCTATAGTCCCGAGGGGATTGAGCTGGTAACCTATGGCGTTTACGGCGAGCATTGGGAATGGAAAGACGATATCGTGGGCGGCGAAAAGGTGACGATCTGCGAGCCCGATAACAACGGGATTGTGCAAGAGCTCCGCTGGACGGATTTCTCGGCATTCATTAGCTATCTGACCTACACGCCGAGCGAGGCGGACGCACTGTTGACGAACGGTGATATCCTCGTCGATCGCGCGAAGAAGAGCGCGGCGACCATGATCCTTTCCGACTATCCCGATCTTTACACGGAATCCATGATCGATAATCAGGCGGGTGCCTACGATTATTTTGACGAGACGGTGATTAAAATGTTCACGAACGCCTCCCTCAAGGCGAATTGGACGTTTGACGCCAAGACGTGGAAGACGGACGGTATGACCAAGCTCTACACCGTGAGCGACGCCATGAAGACGGCTTGGGGCAAATACGTGAAGGAGTATAATTCCACCTATCGCGGCTCGGAGATGCAACGGGAGTATAACGAAGCCGTTCAATCGGGTAAGCTTACCAAATACGTAAAAAAATAAGTTTAGCCAAGCAAAAACAGACCGATTCCGAACGGTTTTTGCGTTCGGAATCGGATTTTCCCAATAGGAAAGAGGAGAAAAATTATGAGAACGAAGCTTTTGAGTTTGTTCGGCGTGGCGGTATTTCTGTTTTCCGCGGCGGGTTGCGAGGATAAGCCCTCCTCGGGGAAAAAGCCCTACGACCCTGCAAAAATCGCTGAGATCGTTCCCACGGTCTATGGAGACGAAGCGGTAAAGGACGTTTCCCAAACAGAAGCGGGGGATATCGATTCTTGGAAAGCGGAGGTGTTTACCTCCAACGGCGGCAATAACGATATGCCCACCAAGGACGGGGTCATTAAGAGCCCGTGGCACAAGCTGAACATCAACGGCGTCGAGGTGCCCGTCTATTCGGCGAGATGCGCTAAAGGCGTACATTCCTTTGCGTGGGTGGACGTCACGAGCAATCAGGAGGACTTTATTTTAAACGTTTCGCTCGAAATGAACCGCGCGTATAAAAAATGCGTCGTTCTGCCGTTGAGCCGCGATGTGGAGGTGGAGATCGCCGATAAGACGTTCTCCTCGGTTATCAACGCCTACGGCTCCTATACCTACACGTTCGCGACCTCGGCGGATGCGGCGATTACCAATCCCGAGTTGGCGCCTCTCACGATCATGGTCACAAAAGAGGAGCCGCTTGAAATTCCCGTGGGCTACGACGTTCAATATATCGAGCCCGGGTATCACGAGACGGGTTCGCTTGAATTTACGGAAAAAGAAATGATCTACGTTATGAAGGCGGGGTTGCACGATATTTCCAGCATCAACGTTCCCGACGGGAGCACGCTCTATCTTGAGCGGGGCGCGTATTTGAAATGTACGGACAGAGAGCTTTCGGGCGGCAATTTCGATAAGAACACGGCGATTCATATAGAGGACTGTGCGAACGCCAAGGTGCTCGGTCGGGGGATCCTCGACATGGGCGAATGTCTTGGCGGAGACAACAAAAACCGTCACGTCGTGAATGTTAAGCGGGTGGAAAATCTTGTTGTCCGCGGACTCACAGTCATTAACTCCAACACGTGGACGATGTGTTTTTACAATTCGGATAACGTGCTTGTTGAAAGCAATTTACTCCTCGGCTATCGGACGTATTCCGACGGAATCATGATGAGCGAGTGTCGAGACAGCGTGGGAAGATACAATTTTGTTCGCACGGGCGACGACGCGATTGAGTTCAAGGGTACGGGCTGGGGTGGCTCTGCCATCGGCAGCAACTGCTTATATGAATATAACGACTGTTGGACGGATAAAGCGACGGGCTACGGCGTTGTATGGGAGTCCGCATGCGATATGGAAAACATGACTTTCCGCAATAATTCGGTGGGCTTTGCACAGCCCGTTTGGCAGACGTATAGCAGTGCGCTTGATTGCCGTTTAGGCACGAATGCGAAGACTCGCTGGGGGGAGATTCTCTTTGAGAATATTGAAATTTATCACGTGATTTCTCCCAACGTGATGGCAGTGCGGGTACGCGGTGCGGGCGCAATCCTCGATAACGTGACCTTTAAAAATATCAACGTTTATTCGACGGAGCTGGGCGTGTTTGCGTTCTCCATGTTCTATTCTGCGACGGGCGGAAGCATCACGAATATCAAGTTAAAGGATATTCAGCACTGCGGAAAGACGTTGAAAGCTTCGGATAAAAACGACGCTTCGCTTTTCCGAAACGAGGCTTCGTCGTGGTTTGACGAGCTGACGGTCGAATAAAGGAGCTATTTATGAACGACAAGAAGATACGGACGGAAGAGAAAGCGGGGGCGGTACCCGTAGGCGCCTTCTCCGAAGCGGAAAGGGTGAAAAAGAAGCCAGAATCGGATAAGTGGAAGAAACTTTGGGGCAAAATCGTGCGTAGCCGTCAGATTTATCTGATGCTGTTGCCCGTCGTTTTGTTCTATATCGTCTATCAATACGTACCCATGTACGGAATTGTGCTCGCGTGGAAGGATTGGCGACCTAAATACGGGATTTTCGGCAGCCCTTGGGTGGGCTGGAAAAATTTCGAGTGGGTGTTTGCCCGTCCCGAGCTTGGCAGGGCAATCAAAAACACGCTCATTATCAGCTGTTTAAAGCTGGCAATCTGTTTCCCGCTCCCCATATTTGTGGCAATTCTTTTGAACGAAATGAACGGCACGGGGACCAAGAAATGTATTCAGACGGCGATGTATTTGCCGCACTTCATTTCGTGGGTAATCCTCGGCGGGCTTGTAAAAATGATTCTCGCTGTTGATGACGGCGTCATCAACAACATTATTTCTGCGCTCGGCGGGGAGCGAGTCTCCTTTTTGAACGACAAGGACGCCTTTTATCCCATATTGCTCTTTTCGGAAATTTGGAAAGGGACGGGCTGGGGCACGATCATTTACATAGCAGCCATTTCAGGAATCGATCCATCGCTCTATGAAGCGGCGACGATCGACGGCTGTAAGCGAGGCGGGCTTATTTTCCGCATCACGATCCCCATGATCACGCCCGTGATCACGGTCATGTTTATCATGCAGCTCTCCAACATCATGAACGCGGGCTTTGACCCCGTCTACAATCTCTATAATAAGGGGATTTACGAGACGGCAGACATTCTCGACACCTACGTCTACCGTCTGTTCATGGAAGACCACAGAGAGGCGGTCTCGTCTGCGGTCAGCTTATTTAAGACGGTGGTCAATTTCGTGTTCCTGATTGGCGGGAACATAATCACGAAAAAGATTAACGGCTATAGCATGTATTCGATCGACTGAGGTGAAGTATGAGAAAAGAAAATAATCCCAATTATTATGCGAAGCTCGTCGACGGTAAGATTGTCTACGTGAAGAGGAAGAAAACCTCCCTATTCGACGTTGTGAACTACACGGTTTTGGGGCTGTTTGCGCTCATTTGTATTTTGCCGATCGTCTATCTTCTCTTGTTGAGTTTTGCCTCCAAAGCGGACTATTTGCAGGCGAATACACTCGTATTTCCTTTCCATTTCAATGTGGAGAACTATAAGGTAACGCTCTATCAGGACAATATTTTTCGCGCCTTTGGAATTTCCGTTTTGGTGACGGTGTTAAGCGTGGGGTATTCCATTGTACTAACCTCGCTCGGCGCCTATTCGTTCACGAAAAAGGATGTGCCCGGGCTGAAATTCATTTTCTATATGATCGTCTTCACCATGTTCTTCGGCGGCGGGCTCGTGCCCTTCTATCTGACTGTCAAGGACACGACGGGCGTGAATAATCTGGCGAGCATCATTATCCCGTTTGGGGTAAACACGTTCAATATGATCGTGTTAAGAAATTTCTTTAAACAGGTGCCCGACAGCATCATTGAATCCTGCCGCTTGGACGGCGCGAGCGAGTTCAGGATCCTGTTCACGTTCGTTTTGCCGCTGTCCAAGGCGGGCGTGGCAACGATTATGCTCTATTATCTCGTGGCAAAGTGGAACGATTGGTATTGGCCCGCAATTTTCCTTTCCGACGCGCCCGAGCTGGCACCCATGGCATTGAAGATCAGGCAGGGGCTCAACAATGAGCGCGGCGAGGGGCTGGGCGGCGGCTGGGACACCTCCCGTGTGTTCCCGCAGGGCTCGAACGCGGCAATGATCATTATTGCGCTCATACCCATTATGGCAATCTATCCGTTCCTGCAAAAATATTTCACCAAAGGAGTCATGGTCGGCGCGATCAAGAGTTAAAAAGGGAAGGCTATGAAGATAAACGCTTCTGAAAAATTGACGAAAAAAGAATTTGTATTCGGGGACATGGTAGGCGTTTTCGCAACGGTGAATAACGTCACGCAGTTCCTGCTTGTTCCGCGCGGAACGGAGGGGCAAATCAATGACGAGAAGCTCTGCTGTATTTGTCCGCTCGGTCAAATTATTCATTCCGAGCCCATGCTCCATATTGCGTTGAGCGGGGACGGCTACTCCTGCGATTACACCGCAGGCTCGACTCAACGCAACAGCGACACGGCGAGCTCGCTTTGCTTGGTTGCACATACGGAAGAGGAACTTGCGGATGGGAAACGCCTTGTTTCCGCGTTTGAAAACCAATCGGGGCTGCGTGTAAACAACGTTCTTGAGTATCGGGGCGGCGGCTTTCTCACGACGTATAACGAGATCGTAAACGTCGGCGAGGAGCTTGTGCTTGAGGCGGCGCCCTCGTTTAATCTTTCCTGCATTTCTCCGTTTGAACGCTATAACGATTCGGAAAGCATTGTTTTGCATAAGCTCATGAGCCATTGGAGCGGCGAGGGGAGAAAGTATTCCGTCTCCACCGATAAGCTCGGTTTTGAACATTCTTGGTCGGGATTGGGGATCCGCATGGAAAAGTGGTGTCAGACGGGATCTATGCCCGCGCGCAATCAGCTTCCCTTTGTGGCGGTCGAGGACAAAAAAAAGGGCGTTGTTTGGGCGGCGACGATAGAAGCCCCCTCCTCTTGGGAGATTGAGACGGTTTTCCGCAACGGCAATCTTTCGATTGGCGGCGGGCAGAGCGATTTTTTGACGGGGCATTGGCGTAAAACACTCAAAAACGGAGAGAAGTTTACAACGCGAAAAGCGTTTATAACGGTGGCAAAAGGGGGGCTGGAAACGGCTTGCGAACGACTTTTGGAGCGGTTTGACTTTGAACAAGTGAAGGCGTGCGAGCAGTCTCTTCCCGTCATGTATAACGAGTGGTGCGCTTCTTGGGGGAATCCCCGTAGCGACGAGCTTGAAATGACTTTGCCCATCGCCAAAGAGTTGGGTTGTAAATATTTCGTCGTTGACGACGGCTGGTTCTATGACGACGGAAAAAAGATCCTTGGGGATTGGGAGGTCAGTGAAAAGGCTTTCCCGAACGGCTTGGGCGCGTTCAGCCGCACCGTGCAAAAGCACGGCATGACGTTTGGTGTCTGGTACGAATTCGAGCGGGTAACCGTCGAGTCTGACGTCTTTCAAAAGCACCCCGATTGGATGCTGACCTACGACGGAAAAATCATTGTGCATCAAAACAGGGCGTTTTTCGATTTCAGAAAGCCCGAGGTGATTGAATATTTGCGGGAAAAGGTCATAAAAGCACTTAAAGAAAATTCGATCGGCTATATGAAGGTCGACTATAATGACAACATCGGGCTCGGCGTGGACGGCGCGGAGAGCTATGGCGAGGGCTTGCGCGAGCACATAAATGCCGTGATTGCCTTTTTCGAGGAGATCAAACGTGAACTTCCCGATTTGGTGCTAGAGGTCTGCGCTTCGGGCGGTATGCGGCATGAGCCCAAGTTCTTAAGCCTTGGCGACATGGTCTCTTTTTCCGACGCGCACGAATGCGCTGGAGGGGTGTGCGTGGCGTTAGATCTGCACCGTTTTATTCCGCCTCGAAAAATGCAAATTTGGGCAACAATCCGCGACGAATATACGGCGGAGGACGTCCGATTCACCTGCGCCAAGGCGATGCTCGGCAGATTTTGTCTGTCGGGAAAGCTTGTGACGAAATCCCCCGAAATTCTCTTCGAGCTCAAACGGGCGACCGAGTACTATAAAACGGTTTCCCATATCGTCGCGAGCGGACGGACGACGGTCATTGAAAACGGGGAGATTCATTCCTATTTCAAGCCTGAGGGAGGGGTGTATCTCGTTCGAGAATCTCTTGATAAAAGGGAAAAGCTGGTCTATGCGTTTTCCATGGATAAACCGAATTGTGCCTTTAAGATTGAGGTTGGGAGCTATTCGCTCAAGTCGGCATTTAACGCCCCCGATAATCTTTCGATTGAAAACGGCGTTTTGACCTTTACGGGCGGAAGTGTCGGCCGTTGGGGCTGTGTACTGCATTTGACCAAAAAATAATTCAAAGCAAAAAATACTTCCCGCTAAGCATAGCCTAGCGGGAAGTATTGCTATAAGAAATTTAATTGAATAAGTCGACGCCCTTTTCCGTGAGCACTGCTTGAATTTTTTTATAATCCAGCTTGCGAGGAAGGACGTTTTCTTTCACGCTGATTGCCGCGGCAATGCCCACTGCCTGACCGACGTTGATACAGGTGTTCATCACGCGGTAGGAGGAGTGTGCGCGGTGCGTGCCGCCGATACATCTGCCTGCCACGAGCAGATTATCCGTTTTAAGGGGCAACACGGAGCGATAGGGAATATCGTAGGGCTTGCAGTTTCTAGGTCTTCCTTCCTGTTCGCTTTGTCCTGCGCCTGAGGGGTTGTGGATATCCAAACAGAACGCCGCCTTATGCACGATCACGTCAGGGTGCTTTTTGCCGTCCAGAAGATCTTCCGATTTCATAATATATTCACAGGTCACGCGGCGGGATTCGCGAACGCCCACCCCGTCCGAGCTCTGTTTAATACGAATATTTTCAAAGCCCTCGACGTTGTTTTTGAGGAAGCTGACGACTTGATCGATCTGACGGCGCAACAGTGCGTGCGCTTTTCCGAGATCTTCGGGCAGAAGCGGGTTGAAGCCGTTTGCCTGCGTGGCGTTTACCATACGTTCGGTTTCAACCACACCGCGATAGAGCCGAACAATATTGACGGTGGGGGGAAGTTCGCCGTTTTTGCTGGCGTCCTTGCAAAGTTGCAAGTAATTTCCCTTTTTAAGTGCGGTGTCCATTTCCTCGTGGAAGCAGATGAGCGTTTGCTCGGGGCTAACGTTCTCGATCGTGAACATGATGCTCATGGGCTGGACCAAGCCGTCCTCTCGACCATATTGCACGTCCTCGCCAGAGAGATAGGACAAAACGCCGTCGCCCGTCGCGTCGATAAAAACCTTGCCCGCAACCGTTTTCAAGCCCGATTGGGTCGTGATCACGGCATGCGTGATTATGCCGTCTTTTTTGATGACGTCGGCAACGGAACAGCCGTAGAACACGGTCGCGCCGCTCTCCTCCACAAGACGGGTCACAAGCAGTTTCATCTGCTCCATGTCGTGCGAGCGGCCCTTATTATACACGTATTGCGCGGCGGAGAGTAGCTCGTCCGCCATGGTGTTTTTGACGAAGTTTCCAAGCGGCGGGGAGACGTGCCCTGCGGTTAACATACCGCCCAAAAGCCCCGTTTTTTCGAGAATAAGGACCTTTGCGCCCTGTCTCGCTGCCTCGATTGCCGCACCGATTCCTGCCACGCCGCCGCCTGCCACAACGACGTCGTAACTGCCTACGCATTCGAGCTGTTTTTGAAAATCGATCATATTTTTTCCTCCTGTCGACGGGGAATCGTCTTTAGGACTATTATAAAATATATGACTGCCAAAGTCAATAGCGATTTTCAAAGTATGCTGAATTTTTGAAAGGTTTTATTACGTTGTTAAAGATTATTTCACGCTTTCGTGTCTCGTGAGGAAGAGGAAGAAGCGATCGTCGATCTCCCAAGGGGTCTCGTGACCGTGGTTGGTGTAGACGACGATTTCCTTTTTCGCCGTGATTTTGTTATATGCTGCAAATTGCGTCGAGGGCGGGCAGATGTTGTCCATAAGCCCGACAAACCAAAGGGTTTCCGCCTTGATTCTGGGCGCGAGGTGTTGCACGTCGATATAGCCGAGCGTTTCCCACATTTTCGCTCTGTTTTCATCGTCTATCGGACAGGCATATCTCACGTAGTCCTTGATTTCGCTGTACGCGCGCTCCATTTGGTCCATTTCATAGAGTCTCTTATAATCGCAAAGGAAGGGGACGATGGGCGCAATCGCTTTGATCTCGGGGCAGAGTGCCGCGCAGACGAGGGTCAATGCGCCGCCCTGCGAGCCGCCGCGGGCATACAGTCTGTCCACGTCGCAATAGGGCTGTGCCTTGACGATATCGACGAGGCGAACAACGTCGAGGAACACGTCCTTATAGTAGAGATAGTCTCGGCCCTTGCTGAGTCCTCGGACAATAAGTCCAGACTGTCCCAAAAGCCCTCTTTCGGTGGCGTCGTTGGAAAGACCCGCTTGGCTTCTGCAATCGATCGACGCGGCAACGAAACCCTCGCTAACCCAAGACAATAAGCTTTTGGAAGCGCCGAGGTTTCCGCCCTTGCCGTGGACTAAAAAGACGGTCGGGTATTTTCCCTCCGCTGCGGGGCGGGCGATTTTAGCATGAATACGCGAGCCGTCGGGCGCGGTGAAAAAGAGGTCCTCTACTTTCACGTTTTTCGTGCTGAATTCTGTGTCGATTATTTCGTAAGCACCGTTAAACGCGTGGATTTTTTCAAGCTCGTTATCCCAAAAAGCGTCGAAGTCGGCGGGCTTGGGGTTTTGACCTTGGTAAGTTCTCAGCCGTTCTATCGGCATATCTAACATGGGCATAATCTTTTTTCTCCTTTGATTTCGGGGTGTTCCCGTTTGTGATTTTATTATAGTACAATTCCGTTTAAATGTCAACGGCTGGACGCGGTTTATTTTGGTTAGGCTATTTATTTTTTCGGTTTTTTCGCCTGTATTCGCTGGGGGATAAGGCGAAACGCCTTTTGAATTCATTCATGAAATTGACTGCGGAGCTGTAACCTATTTTTTCGGCGATTTGTTTGACGGTATCATCCGAATCGCTCAAAAGCTCACAGGCAAAGCTTATGCGTTTTTCCAGGACGTAGGAATAAGGGGTGACGCCCGTTTCTTTTTTAAAGAGTCTGCTGAAGTGCTGAGGGGAAAAATTGCAATGTGCGGCTATTTCGTCCACGGTTATATCCGACGTGAAATGATTCCCGATAAAATTGAGGGCTTTTAATATCATCGGAGAATACTTAAAGGCATATTTGATGGCGGAATTCTTACATAACTCGCATAAAAGCTTATGAATGAGGACGGACACCTCTCCTTCCGCAGGCATGCGCCCTTGATCGATTTCATTGGAGAGCTGCAAGATAGCGTTATAATGGGCGGGGAAGCATTCGTCCTGAAAAACGGAGCCGCGAGAGCGCGTCAGCTCATTGAAAAAAGCCCTCGAATTACTTCCGTCAAAGTGTAGATATGCAAATTCCGTCGGAGCAAGGGCTTTATAGGAATGCTTTTTATAGCAATCTATCAGAACGATGCTTCGGGCGGGTGCGTCGTAGCTTTGCCCGTTTGTTTCGATTTGAAGCATACCGTCGAGCACGTACATGATCAAGAAGCTGTCATATGCATTGTCCGTGCGCGTCTCGAGATACTGCGTCGTTGTGTAGAAATGACCGATTCCGATAATATAGTATAAAAAATTACGAGCGAACGAGGAGGGCTCATTCAAATAGAACAGCGAGTTGTTTTGTATGGTAGGGAGATTTTTCTTTTCGATATTCATAATTTTATTATAGCTTAAATTTTTTGAATTGTAAAGAATTTATGAGCGTTTTTAATAGTTTTTTGAAGATATATAGTATTGAAAACGTCGGGCGAAAGAGATATAATAAATAAAAAAGGCGTCGTTCTCCGCGCCTACGAAACGGCGGGGAAAACGACGGAATGCAGTATAAAATTATTCGGCGAGGAAATAAAAGCGAAGTTCTCGCCCTATGAGATAAAAACCCTTTATATCGACGGTGAAGGAGCGCGGGAGACGGATATTCCCGAGACTTCAGAGAATTAAGTAATCGCAATTAGGAGAAAGAAATGAAAAAGAATTTTGTTTGGGGCGTTGCCACTGCGGCATATCAAATTGAAGGCGGCTATCGGGAGGACGGAAAAGGCGATTCTATTTGGGACGTTTTTTCCCACGAAAGAGGAAAAACTGTCCGCGGAGATACGGGCGATATTGCCTGCGATCATTACCACCGATATAAAGAAGACGTCGCGTTGATGAAAGAGCTCGGCGTCGGCGCTTACCGCTTTTCCGTCGCATGGACGAGAATTTTTCCCGAGGGAAAGGGCAAGGTAAACGAAAAAGGCTTGGAGTTTTACGAAAATCTCGTGGACGAGCTGCTGAAAAACGGAATCGAGCCTTATATGACGCTATATCATTGGGATCTGCCGCAAAAACTTTTTGAGCGTGGCGGTTGGTTAAATCCGGATATTCCTCAATGGTTTGGGGAATATGCGCGCGTGATCGGCGAGCGGTTTAAGGGGAAAGTGAAAAACTTTATCACCATCAACGAGCCGCAGTGCATTTTGGGCGGTATGAGCAACACGGAGCAGGCGCCCGGGATGAGATATACCTTAAAGGATCGCTTAACTGCCGCACATAATATATTAAAGGCGCACGGCATGGCGGTTAAGGCTCTGCGTGAGAGCGTGCCGGACGCGAAGATCGGCTATGCGCCTTGCGGCTGGGTCATGTGCCCGAAGGACGACTCCGTGGAGGAGATCGAAAAGGCGCGTAAAGCGTATTTTTCACTTTGGAGAAACGATCCGACTGCTTCGGTTGTGCTGTTCAGCGATCCCGTGATGCTCGGGGATTATCCCGCGGAATATTACGAATAGTATAAAGATATCCTGCCCGAAATCACGAAAGAGGATTTACAGCTCATTTCCCAGCCGATCGATTTTTACGCTCAGAATATCTATTCAGGCACCCACATTTCTTACGATAAGGACGAAAACGTCGTTTGGAAAAACTTCCCCGCGGGAAGTCCGATTACGGCAATGGATTGGGAGATTGTGCCCCAAGCGCTCTATTGGGGACCGAAATTCTTATACGAGCGCTATCATAAGCCGATCGTCATCACCGAAAACGGTATGGCGAACCCCGACGTGGTTTGCTTAGACGGGAAGGTGCACGACGGCAACCGCATCGACTATATTGCCCGTTACGTGGCAGAGATGAAGCGTGCGGCAAAGGAGGGCGTGGATATAAGCGGTTATTTCTATTGGAGTCTTATGGATAACTTTGAATGGTATTGGGGATATACCCGCCGATTCGGACTCATTCACGTCGATTATCAGACGCAGAAGCGCACGCCCAAAGATTCGTTCTATTTCTATCAGTCGCTCATAAAAGAATAATTTTATTTTGTATTCAGGCGAAGCCGACCTCCATAAGCGTCGGCTTCGTTTTTTTGCGCCAAAAGCAGTTCGCGGTGGATATTTTCGGGGAGATGCGCTTCAACGGGAGAATAGTTCCCTCGTTTGCCGATTTTTAAAAGCGTTCCCACGTGGGAATAGCCCAAAAACGCAGGGGGCAGGTGTGTGACGAGATCGTCTATATTGCGTATCACGGTAAATTTCTCCCAACGTTTTTTAAATGCGGGGCCTTTAACGCCCCAGATCACGCGTGGGCACCCGAAACCGTAGCCCTCGAGCGAGTTTCTTAATTCGGGACGGTGAAACCAGACGTATTCATGGCATAAAAGCGCGATTGCCGCGCCGTGAGAATAGCCCGAAATCACGATTTTTTGAACGGATTTATCCGCGATCTCGTCCTCGAGCGTGGGCTCGAGCTCCTTCCACGCCCGCAAAAACCCTCGGTGGGCAAACCAGACCGTTTTACCCATGCGCTTATAAGCCTTTGCGGGAAAGTTGAGGTTTTTAACCCAATCCCGTGCGCCGTTTGAGCCCTCGAAAAAGAGATACAGCGTCTGTTTATCCCGTTTGATTGCATAGTTCGCGGATAACCCCGCTTGGGAATAGGGGACGGAAAGACAAATAGAAAACAGTTCGTAAAGATCCATGCTCGCCTCCTTGAGAATCTCTATAAGTATATGTTTCTTCGCCTTAATTTGTCAAAAGGCTCGCCGCTTGCATAGTATGATAGAGAATAAAACCTAAGGAGGCGCTATGAATCCGTTTACAGAAAAAGGCATATCCATTTCGGAAAGCCTATTGAATTGGAAACAGCTATATCCCAAAGCCTACGATAAGCGCGAGGTCGATCCCTATACGAAAACGCGCGTTATCCTCATGAACGGCACGGAGTTTGAGGCGAATTGGTTTTCGCATCAGCTCGCCCGCCACGTCACGGATAACGATTTAAGACGGGAGCTCGCGCTCACGCGCATGGTAGAAAAACAGCAACAGCTCAAAATTTCGCTTTTAAAGCCCTGTAACGAGAGTGCGCTCGAGCACACGATCGCCTATGAGCAGTTAGCTGTCGATCTGACCGCCGAGCTCGCCAAAAGGGAGAGTGATTGCTATGTTAAAAAAGCACTTGACTTTGCACTTTTGGAGGATTTTGACCACTTATACCGCTATGCCAATCTCCTTGAAATGGAGCAGGGGATTTTGGCTGAACGGCTAGTCGGCAGATACACGGAGATTATGCCCGGGAGACCTACCATCGCCCATCACCGTTTTCCGACGGACAACGTCAAGCGGAATATTAATTCCAAGGATGCGGATAAGCAGACCGTCCTTGCAACCATGATTATCACGGCTGCCGAACAGCAGACCATGAACTACTACATGAATATCACAAATCTTGCAACCAACGAATTGTCTCGCAAGCTCTATCAGGAGATCGCGCTTGTTGAGGAGGAGCACGTCACGCAATATGAGTCGCTCATGGATTCGGGCGCAACGTGGTTGGAAATGCTGCTTTGGCACGAATACACCGAATGCTATCTCTATTGGTCATGTTATAAGACGGAGACGGACGGCTATATCAAGGGGCTTTGGCTGGAGCATCTTGATATGGAGATCACGCACTTACATAAAGCGGCGGAGCTTCTCGAAAAATACGAGAATAAATGCTGGCAACAGGTTATACCCGACGGCGAGTTCCCCGCGCCTCTTTCTTTACACGAAAATATCGAATACGTTCGCGATATTCTCGCCACAACCGTTCAGTTCACGGGACACTGCGAGGACTATGAAAAGCTTGAGAATCTTCCCTCGGACGCCAAATTCTTCGTCTATCAGACAAAAATCAATCCTAGCACGGAGATTGTTCCCTCGCATATCGTAATCGACAAGCATATTCGGCGGTTTTGTAAAGACTATCGCTATCAGGTGGCGCCGAGTCCCGTTAAGGAACTGCGCTCGCGCACGTCGGATAACACCTCTGTCGGCAGAAAGCCCAATGCCGCGGAGAGCACCGATTTTTTCTGTAACTGAATATAAAAACGGTCGGCTTGCATTGCGGTAAGCCGACCGTTTGGTTTATTTTTTAATGGGAAGTAAGATTCTCGTCTGTTTTTTATATTTCTCGAAGCCGTCCTTTTTCGCTTGCCGCTTTTCTGCCATGGGCAGGCTCACGAAGCAGAATAGCAAGGTGTTCAAAAGGGCGCCTACGGCAAGATACCATCTGCTCGGCATGACCGACACGACCGCGCCCGCAACGCCCCACCACATTAAGATTTCGCCGAGATAGTTCGGATGACGGGAATATTTCCAGAGCCCGTCTCGGATAAATCCGCCCGACTTTCTCTTTCGGAAGCGTTGCATTTGGATATCTGCGATTCCCTGCATAATTGCCGCGCCGAGAGAGAGAAGGAAGAAAACAACGCTTCCTGCGTTCCAAGCCGCCTCGTATTCAAAGGCAAAAACGGCGGGGAGGATACAGGCGTAAACGACGAGCGTGGGCACCATGTGTATACCGACGAAGTTAATAACGGGATAAAACTTTCCCGTCTTTTCTTTCAGCATGGTGTAGCGCCAATCCTGATGAGCGAGCCCGTGAAAGGTATACGCCCAATTCGCCGTCAGCCTAACGCCCCAGAAGCAGACCGCAATAAGAAGCAGGACTCTAACCGCGTTCATTTCCGCTTTGAAAGCGCACGCAATCAAAATGACGGGCGGCTGCACGCTCCAATAGGGGTCGTAGACGGACGCATTCTTTAAGATCACGCTGAAAATAAAGACGAACACCGTCGCCGCCGCGTCGGCAATGAGTAAATTCAGCCAAAAGGAAAAGGGCAGAGCGCGGTATAGAAAAATAGCGCCCGCCGTTGCGAGGATATAGATTGCGGCAATCACGGCAAAGCCGACGCCGCGTCGGTCCTTGAAATTCATAAACGCCTCCGTTTTTTATATTGTAACATAAGACACCGATAAAAACAAGCCTTTTCAGCTCAAAAATACATTTGGGAAAAGAAAGAAAAATAGCCGAAAAAGAGGGCGGGGACGCTTGTTTTTATGGAAAGAAAGTGCTATAATTAGTAACGTAAAACGTAAGAGGCGGCGAAAGACAAGATAAAGCCGTCGAAAAAAGGCAAAGAAAAACATGGATATATTTTGGTCAACGTTAAATCAGCTCGGGTTTTTGTTTTCCCTCATTTTGGTGGGTTTTTTGCTTGTGAAATGCAAGGTCCTCACGGGCAATGCGGCGAATATCCTTGCAAAAATTGAAAACGTCATTTTAATCCCCGCCATGGTGTTGGGCGCGTTTATCAAAAATTTCACGCTCGAGGGACTTAAGACCTCTTGGCAACCTCTGTTGCTGTGCGCCGTCGTGTTGCTTCTCACGATCCCGCTGGCTTTTCTGTTTGCTCATTTTTTGGAGAAGGACGTGTATCATAAACGTATCTCCACCTTTGTGCTGATCTTTTCCAACTACGGCTTTATGGGCAACACCATTATGCTGGCGATTTTCCCCGACTATTTCTACGAATATATTATCTTCACGCTTCCCTTACACGTCTTGACCTATATGTGGGGCGCACCCGCGCTTCTCATAGCGGACGCAACGGGGGAAAAACGGCCGCTCTCCGCAAAGATAAAGGCGTTTTTTAATCCCATGATCGTTGCCGTTCTGATCGGCATGATCGTCGGAATCACGGGGCTGGGAAAAATTCTTCCCAAATGGGTAAATCTCACGATCGATTCCAGCACGGACTGCATGGCGCCCGTCGGCATGATCTTAACGGGCATCACGGTTTCGGATATCAAATTCAAGGAAATGCTGAAAAATTGGCGAATTTACGTGGTTTCGCTTCTTCGTCTCGTCGTGATTCCGCTCCTGTTTATCGGACTGTTTAAATTGAACGAAATTTTAGGCTGGATTCCGCTCGGTAAATCGCTCGTCGCATGCACGGTTTGTATGCTTTCCATGCCGCTCGGATTAAACGCGGTCATTATCCCGCGGGCATATGATAAGAACACGGACGCCGCTGCGGGTATGGTAATTCTCTCTCACGTTTTATCGATCGTCACAATTCCGCTCGTTTTCATGCTCCTTTGAGGGGCTTGCTTTAATGGTAACGCCCGCCGACGGACAAATCCCGCTCGGCGGCTGTGTTTGGGGTTATTCTCTATGTGGACGGATAGAGTGCAAAAGAGAAAGGAGAGGGCATGCGATACGTAATCACGGGCGCTTCGGGGCATATCGGCAACAATCTTATAAGAACGATCAATGCGCTTGAGCCTGAGGCGAAAATTATTGCGCTTGTTCGGCGCAAAATCGAAAGAGAGCTTTCGGGAACCAACTGCGAGCAGGTGCAGGGCGATCTTTTAGACGAAAGTTTCCTTTCCGAAAATATCCGCGAGGGAGATGTGGTCGTGCACCTTGCCTGTTTTATCGATCTTGCGGGGAAGAGTTGGGCGGAATGCTATAAGGTCAACTATTTGCTCACGAAAACCTTGACGGATCTCTGTGAAAAAAAGCGGGTGAAAAAATTTATTTTTGCGGGTAGCGTAGACGGCATTTACCGCACGGGTAAGGAGAGCGTGATTTCCGAGCCCGAGGACTATTATCCCGAAAAGCTTGCGGGGAACTACGGAAAAACCAAAGCCATGGCAATGGCGTACTTAAAGCACAGGATTGCGGAAAATCCCGCGTTCAACGCAGCCATGGTGTTGCCTTCGGCAGTTATCGGCGTGAACGATTATAAGCCCTCGGCAGTGGGTAAGGTGCTCTTGGGCGTCTTAAACGGCAAGGCGGAGCTGGGAATTCCCGGCGGCTATAATTTCGTCGACGTTGCCGACGTTTGCAATGCGATTTTCACGCTTTTCAAAACTGATCGACGGGGCGAATATATCCTTTCGGGGCACGACGTGACAGTGAAAGAGCTCTATATGCACGTCAATCGGATTATGGGTTGGAAAAAGAGACCGATCATATTTCCGACCTTTGTCGCAAAGCTGGCGTCTCCCTTTGTGAAAATGCTGAATAAAGAGACGATCCGCGCGCTCAACGATCCGCATAATTATTCGTTTGAAAAGGCGGCTCGCGAGCTGGGGTATCAGCCGACGCCCATTGAAAAAACCTTTGAAAACACCGTCAAATGGTTGGACGGGCATAAAAAAGAGCTGTTGACGGCGAAAAAATCTTAAAAAAGCGCGAAAAACAGACAACTTTTTTCCCGTTTTGTATAGCTTTCTTTGGAAAAATGTGTTATAATAAGAAAAATGCGGTTGACGCGGGGAATTTTTCCGCGTCTAAAACTTAAAAAATTAGGAGGGAAAAAATGCAGCCTAAATATAAGAGGATTCTTTTAAAGCTTTCGGGCGAGGCGCTTGCGGGCGATCAGCGGTTTGGACTCAATCAGGACGTGATCGCGGGCGTGGTCGACGAGATTGTTAAGGTGCATAACATGGGCGTACAGGTGGGGCTCGTTATCGGCGGTGGCAACTTCTGGCGCGGTCGGCAGGGCACGAAAATGGAGCGGGTCACGGCAGACCACATGGGTATGCTGGCAACGGTTATGAACTCGCTTGCCATGATGGACGCCATCGAACAGCGCGGGGTGCCCGTGCGCGTGCAGACGGCGCTCAACATGATCTCGCTTGCCGAGCCGTTTATTTTGCGTAAGGCAATCCGCCATTTCGAGGAGGGGAGAATCGTCATTTTCGCTTGCGGCACGGGAAACCCGTTCTGCTCCACAGACACGGCGGCGGCGCTTCGGGCTTGCGAAATTTCTGCGGATATCCTTTTGATGGCGAAGAACGTGGACGGGATCTACGATTCCGACCCTAAGACCAATCCGCATGCGAAGAAATACGAAAAGCTGACCTATTCGGATATTATCAACCAGCAGCTTAAGGTGATCGATTTCACCGCCGCGACCATGTGCATGGAAAACAACATTCCCACGCTTGCGTTCGGCTTGGACGAGCCTGATTCAATCGTTCGCGCAGTCTGCGGGGACACGCTCGGCACGGTCATCACGGTCAAATAATCAAAAATCAAACCACTCAATTCACAAGGAGGCAAAATTATGATAGAAAACGAAAAAGTAGAAGAGATTATGTTTGAGCTCGAGGAAAAGACGGAAAAAACGCTTTCCGTTTTAGAGGGGGAATACGCCGCGATTCGCGCGGGCAGAGCCAACCCGAAAGTGCTTGATCGCGTCGAGGTGGAAGCTTACGGCGGTATGAGCAAGCTCATCGAGCTGGGCAACGTCAGCGCGCTCGACGCAAGATGCCTGCAAATCAACCTTTGGGATAAATCCCTTTTAAAGGCGGTGGAAAAGGCGATTTTGCAGTCCAATTTAGGGCTTACTCCCACAAACGACGGCAACGTGATCCGCATCGTCTTCCCCGTCATGACGGAGGAGAGAAGAAAAGAGCTCGTCAAACAGATCAAGAAAATGGGCGAGGAAGCCAAGGTCGCCGTGCGTAACACCCGCCGCGACGCGATGGATTCGCTCAAGAAAATGAAGACGGCGAAAGAGCTCTCCGAGGACGATTTCTCTGGCTGCGAAGCAGAGGTGGAAAAGGCGGTTGCTGCCGTCATGACCAAGCTTGATGGGATTATTTCCGCAAAAGAAAAGGAATTAATGTCTATTTAAGCTATGAAAAAGAATACAATAAACGGGGTGGAGCCGACGTCGGTCCCGAAGCATATCGGGATCATTATGGACGGCAACGGCCGCTGGGCGAAAAAACGGCTTATGCCGCGTTCGTTCGGTCACCGAAAAGGCATGGAGCGCATGATCGGGCTTTTGGAGCACGCATTCGACGTCGGTGTCGATTACGTGACCGTCTACGCGCTCTCCACCGAGAATTTGAAACGCCCGCAAGACGAACTTGACGGGCTTTACGCACTCATACGCAAGCATTTTTTGGAGAACATGAAAAAGGTGTGCGCCCGCGGCGCCCGTCTTAAAATCCTCGGCGAAATCTCCCTGCTTCCGCCCGATATCGGTGCGCTTGTGAAAAAAGCGGAGGAGGAGACGTCGGCGTATACGGGAAAAGGCATCAACGTGGCGCTCGGCTACGGCTCCCGCGCCGAGATCGTCCGCGCGGCGACCGAGGCGATGAAGCGGGGGGAAACACTCACGGAGGAAAGCCTTTCTTCGCTTCTCGACACGGGCGGTCAGCCCGACCCCGACCTCATTATCCGAACGGGCAAGGAGGTGCGGCTCTCCAATTTTCTCTTATGGCAAGCGGCGTATGCCGAGCTGTATTTTTCCGATAAAATGTTCCCCGAATTTTCCGACGCCGACTTGGATAAAGCGATAGAGGAATTTTCCCGTCGCACCCGTCGTTTCGGCAAAACGGATGAACAATGCTCCACGGCGGACGGGGAGTAATCAACAAAGGGTAAAACAATGAAAATACGTCTTATTTCGGGCAGCGTCTACGTCGCTTTGCTCGTCGGCTTCTATCTTCTGAAAATTTTCATCAGCGATCTTTTTTTTGACGCGCTCATTTGGTTTTTCTCGATCATGGGCACGTTTGAAATGACGCGCGCTATGAAAGAGAAAATCACGGAATCGGAGAAATGTGCCGTGTTCTTTTTCGCGGGAGCGTGTATCCCCACGACGGCACTCCTTTCCGAGTTTGTCTCTTTAACGGTGGGTGCGCTCTCTGCGGCGATTTGCTTTTTCGTCCTCGCAGTTTGGCTTTTATCCCTGCTCGTTGCAAGGCACGAGGAAACAACCCCCGAAAATCTCGGCGTGGCGTTTCTCTCCGCGGTGTATCCCACGGTGCTTTTGACCCTCCTTTGCCTTGTCAACCATTTCACGGGTACAAAAGAAGCGGCAAAATTCGCGTTTAATTCCAATCTCGCGATTTTATTCGTCTTTGTGATTTCGCCCGTTGCTGATTCCCTTGCCTATGTGTTCGGGCGTTTGTTAAAGGGCAAATTCCCCAAGAAAATGGCGCCCGTTTTAAGCCCGAATAAAACGGTCGTCGGCGGCATCGGCGGACTTTTCGGCGGCATCGTCGGCGCGGCGGCACTGTATTTTATCTACGGTGCAGTCGTTTTGGGCGGCTATGAAAGAATGGCGCTTTGGTTGCCCGTCTATCTCGGGATCGGGCTTTTGAGCGCGGCGGCGACGGCGTTTGGCGACCTCGTCGAAAGCTGTATTAAGCGCAAGGCGGAAATTAAAGACATGGGCAAGATTATGCCCGGTCACGGCGGGGTGCTCGACCGTATTGACGGCACACTGTTTGCCACGGTCGTGATCTGTCTTGCCTTTGCGGTGGTCTACGCGGTGCTTTGACGCTCGTTAAATACCTGCCCCCTGCGTTTGGAGGGGGAGACAAAATGATTACAACGTAAATCGGGGAGGAAAAATATCATGAAAACAATCTCGCTCATCGGCTCAACGGGTTCGATCGGCGTGCAGACCTTAAAGGTTGCGGCGCGCTATCCCGATAAATTCCGCGTGAAAAGCTTGGTTGCCAATTCTTCCGCGGAAAAATTTTTGGAGCAGATCCGTTTATTCCGTCCCGAATACGCCGCCCTGGTGGACGAAGCGGCGGCGAAGAAGATCCGCAATAAAATTCCCGCAGGCGTAAGCTTCGGCGCGGGGGAGCGTGCGGCGCTCCAAGCGCTTGAATACGGCGATATTGCCGTGATTGCGGCTTCGGGCTTTGCGGGGCTCAAATATTCCCTGCGCGCGGCGAAGCGTAAAAAGGATATCGCGCTTGCGAATAAGGAAACGCTCGTTTGCGGCGGTGAGCTTGTCATGGACGAGATAAAAAAAGCGGGCGTGAAGCTCTTGCCTATCGACAGCGAACACTCCGCAATCTGGCAGGCGCTTGATTTTTCCTTCGATAAGCCCTTTAAAAAGCTGATTTTAACGGCGAGCGGCGGACCCTTTTATTCGTTTACAAAAGAGGAGCTTCAAAAGGTCACGCCCAAGGACGCGCTCCGTCATCCCACGTGGAGCATGGGCGCGAAAATCACGATCGACAGCGCAACCTTATTAAATAAGGGGTTCGAGGTGATTGAGGCGCACCATCTCTATAACGTGCCGCTTGATAAGGTGGACGCGATCGTCCAGCCCGAGAGCATCATTCATTCCATGGTCGAGTTCGAGGACGGCGGCATTCTTGCACAGATGGGATATCCCTCTATGGAGTTGCCCATTCAGCTTGCGCTCACTTATCCCGAGCGCTTCCCTTGCGGTGTGGACAGTCTGGATTTTGCAAAGCTCGCTCAGCTTCGCTTCCTGCCGCTCGAACGAAAGAAATTCCCCTGCTTCGACCTCGCGCTGTCAGCCGCAGAGGACGGGGGCGTGTACCCCTGTGCCTTAAACGCCGCGGGCGAAATCGCCGTCAAAGCGTTTTTAAAGGGCTGGATACCTTTCACGGGGATTGCGGAAACTATCGAGGACGTGCTTTGCAAGACGCGCCGTGCGAAAGCGGAGTCGTATGCCGTTCTCGAGGAGACAGACTTAAAGGCGCGCGCACTTGCGCAGAACGGTATTTTTAAGAAATACAGTAAATAAGGAGACGGCACATTTGAACGCATTTCGGTTGTTGAACGGCTTGCTCTTTTCGTGGAGCGGATTTTTTAGGAGTTTGGGCGGGATTTTGCTCGCGATCGTGATCTTGCTTGCCATGGTGACCATTCACGAGTTCGGTCACTACGTCGCGGGGAAGCTTCTCGGCTTCAAAATCAACGAATTTTCCGTGGGCTTCGGCCCCGCGCTCTTTAAAAAGCGCAGTAAAAAGACGGGCGAATTATTCGCATTGCGCGTGATTCCGCTCGGCGGCTATTGCGCGTTTGACGGCGAGGACGAATACGAGGACGAGACGTCCGAGGAAAATCCCGACGGGGACCCGTTCGAGGAAATGCATCCCTCGGATTCTGCGGAGGAAACAAGCGCAGAACAGGCGAACGAGCCCACCGTGTCCGAAACGAACGGGGAAGCTGCGGGCGAGGCACCCGCAGAAGAGACCGCAGAAAAGCAGGAGACGGAATATCCCGAGCCCAAGGGCGAGAAATTCAACGATCAACCGCCGTGGAAACGGATCATCGTTTTGATTGCGGGCGCGACTATGAACTTCCTGTTGGCGTTGGTTTTGCTCTTTGTCATGGTGGGTGTGTACGGCGTTCCAAAGTGCATGGTTTTGCCGACAGACTATCATTCGGAAATGCAGGTTCCGCATGCGGAATGGGCGACGGAAACGCTTGAAGCCCGCGACGTGCTTTTGAAAATCGACGGCAAAAAGATCGGCATGGCAACAGACTGTATCGATGCGCTCAAGGGCAAAAAGGCGGGCGAGGAATTAAAATGCACGGTGCTTCGCTATAAAGGCGAGGCGGGCTGGCAGGAAAAGACGGTCTCGCTCACGCTCAAAGCCGATGCGAATTTTGAAAGCATGTCGGAGATCGAAGCGATGGAGGAGTCGTTGGGATTTGCGGTCTACACGACCACTCTCCGCCGCGGCTTTGGCGAGACGGTGGGCGGCGTATTCTCCTATGCCTTCGATATGAGCGGCGCAGTGCTCCGCTCTCTCGGCGAGCTTCTGACGGGTAAGCTGGGACTTGATTCCATGGGCGGACCCGTGACCACCATTTCGACAATCGCAAAAGCCACGAACGGCTTCTCGTTCTTATATCTAGCGTCCTTTATCGGTGTAAATCTCGCGGTATTCAACCTATTGCCTATTCCCGCGTTGGACGGCTGTAAGGTGATTTTCTGTATCATTGAATGGATTCGCAAAAAGCCGATCAACCGCAAGGTGGAAACAATCATTCACTTTGTCGGGATTATCGTTTTATTCGTGTTCGCAATCCTCGTCGATCTGCTCCAGATCTTCCGTTGATTGAAAGGCGCGGGTGTAGCCTGCGGCGTAATAGATCCCTATAAAGAAAAACGTCGGCTTTCGCATAAACGGCGCCAGCCGTCCCGCGGGTATGCCCGCAAAGCGTTTTACGGCATTCAGAAAAAACAAAAAATTTTCGCCTGTCAAGTGATTTTGCTTGACAGGCATATTTTTTTGCGCTATAATACTCGGGTAAAGGGAGGAGAGCGTATGCGTAAGTTTTCGAGCGGCGTTATTGTGACGGACGAAAACGCGGAGATAGTTTCCGTTAAGGACGCGGCGTTCATGCGGCTTTGGGATCTCTATAGTCCGCTTCTCACCGCCCACCAGCGCGAGATTACCGACCTTTATTTTAACTACGATCTGTCCTTGGGCGAGATCGCCGAGCAAAAAGGGGTCTCAAGGCAAAGCGTTTCCGACTGTCTTGTCAAATGCCGCAAACAGCTTGAGGACTATGAGGAAAAGCTCGGTTTTTTAACCGCTTTCGACGAGGTGAACGGCGCGTTTTCTCTCTATATGACGCGCGTGGAACGTTGGCTGAAAAAGCAAAAAGAAGCGCATCCCGAAATCCAAGCGGAAATCGAGGCGCTTGAAAACCGTCTTAAAGAGGACGAGAAAGAACAGGGCACGGAACGCACCGTTTTCTAAACGGGCAGGATCGGACGGACGATAAAACGCGGTTTGGCAAAAGTCGGCTATGAGCGCGGCGAGAAAAAAGCAAGGAGGAGAAAGCATGGCTTTATTTGCTTCCCTTTCGGAAAGACTCAACCACATATTCTCCAAGCTCACCAAGCGCGGCAAGCTGACGGAGCTTGAGATTCGCACGGCGATGCGCGAGGTGCGCGTGGCGCTCCTTGAAGCGGACGTCAATTTACGCGTGGCGAAAAATTTCATTGCCGAGGTCTCGGAAAAGGCGGTCGGGCAGGAAATTCTCGCTTCCCTCAACCCCGCACAGCAGGTCATTAAAATCGTCAATGAGGAGCTGATCAAGCTCATGGGCTCGAAAAATGCGAAGCTCGAGGTCTCGCCCAAGCTGCCCACCGTCATTATGATGTGCGGTCTTCAGGGCGCGGGTAAGACGACGCTTTGCGGCAAGCTCGCCGTTCAGCTCAAAAAGCAAGGCAAACGCCCCTTGCTCGTGGCGGGAGATATCTACCGTCCCGCGGCGATCGCACAGCTGCAGGTTGTGGGAAAAAACGCACAGACGGAGGTGTTTGAGCGCGGCACACAAAGCCCCGTGAAAACGGCAAAGGAAGCGATCGACTACGCCCGTTCCAAAGGCTATGACACGGTGATTTTGGACACGGCGGGTCGGCTTCAGATCGACGAAACGCTCATGCAGGAGCTTGAGAACGTTAAAAAGAACGTGGAGGTGACCGAGACCCTGCTCGTGGTGGACGCCATGACGGGTCAGGAGGCAGTGAACGTCGCGGAGACGTTTAATTCCCGCTTGGAAATCACGGGCGTGATTTTGACCAAGCTCGACGGCGACACGAGAGGCGGCGCCTGTCTTTCCATCAAGGCGGTGACGGGCAAGCCCATCAAGTTTATCGGCGTGGGAGAAAAGCTCACCGATCTCGAGCCGTTCTATCCCGACCGTATGGCGTCAAGAATTCTCGGCATGGGCGACGTTTTGTCCCTCATTGAAAAGGCACAGCAGGCGATCACGGAAGAGGACGCCAAAAAGATGCAAAAGAAGATGCAGGAGAACGCTTTCACTTTGAGCGATTATCTTGAGCAGTTCGCAATGCTCAAAAAAATGGGCGGCGCTCAGGCGATGATGAGTATGCTCCCCGGTATGGGTAAGCTGAAAGTTAACGAGGGAGATATCGACGAGAAACGCATCGAGCACACCAAGGCAATCATTCTTTCTATGACGCAGGCGGAGCGAGATAATCCGAATATTATCGACAGCAGGAGAAAGCGCCGTATTGCGGCGGGTTCGGGCAGAAGCGTGCAGGAAATCAACCAGCTTTTGAAACAGTTCGAGCAGACCAAGCAACTCATGAAACAGTTGAAGGGCGGTAAGGGTAGATTCCGACTTCCTTTTTAATGAAACAGAGTTGTTTTATATAAGGAATAAAATTAAAAAAAAGCGGAGCAATCCGTTAAAAAATAAGGAAAAAATATTTTAAAGATACTTTGGAGGTATTTTATTATGGTTAAGATCAGACTTTTCAGAATGGGCGACAAGAAGAACCCTATCTACCGCGTTGTCGTTGCTGACAGCAGAAAGGCTATGTCGGGCGAGTACATCGAGTGCATCGGTCACTATAGACCCACCTGCGATCCCGTTGAGCTCGATATCGACGTCGAGAAAGCAAAGGCTTGGCTCTCGAAGGGCGCTCAGCCCACCGAAACGGCGAAGAATCTCCTTGTCAAGACGGGCGCTATGGAAAAATCCGAGAAGCTCAGCCCTTCCAAGACCAAGGCGAAAAAGTCCAACAAATAATCGCCGATAAAATTCCGTGGCGGCGCAACCGAACGGAAAGAGACTTGAATCGGGAGGTAGGTTATGCTGGATTTAGTCAAATATATCGTAGGTCAGTTTGCAGAGGACAAGGACGCCGTGGAATACGAGGTCAAGGAAAAGGACAGAGTGATCGAGATCACCGTCACCCTTCCCTCCTCGGATATGGGCAAGGTCATCGGCAAGCAGGGTAAGATCGCAAAGGCGATGCGTACGCTCGTGCACGCGGCAACGCCTTCGGACTCCAAGAAATACGTTGTCGAGATTCGTGAAAAGGACGGCGATGCCGTCGATTTCGACACGGACGAGGAGTAAGCTCAAAAACGGATAGAAAAAGGCTTTCCCCCGAAAGCCTTTTTTGCGCTTGGCTTGACGAACGAAACCATATCATCCGAACCAGCCAAAAGCCGTCTTTTTAACGCGCTAAGGCTCGTCGTCATTATTATACGCTATGGATTATTGTTTCGGTTAAAGGAGTTTATTATGGACAGATTGATCATCGGCGAGGTTTTGAAACCGCAGGGAATCCGAGGCGAGATAAAGGTTAAGACCTACACCGATTTTCCCGAGGACGTGAAAGCATTCGGGTCGGTGTACATCGACGGCACGGCGTATAAAATTCTTTCTTTCCGCGTCGGCGGGGAGAATTGTTGCTTCTTGGGACTGCGCGGCGTGCCTGATCGGAACGCGGCGGAGCTTTTGCGCGGAAAAAAGCTCGAGGGCAACCGAGCGGATGCACCCGAGCTTGAGGAAGGGCAATATTATATCGTGGACATCGTGGGGCTCTCCTGCGAGACGGAGGAGGGCGAGGTGCTTGGCACCGTCGTGGAGATCGCTAACCTCTCCTCGGACGTCTACACCATAGAAAAAGCGGGAAAGAGAATACTCTTCCCCGCCGTGAAAGGCGTTGTTTTAAAGGTCGATTTGGAGAATAAAAAGCTCGTGGTCGACAAAAAACGCTTTTTCGAGGTCTGCGTGGATTAGTTTCCGTTCGTTTTGGCTGTTTCCGTTTTTGTTGCGGCACCCGCTCCGACGGTCCCCGTAACCTTTAAGAAGGACTTCGAGGAGAACACGAGGACGCCGACCAAGATCGCGAGCGCGATATCCACGAAGACGAAGGAATTATAAGCCAAACTGTACGCCCAAGGATTTTGATTTCCCGCATAAGCGGAAAAGGCGAACACGCCCGAGAGAACGTGGCAAATAAAGCGCATTACGCTGCCAACGATCGCCCCAAGAGCGAATTTTATCTGCGGCAGCTTATTCAAAGCCTTTATCTTTGAGAAGAGACCCGAAAGTCCGATCGCGGCAAAGGCGACGGGATAGTCAAGCAAAAACTGCGCCGGATGAATAATCCAGGGATCCTGAACGGCTTGTAAAAGCCCGTAGGCAAAGCCCACGATCACGCCCTTTTTCGTGCCGAAAAGATAGGCGTACAGCATGAGCGGCAGCAGGGACGCGATCGTAACGGAGCCGCCCTGCGGAAGTTTCACGATCCGCAAATACGAGAGCGCAAAGCTCATGGCGACGCATACGCCAGCATACGCCAAAGATTTGGCATCGAAACCTTTTTTGGCGGAGGTGTTTCCGAAGATCGCGAGCGCGATGATGACCGCCGTTAAGGCGATCGCGCCGATATACAGGACGATCTGATTGACGGACGCGGTATCGGAGTTATAGTAGCCGTCCGCTTTGATGTTTTGTCTGTAATATGCGGAGATGAGCGCGAGGGCGACGATAAATGCGGCGGCGACGAGAACGGTTGCCGCGATCCCGACGAGCTTTTTCTTTTCGGGCGCCTTTTTCGAGACGAGCGCGTAAGCCAAAATAGAGAGAAGAATGAGGGCGCACAAGACCGCAAGCGGGTAAAAGAGCAGGGGCTGTATTCCGTCTTCTTTGAGCGCAAAGCTCAAAAGGACGATGATCAGCGCGCAAGAATAAACGATCGCGACGGTCAAAGACGTTTTGAGAAAACGGGCTCTGTTTTTCGTTAAAAACAGACCTATAACAAAGGTTGCGGTAAGGACGACCGTCAACCAGAACGCCGCCGAGCGGACGACGTTTGCGGGGGAGTCGAAAAGGATAGGGTACCATTTCAACTCTGCTAAAAGGGAATAGAGAAACATAAAAAACCTCCTGTTCGTTTTATTTCCGCCGAAAGCACGCAGAAACAAAACGCGCGCCCGAGGGCAAACGGCAAAATGCCGAAAGCGCGGGGCGCGGTCAAGTCGGTTTTCGTCTCCAAGGAGACGCCACGTTGTTTTCACATCTTTCGCTCAAGTATTACCTTGCCGATTCGAGTGGTATGATCTCAGCCTTAAAAAAGCACCCACGACGGATAAAACAAATTAAATTTTGTAATCCTATTATAGAACAAAAATTCCCGTCTGTCAATCAAAATGAGGTAAAAAAAATTATGCGACACGATTTTTATGCGTATTTGGACAGAATGAAGTATATCAAACGCTGGCAGCTCATGCGCTCCACGCGCGAAGAGAATATCATGGAGCATTCGCAGGGCGTCGCCGTTCTTGCGCACGCGCTCGCGGTCATTCATAACGGCGTGTTCGGTGGAAATGCGGACGTCGGTAAGACGGTGCTCTATGCAATGTACCACGAGACGAGCGAGGTCATGACGGGGGATCTTCCCACGCCGATTAAATATCACAATCAAAGCATTCACGGCGCGTATAAAGAGCTGGAAAAAACGGCTTGCGAAAAAATGACGGAGATGCTTCCCGAGGTCATGAAAAAGGAGATTGCACCCTTTGTGCTCGCCGACGAGGAGAGCGTGGAGTATAAACTTGTCAAGGCGGCGGATAAGCTCTCGGCATATATCAAATGCCTCGAGGAACTGCGCTCGGGCAACAAGGAATTTTCCAAGGCGAAAAAATCCATCGAAGCGGAGCTGAAAAACCGCAAGATGCCCGAGATTGACTATTTCTTCGAGCATTTTATTCCCTCGTTTTCCTTAACGCTCGACGAGCTGGGCGGCTTCTAAGCTTTTACCAACCGAATGCGCTAGAGAATTGTCTATAATATTAAGAAACGTTCACATACTTTTCAAATAACCGTAAATTAATAAACGAAAAGTTGGTCTATAATAAATAAAAAGCGGTGGAATCCGTTTAAACGGGAGGAATTCCGAATGAAAATAACGAAAATTTTAAAAATGGCGGCGGTGAGTCTCATTGCGGCGTTGACGGCGTTCGGTTCAGCGGCTTGCGATTTTTCCGAAAGCAAGAGCGCTTACGATATCGCGGTGGAGAACGGCTCTTTTGTCGGCACGGAGGAGGAGTGGCTGTTAAGCCTCAAAGGTAAGGACGGCGAGGATGCGAAAAGTCCGACGATCGAGGAGATCTACGAGGCTTGGCTCGGGCAGGGCAATGAGGGCAGCTTCAACGACTTTTTAAAGGAATATTTAAACGTGAACGTCAGCGAAACCAACGACACGGACACAATCGCCAAGAATGTGATGTCGGTTGTGAGCGTGTATTGCGCCTTTGACTATCAGCTTGAATATAAGGTCGGCTACTACGTCACGGAAACGCTCAACTATAAGAAGAACGCCGCGGGCAGCGGGGTTGTTTATTGGCTGGATAAGGAGAACGGCAACGCGCTCGTGATCACGAATTATCACGTCGTTTACGGCGCGGCAAGCTTGGACGAAAACCATATCTCCGACGAGATTTGGCTGTATCCCTACGGCGGACTCATGAGCTTTACGAGAACCTCCTATAAAACGCTTACCGTAAACAACGAGGAGAAGGACTACACCACAGGGGTTGACGGCGGTGCGGGCGGGATCCGCGCAACGTATATCGGCGGGTCCATGACTTACGACGTTGCGGTTTTGGAGGTGTCTGGTAGCTCCGTGCTCCGTGAGAGCGAGATGGTGGCGGCGGAAATCGGCGATTCCAATACCGTGCGTGTGGGCGAAAAGGTGTATGCAATCGGAAACCCCGAGGGAGACGGCATTTCCGTTTCGGAGGGAGTATTGTCCGTCGATTCGGAGTATATCTCCATGACGGGCGCGGATACCGTGACGGAATTGGATTTTCGCGTGATGCGGACGGACGCGGCAATCAACCACGGAAATTCGGGCGGTGCGCTCTTTGATTCGCAGGGAAAGCTGATCGGAATCCCGAGCGCGAAGAACGTGGAAAAAGACGTCGAAAATATGGGCTATGCGCTACCCATCAATCAGGTTATGAACGTGGTCGGAAACCTTAAGGCAAACGGCTTAAAGGTTAAGCGTGCCACGCTTGGCGTTAAGATCGGGACGACCGATTCCAAGGCGGTTTGGGACGAACAGAGTAAGCGGCTCAAAATTGTGGAGGAGATTGCGATTTCGTCCGTGGACGTGCGCTCTGTTGCAGACGTCTGCGGGTTGGAGGCGAACGACGTGCTCGTTTCGGCGCAAGTGAACGGCGGGGAGACGGTTGCGATTGAGCGCAGATATCACGTGATCGATCTGATGCTTACCATCCGCGAGGGCGACACGCTGACCCTCAAGGTTTTGAGAAAGGGGATAGAAAAGACGGTCACAATAACCTTCTATTCCGATTACTTCAACGAAATCGCATAGCGAAAGTATATGATCCGAGCGCGCCTTTGGCTAGCTCGGGTTATATTCTTCTTCGGCCACTTGACTTTTTAAAAAAACAGTGCTATACTATAAAGAAATAAGACGACAGCCGATAAGGTCGGCAAAAAGGCGGAGAGCATGAGAGCGGAAGAATTTATCGAGCTCCTTTCGGGAGAGGCAAAGCGGAACGTATACCGTTTTGAAAATTTGCGGGAGTGTATTCCCTTGGGGCTTAGCGGCACGGGGGAATTCATCGTCTCGCATAAGGAGGAGCGTCCCGATTGGTATCATCACACTTGCGTGACGGGCGGCAGCCGCGGAGATTTTATCCGCCGCCTCATCCTCACGCTCGCCTGCGTTTACGATAAGTCGGAGGCGCAATTTTTGCTCCTTTCGCCCAATGCGGAATACGGCGAGCTTTTGCGACTTAAAAACGCGGACGTCACGGTTCCCTACGTGAAGACGGCCGCAGAGCTTTCGGAGGCGTTAAAGACGGTCTTGGAGCTCGTGCGTATGCGTTCGCAGAGCGAGGGGTATCCCAAGCTCATTATCGTGCTCGACGGGCTTGAACAGCTCAAGGGCGCGGCGTATACCGACGTCACCGAGCTCTATTCCGTTTGGATAGAGGCGCTTCGGGGCGGCGTTTTGGAGCTCATTATGGGGCTTGATCTCACGGAGAGTATATTTGCGCCGCAGCCGGGGGCGTTCGTCGGTATCGGCAACGCGCTCGTGACGACCAAGGGCGGCGGGAAAGCGGACGTCACGCACGTGGGCGCCGATTCCGCGCTGTCGCTGCCGCGCGAGATCGATTATCCCTCGTTGCCTGCTCTTTCCGACGCGATAGACTATTTCAACCTTCTCGTATGACAGATCAAAAACAGGAACAACTTAAAAGAGCGGAGGGGTTCCCCTTTGAGAGGGTTCCCGCGCCGTTGATTGCATGGTACAGAGCCAATAAGCGCGATCTGCCTTGGCGGGTAAACCCTACACCGTATCGGGTGTGGGTCTCGGAGATTATGCTCCAGCAGACTCGCGTCGAGGCGGCAAAGGAATACTATCTAAGATTCCTTTCCGCGCTTCCCACCGTTTTCGACCTTGCCGCGTGCGAGGAGGAAAAGCTCTTAAAGCTCTGGGAGGGGCTCGGGTATTACAGCCGCGTGAGAAACATGCAGAAAGCGGCAAAGCTCGTGGTCGAAAACTACGGCGGGGAATTCCCCGCGGAGGAAAAGGCGCTCAAAGGCTTACCGGGAATTGGGGATTACACCGTCGGCGCGGTGCTTTCCATCGCGTTCGGTCTGCCCTATCCCGCTGTGGACGGGAACGTTTTAAGAGTGTTGTCCCGCGTGAGCGAGAATCCGTCCGATATTTCGGACACGAAATACCGTGAATTTTTGCGGGAAAAGCTGCGTGCGGTGTACCCTCAGGATAGACAGGGCTGTTCGGATTTTACGCAGGCGCTCATGGAGCTTGGCGCGCTTATCTGTAAGCCCGCTGTGATTGAATGTTCGGTGTGCCCGCTCAAGGAGCTTTGTTCGGCAAGAAAAAACGGCACGCAGAAAGAATATCCCGTCATGCCCGAAAAAAAGGGCAAGCGGGAGGAGAGCTTGTTCGTGTTCGTGATCGAGACGGAAAAAGGGATCGCAATCCGAAAGCGGGAGGCGGGCGTTTTAAAGGGTATGAACGAATTTCCCTCGGCGGTGGTCAAAGAGGGAGATTTGCCTGAGGAAACCTTAAAGGAATGGGGCGTGTCCGCATTCAATATCGTGAGGCAAAAGAAATATACGCATATTTTCACGCATATCCGCTGGAATATGACCTGCTTTTTCGTCAGGGCAGAGGACGCGCCCTTTGCGGCGTATTCCCGTGAGGAAATAGAGCGCGAGGTGGCGTTGCCCACGGCGTTTAAGCAGTGTCTCGGCGTAATGATCGATTAAAACAAAGGAGAAAAGAATAATGAAAGTGTTGCTTGTTAACGGAAGCCCGCATGAAAAGGGCTGCACCAACCGCGCCTTGGAGGAGGTGCAAAAGACGCTTATAAAAAACGGTGTGGAAGCGGAAATCTATTGGATTGGCAGAGAGCCGATTTCGGGGTGTCTGGGTTGCGGCGCTTGTAGGAAAACGGGCGGTAATTGCGTTATAAATTCGGACAAAGTGAATGAATTCACGGAAAAAGCCAAGACAGCAGACGGGTTTATCTTCGGTTCGCCCGTGCATTATGCGTCCGCGGGCGGCGCGATCATCTCGTTTATGGACAGAGCGTTTTATTCGGGCGCGGCGGCGCTCCGCTATAAGCCTGCCGCGGCGGTTGTGAGCTGTCGGCGCGCAGGCGGCACGGCGACCTTCGACGTCATCAATAAATATTTCACGATCTGCTCTATGCCCATTGTCTCCTCCAACTATTGGAACGAGGTGCACGGCAGCAGAGCAGAGGACGTGCAGCAGGATATCGAGGGTTTGCAGACTATGCGCGTTTTGGGCTATAATATGGCGTGGCTGTTGAAGTGCATAGAGCTTGGCAAGGGCGCGGGAATCGAGCCCGAAAAGGAGAATAAGATATACACCAATTTCGTCCGTTGACTTTTTTTGGATAAACGGCGTAGAATATATCAGGCGCAAATTTTTGCGGGAGGCAAGATTATGAGTGACAGAAGAAAGGTTATCGCCGTCATCGGCAATAAGAAAATAGAGGAGGGCGGGATCCGTTATCGTCTCGCCTACGAGACGGGGAAGATCCTCGTTGACAACGGCTTCAGAGTGCAGACGGGCGGTCTGGACGGCGTTATGAGAGCCGTTATGCAAGGCGCTAGGGATTCCAAAAATTACCGTGAGGGCGACACTGTGGCGATCATTCCGTCTTTCGACGTCACGACGGCGAACGAGTATGCCGATATCGTCATTCCGACGGGTATCGACATGATGCGAAACGCGCTGGTTGCGAATGCGGACGCGGTCGTGGGCGTGGGCGGCGGTGCGGGGACGTTATGCGAGTATGCGTTTGCGTGGTCGTTGAAGCGGCTGATTATCGCCTATAAAAATTCGGGCGGGTGGAGCGAGAAGCTCGCGGGCACGCGGCTGGACGACACCGTGCGCTATGCCGATATCGACCCCAAAGAGGACAGAGTGTTTTCCGTGACCGAACCCGAGGAAATGATTAAAATTTTAAAGGAGAAAATCGAGCATTACGATATCCGCCACACGGGGATTAAATAACGCCCTTGCGTAGATACGCTCCATGCGGTATGCCGCTATGATATTATAACCGAGCGTGGCGAGTGGAGCGAAGCTTGAGCATAGCTCAAAAAAATTTCAAAAAACCTAAAAAAGTTGGCAGTAGTCTCTTGACAAATCAAAAGTCTATGATATAATGTCGGAAAAGGAGTGGAAACGCTCCTTTTTCTTTGTGAAAAATTCATGAAAGTATTTGTTTTTCATGCTCAAACGCTTGACTTTGTGTTGCATGCTACATATAATATAAAAGCATACTGAAAATTGTGGGGTTTTTATGGAAACGCACGTTGGACTGTATTTTAAAAAGATCAGTGAAAAGCTCGAGCGCCGCGCGAATTGCGAGAAGGAAAAGCTCGGGGTCACTTACACGCAGAGCAAGCTCTTGTGGTTTTTAAAAAAGCACGAGGGAGAAAGGGTTACGTTACGGGATATCGAGCGTTTTTTCGACTGCTCGCATGCGACGGTGTCGGGGCTGGTTT
Organism: Clostridia bacterium; assembly: GCA_017467275.1. GTDB lineage: Bacteria > Bacillota > Clostridia > Christensenellales > Borkfalkiaceae > Scatosoma. Next base: position 58,608 of record JAFTSN010000025.1, on the reverse strand, counting down.
CCCGTCTTGAAGAGCGCGGGTTTGTCAAAACGCTTAAAGACGAGGAGGACGGACGGGCAAAGAACGTCGTTTCCACCGAAAAAGCGGAACGCTTTCACGAGAGAATGAAAGAGGGGCGCGTCGCCGCGGAGGAGAGCCTGTTAAGGGGCTTTTCCGACGAGGAAAAGGAGCGGCTTTCCGAGTATCTTGATCGGGTGTATAAAAATCTTGAATAAACGGATAATTTTGTCAGAGGAGAAAGAAGGACGGTTATGGTTAAAACGTTGCTAAAAAGCGTGAGAGAATATAAAAGGGCGTCGTTGATTACGCCCGTTTTCATGGTGCTCGAGGTCGTTTGCGAGTGCTTGATTCCGCTCATGATGTCGAAAATGCTCGCGGGGAACGCACCCATGGGGCAGATTTTAAAGTACGGCGGGATCATGCTCTTGTTGGCGTGTCTTTCCCTCACGTGCGGAATTCTCGGCGGTAGGTTTGCCGCGATTGCAAGCTGCGGTTTTGCGAAAAACTTGAGAAAGGACCTTTTCTACGCGGTGCAGGGCTTCTCCTTTAAGGACGTGGATAAATTCTCCACATCTTCGCTCGTGACGAGGCTGACGACGGACGTGACGAACGTGCAGAATTCCTATCAGATGTGCTTGCGTATCGTGATCCGCGTGCCGCTCACGTTTATTTTCTCCGTTGTGATGAGCTTATCTATCAACTGGAAGCTGGCGCTTGTTTTCGTTTTGATTTTGCCCTTCCTTGCAACCGTTTTATTCACGCTCATGCGGAAGGTTATGCCATTCTTTAGACGGATATTCAAAAAGTACGACGCACTCAATAATTCCGTGCAGGAGAACGTGGGGGGAATCCGCGTTGTGAAATCTTTTGTGCGCGAGGACTACGAAACACAGAAGTTCGACCGGGCGGCAAGCGAGGTTAGAAACGACTTCACGCGGGCAGAAAAAATGCTTGCGCTCACGTCGCCGACCATGATGCTCGCAATGTATCTTTCCTCTATGCTGATCACGTTTATCGGCGCGCGGATGATCGTCTCGACGGGATCATGGGTGGACAACGCGATCGTGGGACCGCTCGTGCCCTCGCAGCTTTCCGCCGTCATCACCTACGGCGTGCAGATGCTCTCCTCAATGATGATGCTCTCTATGATCGTGGTCATGCTCACAATGTCGCTCGAATCGGCGCGGCGTATCACGGAGGTGCTCAAGCAAAAATCCGATCTCGTCAGCCCCGAAAACGGCTTGACAGAGGTCAAGGACGGATCCATTCGCTTTGAAAACGTCAATTTTAAATATTCCGAGCGCGCGGAAAAGTATGCGCTGTCCAATATCGATTTGGAGATCAAATCGGGTGAGACGGTGGGCATTTTGGGCGGCACGGGTTCCTCCAAGACCTCGCTCATTCAGCTGATTCCCCGCCTTTACGACGCGACGGACGGGGCGGTTTACGTCGGCGGCGAAAACGTGAAAAACTACGAGCTGGACACTCTGCGTAAAGAAGTTTCCGTCGTGCTTCAAAAGAATGTTCTGTTCTCGGGCACGATCAAAGAAAACCTGCGTTGGGGAAATCCCGAGGCGACCGACGACGAGCTTGAGCGGGTTTGTAAGCTCGCGCAGGCACACGAGTTTGTCTCTGCTTTCCCCGACGGCTACGACACTTATATCGAGCAGGGAGGCACCAACGTTTCGGGCGGGCAGAAGCAACGTCTTTGTATTGCCCGCGCGCTGCTTCGGAAGCCCAAAATTCTCATTTTAGACGACTCTACCTCCGCCGTCGACACCAAGACGGACGCCCTGATCAGAAAGGCGTTTAAGGAGGAGATTCCCGACACGACGAAAATTATTATCGCGCAGCGCGTGGCTTCGGTCGAGCACGCGGATAAGATCCTCGTTATGGAGGGGGGTAGGATCGCGGCGATGGGTACGCACGCGGAGTTGATGCAAACTAGCGCGATCTATCGAGAGACCTACGAAATGCAGACCAAGAAAAACGCGGAAGAGGGAGGTGAGAACGAATGAAACAGCCCGGTGCAAAACGCGGCATGCCCATTCCCAAGGGCGCCATTAAAAAGGGAACGATGAAACGGCTTTTAAAGTACGTGTTTAAATACTATAAAAAGCACTTAATCGTCGTTTTTATCTGCCTGATTCTTTCGGCGGCGGGTGGGCTCGTGTCCTCCGTCTTTATGCAGCAGAACATCGATAAAGTCATCACACCAGGGGTGCAAAACGGGTTTGATTCCGTCAAGGGAGTACTCGTGAAAAACCTCGTGATCATGGGGAGCGTTTATCTGATTGCGCTCGTTTCGACTTTCCTTTATAATCGCATTATGGCGACGGTCACGCAGGGTGTTTTATACCATTTCCGAAAGGATATGTTCGAGAAGATGCAGACCCTGCCCATTAAATATTTCGACACTCACGCGCACGGCGAGATCATGTCGACCTACACCAACGATACGGACGCGGTGCGTCAGCTTGTGGGGCAGAGTATTCCCACCCTCTTTTCCAGCACGCTCACGTTGGTTGTGGCGGTGTCCGTCATGCTCACCTACAGCTTTATCATGACGGGCGTGTTCTTCCTCTGCGTGATTCTCATGGCGTTCGCCGTCAAGAAGATCGGCGGCAGAAGCGGGAGATTCATGGTCGCCCAACAGCGTTCGCTCGCGATCGAGGAGGGCTTTGTCGAGGAGATGATGAAAGGGCAGAAGGTCGTTAAGGTCTTCACGCACGAGGAGGCGGCGAAGCACGATTTCGATAAGCTCAACGAACAGCTCTATTCCGACGCCCGCAACGCGCATATATTCGGCAATATTTTAGGTCCCATTCTCGGCAATATCGGCAACTTCACCTACGTCCTTTTGGCGATCTGCGGCGGGTTGCTGCTCGTCTCGGGAATCCCCAATTTGGGCTTTTCGAGCATTGCCGCTGGGCTGCAGCCGATCACGCTTGGGTTTGTCATTCCCTTCCTCGGTATGTCGCGGCGCTCCACGCAGGCGGTGAATGAAATGTCCCATCAGGTGTCCATGATCGCCATGGGCTTGGCGGGTACGAGCCGTGTGTTCGCGCTTATGGACGAACAGCCCGAGCAGGACGAGGGGTACGTGACGCTCGTCAACGCCGAAAAGGACGAAAACGGAAACATCACCGAGGCGGAAAAGCACACGGGGCTCTGGGCTTGGCGGCACTATCATAAGGCGGACGGAACGGTCACTTACACCGAGCTTAAGGGAGATATCGTCCTTGATCAGGTGGATTTCGGCTACGTGCCCGAAAAGCAGGTTTTAACCGACGTCACGCTGTATGCGCGCCCCGGGCAGAAAATCGCGTTTGTCGGCGCGACGGGCGCGGGCAAGACGACGATCACCAACCTTATCAACCGTTTCTACGATATCGCGGACGGGAAGATCCGTTACGACGGGATCAATATCAACAAGATCTCGAAAAAAGATTTGCGCCGTTCGCTCGGGATCGTGTTGCAGGACACCAACTTGTTCACGGGCACGGTCATGGAAAATATCCGTTACGGGCGGTTGGACGCGACGGACGAGGAGTGTATCGCGGCGGCGGAGCTTGCCAATGCGGACGATTTTATCCGCAGACTGCCCGACGGCTACAACACCATGCTGACCAACAACGGCGCGAATCTGTCGCAGGGACAGAGACAGCTGTTATCGATTGCGCGGGCGGCGGTTGCCGACGCGCCTGCTATGATCCTCGACGAGGCGACCTCGTCTATCGACACGCGGACGGAGGCGCTCGTCAACGACGGTATGGATAAGCTCATGAAGGGCAGGACGGTGTTCGTGATCGCGCACAGACTTTCGACGGTTAGAAATTCCGACGCGATCATGGTGCTCGATCACGGGCGCATTATTGAGCGCGGCACGCACGAACAGCTCATTGAGCAAAAGGGCGTGTATTATCAGCTCTATACGGGCGCATTCGAATTAGAATAAGGCAAAACGCGTATATAGCTTCGCATAATTTTGTCGCCCTTGCGTTTTCCCTCGGTCATTTACGGGGTTGTAAACTCCCGTCGGGAAAGCCGCGGGCTTCGCGTTCTGCTCGTATATCCGCGTTTTGCGGGGGATTTGGTTGAAATACAAAACACCCGACCGAGAAAATTCTCGGTCGGGTGTTTTCATTTGAGTGCGTTGGGCTTTATGGGATAAGGCTTTTCGCTTATGCCGATAAAATAGTTTGAGGAGATATTAAAAGTGAGGGCGATACGGCGTAGATTTTGGAGACGGGGCGTTGATTTGCCCTTTAACCAGCTTGTTACCTGTGAACGGGAAATGCCCGTCTTTCTTGAAAATTCTGCGGGGGTTAAGTTTTGCGTTTATAAAAATTCCATTAAAATCGTTTGAAAGCTTCGTTGCATAAATTTTCTCCTTGAAATGCGTTTTTTTGTTTTTATAAAATAATTATACAGAATATTTATTGAAAAATCAGCGGTTATGATTAGCAATCATAAAAATTTTTCTTGTGTGAAAAGGATTGGAAAAGGGCAAATCGCCTTGCGGGCATACCCGCAGAACGCCTTACGGCGTGATAGCGCAAAACTGTGTTTTGCTTTTATGGGTCCTGTTTCGCCTGTCGGCGACGATTGCCATCGAGGCGTGAAGGCTCTGCCTTTGCAATCCGCAAGGGGATAATCCCCTTGACCCTTTATCGCTAATGATATGTTTTTCGTTGCTTTTTTTGTTGGAATATGGTATAATCGACGGGAAAAGAAATCCAAACGGAAAAAGGGTATATGAATAACGAGTATTTTTCTTTTGAGCTTATTAAAACCGATCCCGAAACGGGCGCAAGGGCGGGGATTTTGCATACCCCGCACGGGGATATCGAAACGCCTGTGTATATGCCCGTCGGAACGCAGGCGACCGTTAAGGGCGTGTTTCCCCGTGATTTGAAAGAAGCGGGATCGCAGATCATTCTTGCCAACACCTATCATTTGTATATGCGCCCGGGCGACGATATCGTGAAAAAGGCGGGCGGTCTGCATAAGTTTATGCATTGGGACAGACCCATTCTCACCGATAGCGGTGGGTTTCAGGTGTTCTCGCTCGGGAAGTTGAATAAGATTACCGACGACGGCGTGGAGTTCTCGTCGAATATAGACGGGAGCAAGCATTTTTTCACGCCTGAAAAGGCGATGGAGGTGGAACAGAATCTCGGCGCGGATATCATTATGGCGTTCGACGAATGCAGTGAGTACGGCTATTCCCACGCGCAGGCAAAGGACGCCATGATTCGGACGGCGAATTGGCTGGAGCGCTGCTATAAGTTCCATGATAAGCCCGAACAGGCGCTTTTCCCTATTGTGCAGGGGAATATTTACAAGGACTTACGCGCGGAGAGCCTCGAGCGGAGTAAGCCGTTTGTGAAGCACGGGATTGCAATCGGCGGACTGTCCGTCGGCGAGCCTAAGGAGATTATGTACGACGTGCTTGAGAGCTTACAGGACAAGCTTCCCACCGACGTGCCGCGGTATTTGATGGGCGTCGGTTCGCCCGATTGCTTGATCGAGGGAACCATGCGCGGGGTGGATATGTTCGATTGCGTGCTCGCAACGCGTATTGCAAGAAACGGTACGGCAATGACCTCGCACGGGCGGGTGGTCGTCAGAAACGGTAGGTATAAAGAGGATTTTACCGCCCTTGATCCCGAGTGCGATTGCTATTGCTGCAAAAACTACACCAAGGCGTATTTGCGGCATTTGATCAACGTCAACGAGATGTACGGCGCGATGCTGTTGAGTCTGCACAATATTACCTTTTTGCACAAGCTTATGAAAGGCTTACGCGGCGCGATCCTCGGCGGCTACGTCAAGGATTTTGCGAAAGAGTTTTATAGTAAGTACGGCGGTTCGGGGAAGTGGTAAAAAAACGACGTATATACGTCGCAATACTTTGTCAAGCTTGCGTTTTTCCTCGGTCGTTTACGGGTGTGTAAACTCCCGTCGTAAAAGCCGCGCTTTCCGCGTCTTGCTCGTATCTCCGCCGTTTTACGGGGGGGGGGTAGCGCAAACCTTTGTCAAGCTTGCGTTTTTCCTCGGTCGTTTACGGGTGTGTAAACTCCCGTTAGAAAAGCCGCGCTTTCCTCGGGTATCCCTTGCGAGGAAAAGGGGTGTTTTCATGAAAAATAAGTGAAAAGCGGAAAAATTTTCTATTCGGGCAAAGAAACGCTTGCCAAAAACGAAAAAAAAGGGTATTATTAAACAGTAATCATTCGGTTACGGAAATTTAAGGAGAGAAAATACTATGCTTTGGAATTTATTGGAAGAAACGACGGAAAAAACCGGTACGCCGTGGACGTCGTATATCCTCATCATCGCGCTTGTTGCGATCATCGTGGTGTTTATGGTCATCAACAGCCGTTCGGCGAAAAAGAGACAGCAGGAAACGCAGAATATGCTTGACGCGATCCGTCCTGGGAACAAGGTCAAGACGATCGGCGGAATTTGCGGCGTTGTCGTGGAGGTGGATCCCGAGGACAACACTTTCGTGTTAGAAACGGGTACGGAAGCAAGCGGCAAGTCCTATATCAAGTTTGATAAGCAGGCTGTTTACCAGACGGATGCCGTTGCGCCCAAGACTGAAAAGGTGGAGACCCAAGCGACGGAAGAACCTGTGGAGACGGTCGAGGTCGAAGCGACGGAAGAACCCGTGGAGACGGTCGAGGAAAAGACGGAAGAATAAGGTCTAAAACAAACGCGCCTTCGCATAGGATATATGCGGAGGTGCTTTTTTATGGAAAATGAAAACTCGTTCGGAGCGGAATGCTTGCAGATTTTAAAAGGGGCGGTGCTTTCCGCTTTGTTTTGTCTAATTTTAAGCTTGGTGTTTGCGCTTGTTTTGCGCTTCACGGAGCTTTCCGATTCTGTCATTAAGCCGATCAATCAGTTTATTAAGGCGTTTTCGGTGCTGCTGGGCTGTCTTGCTGCCGTGCGCGGCTCCAAGGGGTGGATGAAAGGACTGTTCGTCGGGCTTCTCTCGATTATGCTTACCTGCCTTGTATTCAGTCTAATCGGCGGGGGCGCGGCGCTTCGCTGGCTCATATTCGTTGAGCTTTTATTCGGCGCACTCGTAGGCGCGCTCGGCGGGATTGTGGCGGTGAACGTGAAAAGGGACAGGTGAAGAAGAAAGGAAGAAATAGAGAGCGCGGGGAGATTTTCCCGTGCTTTTTTGTGTTTTTTAAGGGCGAGGAAGGGCTTGTCGGGTGTTCAAGCGGTGAAAAAAATAATTTTTTTAAGAAAACGGATAAAAAATTCCGCTTTTTCGCTTGTTATGACTTGACGGAAGGGGCGGGAATAGGCTATAATAATAAGGTATCGGTACATGCTTTGAGCGCGTTTGATGCTTACGCTTTGGCGGTATCGGCTTAACTTCGGACAAGCTCCGAAATTTTATCAGGAGGCTATTCAATGGGCAAGAAGAAATCGGTGGTATTATTAACTTTAATTACCATCGTACTCGTCGCGTTGCTTGCGCTTGTCGCGGTGCCGTCTTTCTCGTTCGTCTTTAAAGGCTCGACGAAGATTTGGCAACCCATCGCAAAACAATACGAGCTGGACGCCGATCTCGGCGGGGGATTCTACACGCATTACTACCCCGAGGGCGTTATTTCCGAAATCGAGTATAACGCGGTTTTGGAGGAGAAGCAGGCGATCGGCGAAGAGGAAGCGAACGAGTATAGGGACTCTTTCACGGCACACAAGGGCTTGTTTCTTTCGACGGACGAGGACGCGGGAATCGTTTCGGTGGATGCCGACGGGAACTACGTTGTGACCGATTCGTTCAAGGAAGCGTTTAAGGCGACGGTAGACGAGGTTGCGGCGCGTTATGCGGACAGAGGGTATTCCTCTTTCCGTGTTTCCGTGGTCGACGACTATTCGATCAAGGTGGAGATCCCTGCGTCGGATACGGCGGCGGGAACGGCGTTCCAATATCTCTCCTACACGGGTGAGTTCACTTTGAACGACGGCACCAAAACCGTTCTTGAAAACAGCGACGACGAGTCCGTGACCGATTACATCAAGAAGTTCGCGCTTGAAACGCAGGACGACACGAGCTTTATCGAGGTCAAACTGACGAAGAAGGGCGTTTCCAAGATTGCGGAGATCACGGGAAATATGGTCGACGCAAGCGCGACGGCGCTTTCGTTCATGGTCGGCGAGAACACCATTCTCCAGCTTACCGTGAGCGAGAAAATGCAGGCGGAGGACAGATCGCTCTATATCACCGCGGAGGACGCGGCGACGGCGAGCGTGATGTGTACCGTGCTCAATTCTGCGCTGAATACGGGAGATACGGGTATCGTCTTTAAGACGGTCGGCAACAACGACATTGGCGTGAACGCGCCCGTCTACGGCGATAATGTTATGACCTTTATGTACGTCACGGTGTTCTCCGTGCTCGTGCTCACGCTCGTGCTTCTTATCGTGAAGTATAAGGGCTTTGGCGTTGCGGTTTCGTATTCCGTTCTCACCTATTTCGTGATTGTGACCCTTTGCTTGGCGCTCGTCACGGACGCGGTGTTCGAGGTGTCCGTCGGTACGGCACTCTTCCTCGTGTTCGGCTTGATTGCGACGGCGTTCTTGAGCTCGAGAGTTTATAACGTTGTCAAGACGGAGTTCTATGCGGGCAAGACGGTGGAATCCTCGGTTAAGGCGGGATATAAGAAAACGCTTATGACGACGGTGGACGTCTGCGTCCTGCTCTTCGGCGGCGCGATTGCGCTTCTGATCGGTGCGGCGGGCTTGCATACCGTTGCGATTCAAGCGGTCATCTGCTTTGCGGCGATGGCGTTCTCGAGTTTGCTGTGGACGCGCGTTTTGAATTACCTCCTTCTTTCCGCGGCGAAAGATAAGTGCAAATATTTCGGTTTTGTAAGGGAGGATGACGACGATGAGTAAGCTTTTAAATAAGACGGTTACAAAGCGCGGGCTTTGGGCGATCGTTTGTGCCGCGGTACTTGTCGCGGGCTTGATCGTCGGTCTCATTTTCGGGTTTAATGCCTCTGCAACGACGGCGAGCGTTAAGACGCTGACCGTTCAGATCAATTCTTATGCGGGCGACACCGAGACGGTGGAAACCGTTGAGAGAGTTGCAAACAGCAAGATTAAGGCACTGAAATTGAATAAAGAATACGTCGTAGAGGGCGAGATCGCAGACGGGAACGTTTACGAATTTATCTACGTGTTCGACGAAAAGACTTCGGACGAGACGCTTGCAAAGGCGGAGACCTCGATCAAGGAAGCCATCGATAAAAAAGAATCCGAGGGCGCGCTCGGCACGGCGTTTGTGGGCGTTACCACGAATAGCGAAGCGGCGGTTGAAACGCTTGCAAAAGGTTTTGTCTGGCGCGGGATTGTGGCGGCGGCTGTCGTGCTTGTGTTCGTGTTTGTGTACACGGCGATTCGTTTCAAGCCGTTGGGCGGTGCAATGGTCACGGGTGCGGGCTTTATCAGCTTGCTTTTAACGACGGCGATTGCTTCCCTCGTAAGAATCCCCGTGACGGCTACGTTTGCTTATGCGGCGGCGTTCTCCGTGCTGTTCGCTTCGGCGGTGGCAGCAGTGGTTGTCGGCACGGCGCGCAAGGCGTTCAAGGCAGAAGAAAACAAGGAAAAGGACAACGCGGCTGTGGTTGCGGAGTCGGTTTCCGTGAAAGAGATTTTCGGCTTCTCGATCGTGCTTGCGGTTGCGGCGCTCCTCGTGGGCATGGTTTCGACGACGGCGGTGCAGTGGTTCACGGTTGCGGCGGTCGTTGCGATTGCTTCGGGCTTATTTGCGGCGCTGTTCGTTATGCCCGCTTGGTACGTGGCGTTCAAGGCTGTTGCGGATAAAAAAGCGGCGGCAAAGGCGAGATACGACTATAAAAAAGGCGAGTAAAACACAGCTGAAAAGGCGGGGAGACCCGTTGGAATCATAGGAAAGTCGTCGGGCGGGAAGGTGGTGCGTTCACTTCTCCCGCCCTGCTGATTTTTTGGGGGGAGGAAAAGAGAACGGGCAAAATAAGCGCCCGAGAAAAAAGGATTTTATGAAGAAGATCGTTCCCGAGTATGCGTTTTCGCAAGAACAATTGAATACGATTGCCTTGCTTGCGGAGCGCACGGGGCTGACGGAGCATATTACGCGCATTCTCTATGCGCGCGGCATTGACACCGCCGAGAAGATCGAGCGTTTTATGAATCCGACCAAGGCGAATTTTCTTTCCCCTTTTTTGATGCGCGGCATGCGCGAGGCAACCGAGATGCTGACGGAGGCGCGGGACGAGGGTAAGACCGTCGTCGTGTTCGGCGATTACGACGCCGACGGGATTTGCGCGTCCGCGATCATGTATCACGCGCTGAAAGCGTTCGGGATTGAAGCGTATATTTTCGTGCCCGAGCGGGTGGACGGTTACGGGCTGACAGTGGAGGCAATCGACCGCATTTTCGAGGAGTATCAGCCCGATCTGTTTGTCACGGTGGACTGCGGAATCTCGTGTGCGCGGGAAGCGCAATACGTCTACGAGCTTGGCGCGGATATGATTATCACCGATCATCACGAGTTGCCCGAGACGTTGCCCGATTGCGTGATCGTCAATCCCAAGCTCGACGACGATTATCCCTACGATAATCTTTGCGGCGCGGGCGTGGCGTTTAAGCTGGCGTGTGCGTTGATTGGGGAGCGGGCGTATGAATATTTGGATTTTGCCGCACTGGCAACGGTTGCGGACAGCGTGCCCTTATTGGGGGAAAACCGCGATATCGTGACGGAGGGTTTGAAGCGGTTTAACAGCAGACCGCGGAGCTGTTTTTCGGCGTTGATCGGCAAGAGCTACGACGAGATTACGGCGCAGACGCTGGCTTTTACCGTCGCGCCGAGAATCAATGCGGCGGGCAGAATGGGGGACGCAAACGCGGCGCTCAAGCTGTTTACCGTTGAGGAGGAGAGCGAGGTTTTGTCGCTTTCGACCAAGCTTTGCGCCTATAATATCGAACGGCAGAAATGCTGCGACGAGCTGTATGCCGCGGCAAAGGCGAAATTGAATAAAAAGGGTGCCTACGGCTACGTGATCATGCTTTCCGACGAGAGCTGGAATTCGGGTTTTGTCGGGATTGTGGCGGCGAGGATTGCAGAGGAATATAACCGCCCCACCCTTTTGTTCGTGCACAACGGAGATATGCTCAAAGGGAGCGCAAGGAGCATTGAGAGCGTGAATATTTTTTCTGCGCTCAAGGGCTGCTCGGAGTATATCGACGAATTCGGCGGGCACGCACAGGCGGCGGGTATCAATATAAAAGCGGAGAATTTCGATAAGCTTGAAGCCGCGCTGAATGCGGAGATTGCAAAGACGTATGCGGCAGCAGATTTCGAGAGAAGAATTTACGTGAGTGAGGAGATCGAGGAGCCGTTTAGCGAAAAGTTTGCGCACGAGCTGATGCGCATGGAGCCCTACGGCGTCGGGCACAGGCGTCCGCTCTTTTCCATACGCGCGGGGGCGTGCTCGGCAAAGCCACTGAAAAATATGTCGCCGCATCTTTCGGTCAGAAGCGAATATATTGAGCTCATGTATTTTTCGGGCGCGAAAAATTTAAAGCTGGTTGAGAGCGACGTTGAAAAGCGGTTTGTCTTTGAGGTAAACGTCTCAAAATTCCGAGGGAAGGAATATATTAAGGGCTTTATCCGCGACCTCGTCTACGACGGCAGAACGGGTAGAAACGCGGCGAACGGGATATTCGCAAACGCGATCGCGCGTTCCCGTGCGGCGGAAGCGAACGTTGAATGTGTTTCGCTCACGACGGCGGAGATGAAAGCCTTTATTGAAGAAAAGCGGCGGGAATGTGCCTACGGGCTGTGTTTGATCGCCTCCGATAGAAGAACGCTCTCTTTCTACGAGGGCTTGGAGGAGCTGGGGTGTGATCTCTATTACCCCTCGTCCAAAAACGTGGCGAACGCGTTGATCGTTTCCCCTGCGGCGGACGCGGACTTGGCGGGGTTTAAGGATTTTGTGTTTTTGGATACGCCTTCCGATTATAACGTCGCCGCGCTTAACGGACGGAAAATTTACGTAAATCGGGAGATCTGCGGGTATAAAATGTTTGCCGCGCTCGATACGAGCCGTGAGCATTTGCTTGAAATATTTGCGGCTTTGAGGCGGGAAATCAGCTCTCTTTACGGCGGAACGGCAGAGGAGCTTGCATCTAATTCGGGTGCACTCGGATTTGATGCGCGGGAGTTTATTTTTGCGGTTAACGTTTTCGAGGAGTTGGGGCTCGTGTCCTTTGAGGACGGGCGGTTTACCGTCTATCGCGGGATTAAAGCGGATTTGAACGATTCGTTTATATATCGAAAAATTTGTGAACTTAAAGAGGAAGAGGCTTAAAGCTGTTTTTGCTTAAAATGTGGGCGAGAACGGGGGCATGGTCGAGGTGAACTGATGGAAGAGGTATGGAAAAAAATAGATGCGCTCTATGCGGGAGAGGATTGGGAGCTTCTGCATAAGGCGTACCACTATGCTCAAGCGGCGCACGAGAGTCAGAAGCGTGCGTCGGGCGAGCCTTATTTTATTCATCCCTGTGCGGTAGCCAATATCCTCGTGGATATGGGGCTTGACGCGCCCACGGTTGCTGCCGCGCTTTTACATGACGTGATCGAGGACACCGATTCCACGGCAGAGGATATCCGACGGGAATTCGGCGAGGAGGTCTTGGAGCTCGTTTTGGGTGTGACCAAGCTCAATAAAATCGTGTTTAAATCGCAGGAGCAGGAGGAGGCGGAAAACTTCCGCAAAATCTTCGTTGCGATGGCGAAGGATATCCGCGTGATTATTATTAAGCTTGCGGACAGATTGCATAACATGCGTTCGCTTAGCTTTCTTTCCTACGAGCGTCAGCAAAAGATGGCGAAAGAGACGCTGGATATCTATGCGCCGCTTGCGGGCAGGTTGGGTATTTCGCAGATCAAGTGCGAGCTTGAGGACCTCTGTCTTAAATATACCGATCCCGAGGCATACGAATATCTCATTGTGCACATCAACGAGAAGCTCTCTGAACGAAGAGAATTCGTCGCGAATATGGTGAAGAGCATACGCGAGCTCATGGAAGCAGACGGGATTGAAGGCGAGGTGTTCGGTCGGCCCAAGCATTTCTATTCCATCTATAAAAAGATGAAGCACAAAGGGAAATCTCTCGATCAGATCTATGATCTCTTGGCGGTGCGCGTGATCGTCAAGGACGTTAAGGAATGCTACACGGTGCTCGGCGAGATTCACGAGCATTGGAAGCCTATTCCGGGGCGTATCAAGGATTATATCGCGACGCCCAAGCCGAATAAGTACCAATCTCTCCATACGACGGTCATGACCGCGTTCGGTCAGCCTTGCGAGATACAGATCAGAACGGAAGAGATGCACCGCATCGCGGAGTTCGGTATCGCGGCGCATTGGAAATATAAAGAGGGCAGAACGGAGACGGATTCGACGGACTTTGAGAATAGACTCACGTGGCTGCGCGAGGTTATGGAATGGGAAGGAACGCTCAAGGATTCGCAGGAATTCCTCGACGCGCTCAAGACCGAGCTTTATAGCGACGAGCTACTCGTCTTTACACCGCGGGGAAAAGTCATTTCCCTGCCCCCCGGGGCAACGCCCATTGACTTTGCTTATGCGATTCACTCGGAGGTGGGAAACCGCTGTACGGGCGCGCGGGTCAATTCCAAGATCGTGCCCTTGACAACGACGCTGGAGGTGGGCGACGTTGTTGAAATTATCACTTCGCCTAACTCGAAAGGCCCCTCGAGAGACTGGCTGAAATTTATCAAATCTTCGTCGGCAAAGGCGAAAATTAAGCAGTTCTATAAGAACGAATTGAAAGAGGAAAATATCCGAATCGGACAGGAAAAACTCGAGGAGGAGGCAAAAAAGAGAGGGTATACCCTTTCGTCTATTCTCACGGAAGAAGGGTTTCAGCGCGTTTGCGAGCGGTTCTCGTTCTCCACGAAAGAGGAGATGTTCGCAGCGGTTGGTTACGGCTCTTTGACGGTCAATCAAGTCCTCTTTAAGCTGATCGATTTTTACAAGCGCGAAATGCCGAAGCCGTTCGTGTTGCGGACGGGGAGTGGCGTCAGCGGTAGGGCTGAAGGCGGTGTGCTGATCAACGGTCAGGCGGGAATGCTCGTTCGGTTTGCGGGCTGTTGTTCGCCCGTACCCGGGGATAAAATCATCGGATTTACCTCGCGCGGCAGAGGAGTGGTCGTGCATCGGGCAGACTGTCCGAACGTGCGCGGGATCCCCGCCGAACGGTTCTTGCCCGCGGATTGGAACAGGGAGAACGGGGACAAACAACGCTATAATGCGAACATTATGATTCGCGCGGTTGATCAGGGAGCGGCGCTCTCTGCACTGTCTCAAGCGGTGGCGGATATGAAGCTGTCAATCACCGCCGTAAACGGGAGAATTGATAAAAACCGCGATGCGGTGCTCGAGGCGTCGATAAGCTTGACCGACGTTGCCGAGGTGGATATGCTCATTAAAAAACTGCTTGCAGATAAGCGGATTTACGACGTGAGCCGCGTGACCTCGCTTTCATGAGTACGGAGCGAGAGCACTTATTTTAAGGAGCGAAGAAGAATGAGGGTCGTAAAGATCTATCCGAAGAGATTTGCCTCCAATTCCTATCTCGTCACGGCAGACGGCGTGAATGCGATCGCGATCGATCCGTCTGAACCGCGGGTGCTTGACGAAGCGGCGCGCGCTGGGCTGGACGTCGGGCTTGTGCTTTTGACGCACGGGCATTTCGATCACGTCGGGGGCGTGGCGGCGTTTAAGCAACGGGGCGCAAAGGTGCTTTGTTCTAAGGAGGAAGAGCCTCTTGTCGGCACGGAGGCAGTCTTGCTCGGCTATGGAGAAGAGGAGCGCTTTCATTTTTCTATAGACGGAACGCTGTCAGACGCCGAGGGCGTGGATTGGTTCGGTTTGCATATTCGCTGTATTTTGACCGCAGGGCACACGGCGGGTAGCGCATGCTATCTTGTTTCCGATGCAAAGGACGGGGGCAGGGCTTTGTTCACGGGCGATACGCTCTTTTTTGGAACGGTCGGCAGGACGGATTTGCCGACGGGCGACGGCGGCTTGCTTATGGAGAGCTTGAAAAAGCTTGCCGCGCTTGAGGGAGATTATCCCGTTTATGCGGGACACGACGAGGATACGACGCTTGAGGAGGAAAGACGGAGCAATCCCTTTCTGATTGGGCGATAACAGGTTAAAAATGACTGGTTTTACAACGGATTGTGCTTTTTTGGAAAATGAATTGTTGGACGTCGTGAGACTCTTTCTCCGCCGTCCCGAGACCCTTTCGCATTCTTTTCGCTTTGCGGAGGGGATTTTTTATAATTTTTTCGCTGTGGACGGAAAGACGTATGCCTTCGAGGATCGGGGAGAGGTGAAAAACGAGCTCGAGCTTAAGCGGTTGGAGCGGCGGTTTGCCAAGCTCGCGCTGTATGGGATATTGAGCGAGCTGTATGGCGAAAAAATGCCGTGGGGGGCGCTGACGGGAATCCGACCGACCAAGCTTGCGTATTCCGAGCTGGAAGCGGGCAGAGATTTTCAGCCGCTGTTTGAAAAAATGCGGGTGAGTAAAGAGAACATCGCGCTCGTGAGAGAGGTGCTCGAGGCGCAAAAGGGGATCTATGAAAAACAGGACGGAAACACTGACTTTTTCGTGTCCATTCCCTTCTGTCCGACCAAGTGCGCCTATTGCTCGTTTATCACGGCGCCTATCGACAAAACGCGGGGGTTTTTGCCTGCATATATGGATTGTCTCGAACGGGAGACGGAAGCGGCAAAAGAGCTCGTGGGGAATTTGAGGAGCGTCTATATCGGCGGGGGAACGCCGTTGGTGTTGGATTTGCCCGAGCTTGAAAGGGTGTTAAGGGCGGTCGCGAAAATTCGGGGAAACGGGTGCGAATATACCGTCGAGGCGGGACGGCCCGACGTGTTCACGGTGGACAAGCTCGCACTGTTGAAGGACTACGGCGTGACGAGAATTTGCGTGAATCCCCAGAGCTTTTCGGATGAGACGCTTGAAAAGATCGGGCGTAAGCACACGGCGAAGGATTTGTACCGCGCGTTTGAAATGGCGCAAAAATTCGGGTTTGACATCAACGCCGATCTCATTGCAGGGCTTGCGGACGAGGGACAAGAGGCGTTTTCCTTCAGTGTTCGCGAGGCGATCAAAACGGGCGCGGACAATATCACGGTGCATTGTCTTTCTCTAAAGGCGGGAGCAAAGCTGAAAGAGGAGTGCGCGTATATTGAAAATCCCGTCGTTTCGGACATGGTGTCTTCCTCCCGCGCACTTTTAAAGGAGGCTGGCTACGAGCCTTATTATATGTACCGCCAAAAGTATCAGGCGGGAAATAATGAGAACGTCGGCTGGACGAAAAAGGGTAAGGCGTGCGTTTATAATATCGATATTATGGAGGAGACGGCGGATAATCTCGCCGTGGGCGCGAACGCCGTTTCCAAGCGGGTGAAAAACGCCGAAAACAGAATCGAACGGTTTGCTTCGCAAAAGGACCTTAAAACGTATATTGAAAGCGTGGAAAAAATTATCGAGGGGAAGAAGCGGTTTTTTTCTTAAAAAAGCGTAAAAATTTTTGCGTTTGCGTATAAATTCGTTTTACATTCTTGAAAGAATATGCTAAAATAGTAATAACGGTCGCGAAGAGGAGCGATTCTCCACGTCTCTCTTGGCGATTCGGGATAATAATTCCATATGGAGGATAAAAAACATGGAAAAGAACGAAATCATTGCAAAATTTGCCACCCACGAGGGCGACACCGGTTCGCCTGAGGTTCAGATTGCACTTCTCACGCAGAGAATCAATCATTTGAACGAGCACCTTAAGACCCACAAGCAGGACAACCACTCCCGTCGCGGTCTTTTGAAGATGGTCGGTAAGCGTCGCGGTCTCCTTGACTACCTTAAGGAAAAGGATATCGAAAGATACAGAGCGATCGTTGTGGCGTTGGGCTTGAGAAAGTAATTTTTCGCAAAGCAGGGCGGATTTTTTAATCCGCTCTTTTTTGTGGAGACTTCGCCTTTTTCCGTTTTTAAACGGACGGCGGAGAAGCACGACCCCTCCTGCGTCGGGCGGCGCAGAGAGGACAAGAACAAAACAAGAATGAAAAGTAAGGAGAAAAAGTAAAATGCCAGCATTGGAAAATTGCAAAGTGTTCAAAACCGACTACGCAGGCAGAGAGTTGGTTGTGGAAATCGGTAAGTATGCCGAACAGGCGAACGGTGCGTGTCTCGTTCGCTGTGGGGATACGGTCGTAAGCGTGACCGTTTGTATGGCGGACAAGCCCAGAGAAGGAATGGATTTCTTCCCGCTTTCCGTTGATTATGAGGAAAAAATGTTTGCTGTCGGTAAAATTCCCGGCGGCTTTAAGAAGAGAGAGGGCAGAGCGTCCGATAAGGCGATTTTGATCGCAAGACTGATCGACCGTCCTATCCGTCCTCTGTTCCCGAAGGGAATTTTTAACGACGTTGTCGTGGTCGCCACGGCGCTTTCCGTCGATCCCGATATCGCACCCGAGCCCATCGCTATGATCGGTTCGTCCGTTGCGCTCTCCGTTTCCGATATTCCTTGGGCAGGCCCCACGGGCTCGGTCACGGTCGGGCTTGTTGACGGTAAATACGTTATCAACCCCACGGTTGCGGAAAAAGAGGTCAGCAGCATTCACCTTTCGCTCGCGGGCACCAAGGACGCGATCCTCATGATCGAGGCGGGCGCGAACGAGGTCACCGACGCGGAGATGGTCGGCGCAATCACTTTCGGTCACGAGGAGATCAAAAAGGTCTGCGCGTTTATCGAGGAGATTCAAAAAGCAGTCGGCAAGCCCAAGAAGGAAATGGAGCTTTATCATATTCCCGAAGAGCTTGACGAGGCGGTTAAGGCGTATGCGTATGAGAAGCTCGTTTGGGCGCTCGACACGTTTGACCGTCAGGAGAGAGAAAAGAGACAGGCGGAAGTCGAAGCGGATATCGTTGCGCATTTCGCGGAAATCTATCCCGACCAAATCAGAGAAGTCAAGGATTCCGTTTACTATATCACGAAAGCGATCGTTAGAAAGAAGATTTTTGACGACGGCGTTCGTCCCGACGGCAGAAAGCTCAAGGAAGTCCGTCCTATTTGGTGTGAGCACGGGATTCTTCCGAGAGTACACGGCTCGGCGATCTTCACGAGAGGTCAGACGCAGGCTCTGACGACCTGTACGCTCGGTATGCTCGGCGAGGCGCAGAGAATGGAAGGTCTCGACGAAGAAACGGAAAAGAGATATATGCACCAATATAACTTCCCCGGCTATTGCACGGGCGAAGCGAAAGCCTTGAGAAGCGCGGGTCGCCGCGAGATCGGTCACGGTGCGCTCGCAGAGCGTGCGCTTGTTCCCGTCATTCCCTCCAAAGAGGATTTCCCTTACGCGCTCCGCGTAGTTTCGGATATCCTTTCCTCGAACGGCTCCTCCTCGATGGCTTCCGTTTGCGGCTCGACCATGGCGCTCATGGACGCGGGTGTGCCTATCAAGGCTCCCGTTGCGGGCTGTGCAATGGGTCTTATCAAGGATCCCGAAACGGGTAAGTACGTCATTATGACGGATATTCAGGGTCTCGAGGACTTCCTTGGCGATATGGACTTCAAGGTCGCGGGTACGGAAAAGGGTATCACGGCGATTCAGATGGATATCAAGATCAAGGGAATTTCTGAGGAGATCATGCTTGACGCAATCGCGCAGGCGCAGGACGCGAGAAGATTTATTCTCGGCAAGATGCTCGAGTGCATTCCCGAGGTCAAGCCTCAGCTTTCCGACTATGCTCCGAAGATCATTTCCTTCAAGATCAATCCCGAGAAGATTGGCGACGTTGTTGGTAAGCAGGGTAAGGTCATCAACAAGATCATTGAGCAGACGGGCACCAAGATCGACATCGAAGAGGACGGCACCGTTTGCATCGCTTGCTACGGCGATGTCGCAGCGGCAGAGCGTGCAAAGGCGATCGTTCAGTCGATTGCACACGATCCCGAGGTGGGCGATATGTTCGTCGGCGTGGTTGTGAGAATTCTTTCCAAGATGGGCGCGTTTGTTGAGTTCGCTCCCGGTAAGGACGGTATGATTCATATCTCCAAGCTTTCGCCCAACCGCGTCAACCAGGTGGAGGACGTTCTCAATATCGGCGATAAGGTCAAGGTCGAGATTATCAAGATCGGCGAAAAGGGTATCGATCTGAAGCTTCTTGAAAAGATTGAAGACTAATAGAAAGCAAATAAAAACCGCTTCCGAATTTTCGGAGGCGGTTTTTTAACGGGTTAATTTATACGTTTTTATTCGGTGGGAATAATTCGTTTAAATTAAGAGGATCGCTTATTTCGCTTAAGGTCGTTTTATTTTTCTTGGTTGCATAGTCGGGAGAACAGTCAAGGCAGTCTGCGGGGCTTGCGCTGTCGCAGCAATCTGCGTCGCAGTCGCCGTCGCCGCCTAAAATGCAGAGTGCGACGATCGCAATCACGCCCACGGCAAGAGAGGAGGGGAGGGCGAGTGCGGCAAAGAGTTCTTCTTTTGACTCCGTTGTGCGAAGCAGACTGCCCGCGGCGAAGAAGGTCGTTTCGATGGAAAGAAGGGTGAATGCGGCGTAGCGTTCTCCGCCCTGCATGCCCCAGAGCGCGCCGCCGAGCGCAAAGAGCACCGTGATCCAAAGAGAGAAAATAAGCGAGCGATAGAAGCGGGATTTCTTAAGAACGGGAATATTCATGAGTAGGGCAAGGAGAAGAAAGGCAGCCGACGACGCGAGCGCGGAAACTAATGCCACCCAAAAAGAGAAAGGCGTTTTTGTGCCGATAAAGTAGGCGCCGATTAGAACGCCGCAGGAGAGGGCGTTTAAAAACAGAGTAATGAACGCGGACATGGGGTGCTTATTCCAAAAGATAAGCGGAAGGAGTGCGGCAACGGTGAGCCCCACGCCGACGCCGATAAAAATTCCCCATTTTTCACCCTCAAAGAGTTTTGCCGTTGCCCACGAGACGATTGTGCTTAAGAGCAAAAATACCGCTATGATCGGCAGAGCCTGCCACATTTTTCTGCTTTGCATAATGTCCTCTCCGAAAAATTTTATAGTATCAGTATAGCATCTTTTTTGAAAGAATGCAAGCAGTTCTCGCTCACGCTTGCTTTTTGCGGGCGTATGTGATATAATAAAAGAAAAAATTACCGAGGTGGCGCAGTGAAAGCGATCGGGCGTTTTTTTGGGTATTATAAGCCCCATAAAAGGCTGTTTATCATCGATCTTATCTGTTCGTTTGCAATTTCCGTATGCAACATGTTCTATCCCATGATTGCACGAAATATTATGAATAATTACGTGCCCAATCAGAATTTGCGGCTTCTGATCGTCTGGGCGATCGTCATGGCGGCAATCTATGCCGTGAAGAGTGTTTTGACCTTTATCGTCGGCTATTGGGGACACGTTCTCGGTGTGCGGATTCAAGGAGATATGCGAAAGGATCTCTTTAACCATATCGAGCGTTTGCCTTTTTCATACTTTGACGAAAACAAGACGGGTAGCGTTATGTCGAGGATCATCAACGATCTTTTCGAGGTGTCCGAGCTGGCGCACCACGGTCCCGAGGACGTGTTCAATTCCTGCATTTCCGTGATCGGTGCGCTCGTTATGCTCTGCACAATCAACCCCATTCTTGCGCTGATCGTTCTTTGCTATATTCCGCTCATGCTCTTTTTTGCCATTCGTGCGAGGGGAAGTATGAATAAGGCGTTTGAGGATTCGCGAAAAAAAGTTGCGGAAATCAACGCGGAGATTGAATCGAGCGTTTCGGGGGTCAGGGTCACGAAAGCCTATAACGCCGAGAATACGGAGGAGAAAAAGTTTGCCGCGGTCAATTCCAGATTCAAAAAGGCGCGCGCGGAGGCGTACCGTGCCATGGGTGTGTTCCACGGGGGCATGTCCGCGTTCAACGACTTTTTGTATCTTCTTGCGCTCGTCTCGGGCGGATTGTTGTTTTACTTTGGAAAGATCACGGGGCCCGATTTCACGGCGTATATCCTCTATATCACGATGTTGCTCGCGCCTCTTCGGACGCTCGTTGCGCTGTTTGAGCAGATACAGGACGGCATGACGGGATTCAAGCGTTTCTGTCAGCTCATGGATATGCCGACGGAGTACGAGCCCGAAACGCCTGTGCCTGCCGATCTTTGCGGGGATATTGTGTTCGATAACGTCACGTTTGGCTATAAGAGCAAGGAAAAAGAAGTGTTAAAAGGCGTCTCGTTCACGATTGGGAGCGGGAAGACTGTCGCGCTTGTCGGCTCGTCGGGGGGCGGGAAGACGACGATCTGTCATTTGCTGCCCCGCTTTTATCTTCGGGACGGGGGCACGATCTCGATTGGCGGGGTGGATATAAACGACGTTTCTTCTGCCGATTTGAGGGATAAAATCGCGGTCGTGCAGCAGGACGTGTTTCTGTTCTCGGGGAGTGTGCGGGATAATATCTTATACGGCTCTCCCGAAAAGAGTGAGGCGGAAATGATCGTCGCGGCAAAGCGCGCGAATATCCACGACTACGTTATGACTCTTCCCGACGGTTATGACACGGAGGTCGGGGAACGGGGCGTGAAGCTTTCGGGCGGGCAGAAGCAACGCATCGCGATTGCGCGGGCGTTCCTCAAAAATCCGCCCATTCTCATTCTCGACGAGGCGACGTCCGCGCTCGATAACATGACGGAAATGCAAATCCAAACCGCACTCTCCGAATTGAGCAGGGGCAGGACGACGCTGGTCGTCGCCCACAGGCTTTCGACGGTCAAGAATGCGGACGAGATCCTTGTTGTGACGGACGGTCGAATCACCGAGCGCGGGACGCACGCAGAGCTCATTGAAAACGAGGGGCTGTATGCCGAGCTGTACCGTTATCAATTCAAAACGGAGTAACCTAAATCGGGGCGTTTGACGGTTGGCGCATAATTTAACATTTTTCGACACATACTGCTTTCAAATCGGCGCGTTAGGCGCGTGAGGAGGAAACAATTTATGGAAAAATTCGCAATCGGTCTTTTGGTCGGAGCGTTGGGCGGCGCGTTGCTTGTGACGAACAGCAGAAAGACGCGCGAGCTTGTGAAAAAGAGTCAGGAGGAGGTCAAAGATAGGCTTGACGAGATGATGGACGAAAAGCTCAACGCCATGAAAAAGGAAAAAGGCGAGGAGGAACCGTCAGTCGGCGAGACTGCTCAAGAGACGGGAGAAAAGATGAAAACCGCCGTGAAAAAGACGGTGAAAAAGGCGGCGAAGAAGGCGGAAAAGATCAGTAAAAAGGTGCAGGAAGCCGTCGGGGAAGCGTAATCGATAATAGATTAAAAAAATTCGGGGTGATTTAAGGGAATTGCTCCGATTTTTTATTTTTTTGAATTGGCAAAAAACGATAAAATCTGCGTGAAAAAAAGGAAAAAAGCCGCTCAAACAATAGACGGAAAGGCATTTTTATGATATAATACGGGTATGGAGAAGCGTGTGATTGCATTTGATATAGGGGATAAACGGATCGGGGTTGCGATCAGCGATCCGTTTAACGAATACGCCATGCCCTGCGAGACTTATTTCCGCGTCGGGAAGTTTGACACCGACGTCGGGGCGATTGCGGACATCGCGCTATCTCGCGGCGTGGGCACGATTGTGTGCGGTATGCCCGTCAATTTCGACGGTTCGGAGAGTATACAGACGGAAAAGACCCGCCGCTTTGTCGAAGCGCTCAAGGAGAGAACGAGCTTGCCCGTTGAGCTCGAGGACGAGCGGTTTACGACCATGCAAGCGCGGGAGGTGCAGATCCAAGGCGGCGTTAAGCGCGGGGATCGGAAAAAGAGCGTGGATTCTATTGCGGCTTCTTATATTCTCGAGGGGTATCTTGCGAGAATGCGGACGAGAAAAAGAGAAAATCGGTAAAAGGAGAATAAAATTATGAAGAACGAATTGGACGAAGAATACGAGTATGGCGAAGAGCAGATGATCGAGCTTGAGGACGAGGACGGAAACATCGCGCCCTATATGCACGTCGGAACGATTCCCTATAAGGGAGAATGGTATTGCTTTTTCCGTAAGGCAGAGCCTGAAACGGAGGAGGAAGAGGACGAGGTCGTTATCTTCTTGCTTCGCGGCGAGGGAGAGGAACAGGAGCTCGTGACCTTGGAGGATGACGCGCTCATGGACGAGGTCTTTGCGGAGTTCTGTAAGGAATACGAGGCTTATGAGAACAGCGAGGACGCGAAAAAGCTCGACGGCGCGGATTCGTAAAACGGAAAGGAAGAAATGAAAGAGGCGTTAAAGGAAAAATTTAAGGAAGCGTTTCAGTCGGTGTTCCCGATCGCGTTGATCGTGCTGGCGTTGTCAGCCACGTTCGCGCCCTTAAAATCGGGGACGTTCGTGCTGTTTTTAATCGGCGTGGTGATGCTTGTTGCAGGCACCGCGTTCTTTACGCTTGGCGCGGATCATTCCATGCTCGTGATTGGGCAAAAGGTCGGTTCCACTTTGACCAAGACGAAAAAGGTCTGGCTCATTTCCTTTATCAGCTTTGTGATCGGCTTTATCGTGACCATGGCGGAGCCCGATTTGCAAATTCTTGCCGATCAGGTACCCGCGGTGGACAGCGAAATTTTAATTGCGGCGGTTTCGGCGGGCGTGGGCATTTTCCTCACGTTGGCGATGCTCAGAATCGTGTTCGGAATTAGCCTTTCGATCATTCTCGCCGTGTTTTATGCGGCGGCGTTTGTGCTCGCGCTGGTTTTTGTGCCGAGCGATTTTTGGGCGTTGTCCTTCGATTCGGGCGGTGTGACGACGGGACCCGTGACGGTGCCCTTTATCATGTCTCTCGGCGTCGGTGTGGCGGCGGTCAGAAGCGGTAAAAAAAGCGGCAACGATAGCTTTGGCCTCGTTGCGCTCTCGAGCATCGGTCCCATACTTGCCGTGCTCATTTTAGGCATTGTTTATAAGGTCGAGGGAGGGGCGTATGAAATTGCCGTGAATAAGGTGCCCGATACCACCCGCAATGCGTTTGTTCATTACGGACATGGGTTGGGGGAATACGCCTTGGAAGTGGGGAAAGCCCTCCTGCCCATTATCGCGTTTTTCGTGCTCTTTCAGCTTGTGACGAGGGCGTTCCATCGCCGTCAGCTCATTCGAGTGATATTCGGCTTATTGTTCACGTTCGTTGGGCTCACCGTCTTCTTGACGGGCGCGAACGTTGGATTTTTGCCTGTCGGCTCCCAGCTTGGGCAGACGCTCGCGGGGCTTTGGGGCGGTTGGCTCCTTGTGCCCGTGGGGATGCTCCTCGGCTATTTCGTGGTGTCCGCGGAGCCTGCCGTGCACGTTTTAAACAAGCAGGTTGAGCGCATGAGCGCGGGCGCGGTCACCGCCTCCGCGATGAAAAAGGGGCTTTGCATCGGCGTTTGTGCCGCGATCGGATTTGCAATGCTGCGAATCTTGCTCGGGTTCAACGTCATGTGGATTCTCCTCCCAGGCTATGCCGTCGCTTTGGTTTTGACAATTTTCACGCCCAAGCTGTTCACGGGTATTGCATTCGACTCGGGCGGCGTGGCGAGCGGTGCGATGGTTTCGTCGTTCGTGTTGCCAATGGCGATCGGGGCTTGCTCTGTGATTGCTCCCGCCGAAATTATGACGCTTGCGTTCGGGTGCGTTGCGCTCGTCGCGTTAGCGCCGCTTATAAGCATTCAACTGCTCGGCATACATTATAGGCACAAGACGGCGACGTATAAGAAGAATTTCCTCTCCGAAGAGGACGGTATCGTCGAATACGAGGTGGACTGATATGAGTGAAACGACGGTTGTATCGGAAAAGAAACGCGTGGGCACGGCGCTTGCGAAAGCGGGCGAGGAGCCGAGAAAAAGAGGCGCGATTAAAATGAGAACGGCGAAGAGTGCGAGCGAGGGCAGAATTAAGCTGCTCGTTGCAGTCGTCAGTCAAAACGACGCGCTTGAGATCACGGAGATCTGTAACCGTGAGGGGGCTTCTTTAAACTATTCTTTCGAGGGCTTCGGCACGGCGCGGACGGCGATTCTTGACTATCTCGGTTTGGGGGAGACGGAAAAGCGGGTCGTTGTTTCGCTCATTCCCGAAAGCGCGGAAAAAGCAATTCTTGACGGGATTCAAAAGGAAATGTCGCTCTATCTCGTGGGAAAAGGCATCTGTTTTACGTTGCCCTTGACGGCGGCTTCGTCGATTGTGGCGAACGGACTTTTAAAGGGTGCGCCCAAGGAAATAAAAGAGGGGAAAACGGACGGGAGGAAAGGTAAAATGAAAGTGGAAAGAACGTATGATCTGATTGTGGTCGCCGTACAGGACGGCTATGCCGACGAGGCGATGAACGCCGCGCGGGAAGCGGGGGCGGCGGGGGGCACGCTCATTCGTGCCGCAACACTCAACAATCAAAAGGCGGAGCAGCTTATCGGCGTCACCTTGCAAAAGGAAACGGAAATCCTCATGATTCTCACAAAGAGCGAGGGGAAAGCCGCGATCATGCGCGCCGTTCAGGAAACAGCGGGCTTAAAGACGGACGCGGGCGGCGTTTTATTCTCCTTGCCTGTGGATAATCTCGTCGGGGTCGGCGGCGGCACGCAGGAATAAATAACAGACGAAAAATTTGCTCTTTCAGGACGAAAGGGCAAATTTTTATTTTCTCTTTAAAAAGTAATATATATCCTCGTCGTCGATTTCCCCGTACTTTTCTTCATAATTCTTTACGTGTGAATACATGAGCTTAATAAGCGCATTGGTCATATTTCTTTGATCTTCATGGGCAATATAGTTGAATTTACTGTGCAACGTAGCATCGATTCGCAGTGTAAAAATCTTTTTTTTCAAAGGGTTGCCTCCTTTTATTCTTTTTCAATATTTATTATATAACATTTATTGTTATAAATCAATAAAAATAAAACAAAATTTGTTATAATTTAAAAAAGAGGAGCAATATAACATAAAATGTTATAAATAAACAAAAAATGGATTATCAGCAAGAAGTTGGAAAGAGGTTACGACAAGCACGGAAAGAATCGGGATATACGCAGGAAGAAGTTGCGAAAAAGATGGGAATTTTGCAGCCTGCGTATGCCCGTTACGAAACGGGAAAAATCCAGCTCAATTACGATCAAATAAAATTTCTCTGCGATCTTTTCAGCTGTACGCCCGACTATCTTTTCGGGTATGAGGAATAGGACAAAATACCGCCGAAAAAAGCGAAATGCCGATTTCGGCGGTAAATTCTTTATTTTATAAATAAAAAGTGTGTTTTTTCGTGCAAAATGAGTTGCAAAGAGTGGAAGAATGTGCTAAAATAATATAGCTGAAAATTCACACCCGTATTTTTGCGCGCATTCCGTGTCCGTAAAATCTTTTAATGCGGATATTGTTGCGAACCATACGCAAAGCGGGGAGGTTAAACGGAGGTTTTGAATTATGGCAGTTATCACTATGAAGCAGCTTTTGGAGGCGGGCGTTCACTTCGGTCATCAGACGAGAAAGTGGAATCCCAAAATGAAGAAGTACATCTTCGCGGCAAGAAACGATATCCACATCATCGACTTGCAGCTCACGGCAGGGCTTATCGAAGAGGCTTATTCGTTCGTTTGCGAGAGCGCAAAAGCAGGTAAGAGCGTCCTTTTTGTCGGCACGAAGAAGCAGGCACAGGAAGCAATCAAGGAAGAGGCTGAGCGTTGCGGTCAGTACTACGTTAACTCCCGTTGGTTGGGCGGCTGTCTGACCAACTTTAAGACGATGCGTTCGCGCGTTGAGCGTCTTGAAAAGCTCGAAAAAATGGAAGAGAGCGGCGAGTTCGAGTTCTTGCCCAAGAAAGAGGTTATGCTCCTCAAAAAAGAGATGGGCAAGCTTCAGGCGAACCTTGGCGGTATCAAGAAAATGAAGGCTTTGCCCGGCGTTATGTTCGTGGTTGACCCTCACAACGAGGACATCGCGGTTAAGGAAGCGCACAAGATGGGTATTCCCGTCGTTGCGATCACGGATACTAACTGTGATCCCGACGAGATTGATTACGTGATTCCCGGCAACGACGACGCGATCCGTGCGATCAAGCTTATTTCGTCCGTTATTGCTAACGCAGTCATCGAAGCGAATCAGGGCGAGGAGGCTTTGGTTGCGAGCGTTGAGACGGCGGTCGAAGAGGAAGTTGCGGCTCCCGAGTCGATTGAGGAAGTCGTTGCGGCTGAAGCGGAAACGACGGAAGAGAACGCGTAAGTCTGCTTGAAAAATCGAAAAAATTAAGGAGAATAAAAATATGGCATTCACAGCGAAAGACGTAATGGCGCTCCGTGAGAGAACGGGCGCAGGCGTTATGGATTGCAAAAAGGCACTCACGGACGCTGACGGCGATATGTCGAAAGCGGCGGACCTCTTGAGAGAAAGAGGGATCGCGAAAGCAGAGAAAAAGGCTTCCCGTATTGCGGCAGAGGGTATCGTTATCTGCTATGTTGACGGAAAAACGGGCGTTCTGCTCGAGGTCAACTGCGAATCCGACTTCGTGGCGAAGAATCCTCGCTT
Organism: Clostridia bacterium; assembly: GCA_017467275.1. Classification (GTDB taxonomy): domain Bacteria; phylum Bacillota; class Clostridia; order Christensenellales; family Borkfalkiaceae; genus Scatosoma. The sequence goes on along the minus strand of JAFTSN010000025.1, from coordinate 30,992 downwards.
CACGGAGATTGCAAACGATATCGCAAAGGTTATCATTAAGAACGAGCCCGCGAACGTTGAGGCGCTTCTCACCTGCACGATGGACGACGGTCTCACCGTTGAAGATTTCTTGAAGAGCCAGATCGCGGTCATCGGCGAGAAGATCGCAGTCAGAAGATACACCGTCTATAAGACGGAGGGCTTCCTTGCAAGCTACATCCACCTTGGCGGCAAGCTCGGCGTTATGCTCGACGTGGCGGGCGAAGCGACGGAAGCGGCTAAAGCGGTGGCGCACGAGGTTACCCTTCAGATCGCGTTCACGAAGCCCGCTTACCTTTCGGAGAGCGAGGTTTCCGCAGACGTCATTGAAAAGGAAAAGGAAGTGTTGAAGCAGCAGGCGATCAACGAGGGCAAGCCCGAAGCGATTGCGGAAAAGATGGTCCTTGGCAGAATCAAGAAATTCTACGAGGAAAACTGCTTGCTTAACCAGCCGTTCATTAAGGACGACAAGCAGACGGTTGCAGGGCTCTTGAAAGCGGCGGGTAACGTGCAGCTCAACCGTTTCGTATTCTATATCATGGGCGAGGGCCTCGAGAAGAAGAGCGAGGACTTGAGCGAAGAAGTGGCGAAGCAGGTTGCCGCGGCGAAGCAGTAAATAAAAATAAGACGGAAACGGACTGTCCTTATTCGGACAGCCCGTTTTTTATGTCTTGGATTTAGTTCTGTTCCTCGGTTGCGGCGATTTCCTCGTCGGTTGGTGCGGGAAGCTGCTTTATATTGCGCTTGGCGTGTTTTTGTGCTTTATCTGCCTTTTTAATTAGGGCTAGCTCCACCTTTTCCGAGCGTTTCTGTTCCTTTGCTTGTTGTTTTTTATTGAGCTTATCCTGCTTGCGGCGTTCCTTTTTATCCCGCTTTTGCTGCGCCTTTTCCGCTTGATAGGCTTCCACCTTTTCTTTGAGCCGAAGCTGACGTTTGGTCGGCTCCTTGGCGGGCTCGACTTCCTGACCCGTGACCCTTTTAAAGAAATTTGTGACGGTTGTCACGGGCTTTTTCATGTTGTCGAGGTCTGCTTCAAAACCCTCGAAAATGAGCTTGCCGTAAGAAGCCACAATCATGGAAAGAATATCGAAAATTGTCGATAACAGCCAACCGACGATCATGAGCGCCGTAAAAATAATGGAGAGGGGGGTGGTGTTTTTGACGGCGGTGAATAGCCCGTAGACGGTCAACCCCAGCGTGACTAGCGTAACGGCGCGCTTGCTCCATTTATAGACGGTGCTTCCGTGCCGTTTCACTTCTTTGAATTTTTCCGCTTCGGGATCCCTTCCGCCCTTGGTTATCATTAGAAAGAAAACGAAGTAGACCAAGGACAGGGCGAGCAGGATTACGTTTGCGACAAGAAAACCCGTCTGCGCGATCAAAGCGTAGATAAGATAGGCTATATAGACCGCTTGTATCACGACGCTGCATACGTAGATCGTCTTTTTAAACGCGGTCCACGTCTCTCGGAGCGCCGCTTTTGTGTAGTCGAGCATATCTGCCTCCCTGTTCTTTCTGCTTTCATTATACATGAAAACATCAAAAAAGTAAATAAAATGAGCCCAAAAAGGTCAGGAAAATTTTTCTGCCCGCCACGGACTTGCTTTTTTCGCGCGCGTGTGATACAATATAGAAAACCCGAACGGAGGGTGCAGTATGAAAAAAATGAAAGAACAGGGCGTGATTCCGTCGGAGACTAAAGCCCAAAAATATGCGTTGAAGGCGCAGGAAAAAGCAGACAAGCCGCAGACGGTCGGTGGCGAGGAGTTTTCTGCGTCCATGTCCGACGCGCTCAAGCAAAAAAACGAGAAGAGCTTCTTTTTTGGGATTCTTGCGGTTGTTGCCGTGATTGTCCTGCTTTTGATCGGCGCGCTTGCGGATATTCTCACGCTCGCGTTCGAGGTGAATCGCATCTTCGGCTATGCCATGTCCGCAATCACGGCAATTTTATTGATCCTTTTTGTGCTCCGTCCCGTCTGCAAGGTGCTCGGCGCACGTTTCTTTATCACGGATATCACGAGCGAGGGACTGAACGTTACCAAGCGAAAGAACAGACGTGCGCTCAAAGAGGTTTCGACGGCTCTCGTCAAGTATAATAACGATCCGAAAAACGTGCGTTTTCGCTATCTTTCGGATGAGAACACGGAAGCAATAGAGGCGGCGCTGAAAAGCGGGAATAGCGAAGAACTTCGTGCCGCGCTGAAAAAGGCGTATGCGACGGACGTAGGCTCCTGTGCCAATTCGATGATCTTTAAGAGCGCGGGAAAGGTGTTTTTGCGGACGTCCGTTTCGCAAAACGACAAGATTGACGCTGTGAGCGTCTTATTGACCAACCTTTCGCTCATTAAGCAGATCGTTGGAATTTACGGCTACCGCCCCTCTTATGCGCGGTTGTTTAAAATTTACGTTTCCGTTTTGAGGAACGCGCTGATTGCCTACGGCATGGAGAACGTGAACTGGTTTAACGTGTTCGGGAAATTTTTCTCGGGTGTGGCGAAAAAGGTGCCTTTTGTGGACACCCTCGTCGATAGTGCGGTGCAGGGAACGGTCAACGCCTTTTTGACCATTCTCGTCGGATATAAGACCAAGCGTTATCTCTGCTCGGACTATAAAAAACAGGAAAAAATCGAGACAACGGAGGAAAGAGGGGACGAGGAGGTGCGTATCGCATCTGCGCTCGCCAAGGAGATCCGTAAGAAAAACAAGGACAAGGCAGACGCGCTCGCCGAGTGACAAACGCACGTAATTTTTCGACAAAAAAGAGTAAAGGAGGCAGGCAGGTATGCGATTATCCATACCCGTTGCGGCGGGCTTGGAGTCCGTTGTGAAAAAGCAGTTATATTCTCTCGGCTATGGGAAAGCGCCTGCGGAAAACGGCAGAATCCTCGTTGAGGGGGATTGGGAGGACGTTGCGCGGCTGAACGTTTTTTTAAGAAGCGGGGAGCGGGTGTTGATGGTTCTTTCTGAATTCGAGGCAGCCACTTTCGACGAGCTTTACGACGGGTTTTATGCAATTGAATGGGAGCGATTTCTTGAAACGGATTCCCGTATTCTTATGGACGGCAAGAGTGTTTCGAGCAAGCTTGCCGCAATCAAGTCGGCGGGCGGCGTTGCGAAAAAGGCAATCATTCGCCGTCTTGCGGATAAAAAGAGTAGGGGACGGCAGACCTTTTCGGAAAACGGGGCGCGGACGGTCGTTGGGTTTTCTATCTTCAAAGATAGGGTAACGGTCACGATTGACACTTCAGGCGAGGGGCTGCATAAGCGCGGCTACCGTTCTCTTGCCTACACCGCGCCGATCAAGGAGACGCTTGCGGCGGCGCTGATCGACCTTTCTTTTTATAATCCCGAAGCGAATTTGGAAAAACCGTTTGCCGATCTGTTTTGCGGCAGTGGAACGATTCCAATCGAGGCGGCGATGCGCGCATTGAGGATTGCGCCCGGGGTAAACCGTGATTTTGATTTTGCGCATTGGAAATTTGTGCCGCAGGGCGCGCTTAAAAGGGCGAAAGAGGAGGCGCGGGATAACGAGCGTCGGGGCGAAACGCCGAAGATCTTTGCTTCCGATATCTCTAAAGAGGCGATTTCGATCGCGAAATACCACGCCAAGCGCGCGGGGGTGAACGGGGCAATCGAGTTTGCCGTGCGGGATATGCGTGATTTTTCTTCCGTGCTTACCCACGGCGTCCTTATATCCAACCCGCCTTACGGCGAAAGGCTTTCGGACGAAAGGGAGGTTGCCGCGCTTACCCGAGATTTAGGGAGGACGTTTTTTGCGCTCCCTGATTGGAGCGCCTACGTGCTTACGCCGTTCAAGGAATTCGAGCGGCGGTTCGGAAAGTCGGCAGATCGAAAAAAACGGCTGTTTAACGCCAATATTGAGTGTTGCTTATATACCTATTTCGGAAAAAAGCCTGAAATCGACCAATAAACTTGAATATCCCGTGAAAGAAGGTCTTTTGCGGGATATTTTTCTTTGTTTAGACCTGCTGAAAGTTTAAAAAATAAACCTATAAATAAAACAAAAAATCTAGACTTAAACACTTTATTTTTTAAACCAAAATGAGAAAAATACGCATTTTTTGAATAAAACCTCGAAAATTGGACGAAAGGGGCGAAAAGAGGACTGTTTTCGGTTGACTTATTGTGAAAAAAAACATATAATTAATTAATAATTAGATTGCCAAGGAGCGGTAAACGGTATGAATATTCCCGAAATTTTCGGCGAGCACGTATATAACGACGTCGTGATGCGGAGCACCCTTCCCAAAGAAGTGTATAAATCCCTGCGTAAGACGATTGACGCGGGCGAAACCATCGATATGTCCATTGCAGACACAGTGGCAAACGCGATGAAAGACTGGGCGGTTTCCAAGGGGGCGACGCACTACACGCATTGGTTTCAGCCCCTGACCAACCTCACGGCGGAAAAGCATGATAGCTTTATCGAGCCCTGCGGCGGCGACGGCGTTATTATGCAGCTCACGGGCAAATCGCTCATTGTCGGCGAGCCCGACGCGTCCTCGTTCCCCTCGGGCGGTTCACGGGACACGTTCGCGGCGCGCGGCTACACGGCTTGGGATCCCACCTCCCCTGCTTTTGTCAAAGAGGGGACGCTGTATATTCCGACGGTGTTCGTCTCCTACACGGGGGAAACGCTGGATAAAAAGGCGCCGCTTTTGAAATCCATGACGGCGATCGACCGCGCGACCAAGCGCATATTAAAGCTGTTTAATATCGAGTGCAGAAAGGTTTCGACGACGGTTGGACCCGAGCAGGAATACTTCCTTATTGATAAAGAGGTGTATGAACAGAGACGGGATCTTATGATGACGGGCAGAACGCTGTTCGGCGCCCCCGCGCCCCGCGGTCAAGAGCTGGAGGATCATTATTTCGGCTCTCTCAAGCCCCGCGTTGCGGCGTTTATGAAGGATTTGGACGAAACGCTTTGGAGATACGGGATCCTCGCAAAATCCAAGCACAACGAGGCGGCGCCCGCCCAGCATGAGCTTGCGCCCGTGTTTACGAGCTCCAACGTGTCCGTGGATAATAACCAGCTCACAATGGAGATCATGAAAAAGGTTGCCGCACGGCACGATCTCGTCTGTCTCTTGCATGAAAAGCCCTTTGAGGGAATCAACGGCTCGGGTAAGCACAATAATTGGTCTCTTTCCACGGATACGGGCATCAATCTGCTCGAACCGGGCGAGCATCCCGAGAGCAACACTGTATTCATGCTTATTCTTGCCTGTGTGATTTCCGCGGTGGATAAATATCAAGGAATTTTGCGTGCTTGCGTGGCTTCGGCGGGAAACGATCACAGACTTGGTGAGGACGAAGCGCCGCCCGCGATCATTTCCGTCTATTTGGGCGATCAGATCGGCGCGATCGTCGACAGCATCGTGCTCGGCAAGAACTACGTGCCTTCTAAGCCCGTCAAGGGCTCGATCGGCGTACCCGAATCACCCATTTTCCCCATCGATTCGACGGACAGAAACCGCACCTCGCCCTTTGCGTTCACGGGGAATAAGTTCGAGTTCAGAATGCTTGGATCTTCGGCGTCGGTTGCCGATCCCAACATCGTTTTGAACACGATCGTTGCGGAGGCGTTTACGGCGGCGGCAGAGAAGCTTGAAAAGAGTGAAAATTTTGAAAAGGACGTCAAGGCGTATTCCGATAAACTCTTTAAGGCGCATTACCGCGTGATTTTCAATTATAACGGCTACGGACCCGAGTGGGAATCCGAAGCGGAAAGAAGAGGGCTTCTCAACAATAAAAACACCGCTGACGCCGTTCCAGAGTTTTTCAAAAAGGAGAACGTGGACGTGTTCGTGCGGCAGGGTGTATACACGAAAGCCGAAGCGATTGCGCGCGCGAATATACAGCTTGAAAACTACGTCAAGACCATTCGCATAGAAGCGCTCACGATGGCAGATATGGCGCGTCAGCAGATTTATCCCGCCGTTTCTGCTTACACCGCGGAGCTCTGTTCCAATCTCGCGGCGAAAAAGGCGACCATTTCTTCCATTCCCACTGCTTCGGAGGAGGAGCTTATCAAAACGCTTGCCGTTGCGGGTGAAAACATGATGCTTGCCGTCAAGAAGCTTGAAACCGATCTTAAGGAGATCGCCGTGGGGGAAAAGGACGCCGCCAAGCGTATGGCGCATTTCGTTGTGCCTGACATGGAAAAGGTTAGAACGTATGCCGACGAAGCGGAAAAACTGTGCGCCAAGGATTATTGGCCTTTCCCCGATTACACGGATATTCTTTACAGCGTGCGATAAAAAAGCCAAACAAAAAACACCGAAGAGATCGCTTCGGTGTTTTTGCATTTGATCGGAATTAATTATCGTACAGATCGTTTTCGAGGGAAACCGCCGCCGTATTCGCCTGTTCCGCTTTTGTCGAAATAAAGTCGGGCGCGGGGTTCGGGGTGGGCGCTTGCCCTTTAGAAGCGGCTACGCGCGACGAGCAAAGGTACTTGAACACGATCGCTTGCACAAGATCGAGCACGGAGAAAACCGTGAACACGATCAATGCCGCCGCAACGCTCGCGTTATAATCGAGCGCCGTTTTTTCAAGCGCGTCGTTTGCCAGATTTGCGTAAACGATCGAAAGTACGAGAATCGCGATATTGATCGAAAGCGTTAAAATGGGGAACAAAAGGCTTGCCGATTTATTGTTGCGGATCGCATTGATTCGGTTGATAAATCCAAATGCCGCCACGATCAGGAACACCACCGTCACGATCTGTAAAACGATACCCAAAACGGCAAAGCCGACTTCGCCCTCCCGTGTGCCCAGAACGCCCATATAGGCGGGGTTGAGAATGGAGAGGTCCTCGCTATACGAGCCGTCGAGGATCGCGGGAATCGCTTCTTCCGCCGTGCCGTACATGCTCTCTCCGAGCTTTTCCATACTCTCTGCCAATTTCCAGAAATCCCACGACTCGACGAGGTGCCCCGCGACAAAGTTCTCCGTGTATTTCAATCCGCCGTTTTCGAACGCGGCGGTGAGGAGGGGCGCGCAGGCAAAGGTCATAAGAGGCAGAATAAACGCGATCCCGACGCCTGCGGCAACAACGGATAAAACGTTGCGCCTGGTAAACGTGAGCTCCTTTGCGGCGACGGCAAAACCGATTTCCGCAAGAACGGCGATCAAGCCGAGAATAATGATCGTCTTAAGCCCGCTCCCGATCTCACACTGCATGATCAACCGAACGAGGAAGCCGAAGCAGATCGCAGAGCCGAGCGTGCATAAAAGAAGCTTAAAGGGCATGCGCCGATTTTTCTCCTTGTTTGTCAGATCGTTGATAAAACGGATCAAAGAGACGATGAACAGCGCAAGGGTCAAGCCGATCTGCAAGAGGGCAAAGCCCGCCATTTCAAAGAGCTGTAACGTGAACGAGGGCGTGTTTTCCGCCAGCGTTTCCATGGACATGAGCAAGAGAACGTTATAGTCCTCAAGTAGCTCTATATACGCCTCCGCAAACTCCTCCGTATCGCTACCGTTGAGCTTGGCTTCCTGCCGCTTTGTGGCGTTGTCCTGTATGTACTGCTTAAAGTCCTTTAAAACCTTTTCGTCCGATTTCGGATCGATACGCGCGAACGCGCCCTCGATTATTTGAAGAGAAGAAATCTCCAAGTCGGATATTTCGGCTTCTATCGCTTTTTGGGCACTCGAAGAAAGATCAAGCCCCGAAAGATCGATGTTGGCGCTTACGTTGTCGTTAAGGTCGAGCGTGGTCACGCCGAAAAAGGACATAATGAACATTATGAGCGCCAAAAGGGGCGTAAGGCTCAAACGAACGTAGTAAAAAACCTTTTCAAAGATATCCTTGAGGCTCTCTTTAAGCGGACTCTTGCCGTTGCTTTCGCAAATCGGCTCGGATATCGCGGATTCGGAAACTGCGGTTTCGGGCGCCGCGGGTGTGGCGGGCTTCAAAGGGGGAACTACGGGCGCGGGCGCAACGGCGGCTTTTTTCAGATTTGCGCCGCAGTTCGGGCAGAAATTACTTTCCCGCTCGAGGGTAACGTTACAAGCGGGGCAACGAAGCTGAAAAGGCGCGCCGCAATTTTCGCAAAAGCGCGCCTTATCGCTGTTTTCTGCCCCGCATTTGAGACAGTTTTTCATGCGATCCTCCTCAGTTTTCTTCGAACATATCCTTGCCGACGCCGCAAAGGGGGCAAACGAAATCCTCGGGGACGTTCTCCCACTTCGTGCCAGGAGCGATGCCCGCATCCTCCGCGCCGACCTCTTCGTCGTATTCGTAGCCACAGACCGTGCAAACGTATTTCATAATGATACCTCCTAATATTGTCGAGCTTTAAAGCCCGCGTATTCTATATATTATTATAAACAAATTTATCGTTTTGTCAACAGAGGAAATGAAAAAAATTCCAAAATATTTATTTGAGAGAGATTCGGGTTGACAATCGGGGCGTTTTAGGGGTATAATGTGGCTATGAAAGAAAATTACGACAAGAAAATGACCGAAACCATGCGAGATATTTCAAAGGGCGAAAGGCTTTTGTTGCATAGCTGTTGCGCGCCCTGTTCTTCAGCATGCCTTGAACGGCTTAAAGAGGTTTTTAAGGTCACCGTTCTATATTATAATCCGAATATCGACGACGAAGAAGAATACGAAAAGCGCAAAGCTGAGCAGATTCGTTTTTTAAAGGAGACGGGTTGGGCAGATTTTATTGACTGCGACTATGAAAGGGAAGCGTTTGAGGAAATTGCGCGCGGCTTGGAGGCGGAACCCGAGCGCGGGAAACGGTGTTATCTTTGCTATGCGCTCCGTCTTGATAAGACGGCGAAGCTCGCCAAGGAAAACGGTTTTTTATGGTTTACGAGCACCCTTTCCGTGAGCCCTTATAAAAGTGCGGCGTGGCTCAACGAGCTCGGCGAACGGGCGGCGGAAAAATACGGGGTTGGCTTTTTAAACGCCGATTTTAAAAAGCAGGGCGGTTATTACCGTTCGGAAGAACTTTCAAGAGAATACGGACTGTATCGGCAGGATTATTGCGGTTGCCGTTTTTCCAAAGCGGAAGCGGAAAAAAAGCGGCGTGAAAAAAAGAGGGAAAATTGACGGTTTTCGTCGGAAGCGGATTCGACCGTTTCCGACCTTTTTTTTATTTTTGTCGAATGCCCGAAAAGGAATATGACAAAATACGCCCCGTCGGATTTTGCCGAAAAGAGGGGAAGTAGGCGAGAAAAGGTGAGTTGGGGGTAGCCCCATACGTTTTTTATATAAAAATACCGCTCGGGCAAATGCCGAGCGGTTGGATTTTTTCGATAGGGGATTATATTTCGAGACGGTCGAAGACTTCTCCCGTTTCGAGATTTTTCCAAAGGAATACGCCCTTTTCAAAGACGAGATAGGAGTGCGGCGTGTTTTCTTTGGGGAGTGCGACCGAGCCGCAGTTTACGTAAAAAACGCCGTTTGTAAGTTTCTTGCGGCAGGGGACGTGAGTGTGTCCGTTCAAGAGGACGTCGCCTGAAAAGAGGGGCGGGGGATTGGTCTCGCCTGCAAGATGCCCGTGGGTGGCATACAGCGTTTTTCCGCTAACGCTTAAAAGTGCAAAGTCTGCAAGCACGGGGAATTCGAGGACCATTTGATCCACCTCGCTGTCGCAGTTTCCGCGCACGCAGAGGATGTTGTCCTTTAAGGGATTGAGCGAAGCGAACACCTTTTTGGGCGCGTAGCCGTCGGGCAGGTCGTTGCGGGGACCGTGATAGAGGATGTCGCCGAGAAGCAAGAGCTTTTCGGGTGATTCCGTTTCATAGGCTTTTAAAAGTTTTTCGCACCAGAACGCCGAACCGTGAATATCCGACGCGATCATAATTTTTCCGTTCATGATATTTCCTTACAGTACAAATTTAAAGACGTTGATTTCCTCGGAGAGAGCGGAGCTGTCCGCGCCTTTTGCGGCGTATTTTTCGATCGTTTCGCCCAGCTTTTCCTCGGGGAGAGTAATATAGGAAAATTCCGAATAGTTGATTCCTTTGTTGGCAAGCACGTTGATTGCCGTCGTCACAAACTCTCTGCTCTCGCTCACGCAACGCACCGTGACGTTGTTTTTCAGCGCGTTTTCGAGGTTGACGGAAAGGCTCTTTTGCGTCTGCGAGCAGAACACGACGTTTGCGCCCTGTGCAACCAAAGAAAAGACGGTCGAGGGCTCGCTCTTGTTTGCGAACGCGAGATAGATCGCCGCGTCCGCTCTCTTGCCGCCCGTGACGGTCAAAAGATTGTCCTTTAAGCTCTCGTCGTTGGCAAAGGTGTAGTAGATGCCGCTCTTTTTCGCGCGGGCAAGCCGATCGGCGTTGTTGTCGGCGAGAATGGGCACGGCACGGTGGTAGATGAGGATCTGGCAAAGAATATTGCCGTAGAGCCCGCCGCCCACGACGAGGACGTGTTGTCCCACGGAAATATGCGCCTCGTCCACGGCGCGCTCCGCCATGGCGACGGCGTCGATCAAAAGTGCCGCTTCGTCGGGCACGGATGCGGGAAGCACGTATGCCTTCGATTCGTCCGCAAGCGCGAAGTCACGAAAAAAGCCGTCCTGCGTTTCGCCTGCGATCTGCAATCCGTCCTCGGCGCATTCGTCCTCCGTCACGTCTGCAAAGTACACTCTGTCGCCCTTCTTCATGTAGGAATTTTCGCCCGCTTCCGTGACCTGACCCAAGGCAAAGCGCCCCAAAACTAAGGGATATTTTGCCTTGATTGCGCCCGTATACACGGCGACGTCCGCCTCCGAGAGGAGCGCTTTCGTCACCTTGACCTTTGCCGTATCGTCCGTTAAGACGAGGTCGGTTGCGACGGCGCGTTCGAGATTTCGCGGGTTGTTAAGTTTCCAAGCTTTCATGCTGCCTTCTTTGTTTTCGCCCGTGAAAACGGGAAAAACGCACTATTGATATCGTCGGGAAACGGGGTTTCCGTTTTGCCCGTAGAAACAGTATAGCGTATTTCGGGAAATTTTGCAACTATTTTTTGTAAATTCGCATAAAAACAGTTGACGGCTTTTAAAAAAAGCTGTATAATGGGAAAGCATCTGAATGGAAAGCACATGAACAGCGAGGTGAATAAATATGAAAGCTGAAATACATCCCGATTATCATGAAGTAACAGTGGTCTGCGCTTGCGGCGCCACTTTCAAAACGGGTACGACGAAAGCGGGCGAAGTCCTGAAAGTGGATATTTGCAGCAACTGTCATCCCTTCTTTACGGGCAAGCAGAAGCTTGTCGATACCGGCGGTCGTATTGATAAATTCAAGAAAAGATACGGTATGTAAGGTCAATGACCCAACGGGCTTTAAGGTGCTTTTCATCTTAAAGCCCTTTTTTCCGTTAGCGGGACGGGGCGGTTTGCCCGTGAAACCGCTGAAAATTTGGTGAGTAAATGAGTGAAACAGATAGAACGGACGGTTTGACGGCGGAGGAGCAGGCAGAGCCTAGCCCCGTCTCGCCCCAACCTGAAAGAAAAAAGGAAAACAAGAAAACCTGCACCTATATCGGCGGGCAGGCGGTCATGGAGGGCGTTATGATGCGGGGCAAGCTCGCTATGGCGACCGCCGTGCGCGACCCCGAGGGAAAAATACAGGTGGAGAGCAAGCGCATCGCTCCTCCCGAAAAGAGGAGTCGTTTTTTGCGCTTTCCCGTCGTTCGCGGGATCGTGAGCTTTGTCTCCTCGCTCGTGATCGGCAATCAGGTGCTGATGCGTAGCGCGGAGGTTGCGGAATCGGATGACGAAGCCCCCTCCAAGGCGGAAAAATGGCTGACGGAAAAGCACAAGATAAACCTCGACGGCATTTTCAACACCGTCGCTATCGTGCTCGGAATCGGGCTTGCGTTGCTCCTTTTTGTGTTTTTGCCGCAGGTCATCGCCTCCTTGACGCCGTTTGAAACGACGGGCAAAGAGGGGATTTGGTTCAACCTCATCGAGGGCGGAGCGCGTATGGCTATCTTTATCGCCTATATCCTCGTCATTTCCCTTTTTCCCACGCTCAAGCGAGTGTTTATGTATCACGGCGCGGAGCACAAGACCATCACGGCTTACGAAAGCGGACTTGAGCTTAAGGTGGAGAACGTTCGCGGTTGCTCGCGCGTGCACGACCGTTGCGGAACGACCTTTTTGTTCCTTGTCATGATCGTGAGCATCGTTGTGTTCTCGCTCGCCAATTCCGCACTGTCCTTTATTTACACGGGGGATAAGCGGGTGGATTTCGTCATACGTTTTTTTGTCAAGCTCTTGTTCTTGCCCATCGTGGCAGGCGTTTCCTACGAGGTTTTAAAAGCGCTTGCCCAAACGCAGAATAAATTTTTTCTGATCTTTAAATTCCCGGGGCTGTTGCTCCAGCGCATCACGACGCGCGAGCCTGACGATCAGATGATCGAATGTGCGATCGCCGCGTTTGAGCGCGTTTTGAAAATGGACGCCGACCCGCTTTATCCCGAGAGTTCGTTTGCGACCTCTTGCAAGATGAGCGAGCTTTTGGCAGACACGAAAAAGCGGTTTAAAAACAACGGAATCGACGAGGAGGAAGCGGAGTGGATCTTCGCCCTGCGGATGCAGATTCCCAAGAGCGCGGTGAGCACGGAGGAGCGTATTTTAAAGCTTGCCAAGAGCAAGGAGATTTTAAAGGTCGTTGACGAGCGCTTGACGGGTAGACCGCTTTGGTACGTCATCGGCGACACTGATTTCTACGGCTACACAATCCAAGTCGACGAGCGGGTGCTCATTCCCCGCCGCGAGACGGAGGAGCTGGCGCAAATGGTTGCCGCGGCGGCAAACGACGGGGAGAGAGTCCTCGATCTTTGCACGGGCAGCGGCGCGATTGCGATCGCCGTCAAAAAAGAGACGGAGCGCTATAAAAAGCAGGTGAGCGTGACGGCTTCGGATATCAGTGCGGACGCGCTTGCGCTTGCTAAGGTAAACGCGGAAAAGAACGAGGCGGAGATCACGTTTGTGGAATCCGATTTGTTTGCAAAGATTCGGGGCAGATATGAGATTATCGTGACCAATCCTCCCTATATTCCCACACAGGATATCGAGGAATTGCAACGCGAGGTTAAAGATTTCGAGCCGCGCCTCGCCCTCGACGGCGGGCAGGACGGTCTGGATTTCTACCGTCGCATTGCAAACGACGTCGGCAGATATATTGCCCGCGGCGGTATGCTGATTGCGGAAGTGGGAATCGGCGAAGCGGAAAAAGTCGTCAAGCTGTTCAAATACTGCGACTACGCCATGATCTTAAAGGATATGCAGGGCGTGGACAGGTTTGTTAAGATCGTATTTTAAGTGCGGGCGGGAGCGGATATGCTGAGAAAACTCGAGGAGATTGAAAAGCGATACGAATATTTGTCCGAGCAGCTCTCCGCACCTGAAGTGATTGCGGACATGAGCGTTTGGCAGAAGTATTCCAAGGAGCAGTCCGAGCTCACGGAAACGGTGGAAGCCTATCGGGAATATCTCGCTTGTGAGCGGGATATGAACGAGGCGTTTAAGGCGGCGGAAGAGGAGACAGACAAAGAGCTTAAGGACATGCTTTTTGCCGAGGGCTACGAATGTAAGGAGCGGCTGGCAGGGCTTTTGAATAATCTCAAGCTTTTGCTTTTGCCCAAGGATAAAAACGACGAGAGGAGCTGTATTCTCGAAATCCGCGCGGGTGCGGGCGGCGAGGAGGCGGCTCTGTTTGCCGCTCAGCTCTCGCGAATGTATATAAATTATTGCGCGGCGCACCGATTAAAGGTGGAGGAGATGGACGTGAGCCAAACGGAGCTCGGCGGAATTAAGGAAGCAATCTATTCCGTGACGGGGCGAGGGGCTTACCGTCTCTTAAAATATGAGAGCGGCGTACACCGCGTACAGCGCGTTCCCGAAACGGAAACGCAGGGGCGTATCCACACCTCGACGGCGACGGTTGCGGCGCTCCCCGAGGCGGAGGACGTGGAGGTCGAAATCAACGACAAGGATATCCGCATCGATATTTTCCATTCGGGCGGCGCGGGCGGTCAGAACGTCAATAAAGTGGCTTCCGCCGTTCGGATCACGCATTTCCCGACGGGCATCGTTGTGACCTGTCAGGACGAGCGCTCCCAACTCAAAAACAAGGAGCGGGCGTTTAAAGTGCTCAAATCCCGCCTCTACGATTATTATAACGGCAGAAGCGTCAAGGAACGGGACGCAAACAGAAAGAGTCTTGTCGGCACGGGGGATCGGAGTGAGCGGATCAGGACGTATAACTTCCCGCAAAACCGCGTGACCGATCATAGAATCGGGTTGAGTCAATACAATCTCGACGTGTTCGTGACGGGAGACATCGATTCCATGGTGGAGGCGCTCGCGGTGGCGGATAGAGAGGCGCTCCTCGCCTCTAGTGAGGAATAAAGAGAAAACGTTTTAAGGATAGACATATGAAAAAGAGAATTGCTACGAGAATGGAAGCCGTGTCGCCGTCGCTGACGCTTGCGATCACGGCAAAAGCAAAGGCACTGAAGGCGGCGGGAGAAAACGTCGTTTCTTTCGGTGTGGGCGAGCCCGATTTTAACACTCCCGAGCACATTGTCAACGCGGCGAAAGCGGCGCTGGATAACGGCTACACCAAATATACGCCCTCCTCGGGGTTACCCAAACTCCGTCAGGCGATTTGCGACAAGCTCAAACGGGATAACGCGCTCGACTATAAGCCCTCGCAGATTATCGTTTCCAACGGTGCCAAGCATTCGGTGTTCAACGCGTGCTTTGCTCTCTTGGACGAGGGAGACGAGGTGATTATTCCCGCGCCCTATTGGCTGACGTATCCCGAAGCCGTGAAAGTCTGCGGCGGGGTACCCGTCTACGTGGAATGCGCCAAGGAAAACGGGTTTAAAATGACGGCGGAGGACCTCAAAAAGGCGATCACGCCCAAAACGAAAATGCTTATTTTCAACTCCCCCAATAATCCCACGGGGGCGGTGTACTCCGAAAAAGAGGTACGTGCGATTGCAAAGGTGTGCGAGGAGGCGGAAATTTTCGTCCTTGCCGACGAAATCTATGAAAAGCTCGTCTATAACGGCGAAAAACCGTTGTCCATCGCGGCTTGCTCGCAAAAGATGAAAGAGCTGACCGTGGTTATCAACGGCGTTTCCAAGACCTATGCCATGACGGGCTGGCGAATCGGCTATCTTGCCGCACCCGAGGACGTGGCAAAAGCGATCGACTCTTTCCAAAGTCATGCAACCTCCAACGCCTGTTCGATTTCTCAATATGCGACAATCGAGGCGCTTGCTTCTTCCGAAGAAGAGATCGGGGAGATGGTGGCGGTTTTTGCCGAGCGTCGGGAACGGATCTTGGCTCTTTTAAAGGACGTCGCGAGCGTAACGCCGATCGTGCCCGAGGGCGCGTTCTACGTCATGTTGGATATAAGCGGGCTTTACGGCAAGAGCTATCAAGGCAGAGTCATTTCTGGCTCGATGGAGTTTGCCGCGGAGCTTTTGGAATGCGAAAAGGTCGCCGTCGTACCCGGTATTTCGTTCGGTGCAGACGATTGCATAAGGCTCTCCTATTCCCTTTCCCTGCCCGAAATTGAGGAGGGGATTGCAAGAATTAAGCGTTTCGTGGAAAAATTCGCTTAAATCAAGACGCAAATTTTCGCTTTTTCGGGCGAAAAAGCGGGTCCAAAAAAAATTTTTTCCAAAATCGGGAAAAAATTTTCAAAAAAGTCTTGATATTCGTATAAAAATCTGCTAAAATAGAAGTAACCCAAAAGCATAACTTTTTGAAAGGTTGAAAAATTGGGGACGTTGGGGGTAAAAATCCGACGAAATATAAGTAAAATTTATGGAGGGTTTAAAACTATGATTAAAGTAATTTACGGATCGAAGGGTACGGGCAAAACCAAGCAGATGATCGAGATTGCCAACTCGACGATCGAGCAAGCCAAAGGGCATATTATTTTCGTGACTGACACCAAGCGCGGAATGTACGATTTGGAAAGAGAGATCCGCTATATCGACGTGACCGATTTCGACGTCGCGGGGGAAGCGGCACTCTGCGGTTTCGTCAAGGGCGTTATCGCTGGCAATCACGATAACGAGTACGTATTTATCGACGGCGTTATGCGTATTGCGGGTAAGCCTGTTTCGGAAATGGGGGCATTCTTCTATATGCTCGAAAAGGTGGCAAACGATAGAGGTCTCACGGTTTACGTGTCCATCTCCGCGTCCAAGGACGAATTGCCCGATTTCGTGAGAAAACACGTCTAAAAAGCATTAAAAAACGGGATATTTTCCGGGCGGCGAACCTCCGTCCGGTTTTCCGTGTTCGGATTAAGGGACACGGGTCAAAAAACAGTCAGGCAGGTGAACAATGAATTTTATCGGCACGAGAAAAAACGATAAAGTAACGGCTTACGAAGCGGTTGTAAAGGGATATGCAAAGGAGGGGGGCTTATACGTTCCCGAGAGCTTTCCCGTTTTTTCTGCCGCGGAGATAGAGGCGCTCACGGAAGCGGATTATCCCGAGCGTGCGGCAAAGATTCTCGCGCGGTTTTTCGACGGGGAGGACGAAGCTTTTTTCACAGAGGTCTGTAAGGCGGCGTATGCCGCTTTCGACGGCTCCGATCCCGCGCCCCTTCTCAAGATTGACGACGGGCGTTTCGTTTTAGAACTTTTCCACGGGCCCACTTGTTCGGAAAAGGACTTTGCAGCGCGCATTTTTCCTGAAATTTTGAAAAAGTGCGCTGAAAAGGCGGGCGTAAAAGAGGAACCGCTTCTTGTGGCTGCGTCTGCTGGCGATAGCGGTAAGGCGCTGCTCGAGGCGTTTAAGAACGAGAAAGGGGTCAAGGTCGCGGCGTTCTATTCCGACGAGACCTCCTCCAAGCTTCAGCGCTTCTCCCTGAGCGTGCAACAGGGGAAAAACGTCTTTGTTGCGGGGGTGCGCGGCACGGTAAACGATTGTGTTCGCGTTGTCCGTCGGGCGGTTTTGTCCGAGGAGACGAAAGAGGCGCTCAAAGAGAAAAACATGGCGCCTGTCTCTGCGGAATATGCGAATATTCTCTCTGTTTTGAGCTGTGTTCCCTATTATTTCTCGGCTTATGCGGATCTGCTTTCCTCCGAGCAAATTGAAATGGGTGAGCCCGTGAATTTTGCGATTCCCGCAGGAGACTTCTGCTCCGTGCTCGCTTGCTTTTATGCAAAGAAAATGGGGTTGCCCGTCGGAAAAATTCTCTCTGCGTCCAACCGCAACCGCGCGCTTTGGGATTTCCTGCGCTCGGGTACCTACGATTCGGAAAAGCGTGCGCCTGCGCACACCATGTCTCCCTCCCTCGATATTCTTTGGGCGGGGAATGCCGAGCGGCTTGTCTACGAGGCTTGCGGCAGAGACTGTAAGCTTACGGCGTCAAGGATGAAAGATATGGAAAAGAATGGCGTATTCTCGCTTTCGGGTGAGGAGTTTTCGTCTGTTTCCGCTGATTTTCAAGCGGGCTATGCTAGCGAGGACGACACGGTCGAATCCATGTATGATATCTTTGAGGAATACGGTTATGCCATGGACACGCACACGGGCGTGGCGGCGGCGGTCATGGATAAATACCTTGAAAAGCGTGACGAAAAGGACGAAACGCCCGTCGTGATCACGGCGGTGGCGAATCCCTATAAATTCCCGCAGGACGTTTTATATGCGCTGTCGGGCAACGACGTCAAGGATAGCTACAAGGGCGTGAAGCGGTTGAATCTTCTGACGGCGATGAAGCCTCCCAAGGGCATCACGGAGATGCGCTATAAGCCGTTGCGTTTTAAGGCGGTTTTGGCGGCAGACGAGAAAAAGATCGCAGCAGAGCTTCTCTCTCTTTCGGAGGGGAAGATTGTTCCCGAACCCGTGGAAACGAAGAGATAATATGAAAAAGTGCGAAGACCGCGTTGAGTCCAAAGGGAGCGGCGCGGTTTTTGTTTGTTAAATAAGTGATAAATTCCGCTATTTTTGTGAAGAGCGGTTTTTGTGTTTGCTTTTTTATAAAAGTCGTGGTATACTATAAGGGAATAAGCCGCTTTTGAGGCGGGTTCGTTTTATTTCTTTATCGTATAAAAAAGAGCGCTTTGGAGAGGTTATGTTCGGTTATATACGCACGGATACGCCGTATTTATATATCAAGGATCAAATGCTGTATAAGGCGATGTATTGCGGGGTATGTAAGGGGATATCCGCTTCTTGCGGGCAGCGCGCGCGCATGGGGCTCACCTACGACGTGACCTTTCTTTCCGTCATTTTGCATAATATCGCAGGGCAGGACGTAACAATCGAAAAGAGCCACTGCATGACCCATTGTATCCGCAGTAAGGCGATGGCAGAGGTCGATCCCCTCACGGAAAAGCTGGGTGCGCTCAACACCCTGTTGGCGTATTATAAATACACCGACGATATCATGGACGGAGATAAGGGCAGGGGGAAGCGGCTCTGGTTTAAAAAGGGCTTTAAAAAAGCCAAACAGGCATATCCCGAGCTTGAGGAGATCGTCAGGCGCAATCTTGCGGCGCAGGAGGAGACGGAAAAAAGCGGAGCGGACAGTCTCGATCGGGCGGCGGATGCGACGGCGAATATGCTCGCGGAAATTTCCGACTTTCTGTTGGAAGACAAGCGCACGGAAAACACGCATAATCTTTTCTATGCGGTCGGGAAATGGATTTATTTGATTGACGCGCTCGACGATTACGATAAGGACGTGAAAAAAGGTGCGTATAACCCCTTCGTAAAAGCGTTTGGCACGGCTTCGGCGAAAGAGCTGATAGCAAAGAACCGTGCGGACGTGGAATATGCGTTCCATTCGCTGTTCTTTGATATTCGAGAGAACTTGTCGGGAATTAAATTCCATTTCAACCGCGATCTCTCGGACAATATCTTGCTTCGCGGCTTGCCCGCGCAGACCAAGGCGGTGACGAGCCGTATTGAAGCGGATTGTAAAAATTGCAAAAAACAGGGTAAAAAGCTGAAAAAGGCGTCAAAATAAGGAATAGGAAAATTTAGCGAAAGGCAAGGAGAAAACATTCGGACATGAGCAGAGAGGACTATAAAATTCTCGGGGTAGAAGAGAGCGCGACGGACGAGGAAATCACGGCGAAATACAACGAGCTCAAAAAGAAATACGCCGAGGACCGTTGGCTGGACGGCGAAGCGGGGAATGAGGCGGCGAGAATGCTCGGTAAGATCGACGCGGCGTATGCGTCGGTCATGGAGGAGCGCCGCGAAAGAGAACGCAACACGGACGGTAAGAGCGCGTATGAGGAGATCGCCGAGCTTTTAAAAAGCGGGAAGATCGCCGAAGCACAGTTCAAGCTGGACGAATTTAATGAACGCGGTGCCGAGTGGCATTATTTGCAAGCGGTCGTGTTTTATAAAAAGAATTGGTCGAACGAGAGCAAAAAGCAGCTCGAGATCGCCATGCAGATGGACCCCGACAATAAAAAATACCGCGAGGCTTACGGAAAGCTGAACGCTAAAAACGACTATGCGCGGCAATCCGCAACCGCGCAAAACGGTGACCCCTATTCGGAGGGACGAATGAACGGCGAGCCTGTCGATTCCGATCCCCAAATGGGCGGCAACGGCTGCTCGAACTGTATTTCCTGTTGCTACACCTATCTTTGCGTGGACTGCTTATTCAGCCTTTGCTGCGGTTGCAGATAAGCGAAAGATGCGGAAAATAACCTCCTACGAAATTGCATTGTCTGCGGTGGCGTGCGCGATTGCGACGATCATGCTGACCGTCGGCACGTTGTATACGCCGCTATTATTCACGGGCTATCTCTTTGCTTGCGCGGCGATCATGCTCCCCCTTTCGGGGAAGTATTATGCGGGCGCGGCACTCGCCTACGTGGGTGCGTCCGTTTTGACCCTCATATTTAACGGCGTGAACATTTTCGACACATTGCCGTTTATTATGTTTTTTGGGTTGCATCCCATTGTCAATGCGCTGCAGCTTCGCTTTAAAATCAACCGTTGGATCGCATTGCCGATCAAAGCGGCATGGTTTGACGGGGCGATGTATTTCGTCTGGCGGTTTGTGTTTGAAATGACCACAACAATCGCGTTTGTGGATAAATATATTTGGTTGATTATTTTGATAGCGGGAACGGCGTTTTTTGTCGCTTACGATTTCGCCATGTTCCGCTGTCAGGGCTACGTGAACGCCACGGTGGATAGGTTCATCAAACGGCGTTGAGGAATCCGAATAAAGGAGTCGGGCAAAAATGACCGAAAAGAATCAATCGGTATGCGCGATAACAGAAGCGCTCGGCAGTAACGGCGAGGGCATTTTAAGGCACGAGGGAATCACTTTTTTCGTGCCTTTTTGTTTGCCTGGGGAAAAGGTGTCTTTCCGCGTTTTAAAGATCAAGGATAAGATCGGGTATGGAAAGGTGGAGGAGATTTTGACGCCTGCGGAGGAACGCGTGCGGGCGAAATGTCCCGTGTTCGGTAAATGCGGTGGCTGCCAGCTCCAGCATATGAGCTATGGCGAACAGCTTCGTTTTAAAAGCGAGGTCGTGCAAAACGCGCTTAAAAAGATTGCGGGGGTATCTTTCGACGTGCCTCTTGCCGTCAAGAGCGATTCCGATTATGCTTATCGCAACAAATTGCAAATTCCCGTCGGGGTAGATAAGGACGGGAAAACATTGATTGGCTTCTATGCCGAACGCAGTCACAGAATTGTGCCCGTTTCCGCTTGTGCCATTCAGCCTGATTGGGCGACGCGCGCGATCAAAGCGCTTTATCAGTATATGGACGAATGCGCGGTGCGGGCTTACGACGAGGAGAATAAGAGGGGAAGCGTGCGCCATTTCGTCGTCCGCGAGATCGGCGGGCGGTTTATCGTCACGCTCGTTTCCGCAACGGAAAAGCTGCCCAACCTCGACTATTTTAAGGAGCTTTTGGGCGCGGCTTTGGGCGAGTTTACGCTGTGGCTGAATATAAACGGTAAGGAAACGAACGTCGTCTTTGGCGAGGAGTTTAAACTGCTTTTCGGCGCGGGGTATTTTGAGGCAGAGGAGCAGGGAATCCGCTTCGAGGCAGGTCCCGTCACCTTTTTGCAGGTCAATGAAAACGTGCGGAACAAGCTTTATAACGCCGCGCTGGAATCGGTGACGGGCGAGGGCGACGAGGTGGTGATCGACGCCTATTCGGGCGGCGGGCTTTTGACTGCGATGCTCGCAAAGCGCGCCAAACGGGTCTACGGAATCGAGCTTGTGCAGGAGGCGGTTCGCTGTGCCGACGCCTTAAAGGCGAAAAATGGGCTCGAGAATATGACGAATATCTGCGGTTACGTCGAAGATGAGCTGGAAAAGGTCTTAAAAAAAGAGCGAGGGGAGAAAATTCGCCTCATTCTCGACCCGCCTCGCGCGGGGATTGCGCGCAGTGTGTTAAAGGCTTTGATCGAGAGCGGAATACCCAAGCTTACGATAATAAGCTGTAATCCGTCGACGATGGCACGCGACGTCGGAATTTTGACGGGACGGCTGATTGAGCAGGACGGAGAATTAAAAAAGGTAGTGTCGGAAGAGGGGAAAGGGTTCTACGAAATCGAGTCCGTTCAGCCATTCGATATGTTCCCGAACACCAAGCACGTGGAGACGCTCGTGTGCCTTGCGCGCAAGGCGTAAGAAAAAATGACAAAACGCCTACGCCGTGTGCTTGCATACGGGCGAGGCGGTTTTGTGATTTTTAATGCGTTGTGGAACAACGGAAACGGGCGTATCAAGTGTTTGAAGTCCGCCGTCGGCGCGAGACGAACATACATTCCCTTGTTAAGCAGGGGATATATGTTCCCGAACGCCAAGCACGTAGAAATGCTAATAACGTTATATCGAAAATGACTTGACGATTTCTACTACGACGAAGAATAAAACACATGTCTATTATATTGAATACGCGAGGGCGGATATGAAATTATTGCGGTCTGAAGTCGAGTTTATAAAGACAATGATTCCCGAAGGGGAAAAGTTATTGAATAATTTGGCGGTGAAAGAACTTTCTCGCCAATTATTTCATTTATATTTTGAAACAGAAACTTACAATTCCAAACAAAAACAATTACGAAAGTTGTTGCGCTATATTTGGTGGCTGGCGAAGAAAGTAGAACTCGCGGATGAGATTGGGAAAACCGAAGAGCTAATAATAGAAGAAGACATAGAAATTACGGAAGAAGTTAAAAGGAAACTCGAAAAATTGCCTGTGGAATTAAAAGAGTTTTTACGTGATAAAGAATGGCGAGATATGTTTTCTCCGTTGATGTTGTATCGTGCGGAAAAATTATCGCATACAGGGATAAAATTTGTTTATAAGACACTCGAAAATACCTATTATGCACAAGTGCAAGGTGAGCAAACTTATCACGTAGAGGTTTCTGAAAATTTACACGATTATATGAATTGTACGGCATATTGTGATTGTCCTTATGCTAAAAGAGAGGATTATTGTAAACATATGGCGTCCGTACTTTTTTACGTGGAAAGAAATAGAGATGTAATTCCTAATGAAATAGATATGACGGCTGAAATGGAAGTGCATTTTTATGAAAGCCGAATCGATGGAAACGGGCGTTTGACCAATTCAAACGGATTTTGGATAACGAAAGAACAAATTAAACGATTAAAAGCATTGCTCCCTCCTAGACAATACATGGATTTAATGGAGGAATTTGAAGAGGAGTGGGATGGAGAAGAACCCTTTTTGGAGAATTTGGGCAACTTAACGTACGAATATGAAATTGGCGAAATGGCAGGGCGTTGGGTGAGAAAGGCAAGCCTTTCGGATTTGTACGATGAAATTTGTTTGCAAAACGAAGTGGCTGATAGAAATCCTGAAGAAATTGTTGAAGAGGAAATCAAGGCGACGTATCAAAAAATTATTAGAGCTTTTAGAGACGAAAAACTTGATTTCCAAGAAACCGTTGAAGCCGAGAAAAACATTACAGACAATTACGATTATTTATACGTTGGTGTAAGTCCTAAGGGGCAATACGGCTGCAATTATTGGTACATAGACGAAGAAAAACAAACGCAAGCAAATACGTACGTGTGGGTAAATATGGGTAGGAGAAATACCGAGCAAATTGTTTACGTGGATAGCGTGCGCTATTGTAATGCGGACGACGTTCCTTATCCAATAGAAAAGACAAAGCGCGTTCTTCGGCAGGCGACGGAAGAAGAAACGGAAGAAGCGGACGTTTTTTGGGATGAATAAAAAATCTATCAAGTGAGGCTGTTTTATGTTATACGGAAAAATTTATCTTGATACGGATAAAGACGGGCGGGATATGCTTGTTTTTGTATCGCTGGCTGTGGCTGAGGCGGAGAAAAGCCGAGCGTGTATGGTCGACTATATTGCAATCAGTCCCGAGGCAAAATCGAAGCTGCTTTCCAGGCTGAATAGCCCCGACCGAATTTTGGATCGTTTCTTTGGCGATTTTGAATTTTTCGGATATGACGAATGGGATAGTGGAAACTTTTGTTTTAAGGAGAAAGTGATTGAAGACGGGCAAAGGCGCCGTACTCTTTGCGAGGGTGATCGGTTTGCGGTTAAAGTGTGCCGCGGTTGCCGCCGCTCCGTGCTGGAATATATGATTCCCTGCGACAATGAGTTTTTGAGCCGTCTCGATCTTAGAAAGTCGATTGACGAGAATGTGCTTTGGGAACGTTACTATTCCGATATGCGTAAGCGGGGCGAGGAACCCGCTTGCGACGTGGAAACGATCAAGAAAACGCCCCCGTCTTTTTTGACGGAGGCGCAAAAAGAAGTTATCAGACAGGACTACCGCGAAAGATACGAAGAAATAGACGAATATCATCGCCACCATAATCCGGAAGCCGTTGACGACTTAATCGTTCGCGAACTCATAAAAACGTATTTTAAAAGCGGATACGCGATTGAAAAAATTGTCGGTATAACCTAAGCAATATAATCCGAATGCCATAAAGGAGCAATCAAGTGAAAAAAAGCGAAGTGGAGATTAAGCCCTATCGCGACGGGAGTCTGGAGATTTGCGTAAACGAAGAGGGTAATTACCATAATTGGTGGGAATCCTACGAGGGATTAACTTATCTATATACGAGCGATCCGAGTAAATCTGTTCCTTATGGCGCCTACGTGAGTTTATATGTCGACGGCGACGAAGAGGGGTATTTTTGCGCCGTTTCGAGAATCCTGCGCGAGGACACGGGCGGGTTTCTCAAATACGACGGATATATGGATTTGTTGGAATTCGGGCTTTTGGACGAGGAAAAGAAATACGCCGATCTGTTGATGGATTATCTGATGTATTATGCTAGGGCGTGGGGCGCGAAATTCGTCCGTATCTTAAAAAGTGCGAAATTCGAGGCGTTCTGGACTTACGCATCGGCGCGGGGATGTACGCAAACGGACGAATATATCTTCCTACCCGTAAAAAACCCCGTTGCGTTTGAGGACTGCGAGCATCTTAAGGGCTATGAGGATGACGGGCTGACCTTTGACGATATAAACTATCTCTATTCGATCGGGTTTCGTATCGGTCGGAACGAGTGCGTCGCAGGTGCGGATGGGCAGACGATATCCGTGGACAGAAAAACAAAGCGGATAAACTTTCCCGAGTTTGTTACCTGCGGCGAGGTCTTGTTTGGCGAGGAAAGATATGCGCTTGTTCAGTATATTTTTTTTAACGCGTATGCGCTGAAAGGAAAAGAGCTGTTCGTTGATTTTAGGATAGAAGGGCTCGACATTTCTTTTTGCGCTGTAAAAGACGAAAAGCTCGTCGTTTTTACCGATATCACGCGCGATCCCGATTATCTGGACGTGCTTTTAAAAATCCGAAAAGCCACGAATTATCGGGTGATCGACGTACTCACCGTCTCTTATAATAAAGCTTTTCTTCTTTGGAGCGGATTTAGAGAAAAGATAGAGCTCACAAGGCATATCACCGATTTAAAAGCCTGTTTGGACATTGAGGGCGCCACTCGCTACGTGCCGTTTGATAAAGTGCGGCAAATAAACGCTTTCAACGGGCGGCTCGAAGAGATAAAACGCTTTGAAATAACCGTCGTGGACGAATCGGCTCGCATTAGGCTCGATATGGATTTTCAGTCGGGACAAGCCTCGTTTTTAAAAGGCGCGCAGGAAAAAAAGTATAAAATCGATAAACCGTATTATATCCAATGCTTGAAGAGGGCGTATTTCACGAATTGGAAGCAGGAATATGCGGGCGCAGAAAATGAGGGCGCGCTCGAGTGGTCGGCTGTGTTGACGTTCGATAACGAGACGTTATGTTTTTCAGGTAAAAACGCCGTTCCCCGTATTTGGAAATATTTCATAGAAGATTTATTTTGGGATTTCTTATAAGATATCCTCGGACGGGCGGAGGCAAATTGCGGCGTTTTTGTGCAATCCATTATAGAAAACAAGGAGTATATCATGAATCTGACAAAATTTATTGAAAGAGCGAGTGCACTTGGCGCGTTGGGCGTGAAGGTTACGCAAAACGGCGTGCTGATCGGCGAATGGTTTGCGGAGGGGGAGATTCGGCGAAACGTCTACTCCGTGACGAAGAGCTTTGTTTCCTTTGCGATGGGCTGTGCGGTGGAGGAGGGGCTGATTTCCCTCGAGGAAAGACTGGTGGATATTTTCAAGGACGAGCTCCCCGAAAGGGTAGACGCTAATATGAAAGAGGCAACGGTCAGAGATCTTCTCACGATGCGGCTTGGGCAGGAACGCTCCGAGCTCATGGGAGAGCGTTGGAGCAAGCTGGAAGAGGACGACTGGGTGCGCTATTCCTTATCCCGACCCTTTATTTGTAAACCTGGGGAAAGATTCTTATACAGCAACGTTGGGCCCTATCTTGCGGGCATAATTATTCAGCGCCGCGCGGGGTGTAGCTTAATCGACTATTTAACGCCTCGGCTGTTCGAGCCTCTTTCGATCAAACGCCCCACTTGGGAAACGGATCCGCTTGGCAATTCGTTCGGAAGTTCGGGGCTTATGCTCACGCTTTCTGAATTTCATAAATTCGGCTTACTCTACTTAAATAAAGGAGTTTGGAACGGCAAGCGGCTGATTTCGGAAAAATGGATTGAGGAGAGCACGAAAAAACAGTATGAAGACGGTGTGGGCTACGGCTATCTCTTCTGGCGCGGCGAGCGCAATTCCTACCGTGCGGACGGCATGTTCGGGCAGCTTTGTATCGTCTTTCCCGACGATAACGCCGTCGTTTCTATCGTCTCCGAGTGCAGGAACGTGCCCGCGCTTTTCGAGGTGATTTACGGCGAAATCTGTCGCAGCTTTAATCGGAAGGCAAAAAAATAAAGGGATTGTCAAACGGGACATGGGTATAGCGTTCGGTATAATTTTATCCGTTTTTCTTTTATATGCGTCGGCGTCGTTTCTGACGTTTGTTTTCGTGTTCAAAAGGAAGCGGAGCCGCGGCGGGAATGCCCTCACGCGCAGACTTGATCGGCTTGCCGATGACAAGGGGCGCCAAAAGCGCAAGGAAAATTTTGAAAAATACCGCGCCAACCGTATTTTTGAATGCAGGCTTGACACTCCGTATGGCAAGATAGCTTGCCAATTTGTCTTTGCGGCGCATCAGACGAAAAAGACGCTCGTCTGTCTGCACGGCTATCAGTCCAATCTTGTCAATTTTATTTCGGGCTTTTATCCCTGCTATGAAAAAGAGGGCGCGCTCCAATATAATCTCTGTTTATTCGATTTTCTCGGTTGCGGCGGCAGTGCGGGGCACATGATCGCTATGGACAGCCGCACAAACGAGGTGCTCCGAGCTGTTTTGAAAAAGACGGAGGAGATGTTTGGGGCGGAGACGGAAATTTATTTTCACGGCGTTTCTTTCGGCGCGTATCACGGTTTGCGTTTTTTGGCGGATAATCCTTCCGCGCGGGTGTGCGGTATGATTTCAGACAGCGGTTTTGCCGATCCCGCGGCGCAGATTGCGCATATTTTAAAAAAGAAATTTTCGCGTGTGTTTTTGCCGATGTTTCCGCTTTGGTATCTTCTTATTTTTCGAGAAAACTTTAAGCGTGCCAATATCGGCGAACGGCTTGATTTAATCACCGTGCCCTTGTTGATTGTGCACGGGGCAGAGGACGGTGTGATTTTGCCCCAAAATGCGACCGTTTTATTTACAGGTTGCGTCTCGAAAAAGACAAAAACCCTCTTTGAAAACGTTGATCACGGACTTGCGTGTATGGCGTATCCCGACCGTTATCGCCGTCTTTTGGAGCGTTTTACGGACAACGCGCATAAGAACAGGCTCGCACTGATCGGGTTTATGAGCGCGGGAAAGACCACGCTCGGCAATATGCTTGCCGACCGCTACGGGCTCGCCTGTATAGACACGGACGAGGAGATCGTTGCGGACACCGCCAAGAGCTTGGACGAATTGTTTGCGGAATCGGAAGCAGACTTTCGGAAATTAGAGCTTGAAAAGCTCGCGGAAAAAGCGGAGGCGGAGAACGCCGTTCTCTCCTGCGGAGGCGGTACGCCACAGATCGAGGGGAGCTGGGAGTATCTCAAAAAATGGACGGTCGTATATTTGGACGTCACGCCCGAAACTGCCTTTCAAAGGAGCAACGGATTGAAGAAGTATGCCCGACCGTGGCAGGGTTTTGAGGAGCTTTGCTTGTCGAGATATCCGCTGTTCGAGCGCATTGCCGATCACAAAGTGAACGCGGAGGGAAGCCTAGAGGAGACTTTTGCCGCACTGTGCCGATTGATCGAGGAGCATAATTTGCTGAACGTTTTCAAAGAAAAACAAGAATAGGAGAGAATATGCAAAAAAGCATGAAAAACAAAAAAGCAAGCGGGCAGGTGCGCGTTGAAAGGGAGCAAAAACCCGTCTACACGGCGCAGTTTAAAGTCAATCGAAGCGAGGAGCTTTTATCCTTTCTGCTCCGCAAATGCGCCACCTCGAGAAACAACGTGAAAACGTTGCTTTCGGGCGGGCATATCCTCGTCAACGGCAGTCCCGTTTCGCAGTATAATTTCCTGCTTGCCAAGGACGACGAGGTGAAAATTTCCAAAACGCCCGTGGGCAATAAGCACGCCCGCACGGCAAAGAGCGGGGAGAGCGGCGCAAGAGCTTTGCCTCGCCGCAATTTTTCGCCTAAGATCCTCTATGAGGACGAGGATTTCCTTGTGATGGATAAGCCTGCGGGGCTGTTGTCCGTTGAGAGTGATAAGGAGCGGGAGAGCGCGTTTTTATACGCATTTGAATATCTGCAAAGTAAGGATAAGGGCGCGCGGCCCTTTGTTTTGCATCGTATCGACAAGGAGACCTCGGGCGTTATCGTGTTCGCCAAGAACGTGAAAATACACTCCATGCTCCGTCTGAAATGGAACGAGCTCGTGCAAACGCGTGAGTACCACGCCGTCACGGAGGGTGTGCCCGCGGAAAAAGAGGACACGATCATCTCCTATTTGAAAGAAAATAAAAACAATTTGATGTATACCGCGCACACGGGCGAGGGGCAAAAGGCGGTTACGCACTATTCGCTCGTGAAAGCAAACGGCACTTACGCGCTTTTGCGGGTGTTGATCGACACGGGCAGAAAAAACCAGATTCGCGTGCACCTCGGCGAGGCGGGCTGTCCGATTGTTGGCGACGACAAATACGGACATACGAAAAATCCCTTGGGACGTCTTGGCTTGCACGCCTCCAAACTGGAATTTATCCACCCCGTTTCGGGTAAGCTTTTTAGCTTTTCTTCGCCTGTGCCGAGCGCATTTTTCGCGCTCTTTTGAATTAGCGGGCGGGAAATTTTGTCTGAATTGTTGACAAAGACTTTCTAAAGTGCTACAATGGGCATGACGACCCCCAAAAAAAGGATCGTATAGGAGAAACACCAATGATAAAGGTAAAACAAATTTCCTCAAAGAAGGATAAAAAGAAGTTTTTCAAATTCCTCATCGATCTATACAAGGGAAATCCGCACGCCGCGCCCAATCTCTATTCGGATGAATTTTCGGAATTCGACCCCGAGGTTAACGACGCGTTCCGCTTTTGCGAGTGCAAAATGTTCCTTGCCTATGAGGGGAAAAAGATCGTCGGCAGAATCGCCGCAATCTGGCATAAGGGCGTAAATGAAAAATTCGGAACCAAACAGCTCCGCTTTACCCGTTTTGACGTGATTGACGATTTCGAGGTCACAAAAGCGCTGTTTGCCGAGCTGTATAAATGGGCAAAGGAACTTGGAATGGAGGAGATCATCGGGCCTATGAGCTTCTCCGACCTCAATGAAGAGGGGATGCTGATCGACGGCTTCGACCGCGACAGTATGTATATCGAGCTGTATAATTATCCCTACTACGTCGAGCATATGGAAAAGCTGGGTGCTTATAAGGTGGTGGATTGGAATTGCTATCGCATTAAGGTGCCCGAAAAAAAGGACGAGCGGCTTGCCCGCTTGAGCGACGTGATTGCCAAACGCAACAATTTCAAGCTCGTGGATATCGCCTATCTTTTGAAGCACGATAAGAAGAAACTGAACGAATACGTCATGCAGTGTATGGACGTGCTCGACGAGGCGTTTGCAGGCTTGTACGGCACCAGCCCTTTAAACGAAAAGCAGAAAAAGCGGGAAATGAATCTCGTGTATATGGCGCTGTTGCCCGAGCTTGCGGCAATCGTCGAAAAGGAGGGGGAGGTCGTCGCTTACGGCTTCATGATGCCCTCTATGCTCAAGGTCCTGCAAAAGGCACGCGGCAACGTATTCCCCCGCGGAATCATTCCGTATATCAAGGCGATGAAAAAAGTCGAAGTGGCGGACATGATGTCTATCGGTGTGCGACCCAAATATAACAACAAGGGCGCGGTCGCGATGGTCATGAACAGCTGCTTAAACGGTCTGCATAAGCTGGGCGTGAAATATCTTGAAACGGGTCCCGAGCTCGAGGAGAACGATAACGTTCAGAATCTTTGGAAGAACTACGAGCGCGAGCTTGCAAAGCGGCATCGCTGTTGGGGCTTGAAGGTGGAGTAAATCATGAAGACGGGTGTTTCAACGGCGTCGCTGTTTTTGCGGTGCGAAAATGAAGAGGCGTTGCCTCTGATCGACTCTCTCGGGGTCAAGACCACGGAGGTCTTTTTGTGCTCCTTTTCGGAGTATAACGCAGCGTATGCGGAGTCTTTGCTTCCCAAAAAGGGCGGGGTACATATCCATTCTGTGCACGCCTTGAGCACACAGTACGAATCCCAGCTCTTTTCCTTAAACGCCCGCACGCAGGCGGACGCCTACTATTGGCTGGACGGCGTTTTGCAGGCGGCAAAGGTTTTGGGCGCGAAATTTTACACCTTTCACGGCGCGGCACGCATGAAAAAGGGCTCCAAAACTTCGGATAAATTTTCCGTTTGGGGAAAGGGCTTATCCGAGATTAGCGCGCTTTGCGCAGACTATGGCGTTAGGCTGTGTCTTGAGAACGTCGAATGGGCGATTTGTAACCGTCCCGAGGTCTTTTTAGAGCTAGTGAAAGAATGTCCGTCTCTGTTGGGCGTTCTGGACACCAAGCAAGCCCGTATCTACGGCGTGGACTACGGCGAATATATCAAGGCGATGGGGGACAGGATTGCGCACGTCCACGTCTCGGATATCGACGGAAACGGTAAAATGTGTCTGCCCGGGAAAGGCACGTTTGATTTTTCCGAGCTTTTGAAGCGTTTAAACGGCGTCGGCTTCGACGGACCGCTATTGATTGAGGCATATAAAGAGGATTATAAGGAGCCGCAGGAGCTGAAAGAAGCTTGTGACTATCTCGACGAGCTTTTGTATAAATATTCCTTTTAAGGACGAGAGACAAAATCAAAAACGGCAGGTACACATCTGGTATGCACCCCAAAAGTTGGACAAACTTTTGGAGGTGCATATTTTTATGAAAAAAGGAAAAAGAATAAACAAAAAATACTCGCCAGAATTCAAAATATCTGTTATACTAGATATGCGAGAAAATCAATTAGGGTATTGT
>JAFTSN010000024.1 GCA_017467275.1 Clostridia bacterium | reverse complement strand
CTCGCATCTACGCCGTTTTACGGTTGAGATGAGCTGACGGAAATACTGTTTTGCTCCGTTTTTCCTTCTTCAACGAAGTGGGGGAGAGTTCACGGGCGCAATACGGCGTTGCCGCTCCGTGCCCCTTGCTCATTTACGCATAGTAAACTCCCTTCGGGGTACTCACGGCGCCTTGTCTTGCTCGCGTCTTGCTCCGTTTTCACGTTGGGAGTGAGTAGCGTAAAATCACCATTACACAACACACGAATTTCCAAAGAGAGGTCATAAATTATGGAAATGCACGATAAAATGAGAATTATTCAAGAGTTCGTTCCCGGTAAGCAAATCACCCTTTGCCATATCATCGCAAACCCCGGTGAAACCCTTTACACCAAGCTCGGGCTCGATCCCCAAACCGATTACACGAAAAGTGCGATTGGCGTTTTGACGGTTATCCCTTACGAAAGCGCGGTAATCGCGGCGGATATCGCGATGAAGACGTCGGGCGCGGAAATCGGGTTCGTCGATAGATTTACGGGCACGCTTATCATTACGGGCTCGGTATCCTCTGTCGAAGCGGCGTTTGTAGCCATTCGCGAATATTTCGTGAAGAAGCTCGACTATATTTGCTGTGAGGTAACCAAGACCTAATCGGTATGAAAAAGATTATGCTATTCGGCAGGGTTGCGGCGGGCAAAACCACCTTGACGCAAGCTCTGCGCGGTGAAGAAATTAAGTATTACAAAACGCAATACGTAAACTATCTCGACACCGTCATTGATACGCCCGGCGAATACACCGAACGCAGAGAAACGAGCGGCGCGCTCGCGCTCTATGCCTACGAGGCGGATATTGTAGGGCTTGTGCTTTCGGCAAACGAACCCTATTCGATTTTCTCGCCTTGCTTGACGAGCATGGTCAACCGCGAGGCAATTGGTATCATCACGGGCATTGACAAGCCCGATGCGAACGTCGAGAGGGTGTATCGGTGGTTACAGCTTGCGGGCTGTAAAAAGATCTTTCCCGTAAGCTCGATCACAGGCGAAGGAATTGCCGAGCTTGCGGCGTACTTAAAGGACGACGAGGACGGGGTAGTTCCGCCTGCAAAAAACGCGGCGGGGGACGAAGACGCGAAGCAAAATACGGACGGGGAAAAGAGCGGACGGAAGATTATCCGCAAAAAACCGCCCAAAAAGCTTGCGGTGAAAAAAGAGGATAAGCCCAAAGGGCTTGAAACCTATCTTTTATAAAAAAGAGGATATATTATGAGTAAAACGATTGTCATTGCGTTTGCAAACAACAAAGGCGGCAGCGGCAAAACGACAACCTGCTCCAACGTGGGCTGTGCGCTTGCTTTGGCAGGTAAAAAGGTGTTGATGATTGACGGGGATATGCAGCTCAACCTCACCATTTCCTTTTTCGACGAGGAAACGGCGTACGAATACGCCAAGGGCGAGAAGAATATCTACCGCGCTATCGTTGCAGAGCGCGATTTAAACGACTATATTGTAGAAACGGGGATAAAAAATCTTGACCTTATTCCTTCCACCTCGTTAATGAGCTCGATTGAGTTCGATTTATTCGCGAAGTGGCAAAGAGAAACGGTGCTCAAAAAATGTCTTGAAAGAGTGCGCGCCAAGGGGTATTACGATTATATCCTTATCGATTCGCCCCCCACGCTTGGCGGTTGGGTGATGAACGTTATGTGTGCG
>JAFTSN010000023.1 GCA_017467275.1 Clostridia bacterium | reverse complement strand
CTGCCATCCCTTCTTCACTGGCAAGCAAAAGTTGGTTGATACCGGTGGACGTGTCGATAAGTTCAAAAAGAGATATGGTCTTTAATTGGTAAACCGGGCTTTAAGATGTGTGTTAAGCACGTCTTAAAGCCTTCTTCTTTTTATGGAAAACGCATATATGCGTCGCATTTCTTCGTTGCGGCTCGCACTCTGCATTTTCCGTTGCGGCGTCGATATCGAGCGGTAGCGGCGCGGACAAGGAACTAAATTGGGTTAAGGATCATCCTTATGAATAAAAAACAAAACAACAAAACGTATATCGGCGGTCAAGCCGTTATGGAAGGGATCATGATGCGCGGCAGACGCGCGATGGCAACCGCCGTCCGCGATCCGCAGGGCGAAATTCAGATCGAATCCGAACGCTTGACTCCGCCTGAAAAACGGAACAAATTCTTAAAGCTCCCGTTGATTCGTGGGGTCGTGAACTTTATCAACTCCCTCGTGGACGGCAACCGCATTTTAATGCGTAGCGCAGACGTGCTCGAAGAGGACCCTGCGGACGGAAAGGAAGCAAAGGACGGCGGCTTTTGGGGCGGTTTTATCAACTCCGCGGCGACGGTGATCGGCGTGGTGCTGGCGCTCGTGCTCTTTATTTGGTTGCCCTCTTTTATCACGGGCTTTTTACCCGATAAGTACTTCAACGAGCTCTCGGCAGGCTGGTCGGGGGTGCGTTTTAACCTCGTGGAAGGGGGGATTCGCCTACTCATTTTCGTGGCGTATATCCTGCTCATTTCCCTCATTCCTTCCTTAAAACGGGTATTCATGTGCCACGGCGCGGAGCATAAAACGATCACCTGCTACGAGCAGGGCAAGGAGCTGACGGTAGAGAACGTCCGCGGCTGTTCCCGAGTGCACGACAGATGCGGCACGACCTTTTTATTCATCGTTATGATCGTGAGTATTTTGGTCTTTTCCCTCGTCAACGTATTGGCGGTAAAATGGATTTATATACCCGACGGCGGCAAGTGGAACAACCTCATTCGCTTCGGCTTGAAAGTGGCGATGTTGCCCGTGGTGGCAGGGGTTTCGTACGAGATACTCCGTTTGCTTGCCAAGACGGAAAACAAGCTGTTTTTCATCTTCAAGATCCCCGGCTTGCTCTTACAGCGTTTGACCACGCGTGAGCCCGAGGACGGCATGATCGAATGTGCGATCGCGGCGTTTACGACCGTGCTTGCGATGGACGAAGACCCGACCATTCCCGAAAGGGTATTCGCGACTCCCGGCAAGATGACCGCGCTCCTCAAAAACACGAAAAAGCGTTTTGCGGCGAGCGGCATCGACGAAGAGGAAGCGGAGTGGATTTTCTCGCTCACCTTAAATATTCCCAAGAGCTCGGTTGCGACGACGGAGCGCATGCTCAAAGCCGCGCAAGCCAAGCAGATCGTCCGTCTCGCAGACGAGCGTTTGACGGGCAGACCGCTTTGGTACGTCATCGGGGATACCGATTTTTGCGGATATACTATCAAAGTGGACGAACGGGTGTTGATTCCCCGTCCCGAAACGGAAGAGCTTGTGACGATGGCTTTGGACGAGGTCAAGAGCGGCGCGAAGATACTCGATTTTTGCACGGGCAGCGGCGCGATCGCGATTACTGTTGCCAAGGAATTGGAAAAGAAAGGGGTAAAGGCAAGCGTGACCGCTTCCGATATCAGCGCGGAAGCGTTGGAGCTCGCCCGTGAGAACGCCCTTGCCAACGGTGCGGACGTGCGGTTTGTGCAGTCCGACCTGTTTGAAAATCTTCCCGAGAAATTTGATTTGATCATCAGCAATCCCCCGTACATTCCCTCGGCGGATATCGAGCTGTTACAGCGCGAGGTAAGGGATTACGAGCCCCGTTTGGCGCTGGACGGCGGCGCGGACGGCTTGGATATTTACCGCCGTATCGCGGAAACGGCGATGTCCCGTTTGACCCCCGAAGGGGTGCTTCTTATGGAAGTGGGCATTGGTGAAGCGCAAGAGATCGTCAAGCTGTTCAAGGACAATACGTACGCGATGATCGCGCAGGATTTCAACGGCGTAGACCGTTACGTAAAAATCATTAAGTAAGGCTTTGTCAAACCGCCTTCAATAAAGGAAATCTATGTTCAAAAAATTAGAAGACATCAAAAAACGGTACGTGTTTTTATCGGAAAAGCTTTCGGATAACGACGTGATCGCGGATATGCCGACTTGGCAGAAATACTCCAAGGAGCAATCCGACCTCACCGAAACGGTAGAAAAATACGACGAATATACGGAAACCGAACGGCAGATGAACGACGCCTTTGCGCTCGCGGAAATCGAAACCGACCCCGAAATGAAGAAAATGCTCCTCGACGAGGGGTACGAGTGCAAGGAAAAGCTCGTTACCATTCGCGACGAGCTGAAAATTCTGCTTCTGCCCAAGGATAAGAACGACGAGAGAAGCTGTATTTTGGAAGTCCGCGCAGGTACGGGCGGCGAGGAAGCGGCGCTTTTTGCCGCGGAGCTTTGCCGTATGTATTTGAACTATTGCGCGAATCACAGACTTCGCGTAGAGGAAATGGATATCAACGCCACCGAGCTTGGCGGCGTGAAGGAAGCCATCTACAACGTTACGGGCGCGGGCGCGTATAAGCTTTTGAAATATGAAAGCGGCGTACACCGCGTACAGCGTGTGCCTGCCACGGAAACGCAGGGTAGGATACACACCTCGGCGGCGACGGTAGCCGTCCTTCCCGAAGCGGAAGAGGTCGAGGTGGAGATCAACGATAAGGATATCCGTATCGACATATTCCACTCGGGCGGCGCAGGCGGTCAGAACGTCAATAAGGTCGCTTCCGCCGTGCGAATTACCCACTTCCCGACGGGGATCGTGGTCACCTGTCAGTACGAGCGTTCCCAGCTCAAAAACAAGGAGCGCGCCTTTAAGGTGTTGCGTTCGCGCGTGTACGATTTTTACAACGGGCAGAGCGCGAAAGCGCGCGAGGACAGCCGCCGCAGTATGGTCGGTTCGGGGGATCGCAGCGAGCGAATCCGCACCTACAACTTTCCGCAGAGCCGCGTGACCGATCACCGTATCGGACTTAGTCAGTACAATCTCGACGTCTTTATGACGGGGGATATCGATTCGATGGTGCAAGCGCTTGCCATCGCAGACAGAGAAGCGATGCTTGCTTCCTCGGAAGAATAACGGAAAGATAAAATAACCGCCGCAGGAAGGTACGCCTTCCTGCGGCGGCTTTCGTATTCGTGAAGATAGTTAATATTCGTCCGTTAACCCCAATAAATAATCGGCGGAAACCTCTAAATATTGACACAAAAGATACAGTGTTCCCAAAGACGGAACGCTTTTACCCGTCTTGTAATCGTTGACGCATTGCTTGGATACGTTGACCGCTTTCGCAATTTCTACCTGCGATTTTCCACTTTCTTTTAATACTTCGTTAAATCTTTTTGTGAATTCCATATTCTTATTATACCAAACAAAGTCAGTTATTACTTGACAGTCAGTTAGAAACTGACTATAATAAAGGACAGGAGGTGAGAATATGGAAAGCACGATAGAAAAACTGTATTACGGCACGATCAACGACGGTGCAGAGGTTGCGTATTTCCCCGAAGAAAGGGAGGGTGAGGAGCAGAAAATATACATAGCGTTACACCGTACGTTCTCTGCGGAACAGCGAGCATTGTTTGAGAGATACGAGCAGGTACGTTGCGATCGGCAAAATACCGCGTTGGAACGAACGTATAAAAAGGGTTTTCAGCGGGGCGCGCGAGTATTTTTAGAAGCGTTAAAGGACAAGGAAGAATAAAAAAAGCCGACCCGTTTGGGTCGGCTTTTCCTATACTGTAGATTATTGAGCATTTTGCAAATCTTTAATCAAACCTCTTAATGCTTTTTCTATCAGCTTTGCATCGTTTAGCATTTGTAATAATTGTTCTTTTTTATCTAATATTTGGGTTGAGGAGTTTATTGTTTCATCAATAAAAAAATCATGGACAAGGAAATTTCTTTGCTCTTTAATATAATTCAAGATATCGTTTTCGCTTTTTGGGAAAAATTTCTCTAATTTTTTAATTTTGTTTCCTAAAGTTGTCTTATTTAAATCAAGTATAGATTTTCTTAATTCAACATCATTTTTATAATTTATTCCGTTAT
>JAFTSN010000022.1 GCA_017467275.1 Clostridia bacterium | reverse complement strand
CTTTGATATGACGTTGCTTTTGGGCGGCAAGACAGAGAAAAAGACCGATAAGAAAACGGAGAGCAAAGCCGAGGGTACGCCTATGCCCAAAGCGGCGGCAAAGAGCGAGGAGCCGCTTATAGCGCAGTCGAACGAGGCTAAAGAGGAAAAGCATGAGGAGCCGAAAAAGACGGCGTTGCCCGAATTTGCATTCCTTGGGAATGCGGGCGTGAAGGCGCGCGAAACGGCAAAGAGCGAGGCTAAAGCGGAGGAAAAGCCCGCGCAAAAAGCGGAAGCAAAGGAAGAAGCCAAGGAGCGTAAGAGCGAGACAAGGGCAGAGCAGAAACCGCTTGCAGAAAAGAGCTCGCGCACGGCGAGAGGCTCGCGCGGCGGCAGGAGCGGCGCGCAGAAAACCGTCGTAGTCAAGACGGAAGAGGAGGAGCTTAAGGAAGCGTTTTTAAAGAGATTGAGGGCGCTCGGCGGGGAATACTTTGAATACTATTCGGTGTATCTTTTGGAGCGTTATTCCCTCAAGAACGGCAGACGGCTCGAGGGTTTGCGTATTTCGGGCGGCGACAAGGACGGCGGCATTGACGGCGAGCTTGTTTTAACGGATAAATTCGGATTTAGAGAGACCATCTACATACAGTGTAAGAACTGGGATCCCACGAAAGGGGACAAGGAAAAGTGGGTGGTCGGGGAAACCCTTTTACAGCAGTTTATCGGCGCGGTGGCGTGTAAGCAGGCGAAAGAGGGCAAGCGCAAGGCGCGCGGGATTTTCGTGACGACCTCTATTTTTACGGACGGCGCGCGGGATATCCTCGATTCAATGAGCGCGGACTTTATCGGCTACGACGGCGGCGATGTGTTCGAGACAGCGAAAGAATGTGGGTTCGGTATCATTGAAAAGGACGGCAAATGGGTTTTGGACGAAAAGCTGTTGTCGGGCGGAAAAGCTTTCTTTGAGTTGGTTTGATTGAAAAATTCTGCATTCGTTGGCTACGGGGAATTATTGGCGTTACGACGATAAAGGAAATATCGCAGTTTGGTAAAAAGTAAGAAAAAAGCAAAAAAATGGAAGAGCGACAACGGCTCTTCCGTTTTTTTGAGCTACACTCGACTACGCAACTTCGTTGCTTCGCTCGGTACGACAAAAGAAGAAATCAATTTATCGGCACGTCATAGCCGAATTGCAAAAGAAGGGTTTCGGCGGGAATGGAATATAGTGCCGCCAACCATAAAAGCATATAGCAATCGGGCTTCTTTTCTTCTTTTTCCCAAAGCGAAACGAGCGTTTGACTGATTTGCAACAGCTTTGCAAAATCTATTTGCGTTAATCCCAAAAGTTCGCGCATGGCTTTTAAAGTTTCTCCTTGAGATAAGTTTTCATCAAAGAATAAGGCTTGAAGCTTTTCTTTTGTTTGCTTTGTATATACAGGGAAAGCTTGTTCATTGATTGGTCTTTTCAATGGTTGTTTTTTCATAATAATTACTTCCATATATAATTATAATATAAAAACAAAAATATTACAATTGAAATAAACGATAAAGCGATATAAAAACGGTATTATATTACTAATGCAATAATGCGGACTTTATTGGTTACAACGGAGGCGGCGCGTTTGAGCTGGTTAAAGAATAAGGCAAAAGACGCGATTTCCTAATAAACAAATCGCACCTTTCGCCCTATGTTTTTTATACGGAGTAAGGATCGGTTTTAAACGCTTTTTTTTGCAGGAGAGGTAAACCCTAAAAGCTCATTTGGGGATTCGTCTAACACTTCGCAAAGAAGC
Organism: Clostridia bacterium; assembly: GCA_017467275.1. Classification (GTDB taxonomy): domain Bacteria; phylum Bacillota; class Clostridia; order Christensenellales; family Borkfalkiaceae; genus Scatosoma. Next base: position 49,991 of record JAFTSN010000022.1, on the reverse strand, counting down.
AATAGGGTGTTTAAATCGGGCTCGCGGGTTCCCTTAAGCCATCTACAAATAGTTCCTTGGTTTACCGACAGAAGATCGGCTAATTGTTTTTGTGTGTATCCCTTGTATTTTAGTACAACCGATAAGTTTTTGGCAAAGTTTGATCTTTTCATAATTATTACCTCTTAAATTATTATACCACTTTGGAATAAAAAATTTATAAAATATGCCAAATCGGCAATTTTTTCTTGACAAAAGTTCTTGTTTGTCCTATAATTATGCCAAAATGGAATATTTGGAGGCAAAAAACATGAAATTTTCACTTTTAGACGAAATACGGAGCGGTAGTTTCGAGTACACCTATTATCAAGCCCCCGAATTATCGGAATATGAGCAGGCTCGTGTAAAAATGGTGGAGGACGCGCTTTTGGAAACCTTGGACGAATACCAAAGAGCGTTATTTGAAGAATATCAGGAAAGGCATTTGGGCGGGGAGTGCGAAGTGCATGCGTTTAAATTTAGGGTAGGCTTTCGCTACGGACTGCTTGCCGCGTTGGAAGCGCTCGGCGTGGAACTTATAGGCGGCGAAGAGAGCGAGGGAAACAGCGCGCTCAAAAGCTACGACGAGGCGCGTTGGAGAAAAATTATGGAGTTGAAAGAAAAGCGGAAGGCGGTTAAAAAGAAGGCAGAGAGTGTAAATTCGACAAAAAAGGACAAGGCGGTGCGGTAATATTCCCGAGGGTAGCGTCATACAATGATAGAGCAAAAGAAATCACATCGGGGTGGAATCATGTCTATCAAACCGCATTTTGAAACTTATCGTTATACGACGGAACTTTGCAAGGTAAACAGTCAGTCGATTGTCGAATGTCGTTTGCCCGGCGGCGAAATTAGCAGCATTTTGGCGGTGTACGCTCACGCTGTGCCCACCGAGTGCACTTGCGGCGACGGCGAGGTGCGTTACGGCGGAAAGCTGCTCATTAACGTCGTTTACGAGGATTCCGAGCGCAAGGTTTGCCGCGCGGAGCGCGGAGCGGAATTTACCCACCGTGCGCAGGAAGCCCGTGTTGTGCCCGCGGCGTTTGCGAGCGTTCGGCTGACGGCGGATAACGTCACAAAGCGGCGGGAGGGATCGGCGCTTTATCTTTCCGTGATCGTCGGCGCGGAAATCACCGTCTACGGCAACGCGGAAGCCGAATATCTCTACGACGGCGAGGGGCTGATCACGAAAAAGGGCAGTGTGCCCATTGTGAAAACGATCGTGTGCTCGGGCGAGACGGAGCTCGAGGACGATTTCGAGACTGATTACGTTGGGGATATCCTCTTGCACAGCGAGACGCCCGCGGTCGGGAGTGTGAGCGCGGAAGCGGGGCAAATCGTCCTTTCAGGCGAGGTGAGCTTGAATCTTTGCGCCATGAAGAGCGATTCCTCGCTGTGTTCCTATGAGCGGCTTATTCCTTACCGTATGGAGATCCCCTGCGACGAGTCTCTGCCCAAGCTTCCCGCTTCAGCGCGGGTGAGTGTGCTTTCGGCGGTGCTTACGGCGGGTGCGGACGAGGATCGCGGCAAGTGCAAAATGACGGCACAGCTCGTTTTACGCGCAGAGTGCGAGCTGTTTGTCCGCGACGAGTTGCCTGCGGCGGCGGACGTCTATTCGACTGCCGCGGAGATCGGGTTTAAGACGGAGAAGCGGGAGGGGAAATACGTCTGCGAGCTCGTGCGCTTTACCGAGCGGATTGGCGGAACGGCTTCCCTGTCCGTGCCCATTGATTACACGACGAGCTTACAAGCCGCCGTTTTGCCCAGAGCGGAAATTGCTTGCCGTCAGGGGGAGAACGGTGGAGAAGCAGAGGGCGCAGTGTTTGCCGAGGTCATTTTGTGCGACGGCGACGGGGTGCATAAGAGCGCAGAGCTCTCCCTGCCCTTTCTCTTTCCCGTCAGCTTCAACGGCGCGGCGTATGCCGAGGCAGAGGCGACCGTATGCGGGTTGAGCGTGCGACAGCGGCGGGAGGGCGAAGCAGAGGTGGAAGCGACCTTGAAAGTGACCGTCAAACTGTTTAAAGAGGAGACGGCGGAGTTTATCTCCGAGGTCGAGGAGGGGGAAGCGTTTGAGGAAAACCACAGCGCGATCTCCATTTACGTGCCTCAAGAGGGGGACGATTTGTGGGAGACGGCGAAAAAGCTGAGACGTACGCCCGAGGAGGTTGCAAAGAGCAATCCTGATCTGGAGTTTCCTGTGAAAAAGGGAGAGCGCATTTTCGTCTATCGGCGTAAGGTGTGAGCTTGGGCGGGAGAAACGCGTAAAAATTTCGGGAAAAACCCTTTAAAATCTTGTCATTTCGGGAAAAATATGCTACAATGATATCAAGCAAGCCTTTGCGGCGGGAGAATCTCCCGCCGCAAATCGGGCGTTTGGGAGAAGGGCATGATAACGGCGAGGGTCAAGGCGCGGGCGAAAATAAATCTCACGCTTGCAATCACGGGCGTGAGAGACGGCTTTCATCTTCTCGATTCCTTTGTGGCAAGTCTCGATCTTGCCGATCAGATCACGCTGAAAAAGCGGAAGGACAAGCAGGTGAACGTCACTATGCGCGGGGTGCGCGAGCCCATTGATCTTGAAAAAAACACCGCCTATCTTGCGGCAAGGCGGTTTTTGGAACGCTTTTCCACCGACGGCGCGGATATCGCCGTCTCCAAAAACATTCCCATGGCGGCGGGGCTCGGCGGGTCGTCTGCGGACGCGGCGGGCGTGCTCGTGGGCATGGCGAAGCTGTATGGCGTGACGGACGAGCGAGCGGTCGGGGAGATCGCGGACAGCGTGGGGAGCGACGTAAAGTATATGCTCCAGGGCGGGTTTTGCCGCATGCAGGGTCGAGGCGAACGCTTGTTTTATCTCGATAAGGTGACGGAAAAGCTATATTTTCTGCTCCTTTGCCCCGAGACGGGGGTATCCTCGGGCGCGTGCTATAAAAAATACGACGAAATACACCCCGAAATTTTGTTTTCAGAGCCAAAGCAGTGCGATCAAAACACGGAAAAATGTATTGACGCCTTTCTTCGCGGCGAAGTGCAGGAGGCGGGCAGGTATTTAATGAACGAGTTATTTGAGCCTGCCGCGGCGCTCAATCCCGACGTTTTGACGGCTATGGAGGAGGTGCGCGCCTTTTCGCCGCTCGGGGCGTGCATGACAGGCTCGGGAAGTGCGGTGTTCGCTGCGTTTGAATCTAGGGAGCTGCGCGATTGGGCGAAGAGCCGATACAGAGGGAAATTCCGTCTTGTATGCGCCGAAACGGACGCAAGGCGCGAGGAATTATAAACAGGCAAAAAATAAACGGAGAAAGGCTATGGAAGAAAGAATTATCGACGAAGAGTACGGCAGAGGGATCCGTATGAAAAAGACCAAGGACGGCGAGGTGGACGTCACGGACGCAACGGTGCCCGAGACGGAGGAGGAAACGGGAGAGGAAGCGCTCTTTGAATTCCCCGACCTCGAGGAGGACGACGAGGAGCTTGCCACCCTCACGCCCGAGGAGGCGCTCGAGCTCAAAAGGCGGCGTGCGGAGGAGGCAAAAAAGCGCGCCGAGGAATACGATGTCCTCATGAAAGAGGGCGAGGCGCTTACGCAGGCGGGAGAATACAAGACAGCGGTCGAAAAATACAAAAAGGCGACTGAGCTCACGCCCGAGCCGACGGAAGCAATCGTCGGATATTGGCGGGCGAGAACGGCGGGCTATACGGACGCGGCGGTCCTGTTTGAGGCGTATCGGAACGACGATTTTGAGGAGTTTGTCGGCGACGTCGGCGAGGAAGCCGCACTTGAAATCAAAGAGGGACTTAAGGAAGTGGTTGCCAAACGGCTCGAGACGTTAAAGATTGAGGGCGAGCCGCTCGAAAAGGAGATTGGCGAGAAGCAGGAGGCACGCAGGGCGGTCATTCAAAAGCGGCTTTCGTCCGCGCGGCTTTGGTTCTTTGCAACGGCTGTGCCCGCGCTCGTCACGCTGATTTTGACGGTTTATTTCGGTGTGAGTATCAACACCCGTCCCGACCGCCTGTTCGTCTGGGTGACGATTGGCTGCGCGGTGGGATTTTTGGCGACGTTTATCGCGTTCTGCGCGGCGGCAAATAAGTATTACAACGCAAGGCGCATCAACCGTAAGAACGAGCGGCTTTCCTCCACGGAGGAGGGTAAAAAGCTTCTTGCCATTCGTGCTGAACGGGCGTTTTTCGAGGCGCTTATTTCGTTTGAGCCGGAGGAGGTCGAGCTTCCCGAGGAGTTTGCGGACGAGGAATGATTTTTGATTTAGCGAAACAGACGGCGAGCGCGGGGGCGTTCAGCCGTCTGTTTTTTTTAGTGCTTTCAAGGTGCACGATTGATTTTTTGAAAAACGCAGTGCAGGAGCTTTTTAATTTGAGTGAAACGAGGAGGGGATTTTAGCCAAAATGATGAGGGGGTTTTTCGGAAAGGACCGTTGACAAGCTAGAAAGGTTCTGTTATAATAGAGACGTCGATGCACGAAGTGCGGATTGTGACGGAAACGAAAAACAAGGAGGGCGGCGTATGTATTATATGGTCAACGAAGTGGTCAGCTACACGCATCGTAAGGGCGATAACGTGTTACCGCACCGCCATAACCATTCGGAAATCATCGTCTATAAGGGCGGCAGCGGCGCGTTTACCCTCGGTGACGAGGAATATAGTTATTCGGGCGACGTGCTTGTGATCGTGCCTAAAAACACCGAGCATTTCGAGAGGACTTACGTGGAGACTGCCGTCAAATGCTGTGTGTTCGGGAGTGATTATTTCGACATTTCCGAGCCCGTTGTAATCCGCGACGAGAAGTTTTCGTCGCAGTTCAACCGCATGTATGGAATCCTCGGCGACATGGGGGAAATTTTCATTACCAAGGGGGATACGTCGGATAAACGGCTCGAGGAGCTTTTGTCTGAACTTTTATATATCGTCGAATACGTTTACAGCGCACAGCAGAACAAGCTCGACGATCAGCTCGTCTCTATGTGCAATACCGTCAAAAAATATATTAAGGTGCATTATAACCACACCATTCGCTTCGAGATCCTTGCGGAAAATATCGGCTATTCTTACAGTCGTTTCCGACATATTTTCGTTGAGACGGTGGGTATGGGACTTAAGGCGTATCAGCTCGGTGTGAGAATGAATAAGGCGCTTAAGCTGCTTGCCACTACCAAAAAGTCGGTGATCCGAATTGCTGAAGAGGTCGGCTATAAAAATTATATCTGCTTTTTTAATTATTTCAAGCGCGTGATGCACATGACCCCGCTTCAATACCGAAACGAGGTGAGTAAGGGCAAATCTTTCTATCAGGTGAACACCTTCAATCTTTTAAGCGAGGATTCCGATTAGTTTTATTGGCAAAAATAAAAGGGCGAGTGAACTTTAAGGTTCGCTCGCCCGTTCTTTTTGAAAAGGCTCTGTCAAAACACTCGGTTATTTTTTCTCGTCAAATCGTGCAGAGTACGAAGCAGCCATTTGTTGTGACGGAGCTATTGAAAAAAATCAGTCGGTGTACTTATAGATACTGATATTGGAAATGACCCGCACGGGATAGCCGCGTCTGGAGCAGATCGAGGCGCATTCGTTGATGTAGCTGTTAAGAACTCTCTTGATATCGTATTCCGAAGCCCAACGCGAGTTAAAGTCGATCGAGCCGTTAAGGTAGATGGTACTCCCGCCGCTTACGGAAATATTCGCCCTTGCACCCAAAGGCAGGTTGATCGAATGATCTTCAAACACGCAAATTGCGTCGTAGTCGGAAAAACTGCTTTGCGAGGAGCTCGAGCCGTAGTCATAATCGTCGTCGCTCGAGCTATCGTAGCCGCTGGAAGAAGATTTCATGTTGCGAATGCGGGACATGGGCGTTGCATATTTTTTAAACATTTTTCAAGTCTCCTTTATTAATAATAATTGGGAACGAACGCGGTGCCGTATTTAAGCCGCAGGATCACGATGACTGCGAACCAGATCAAGGCGACGACCAGCATAAAGACGCCCGTAGCGACAAAGGAAGAAAATATCGCGAAAACGATACGGGTTAAGAGCATCATAGCGGCAAACGACCCGAAGATAAACCAAACGCAGAAGGTGTTCCACTCCCAAATGCCACAGTTGATATAAAAAAGCGAAATGCACATAGCCACTGTGGGCAGGATAAAGAAGTCGAAGCATTTATAAAATTCGTTGTAATTTTCGGGATCGGCATAGTAGGAAAGCGCTTTGATATGCAGGATTGCCGCAGGAAGCACGGAAAGAACGATCGAAAAGATAAACACGACCGTTCTGAATTTTTGCTTTTTACTGCTTTGCATGAAGTCGAGCGCAAGCGAAAGAGGCAAAATGGAAATGCCGAAACAGATGAAAGAGGCGGTCGCCTCGCTTTCAAAAATTGTGAAGTCTACGATGGCGTTTGCGATGACGATGGAAAGAATCATCGTTCCCACGTAGAAAAGGAACCTTAAAAATTTGTTTTCAAGAAAATCAAACATATGCGTTCTCCTTATCGACGTTTAAGCTTGATACATTTTTTATTATATCACGGACACGTTATAAAGTCAATATTTTTTTACAATTATTTCTTTTTTTACCCTCTTTAGGGGAGTGGGCTCTAAAAAAATCAACAGCTTAGCCAAAAAAATTAATAAAAAGAGCAAAATTAGCCACATTAGTGATAAAATTTATTGCATAATATAATTGATAAAAAATTATAAAGGGAGGGTATCCATGAAAAAATTTTTGAGCTGTTTTTTCGGCTTTGTTTTAGCGGCAACGACGCTAGGCGTGGCGGGCTGTAAAAAGGAGAACGATAAGAGTATAACCTATTATTTATGGGGCTCGCGGGAGGAGATTGCCATGGCTCAGCAGCTTGCCGACGATTTCGAGCTTCTGCACCCTGAATGGAAGGTGGAGGTTCAGCCCTCAAATGGCATTTACTACGACAACCTCAAAACCTACTTTGGCGGCGGGAATGCGCCCGACTTGTTCTATATGGAAGGCGGCATGATCGAGGGCTTTATTAAGGACGGGCTTTTGCTTGAGCTGGACGAATATCTCGAAAAGGGGGAGAATCTTGATAAAAGCGATCTTTGGGAACTGAACGATTCCTACCGCTACGATTCCGCAAACGGCAAGATGGGGAGCGGGAAGCTCTATGCCGTCATCAAGGATCTCACGCCTGACTTTATGATGATCTACAACAAAAAGCACATCGAGAAATACAACGAGGAAAACGCAGTGTCCTTGGCAGAGGCGGTGGGTTATCCGACGGACGAGAGCGGCGTTTATCCCTCTGCCGACGTACCCATGAGCTGGGCGCAATGCACGAAGATGTGCCGTCTTTTGACTAAATTTGATTCCAACGGGGATATTACCCGCTACGGTACCACTCTCGATCAGGTGCCTTGGAAGCACGTGATGGAATGGATACAGATGGGCGGCGACACGCTGTTCACGGAGGATATGCACTATCTCAACGTAGGTTCGGATGCCGTGAAATCGGCGTTTGAATATTTTATCTCGTTCCAGAGCGGAGACACGAAGTCGGCGGCTTCCGTCACCAACAGCGAGGGCGGCGGCGAGGGCTTTAAGAATGGGGAGATCAGCGTGGTTTGGAACGGGCGTTGGGCGTTCGAGTCCTACGGCTGGTATGACGTGAACTTTGAGATCGGTGTCGCGCCTCCTCCCACCCCGAACGGCGGCGGTGAGGCGTATTGCGCCACGACCATGATTTCGCATGCGATTTCGGCACAGTCGAAGAATCCCGATATCGCATATGCGTTCCTTGAATATTATATGACCGCGGGCATGAAAGAGTACGTGAGAACGGGCTACAATATTCCCGGGAATAAGACGATCGCTTACGGCGATTTCTTAAACGTGGACGACGCGTATCATAAACAGCTCAACAACTATTTTATTAAATATCTCGAAAAGGCGTCGCCGCTCACGTATAATTTCTATATCGATCAATCGAGAGTGGAGAGTATTTTAGGCGATTATATCCCGCGCGTTTGGGCAGAGCAAAACCCCATGACGCTCACGCAGGCGCTCAATGCTGCCGCTTCGGAGATTAACGCCGCAATCTCGCGTGGAATGAAATAAACGGGGGGATTATGCGAACGAAAAAATATAATTCAAAGTTGCGATCTACGGTGAATTTTTATCTCTACGTTTCGCCGTGGCTAATCGTGTTTTTGCTGTTCACGGTGATTCCGATGGCGTTCAGTCTCGTGATGAGTTTCACGTCGGCAAAGATCACGACGCTGACGACGAAGCCGCTTAAATTTATCGGATTTGAAAATTATACTTGGGTCTTTGCGAAGGATACCCGCTTTCTCCGTTCAATCGGAAACACACTTTTATATTCCTTTTTGCGCGTGTTTTTAGGGACGGCGTTGGCGCTTCTTGTCGCGATGCTCTTAAATATGCAGATCAAGGGGAGGAAGATATTCCGCACCATGATCTATTTGCCTGCGATCATTCCCATTGTCGGCTCCACGCTCTTATGGAAGCTCATGATCTTTCAGGATCGGAATATCGTCAGCTATCTGTTCACGTTGGTTGGGCTCGATAAACCTGATTTTCTCTCCCCTGAGCGGGCGCTTTTCAGTGTTGTGGGCATCAATATCTGGAGCGGACTGGGTCCCTCCATGCTCATACTTTTGGCGGGGCTTCAGGGGGTGCCACAGGATCTTTTAGAGGCGGCGAGGATTGACGGCGCAAACGCAGCGGTCAGGTTTTACAGAATTACCCTCCCCATGATCAGCTCCACCGTGTTTTTCTCCATGATTACGGGTTTTATCGGTGCGATACAGGTCTATGCGGAGGTCAAGCTTTTGACGGGCTCTATGTCTGAAACGGTCACGATGGCAATGCTCGTTGTGGAAAACGCGTTTGCGCTCGACGCCTATGGCATCGGGTATGCTTCTGCGCAGGGATGGCTCATCTTTATTTTAACCATGCTACTCACGGCGGTTTTCTTTGTCGCCAGCAAAAGGAAGGTGTACTATGCGGGCGAATGATGGATTAAAAAAGAAAATCAAACCCGTCGCGCTTGCGGGCACAATCGGAGCGGGGGTGATCGCCGTTTTGTTCTGCCTCCCGTTCCTCTATATGCTCTTATGCTCCTTGCAACCCGAATCGTCGGATATTTTCAAGTGGCCGCCCAAGGTGTTTCCCGAAAAACTTCGGTTTGAAAATTATAAAGACGCATTCGAGACCATGGTGTTTCCCCGCGCGTTCGGGAATACGCTGTTGCTCGTGGTTTCGGTCATGGGGCTCACCCTTTTAGGCTCGGTCCTCGTCTCCTACGGCTTCGCCCGTTTTGAAGCGAGAGGAAAGAGCTTTTTGTTCAGTCTTCTGCTCTCGACAATGATGCTCCCTTGGGTGATTACCATGATCCCCAGCTTTGCGCTCTATCGCTATATTGGTTGGATTGGGACGCGTTTGCCGCTCATAATTCCTGCAGTGGGCGGTTCGGCGTTTAATATCTTTTTGTTGAGGCAATTTATGCTCGGACTTCCTAAGAGTCTCGACGAGGCGGCGATGCTCGACGGTTGTTCGACTCTCGGGATTCTCGTTAAAATTCTTTTGCCCAACATGAAGCCCGTTCTTGCAACGCTGATTGTGTTCAGCTTCAATAACGTTTGGGGGGATTACGTCGGACCGAGCATTTATCTGCTCGACGCGGAATTGCAGACCCTTTCCTTGAGCCTTTACAATTTCCAAGACGCGAGCGGCGTTATGGAATGGAACAAGGTCATGGCGGGGTGCGTGATGTTCTCTCTGCCCATGGTCGTCGTGCTGTTCTCGGCACAGAACGCATTCGTGCGCGGAATCGTATCCTCAGGGATAAAGGAGTAAGCTATGAAAAAGACAGCGGTGTTTTTATCGGCTCTGTTGGCGCTGTGTGCGTTCGGCGGGTGCGGAGGAAAGGAGGAAGTGGACGTCATTTCCCGCATTGCGACAAACGAATACGGTGTGACCTATCTCGAGGTAGACGGCAAGCCCTTTCATTATTTCGGCGTGGAATCCCGTCTGGACGCGTATATGAACTGCGAAAATCAGACGGTGGAGGATTTCGAAGCGCAATTTGTAAACGCGAAAGCGCTGGGGGCGAACGTTTTGGCGGTGCCCGTTGATTGGCGGGACGTGGAGCCTGAAAAGGGACTCTACGATTTCTCCGTCGTTGGAACGCTTCTCAGCTTTTCTGTTAAATACGACGTTAAGCTCGACCTGCTTTGGTATTCGATCAATATGTGCGGCGAGAGCAATAGTTATCAGGTGCCCGATTATATCTGGACGGATGAGGAGACTTATCCCAAATATGATTCTCTCAACAAAGGGGCTTTTTGGAGCTACTACGGCGAGCAGGGTTATCTCAAGGCAAGTAAGGCGCTTTTAAAGCGAGAGTCGCTCGTGATCGGAGAGCTGATGGATTTCGTTTATCAATGGGATTTGAACAACGGCGAAACACATCCTTTGATCGGCGTGCAGGTCTATAACGAGCCCGACACCTATCCGAATTGGCGGGTGGCGCAACAACAGATCTCTGACGGCGGTAAGCCGATCACGCCTCAAGAGGCTTGGGCGGACGTCTGCAAGGCAATCGATAACGCGGGCAAGGCGTTCAAGCGGGCGAAATACAACGTGGTTACCCGCGTGAATTGTGCCAAACTGAAAGGGGCAACCGATTATGCCGTGCGGCTTTTTAATCTCGACGGCATAGACTGCGTGGGGAACGATCCGTATATCACGAGTGTGGGGGGGACGTATAATCTCCACAAGGAATTGCAGAGCGAGCTTCCAGGGAACTTCGCGCACTGCGCTGAAAATAAGGGATCCTATAAAAATACGGCGAGCTTGCTTTTGACCTCGGCATATTGCGGGGCGGGGTATATTATCTACGATCTGTCCACGGCGGTGCACTTTATTGAAAACCGCGGAGATTCTACCTTGGAGGAGATCGACCACGGCGTGCTTAATCCTGACGGAACGGATAAGGCGCACACGGAGAGCGTGCGACGGACCTTAAAGGCGCTCGTTGGTGCGGGGGATTGCGTGCTCCTTGGGAATAAGGCAGATTTCGCCGTGTTTAATCTGGAGGAATCGACGCCTGAAACGGAGTGTTTTCAGAGCGTAAATACGACGGGCGTTAGTGCCGCGTTTGAGACGGCGGCGGGCGCGGTCGGCTTTGCGATCGTCTATCAGGGCTACGTCTATCTGTTCGCGAGCGAGCTTGCTTCGATTGAGCTTGGAAACGCCGATTTCTCGGGATTTTCCTACGGTGCGTATTTTGGAGGCGAATGGAAAGAGGCGGGGGCTTCCGTCTTGGTAGAAGGAAACAAAGTCACGCTCGAAAACGGGCTTCTTTGCCGTGCAAAGGTGGAGAATATACGTGGAGAGCTTGTTAGTAATACGAAAAACTATATAGGTGGGTAAAACGATGAAAAAGACGATTGCAACGGTTGCTTTAATTTTAACGGCGTGCTCTTTCTTTAGTGGCGTGCACGCGGCGGCTGCGGTGACGGAAACGAATAAAGAGGTCTACGGCGACGCGACGAAAATCATTCAATGGGCAGACTATACCGCTTGGGAAGAGGAAGGGCTTGCCGTCTATGCGGGACAATGGGAAGGCGGCGGCTTTTCCATGTTCTTCGACGTCTCCGACGGAAAGGAAGTGAACGTCAAGTTCAAGGTGCCCGTGTATGAAAACGAGAGCGAAAACAACGTTACGGAAAACGGGAGCGTCTACACGAAATATATCGTGGATATGATCGTAGAGAGCTTCGATAATTCGGGCATGGCGGTTTTGCGGCTTTGGGGGGATTCGGGAAAGAGCGTGGATTCGACCAACGTCGCGGCGAAGATCACCTGCGGCGATCTGCACGATAAGACGCCCGAGGAAAAGCCGAACGAGGTCGCGGATAACGTTTGGGTCAAGGGCGTGATGCGCGAAAACAGCGAGTTCGATATCTCCTTTAACACCACCGACTTTTTCAAGGCGGTCTGGGGGGATTGGACAACTGAAAAGGCGTCTCTACTCACTGCAAGCGGAACGGTTGAAAACGGGCAGGCGGTCCAAGAGTCCTTAAACGCAAAATTCAACCCCGAGGGGAACGAGTGCAAGACGGTGCAGGTCTATTTCCGTCTTTCCGCGCAGTGTCCGTATGCGGAATGTCCCGTGGACGGATGCGTGGAGCACGACCCCGAGGCGGTGAGCAAGATGATCATTACCGAGGTCAACGGGCAGTCGCTTGCAAACAGCGACGGCGTTCTCGTCGATAACGCGGCGCCGTTCGTCGCGCCCGTGCAGATCAGAGGGAATAAGGAAATCAATATCAAAAAGGAATATTCCCTCGAGGTGCAAAGCAGTCCCCGCGATTTGGGCAAAGCGGATTTCTATTGCGATTACGCCTCCGACGTCGTCTGCTACGACAGACTGACCTTCTCGGCGAAAGTGGTGGCGCCGTCGGGCAAGGAAACGACGTATCCCACCTACGACGATTTTTCAAAGCTCGTGTTCGAGGAGCTCGGCGTACATAAGATCAGCGTGACGGTCACGGACGAGGCGGGAAATTCCTACACCACGCCCGAGACGCAGTTCGAGGCGGTGCGCGGATTCCTTTTGAGCGTGGAGGGCTATTCGGACGGCGACACGATCGAGGGAACGGTGGGAAAGGAGATCGTCTTGCCCGCCGCTTCGGCGACGGATAAGCACGGCGCGGAGTGCGCGGTTGCCGTCAAGGTGGAAAACCCCTACGGCAAGGAAGTGGAGCTCGGCGAGGGAAATTCGTTCAAGCCCACGGCGCAGGGCGTTTATAAGGTCATTTACACCTCTTCGAGCGCGGACGGCTCCGCTTCGGGAACGGTTACCTTGCGTATCGCCGTGAGAAAGGCGGAGAAAAAGAGCGGGTGCGGCTCCGCGTTGACGGGAAGCGCGTTTGTCCTCTTATCGGCGGCGGCGCTCGGCGCGGCGTTGAAGAGGAAGAATGAAAGGGGGTAAGAGGAGCATGAAAAAACAAAAAAATATTTTCAGGGTATTTTTGCCGATAATCGCGTTATTGTTATCGGCGGGGATATTCCTTTCCGTTCACGTACCGTCGGCGGCTGAAGATACGACGCGTTATACCGACGGAATCCGCGTCTTTGTTGAAGATGCCGACTCCATCGACGACCAAACGCAAGATCAAACGCTGATCGTCAATTTGAAGGAATCGGTATCCCTTGCGGGCGCGACGGAAATCGTTTTTGAATTCGAGTTCAACGGCGGGGAAGATATTCGCCCGTTTGTAATCACCGATAAGGGCGAGTATTTCGAGTTTGTTGCCTCGGACGGGGTTAGCGCCGAATACGTTTACGCCCCCACGCTCTCCTTATTAAAGAACGGAACGACAAAAACCGCCGAGGACTGGACGGGCGTCGGAAACTATCTTTCCAAGGGAAAGGTTGCGATCTCCTTTTCCGTCTCCGATTTCTATATGCGCTGTGCGTTTGATAATTACGGAGCGGATAAAGAAAACGTCGCCGCCGTTTCCAAGTTCGGAACGGTGCTCGGTGAGAGTTTTACCGTTTCCTCGGTGGGCGCGAGAATTAGCGGGGCTTCCAGTGATAACGCGGATTTCATATTCGGCGACGTATGGTTGAAAACAACCGAATACGAAAAAATCTGCGAGTCGGAGAACGTTTCTTTAAACGGGATTACGATGACGAAAAACACCGATTCGGCGTGGCTTGCCTGTTTTCCGAATCGCGGCACGCACGACGCGGAAGGGGTCTGGAGCAAAATCGGCTGGTTGACCCCTCTTTCCACGGACGGCTTCGGGACTTGGCTGGGACTGAAAGCGGTCAAAAACGGGGATTTTGCGGGTTATTTCGAGGGAATTAATTATCGGATGACCGATTTATCCTACAGTAATTATCAGAAGCTGTTGCTTCCCGTTTACGACGGTTCTTTCGAGGATAAGAGCCTTGTGTTCGAGTATTACGACAGGGGGAATAACAGCGCGAAGTTCGAGCCGAAGCTTTGCCTCGGGAATAACGAATACGGGTTGGGCAATTCAAAGGTTTATTACGTGACGCCCGACTTCGACCTTGTAAAGTCGGTGACGGCTTCCTGGTCGATCGATCCGCCGCAGGGCTTTGTAGGCTATATCGTTATCGATCTTTCGACGGCGGATAAACCCGTTTGGTCGGAGAATATGCATTTAATGATCGGGGTGCACGGGGACTGGAACGGCGGCAACTTAATGAGCTTCGATATGGGCGACGTCCGCGTGGCGGACGGGGCCTTGAGCGAGAGAAGCGATTTTAAATCGTTGATCGCGGGTGCGGATGTATATTTCGATTTTGCGGACGAGGCTTCGCCCGACGGCATTAACGGCGGTTTTTCCATGACGGCTCCGACTGCACACGGCGTGGTTATTTCAAAGGCGAGCCACCTTTTGAATTACAGCGGGGCTTCGGGGGATAACGTCGAATACGGCTTGCTCGACGGCGTAAATTTCCGCATAAAAGACGTTGAGGACAACGCGTTCCGCTATTTATACGTTAAAGGCTACGAGTCCGATTTGAGCGGCGCGGATTATTTTGCGCTCAGAATCGCCGACCATTCGGCGAACGGGGCGCAGGTAAATCTTTATTTCTACGACAGCTCCAAGGAGGTCAAATACCGCTCGGGCGTGGCGTGGGGAAAATCCGCGTATTTATTTGACGCAAACGGCGGATATATCGATGAGATCAAGCCGATCACGAGCTGGAGCACCTTTCAATTCCCCGCGCGCTTCAACGGATACATCGTCATCGATTTAGACACCGTAGATTGGATGTTTGAAAGGACGAACGCGACGTATTTTGCGATTGCGGGGCAGGGGACGCAAGGCGTTTCCAACGATCAGCAGGGCACGTTAGATACGCCCGAATCCAAGGGCTTTGACTTCGAGTTCGGTCAGTGCTTTTATTTCAGCGGTACGTTTACTCAAAATTATGATAATTTCACCGTCTTAATGAACGGCGGCGGGCTCTATGCCACGACGTTGGCAAACAGCAGAAAGGCGATCTCCTCCTGTCTTTCGGGCTCGACGTCTTATTGTACGCCCGTCGTGAGCTCCAAATTGGATTATAGCTATATGGATATGCAGGGCATTATTTTCGACGCAACCGAAAACGCGGGGGAGGTTTGCGTAAACGTGTCGCTTGGCGCGTCGCAAAAGAAGCTCGCCTATTATGTTTTCAATGAAAAGTTCGAGGATATGACGGTAAGCTTTTCCTATCGGAGCGGAAACGACGTTGTTTATCCGAGCGCCGTGACTTTGGTCTCCGTGTTTGACGAAACGCAAACGTTGTCGCCTGTGAACGGGAACGTTAAGCTCCCCGACGGCTTCGAGGGCTATATTCTCGTGGACGTGGAGAACGGCTCTCCCGTGATCGGGTTGGAGGCGGGCGAGCGCCTGGGCTTACAGAGCGTGAGTGCATTGACGGACGTGGAAACGACGGGTATTTCCTCCGTACATGATAACGGAATCAGTCTGTTCAAGACCGTTTTAATGACCGACGCCGAGATCGTCGCCGTATTCGAGGCAGAAGGCGTCGAGATTAAGCGCGGCGTCAATTCCATTTGGCTCACGGACGACGCGCCTACGAACGTCGGCACAGCCGAGACCTTTGCAACCGTCGAATTAAAGGACGGAGACGATAATTATATCTATAAGCTCAAGGACTCCTATCCGATTTATAAGAGCACGGGGCTCTATGAGGGCACGCCCACGATCCAAACCGATTACGTGCCGTCCGTGATCGACGACACCTGCGAGTATATCCTGTTCGACGAGGGCGAGACGGTGGAAGCCGAAATTAAGGAGGCGGGGGTTGTCTACGTGTTTGCCGACAAAGATTTTTCGGCGGACGGTTTTACCAAGGCGTTGGCGATCAACTCCTTTATCGACGGAATAGAGGGTAGACTGTTTGGCTATAAAAAGAGCTTTACCAAAGGCGAAACGCTGTCTGTCAGCGGCGCGTATTTGATCGTTGTGAACGGAGAGGAGAGCGAGTTTGTTTCTAAACACGTTCCCACGGAAATCCGCTTCGGGGAGGATATTCCCGAAGAGTATCTTCTCGATAACTTCAAGTTCTTCGGTTGTCCTGCCGTAGAGCAAGTGAGTGAAAACAGAATGTTTATCGCTGTAATTACGGGCGACAGAACGGAGCCGCTTATCGATAACGTGGGGATCTGTTACGTGAGCGAGGACGGCGGCAAAACCATGAAGCCCTATGCGCTGGTGGATCATCCGTATGAAACCATGGCGCGTGTGCTCGATCCCGTGCTTTGGTTGGTAGACGGCAAATTGTGGATGTTTACCATGCAGGCAAACGCTACCTTTGGAAATATTACTTGTTGGGGACGGTACTCCACCAACTACAATGCGGAAAGGATCGAGGATATCACGTGGTCGGAGCCGATCTATCTTTTCGACGGATTAATGAATTCCAAGCCGACCAAGCTTTCCGACGGCAGTTATATTTACAATGCGGCTCTCCCCGAGCACCATCCGAGCGAGGTACACGTGTTTAAATCGACGGACGGTGGCTTAAGCGTTACTAAAATCGGAACGGCGACGGCGGATCCTGCCTATGCGAGCGATTTCCGATTTACCGAAGCAAAGATCGTGGAGCATGCCGACGGTACTTTGAGCCTTTTGAAGCGCGTGGATAAGGGCATTATTAATCCCGAGATCAGCTATTCCGAGGACGGCGGCTACACGTGGACGCAGGGCGTTTTGGTTGACGGACTTAAAACGGGCTCGTCGAGATTCGTCTACACAAAACTGTCAAGCGGGAATATTTTATACGTCGGCAATATGGGCGACGCCAACAGATCTCATCTGACTGCGCTTTTAAGCGAGGACGACGGTAAGACTTGGCCCTATGCGCTCGAGCTCGATCACCGTAATTGGGTCTCCTATCCCGATCTGACCTTTACTGCCGACGGGGATTTCTATATTGCCTACGATCGCGGGCGAGCGGCGGAAATGGAGATCAGATATGCCATTTTTAACGAAGAGGATATCAAGGCGGGGAAATTTATCAGCGAAAATGCCGTGAAAATGGGATTGTTGATCAAGAGTCCCGCATGGAGCGAGATCACAAGGGTTGTTACGGAGCTTGATCTTTCGTTTGAAAAAGGGGTTACGCAAGAGCAAATTTTAAGTTCTTTGCCGACGGAAATTACCGTTGAAACCGATCAGAAGCCTTCGGAGGTGCTTTCCGGCTCATGGAAGCTCGCGAATTTCGCGGAGGGTGAAGTCGGCGAATACGCGCTTGAATTCGTCACGCAGCTTCCCTCTCGACTGGAGGATAACTATTTATTGCTTCAAATGACGGTGACGGTCGAGGCGCCCGAAGCTGTTCCCAATGAGCCTGTAACGCCTCCCTCGGACGGGAATAACGGCGGGGGCGGCGAGGCGAGCACTCCGACGGAGAGCGAAAAGAAGAAAAAGAGCGGCTGCTCGTCGGCAATGCTTAACGCGGGCGCAGGAATTGCGCTTACGCTCGTTGGGGCAGTCCTCGGGAACAAAAAGAGGAAAGAAAAATAAGTTATGGTAAATTTGATCATTGATACCGACCTTGGCAACGATTGCGACGACGCCGCTGCAATCGCGCTTGCCTGTCGTTACGTAAAAGAGGAAAGAGCGCGGCTTTTGGCGATTACGATCAACACCTCCGACCCCTATTCTCCCTGTTGCGCCGAGGCGATTTTGTCCTATTACGGTGTGGAGACGGAGATCGGTGTACATAAGGGGAGCTTTCCTTACGTGGACGTTTCGTTCAGTAAGGCGCTTGCGGAAAAATTCGGCGTTGCAAAGAAAAAGGAACGGGAGGCGGCGGTACGTCTTATCCGTCGCAAGCTTGCCGAGAGCAAGGATAAGAGTGTTACGCTTGTGTTTATTGGTCAGCTCAACAATGCAAACGAGCTTTTGAAAAGCCCCGCCGACGAATACGGCGAGGACGGCGTTTCGCTCGTGGAAAGAAAGGTGAAAGAGACGGTTATTATGGGCGGTATGTTCGGGAGCCGCAAGATCGTTTTCGAGGGCAAGGAATATCTTGCCGAATACAATATCGCGACGTCTGTTTCCGACAGTAAGGGCGCGATCGGGACCTTTCCTTGCGAGGTGGTCTTTGCCGATTTTTATCTCGGCATTGACGTGCTTACCTTGGGTGGGCTCATCGGCAGGGATGAAAAAGACCCTGTTGGCTATGCCTACGATATTTTTTCGCACGGCGACCGGCCGAGTTGGGATATTCTTGCTCTTATGTATGCGGTCGAGGGGGAGAATGGGCTGTTTGTGAGATCCCGCCACGGTAGAGTGCGGGTCGGGGATACGGGCACGACGGTTATGGAATACGACGAGAGCGGTAAGCACCGCTATCTGCTGCCCTTGGTGGAGAGCGACGTACTTGCTACCGCCATCAATAAAAAATTTGGGTTATAGGAGGGGAAAGACGTGTTAAAAAAGCTTAAATTTTGCCTTTTGGGGTTGTTGAGCACGCTTCTTATTCTTTCCGTGGGGGGAATCGTTTCGGAGAAAAGCGCGAGCGCGGCGGGGGTGGACGTGGATTGGAACGAATACGTGCTGGAACACGGCACCGCTAGCCGAGACTTTTCCGACCCCTCGTATACGAACCCGCCCACCGTGTTTAATTGGTACACGATGGATGAGGAGGATAAGCGCCCGAAATATAAGGATAATCGCGAGTTTACGGCAATTCCCGCAATTGCAGTCACGGGAGAGAGAATGTGGTGCGCGTGGATGATTGGTGGTGATTGTGAGCCGCATATCGAAAACTGTCTTGCCGTGGGGTATAGTGACGACGGCGGTCTCACTTGGGTGGAGCCTGTTCTCATTTTTGACTTCACGGGCGAGCTTTCAGGCGAAGCGCGGCTGACCGACCCTCTGTTTGTGTTCGAGGATAACCGTTTGTTTCTGCTTTGGACGCAAAATCATGAAACGCAGACTAACTATCAGTGCGTTTGGCGTACGGAAATTTTAAATTTCAACGACGAGAAGGAAACGGTTACGGCGAAAACGCCCACGTTCTCCTGTTACGGGAATTTCTGGAAAATCACTGTGCTTTCGGACGGCACGTGGGCGGCGAGTATCCAATGCCACGGCGTGAAATGGGCGCTTGGTTTTTATATCGTGAGCGACGATTACGGCACGAGCTGGAAATATCGGGGGTATGCCGATAAGCCTGCCGAATATTCCGCACACAACGAAGCGAGTATTGTGGAGAGGGCAGACGGCTCTCTTTGGATGACCAAGCGCATACAGTGGCAGAGCAAGCAGGGAATGGAGGAGTCATATTCTTATGACGGAGGCTACACGTGGACGGATTTTGCGTTCACGGAATACCCCTTAAAGGGACCGGGGAGTAAGTTCTGTTTTATCTACACCCGATCGGGCAATCTCGTCATGATCAACCACGACACGATTGAGGATAGAAAGCTCATGACGGCATTTATTTCCAAGGACGAGGGTCGGACGTGGGAGAGTTCCAAGCTTTTGTTGGACGAAAGGATGGGGGTATCCTATCCCGCGGTGGCGCTTGATAAGGATGGGAATATTATCGTTGTCTACGATATGGGCAGAGAAACTAACCGTGAAATTCGCGTTGCGAAAATTAACGAAGCGGATATTTTTGCGGGGCGGATTGTGACCGCTGGGAATTATATAAAGGGATTGGTCTCTATTGGAAGCGACAATATCGATCTTGTGAAAGCGGACGAAGATTATCGGGAAACGGAGGTCTATTTGGGAACGGGCGTGGGAACGCTCCGTGAAAACTTCCCCTCCACGATTCACGCGACCGACTACTACGGAACGAAGTATGAATTTGTTGGCATTTGGGATTTCTCGAGCGTGGATTTAAAGACGGTCGGGATATACGAGGCGGTCTTTAAGCCGAGCGCGGGGTTGCCCGAAAACGTCGTCGATGTTCGGAAGGTCCTGACGGGCACGGTTATTGTGAAAGCGGTGGAAAATGTTGCGATATCGGCGGTTTCAGGATTAGAGGCGAAAACGTTTAAAGTGGGTACGCACATCGGCGAAATCCGTAAGGCGCTCCCCGAAAAGCTAGAGCTTACCGACGCAGACGGCGGGAAACACACCGTTTACGGCTATTGGACGAGTGAAACCTACGAGGATAAGGTTGGCGAGTATGAGTTTACTTTTCAGATTGTCTCCGAGTTGTCTACTTATATCGTGGACAGCGGGAAATTGCTGAAAACGAAAGTGACAATCAAGGCAGCGGAAAAGGGTTGCGGTTCCTCCGTCAGCGTGATGAGCGGTGTGTTTTTGTTGCCGTTTATCGGTTTTGTGTTTTTGAAAAAAAGGAGGGCGGAGAGATGAAAAAGAGAATAGCGGCATTATTTGCGGCGTTTGCGCTTACCGTTCCGTCCGCGCTTGCTTGTGTGCCCGAGGCGGTTTCTGCGGAGAGTGAAAATCCCGCGGATTACACGCAAAAGCTGAAAGCGGCATACGACCCTTATAATAAAACGGACGTTTTCGAGGTTCGGGAAGCGGGTATGTATTTTGAGTTGAATAACCCTTCAAACAGTGGGGTCAATTTCAAGCAAAGACATTTAAAAGAACAGCCTTTTTCCCTCTCCTTCGTCAACCCCGTCTATAGTGCTGAAGGGGGCGTTCTCGACGGGGAGTACTACCGCACGAGCGTGCAGATCTCCTTAAAGGACAAAAACAACACCCTGCGCTTTAACTTCGGGGATAGCGTGGGTTCGGGCAACACCTCCGTTTTTTCCGTGCTCTTATATATCGGCTCGGATTGCTACACCTTCCGCGAGGAAATTATCGGGAATATGACCGAGGCTTACGAATACGGCGTTCGCTTTGATTATAACGCCGCGGGCATGATTTCCACCCGCACGGTCAATTCCGTGGAAACGGATATTTTCAATACGGTTACTTACAGCACATCGGCGTTTAGCTCCAACGTGGCAGGCGAGACTACCGCTGAAAAGACGGAGACCTTTAACTCGCTCATTAAAGAGACGTTTGCCTCGACTGTTTATTTTGAGCCGTATATTCAGCTCTGGGGAGATCTGGGTGGCGGTGAATCCAAGCGCAGGTTCTATATAACGGAGCATAACGGACAGCGTTTCGACGGCGGTACAGCATATGAATATGTGCCGTACATCAGCGAAATCCGTCAAGACGCGGCGGTCGTGGAAAATTCCAGTTTCCGACTTTGCTTTACGGGCGACACGGCGTATCTTGTCGATCCCACCAAATTTGCAACGAATACCCCCGGGTATATGCCCGAGTTTTACGGCATGATCATGCGCGACGGCGTTTATAACAGCAATATAATGAACATAAAGGCGAGCCTTATCAAAGAGGACGCGAAAACCGAGGTCTATAACGGAACGGGCTGGAACACGGGTGCGATCGCAGTCGGTGAGGCGGGAGAATACTCGCTTGAGCTCACGATCACGAATGCGCAGGGAAAGAGTTATACCCGCGTGGCGGCGTTTGAGGTCGTGAAGGCAGACCGACTCGAGCTTAGAGGTGCGCTTTGCGCCTCGGCAAACGAGGGGGAGAGCATTTCGTTCCCCGAGGCGTTAGTGGTTTCCAATAACGTTTTGAACGCGGAGAAAGCCACGCTTTCGGTTGTGTACACCGCTGAAGAGGGCGGGGCTTCCACTTCCGTGAATTTAACGGAAAATACCGTCGAGAGTGCGCAGGCGGGCGTTTATACCGCGACTTGGACGAGTGGCTCGCTCGTGCTGGAAAGAGAGGTACGCGTGTATGCGGATGGAGAGAGGCTCGTCGGCTTGCAGATCAATAAACCGCCGACAAAGCTTCTCTATACGGTGGGTGAAAGCTTTGACGATGCGGGGCTCATGATCCAAAAGAAGTTTGCGGACGGATCGTTGGAGGAAATTTGGGGCGGCTATTTCGTTGTGACGAACGAGCCCTTGAAAGTGACGGATAAAGCCGTCGTGATTGGACTTACGGTAGACGGCGTGACGGCGTATCTTGCTATACCCGTTGTGGTGGAAGTGCCCGAGGTGACCGAGCTTGCCGTGGAGAGCGTTTCCGTAGTTGTTCCCTGTAAGCTTATCTACGTCGCGGGGGAGAGCGCCGCTCTTGCGGGGTTAAAACTACGCGTGATTTTCAATGATAATAGCGAATTGATTGTGGATGGCGGGTTTGTCTTGGCTAAAAACGAGGCGTTGAAGGAGGGCGACAGTTCTATCGACGTCGAATTTACGGCAAGGGGCTTCGCGCTTTCCTATCGGCTTCCGATCGTCGTGGACGGGGCACAGAAAGAAAGCAGAGAAAAGAGTGGGTGCGGCTCTGCGTTGGGGGGAAGTGCGCTGATCTTATTATCGGCACTGATGCTCATTATACTTTTGAGAAAGAATCGTGAAAACGGGTAAAAGAGATTCCGATTTATTGGCTTTCACTGTTCTATATATTTCAAATAAAATACGGAGGTAAAATATGAGAACAAAAAACAAACATCTACTCGTCAGTTTATGTTCGCTCGGCTTTGCCGTTTCTTTGGCTTTTGCAGGCGCGCTTATAAACGACAATCCCGTCGTCGCAGAAACGGCGTCGGGGGATCTCGAGGCGCATTTCGTTATGCCTAATAACGATACCGCCACGGTTGCCTACACCAAAACGGGGGTGTTGTTCGAAAACGCTGCGGACAATCACAAGTTTAGAATTTTGACGGCAAACTTAGACGGCTTATTTGCAACCGAAAACGTGACGTCCTTTATCCTCGAAGTGGAGCAGTATACCGTGGGTTGGCTTGGCCCGATTATTTTTGATAAGTACGGCAATTATTATCAGGCAATTGGCGCGGCGACAAATCCCTCGTCGGAATCGGGGAAATTTGAGTATAAGACGGCGACAACGCTTGCGGGGCTTGAAGAGGCAACCACCAAGGAGATTGGCGGTTGGGGAAGCGTCGGCGGAGTGCTAGGCAAGCATTATTACGAATTTTCGATCGAAAGCTTTATGTGGCGTTACGTGGCTTCAAGCAACTACTTTACCGAAGCGAATACACTTGCCACGGCAACGGGAAAATCGTTTGACGAGTTCAATGAAAACAACGCGCTTATGGGCGTCGGGCTTATAAATTATACGTCGAACACTTCATCCTTTAAGTATTCGATGAACGGGTTCTATGCCCGCACTAACGACGGAATTTATTCCCTTGTCGATATGGATAAGCTGACCGTAAGCACGGCGGAAATTACCGCGACGAGCGCTGATAAGACGCCGAATACCGTTTTTCAAGCAGCGATCAGCGGTACGAAGCTCTCTCAAACAAGTGACGTCGAGGCAAGTCTTTTGACGAAAGAGGTGTCCGCGTTTAACGGCGTACAGGCGCGGCTTTATCAGAATTCTCAATATAAGGTCGCGGGATTTTCTCTCGACCCGACGGGTGCAAACGCGCAGTTCAACGGAAAGATAGAGAATGCGGAGAGCATTATTATTCAGGTCGGCACGTCCAAGTCTCCCGAGGTTAAGATTCGTCCTTTGATCATCGATCAGTACGGCAGACATATGGAGTTCTTGGGTTCGGGAACGCCGCCCCATACGGACGGCTTTTACTACCGCGTCGGAAGAACGCCCGAAAATCTTACTTATCAACGGGATAACGGCACGGCTTATTCGACGATAGGTAAGTGGAGCGGGGCTTCTTACACGGGCGCGAGCCGCTATTTGGAGATCCCCGTGACCGAATTTGCTTACAGAGGCAGATTCAACAACTACGGCGATAAGGATACGGCGGTTTCCGAGCTTTCTTATTATTCGACTGATTTATCGATCGGAATCAAGGCGCTCGGCGTGATTGTGACGAATACCCCGACCTCGGGGAGTGTTTTCGTCGGCGATATGTATTACCGCAACGTTTCGGGCGAGATCATTAAGCTTGCGGCGGCGGAGGACTTCACCATCAGCGAAACGTTTACCGAGGAGGTTGGAAAAGCGTTTGATTTCGGTACTTCTTTAAACGGCGTGAATTCGCAGGTGAAAGATTTTAGCGGGTATCTTGGGCTGAGTGTCGTCAAGGGTGAAATCGGCAGAAATTACACTGCGCCGAGCTCAACTACCCTTTTCGAGGCGCGTTTCCCGCAGATCAAGAGCAGTAGCGTGGAAAAAGATTTCAATGATGCGAACTCGCCCGTTTCTGATTACAGCGGCTTTGAGGCGTTTGCCTATAACGCATATAATCTCGACGAAACAGATCTGACGTTGGATTTCTACGTGCAGGTCAGAAAAGTGGACGCTTCGTGGGGCGCCGACAGATATGCAAACGGCGGCAAGGCATTATTTTTGCCCGCGAACGGAAAGGCGTTCGTCGGTGTTGCGAGCGTCGTGCCTGCGGGGTTCTATGGTCAGGTAATTATTCCTTTGAGCGGTGCTGGCTTTAAAAATCTCTCGAGAGGAGAGCTGAAGATTGTCACGAGTACCATTTTCGGCAAGGTGACCTCGGGCTCCTACGTGGATGCACTCATTTCGGATGCAAAGCTTTTAAAGAGCTTCCCGACGACCTTAATCAACGCGGAGACGGGCACTATGTTTGGCTTGAACGGCGAATACACCCTGCCCAAGATCACGTTTGTAAACGGCGAAACGGAGGTTTCTTCCGAATTCTTCACGGGCGAGGGCATTAAGATGCCTACGGCGCCCGCGGCGGCAGAAGGTAAGGTGTTTATCGGTTGGCAGGCAAACGGCAAGCTCTATCCGAGCGATTACGTTCTGACCTCGGCAAGCGAAAACATGACGTTTGAGGCCGTCTATATCGATTTCGGCATGAAGGACGGCGCGAGCGTGAGAGTTACCGCTCCCACGGGGATCCGCTTCCGCGCGGAGCTCGTTAAAGCCGATTACGAGGCGTTGGTTGCGCTCGTCGGCGAGGAGAACGTCACGCTGGGTATGCGGGTGGTCCGCGGCGGCACGGCGTATCTCGATATCGAGGCGATAAATACTGCGGAAATGACGATCGGCGAAGCCGAACACGTGATTTATAACGGCGTTATCGTCAACATTGATAAGGCAAACTATGAGACGGCGTATTGTGGCACGGGTTATGTGGAGATCACCTATGCGGACGGCTCGTCGGCGCGTATCTATGCGGTGGCGGGGGATAACACCCGCACGGTTGCCGAGGTCGCGAGAGAGGCATATGAAAAGGATGCCTCGTTGACCGAAGATGAGAAAAAGGCGATCAAGAAGTATTTTGAAACGACACAGGAGGGAGCATAACATGAAACAGTATATCCATCCCGAAATGGAAATCTTTAAAGTGGCGGCGGACGTTATCACGACATCGGACGTAGGTGCCGATAACCTTGGAAACGACGGAGATTTTCAGGTGTTGCCCGCTTTAGACGAGGGGATTTAAACGTAAAAGCAAAGAGACAGACGGCAAAAACTGCCGTCTGTTTTTTGCGTGAATTTTTTCGGTCTGTTCTTGACAGGAGCAGTGGGGTTATAGTATAATATTCTTGTCTTTAAAAATGAGGAACAGGCAAAATGACAAGAACGCCGAACGCAGAGCAGGCAAAGGTGATCGCCGAGCTCGACAACAACATAATTTTGTTCGCGAGCGCGGGAACGGGCAAGACGTTCACCGTCGCAAACCGCGTTGCGAATATCCTGAAAAGCGGCAGGGCAAAAGCGGAGGAAATTTTGTGTCTGACTTTCACGATCAAGGCGTGCGACGAGATGAAAGAGGATATTGCGGGCTACGTCGGCGAGGAGGCAAAGGACGTGCGCGTCAAGACCATTCACGGCTTTTGTCATCAGGTGCTCTCCGAGGAAAGCAAACGGGTAAGCGAGAAATACTGCGAGCCGACGGTTTGCGACGAAGTGGATCAAGAGGAGATTTTGAAAAGCATTCTTTCTTCCCGAATCGCGCTTTGGGAGCAGGAGGCGCTTTTAGGCGTGGAAACGGGCGAGGGGGAGGCGGAGGAGTCGTCCCGCGAGTTCTTTATCTACCGTAAGCGCGGGGCGCTTCGGGAGCTTTTGAGCGGGCTCAAGCATTGCCGTGAGGCACAGGGCTTTTTTTCGGAGGACGAGGAGGAAGATTTTCAGCGGGCGTTTGAGTATTTGAAAGAGAACGAAAGGGAAAAATACGAAAGGCTTGTTTCCTGTTCGCTAAACTACGGCGGTCCCGACGCCGAGTTTGCGGCGGCAATGGAAAGATTTGCCGGGCGGCTTGCTTGGGAGTACGAGCGGCATTTGAAGCAGAGCAATCAAGTGGATTTCGACGATCTTATTTTGCTTGCCAAGGCGCATTTGAACGACGGGGAGACCTGTGCGCGTTGGCGGGAGAGATTCCGCTATATTATTGTGGACGAAATGCAGGATACGAGCAGGCTGGAATATTCCGTTTTAAAGAAGCTGTTTTCGGGAAACAACGTCATGCTGTGCGGAGATTTTTTTCAGACGATCTACGAATGGCGGGGCTCCAAGCCGAGCGAGGTTTTATCCGACTACGTCAGCGAATTTTCGGCGGTGCCTTATATGCTTTCGGAGAACTACCGCTCCACGAGACTGCTTGCGCGGGCGGGGTTTGGGTACTTAAAAAAGACTTATCCCGAGCTTATTGGCAGATATTGCCCCAAGGAGCTGAAAATTAAAAGCGAAAGCGAGGGGGATAAGATCCTTTGCTACGGCTTCGATAACCGTGAGGAGGAAGCCTACCGCATCTATAAATATATTGCTAGGCTCAAGCGCGAGGGAGAGCCCGACGTCTGCGTGATGGCGCGGTCGAATAAGTATATTGCCGAGCTCGTTCGTTATTTCGAGGCGTTTAACGCCGAGGCGAACGAGGGGGAACGGCTCCGCTTTTTCACGGTCGAGGAAAACTGTCAGTTTTTTAAAAAGCCCGTTATCAAGGACGTGCTTGCCGTAGTAAAACTGCTCCTAAGTAAAGACGACCGCGTGAGCATGGAGCGGATTGCGGAAAGGTATGTGAAAAACGTCGGGGTTGGGACGATCGGCGCTTTGCGCGCCTATAACGAGCTCGGCGTTTCCATCGTCTCCTTTATCGATCCCGAGCTGTATTTACACGGCGACACCTATCATAGCCTCGTTGAGGGCTACAACGAGGAAAATATCGTCGTTTACGACACCGAGACCACGGGGCTTGATCTCATGCGCGACGAGATCGTTCAAATTTCCGCGATCAAAATCGGGCGAGACGGAGCAATTAAAGACGTGCTCGATATCATGGTCGAGCCGACCGTGCCGATCGGCGCGGAGGCGCAAAAGACGCACGGCTTTGATCTTGACTACATACGTTCCCACGGCGGAGTGACGGCGAAAGAGGCGTTAGCGCGGTTTTCCGCGTTCGTGAAAGGGAGTGTGCTTGTCGGACACAATTCCCTGCGCTTCGATTCGCCGCTCATAAGGCGGCAATTAAAAGAAAACGGCTTGCCCGAGATAGAAATAAGGGCGGAATACGACACCATGACGATCGCGGGGCAATTCCATGCGCGATTCCCCGATTTTAAGCTTAAAACGCTGTGCTTTCACTATGGCGTGGTCAACGAGTGCGCGCATAATGCGTTCGGGGATATCAAGGCGACGGGGGAATGTCTGGTGCGTATGATCCTGGAGGATATTATCCCCACGGCGCTGGAGCGGCAGAGGCTCTTGGCAAAATATAAGGAGCGGTTCGAGCGGTTTTACGCGTTCGTGGCGGAGTTTAAGGAAAAGATAAAGACGTATTCTCCCGCCGAGCTTATAAAAGGCATTATCGAGCGCATGGGATTAGTAAAAGAAAAAACGCCCGTTTCCGATCGGAATGCGTTAGGGGATCTTGTTGAGAGCCTGCAAGGCGAGGGCACGGAAAACCCCGAGGCGTTTTTAAAGGAGTATCTTTTAAACGCGTCGCTTTCGGGCAGTCAGATGGATACGCTTATAAAAAAGCTCGACCGCGTGCCCGTGATCACGGTGCATCAGGCGAAAGGCTGCGAGTTTGACACGGTTATTCTCGCAGGGGTGGACGAAAACCGTTTCCCGAGCTTTGCCGCACGGCAGAGCGGGAACGAGGACGAGGAGAAAAAGGTGTTCTACGTTGCGATTACGCGGGCGAAAAAGCGGTTGGTTTTAACGCGCAGTCTCGGTGAGGGCAGATATTCGCAACGGGAGAGTCCGTATTTTTGGAATATACCCGCCGATTGCGTTTCGGCAAACAGTCTTTGGGACGCGCGCGAGGAGTTATAACGGCGAGGAGGTTTAATAGGGAGGAGCTATGCTGGGAAGCGTTGTTTCCGTTGCCGAGCTGACGGGCTATATCAAGGATAAGCTCGAGTCGGACGGATTTTTAAAACAGATCTGCGTGAAAGGGGAGATTTCCAATTTTATCTTTCACAGAAGCGGACATATGTATTTCACGCTCAAGGACGAAACGAGTCAGATTAAGACGGTCATGTTCCGCGGCGCGAATATGCGGCTTGATTTTAAGCCCGAGAACGGGCAGAAAGTGCTTGTCACGGGGAATATTTCCGTGTATGAAGGGAGCGGGAACTATCAGCTCTATGCGCTCACGATGCGACGGGACGGCGTGGGCGATCTGTTCTTGCAATACGCGGCGCTCAAAAGGAAGCTTTTAGCAGAGGGGCTGTTTGACGAGGCGCATAAAAAGCCGTTGCCCGCCTTGCCGAGCAAGGTGGGGGTGATCACCTCGGCGAACGGAGCGGCGGTTCGGGATATGATCAACGTTGCCACCCGCCGCTGTCCGAGCGTGCAGCTTGTTTTATACCCCGCGCAGGTGCAGGGCGCAGGAACGGAAGAATCGATCATTAAAGCGATTGACTGCTTTGAGGAAAGGTACCCTGTGGACGTGATCATTTTAGGGCGGGGCGGCGGCTCGATCGAGGATTTATGGGGCTTCAACGGCGAACGGTTGGCACGGAGAATTTTTCGGGCGAAAACACCGATCGTCTCCGCCGTCGGACACGAAACGGATTTCACGATTGCCGATTTCGTTGCGGATAAGCGCGCGCCCACACCCTCTGCTGCCGCGGAGCTGACCGTGCCCGATTTAAGGAGCTTAAGACAGGGGCTGGATTATAAGACGGATAAGCTTATAAGCGCCGAGGAAGCGTTGCTTAAAGGGGGCAGGGACGAGCTGAACGGCTTTTTAAAGCGGCTTTCGCGGGCGAACGTCGAGAGCCTTTTCCGCTTGAAAGGGGAACGGCTCAAGGGCGTTTCGGGGCGGCTTACGTCTTTGAATCCGCTGTCCGTTTTGTCGCGGGGGTATTCGGTCGCGCTAAAGGAGAACAAAGCGGTTAAGACGGTGAAAGAGGTTGCCGTCGGAGAGGAGATAGAGGTGCGCCTCGCGGACGGAAAAATACAAACGAAAATAACGCAAATCGAGGAGATAAAAAATGAAAGAAAGGACGTATGAAAGTGCAATGGAAGAGCTGGACGAGATGATCGAAAAGCTGGAATCGGGGGAGTTGACTTTGGACGAATCGCTCGAGGTGTTCGCCGAGGCTGTGAAGCTCGTTAAATACTGCAACGAAAAGCTGGAGGGCGCGAGAAAGAAAATGCTCGTTTTATCCGAGGAGCTCGGGGAAGTGACGGAAAAGGAATTCCGCGAGGAGGATTACCGCGCGGATAGCGGGAATGGACGTATTTAAACGTCTTGCTTTTTGAAACGCTACACGGAAATTTATAATAATTTGAAAATTTTTCATAAGAAACCTCCACAGACAAAAAGTTTATCACGCTTTAAGATACTTTGTGCTTTTTATTCTCGATTGTGATAAAATAAAAGTCGGGAGGAACTAAATGAAAGGAGAAATTATTAAAGAGGCTATGCAATTTAAGGGTTTGAATCAAACAAGTCTGGCAAGACTTATGTATGTCAAACAAAATACCGTTTCAAAATGGATTAGAGGAAAAAGTGAACCGAGCTTGGATACGGTTTTTTACGCTTTGTAAGATTCTCGATATCACTCCACATGAGTTGATGGGCTGGGAAGATTAAAAAAATCTAACGGGAGAAACATCATGAGAAAGTATCTTTTGCCCGAGGGCGGGCGGTTTTATAAGGCGAATTTGCATATGCACACGACGGTCTCCGACGGGAAGTATACGCCTGAGGAGACAAAATCCGTGTTTATGGCGCAGGGGTATTCGATCGTCGCGTTTTCCGATCATTTCCGACTTGTTCCCCACAATGAGCTGACGGACGAGAACTTTCTTGCGATCACCGCAATGGAGGTGGGAATCGATAACGGGCCGTGGTCAAGGCATATGAAAACCTATCACTTTGGGTTGATTTCCCGCAAGGCAGAGCAAAGCGAATATACGTGGGTGGACTTTCCCTATTCCGTCGAGGGGGCGAACGGGCTGATTGAGAAATTTAACCGAGAGGGCTTTTTAGTGGTCTATAACCACCCCGTTTGGTCGTTGCAGGATTATGAGGATTACAGCGGACTGAAAGGGCTTTGGGGCGTGGAGGTGCATAACACGCTGGGCGAGCTGGAGAATCTTGGCGAGAACGACAGACCGCTGGTCGATTTATTGAGGAGGGGGCAGAGAGTGGTTCCGCTTGCCACGGATGACGCGCATACGCCCGCACAATGTTTCAGGGGATTTACCATGGTCAAGGCGGAAAGGCTGGAATACGAGACGGTGATAGCCGCCTATGAGCGGGGGGATTTTTACTCCTCGGAGGGGCCTGAAATATACGAGCTGTTTGTTGAGGGGGAAAGGGTTTACGTTCGCTGTTCGCCCGTGAAAGAGATTTCTTTTGCGACCGATCGGCGGCATGGAGAAGTGCTTTTTGCAAAGGACGGAGAGCTGCTGACGGAAGCGAGTTTTTCCTTGAGAGAGATGATGGAGGATCTTGCGCTAAAGGATATACCGTGGGAGCCGCATTTCAGGCTTGTTTTGACAGATCAAAACGGGAAAAGGGCTTGGACGCGCGCCTACTTTAAAGAGGACTGCGGAATTTAATATAACGGGAGCCTCTCCGAAAAAGGAGAGGCTCCCGTTATATTTTTGGGCGAGTATTATTGTTGGCTCGGTCTGCATTCGATCAAAACGAAATCCTTCCCCGTGGCGGTAAACTTGTTTTCCGCGGCGAAGGGCAGGAAGAAATAATCTCCGCGCTTGACGGTCTTTTGATAGCCGTTTCCCGTGATTGTGCCTGTGCCGTGGACGCAGATATAGACGGCGGGGGCAGAGTCTAGCACGAAAGAGCCGCCTAAGAGTGAGTGTCTGTTTTCCGCAAAGCAAGGCGTGTCGTTATAATCAATCAACGCTTCCTTTTTGTAGCCGTTTTGCTCTATGACGGTCTTGGGGAGGATCAGTGCACTGTTTTTTGCGGCTTCGCCATAGAGCGTGAAATCGATGGCATCCAGTGCGACGTCCTTTTCAAGACCTAAAAATTCTTCTCTTTCATTCAAGTGATATTCGCCGCACCACCGTTCGGGTTGGATTGTAAAATCGGTGGGCTCTTGCACTTCGAGGACGGTGCAACCTGCGCCGATCGCATGAACAAGCCCTGCGCGAATGAGGTATACGTCTCCGACTTTTGGCTCGACGAAAGATAAAAGGTGATCGAAAACGCCTTTATCCCGTTCGCTTTGCTCCTCCAATGCGGCAATTTGTTCTTTCGTCATCCGATCTTTGAAGCCGAAGTAAATTTTGGCGTTGGGACGGGTCGCAAGAATGAGCCAAGCTTCCGTTTTTCCGTAATCGCTGTTAAAGTGTTTGCGTGAATATTCTTTGGTGGGGTGCACCTGAAAGGGGAGGCGTATCGCGCTGTCGAGAATTTTCACAAGGCAATCGTATTTTTTTGTTCCCAACAACCGTTCGGGATATTTTTTCAACAGATCGTCGAAGAATAAATCGGCGTCGGCAACCACGGAAACGCCATCGCGTTCGCCGAAGGTTTTTTCGTTGATGGCTTTCACGTTGGAGGCGATCCATTCTTCGGGAAAATATCCGTCCGTTCCGTCGTCATAGCCGTTCGGATCGTTGAAAAACTTTTTATAGGGCATACCGCCTGTGTAAACGCGGAACACGCGGTTGCGGTTAAAGAAAATGGGTTCAGAAAGGATTTTTTCGATATTCATACGTCACCTCGCATAGCGAACAAAGTTTTTTAAGCTTTTGTTTTCGAGTGCTTCCGCGGCAAGGAGTGCGGCGCCGAACGCCGCTTCTTCCGTATGCGCGGGAATTTGCAGTTTTAAGCCATAGTCTGATTCAATGATTCCTCTTAAAACGGGATTCATACGAATCGCGTTTCCCGACCCGATTAAATTGGTGCGTTTGCCCGTGACAGGGGTCAGTTCGTCGTAAAAATCTTTCAATTCGAGACTGATTCCTTTGAGTGTGGAAAGGGTGAGCGCCTGTGCATTGAAGTTGTTTTCCGAAAGAGCGCAAATGCTTGCGCGCAAGGTGGGATTGCTTCTCGTGCCTCTAAAAAGAGGCAAGGTGGTGGGCAGGGGTGCGTTCAATGCGCTTTCCGCCCATTTATTCATGGTTTCATAAGTGATTTCCTTTTCTGAAACGGTGTTGAAAAAATCCTTTAAAAGGCGGTAGGCATAGCCGCCGCAAAGGGCGCAGCCTAACGCCAAATACCGCCCATGGAAAATACCGCGTCGTCGTTGAAAAGGGAGGGCGTGAGGCACCCGGGCGTAAAGAAAAATCTGCCGAGCTCTTGATACATACAATCGGGCGTGTTTTTATGGAGCTTCACCGAAAGAATGGGCTGGGGGAAGTTCATTGCGTAATAGGCGTCGAGCAGGGCAAAGCTCGTGGGATTGGTTAAGTCGTTGCCCGCGTTGTCCTTGCCGCCGATTAAGATGTTTTGGGAGATTGCCCAGCTTCGGCTACCCACGTTGAAGAACAAAAGGAAGTGTTTGAAAAGTGCCGCCGATTCTTCGCGGGAGAGCATTTCTTTTGCTCTATACGGCTCGAAAATTCTATCCGCATTGCCGACGGAAAAAGCGAAGGGATTGGGGGCTTGCTCCAAGCACATGACCGACCATAAGAGCATAAAGCTTTGAATGGCTTCAAACAGTGTCTCCGCACCGAATGCGGGCACTTTTTCAAGCGTGGAAATTAAACGGTCGAGCTCTTTTTTCCGTTCGTCCGTTGCGGACGCTTTTTTGCGCTTTTGCAAGCGCTATATAGCGCCGTGCAAGGATTTTTGCACCGTTTAAGGAAAGGGAAAAGGCTTACAGATTGAGCCTCTTTTTTCTCGTCGGCTTTCCGAGACGCTTGAAAAGAGAAATCAAGGCGGGATTCGCTTGTCTCAAACGGTGTTAAAGGGAAAGGAGATTTTTGTTTCCTGCAATCTTTTGTTGTCCGATTGATTTGGATGATATATGAAAAAAGCACCCCGAAGCCGCGATTGATTTTCGGGGTGCGTAGCTTTTATGGCGATGCGTCGTTAAATGCTTTCGGGACGGATACATTCGCCCGTGGCACAGCTTTGGAAGATCACGAAAAACCCCGCTTTTTCCTCAAACAGCGAGGAGGGGACGAAGGTGCAAACGCTTGCAATCTCCTCGGGCGGGTTGTCTTTATCCGAGGTGGGTAACGCATAGCATATATATTTGGCGCGCAGATCCTCATAGATAACTCCCACGAGGTATTCCGCTTTTCCCTCTTCCTGAATTCTGACCCATTCGGAATGGGCGAAAACGCTTTTTAGCGTCCCGTCGGCGGGGTAACGCTGAAACAGCTCGTCGATCTCGCTTTTGACAGCGAGATAATAGCCGTCGGGCTCTGTTTTAAACGTATCGCGTACGCTTTCAGCATCGACATTCTTTTGAGCGTCCTGCCCTGCTTTCTCGCTTTTATTTTGATCTCCGCTTTCAGAATGTGCATTGCCGCAAGCTTTCTCATGCTCGAAGCGTTCATCGGCTCCGTCCTCCCGTTTTTCGTAATAATTTTCCGTGACGACGCTTTCGTCGTCGTATTTTTTTACGCTTTTTTCTTTTTTGGCTGTAGTTTCCGCGTCGGTGAGCGTGCTTTCTTCGGGAAACGGCGGTTTTTCGGGGCTTGGCTCGGCTGCTTGAATCGGCTCGTCGGCGAGCGTGAATGCCGCGCCGTCGTCCGCGGCGGGTGCGACGGTGTTTTTGACGAGGGTGCGCCAATCGTAGACGCGGGAACCGTTGACGCCGTAGGCGATAGGGGTCACGCCGTTTTTGACAAAGCAGATCACGCCGCAGAACCCGCCTGAAAAATCTAGCTCGGTGAGGATATTGAAAATACTTTTTCCGCGCAAGGGCAGCATTTCTGTTCGCTGTTTGGAATCGGCGATTAGGCAGTAATATTCCCCGGATTTTAAGGGCGCGAAATTGATCACGGACACTTCAACGGAGACGTTTTTTCCGTATTGCTCGATCTTAATAAGCCCCGAAAGCGTTTTTCCGTCGCCCGAAAAGCCTTGCTTGACCTGTCTTAAAATACACATTTTTTTGATAAAAGTCATGATTTTCACTCCGTGGGAAATTTTTCCCTTTCAGTATATATGCGGCGCGGCGTGTTTTTTTGACAGGTTTTTGTGAAAAAAGCGGATTTTTGGGGAAAATATAGTTTCACGTTTGACGGGAAAGCGTTTTTTCTTTAAAGAAGTTCAAAACGATTGCATAAAAAGGCGATTGCGTGTATAATATTGAATATGAAAAAGAGCGTTTGGGCGGTTCGGAGTATTCTCGTTTTGTGTATTCTTGCAACGACGGGATTTATATTTTCGCAGTCCTTAAAGAGTAGGACGGAGTCCTCGTCCGCCAGTCTTGGCGTGACGAACGTGCTTTTGCGGCTGTTCGGTGTTGCTCCCGACCAAATGAGCGAGGCTCGATTAGAGACGGTGGAAAAGGTCGTTCGCAAAATTGCCCATTTTGCCGAGTACGCCCTTTTGGGGGCGCTGTGGTTTTGGCTGGTGCGGTCCTTTCAGGCGGGGAGCACCCCGCTTTGGGTTTCGCCTGCAACCTGCTTTTTAACGGCGTGTGCGGACGAACTTATACAGCTTTTTTCCGACGGCAGAGCAAGCTCCTTTTGGGACGTTTTGCTCGATCTTTCGGGGGCGGTTTGCGGGGCGTTGTTTGCATGGCTGACCGTTTATATCGCGCTTAAAATTCAAGCCAAACGGGTAAAAAGAGAAAATAAGGGGTAAGGATTGACGTATGGAAAACGATCTTGAGCTCGCATTGATACAATATAATAAAAAGACGTGGTGCAAAAGTGCGCTTTTGGGCTTTTTCGTGGGGCTTGCCGTGATTGTGCCGGGCATCAGCGGCTCGACAGTCGCGATTATTTTCAAGCTCTACGATCAATTTCTCTACGCGATCGGGAATCTTTTCAAGCGGTTTAAAAAATGCTTCACCTTTCTGCTCCCGATTGGACTTGGGATCCTCGTGGGGCTCCTGTTCGGGTTTATCACGGTCAAAAAGCTGCTTGAATGGCTGCCGTTTGCCGTCGTGGGGCTGTTTGCGGGCTTAATGAGCGGTGCGTTCCCCGCCGTCAAGGACGAAATTAAGGGCGCGGAGCGGACGACGAAACGGGTCGTACTCTTTTTTGTCGGCGTACTCATTCCCATTTTAATCGGCGTGGCGTCTGTGGTTCTGTCTGCAAAAGGCGGGAGCGAGGGGCTGTTTGATCGGGTTGAATGGTGGCAGGTGGTTCTCGCGCTTCCGATCGGTTACGCCGTCGGCGTGACGCAGATCGTGCCCGGCTTGAGTGCAAGCGCGATTTTGATGTCGGTGGGTTGGTTTACCGCGCTGATGGGAAGCGTGAGTATGACGTTTTGGCGTGCGACGCCTGCGATTTTCGCGGTGTATGCGGGGCTGGGGATCGGGTTCCTGTTGGGGCTGTTCACATTCTCCAAACTGCTGACGACGGTGTTTAATAAGGCGCGGCATACGGCGTATTCCATGATCGTGGGGCTGTCGCTTGGGTCGATTGTGACCATGTTCTATAACCCCGAGATTTTCGCGGTGTACCGCGATTGGGCGAAAAACGGCGTGGACGGCTTGGAGCTTGTGCTCGGAATCGTTCTGTTTGCGCTTGGGGCGGTGGGCTCTTACCTTTTGGTGCGCTATCAGCGCAAAAAGGATCAAGAGGCAAAGGGTGATTGAGAACGGCTGACAGCCTTTGGGGGCGTTGATTTGCGTCGGGCTTTTGATTGCAAATAAAAACACTCTTCCGAGTTGTTTCGGAAGAGTGTTTTTTAAATTTAAGGAGATTATTTCGCCGTGTAGTCGGAGTAATAATAGTAGAGTCCCGATTTGTGCTTACGGGAGAGCTTATCCTCAACGTGGTCGTTGACTGCGACGCCGAGCACGTTCGCTTTGAAGTATTTCAAAAGATCGATGGACTCCTCGATGTCCTTTTCGTTTGTGAACTTATGGCGTGCAACGAGCACCGTGCCGTCCGTTTCGGGGGCGATTGCAAGCGCGTCGGAAACCGAAAGCAGGGGCGGGGTGTCGATAATAACGTAGTCGTATTCCGCTTTGAGCTTCTTGATAAGGTCTTTCATTTTTTGGCTCTCGAGAAGCTCGTAGGCGGCGTCCGTCTTGGTGCCGCGGGCGATATAGGAAAGCCCGGGATATGCCGCAACGGGACGGATAATATCACTATATTCCACGTCGCCGACGATATAATCGCTCAAGCCCGGTTTGGATTTTTCCGAGAACAGCTTGGCGAGCTTGCCGCGGCGAAGATCTGCGTCGACGAGAACGACCTTTGCGTTCGATTTCGTGAACATAACCGCGGAGTTGACCGCAATTGTCGATTTGCCCTCTGCGGGCCAAGACGAGGTGACCGTGATTGCCGCGCCGCCCTCGTTTTTGGGGGTCGTGACGGTCAATACGACTTTGAGATTACGGAACGCCTCTTTCACGCGGAAAGGCGCGTTTTCGTCAAGGAGCGTGGGGAGGGCGTTTTCCAGTGAAGGGTCAAAGGATTTCTTGGAAAGTTTTTTGAAAAAGTTAATCATTTCTGCACCTCCGTTTCCGTGTTTTCGTTCAAGCGGGGAATCACGCCGAGGACGGTTATACCGTAGCGTTCGGAGAATTTCTCGTAGTTGCGCAATCTCTTATCCGTGCTGTCTGCGATCACGACCGCGATGCAGGAGATGACGAATGCCGCCGCCCCTAAAATGAGCGCGAATTTGACCGCCTCTCTTCTCGTTTGACCGCCGTTCATCAGTCCGATCGTTGCGATGGACTGTTCCTCGCAGGTCGTCTGATATTTCGTCGTGTCGCCCGAGGTGGGAATGATCATGTGCTCCTGCACGTAGAGGGGAACCTCCTCCTCCACCCGTTTTAAAAGGGTGTTTGCGAATTTTTCGTTGTTGAGCACGCGAATCGTCACGTAGAGACCGTTGAAGTTCTCCTCGTTATAGGAGAAGTGCAGCGCGCTCTTGAGTGCCGAAACGTAGGCGCCGAAGCCCGCTTCGTCGCGCTTGGGTGCGCCGTCGATCCCGCTCATGAGCTCCTCCATGAAGAGGTCCTCGCTCAAAAGCTCGGTCATACGGGTCATGTGCTTATCCGTGTAGGAATAGTTGGTGCCGTTCTGCTGATTGCCGTCTACGTAGGAGACGATCGAAACGTCGTAGGTGATGGTCGTGCCGTAGTAGTTTTTGTCGTGATAGCGCACGTAGCCGAATACGCCGCCGACGATCGCAGCCGCGACGGTTGCGACGATCACGATCCAAAGACGTTTCAAAATCACGCGGAAAACGTGAGAAAGGTCAATTTCGTTCTGGTCTTGTCTTTCCATAATAACTCCTTATTGTTCGTAAAGATTTTTTATTTTTCGTCCGTTTCGGGCGTTTCTTCTTTGTTTAATTCGGGCGTTTTTTCTTCGTCCGTCTTGGGCTTATAGCCGATCAGGACGACGAGGCAACCCACGATAAGTCCCGCAACGCCTGCGATTAAGCCCCATTGCACGGCTTTGGAGGTCGTCTTGTGGGAATTGAGTGCGTGGCAATAGGAATGGCTGATCTCCTCACACGCCGCCGTGTAGCGAATCCAATCGACGATTGCGGTGTTCCCGTCCTTAACCTCCGTCACTTTCTCGTCGGGGAGGGGAACGGTGATATTTTCCGCAACGTAGGCGGGAACGTCCTTTTTGACAAGGGCGAGGATATCTTTGGCAAGAGCCTCGTTCTTGGGAACGGAGACGTTCACAATGATTGCGTTGCCGTTTTTCGAGGAATCGTAGGAATACGTCACGTATTTGTTGAATTTACGGAACGCGGTGTCGAAGGCTTTTGCGTTAAAATCGGGGGATTCGGGGTCGGTGACCACGGGGTTTTTCAGCTGCGCCATGAGCGAGACGTTGAAAGCGCCCGAGGACAGCTCGTCCACGATCTCCATAAGATTACGCTCCTCAAACGAGAGATTCTCCTTGCGCTCGATCGAGCTTGGATCGCTGGCTCGGTATTGACAGACGGAAATATCGTATTTGACCGATGCGCCGTAGTTGACTTTAACCTTTGAGAACACAAAAGAGGAAAGCGCACCGACGATCGCCGTCGCAACCGTGACGATCAAAAGGAGGACGATCTTGGAGAACAGGATCCTAATAACGTCGGCAAAGCCCAAATCCTTTTTGGGGGTGTTTTCTTGCATGACTTCTCCCTTATTGCTTTATTTTAAGCGGAAATATATTTCCATTAAATTATTATAACAGTTTTATTTGCGTTTGTAAAGTGTTTTGCGCAAAATAGAGCGATTTTCTGCTCGACGGAGCTTCTTACCCGTGCGTGTCCGTTTATTTATATAAAGGACGTTCATACCTTTATAATATATAGGAGGAAGGGCAGGTTCGGGTATTTATCCGTGAAAAAACACGCGAAAAGGGCTTTTTTTGAAAAAAATAAAAAAATTCCTGAAAAATTTGAAAAACACGACTCAAAACAGCTTGACAGAATTTCGGAATAATAATACAATTAGTAGGCAAGTTGAAAAAAGAGAGGGATTGCACCGCTTTTCCCCGTTAATGAAAGGCGCACGTTTCTTGCTTTTGTTCGGCATTGCCACCATTATTGAAAATACACACGAACAAGGAGTAACATGAATATGAAGACCTATATGGCAAACGCCCAAACGGTTGAAAGAAAATGGTACGTCGTTGATGCGGCAGGGTTGCCCCTCGGCCGTTTGGCGACCCGTGTGGCGCATGTGCTTCGCGGTAAGCATAAGCCCACCTTTACCCCCAACGTCGACACCGGCGATTTCGTCATCGTGATCAACACCGACAAAGTCGTGCTTACGGGTAAGAAGACGGAAAATAAATTTTACAGATATCACACCGGCTATATCGGCGGCTTGAAGGAAGTGTCCTATAAGAAGATGCTTGCGGAAAAGAGCGACCTTGCCGTTTATGAAGCCGTTCGCGGTATGCTTCCCAAAAACAGCCTCGGCAGAGCAATGATCAAAAAGCTCAGAGTGTATAAGGGTGCGGAGCATAACCATGCGGCACAGAAGCCCGAAGAGCTCAAAGTGGATTAAGGAGAGGAAAGAATTATGGCTAAGACAAATTTGAAAAAGAAGCTTCAATTCTGGGGAACGGGCAGAAGAAAAAAGGCGATTGCCCGCGTGCGTCTCATTCCCGCAGGGACTGGCACCATCGTTATTAACGACAGAACTTTTGAGGACTATTTCCCTCAGGGCACTCTTCAGTATATCGTGAAGCAGCCCCTCGTAGCTTTGGAAGTGGAAACGAAGTACGATATTTTCGTGAACGTTGTCGGCGGCGGCTACACCGGTC
The DNA here is from genome assembly GCA_017467275.1 of Clostridia bacterium. GTDB lineage: Bacteria > Bacillota > Clostridia > Christensenellales > Borkfalkiaceae > Scatosoma. The sequence continues at coordinate 10,187 of JAFTSN010000022.1, read as the reverse complement.
AGGCGGGCGCTATCCGTCTCGGCGTGGCTCGTGCACTCCTTGAAGCGGAGCCTGATTGCCGTCCCGTCCTTAAAAAGGCTGGTTTCCTTACCCGCGACCCTCGCGCCAAGGAAAGAAAGAAGTACGGTCTCAAGAAAGCGCGTCGTGCGCCTCAGTTCTCGAAGAGATAATTTCTTCAAAACAATGTATTCAAAAATCCGACGGTTTATTGCCGTCGGGTTTTTTGCTTGGAAAGGTTAACGCTTTTTTTGTTCATCGAGCTTCTTCGACGTCCGCTCGTGCCGTTCCATGAGCGAGAGAAAGGCGTTGGGGGCACTCTCCCTCGTGGGGGCACCGCTAGGCGGGGGGTCTTGAGCTTTCGGCGGGGGCGCAGGGGCTTCGCCGCCGTCTTTAGGCAGGAGGGAGGAGAGGGCGGAAAGGAGATTTTTTTCCGTTTCAAGACCTCCGTTTTGCTCGGCGGACGTATCTTTAAAGAGGGCGGAACGCAGGAGGGAAAGGAGTCCAAAGTTTTCCATGGCGATATTTTTTTCCTTTTTTCATAATTTTTCACGGAAAAACGCAAAAAACGCGGCGTTTTTGTTTGCTTTAATTGACGAATTGAGATATAATAGAATATGCGTTGGTATTGTCGGTAAATGCACGTTATTTCCGAAATCCGCGTAATTTTCAAGGAGTCCTTAACAATGAGGGATACATTCAAAAAACTGACAGGCACGCTTGTTGCCGCGCTTCTTATTGGCGCGACGGCGGCAGGCTGCTCGGGCGGATATACGCCCAAAAAGCTCGCGGGAGATATTTCTGGGAACGTTGATTCCAACGGCGGTTTCGTCGTTACCAAGGGCGAGTACGTTTATTTTATCAACGGCAGCGAGGAATACACGGCGAAGAACACCTACGGCAAAGTGGAAAAGGGCGCGTTGATGCGTATTTCCAAAGCCGATCTCAAGGCGAAGAATTATGCTAAGGCGGAGACGGTTGTTCCCGCGCTATTCGTTTCGCAAAATCACGACGACGGCGGCGTTTATATCTACGGCGATTACGTATATTTTGCTTCGCCCACGACGGAAAAAGAGTTCGACGGCTCGATCAGCAACGAAAAGCTGAACTTCAAGCGTGCCAAGCTCGACGGCTCCTCCACGGAGAAAGAGATTAAGGAGTATTTCTACCGTTCGGAATCCAACAGCATTGCATACCGTTACGTGGAGGTGGGGAAAACCGTTTATCTCATGTACGTTGACGGTACCTCGCTCTATTCGCTCAACACCGCAACGGGGAAGAACACCCTGCTTGTGGAGGGCGCGGAGACCTACTATTTCGATTCCTCCGATTCCGTGAGCGCAGAGGTTTACTACACGATGGGGGTCACGCAGGATATCGACACCGCGAACTCCTACACCGTGAAATATAACCAGCTCTATTCCGTCACGGCAGACGCGACGGCAACGGTTAAGGTAAGCGGCGGCAAGGCGGGCTACGAGGTCAAGGGCTATAAGAGCTATGAGTTCGATAAAGCGTATCTCGAGGATAACGTCGACGGCTTTAAGGCGGACGATTACACGACTTATCCCTACGTGAATTTGGGTAAGCTCGTGCTGGACGGTAGAGGTTACGGCGAAGCGTATAAGGACACCGTTTTCAACGACGACGACACCGCCCCCAAGGCGCCTCACGGCTACACCTATGCGGTGCAGAGCTATCAAAACGGCGGCGTTTATTACACCCGTACGGACGCGAACGCAACGTCGTCGGATACGGAGAACACCAAGCTCTATTATCTTGCGGATAGCGTGAAGAACGCGGAAGGCTGGAAGTCCGTCGCGGGGAATTCGAGCACGGAGATCGACGTTGTTGCGCTCAATACGACTGAAGCTTCCTCTTCGGCAATCTTCGAGGTTAAGGAAGAGAGCGGCGTGCGTACGCACTCCTATATCTATGCCGACACGACGGCGAACAGAATCTATAAAGTCGAAACGAATGCCAAAGGCGGCGCGGAGACGGAAGGCAGCGTTAAAGAGAAGTTCTGGATTGTTCCCTCTGCAACGAGCGTCACGCTTTTAGATACGGACGGGACCTACCTCTATTATTATGCGGCGGGTTCTAACGGCAACAATCTTTCCCGTGTGGATTATACGGGGAGCAAGGGGGATTACGACGCGCCTGTCACGGACGAGAAGTTTGAGGCTTTGACCATTCTCGACGTCGATTGGAATTCCGCTTGGTACAAGCCCGAAATGATTGAAAACATTCTGTTCTATAGTAATGCGAAGGCGTTTGGATCCAAGACGTATAACTACGTCTACACGGTGGATATGAACGGTGCGAACGGGCTCATGACGACGAAAGAGCTCAAGGAGTTCAACGAGAAATACGAAGAGGTCAATAAGTATATCGACGAATTCTCGAGTGATCACGCGGCGTTGCAGAAAGCGCTTAAGTATTACTTCCGTACGGGCGAAACGACGGCTTACGACGAGTTTATCGCCGAAGCAAAAGCCAAAGGCTATAAGGAGCACTACCGTTACGACGAGTATTCGATCAACGAGTTTAAGGCGTTCACGACGCACACCAAGAGCGAGAATGAGGACGCGAACGATTATACGGCGATGTTCGGTTACGACGCCAACGATACGTCCAAGTATTACGGCGTGGAGAGCTATTATACCAATCTGCTCGGCGTTATGACGGATGCGGATAAGAAAGAGATTGAAGCGGTTTGGAGATCGGCAGACTATATCGAGCCGTTGCCTGCGGAAGCGGAGGCAGAGGATAACTCCAAGACGGCGTGGTTGGTTGTCGGGATTGTTGCGGGTGTGCTGGCGGTTGCGGCGGCGATCACCGTTCCCGTCGTGATCCACCTTAAGAAGAAAGCAAAGCTCGCTGCCGACAGAGAAGCAACGGCTATTCGTAAGCCTAAGATCGATACGACGGACGATAAATCCATCGACGTCTATGCAGACGACGAGGAAACGGTCGAGACGACTGAGACGGCGGAGGAAAGCGAGACGGTCGAGGAAACGTCGGTTGAAGCGGTTGAAACAGAGGCGACTGAAGAAGCTCCCGTGGAAGAAGCTCCTGTGGCACCTGTGGAAGAAACGCCTGCTGAAACGACGGAAAACACAGAACAATAATGCATGAAAACACCAAAAGGAAAACCGTTTTCTAAACGGTTTTCTTTTTGCGTTGAGGCGTGGAAAAAACAGGGACGTTTCATGGCGGGGTATGGTTTTTTAACGCTGTTTGAAAAATTTTTTGGGAATTTGAATAAAAGGCATGAAAAACAGTTTACAAACTTGGAAAATACTAATATAATATAGCAAAATGACTGCGGTGGGAAGCCGCAAGGAAATATAAGAAAAGGGAGAAATACATGGCTAAATACGTTTTGTGTCCTCGTTGTGAGCTCAATTATATTGACGAGGAGGAGCAGGAATACTGCGAGGTTTGTATCAAGGAGATGCAGGGCGCGAAGACGTTTGCGGACGATCTCGAGGAGGAGGAAGCCGCGGAGGAAACCGAGCTTTGCCCCATCTGCGGTGAGAACTATATGCGCTTGGGCGAGAAGATGTGCGACGAGTGCAAGAAAAAGACGGAGTACGAGGAGGAAGAAACGGACGATCCCGATAAGGACGACGCTTGGCGTTCTTATCTCGACGACGACACGGACGATCTGGGCATCAATCTTCCCGACGAGGAGTTTGACGACGAGGAAGAGGAGGACGAGGACGAAGAGGAAATCGAAGATACCATCGACGACTTTGAATACGTCTCTGCGGACGATTATTCCCCCGATGACGATGACGATGATGACGACGATGACGATTCCTTTGACGACGACGAGGCACCCACGCCCCGTTCGGGCTCGGGCAAGAAACACCGTCGCGACGACGATTTTTAAGAGCTATCAGTTATGAAGAACAAACTCTGCTAGGGCGGGGTTTGTTTTTTGTTGTCAAAAACTTGAAATATCCGAAAGTATGTGCTATACTATAAAAGAATAAGCCGAACCCGCCTCAAAAGCGGATTTTTGGATTAAGTCTTTATAGCATTAAACGGAGACAGGAGAAACGGTTATGAAAAAATATATCAATGAAAAATTTCCATATTTTTTGCACGGTGGCGATTATAATCCCGAGCAGTGGATAGACGTGAAAGAGGTTTGGGACGAAGATATGCGGTTGATGCGGGAAGCGAACTGTAACGAAATGACGGTGGGTATCTTTTCGTGGGCGGTGCTTGAGCCCGAGGAGGGGCGCTACGACTTTTCTTTTTTGGACGAGGTTATAGACAAGATATATCAAAACGGCGGGCGTGTGGTTTTGGCGACGCCGTCGGGGTCGCGTCCGCGTTGGCTCGCGCAAAAATATCCCGAAGTTTTGCGGGTAAGCGATAGTCGGGAACGCTTTGGATTCAGCGGTAGGCACAATCATTGTCCGACTTCGCCAATTTATCGCGAAAAGGTGCAAAAAATCAACGCTTTACTTGCCGAACGCTACGGCAAACACCCTGCTGTAGTGGCTTGGCACGTCTCTAATGAATATAGCGGCGAGTGCTTTTGTCCGCTTTGTCAAGAGGCGTTCCGTGCGTATTTGAGGGAGCGGTACAACGGGGATATTCAGGCGCTCAATAAGGCGTACTGGTCCACTTTTTGGAGTCATAATTATGATAATTTCGAGCAGATTGAAGCGCCCACGCCGTTGACCGACGAGTCTGTTCTTGGTCTGCGGCTGGATTGGAAGCGGTTCGTCACGGCACAGACGGTGGATTTTATGCGCTCGGAGAGCGAGCCGTTAAGAAGAATTACGCCCGAAATGCCCGTGACCACCAATATGATGACCGCGTTTTATGGGCTTGACTATAATAAATTCGAGGACGTGCTCGACGTTGCGTCTTGGGATAATTATCCCGATTGGCATTCGCCGAGGGGGGATTACGAAGCTTGCCGTTCTGCGTTTTGGCACGACTATTTCCGTGCGTTGAAAGGGCGCGCGCATATGATGATGGAGAGCGCGCCTGGGCTCACGAATTGGAAGTCGTATAATAAGCTTAAACGCCCTGGGATGGACACATTGGCGGCGTTACAGGCGATCGCGCACGGAAGTGACACCGTGCAGTATTTTCAGTGGCGTAAGAGCCGTGGGAGCGTTGAGAAATTTCACGGGGCGGTCGTAGATCATGTGGGGACGAATCAAACGCGTGTATTCGGCGAGATCAAGCGGACGGGAGAGATTCTCAAGAAGATCGACGAGGCGGCGGGAACGACGGTTAAGGCGCGTGTGGCGATTTTGTTTGATTGGGAAAATTGGTGGGCGCTCGATAACTGTCAGGGATTTCAACTCAAAGACAAGAAGTACGAGGAGACGTGCGTCGAATATTATAAGCCGTTCTGGCGGCGTGGGGTCGCGGTGGACGTGATCGGACCGCAAAAGGATTTTTCCGCTTATGATCTTGTGATTGCGCCCATGCTGTATATGACCGATCGGGCAATGATCCAAAAGATTGCTTCCTACGTGGAGCAGGGCGGGACGTTTTATGCAACGTATATGCTCGGCATGGTGAACGAGTCTGATCTTTGCTATCTCGGTGGGTTCCCTGCGGCGGAGCTCAAAGAGGTGTTCGGGCTCTGGAATGAGGAAATCGACTCGTTATATCCCGAGGAGAGAGGGGAAATAACCTTAAATGGGGGCACCAGGTATGCGACGAAGGACTATGCGGAGGTGCTGCACGAGCGTGGAGCAAAAGTGCTTGCGCGGTATTCGAAAGAATTTTATAACGGAACACCTGCCTACACTGTGAACAAGTACGGAAAGGGGAAAGCCTATTATCAGGCGTTCCGCGACACGGGCGAATTTAAGGATTGTGTGTTTTTTACGATCATGAAAGAGCTCGGGATAGAGGGGGCTGTGCCTGAATTGCCCGCAGGCGTCACTGCGCATACCCGAACGGACGGGGATACCGTGTATTTGTTCATTGAAAATTACTCGGCGGAAAGGAAGGAAAATATTGCGCTCGGGAACGAGTATGAGGATATGCTCACGGGCGAGAAGGTTTTAACCGTCGGCGTTGATGGCTATGGAATGCGTATTTTAAAGCGTTGAAAGACAGGGCTCGCGCGCTCCCGTAAAGCGGAGCGCGCGGGCGATTAGAACACGTTGGGATACGGTCGTCATATAATAAACAGGTGGGAATAGGAAAGGGCAAGAAAACGAACGAAAAGAGTGCGCGCGAACTTTTTTTGAAAAAATTTTTGAAAGGCACAAAAAACGCTTGCTTTTCGGCGTGAGATGTGATATAGTATATAAGCTCTTTGGAAGTTTAGCTCAGCTGGGAGAGCATCTGCCTTACAAGCAGAGGGTCATAGGTTCGATCCCTATAACTTCCACCAACAGGAAAACAGTACGAAATTTAATATGCGGGAATAGCTCAGTGGTAGAGCGTCACCTTGCCAAGGTGAATGTCGCGGGTTCGAGTCTCGTTTCCCGCTCCAAAAGTTTCGTACTGTTTTTTCCATAAATGCCCGTGCTTGAGGGCAAAGCGGCGCTATAGCCAAGTGGTAAGGCCAAGGTCTGCAAAACCTTTATGCCCCGGTTCAAATCCGGGTGGCGCCTCCAAAGCAAGTAGGAAAAACGCCGAAGAATTTCGGCGTTTTTCTTAATTAAATATTTTATGCCGCTGTGGTGGAATAGGCAGACGCAAGGGACTTAAAATTTTTGGCGTTGATAAAAATTCACACCTTGCGTCAAAATTGATAACAATTCACAAAAAACTTAACATACACATGCCGTTGTGGCGGAATAGGCAGACGCAATGGACTTAAAATCCATCGAAATTAACCTTTCGTGCCGGTTCAAGTCCGGCCAGCGGCACCAAAATCAGGGTAAAATCTTCGGGTTTTACCCTTTTTTGTTAGCATTGGGAACTAATTGGGAACTAAATTTAGCCTTTTATTCGGGAAATCTACCCTTAAAACCGTCCTTTTGGCTCTTTTTTGTTAGTTTTTAACATTTTTGACCCAATTCGTAGTCGATTTTGTTAATTTCCGACTTAAAGTACTCTTTCGAGTAGGTTGTATATCCTCTATCAACTCTACTGGTCACAACGTCCTTATCGAACTCATGACCAACCCAAATCATAACTGCCTCTGGATTACAACCGCATTCCTTCGCCCTTGTAATGAATGTATAACGAAATTCATGTATATGTCTATCTTTAAATATTCTTTTCAAGGCATCTCGCGAAGTAAATTGGCTTGCGTCTCTTGCCTTATCAAAATCAATAAGCGGTAAAACTTTTTGCATCATAGGTGAAATTGGAATAGTTCTCACAATCTCTTTATACCCTTTTCTAGTTTTTAATGATACGCAAGTTATAAAATCGCCTTCAACCTTCAAACTCGGTAATTCACCTACGCGCATTCCAGTATACATCATCACTAAAAGAGCTGAGTTCCCATAAAAATGAGGATTTGCTTTGCAGAATTCGATAATCTCGTATTCTTCTTCTTTTGTAAATGCTCTACCTTTTTTAACTTCGTAATGGCTTAATACCAGTTTTTTTGTCGGATTAGAAATACTTGGATAGTCATCGCAAATCACATCAAACATCGCCGAAAGCATCTGTTTTAACTTTTGAGCGGTACGGTTTTTACCCGCATCAGTCAAACTAAACAAAAATTCCTGCAAATCTTTTCTTGTGATTTCGTTTATGTATTTGTCGCCAAGTCCCGGCAATACAGTCGATTTTGCCAAGTTGGTATAAGAATGAAAGGTGCTTTCTTTAACAGTTTGTTTCTTAATTTTCAACCATTCTTCCACAAACTCACTAAAAAGCGGAAATTTTGCATGTTTCCTTTCAGCATCAACTTCTTTGAGCTTCTCCATAAACTTTAACTTCATAGTGTCAAAAGTTTTGGCTGCAACCTCTATAGAATACCCATCACGGCGAAATCTCGCTTGATACATTCCTCTTACAATTCGATACGTAACAATTTTGTCATTAATAGCAAATAATCTTTTTAAGTTGTCCGACATTCCTTCTATCTCCTTTTTAGTAAATTTAAGATAGGTGACTGTCTTTTCTTCTTCCTTCAGCTTATCTTCCACATAAGCTGGAGTTTTTTTAATTCTTTCCAATTCTACGGATTCACTCGCCGCTTTGAGCATTAACTCTGTAGCGAACGAACGACTCTTATAGTCTGGAATTTGTTCTAAACACTGTAGAACTTTTGCTAAATCTTGTCGTTTCACCTCCTTTTGTATGTTTGAAGATAAAAACCTTCATTTCCTCCCAAATAGAAATAAAACAAAATTTTTTCGGAATAGCCAAAAATAAGCTCGTCCATTTCACACTTAAGATTATTACTATTATACCATATTTTTACATAAATTGTCAATGCGTTCTGATAATCAGTTCCCAATTTGCATCCCTCCTAAATTAAATTTTTTGCACGTTGAGAAAAGGCCAGTTCCTACGCTCACTCTGACCGCGTTTTTGCAGGTGTTGCTATGCAATCATTCTGCATAAGGCGAGCTCTTATCTTCGCACACTATCTTATACTCCTGTATCCTTCCTAAGCCAACGCTATTCAGTTGTCAAAGACGGGATGTCTTCACTATTAAATACGAATGAACTTTCAAGATTTTAAACCAGTTTCTAAAAATTTTTTAAATTTTAAATTTAGATATGTTTTTTACTATTCGGATGATTATGTATTCTTCTAAATCTTCATCCAGTATTCCCCTCCATTTTGAATTACTTTTTATCATTGGTTCATAAATCTTTAAAATTTTTTGTATAGACTCTTCGTCACCATTTATAGCTTTTTCCAGGATTAGATTAAAATTCATTATTCTCCTCCAATAATTCCTTCAACTTATTTAAGGCCTTTCTTTTTAAGTTAGACACCGATTGTTCTGAGCAAGATAGTAATTTCGCTATTTCTTTTGGTGTTAATTCTTCTACAAACAAAAAAAGTAAAACCTTTCTTTTGGTAATACTTAATAATGAAAACGCATGCGCTATATCTTCTCTTTCAAAATCATACTCACCCTTCTCCAAATTCTTAGCAGGTATAAGCTTCATTTCGTATGTAAAATTATTTACTCCAGAATAATCACTGAGAGATTCTTCTCTATTATGATTACGTTTCATTCTTAAGTAATCAATACGTGCCCTTTTCACCAATTTTTGAAGCCATGCTGTAAATCTATACTGAACTTCATTTTCAACATCAAAATTATCCATGTCATATCCTCCGTTTTAATATTCTGAAAAAAGAGAATATTTGGAGGGCCACGTATTGTCGAAAAGAAATGAAAAATGTCGATTGAAATAATTAAAAAGCGCCCATAAATGGATTTCCGATAATCCATTATGAACGCTTTTCGTCTATATATTATATATAATGTTATAGATGCAGAGTTGTAGCATTGGATACTACAACTCCAAACTACCCCTCATCTCTCTTGATTGAAATATAATAGTTTCGCCTAATAAAATCAATCAACATTAATCCCCCTCCCGCAATGACATCATATAAAGACATTGCGTATAAACATTTTCTACAATGAAATCAATTTTTCTCTTATATTAGACAAATAATATTATAACACTCTGCATAAATGCCTTCAATATATCTAGAACCAAAAAGATTGTCGTATAAGGTCTTTGTTTAGCGAAAAACATCAAAAACAAAAATAATAGGCAAGGAAATCCTTGCCTATTACTCATCTTTGTTTATTCATCATATATTCCCAGACAAAATCATCCAAGCCTTTATATCGTGGATCCCACGTATAAGTCCCGAACCTCAAATTCATATCGTCCAGAAGGCATAATAACGAATTAAACCCGTTTTGAACGTGGAAATTCGCGCAAAAATCCATATCGAACGCGGTCATTACCCGTTTCAATCCTTTTTCTTGCAACTTTTCCAACGTCTTTTGTAAGTGTGAGAGTGAATTAACGCCTGGAACAGATAAAACCGTTTCTCCCGTAAGCGCATGAATTACGTCCGCTTTCATAGGCCCTTCCGTAATGATTATATTTTCCTTTATAGGCCCTGCAAGATGTGTCCATCCTTCCGCTCTACACCCGTCTTTTCTTTCACTACTGGATACCCAGCGAAACTTTCTTCTATCCGTTTCATCTAATCGAACCTGCATCCCTTGAATACGTCCTTCAATATCCCT
>JAFTSN010000021.1 GCA_017467275.1 Clostridia bacterium | reverse complement strand
ATTCGGGACCTACGACGATAACCGAACGACCGGAATAGTCGACACGCTTACCGAGCAGGTTCTGACGGAAACGCCCCTGCTTACCCCGAAGCATTGCGGACAGGGATTTCAAATCACGGTTGGAGGGTCCGCTGAGCGCCTTGCCTCTTCTGCCGTTATCGATGAGTGCGTCCACCGCTTCCTGTAACATACGCTTTTCGTTCTTGATAATCATATCGGGCGCGCCGATTTCCATCATCTTCTTCAAGCGGTTGTTACGGTTGATAACGCGGCGGTATAAATCATTCAAGTCGGACGTGGCAAATCTGCCACCGTCGAGCTGTACCATCGGGCGAATATCGGGCGGAATAACGGGAAGCACGGTAAGAATCATCCATTCGGGGCGGTTGCCGCTCTTTCTGAACGATTCGATTACTTCCAGACGTTTAATCGCCTTGATTGCTTTCTGCCCGGGACCTTTCTGACTGTTCTGCGAATCCGCAAGCGCTTTCTTGCATTCTTCGCTTTCCTTTTCTAAATCCACAGCCATAAGCAGTTCGCGAATGGATTCCGCGCCCATGCCAACCTTCAAGCCCGTCACGGCGGAATCGCCGTAGCGTTCTTCCAGTTCGCGGAGCTGTTTATCCGTGATAACCTGTTTGTATTCCAGCTCGTTTACGCTACCCGGATCGAGTACGACGTAGGAAGCGAAATAGATGACCTGTTCCAGCTGCTTGGGTCCCATATTCAAAAGCAGACCGATTTTGGAAGGTACGCCTTTGAAATACCAGATATGGGAAACGGGAGCGGCAAGCTCGATGTGCCCCATTCTTTCGCGGCGGACTTTGGAACGCGTAATTTCCACGCCGCATTTTTCGCAAACGTGACCCTTATATTTTACTCTCTTATATTTACCGCAATGACATTCCCAATCCTTCATCGGCCCGAAGATCTTTTCGCAGAAAAGACCGTCTTTTTCGGGTTTTTGGGTGCGGTAGTTGATCGTTTCGGGCTTGGTTACCTCGCCGTACGACCATTCTCTGATTTTCTCGGGAGATGCGATGCTGATTTGAATAGAATTGAAATCGTTTAATTCGTACATAGTATTATCTCCTTATTCCTCGTCGTCCTCGTCGTCAAACAGGTTACCAAAGCCGAAATCCTCGTCGTCCAGATCGTCCTCAAACGCTTCGTCCTCGTCGTCCGAATCGTTGAAACCGTCCTCGTCGTCGCTTTCCTCGTCGAAAATGGACTTGACATCGAAATCTTCGTCCTCTTCGTCCTCGTCGTCCACGCTGAAATCGATCTCTTCGAGTTCTTCGTCTTTAAGCCCGTCTCTGCGACTTGCTTCGTTGTCTGCATTCTCCTCTTCTTCCTCGAATTCGCGGATCACGAGCTCGTCGCCCGATTCCGTGAGTACTTTCACGTCCAAGGCAAGGGATTGCAATTCCTTCAAAAGTACCTTGAACGCCTCGGGAATCCCTGGTTCGGAAATGTTCTCGCCGCGAACGATGGATTCGTAGGTCTTGACGCGCCCTACGACGTCGTCCGATTTCACGGTGAGGATCTCTTGCAGAATGTGCGCCGCGCCGTAAGCTTCGAGCGCCCAAACTTCCATTTCACCGAAACGCTGACCGCCGAACTGCGCTTTACCGCCGAGCGGCTGTTGCGTAACGAGCGAATAAGGACCGATCGCACGCGCGTGGATCTTATCGTCTACGAGGTGGATCAGCTTGATCATATACTGTACGCCGATCGTAACGCGGTTTTCAAACGCCTCGCCCGTTCTGCCGTCGAATACTTGGAACTTACCGTCTACGTTTCCGTCGGGGTTCAAAAGATTATTCTCGCGGAACATCTGCTCGATATCTTTCTCCGTCGCGCCGTCGAATACGGGGGTCGCGATCTTCCAGCCGAGCTGTTTACACACGTAGCCCAAGTGCACCTCGAGCACCTGACCGATGTTCATACGCGAAGGAACGCCGAGGGGGTTCAAAAGGATCTGTAGCGGGGTGCCGTCCGCAAGGAAAGGCATATCCGCTTGCGAAAGCACGCGGGAAACGACGCCCTTATTACCGTGACGGCCCGCCATCTTATCACCGATCTGAATCTTACGCTTCTGCGCAATATACACGCGCACGAGCTTATTGACGCCCGGATCGAGCTCGTCTTTGTTTTCTCTCGTGAACACCTTGACGTCCACGACCACACCGCCCTCGCCGTGAGGAACTCTCAAGGAGGTGTCTCTGACCTCTCTCGACTTCTCGCCGAAGATGGCGCGAAGCAGTCTCTCCTCGGGGGTAAGCTCCGTTTCGCCCTTGGGGGAAACCTTACCGACAAGGATATCGCCGCTCTGCACTTCCGCACCGACGCGGACGATACCGTCCTCGTCGAGATCCTTCAAAGCGTCGTCGCCGACGTTGGGGATATCGCGGGTGATCTCTTCGGGACCGAGCTTGGTATCTCTCGCTTCCGTTTCGTGTTCTTCAATGTGAATGGAGGTGAAAACGTCGTCCTGCACAAGCTTTTCAGAAAGCAGGATAGCGTCCTCGTAGTTATAGCCTTCCCATTCCATATAACCGATGAGAATGTTCTTACCCAAGGCAAGCTCGCCGTTGTTGGTGGAAGGGCCGTCGGCGATGATCTCGCCTTTAAACACTCTGTCGCCCGTGGAGACGATGGGTCTCTGGTTCAAACAGGTGCCTGCGTTCGAGCGCTCGAACTTCTTCAAGGGATACTCGCGGATCGTGCCGTCGTCCTCTTTGACCTTGATCATGTTGGACGAGCAGGACACAACGAGACCCGCTTCCTTTGCGGTCACGATAACGCCCGAATATTTTGCGATGGAACTCTCGATACCCGTTGCAACGATAGAAGATTCCGTCTTCAAAAGAGGCACTGCCTGACGTTGCATGTTCGAGCCCATGAGGGCACGGTTGGTATCGTCGTTTTCAAGGAAGGGAATGAGCGCCGTTGCGACCGAAACGAGCTGCTTGGGCGAAACGTCCATGTAGTCCATCTTCTCTCTCGGAAGCTCGGTGATCAAATCCTGATGACGGCAGCCGACGCGCTCGTTCACAAAGCGACCCTCTGCATCGAGCGGTTCGTTCGCCTGCGCGACGATATATCTATCCTCTTCATCCGCCGTCAGATAGTCGACGTGATCGGTGACGATGCCCGTCTCCTTGTCCACGCGGCGGTATGGGCTCATAATGAAGCCGTACTCGTTGACCTTTGCAAAGGTTGCGAGCGAGGAAATAAGACCGATGTTCTGACCTTCGGGGGTCTCGATCGGACACATTCTGCCGTAGTGCGTATGGTGAATATCGCGGACCTCGAACGTAGCTCTGTCACGGTTCAAACCGCCGGGACCGAGCGCGGACAGCTTACGCTTGTGCGTGAGCTCTGCGATCGGGTTGGTCTGATCCATGAACTGCGAGAGCTGGGAGGAGCCGAAAAATTCGCGGATAACCGCAGATACGGGACGGATATTGATAAGCCCCGACGGCGTGACCTCCATGGGATCCTGCGTTGCCATTCTCTCTTTAATCAGTCTTTCCAATCTTGCGATACCGACGCGGAGCTGATTCTGAAGCAGCTCGCCCACCGAACGCACGCGGCGGTTGCCGAGGTGGTCGATGTTGTCGATCGTGCCGATGCCGTATTTTAAGTCGAGGTTGGTCGAAACGGACGCGACGATATCGTCGACGGTCACGTGCTTATGGCAAAGCTTATCGATCAAAGGACGGAGCTCCTTTCTCTCCTCCTTCTCGGGCACGGGGTTCTCACGGGCAAGAATTTCGTGGAAAAGCTTACAAGCGGCAACGAATTTTCTTCTGTTGTCGCGGCGCTTTTCTCTGTTCTTCTTCTCTTCCTGCTTCTCGTCCGCTTCCTCTGCCTTTTCATGCGTGTAGTAAAGCGCGTCGATCTCGTCCATATATTTTTCCGCTACTTCCTCGACGGAGAGCTCCGCGCAATCCGCGGCAATCTGCTTCGAGAACTTGTAGTTGGGATAATACACGGTGGGCAACAGACCGAAGTCCTTTGCGCGCGCCTTTAAAGGGATATCGGAGATCGCCGAGAAATCCACGGTGTTGTTGGCGATGATCTTATGACGGATCTCGCCCTCCTCTGCGTCGTCGACGAGGACAAACACTTCGTTGATACCCGCGTTCTGAATCTCACGCGCCTGCGCTTCGGAAATCTTGACGCCCGCATTCGCAATCACTTCGCCCGTTTCGGGGTTGATGATATCCTCCGCCGCCTTGCAGCCAGGGAGTCTGTATGCAAGATTGAGCTTTTTATTATACTTGTATCTGCCCACCTTCGCGATATCGTAGCGACGGGGGTCGAAGAACAGGTTGAAAAGATGGGTACGGACGGAATCCTCCGTGGGCACCTCGCCCGGGCGCAGTCTTCTATACAGCTCGATCAAGCCGTCCGCTTCCGATTTCGTGGTGTCCTTTTCCAGCGTTTCGCGAATGATCTTGTCGCCGGGGAACAGATCCTCGATCGCACGGTTGGAGCCGAAGCCCAAGGCGCGCAAAAGCACCGTGATGCACAGTTTTTTCTTTCTGTCCACACGGACGTATAACGCGTCCTGCGCGTCCTGCTCAAGCTCGAGCCACGCGCCGCGGTTGGGCATGACGGTCGTCGAATACATTTCCTTACCCGTCTTGTCCTTCGACGAGGAATTATACACGCCGGGGGAACGGACGAGCTGGGAGACGATAACGCGCTCCGCGCCGTTGATGATGAACGAGCCGCTCTCGGTCATCTTGGGCAGATCGCCCATGAACACTTCCTGATCGAGCACCTCGTTTTTCACCTTGTTGACAAGGCGGACCTTGACGCGCAAGGGAAGCGCATAGGTGGCGTCGCGGTTGCGGCACTCTTTCTCGTCATACTTAGGCTTGTCGCCGAAGCGGTGATCGAGGAAATAGAGCTCGAAGTGGTCGGAATAGTCGGTGATCGGGGAGAAGTCCTCAAACACCTCGCTAATGCCTTCCTCAATGAAAGAATTGTAGCTCTCTTTTTGGATCTCTACAAGCTCGGGAATATCAATCACTTCGTTGATTGACCCAAACTTTCTTCTTTCGGTTTTGCCGTACTTTGAAATAGGTAAATCCATTGGTTGCTTTGCTCCTTATATTTTTTAAGGCGATCTACCGAGTATATCTTTTCATCGATAAAAATCGAAAATTTTCTCAACTTAACAGGGATTTTCTTTCCCGTTCGCTTTACTTTTTTTTCACATTCGGGTATAATATTTTTATAAGATGCCCTCTATGCGGACGAGCCTTTCCCATTTTTAGCAGTTTTTAAGGCAATTTCGGCGGTTTTTCCGCATTTTTTCTGCCTTTTTACCACTCAAAGGGGATAATTCGCCATAGTAAGCATAATGATACATTATTAAATTATAACCGCCACTTTTAAAGATGTCAAGCGATTTTGAGAGCGTTTTTTCAACTTGTGAGGCATTTTTTTACAAAAAACAGAAAAAGGACAAATTACCGTGAGAATCGACAAATTTTTAAAGGTTTCCCGCATTTTGAAGCGCCGCACCGTGGCGCAGGAGGCTTGTGAAGCGAGCAAAGTCGTCATAAACGGCAAGACCGCAAAGCCCTCCACCGCCGTAAAGATCGGCGACGTGGTGGAGATCCTCTATTCCACGGGCACGCTTAAATTCCGCGTGCTCAATATCAAGGAGACGGTCAAAAAGGAAGAAGCCGCCTCTCTCTACGAGGTGCTCGCATGAGCGCGGCGGGCTCAAACGCAAGCGGGACAACCCGCCCGACCGTCACGGCGATCGTCTGTGCGGCGGGAAAGGGAACGCGCGCGGGGTTTGAGAAAAATAAGCTGCTTATGCCCTTTGCGGGAATCTGCGTGCTCGAGCGCACGTTGACCGCTCTTCTCTCTTTCGGTTTCGACGAGATTCTCGTGACCTCGTCCCCAGCCGACCTCGACGAAATTTCTGCGCTCTGTGAAAAATACGGCGCTCACGTTATCCTCGGCGGCGCAACCCGTTTTTTGTCCGTGTATAACGCGCTCAAGCAAGCGACGGGCGATATTGTGCTCGTCCACGACGGGGCAAGGCCTTTCGTTTCCCGAGCCGTTTTGGAGGGTTGTGAAAAAAGCGTGAAAGAGCACGGAAGCGGCGTTTGCGCGCTTCCCGTAACCGACACCGTGGGCGTGGCGGAAAACGGCAAGCTCGTGAGCTATCCCGCCCGAGCCTCGACCTATAAAATACAGACCCCGCAGGGCTTTTGGAAAGCGGAACTGATCACCGCCTATGAAAGGGCGATCGCGGAAGAAAAAACGGATTTCACGGACGATTCCTCCGTGTTTGCCGCATATGCGCACACCCCCACTCTTTGTGCGGGTGCGGAAGAAAACGTGAAACTCACCTACGCCCAAGATTTCACGGCGGCATTCGGGCGCGTGGGCTTCGGCGTGGACACGCACGCGTTCGGAAAAGCACAGGAATATATCCTTTTAGGGGGCGTGAAAATCCCTGCGGAAAGCGGGCTGATCGCCCACAG
Organism: Clostridia bacterium; assembly: GCA_017467275.1. Classification (GTDB taxonomy): domain Bacteria; phylum Bacillota; class Clostridia; order Christensenellales; family Borkfalkiaceae; genus Scatosoma. The sequence continues at coordinate 4,035 of JAFTSN010000021.1, read as the reverse complement.
CGACGGCGACGTTTTATGCCATGCCGTTATGGACGCCCTCTTATCGGCGGCGGGGCTGCGGGATATCGGCTATTATTTCCCCGACAAGGACGAAAAATGGCGGGGCGCAAACTCCATGCAAATGCTTGCCGAGGTCGTACGGCTGATCGCAGCGGAAGGCTTCAGAGCCAAAAACCTGTCCGTTGCGGTACAGGCGGAGAGACCCCGCCTTTCTAAATATATCGGCGAAATACGCGCCTCTCTTGCTCAAGCGTTGGGGCTTTCCGAAACCGCCGTCGGTATCTCGGCGGGCACGAACGAGGGGCTCGGCTATATCGGCGAGGGCAAGGGAATCACAGTCACCGCCGCCGCGCTTTTGGAAGCGCTTTGACTTGCTGCTCTATATTACGCATCTACACATATATATTACGTGCCTACATACGCGCCCGCGCGCGAATACCCCTTTAAGGAGAAACCAACATGCCCGTGAATAAACCGCCGCAATCGCAGTTCGTCTGCTCCCAATGCGGCTACACTGCCCCCAAATGGCTGGGCAAATGCCCCGATTGCGGTCAATTCAACACCATGCAGGAGGAGCTTATAAAACCTGCGGAAGCTGCAAAAACCGCCCGCCCCGCCCTCTCTAATATGGCGAGCCGTGCTCTGCCCCTTTCCAAGGTCGGCTTCGAGCGGACGGAGCGCGTCCCCTCGGGTATCGGCGAATTTGACACCGTGCTCGGTGGCGGGATCGTGCGCGGCTCGCTTGTCTTGCTCGGCGGCGACCCCGGCATCGGAAAAAGCACGCTATTAACGCAGGTCTCCGCCCACCTTGCCAAGACGCGCAAGGTCCTTTACGTCTCTGCCGAGGAGAGCTGTTCGCAGGTGAAAATGCGTTGCAACCGTTTGGGTCTCGACTCGGAAAATCTCTATCTTTTAAACGAGACCTGCCTAGAGGATATCGAGGCGAGCCTGGGCGACGCGGAGGTGGTCGTGATCGATTCCGTGCAGGCGATCTACACGGAAGCCCTCTCCTCTGCCTCGGGAAGCGTGGGGCAGGTGCGCGAATGTGCGGCACGGCTGATGCGTATTGCCAAATCCAAAAACGTGACCTTTTTCATTATCGGCCACGTGACGAAGGAGGGCGCACTCGCAGGGCCCAAGGTGCTCGAGCATATCATGGACACAGTGCTCTATTTCGAGGGCAGGCAGGAGGATAATTTCAAGCTCCTGCGCGCCGTGAAAAACCGTTTCGGCTCCGTGCAGGAGGTGGGCGTGTTCGAGATGACGGAGACGGGCGTGAAAAGCGTTTCCGACTATTCCGAAATCTTCCTTTCGGAGACGCGCGGGAACGCGGCGGGATCGGCTGTCACGCCGAGCGAGAGCGGAAACCGTTGCATGAACGTGGAATTACAAACGCTGATCACCAAGACGGTGTTCGGCATGCCCCGCCGTCTGCCGATCGGGATAGACTATAATAAGCTCGTGGTGCTGATCGCGGTGCTTGAAAAGCGCTGCGGAATCCCCTTTTTCGTCTCTGACGTGTATATCAACGCCATGGGCGGGATCCGACTCTTGGAGCCCTCGGTCGATCTTGCCGTATGCGCGGCGCTTGCGAGCGCGGCGAGCGACGTGCCGATCGACAAATACACCGCCCTGTTCGGCGAAGTGGGATTAACGGGCGAGGTCCGTCCCGTGACGTATGCGGAAAAGCGCGTGAACGAATGTATCAAAACAGGCTTTAAGCGGGTGATTTTACCCGCAAAAAACATGAAAACCTGCGAGAAATATAAGGACAAAATCGAGCTTGTGCCCGTTTCTTACGTAAACCAAATGATCAAAGCGCTCGAGCTTAGAAGCAAGCTCCCGCAAAACGGCTGACGGCGAGCACGAAACCCAACTCCGAGAAAACTCGGGGTTTTTTATTGCATTGCGTTGACTTTTTGTTAATTGTGCTTTATAATATTTTCAAGACGTCTTTAATAGGGGGAATGAATTTTTGAAAATCAAAACGCGAACCGTGCCTCTGGAGTACGTGTTATCCTTAAAACCACCCAAGAAAAAGCCCTTGAAAAAACCGAGCTTTCTCTTTCAGTCGCTCGTTCGGCTCCTGTCTATCCCCGATTTAAGAGCAACGCAATTCACTTACACCAAGGAACGCTTGGAGGCGGCGGGAAAGGGTCCCTATCTCGTTTTAATGAACCATTCGAGCTTTATCGATCTCAAGATCGCCTCCAAAATCCTCTATCCCAAGCCCTATTATATCGTGTCCACGACGGACGCGCTCGTGGGTAAGGAATGGCTCATGCGGAAAATCGGGTGTATTCCCACGCAGAAATTCACAGCCGACGTCACCTTGCTCAAAAATATGCTTCAGGCGGTCAAAGAAAAGAACGTCAGCGTTTTGATGTTTCCCGAGGCGGGGTATTCCTTCGACGGGCGCACCACCACCCTGCCCAGAAAGCTCGGTCAGCTCTTGAAAAAGCTGGACGTGCCTATCCTCACGATCATCACCGAGGGCGCGTTTTTACGCCAGCCCCTCTATAACAATTTAAAGCTCCGCAAAATCAAGGTTTCCGCGCACGTCAACTGTCTGTTGACCCGCGAGGAGATCGCGGAAAAATCCGTGGAGGAGCTGGACGCGATTATCGATAAGGCGTTTTCGTTCGACAACTTCAAAGCGCAATTCGAGACAAAAACGGTTGTGGACGAGCCCGACCGCGCGGAGGGCTTGAACCGCGTTCTCTACCGTTGCCCCCACTGCAACGCGGAGGGGCAAATGTACGGCGAGGGCGCGAAGCTGACCTGTCTTAAATGCGGCAAGGCGTATGAGCTGGACGTCTATGGCAAGCTTCAGGCAATCGAGGGCGCGACGGAATTTTCCCATATCCCCGATTGGTTTGATTGGCAACGCGAATGCGTGAAAAAGGAGCTTGAGTCCGATTCCTATAAGCTCGATCTTGCCGTGGAGATCGCCGTGATCGCCGATTATAAGGCGGTGTATAAGGTGGGAAAGGGGCGCTTGGTGCATACCAAGGACGGGTTCACGCTCTCGGGCGAGGACGGCAAGCTCCTCTACGAGCACTCCCCGCTCGCCTCCTACGGCTTGAATGCCGACTATGATTGGTATGAAATGGGCGACGTGATTTGTATCGGGGATAAAAAGCGGCTGTATTACTGCTTCCCGAGCGTGCGCGACGTGGTGACGAAAGCCCGCTTCGCCGCGGAGGAGATTTATAAGCGGCTGAAGCTGTCGCTGGCAAAAGAATAACCGCAAAGTAAAAGCGTTCCGAATCGTCGGAACGCTTTTATGTTTAGAGCTTTAAGAAACAATCACAGGCGCATTAGGATCATAAACCCCATCTCCTTTCGGCGTGTTCGGCGTTTCAGTCGTCAAATACGTCGCGGGGAACAAAAAGGCGAAAGAAACAACCGATAATAGCGCTGCTATAATTTTTCTTTTTTTGTTTTTCATTATTTTCTCCTTATAAATTAAACCGTGTCTTTTGTTTTAATAGTTACGTCAATATTTACAGCTACTCCTACTCCTGTTGCTTTTTTATTTTTGGAATCATGTTTCCATAGAGAAAGGAACCACTCATATACACCCTCTTTATTCCAAGGACGCGTAGGAGAGGTTGTATCGCCCAGCTCTTCCTCAAAATTTGTCGAATTATAATCAACATCGTTTAGATAATACTTTACGCCGTCTAATTCTCCGTTCTCGATCCGCTCGCCGTTTGAATCGATATACCAAAGAGTAAGCGTTGGAATCATATTAAAGTTTTTATCCAACTTTGCTAAATCGCGATAATTTTCCTTATAATATAAGGTAAATTTAAGCGGTTCCTTTTTTAACTCTTTAATCGTTCTTTCGATATAATTATTCTCCAGATCGCTCTCATAGTGGCAGGTAATGCCCACAAGCCAACGACTTAAATCGTCTTCGTTGATGGTTCTCAACTCTGCCTTCTTGCACCCGACGGCGAAAAGCGACGTTGCCGCCATCCCCAACGCCATCGGGATACACACAATTCTTTGCCTCAATGTCTTTTTCAT
>JAFTSN010000020.1 GCA_017467275.1 Clostridia bacterium | reverse complement strand
CTTTCTTGATTTGATTAAAGAACGTTGTGCATCGGTCTATCCTCTCTTTTTATTTTCGGCTTGTTGCAACCTCGCCTAATTGGGAAAATTTTCCTTTTGTGACACTATTATAATCGATGTTTTGCATTTTGTCAATACCTTGAAAGCAAAAAAATTGTTGTTTTTTGAAAAATTTTGTTTCTTTTTTAAGAAGCGAAGTTATCCACGATAAATACACTTGCTTTTTCCTTTCAAGTTTGCTATACTGATAGTATCATAGGGAGGAAGACAAAATGAAAGCATTTAAGCATGTGACGGGCAATGGGCAAGCGCCCATTTTTAAGCTTGGCGATAAGGCGTTTTACGAGGTGGAGCTTTCCGCCATGGAGGAAGCAGCCCTCAAAAAAGAGGCGCTTTACGATAAATACTATATCTTATACGAGTGGGATTTCGAGAGCCACGCCGACAACGACGGCGGCATTGACGCGTGGGACTTTGGCGAGAAGGAGATCGTGATTACCCCCGAGGAGAGCATTTTGCTGGACGGCAAGGTCATTGGTTTTTATTCCCACAAGCGCGTATTCTTGATTGAGGGCGGCTCGAGCTATGCAGGCGGGCGCGGCACAGAGAGCATCGGCGGCTGGGGCGACGTTTCCTCCTCAACGAGCTACACCCTGAAAAAGAAAGAAAAATGACATAAAACGGCTATCTGCGCTTTTGTCAATACTATAGAAATAAAAAAAGCCCACGGTTTTCCTGAACGTGAAAACCGTGGGCGTAATTTTTTTAATTATTTTGCGCAGTTCTTCTTAAGCGTTTCGAGGTTCGCACGGATCTCCGCGGGCACCTTGTCGCCGAAGTTCTCGTTGTAGTAGTTCTCGATCTCGTCCGCTTCTGCCGCCCAGCGAGCCTTATCCACGTAGAGAAGCTTATCAAGCGTTTCCGACGTGATATCTGCGTTCTCGATATTGATATCTTTCGCATAGGGCAGATAGCCAATCGCCGTCTCTTGCGCCTCCACCTTATCCTCGCAACGGTCAAGAATCCAATCGAGCACTCTCATGTTATCGCCAAACCCAGGCCACATGAAGTTGCCGTCCTCGTCCTGACGGAACCAGTTGACGTTGAAGATCTTGGGCTGTTTATCCGCAGGCACTTTTTTGCCCATGTCGATCCAATGCTGGAAGTACTGATCGACGGAATAGCCCATGAAAGGCTTCATAGCCATGGGATCGTGACGGAGCACACCGACCGCACCCGTTGCCGCCGCCGTCGTCTCGGAGGACATGATCGTGCCGACGAACGTACCGTGATTCCAATCACGGGACTGATAAACGAGCGGAGTCGTGGTTGCGCGTCTGCCGCCGAAAATAATCGCGGAGAGGGGCACGCCCGCCTTGGAGTTAAACTCGGGCGAGATGCAAGGGCAGTTCACAGCGGGAGCCGTGAAACGGGAGTTGGGATGCGCCGCATTACGTCCGCAATCGGGCGTCCAGGGCTTACCCGTCCAATCAATGAGGTTTGCGGGCGCCTGCTTCGTGAGCTTCTCCCACCAAACCGTCCCGTCCTCGGGATTATAGGCAACGTTCGTGAAGATCGTGCCTTTCTTGGTTGCCGCAAGCGCGTTGGGGTTGGATTTCTCGTTGGTGCCGGGCGCAACGCCGAAGAAGCCGTTCTCGGGGTTTGCCGCCCAAAGTCTGCCGTCCTCGCCCACGCGAATCCACGCGATATCGTCGCCCACGCACTGCACTTCGTAGCCTGCGTCGAGGTACTGCTTGGGAGGAATGAGCATCGCAAGGTTGGTCTTACCGCAAGCGGAGGGGAACGCCGCCGCCACGTATTTGATTTCCTTATCCTGCGGGCGCTTCACGCCGAGAATAAGCATGTGTTCAGCCATCCAGCCCTCGTTCTTACCAAGATAGGTCGCGATACGGAGCGCGAAGCACTTCTTGCCCAAAAGGACGTTGCCGCCGTAAGCGGAGTTCACGGAAACAATCGTGTTGTCCTCGGGGAAATGCATGATATATCTCTTTTCGGGGTTGACGTCGCACTTCGCGTGGAAGCCCTTGACGAAATCGCCGTTTTCGCCGAGCTGTTCATAGCAAGCGGCGCTCACGCGCGTCATAATAATCATGTTGAGCACGACGTAGATAGAGTCGGTGACCTCGATGCCGATCTTGGAGAACGGCGAGCCGATCACGCCCATTGAATAGGGGATAACGTACATCGTTCTGCCCTTATACGCGCCCTTTGCGATCTCGTTGATCATTGCATAGGCTTCCTTGGGCGCTTTCCACTTAACAATGGAATGCGGGAGCGCATCCGCTTCGTTTTCACAGCAAATAAACGTTCTGTCCTCAACGCGGGCAACGTCGTTTTCCGCCGTTCTGTGCAGGTAGCAATCGGGCAATTTTTCCTGATTGAGCTTAATGATCTCGCCGCTGGCAACAGCCTCTGCGCGAAGCGCGTCTCTCTGCGCGTCACTGCCGTCAATCCAGACGATCTTGTCAGGCTGAGCAAATTCCGCGCAGTCCTTGACGAATTGAAGAACTTTTTTGTTGTTCGTGAGGTTAGTCGTGATTTCCATGACTCGGTCTCCTTTATGAAAATATTTTTTCTTTACAGTATATATTTTACGCCGATTTCGCGCTTTTTTGCGCTTTCTCGGTGTTTTCCGATATTTTCCTGTGCTTTTCGGAACGTTTTTTCGCTCTTTTCAACGCTTTTCCCGCCCGCAAAGTCCAATTTTCGGTCATTTTAATTATACCACAAATCCTTTCACTTGTAAACACTTTTACGAAAATTTTTCCAAAAATAAAAAATTTTTCCCGCGCTCTCTTTTTAAGGCAATAAAAAAGAACGGGCGAACCCCGTCCGCTCCGTTTTTGCATCCATATTCACACCCCGAAAAGCTCAAAGCACAATGCCAAATAAATTCCCGTCCTGACACTCCTCCCGCAAAAGCGTGCCCGCAAACGCCCAACGCTCCGCCGCCGTCGCCGCCTTGAAAAGATGCTTAATTTTAAAGGCGCGAAACGCCTTTTTATGCCGCAGCTTTAGATTGGGAAAGACGTATTGCCCGTCCGTGTAGACCACGAACGTGCCCTCGCTCCCGCCTGAAACGCTCCGCAAATCGAAATAGTCCCGCCCGCGACGGAAACGGTAAATATACACGCACGAGGAGTCCGAGCCCTTGTCGTAGGTATACTCGTAGGCAAACCCTTTTTCGAGCAAAAACCCGAGCGCCTCGCCGATCTCCCGTTCATACGGTTTTTTGTCTTTTTCGTTCATATCCGTTCCTCTTGAGAATATTATACACTCTTTCTAAATTGCATAAAACGGGTTATCAACAGCATAAATGCTTGTCCACACTCTATTTTTGCATAATGTGGATAACTTTTTCCGTTTATGCACAAAAAACGCCATTTTTACACGAATTTTTGTTCGTTTTTGCGTGTATCCCGTTAGAGTTGTGGATAACTCAACTCCACGCAACCTTTAAAAACCCTCTTTTTGCTCATTTTTTTGTGGATAACCCAACCGTTTGTGGATAAAATCACAGCTTTTTTAGACGTTTTTTCCCCGTTTTTCCTCTTTTTTGACCGCTCAAACAGACTTTTATGCACAATTTTTATGCATTCCCCGCAGGTTATCCACAAACAAAAACTGTATAGTTTATACTCCGTTGTGCATAAATATTGCCCGCAAAAGCTCAAAGGGAATTGGAAATGAGCCGCATAAGCGGGTTGTCGTTATAGAGATATTTCACGATAAAGGTGGAGTTAAAGAAATTGTGTACCCCCTCGGAGGGAATGAGCGAAAACACGGCAAGCACCCCGCAGACGATCACAAACGCCTTAAACAGCCCGAACGTCACGCCCAAGAGCGTGTTGATCGCAGACGCCACCGTGATCGACCGCACAATTTTTGTGAGCAGTTTTCCAAGCAGGGTAATGAAAAGCTTGGAGAGAAAGAACACGACGACCCACCCCAGAAGGGACGCGACAAATTTCGCAATCGCGCCTCCCGCCTGAGAAGCCAGCGTCGTGCCTGCGGGCACCGCCTTGTTCGCGAGCTCGTCCACGAGAAAATCCTTGATAAACGACGGCAGACTGACGCCCGCCAACGCCTGTTCCACGCCGCTTTCGGAAATGTCCACGTTAAAGCCCTTAATCTTCAACAGAACCCCCTCGAGCTTGCCCGACAAAAAGTCGGTGAAATCAAACAACACGTTCAACAGAGCCGCGCCCTTCGACGCCAGCGAAAACGCAAGAATGAGCGAAACAAGCGTTGCCGCAAACCCGAAAAGACAGTTAATACCGCCCTTTCTCGCACTTAAAAGCGCAAAAATAAAAAAGATCAGCACGCAAACGATATCCAAAATAAACGCAACTCTAAAGCCGCCTAACAAAAGATTCATCTTTCCGCCTCCCTTTTTTAATTTTCGCCACAGACAAAAGGTTCTAACCCCCAAGCGGGGCATTTTGTTCCGTCACATACCGCTATTATATCACACCCGACAAAATATTTCAAGTCTTTGCGCGCCATTTTGCACCGAGACGGGTAAAGAATCCCTCAATATATAATACGCGCGCGTGAATAAAACGCAAAAAATCCGTCGATAATTAAAAAAATCCACCTCTCTCCGCGCCCTGCGGCGAGAGAAAAAGGCGGTTAAAAACTATGGAATATTCTTTCAACGTCTTCAATAAACTTGCCGCGGACGGCACCACCATGTCCGTATCCAAATCCTTTCCGACCTCGCCGAGACAAGCGGCACGCCCGAACGAAACGACGATCTTCCCGTCGTTTTATGTATCGGCAGCGACCTAGCGATCGGAGACAGTCTCGGCCCCGTCACAGGCTCCATGCTCAAATATAAAACGCAGGGCTTGCACGCGTTTATCTACGGCACTCTCGCCGCACCCGTCACGGCAAAAGAGATCAAATACGTCCGCTCTTTCTTGCGCGAGACCCACCGCGGGCGCAAAGTGATCGCCGTTGACGCGGCGGTCGGAGGCGAGGGCGATATCGGGCTCATTCGTATCTGCGACCGCCCCTTGCTCCCGGGCGCGGGCGCCAACAAACGCTTGGGTTCGGTGGGCGATCTGTCGATTATGGGGATCGTCACGGAAAAATCCCTCGGCAACTACGGGCTTTTGAGCGCAACGAGGCTCAACCTCGTCTACTCCATGGCAGAAATCATTTCCGACGGCATTGCCCAGCTACTTTGGGAAAAGCACGGCAAACGGCTTAACCGAAGCAATATAATCTGAACTCGATTTTGAAGGGCGAATTTAGCCGAATCCATCGTCGAACGTCTTGATAATCCGTCCGTGGATTACCTGCGCCATTCTCCTTGACTTCGTTTAAATTCGACTATTCAAAATTGCTTCGCACCCAAAGGCGCGATATTTTTGATAATTTTAGGCGAAGAGGAAGCGGGAATACAAGCGTATTTCAATGACGATGCGCTTAAAAGCGCGCCTTTGGGCTGGTTCGGATTATATTGCTTCGGTTACTCGAAAAATCATTTAACGCATACCTGCCCCCTACTTCCATCCCTCCACAAGCTCCAGCGCAAGGAAAAAACCAAACCGCACCCCGTTGCGAAACGACTGTTTGCGTTGCAAATAGACCCAATCCATAATATCGTTGGTTTTATCGAAGCACTCCTGCCACGAAACCGTCTCGCCCAACCAATCCATAAAACGATCAAACCGCTCTTGCGTTTCCCGCGATTCCTCGTCCAAATGGGGAACCGCTTCCTCCTCAGAAAGCCTGCCCGATAAAATGTCCTCGATAATCGATATCTTTATCATTTTTGCACCTCTTTTTATATCTATTGGATATAATATATAATATATAATATCATACCCAATGGGTATAAGTCAAGCATTTTATATCTATTAGGTATATAATTTTAGAGAGGTGAAAAATGATAACACTTGAACAAATTCAAATTAAATTAGCTGAAGCAATAAAAAACAGCGGTATATCACAAACCAATCTTGCAAAACAGTTGGGAATTAATCAAACCCAGATTTCTTGTTATTTTCACGGAAAGAAAATGCCGTCTCTGGATACGTTTGCAAATCTTTGCAAGGTTTTAGACGTTGATCCCGCTGAAATCCTTTGTGTAAAAGACTGATCGCGAAAAGACTTGCCTTATCACTTTAGATGAGCTCGTCGGAAGAGATTGGAAATAAAAACCCTTAAAATCGTTTTACTTTTTCCCTTTTTCGGTGTATAATAATGCCATGAGAATTTGGGCAAAGCTGATTAAAAACGGAAGAATCGAAAAACAGTTCGTCTACGAAAAGGAGGAGAAGCTCACTTACTCCCACTTTTTCGACTACCTCGCCGAGATCTGTCAAGCGCTCGACGTGCCCACGCCCGTCCTTATGAAAACGCATATTTTCAACTTTGCCAAATTCAACCGAGTCAAGTTTATGCCCCGTGATTTTGTCGAAAACTTTGATTTCGATCAGCTCGCGCTCGAGCATTTATTCAAATAACCCTCGGTTTTGATTGACAAGAGAGAAAAAACCGTCTATAATATAGATAGAAAACCGAAGAAAATTTGCCGTGGCTTCCCGTTTGCGGGGTCACGGTGTCTTTTGCCGTTTCTCGTAAAGGGCTCTTTTTTACGTAGAAACCGCGGCGCACGTCCCGTTTTTTAGAGGCGGCGAAAAGGTTTTCGCGCGGAAGAAAAAGAAAAAAAACAGCTCGACAATAAATGGAGGATATTATGGCAGAGAAATTTCAAATGACGCAAAAGGGGTACGACGAGGCGGTGGAGCGCCTTAAATACCTGCAAACGACCAAGCGCGACGAGATCGTGGCGAGAATTGCAGAGGCGAGAAGCCACGGCGACCTTTCCGAAAACGCGGAATACGACGCAGCGAGAAACGAACAGGCTTCAAACGAAGGGGAGATCGTGGAGCTTGACTACAAAATCAAAAACGCAGAGATCATCGAGGAGACGACGGACACCTCCGTCGTTCATATCGGCTCCAAGGTAACCGTTTACGATCCCGAATTCGACGAGAGAGAAACCTATGAGATCACGGGCACGACTGAGCTTGATATCACGGCGAACAAAATCTCCAACCTTTCCCCCGTGGGTAAAGCGCTCATCGGTCATAAGGTTGGCGACGTTGTGACGATCGTTCCCGAGAACAACAACCCCGTCTACACGCTTAAAATCGAGGAAATCTCCCTCGCAAAATAAACAAACGGATAATATACGGTGTTTTTGCATAATTGCATAAATAGAAGGAAAGAAAGATGGAAGAAAAGAACACTCCCGTGGCGGCAAACCCGCCCGCAGAGGAAGAAACACTAATCGAACAGGCGAGAATCCGCCGTGAAAAGCTCGCAAAGCTGCAAGCCGAGGGCAAAAATCCCTATGAGCAGGTGAAATATCCCGTAGACGCGGATTCCGAAACGATCAAGGCGAACTTTGAAGCCTACGAGGGAAAAACGGTCGCAATGGCAGGTAGAATGATGTCCCGCCGTATTATGGGCAAGGCGTCCTTTTCGCATATTGCGGATAGAAGCGGCTCCATTCAGATCTACGTGACCCGTCAGGATATCGGCGAAGAAAATTATATGTCCTATAAAAAGGACTATGACATCGGTGATATCGTCGGCTTTAAGGGGTTTGTCTTTAAAACGCAGACAGGCGAAATTTCCGTGCACGTGACCGAAATGATCATGCTCACGAAATCCCTGCTGCCCCTGCCTGAAAAGTACAACGGACTTCAGAATCAGGATTTGAAATACCGTCTGCGCCACCTCGATCTGATCATGAATCCCGACGTGAAAAAGACCTTCCGCGCGCGTTCTATGATCTTAAAAGAGATTCGTGCTTTCCTCGACGCAAGAGGGTATCTTGAGGTGGACACGCCCACCCTTTTAACCCTTGAAATCGGTGCGGACGCCCGCCCGTTCAAGACCCACCACAACGCGCTCGATTTGGACATGTATATGCGCGTTGAAACGGAACTGTTCTTAAAGCGGCTGATTGTCGGCGGTATGGACAAGGTGTACGAGGTCGGCAGAATTTTCCGCAACGAGGGCATGGACGCTTTCCACAACCCCGAATTTACCTCGATTGAAATGTATGAGGCTTACAGCGACTATTTCGACATGATGGACCTTATCGAGGAGCTGTATAAAACGGTTACGCTCAAGGTCTGCGGCACCCTCGATATCACCTATCAGGGCACCGAGATCCACATGGGAAATTGGACGAGAATGACCATGGCGGAAGCAGTCAAAAAATATTCGGGCGCCGACTACGAGGCTTGGGAAACGGACGAGGACGCACGCGCCGCGGCAAAAGCGCTCGGCGTGGAGCTCGAACACGAAAACGCAACCAAGGGCTGGGTGCTTATCGAGCTGTTTGACGCGTTCGTTGAGGACAAGCTCATTCAACCCACGGTTATCTATGACTATCCCGTGGAGAATTCTCCGCTTGCAAAGCGCAAACCCTCCAACCCCGCGTTCACCGAGAGATTCGAGTACTTTATCTGCGGTCACGAATACGGCAACGCTTTCTCCGAGCTGAACGACCCGATCGATCAGAAACAGCGCATGACGGCGCAGGTCGAAGCCAAGAGAAAAGCGGGCAATATGGAAGCGCAGGTGGACGAGGATTTCATCAACGCGCTCGAATACGGACTGCCGCCCACAGGCGGTCTCGGCATGGGGCTTGACCGTTTCGTTATGCTCTTGACCGATAGCTCCACCATTCGCGACGTCATCCTCTTCCCCACAATGAAACCCAAAAAATAATTTCTTTTCACAAAAATAACCCGCGCCCGTCATTTTTATCCTCTATAATAAAAGGACGGGCGTGTAAAAATTATATGTGAATAAATTTCGTATAATTTAATTTTTATTCATTGTTTTTTGTTTTGCTTACACCCATGTATGCCGTTTTTTAAAAAATAGACGGTATAAAATTATAAAAAATAACCTGAAAAGGAGGAAAGATGGACGCACGGATCACCAAAAAAAGGTTGAATCTGCTCTTATCCTACGATTGGCTGAAAATGATCGCCTTGATCGTCGCGGCAATCGTTTTATGGAGTTTGATTTTCACCACAGCCGCCACGCGTATCACGCCCGCGCAACAATTCACGATCTTCAATTATAGCGGGACGCACGTAACCACACTCTTCGACGATCTTGACGGCGCGCTCAAAAAGAAGAACGTCTTTTCCTATGATATTTTAAATATTACCCCGATGGACGCCACGGCAGGACAGGAACAAGCGGAAACGCTCATTCAAACCCGTCTTATGACCAACGAGGGCGACGCGCTGTTCGTTTCGGGTGACGAAAGAAACAAAAACTCCTCCGTGAGCTACACGGACGAACAGGGAAACACCTTTTCCCCCACCTATCTTCAACAGTTTTTAACCATGTATACCCCCTACGCCAAACCCATTTACGGCGAGGACGGATATATCTCGGAAATGGAAGCGTTTTTAGGAGAATACTACGGAGATTTCCGCGCCGAGAACGCGTCGATCAACAAGGAAAAAGTGGAAGAAGTCTTCCGCGCGCGGATTAAAAAGCAAAAGGACAAGCGTTTTAAAAAAGAAAAGAAAATCAAAGCGGGCATTCAAAGCGAAATCGAGCGCATTGAAAAATACCGTGATTCCCTTCTCAAATTCGAGTCCTACGTCGCGGCAAACTACGTCTCCGTTGTTGAAACGACCGTTTACTCTTCCGATTACGACGGCAACGTCACGAGCAAAACGGCAAGCTATTCTATCAATCTTTGTCCCAATCAATATATGGAGAACTTAAAAGAGCTCGTTTACTACACCGTTTCCGAAAAGGATGCGGAGGGAGTGACGCACGACAACGTCTACACCGCGCAAAACATCCACCTCGTGCTTTTGGATACGGCGAAAAGTAACTATGCTTACAGTCTCTATGAAAGTCTGTCGCTTGTCAATTATCTTGTTGAACGCTATTGCTCGGCGTTGAACAGCTAAACAAATATTCTTTCTTTTTTGTATATTTTTATATTTTTCCATCAAAAAAAGGATATTCAAAAAACAGTACAAATAGTTTCACGTGAAACATACTTTAAAAAATTCTGATCCTTTTTCAATACTCAAAGGCAAAAACTATGGAATCTTTACGCAAAGGAAAATTTATCACGTTCGAGGGCTGCGACGGTGCGGGAAAATCCACGCAGATAAAAATGCTGGCAGACTATCTCGATAAAGAGGGAATCCTGTATCTTTTAACGAGAGAGCCGGGGGGCGGTAAAATTTCCGAGGCGATCCGCTCAATCATTCTCGACGGAAAAAATGCGGATATGACGGACGAATGCGAAGCCCTGCTCTTTGCCGCGGCGAGAGTGCAGCATTTATCCGACACGGTCGAGCCCGCGCTAAAAGAGGGAAAGCTCGTCTTATGCGATCGCTACGTGGATTCCTCTTTTGCTTATCAGGCAACCGCGCGGGGTTTAGGAGAAGAATTTATCTCAAAAATCAACGCGTTTGCGCTTGAACATTTCCTGCCCGATCTTACCGTTTTTATCGATCTTACGCCAAAGGACGCGTTTATTCGCAAACACGGCGCCGATCAGAACGACCGTATGGAGCAAGCGGGCATGTTTTTCCACGAAAAGGTCTATGAGGGTTTTATTTCCCGCGTGAAAGGGGAGCCCGAGCGCTTTTACTGTGTGGACGGCAAACAAACGCCCACACTCATGCACGAGGAAATTTTATCGGCTCTCAAAAAGAGAAATATACTCAAATAAAAAAACGTTTTCAGAAGGTTTTCGGCAAACACTTCTAAATAAAAAACCGAGGTACAATTTCATGAAAAATCTTTTCACTGCCCGTCGGCTTTGCCGCGCGGGCGTCATCGCGGCACTATACGTCGCGCTCACCTACGCGTTCGGAGCACTCTCCTTTCAGGGCTTTTTCCAAATCCGACCGGCGGAAGCGCTGTGTATACTGCCTTTATTTTTTTCCGAAGCGGTCCCCGCATTATTCGTCGGTTGTATGATCTCGAATATAACCTCTCCCTTTTGGATATACGACGTCTTTTTAGGCTCTCTAGCCACCCTACTTGCCGCATTGACCACGTACATGGTGGGGGTCTTTCTCAAAAAAACGCCCTTAAAAATTCTTCTCGGCGGCTTATCTCCCGTTCTTTTCAACGCGTTCATGATCCCCGTCATTATCGTTTTTTTATGCGGCGGCGTGGACTATGGCACGAAGATTGCTTCCTATTTTATCTATGCGAGCTCTCTTGCCTTGACGGAAGCCGTCTGGGTCTATGCCCTCGGCACGCCTTTATTCTTCTTTCTTCAAAGAATGAGACGGAAAAATATAAAATTCTTTCTTTGAATTATAAATAATTAACAAACACCCCGAAAGGCAAATTCCTTTCGGGGTGCAATTTCTTTTTTAAAGCGATTTTATATAGGCGTCTATGATTTCAAAGAGTCTCTTATGTCCTTCGTCGTTCGGATGCAGACCGTCCGCGGTAAATTTCTCTTTTATAAGAGGGATTTCGGGCTGTATTCCCGAAACTCTTCTCAAGTCGAGCACGGGGAAAGAAAAATACGCCGCGTTCTCTCTGATCGCCTCCGCATAATCGTCCAGCGTGAACGCTCCGTCCTCGCGGATTGTGGCTCCTTTCACGTCGCTCCTGTAAAGAGGCGTAGCGAACACGATTCTCGCTCTCGTATATTTTTTTATCAGCTCCATCGATAAATCGTAAAGACACCCGTAAAAACTGTCCGTGGTCGTATCTCCGAATTTTCCCATGGGAATATCGCCGTTGCTGTAATCGTTCGTTCCCCCGAACACAAAAATCAGATCGAGCTCGTCCTCCATTTTTTGAAGTCGGGTCACGAAATGGTTTTTATCGACCATGGAATCGGGATTTACTTTCAATTTTCTCGCTATTTTCGTTCCGCTTATGCCGTAGTTAAAAACCTTACTTTCGGGATGCGCTTGAGCAAATCTCGCCACGTAACAGGTTTCATACGTGCTCGCGCTGTACCGTTCGGTTATACTGTCTCCTAAAAAACCCACTTTTTTGCCTGTTAAATCCATTTTTTCTCCTTTTTTGAGGCTTCGTCACAATAAACGGTTGGTTAGTTAAAAATCGATCTTGTTGTGATAGGATCTTTCTTAAACGAACAGAATATATCCGCCCTTTTTCCTGAATTTTTTCACGGTATAAGCGCTCCCGCCCGTCTCTTTCGTGCAATACGCGATCAAAACGTCCGCCTTTTGAGCCATATAATCGTTTCTTTTCGCCATACACCAGCGGGTGTATTCCTCCTGAATCACAACCACTTCGTCACTTTCTTTCAAAATGCGGTCGTATCGGCATTTATCCTCGTCCTTAAACGCATCCGCCTGTCTCAAATAAGGCACACAGGCAACGAGTTTTATATCCCCGTATAATTTTTTACGGTTTAAAACACACTCTGCCGCAAGAAGATCAAAACCGCGTGCCACACCGTTATAAAACACCCTCGCGCCTCGCGCCAAACATTCGTCCACGGCGTTCATGAGCCGAATCGGAGAAAAATCCGCGCCCAGCTCCCGATGTCCCGTAAAAGCACAGCTTTGTATTTTTTTCGGGAACAAAACCTCTTTAATTCCCTCTTGCACGGCAATTTTCATATACTCTCCCTCTCAAAGAGGATTTTTTCTCTCTTTTCCCTGACCGCGCGGATACTTCGGCGACGTTGTCTTAATTTTTTTCACACCCGCCAACACCCGTTCTCCGTACCCCTCGGGTAAGGAGTAACCGTAAACAAAATCTAACCTTCCTCCCAACGTTCTATAAGCCGATTCCGCCTCTTGAATTTCCGTCTCATCCGCGCTTTTATACGCAATAAACGTTCCTCCCACTTTCACGAGAGGCAAACAGTATTCAGATAAAGAATTCATTCGTGCAACCGCCCGTGCGACGCAATAATCAAACCTTTCTCTATATTCTTTTTCCCTTGCGGCGTCCTCGGCGCGAATATTACAAATATTCATTCCTTTAAAACCGAGTTTATCCACAGCCACCCTTAAAAACTCACACTTTTTCCCCACGCTTTCCATAAGCGTAAAACAAAGATCTTCCCTTAAAATTTTCAAGACAATCGAGGGAAATCCCGCTCCCGAGCCCACCTCCGCAACGTTCGCATTTTTTTGAAAAAGCGCCGCTGCTGCAGAGGAGTCGAGAAAATGCTTATACAAAATTTCCTTATCCTCCGTGATAGAAGTGAGATTATAGCGGGTGTTATACTCTTTTAAAAGAGCGGAAAAGCAGTCGAATTTTTCCTTTTTTTCACCCTGTATACTCTCTAAATTCAAATCTAAAAAAATTTTCTTATCCATAACTTTTCTCATTATATCACACTTTTTTTAAAAATACAAGAAAATAAAGCTTTTTTATTTTTTTAATGTTAATCTTTATAAGTGGACAACCTTTTCCACAATGTGAATATCTTATGTGGACAACTCTTTTCTTTTGTATTTTTATACATAAAAAACAAATTTTTATTCTTTTTTATGATAACATCCTTTTCCTTTCTTTCCACTTATTCACATTTTATCCCCATTCTTTTCCACCGAAAAAAAGGCGGTTGTCCACCCTTAAAAAATCTTTAAATATCCTTTATTTTAAAGAATTATAAATAAAAAAATAATAAGGTTGTCCACATTTCCACCACCCCTTACTATTATAAATACTAAAATACTATATAAAAAATATATTAATGCTTTTTTCAAGAGGCGGCTCCCTTTTTTGTTTTTGATTAAAATGAGAAAGTCTTGTAAAAAAGTTTGTAGGGGTAAGCTTTTTGCTTGCAAAAATCAGTAATATATGGTAAAATAATACCGAACAAAAGCAAAAGAAAGATTTCGTGTTTTTAAGGAGAAAAAAATGAAATTTGTATGTGAGGGAATCGTCCTTTCCGACGCAGCGGTCACGGTAAATAAAGCATGTGCCGTGAAAACGGTTAACCCCGTTATGGAATGTATAAAAATTTCTGCTTTTAACGACGTTTTGATTCTTACCGCCTACGACGGGGAGATTTGTATTGAAAAGAAAGTGAATGCAGAAGTTGTGGAAGAGGGAGAGGTATGTGTGAACGGCAGACTGTTCACAGACTTTATAGGAAAAATCGCGGGTAAAACGATCACTGTTTCCACAGGAGAGAATGGGATAGAGATTCGTTACGACGATTCTTCCTCCTTTATGCAGTCTCTCGACGCGTCCACCTTCCCCGAGGTGAGAAAGGATGCGGGAGAAAATTCTTTCCGCGTTAAAAACAACGATTTAAAAAATCTTATTGGAAAGACGGTTTTTTGCTGTGCGACGGACGACAGCCGTCCCATCTTAAAGGGATGTCTTCTCGAGACGGCGGACGGCAAGCTCTATGCGACCGCGCTTGACGGTTACAGAATGGCTGTTTCTTCCTGCGAAGCAGAGGGAGAGAGCAGTGCGAAGATCGTCTGTCCTGCAAGAACTCTCACGGAAATTTCGAGAATGCTCGATTCGGACGGAGATATTTTAGAGGTGAATTTTTCCAAAAACACGCTTTCCGTGTCCGTTGACGGCACATCCTTGACTTCTCGACTCTACACGGGCGAATTCGTCAATAAGGCGAATATTTTTCCTCCCACGTTTGTGACCTCTCTCTATGTGAAAAGAGACGAACTTATCGAGAGCGTGGAGAGAGCGTCTGTCCTTATCAGAGGAGATAAAAATAATCTCATTATTATGGACGTGAAGGCGGGCGGTGCCTTTATTTCCGCAAATTCGGAAATTGGGAACGTTTCCGAGACGGTGAAAGGAACGTTGGACGGAAAAGAACTTAAGATCGCCATGAACGCGAAGTTTTTATTAGACGCGTTGAAAGCGCTTGACGGAGAGATTGTGAAGTTGTCCTTTAACACCCCGATTGCACCGTTCACCCTTGAAAATGAGGACGGTGGAGAGAGCTCTTATCTCGTTTTACCTGTTAGAACAAACGCTTAAAGAGTGGAAAACACCCCATAAATGCTTGACGGAACGGATAATTATTTGATATAATAAAAAAAGAGCGTTTAAAAATAGACGCTGCTTTAAATAAAGAAAAAAGAAAAAAGAGTAATTTTTATTAGGAGAAAGAATCATGAAAAGAACTTACCAGCCCAAGAAAAGACAGAGAAACAAAGTGCACGGCTTTAGAAAAAGAATGTCGACGAAAGCGGGCAGAAACGTTTTGAAGAGAAGAAGAAACAAGGGAAGAAAGAAACTTTCCAACTGAGAATAAAGCCCGGCCGCAAACATGACGAGGTTTTGCGGCTTCTTCCTTATTTTCCGCTTTTTTAAATAGGTAGACGTGGCAATAAAGGACAAGGCATGAAGAATGAATTATCTGCGTTTAAAGAAACAATCGGATTTTCAGAAGCTTTTTTCCAAAGGAAAGAGAGCCTTTTCCCCTGCCTTGACCATGGTGTATGCATCGTCGAAGGAACTCAAAATGGGTATTTCGATTGGAAAAAAGCACGGAAAAAGCGTGATGAGAAACCGTATCAAGAGATTGATTCGGGAAGCATTTCGTTTAGAAAGGGAGAATATAAAAGGGAATTACAATATTGTCCTCATTCCGAAAGTACGGGAGGAATATACGCTCCAAGCCTTTCGGGAGAGTTTACAAAAAATGATTATAAAGGACCGTCTTTAAAAATTCATTTTTTTGAATTTTTTTATCAAAATTGGAAATTTTTAAGAAAAAAGGTCTTTAAACCGTATATAAAAATGCTTTGTATGCGGATGATCCTATTTTATCAAAAACGACTTTCAAGACACACCTGCCTATATCGTCCCACCTGTTCTCAATATACCTTGGAAAGCATAAACAATCACGGCGTGATCATAGGAATATTGCTCGGTATGTGGAGAATTTTAAGGTGTAATCCCTTTTCTAAAGGGGGATACGACCCCGCAATAGAAAAGAGGGGGAAAAAGTGGCTTTTATAGTGTTTGAACGTTGAAAAATTAGAAAAAGAGAAAAATAAATGGAAATCATGAATTTGTTAAGCGGCGCGCTTGATCAGGCGAGGAGTATAACCTTTCTCGGTCAGACCTACGACGTTTACCTCAACTGGATAGGAAAGATCATTCGCTGGTTGGTCTCGGGCATCGGGATTGTAGGCGTGGGAATTATTTTGTTTTCCATCGTTTTAAGATTGGTCGTTCTGCCCTTTGATATTTATCAAAGAATCACAATGAGCAAGCAGAACATCAAGATGCGCGAAAATAAGGATAAGCTTGAAAAGTTGCAAAAGCAGTATGCAAACGACAAGCAGATGTATAATCAAAAGATGATGGAGATGTATAAGGAGAACGGAATATCCCTGTTTTCCTCCTGTCTTCCTATGATTCTTTCGATGGTCATCTTTATCGTTGCAATCAACGCGTTCAACGCTTTTTCTCAATATTCCAACTTGCAAAATTATAACTCCATGGTGGAGGCATATAACGGCGCAATCACGCCTTATACCGCCGTTGTGGACGAAGCGGATATAAGCGTCGTTACCGAAACGACGGGAGAGGGCGAAAAGGCATATCTTTTGTTTGTCGAGGAAGATAAATGCGTTTATTTTTCCGTTCCTTACGATAACAGCATCGATATTGCGGATAAAGAAGCGGTCAAAACCTATATTGAGGGTAAGGATAAGAGCTACTACGTAGATCCCGATAAATACGAAACGATCGTCGGAACGCAGGCAGTGGAAGAATATATCAAAGCGAACACCGCAGAGGACGGAACGAGCGTTTCGAGAGCGGAAGCTTGTGCAAGACTTTTGGAAAAGAGTGCGCAAAAGAACGTTAAAAAAGTATACGGCGAAGAAATTAAAGGAAAAATGAGCTTCCTTTGGATCAAAAATATTTGGGAAACGGACGCTAGCTATAAAAAGCCCGTTCTCAGTTATAGCGATTTCAAGGGAGATCTCACGAACAGTAAGTATATCAACGACAACGGAAATAAGGCGAAATTTTCCAAGCTCGTCTCAGTTTCCCCTTATAACGAGGCAAGTTATAAGACGGTCACAGCTGAATTGAAAACGGAAAAGAAGGCAGCAAATGGGTACTTTATTTTAATTGTTCTTTCCATTGGCACCATTCTTTTGCAACAGTTCGTGTCCATGCGCTCGCAAAAGGATCAGCAGAAGTATTCGACCGTCGACGGTCAGGGCGGCTTGAACCAAAAAACCATGATGATCATGATGACGGTCATGTTCGCAATCTTCTCGTTTATGTACAGTGCGGCGTTCTCTATCTACATGATCACGAGTAATATTCTATCTCTGATCACAACGCTGATTATAAACAAGCTCGTCCAGATATCTTTGGATAGAAAGGAAGCGCAAGATCTTCAGAATAAGTATAACAACCGCTTCCCCAACCGTTCGCTCAAAGGAATGAAAGCGAAAAACAATAACGAGAACAAGAAAAAATAAGAAAATATAAATTTTCCGATTCGAGAAAGGAGCAAGAAAGAAGAATTATGGAACAATTTAAGGAATTTGCCGCAAAGACGGTGGAAGAGGCGATCGAGGAGGGTTTAAAGGAGCTCGGGATCGCGAGAGAGGACGCGGAAATAGAAGTCCTCGAGGAAGGCAAAAAGAAGCTGTTCGGCTACACGAAGGCTCGCGTTAGAATCACTTTCAAAAACGCTTCTGAAGAAGCGAAAATGGAAGAGACGGACAAAGAGTCAAAAGAGGAAAAGAAAGCCCAAAAACCCGCAAAAGAAAACAAAAAAAAGGCAGAAAAATCGAACGTTGACGAGCAGGGTAGAACGGATGGGGAAAGAGCCGTCGAGTTCTTGGAGGGGCTGTTCGAGATTATGGGCTTGACTGCAACGACAGAGCTTGTCCGCGAAGACGAAAAGGTAGTCATCAACGTGACGGCGGCGAACACGAATGCTGTGATCGGCAAGCGTGGCGCTGTTCTCGACGCAGTGCAGACCCTTGCGGGCGCCGTTGCAAACACGGGCAGAGACGATTATAAGAGAGTGGTCGTCGATTGTGAAAACTATCGTGAAAACAGAGAAGCTACTTTGAAAAGATTGGCGGAAAACCTTGCGGAAAAGGCAATCCGTTATGAAAAGAAGATTCGCTTGGAGCCGATGAATCCGTATGAAAGACGGATTATTCACGCGGCTTTGTCCGATCGCGAGGACGTGAAAACGCAGAGCGAGGGAAAAGAGCCCAACCGTTATATTGTAATTGTTCCCGCATACGTGAGATATCCCGACAGACCCGCTTCGTTTGCAAGAGACGAAAGACGGGGAAACAGAGGAAACGATCGCGGCGGTTACGGCAGAAAGCCCTATGGAAACCGTGGCGGCTACGGTGGCAGAAAACCCTATAACCGCGATCGTGGCTACGATAAGGGCGAGGGCGGAACAAACCTGGAAAGCCGCGGGTACGACAAAGGTAGAAGCGGAGGAAGCTCCTATAAAAAGACGTCTTCCGATTTCTTTGGAACCTTCCTCGGCAACAGCAAGGACGAGAATAAAGACGAATAATAAAAAAAGAGCGCCATGCTTCAAGTTTTTTGAAGCGCGGCGTTTTTTGTCTTAATTTATGATATACCGAAGCCGTGCCGAAGATGTGTTAATATTGTTAAATCTTTTTAAAACTTCATAAAATAGAATAGAAATGCTTGAAAAAAAGCCGCGTATGTGTTAAAATGTTAGAGAAAAAGGTAAAATAAATAAGAGTAGATTCGGATCAAAATCCGAAAAGCCGCTTTTAAGGAGAGAAAGCTTTGAATAAAAAGACAAAAACAATCGTTTGGGTCGTGATTGCGATCCTGATCATCGCCCTTCTTGGGATTTTGTTTTCGCAGGTCATCGCACCAAAATACAAAGAGGTTTCCGACACCGTTTTCTATGAAAAGGTTATGAACACCGAAGCGTATGAAAAGGTGGAGATCCAGGTGGACGGCTATAACGTCGAGGCAACCTTTAAAATTTCGGGAAACAAGTATGAGTATTATAAAGCCACGGGTCAGAGTAAATATGACCCCTTGAATCCCGACATTCAGGATTGGAGAAATCTCGGTTCCAAAAAATGCGAGGTGTTCTTTGCCGATCCCAACGCAGGCAGCGTTTGGTCTACGGTTATTTCTTTCGGCGGAATCGTGCTTGTCGCGATCGTTTTCTGGCTGATTATGCGCTCAGCGGCGGGCGGCGGAAAGGTCATGAACGTCGGAAAAACCAAGGCGCACGTGCAGAGCAATTTAAAGGTTCGCTTCTCTGACGTTGCGGGCGCGGAAGAGGAAAAGGAAGAGCTTCAAGAGGTGGTCGAGTTCTTAAAGACGCCCAAAAAGTTCTCCGATCTCGGTGCGAGAATTCCCCGCGGTGTGCTCCTTGTCGGTCCTCCGGGCACGGGCAAAACGCTGTTTGCAAAAGCGGTTGCGGGTGAGGCGGGTGTTCCCTTCTTCTCCGTTTCAGGCTCCGATTTCGTGGAAATGTACGTCGGCGTCGGTGCGGCGCGTGTGCGCGACCTTTTCGACATGGCGAAAAAAAATCAGCCCTGTATCATCTTTGTCGACGAAATTGACGCGGTGGGTAGACGTCGCGGTGCGGGTCTCGGCGGCGGTCACGACGAAAGAGAGCAGACTCTCAATCAGATTCTCGTGCAGATGGACGGCTTTGAAACCAACGAGGGCATTATCGTTATGGCGGCGACCAACCGTGCGGACATTCTCGACCCCGCGCTGTTAAGACCGGGCCGTTTCGACAGACAAATCAACGTCAACCTGCCTGACGTTAAGGGCAGAGAGCAGATCTTAAAGGTTCACGCGCGGAATAAGCCCATTGCGCCCGACGTCAATTTCAAGACGGTTGCGCGGATCACGGCGGGTTTCTCTGGCGCCGATCTTGCCAACCTTTTGAACGAAGCTGCAATTTTGGCGGCACGCGCAAACAAAAAACTGATCGGCAACATCGAGCTCTACGACGGCATCAATAAGGTGCTTATGGGCCCGCAGAAAAAGAGCCGCGTCGTGACCGAGTCGGATAAACGCTGCACGGCGTATCACGAAGCGGGTCACGCAGTCCTTGCTTGCCTTTGTAAACATTGCGATCCCGTGCACGAGGTTTCGATTATCCCCCGTGGCAGGGCGGCGGGTTACACCATGACCCGTCCCGAAACGGACGATAACGACGTTTCGTATAATAAGCTCGTCGACAATATCTGCATGTCGCTCGGCGGGCGTGTGGCGGAAGAGCTTGTCATTAAGGACGTCACGACGGGTGCCAGCGCGGATATTCAGCACGTCTCCGCACTTGCACGGCGTATGGTCACCCAATGGGGTATGAGCGATAAGCTCGGGCTCGTGGCTTACGATTCCGACCAACCCGTGTTCATGGGTATGGAATACGAATACGGCGGCGGCACGAGAAACGGCTATTCGCAAAAGACGGCGGCGGATATCGACGACGAAGTACGTCGGCTCATTTCCTCCGCGCACGAGAGGGCGGTCAAGCTCCTCACTGAAAACAGAAGCATTCTCGACAACATGTCGCGTGTGCTCGTGGAAAAGGAAACGATCTACACCGAAGAGGTTGGCATGCTCATGGAGGGCAAGACCTATCTCGAGGTAATTGAGTTTATGGATCAGCAGGACGAATCCCGTCGGGCAAACCCTTTTAAGACGGCGACCAATCCCACGTCCGATCATTTAGCCGAATAAAAACCAGCACAAAAAACGGAGTCGGGTCAGCTCGGCTCCGTTTTTGAAAGGCTTTGCATTTTCTGGAGGAAACGGACGATGAAAGTCAGCCGTAAAAAGAATTTTGCCCGTAAAACAAGCTTTGAAGAAGCGCGCGTTCTCCTCTCCGATATTCTGCTGCCCGAAGTGGACGGAACTAGTGCAGAGGACGGGGGCATGGTCGAGTTGAACGAGGAGGAAATCAAAACCCGCGCAGCGTATTTTCTCGTCGGAGGGGCACCCACGTTGACGGTGCACGCCGTTGCGGACGGCAAATACCGTCTGCTTTTAAATCCACTTGATTATTTTGCGGCAAAAGAGGCGGGATTTAAAGACTGCCCCGCACGAGTCTACCGTTTTTCCGAGCGTGAAGCGCAGGAGTTTCTTCTTGTTGAAAGACTCAAAAGCGGGCAGCTCGGGGCGATGGAAGAGGCGTACGCCATGAAAAAGCTCAACACCGACTTCAAAAGGACGCAGGAACAGATCGCCTCGTTGACAGGGAAATCCCGTCCCGCGGTGGCAAACACGCTCCGCCTTTTAACGCTCGAGCCCGAGGTGATTGGACTCATTGAGAGCGGTCAGCTTTCGGCGGGTCATGCGCGTGCGCTCGTCAAGGTGCCCAAGGACAAGCAATATCCCTTCGCCATGGAGACAATCAAACGCGGCGTTTCCGTTCGCGAGACGGAGCGTGCAGTCAAAGCCTATTTAACGCCCCCCGAAGTTCTGCAGTCGGAAAAGACGGCGGCAGCCGCGGCAAAGAGCGCGGAGTTGAAAGCGATCGTGGAAAAAATGCGGCAAACGCTCGGCACCAAGGTCTCTTTGATCGGCAACGATAAAAAAGGTAGGATCTATATCGATTACTATTCCGCAGAGGATCTGTATCGCTTGGAGGAATATATGGACGTGATCGACAGCTTTAAAAACCGTTGAGCCGTCCTCGCGCGCACGCGCGCATACGCATACGTACGCATACACAATATATAAATACGCCCCGCGGGTTTCATCCGCGAGGCGTTTCGCTTATTCCGTTTTGTTTGTAGGGGAGGATTCGGACGTTTGTTCAGTCGAAGCAGAGGTCGCATTTTTCTGCTCGTTTTCCTCCTGTTTCATTTTGGCGAGCATCATCAAACCGTAGAAAAGAAAGGCAAGCACCGCCGAAACACCCGCCCAGCCCCAATTGACAAGAGCCCCCACGGGGATCACGGCGGCAATAAACACCGCCGATATAAGAGTGCAAATAATGCGTAGAGTTTTCATAATCTATCCTTTTTCAGTTCTTTTTGAAATTATAACACAAAAAACGGAAAAAAGTCAAACAAAAGAGTTGACAAAGGGAAAATAAAGTGGTAAGATAGACAGGCTGTGTCGCGGTGCAAGTGAAAAAGGGCGAAAGAAGAAAAAAAAGGAAAAAATTTTTCAAAAAGTCCGAAAAAACACTTGACAAAGGATATAGAGATGTGGTATTATAGACAAGCTCTCGACCGCGAGGCCGCGCAGCACCGAGCTTTAGCTTGGTAAAAAGCAGATTAAAAACAGAATAAGAAAGAAATGAGAAATTTATTTGACAACAAAGCAAATGAATGGTAATTTCCGTTAAATTTTTAAGACGTCTGTGGAAACACGGACGACCTTGAAAGCAAAGTCAGCAAAGAGATAACAAAAAAAGTTAGAGCCGTTGTTATCTACGGAGACGTAGGTAGCGACTTTAAACAATTAAACTT
>JAFTSN010000019.1 GCA_017467275.1 Clostridia bacterium | reverse complement strand
CTCCAATACTGGGAGGTTTGTGCGAGACTGTATTTGCACTAACCTCCCAGTTAGAATACAATCTCCAGTGTTTTGATTGTTTTCTTCAAAAAGCAATCTCCTTTAAAATATTTATAATCAAGCCCTTTGGCAGATTATCTTTTAGATAAATTCTTATTTATCGGTGAGTTTATTGTACCACAAATTAATATTTTATGCAACTTGTTATGCGTGGCAAAAGAAAACTCGACTTTTGATAAGTCGAGTTTTATAATTTATTAAATTTAAATCCCTAAGGGAAACGCCCTAAATTGCGTCCGTTTTTTTGTTTCTTGCTATTAGAGCAAAGAACGATACAATGCCTTGATATCCTCCAGCGTGGGATCCTTGGGGTTACCAGGACGGCAAGCGTCCGCCATTGCCGATTCGGAAAGGAAGTCAATATCCTCTTCCTTGACGATTGCCTTGAGATCCTGCGGGATTCCAATATCCTTGGAAAGCTGTTTCACGGCGTCCACCGCCGCCTTTCTGTACTCTGCCTGCGTCATGCTCTCCGTGCCCTGAACGCCCATCGCCTTGGCGATCTCGCGATACTTTTCGCCCGTTGCTTCTGCGTTATATTCCATAACGGCGGGAAGAAGAATCGCATTCGCAATGCCGTGCGGGGTGTCGTAAACCGCGCCGAGCGCGTGCGCCATGGAGTGGACGATGCCCAATCCGACGTTGGAGAAGCCCATACCCGCGACGTACTGACCGAGCGCCATACCTTCTCTGCCTTCCTTGGTGTTTTCGACCGCACCGCGCAGATTCTTTGCAATCAGCTCAATCGCCTTTAAGTGGAACATATCCGTCATTTCCCAAGCCGCCTTGGTCGTGTAGCCTTCAATCGCGTGGGTCAACGCGTCCATACCCGTTGCGGCAGTCAAGCCCTTGGGCATGGTTGCCGTCATTTCGGGGTCTACAACCGCAACGACGGGAATGTCGTGCACGTCCACACAAACGAATTTGCGCTTCTTTTGCACGTCCGTGATAACATAGTTAATGGTGACCTCCGCCGCGGTACCCGCCGTGGTGGGAACGGCAATCGTGGGAACGCAGGGGTTCTTCGTGGGCGCAACGCCCTCGAGGGAACGAACGTCCTCAAATTCGGGGTTGTTTATGATGATACCGATTGCTTTCGCTGTGTCCATGGAGGAGCCGCCGCCGATTGCCACAATGCAGTCCGCGCCGCTCTTTTTATAAGCCGCAACGCCGCTCTGCACGTTTTCAATCGTGGGATTAGGCTTAATGTCGGAATAGAGCTCGTAGGGAATCCCCGCGTTATCGAGGACGTCGAGCACCTTTTTCGTGACGCCGAATTTCACGAGGTCGGGGTCGGAGCAAACAAACGCTTTTTTGAGTCCGCGACGGGTAATTTCACCCGAAATTTCACAAATACAGCCTGCGCCGTGGTAAGAGGTTTCATTGAGTACAATCCTTGCCATAATTTTTTCTCCTTGAGCTTGTTTTTATCCGCCTTTGGCGGTTTGTTTATTTTATATGTACCCCATTCTAAAAGGGTATAAACACTTTTGGATAAAAATATTTTTATCCACCCTCTTTTCAGCGAAGGAGACCCCGAAAAATCGGGGTCTCGGTTTATTTTGTAAGCGGCAAAAACGTCGGTCTGCCGTTTTGATAGTCGGCTCTATAAAAGCCCTTAAACGAAGAATATTTTCCAAGGGAAAGCACAGCGCGGGCGCGAATAAACGCCGTTGAGTCGAACTTAGCGCATAGCCCGCAACCCATTTTCGCCTCTTTCGGCGTGGGAACGGTTTGCGCCGTCACGCCATATTTGAATAGCCGCCCCGCATAGTCCAAACATTGCGCGCGGGAACGGAATACTGCAAGTATCGTCATAAAGTCATACCAACCCTTTTTGGGGAATACTATATTTTATGTATTCGCTGAAAAAGAGGTGACTTTATGATTTATTTCGACAACGCCGCGACAGGCGGACAGAAGCCTGAGCCTGTTTTAACCGCTGTTACCGCCGCCGTCAAGCTCTGCGCCAATCCTGGACGGAGCGGGCACAAGCTCTCTCTTGCTTGCGCGAGAATCGTGCTTGACTGCCGTGCCGCGCTCTCCGATTATTTTGACGGTTATGGCTTTGAACGGGTCGCGTTTACCAAGAATTGCACGGAAGCGCTTAACCTTGCCATATTCGGGTGCTTGAAGCCGCACGATCACGTGGTTACCACTTGCATGGAGCATAATTCCGTCCTGCGCCCCTTGGAAAAGCTCAAAAAAGCGGGCGTGATCGATTACGACGTCTGCCCGCTCGAGAACGGAAACGTCTCACCCGAAACGTTTTTTGCCCTTGTCAGACCGAACACAAAAATGGCAATCGTGACCGCCGCGTCGAACGTGACGGGGGCCGCTCCACCGCTTTATGAGCTCCGCGCCCAATTGCCCGAAAGCGTCCTTTTCTGTGTGGACGGCGCGCAGGGCGGCGGGCATATTCCTCTGTCCTTACGAAAAATGGGAATTGATTTGCTTGCGTTAGCAGGTCACAAAGGCTTGCACGCAATTCAAGGCAGCGGCGCGCTGCTATTCTCCGAGCGCGTGGACCCCTCGCCCCTCCTTTACGGCGGGACGGGAAGCGAGAGTTTCTCCCTTGATATGCCTAACTTTTTCCCCGACTCTTTGGAGGCGGGAACGGCGTCCTTTCCCGCCGTTTCCTCGCTTTTGGCGGGCGTGCGCTATCTTGCCGAGCACGGAGAAGCCGCGCGCAAAAAGACGGCGGCTTTAACCGATTATCTGCACGCTGAAATTGAAAAAATTCAGGATATTCGCCTCTATTCCAAGCCCAATGACTGCGGGATCGTGAGCTTTTCTCACCGCAATTTGCAATCGGAGCTTTTTGCTGCGGAGCTGAATGAAAAATATTCCGTTGCCGTGCGCGGTGGCTTACACTGCGCTCCCCTCATGCATGCGGCGCTTGGAAGCGAAGAAAACGGGCTCGTGAGAGCTTCCCTCTCCGAATTCAACCGTGCGGGCGAGGTCGAGGAGTTTTTGTCCGCATTACATAAGATCGTGGGGGCATGGTCGGATTGAAAAAGAAAATAACCCTTAAAAAGGAGACCGCTTAAAGCCGCTTTCGCCCGTTAAATACGCTTTAAACGCTCAACCACAAGCTTGAGTTTTTTGCGCTGCCCTTGATCTAAAAGCGGGGAAAATTGCGCGTAAAACTCGTCGATCTCGGCGTTTGTGAGCCGACCCTCCCGCTTGCTTTTCTCCGCTTCGGAAAGAATGCTCATCAGCATATCGTTACTGCTTTTCCCGTTCCATGCCGACGCAATTTTTTTAGTGAGCTCCGCCGCCGCGCCCGTCTCGGAGGATTGCGGCGAGACTTTTTCGGGCTCGGATTGTTGAGGGCGATAGTTCTTAAAACTTTTCATACAAAGTCCTCCTTTACGTTTCCCTACCATTTTATGACGGCGGGAAATTTTTCGCGACCCTCCGTCATATATTGTTAATATGGAAATTCTGACTCTATTGCTCTTATATCTGATCGCACAGAACCCCGATTTTCCCGATCGCGTGAAGCCCATCATGAATCAACTGAAAAACTCGGAGAACGCGCTCAAATTTTTAAACGAGCTGTCGCAGCTTTCCGAGCTTTTCTCCGCCTTTCAAGCTACGGGAAAAGAGAATAAAAAATCGGAGGAGAAAAAAGCCGAGAAAAAGCCCGAAAAAAAGGAGTCCGAATCTGACAAGACGGCTGAAAAAAAACCGCAATCGCCGACTTGCGGAATTGCGGATGAATTCATTGAAAAGTGCTTGGAACAGTATTTTAAAAAGGGAAAATAGCAGTGCTCACACGACGGAAAAGCCGCCGTTGACGGGAATATCCGCGCCTGTGACGTAGTCGTTTTCGTCGAGAAATAAAACGGCGCTTGCCACGTCCTCAGGGGAACCGAGCCTGCCGAGCGGAATTTCCTCGGTCAGAGAATCCAGCTCCGCCTTAGAAAAGTGTGCATTCATGCGGGTTTCAATCACGCCGGGAGAGATGCTGTTCACGCGAATCCCCGACCAGCCGAGCTCTTTAGAAAGCGCTTTTGTGAAGCCCAAAATCGCCGCCTTGGAAGCGGAATAGGCGCTCTCACAGCTCCCGCCAACCTCTCCCCAAACGGAGGAAATATTGACGATCAAACCGCTCTTTTGAGAGATCATACCCTTTGCCGCTTCACGCGAGCACAAAAAAGTGCCCGTTACGTTGACGGCAAAAAGCCGCTCCCAATCCTCTTTCGTCGTGTCCTGAAGCTGTTTAATGAGGGAGACGCCCGCATTGTTCACAAGGATATCCACTCTGCCGATTGCCTGAAATACGCCCGTCACCGCGCGCTCGTCGGAGACGTCGGCAAGAAAGGTCTTAATTCCCGACGCTTCCGCTTCTCTCGCGCTCTCCCCGTCCTTGGAATAAGTCGCATAGACCGCGTAGCCTTTTTTTAAAAACGCGATTGCAATCGCTTTACCGATCCCGCGTGTGCCGCCCGTGATCAGGACGGTTTTTTTTGCTGTCGTTTGATTCATCTCTTACCTGCCTATGGTTTTTAGCGTCTTTCCGTCGGCTGAAGCGAGGCGAAGCATTCCTTGGCGATAGATATAACCGCCTCGGCATTCTCCTCCGCCGTTTTGCCGTCGACGTCGACGATATAATCGGAAACGCTCTCGTAGATGGGCGTACGCTCCTTTAAAAGCTCGCTCAGCTTTGCCGCAAGAATACTCGAATCTCCCTGCAAAAGCGGACGATCCTCATAGATTTTCAGCCGTCCGATCAGCGTTTCTAAGCTGGCGCGCAAAAAGACAATCTTGCCGTTCTTTTTGAGCAGCTCGCTGTTTTCGGGTCGAAGGACAAGCCCACCGCCCGTGGAAAGAATCAGATCGTCCTTTTGGGAAAGCTCACGCACGACGTTCGATTCAAGTCTACGGAAATGTTCCTCGCCGTAGTATTCAAAAATGTCGCTGATTCTGCCGTGACGGTCGACGATCATGCCGTCCGTGTCGTACCAGCGCCGCCCCGTTTTATCTGCGATCTTTACTCCCAGCGTGGTCTTTCCCGCGCCCATCATCCCGCAAAGGATTAGATTCATATTCCTGCCTCCCTCTTGACTTTCAGTCCCGCTATGCCCGCGATATAGCTCGCCGCACCGAAGCCGAACACCGTGCCTGCGCAAACTGCCGAAAGAATGCTCGTTTTTCTGAACTCCTCGCGCGCGCCGATGTTGGACATATGCACCTCGACAACGGGAATCGTAATGCCTTGAACGGCATCGCGCAAAGCATAGCTATAATGGGAATATGCACCTGCGTTCAATAAGATTCCGTCGTATTTTTTCGAGAAAAACGCCTCGTGGAGCGCAGAGCAAAGCTCGCCCTCTGCATTGCTTTGGAAAAAGTCTGCGCTATCCCCCTGCTTTTCACAATATTGGGCAATTTTTGCGTTGATTTCGTCCAGCGTTTCACTGCCGTAGATCTCGGGCTCGCGATAGCCTGTCAAGTTAAGATTCACGCCGTTGATTATTAGAAATTTCATTGTTCTTCTTCCTTTAAATAATTTTCATAGAGCTCGTCTGCCTGTTCGTCCTGCGCAGGACACCCCAAATACAGACAGTCGGCATAATAAGCTTGATAAAAGAGCATGGCTTTGCCGTTGAGCGTGCGTTTACCCAAGCGCTCAGCCTGCTCTAAAAACGCCGATTTTGCGGGGCGGTAGATTAGGTCGATTGCAAGGGAGACGTTTTTTAGCTCGGCTTCCGTCACAGGGGAAATCCCCTCGGTGGCGTGCATTCCCACGCCCGTGCAGTTGACGGCGAGCGCATACTTTCCCGCTATCCCGCCCTGCGGTAAACGCGGCGCTTTGTGAACGCCTAGCTCTTTACAGATCCCGTCGAGAAGGGCTTCGTTTTTACGGGTCATATACACTGCGGCGCCCGCATTTTTCAGCGCAACGGCAACGCTTCTGCCCGCGCCGCCTGCGCCGAGGACAAGCACGCTTTTGCCCTGCACCGAAATCTCTTCCCGCCGCAACATCTGCATAAAGCCGACGCCGTCCGTGTTAAAGCCCAGCGTTTTGCCGTGAACGGAAAATGCGTTTCCTTTGGGCAAAACGGTGTTGATCGCACCGATTGCGCTTGCCTCAGGGGAAAGCCCGTCGAGAAGCGCAAGCGCCGTCCGCTTATAGGGAATGGTCACGTTAATGCCGTCCTTTTCAGCGACGAGCCTAGAAAACGCCGCATAAAAATCCGCTTCGTCCACCGAGACGAGCTCATAGTCGCAGTCTGCGCCGAGCGCCCTTAAAATAAAGCGGTGCATATTCCCGCTCTTTGAGTTTTTCACGTCTCTGCCGATCAAAGCGAGCTTGAGTCTTTTTTCGTTCATTCCACACCTGCCCCCGCGCTTTTCAGCTTTTCAAAGAATTCGGGAAAGGACACATTGCAAGCATTAACACCTGAAAGCATGCCCCCTTTTTCACTGGATAAAAGCGCAATCGCCGCCGTCATGCAAAGGCGATGGTCGCCGCCGATGAGCGCGGTCGGGACGTCGCCGCCGACAAGCCTTGTATCGCCTCGTATACGCCAACCGTCCGTCGTCTCCTCCGCCTCGCCGCCAAGCGCGCGGATTAAACGGACCGTGCCCGAAAGGCGGTCGGATTCCTTTTCTTTCAGCTCACTCGCGCCCGAGACCGTGCTTTCGCCGTTCGCAAACAGGCAAAGAATCGCGATCAGGGGCAATTCGTCGATCATAAGCGGAATCTCTTCCGCCGTGATTTTTACGGCTTTCAGCTCCGATTTTTCCACGAGAACGTCTGCGCGCGGTTCGCCGCTGACCGTCCGCTCGTTCGATAGAGAAAAGCGTACGCCCAATTTTTTAAACGCTTTAAAAATGCCCGTGCGCGTCGGATTTACCCCCACGTTTTTACATAACACCCGCCCCTTTAACGCGCCGAGAGCCATAAAATATGCCGCCGAGGAGAGATCCCCCGCAACGTCGATCTCCGTTCCTTTCAGTCCGCATTTTTGCGTGAAAATACGCTTGCCCTGCTCCGTTTTTGTGACGGAGACGGGTGCGCCGAAAAGGGGCAACATGCGCTCTGTGTGGTCGCGCGTGGGATGATTTTCCACCACGAAAACGCCGTTTTTTGCGTCGAGCCCCGCTAGCATCAACGCGCTTTTGACCTGCGCGGAAGGGATGGAAAGAGCTATTTCGCCTCCCGTGAGGAAAGCGGGCGAAATATAGATAGGCGGTTTGCCGAGCTCCGTTTCTATCCTAGCGCCGAGACGGGTGAGCGGCTCTGCCACCCGAGCCATAGGGCGGCGGGAAAGCGATCCGTCGCCAAAGAGGGTTGCCTCTATGCCTTTCCCCGATAAGAGTCCTGTTAAAAGGCGCATACAGGTTGCGGAGTTGCCGCAATCGAGACTGACGGCGCTTTTTAAGCGGGGCGCGCCCTTGATGACGAGGGTTTCGCCCAAGTGCTTTACCTCCGCCCCCAAAGCGGAGATACAGGAAAGCGCCGTTTGCGCGTCCTTGCCCTGCGCCGCGCCGCAAATGACCGTTTCGCCCTGCGCCACGCCGCCAAGCAGAATTGCGCGTTGGGTCACGGATTTATCGCCCGAAAAGGAAAATTCGCCCTCAAAGCGAATCATAGGTGCGATTCGTCTCGTACCTGCCCCGTTCACTTGGAAAAAATCTCCCTAAGGATCGCTTCCGTTTCCGAGGCGTAATCCTCAAACGAGAGCGCAAACAGCGTCCACTCGCCCGCCGCTACGGGAACGGACAGGCGCACCATGCCGTCCGACACGTTTTTCTTGTCGGCTTTCGCGAGCTGGAGCGCGCTATGAATCCGTTTGAAATCGGGAATATTTACGGGGGAAACGGCGATCGAGGTTAAAATGAGTGCGGTGAGCTTGTCTGCAAAACCCCGCTCGCAAACGCCGCGATCGGCGGCAAGCCGCGTTTCGGCAAGCAGCCCGAAAAGAACGCTCTCTCCATGTGAAAGCGAATAGAAAAGCTCAAGCGCGTGCGCCGTCGTGTGACCTAAATTCAGACAGCGACGCAAGCCCTCGTCCCGTTCGTCCTCCTCCACGATCTCCGCCTTTAAAAACGCACAGTCGGCAACCAGCTCGGAAAGGAATGTGATCGAGGAAAGCGCGGCAGTTTCCATGTCGTCCAGCCGCGTGAATAGAGCAGGATCGAGAGCGGCGTATTTGACGATCTCGCCCAAACCGCACTTGATTTCCCGACGCGGGAGCGTGCGCAAAAACATCGGGTCAGCAACCACCTCGAACGCGGGATAAAAACAGCCCGCGGCATTTTTTATGGCGCCGAGATTGATCGCCGTTTTGCCGCCTATAGAGCCGTCAACCTGCGATAAAAGGGTGGTCGGAATCTGCACGAGCGAGACCCCGCGCATATACAGTGCCGCCGCCATTGCGCCCACATCTCCGACGGCGCCGCCGCCGACAGCGAACACACGGCAATCCCGTTTTAAGCCGAGCGCGGACATTCTTTTGAGAATTTTAAAGAGCTGCTTTTCACTCTTCCCCTTTTCGCCCGCAGGCAAAAGAAAGGGGGTGCAATCGGGAAAATATCTTGCAAAAAAGGCTCTGTGCGCCGAAAAGACCGTTTTATCCGTGATGATAAAGAGCGTTCTTCCCGCCGTCAGAACGGGGAGTCTATTTTCAATCGCTCCCTCGCCCACAGACAGTGTGCACACGCCCAATGAGGTTTGAAATCTTTTCATTCGCATAGTCTTTTCCCCGTCAATCCAAAAGTTTATAGCGCGCCGTGAGCTCAGAGAGTACGTCGCCGCCCAAGCGTTCCTTTACTGCGCAAGCCAACACCTCTGCAACGACCGCTTCCGCAATCCGTTCAAAGGCAAAAATCGCACAAACGTCGCTTCTTTCGCTTGCGGCAACACTCTTTTCTTTCGTGGTAAAATCCACCGACGGCAAACCGTTTTTGAGGGTGGGAATGGGCTTCATTGCCACGCGGAGAACGATTTCCCCGCCGTTTGACATACCGCCCTCGATGCCGCCCGAGAGATCCCCCTCTCTTATAAACGCACCGTTTTCATAAGCGATAGCGCCATGCGCCTCCCGTCCGCTTAACGAAGCAAGCGAAAACCCGCCGCCAAACTCCACGCCCTTTGCCGCTTGAATGCTCATCAGCGCGCCTGCCAGACGGGCATCCAGCTTCTCCGCATAAGTCATACAGCTCCCAAAGCCGCTCTTTAAGCCTTTCACGCGGATTTCCACGATGCCGCCCGCCGTGTTCCCCGCTTCTTTGAGGGTGGAAAGCTTGTCCATCGCGCGTTTTTCCGCTTCCCGATCGAGCATACCAAGCGGGGATTCCTTGGCGCGGGAGAGCTCGTCAAACGCATACATGCCCCCGTCCTTTACGCCACCGACCTCTTTAACAAAGCCGCTTATTTGCACGCCGAGCGCGGCAATATAGCTTTTAAACACTGCGCCCGCCGCAACCCGAACCGCCGTTTCGCGGGCAGAGGCGCGCTCAAGCACGTCGCGCGCGTCCTCCGTTTTGAATTTGAGCATACCCGAAAGATCGGCGTGTCCCGGTCGGGGGCTTTTCACCGCATGGGAAACTTTCCCACTTTCGCCTATTTTCGAGGCAGACATATATTCTTTGCAGTTTTCATAGTCGCGATTCATAACAAGGAGCGCGACGGGACTTCCCAGCGTCTTTCCGTCCCGCACGCCCGAAAGAATTTCCACGCGGTCGGTTTCAATCGTCTGCCGTGCGCTACGCCCGTAGCCCTGTTGCCGCAGGGCGAGCTCTGCGTTGATTTGGTCTTCGTCGATCGCAAGCTGCGCGGGCAACCCCTCTATGATCGCCACAAGCGCTTTTCCGTGCGATTCTCCCGCTGTCGTAAGTCTCATATCTCCTCCGATCAAAGGCGGGTGAACGTGTACTCGCCGCCCTGATAATCCACGCTGATCCGCTCGCCGCCCGCAATTTTGCCGAGCAGAATATCCTCCGAGAGTTTATCCTCCACCCGACGCTGAATGACCCGCTTTAAGGGTCTTGCGCCGTAACGGCTGTCATAGCCCTCTTTCACGAGCGCAATGAGCGCGTTGTTCGACACGGAAAGGGTAATTCCGCGCTGCTCGAACAGCCGTTTGGAAAGACCTTCTATAATCTTTCCCGCGATTCGCTCCGCTTCCTCTTCCGTGAGCTTATGGAATACGATCACGTCGTCGAGACGGTTTAAAAACTCGGGACGGAAACGTTCCTTTAAGGCATTTGTGATCGTCTCTTTCATTTCGTCGTAGGCTTTTTCATCCGAAGCGGAACGCGCCTCAGCAAGCGAGCCGCCGAAGCCGAATACACCCGAGCTCGGCTTTTCTGCCTGCGCCGCGCCGACGTTTGAGGTTAAGATAATCACAGCGTTTTTAAAGCTGACCGTTCTACCCTTATTGTCCGTGAGCCGCCCGTCGTCGAGAATCTGCAAGAGCAGGTTGAAAACGTCGGGGTGTGCCTTTTCAATCTCGTCGAACAGGATTACGCAATAGGGCTTACTGCGCACCTTATCGGTGAGCTGACCCGTTTGGAGATCGTCGTAGCCGACGTAGCCTGGCGCCGCACCGATCAGCTTGGAAATAGACTGCTTCTCCATATATTCGCTCATATCGAGACGGATCATTTGCTCCTCGGAGCCGAACATTGCCTCGGCAAGCGCCTTGCAAAGATCGGTTTTACCCACGCCCGTCGGTCCCACGAAGATAAACGACCCGATTGGACGGGAGGGGTCTTTCAACCCTGCGCGGGCGCGACGGATCGCCTTGGCAACCGCCGCAACCGCCTCGTTCTGTCCGATAATGCGCCTATGCAGATCCTCTTCAAGGCGCATGAGTTTTTCGCCCTCTTCCTGCGTGATCTTGAGAATGGGAATATTCGTTCTCGCGCTGACGATCGCCGCCACCTGCTCCTTGCCGAGCACGTATCTGCCGTCCGCGCCCCTCGCCATGGAGTTTGCGCGGCGTACCGCCTCCATGCGTTCCTCGATGTGCTTTTTCTCGTTTAAAACCGCCGTTGCTTCGGCATATTCGCCCTTTTGGCGGTGCATTTCACACGCGTTTTCCGCCTTTTGCGCTTCCCGCATCAGCGAAGCCATTTCCTCGCCGCCGTCCTCGGCGATAATACGGGCGCGAGCCGCCGCCTCGTCAATCAAATCGATCGCCTTATCGGGTAGATAGCGGTCGGTGATATACCTCGACGAAAGAGAGACTGCCGCGTCGATCGCCTCGTCGGAAATACGGATTCCGTGGTGCTCCTCATATTTGGAGCGAAGCCCCTTTAAGATTTCTTTGGTCTGCTCGTTCGTGGGCTCCTCCACGGCGACGGGCGTGAAGCGACGCTCGAGCGCGCTGTCCTTTTCGATATATTTGCGGTACTCCTCGATCGTCGTCGCGCCGACCACCTGCAAATCCCCCCGCGCAAGCATGGGCTTTAAGATGTTCGCCGCGTCCATGGTGTTGTCTGCGGAACTGCCCGCGCCGACGATCGTGTGGATCTCGTCGATAAACAGGACGATATCGCCGTCATTTATCACCGCTTCGGTGAGCTCCTTTAAGCGTTCCTCAAAGTCGCCGCGGTATCTTGCACCCGCAAGCATACCGGGGATATCGACGGAAAAGACCGTCTTATTATAGAGCTGTTCGGGCACCTCGCCCTCGGCAATCAACAGGGCAAGTCCCTCCGCAACCGCGCTTTTGCCCACCCCTGGCTCGCCGACGAGCACGGGATTGTTTTTCGTGCGGCGGGAAAGCACCTGCACGACCTTCTCTATCTCTTTCTTCCTGCCGATAACGGGGTCGATCTTGCCCCGACGCGCCCGCTCGGTTAAATCGACGCCGTATTGGAGAAGTTTTTCCTTTTCGCTCTGCTTTTGCTTTGCGGCAGGCTTTTCCCTGCGCTCTGTCTTTTCCGAGGGTTTCTTTTTTTCGAGCGAGCCGTAGTCCTTGACGCTCGTCGTATCCCTTTGATTTTGGGTGGATTTATCGCCGCCGCCAAACGAGGAGGACGGGGAGGCGTCGTAGCCCGATTGCTTGCGGTTGATTGCCGCGCGGATCGCGTCCTCCGTCTTTTCGCGTAAAGCTTCGGGATCGCCGCCCAAACGCTTGAGAATGCGCACTGCCACGCACGATTCGTAGTCGAGAACGGCAAGCAGGAAATGCGCCGTGCCCGCCTTTGCGCCTACACCGCTAGCGGCTTCCGCAAATTTCACGGCGCGCGTGAACATTTCCTTTGTGCGGGTGGTCAAGCCCTCGATCGTGACTGATTCGTCGAGAACGTGCAAAAACACGTCCCGATATTCCTCGGCGGAAATCCCTTCGGAGACGAGCACTTTATACGCCGAACAGTCGGGCATAGATAAAAAGGCGTGAATGAGATGCTCGCTGCCTACGTAGGAAACGCCGCCCTCGGCTGCCGCGCGGTTGGCGAGATCAAGCGCCTTTGTTAAATTGTCGGAAAATCTGGAACGGAAATCCATGTCTTTTTTACCCCATCGGATTTTCAATCTTCATTATTATATGCGGCAACCCTCAATCTGCGCGCTTTACAAGCCGCGGGAGCACTTTCCCGACGATCGACGCGCGATGACAGTCGCATTCGTAGTCCGTCGCTTTGGGCGGGCAGTTTCCCATTTTAAAGGAGATCGGGCGCATATTCGCCACAAAGTCGTTGAAAGCGTTGATGTCGCTGACCTTAAAAAAGCCGAGAGCCGCGCCGAGACGGACCTTCACGATCCCCTCCGTCAGCTCCGAAACGGGCAATACCGCACAGTGGCAAAGCGCACCGTAAGCGCGCAAGCATGCGTCGCGATAGCCCAGCTTATCCTCGGAGAGCATCTTTTCGCGCGCGCGGATTTCGAGCTCGGCGAGGTTTAAGGTCACTTCCTGCATATGCGAAAGAAGGTCCGCCTCCGAATAACCGAGCGTGCGTTCGTTGCTGATTTGATAGGAATAGCCCTCTGCCGTCGAGCCCTCGCCGAATACGCCGCGGACGGTTAAGCCGTTCTTTTTGAGCGCGGGCAAAAGCTTTTCGAGCTTGCCGTATTTTTCCAGTCCCGGCAAAAACATCATGACCGAGGCGCGGAGCCCCGTGCCGAGATTGCTCGGACAAGCCGTTAAAAAGCCGAGCTTGGAATCGAATGCGAAGGATACCGATTCGCCTAAAACGTCGTCAATGCCGCTTAAGCGTTCGTATGCCTTATAGAGCTGAAAGCCTTTTAAAATATACTGTTCCCGCAGATGATCCTCCTCGTTGACCATGACGGAAACTTCTTTATCCGAGGAGATAAACGCCGCCGCACCGCCCTTTCGACGAACGAGCGCAGGGCTTATGAGATGCTTTTCCTGAAGCAAGGTCGCCTCCTCGGCGCTGATTTTACCGATATCGTATTCGGTGAAATTGTCCAGCCCCGAAAGCGCCTTTCCGACCGTCGAAACAATCTCGCTCGCCCGCGCGGGAGACAGCTTTTCGGGGAAGGGATAGCCCTTGACATTCCGCGCGAGACGAACGCGGGTGGATATAACCGTCGTTTCCATGAATTTGGGAGTGTCCGACATCAGTCCGTTACCTCCCCTTGCCCGAGGGCGGCATTCACGTCCTTAAGCTCCTCGGAATATTTTCTCGCGCTCTCGTAATCGCCCGCACGGAGACGTTTTTCCACTTCCGCTTTGAGCTTCTTGCGCCGCGTCTCCAGCTCCTCGCGCTTACGCTCGGCGCCGTTTTTGGGGCGTTTGCCGCAGTGCGCCTCTCTGCCCTGCATTCGCACGACCGCGGGGATCACCTCCGCGGCAAGATGCACATAGCATTCCTCACAGCCAACCACGCCGTGGGAGAGAAAATCCTTTGTCGTCGTTCCGCAACGGGGACAGACGGCAAGTTCGCCCGTCGCAGGGAAACCGTCCGCCGTAATAAACAGACGGCGGTAGCAATCCGAACAATAATATTCCGTCCGCTTTTTTCCGTCGGCAGAGCGTTCATACATATTCGTCGCTTGATTTTTCTTGCAGGCGCAACACAGCATGGACATGACTTACGTTTTCCCCTTTCTTTTTCGTTGTTTAACGGGCGGTTTCTTCCCCGTTTTCTTGCGCCGCTTCTTGCGCCGCCGCCTCGCGGAGCTTGCGCTTGGATTTTAACGCCATACGGAAGAACACCCAGAAGATCTCTAAAACCTGCAAGGGGATTCCGAGCAGGAACAAAAGCCAAAGATTGTGCTTATCGATTGCGCCGATACCGTCTATCAGGGCGCGGAGATTTAAATAGATGCAGACAAGTGCCGTCCAAATCAACAAGCTTACGGAAATAAAATTGAGGATCTTTTTCTTCCAAACGGCAGAAAGCACCAAGATAAGTATCGCGTTTAAAGGCAGTGCGCCGATAAACAACAGCCACCACGGCTTACCCGCTATAAAAAGATTGCCCGTGACAAATCCGATCGTTGCCAAAAGCCAAACGATCCCGCTTGTGAGAAGCATTAAAAGGGTCTCCGTCCACGAAGGAAGCTTACGGGCACGGGACTTTTCCTCCTCCGTCTGTTTTTTCCGCGCTTCGCCGTAAACGAGGTCGTCCACCGTGATTTTATAAAGCTCGGCGAGCTTCAACAAAATGTAGATATCGGGTACGCCGCCCGCCGACTCCCATTTGGAGACCGATTTGTCCGAATAGTTGATGAGCGCGGCAAGCTCTGCCTGCGTCAACCCCGCGTTTTTGCGGTAGTAAATCAGGTTTTTGGCAATTCGCTCATTAATCTCTTCCGTTGTTTGATTGATTTCGACAGTTTCCATAATAGCATTATACCATTTTCTCCCCGCCGCCGTCAAGCGCGTAAACGCTTTTTTTACGGAATTACTCGGCTGTGAAGGCGTTTTTTTGACGGTTTTTTATTCAAAAAGCTTAAAAATCCTTTGCGCGCGCTCCCGCGAGTACGTTTGGGCGCGCTCACGGATATGTTTGGGCGCAAAAAAAGAACGGTCGAAAAACCGTTCCTTTCCTTTCTTTTCAACAAGGACATGCCCCGACCGTCTTTGTTTCATTGCAGACATGCCCCATGCGTTTGTTTGGATTAATATGCTCTTGCGTAAATGATCACGTGCTTGGATTTTTCGCCGCAAACAGCACATTTTTCCGCTGTTTCGCCCTCGGCATAGACGCGCGCGGTCGCAGCCGTCTCCTCCTTGATCTTCTCCTCGCAGGCACGGCAGCCGCACCAGCCCGCTTTCACGAAGTTGCCGCCCTCCACGCCGTCGAGAATTCCTTTCATGCTGTCCGCATAGACAATGTGGCTGTCGCGGTGCTTACGTGCCTTTTCAAGCATGTTCTTTTGCACCTCGTCCAAAAGCGCCTTGACGGACTCCACCGCATTCTCGAGCGGATACTCTCCCTTTTCAAGGGTGTCGCGACGGGCGCAGAGCATCTTGCCTGCCTCGATATCGCGGGGACCGAGCTCGATACGCACGGGTACGCCTTTCATTTCCCATTCGTTGAATTTCCAGCCAGGGCTATTGTCCGAATTATCGAACGCCACGCGAAGTCCCGCCTTTTCAAGCTCCGCTTTGAGCGATTCGCAAGCTTCCACAACGCCGCCCTTTCTCGCCGCGATGGGTACGATCACGCATTGCACGGGCGCAACCACAGGCGGAAGCACCAGTCCGCGCTCGTCGC
Organism: Clostridia bacterium; assembly: GCA_017467275.1. Classification (GTDB taxonomy): domain Bacteria; phylum Bacillota; class Clostridia; order Christensenellales; family Borkfalkiaceae; genus Scatosoma. The sequence goes on along the minus strand of JAFTSN010000019.1, from coordinate 54,415 downwards.
CGTGGGTCATGATAATCGCGCCGATCAGCCGCGTGGAGACGCCCCACGAGGAGGTGAAAGCGGTCTTGTGCGTGCCGTCGCTATCCAAGAAGCGGATATCGAACGCTTCGGAAAAGTTCGTGCCGAGATAATGAGACGTGCCCGCTTGCAGACTCTTGCCGTCGTGCATCATGGCTTCCATGCCATAGGTCGCAACCGCGCCCGCAAATTTTTCCTTTTCCGTCTTTTTGCCCGTGATCACGGGAATCGCAAGACAGTTCTCGGCAAACTCCTTATACACGCCGAGCATGGTCATCGTCGCTTCCTCCGCTTCCTCAGCCGTGGAATGGACGGTGTGCCCCTCCTGCCACAGGAATTCGCTTGTTCTCAAGAACGGGCGGGTGGTCTTTTCCCAACGCATGACGTTGCACCACTGGTTAACTTTCATGGGCAGTTCGCGATAGGACTGCACCCACTTGGAGAACATCGTTCCGATGATGGTTTCCGAGGTGGGACGGATCGCCAAAGGCTCCGCGAGCTTTTCCCCGCCCGCAACCGTCACGACGGCAACCTCGGGCGCAAAGCCCTCGACGTGCTCGGCTTCTTTTGTGAAGAAGCTCATAGGAATGAGCAGAGGGAAATAGGCATTCTCCACACCCTGCGCCTTAAAGCGCTTATCCAATTCCTTTTGAATGTTTTCCCAAATCGCATAGCCGTAGGGGCGAATGACCATCGTGCCCTTGACGGGACCGTAATCGACAAGTTTGGTCTTTAAGACCACGTCGGTGTACCACTGGGGGAAATCCTGCTCAATGTCGGCAATCTGCTCGACAAACGTTTCTTTTGCCATCTTGTTTACCTCGTAGCATTACAAAATATTTTTTTCGTTTACATTATATCGCAATCGGGGATTTTTTTCAACTGTTTTCGCCACGTTTTACGGCGAAACCCTCACTTTGCGAGAATTTTTCCGACCGCCTCAAAAATCTCGGCATCACCCGCATAATTTTCCGAGACGGTGCTCGCCCCGTCCGCTGGCGTTACGCCCACGCCGTGAATGCTCTTTCCCGAAACGGGCCAGACGATGTTTGCCGTGGTCAGCTTGATGGCGTCAGTGGAGCCGAAGAAGAAGCGGGGATAGGTGGTCTGCATGATCCCCTTGCCGTAGGTGCGCGCTTCGCCCCCGCGATAGGAGAGATAAATATCGTCAAAGCCAATCGTGCCGTAGTCCACCATACAGCCGATCAGACATTCGGAAGCGGATGCCGTGTCCGCGTCCGCAAGTACGCTGATTTTGCTGTCCGCGGAAAAATACGAGCTGAATTTGTTCCCGCTCGCCTTAAATTCGTCCCGCTTGCCGTTTTTATACACTGCGGCGGCAATCACAGGCGAAGCGCTTTTTGCGTCCTTGCACAAATACGCCGCAATCTCGGAAAGGATATCCATATATCCGCCGCCGTTCATTCTTAAATCGAGGACGAGATTTTTCTTGCCCTCCTCCTTGAATACTTTCATAGCAAGCGCAAATTCCGCCGCCGCCCTGCCGTTAAACTCGGTGATACGGATATACGCCGTCTGATCGTCCAACGCAGAAAGCACGTTGTCCGTCGCTTCCTTTTGAGTGGCGTTTTTACCGACGAAAGAATACGCCGTTGTGCTCGAGCGGTAGAATACGTAGTTTTCAACGAAACTCTCCATGGAAAGCTCTCTATAATAGGGCTCGCCCGTCTCCCCGTCGCGAAGCTTCAAAACAAATTTCTCGCCCTCGCCGTAGTCCTTTAAAAAGCCCGTGAGCTCGGTGTAGGAAACGCTGTCTTTAACCGTTTCCTCGCTCCCGCCGAACCCGAGGACGTAGGTCCCCGCCTTGATGCCGACCTGCTCGGCGGGAGAATTCCCCGCAACGCGGATCGCGAGAAGTCGGTCGTTGCCGTTTGCGTCCACAACGGAAAATGTGATGCCCATGCCGATCCATCTGCCCGTTGCCGATTCGAGAACCGCTTTATATTCCTCTGCGGAAAAATACTGCGAATAAGGATCGAGAAGGGAATTCACACCGCTGAAAACCGCGTCGTAGAACTCGTCGTCCGTGACCTCTTCGATGTAGTTTTTTTGAATACGCTTTTTTGCCCAAATCAAGGAGCGCAGCTCGGGATCGAGCGTGGCGGCATAGACGCCGTAGCCCGTGAAAAAGCTCACGGCGGCGATCCCCAAGGAGAGCGCAACCGTGCCAAGCACACGGGCTCTCTTGCTCTTTTTCTTGGAGGGCTTGGAACCATCCACGTCCTCGTTCATCCCGTCCATGGGTGCCTCGTTCAATTCTTTAAAGCGCTCCCCGCTCGGCGCGCCGACCGCTGTTTTTTCGCCGTCAAATTCGGGAAAGACGACCTCGTCTCGTTCTGTTTTCTCTGTTTTCTCTGTTTCCTCTTTCTGCTCCATTTATCCCCCAAAAAACGGGCGGCGCCCGTCTATTTTTAATGAAATTCTACGGATAATCGGCACCCCGACCGACATACTATATAATATTATTTCTGCAAGAGCTTATATAAAATGGTCAGAACTCGGAAGGACACCGCGTCGGAAAACTGACGGATATTCAAGCCCGTTGCCTTTTCGATTTTATCAAGACGGTATAAAAGCGTGTTTCGGTGCATATATAGCTTACGCGAGGTTTCGCTGACGTTGAGACTGTTTTGCAAAAACTCCTCCGCGGTGCCCACCATTTCCTCGTCGTCGAAAATCTCCTTGGAGGCTTCGTCCGTGATCTCTGCCAGATACTCCGAAAGTTTGGCTTCGGGCACGTCCTCGAGCATCTTGACGAGCATATATTCCTTATAGGAATGTACCCCGCCGCCCGTGGAAAACACGCCCGCATAGCGAAGCGCTGCCGCCGCTTGGATATAGGACGTGGCAACGTCCTTAAAGCCTTTGACCGCCGAACCGACCCCCGCCGTGACCTCCACGCCGAGCTCCTCCTTTAAGGACTGGGTCAAAAAGTCGGCGTAATCGGTTGCAGAGCGGTATTCACTGTCCTCCTCGCCCACGAACTTGACGAGCACACAATTCTTTTTGTCCATGCGAATTGCCGTGTCCATATCGTTCCCGCCGTATTGGGAAACGAGCGAAAGCGCATCCTCGGAGAGAAGGGAAAGCTTGAGCGCAATCACAAAACAGGGTACCCCCTCGCGGACGGAAAATTTCATCATGTATTTATAGATATCCGACGACGGACATTCATCGAGCAAAATCCGCTTTAAAAATTCCGCTTTGCTGAGCTCTTCACGATCGGAAAAGGTGTCGATATAGGCGGGCAGAAGCAGAGCGTAGTTTTTTTCCGTCTCCCCCGCACCCTCAATCGAACCGACGTAGGGTACGTTGCGATAGAAAAAGCGGAAGAGGGTGTGCTCCCCCTTTTCGTCCGTCCGAACGGGCGCAGGTGAAAGCGACCCGTCGGTATCCCGTTTATAAGTGATTTTCAGTCCGAGATTTTTCCCGATCTCCTCTATGATTTTTTCTATCCCCGCCATAATTCCTCCGTGACCGCTTCTCCGCCGCGCTCGGGCAGGTTGCAAGCCGTTTGATTTCCCCTATATTATAACCTAAAAAGGGAAAAATTTCAAGGTTTTTTACGGCGTTTTTCGCGATTCTTTGAAATGCTGAGGTTTTCCTGAAATTTCCATGCTTTCCAAACGAAAAAATTTCGTGAAAAAATGGAAAAAATCGGCTCTTTCGCATTGACAGAACACAAATTACATGATATAATATAAAATACTAAAAGTAATATATTGTCGGGACAAAGCTTCGTTTTTGATTTTCGCACAAGAAAAACGATCGATTCCGACAAGAAAAAAAATAAATTTCAGGAGTTGTATTATGAGCAAAACCTACACCGATTCCGTCGAAGTAACCAACGACGAAATGAAAGAAATGCTCGACACTGCACCCGTCTCCCCCGTGGAGACGAAAGGCAAGAAGAACGTTTTCAGCCGTATTTTGGCTGTGCTTCTCGCCGTGGCTCCCATCGTGATCGTGTGCCTTTTCGCCGTACCCCTCGTGTTAGCGGCGAAAAAGGATTACGTTATCCAGGAGGACTTGACTCTGCTCGACGCGTTCCTCGCGCTCTTCTCTAAGAACGGCGCGGCTGACCTTTATAAGGGCATTGAAGGCGGACCTGCGGAAATCGAGAAGCTTTTCGGCTTCCTGCCCGTGTTCACCTCTTTCCGCGCGATCGGTAAGGGACTCTCGGTTGCAATTTATTTCTTCCCCGTGGCTATGGTCTTCTCGGTCATTTTCATGATCGTTGCCATTTTCAGCGGTAAGAAAGCGCCTTGCATGGTTCGCGCCATCGCGTTCATGAACACTTTCCTCTACGGCGCTTATTCCCTTGCAATTTGGGCGATTTCCAGACACTTCGGGCTTGGTAACGTCTTTAGCTACCCGATTCTCGGCATCGTCGGCGCATCCCTTTTAATCTACGTTGCGTATGGCTTTAGCAAGGCGGGCGCCAAGACGTGGCTCACGCTGTTCCTTTTCATTTTCACGCTTGCATTCTCGGGGGCTTACGTTTATTTCTATGTTTTTACCGAGAATTTGGAAGCGGCGGTCGCGACGATGATTACCTCCACGGAGAAGAGCCTTATCCCCGGATTAAAGGCGGGTATGTTCTTCCGTTACTTCATTCTTGCATTCACGGCGGTTTCCGTGTTTAACTTCTTCGTTTCCCTCATTCGAGTCGGCGCGAAGAAAGGTCTTGTCTTCGACATCATTCGTTACGTATTCTCCCTTATTTTCGCGGGCTTCGCCGTCTACTTTGCGTTCACGGTCGACGCGGTTAAGGATATTGAAAATATTGTGATCTTTGCCGCGGCGGCGGCAGGCGTTGCGCTTTTGCAGATTGTCATTTGCGCGATTGCCAAGGGCGTCAGCAGCAAGAAAGCGAAGAATGCCGCAGCGGCAGTCGAAACCGAGGAAGAGCCCGAAGAGGAAGCAGTTGTCGTTGAAGATTACACCGTTCCTGTTGTGGAAGATGCTCCCGTTGTCGAAGAGACGGTTGCGGAAGAAGAGGAAGAAGAAGTCGGCGTCTATGCAGAGGCTGTGCCCTACGATTACGCTGTGGAAGAAGACAACCTCGGCGAGGTTGAATCAGAAACGGCGGAAGAGGACGCTGTTGCAGAGACCGTGGAAGCGGAAGTTGAAACGGTGGAAGAAGAAACGCCTGCGGAAGAACCCGTTGCGCCCGTTGCTCCTGCCGGATACGATTTCTATAACTCCAAGAGCTTCGATCCGTTCATCGCTTCGCTCAACAACGAGGAGAGAGAACAGTTCACGAATATCTTCATTCTCAAGTACCAGGGCGAGACCAAGAACCTGCCCGATTACGAGGTCGGCGGAGACAACACGGAATTCTTCCGCAAGGTCTTTATCTTCCTCGGTCAGTACAGAGACAGAATCCCCGATTCCCTCCTTGCGAAAATGTATCAGTTCGCGGTCAAGAGATAATCGGAATCGAACAAAAAAACGTATCCCGTCGAAAATTCGACGGGATATTTTTTAACCGCGGAAGGTTTGTGCACTCCGCGGTTTTTTATTAGAGATTTTTAATCTTTGATTCGGACGCGCACTAAAACGCCTCCCTCCACCTCAATCCGTTCTTCACAGACTGCGTCGACCAAATACAGTCCCCTGCCGCTTTCCGCATAGACGTCGGACAGGCGGCTGACCTTGGGCGGGATATAACGGGTTGAGGAGCATATAACAAGCTCGACGAACGCCCCGTTTAAACGCCATTCGACAAATGCCGTTCCGTCCGAGTGGCGCAAGACGTTCCCCACAAGCTCGCTAACGACAAGCTTACAGTTAAACGCGTGCTCCTCGGAGACGCGGCTCTCGGCAAGAAAAGCGCAAAGCTGCCCTTTCGTCTCCTCCAGCCCTTTGAAGTTTTTAACCTCGATTTTCATAGCTTAAACGGAATCCTTTAAAAGTTCCTTGAGCCGAGAAAGGAGCTTACGCTCCATACGCGAAACAAACATCTGCGAAACGCCCAGCCGCTGAGCCGTCTCGCTCTGCGAAAGGGAATCGCGGAAACGGTAAGCAATCAGCTTGCGCTCTAGCTCGGTGAAATTCTTCATTGCCGCTGCAAGTGCGTCTTTCATTTCAAGCTTGTCGTAGGCATCGTCGGAGGCAGGCAACAGAGAATACAGGGAACGCTCGCCGTCCTCCTCTCCCGAAAACGCAGCGGAATCCAGACTGATCGTTCCGCCCACTTCGAGGGAACGAACCACGTCTTCCTCGCTCAACGAAAGGGCTTGAGCAATCTCTTTTACACTCGGTTTGGAGCCGTGTGTGCCCTCGTAGTTCCCGACAAATTTTTTCACCCGCGCGCTGATCTCGCCCAAGCGGCGCGGAAGCTTGACGATGCGGGATTTGTCACGGAAATAGTTCTTGATCTCGCCCGTGATCGTGGGCGTGATAAAGGTCGTGAACTGCATGCCGAGCTCGGGCTCGAAACGGTCGATCCCGCGAAGAAGCGCAAGCGCGGCAACCTGCTTGAGATCGTCGTACTCCACGCCCCGCCCCACGAATTTTTTCGCGAGGATCTCGGCTATGTAGAGGTATTTCTCCGCAATAACGTTGCGAAGATTTTTATCCCCCGTTTCTTTATAGAGCCGAAACAGCTCGTTCACGTTCTCTTCCGTCATAAAAAGCTCTCTTTACGCCTCGAATCTGACTGCCGTCACGCCGTTCCCGTCTCTTTCAAACGCAACCTCGCCAAGGAGCGCGTTCAAAAGCGCGTAGGATATTTCGTCCTCCACGCCCTCTTCCTTTTCCGCGCCGCGGTCTACACCCTTGATCTCGCAAGAGAGCGTTTCGCCGACGGAGAACTTGATCTGTGCGGAGGTGAAACCGTTGCGGCGCAATATGAGCAGGCTCTCCGTTACGCAGACCTTGAAGTCCTCCGTGGTGTCCACGTCGAACTCCGCAACCGCGAGCACACCGCCCGTCGTGAGGCGAACGGTGGTGAGATATTCGTTTTTAAGCGGAAGCACTATGTTGAAAACGTCCATATTATTCAATCTCCATGATCGTGTCGAGCGAACAGATGAGGAAAAGCTTTTTGATCTTAGGCTGTAAGCCTTGGAGGCTCATGCCGTTGCCGTCCGTTTTGACAAGCTTTAGGATCTTCACAAAGGTGCCGAGCGTGGTTGAATCGATAAAATTCAGCTCCGCACACTCAAAAGAGAGGCTTGCAGGCGTTTCACGGTATGCCGACGAGACGGCGGCGAAAAACTCCTCCGCTTTGCCCGAATCAATCTCCCCCGACAACGCCACCGTGAGCTTGCCGTTTTCCATTCCCTTAATCTGTACTTCTTTCATGATCTTTCCTCCGTTTTTATCCGTTAATTATTTATACCTCGATTTTGCGTCTCTTAAACAGTTTTTTAAAAGGGTACAATTGCGTTGAGCAAGATTCCGAGCAAAACGGAAATCGCATAGGAGACAAGAATCAGCGCTAGATTGCGTTTCCACTTTTTCGTGTTTTTGATCAATACGACAAATCCCAGCCCCGCATTGGCGCACAGTCCCGCCACACAAGAACCGAAGAAAATGGTGTTTTCAAGAAAACATTCCGTGATGACCACGCTCGATGCGCAGTTGGGAATAAGCCCGATCATGGAGGTGATCAAGGGCTGTAAATATTTACCCTGTGCCATGAACGAGGCGAAGCGTTCCTCCGTGACCAGCTCGATAATCCCGCCGAGCGCAAAATTCACAAGGAAGATAAAGAGCGCAACCTTTAAGGAATGGAGAAGCGGGGACAGGAAGTATACTTTCCACGGCTTACTCTCGTCGTGCGAACGTCCGCAAGAGGTGCACTCAAACGCCCGATCCTCGGCAACGCGCTGTAAAAACAGCTCGCGCGCGCCCGTTTGTGCGGAAGAAAGAGACGCTCCCTCGGTGGAGGTTACCGCTCTTTCCCGTCCTTTAAAAAACTTCAAAATTCCGTCCGTGGCATACCCGACTGCGATGCCGATAAGCATTTTCGTCGCCAAAAGGGGCAATAAATACATGGCACCCGCGCCGTCGGCAAGGAGTACCACAAACGCCTCGTCGCTCGTGGAAAAGAAGATTGCGAGAAGAGTGCCCAAAGTGATATATTTTTGCTCGAACAGCTTTGCAGCCATGACGGAAAAACCGCATTGCGGAACGAGCCCCGTCGCCGAACCGATGAGGGGACCCAATTTTCCGTTTAATCGGCTTTTTGAACCGACCAGATCGGTCTTATGCTCTAAAAGCTCGATCACAATATAAATGAGCACGAGCCACGGCAGGAGTTTTAAGGTGTCCAAAACCGAATGCTCTAACAAATGCAAAAATATTTTCATACGCTTCCTTTCGTCTTTAAGGTCGCCGCCAAGGGAATAGAGGCTTTCGCATTCAGCGACATATCCGCAAAATTGCCGAGCTTATATTGCACAAGCCCCTCGCAGGCGATCATTGCCGCATTGTCCGTGCAATACCGCTTTTCGGGCAGAACGAGCTGAAACCCCTCCCGATCGCAAGCCGCTTTCAAGCTCTCGCGGAGATACGCATTTGCCGCCACGCCGCCGCCTGCGGTGACCGTTTTCACCTTCTTTTCCTTTGCCGCCGCAACCGTTTTTTGCACGAGCACGTCGATTGCCGCGCATTGGAAAGATGCCGCCACGTCTGCCTTGGAATATTCCTCGCCCTTTTGCTCCTTGGTGTGGCAATAGTTGATGACCGCCGTCTTTAAGCCGCTATAGGAAAAGTCGTAACCGCCGCCCCCTTTAAGCATTTTCGGCATGGGAACGACGGGCTTGCCGTCCTGCGCACAGCGCTGAATATTCGGCCCTCCAGGATATTTTAAGCCCAGCACCCGCGCGACCTTATCAAACGCCTCGCCCGCCGCGTCGTCGAGCGTTGCGCCGAGAATCTCAAACGCCGCTTCACTCTCGGCATATAAAATCGCCGTGTGCCCGCCGCTCGCCAACAGAGTCACAAAAGGAGGCTTTAAGTCTTTTTCAACGAGATACGCCGCCGACAGATGCCCGCGGATATGATTGACTGCGATAAGTGGTTTATTGAGCGTGTAAGCGAGCGATTTCGCAAAGGAAACGCCCACAAGCAACGCACCCAAAAGACCCGCGCCATAGGTGACTGCAATCGCGTCGAGGTCTGTATATTCAAGTCCCGCATTTTTCACGGCGCGCTCAACCACGCGGGCGATTTCGTCCGTGTGGGCGCGGGAAGCGATCTCGGGCACGACGCCGCCGTAGAGAGACTGCACACTCGCGGAAGAAGCGATTTCATCAGAAAGAATTTCCCTGCCGCGAATGACTGCCGCCGCCGTTTCGTCGCACGAGGACTCGATGCCGAGAATGATCGGGGCTTCCTTGTTTATATTCGGTTTTGGATCGTAGTTTCTATACATAATAAGAAAGTTTATCGGCAGCAAACGCCGCCGATAACCGAAAACAATCTAATCCGAACCAGCCCAAAAGCCAGCTTTTAACACTTTAAGGCGCGTCGTCATGATCATACGTTACGTATAATTGCTTCCTCCTTGCCAAAAATCATTTAAAACGCTTGCTCCGAATTATATTGTTTCGGTTAGGTTTAAATCTTTTTAAGATAATCGATAATGAAGCCGTGGATATCGCCGTCCATAACGCCTTGGATATCCCCTTTTTCGTAGCCCGTGCGGTGGTCCTTTGCCATCGTGTAGGGGCAGAACACGTAGGAACGGATCTGCGAGCCCCATTCGATCTTTTTGACGTCGCCTTTCATGGCTTCCGCTTCCGCTTGGCGTTCCTGTATCTTGCGTTCCAACAGCTTGGAACGGAGCATGCTAAAGCACATTTCCTTGTTTTGGAGCTGGGAGCGCTCGTTCTGACACTGCACCACGATTCCCGTCGGGAAGTGGGTGATACGTACGGCGGAAGCAACCTTGTTGACGTTCTGACCGCCTGCGCCTCCCGAATGGTAGATATCGATACGGATATCGTCGTCCTTGATCTCCACCTCGTTGTCGTCCTCGACCTCGGGCATGACCTCGAGGGAGCAGAAAGACGTGTGACGGCGTTTATTGGCGTCGAACGGGGAAATACGCACGAGCCTGTGCACGCCCATTTCCGCTTTCAAGAAGCCGTAAGCATTCTCGCCCTCGACTCTGAAATCGACGCTCTTAATGCCCGCTTCGTCGCCCGCCTCGCGATCGAGCTCGTAGACCTTGAAGCCCATTTTTTCGCAGTAGCGTTGATACATTCTATACAGCATCGAGCACCAATCGCATGCCTCCGTGCCGCCCGCGCCCGCGTGAAGCGCAAGGAGCGCGTTGTGGGAATCGTAAGGCCCGCGCAGGATCGCGCGGATACGCATATCTTCGATGTCCTTCTCTGCGACAGAGAGCATAGAGTCAAGCTCGGAAATAAGGCTTTCGTCGCCCGTCTCCTCAATGAGGTCGATCACTTCTTCCGCATCGGAGAGTGCCGTTTCGCTCTTTTCATATGCCGTAATCTTGTTTTGAATGAGAGAGATCTCTCTGCCGATTTTCGTCGAGCGTTCGAGATCCTGCCAAACCTCGGGCAGCTCTTGCTCTTTTTTGAGTTCCTCGAGCCGCGATCTCTGGTTGTCGAGATCGAGCGCATACGCCGCCTCGTTTAACGTGCCGCGCATGCCTTGAATTTTCAATCTGTAATCGTCTGCTTTAAACATACCTACTCAGCCTTATTTTTTATCGTTTCCGTCCGTCTTGGGTGCGGAAGCCGCGTTTGCCATACGAATCAACTCTGCGTTCTTCTTGGGATCGCTCTTATAGGAGGACATGTTTTGCAGAGGCTCGGGCATCTGACGGCGCAAGGGGCGGCGCGCGGGCTGTGCCTGCGGCTGACCTGCGTTGGCGGGCGCATTCCCCTCGCTGCCTGCACGGACTGCCTGCTGAGAAGGCGCTTGACGGAATTCGACTTTGACTTTCAAGAGAATGGAGATCGTCGTGCGCTGGATACGCTCCACCATTTCGTCAAACATGTCGAAGCCCTCTTTCTTATAGGAGATAACGGGGTCGACTTGACCGTAGGCGCGCAATCCGATACCCTTTCTGAGCTGGTCCATTGCGTCGATGTGATCAATCCAATTTCTATCGACCGTCATCAAGAGCACGCGGCGTTCGACGTCGTAGAAGTCAAAGCCCTGTTCCTTGATCTCGGCAATCTTCTTTTCGTATTCCTTGACCGTCTTTGCCGTGATCTTCTTGATCGCGAGCTCATAGTCCCATTTCATGAGACGCTCGCGCGTGACGTAGTTCGTGCCCTCGGGCAACAGCTTCGCCTCGATCGCCGCGTTGAGCTCGGCTTCATTCCAAAGCTCGGGCATATCGTCGGTGTTGACCGCCGCACGGACGGTCTCCTCAACGTAGTCGGGAATATATTTGAGCACCTGCTCGTGGACGTTTTCGCCCTTTAACACTTTCATACGCTCGGCGTACATGACCTCACGCTGTTTGTTCATAACGTCGTCATATTGGAGGACGTTCTTACGGATACCGAAGTTTCTGCCCTCGATCGTCTTTTGCGCATTCTCAATACCGTGGGAGAGAAGCTTGGACTGGAGGCAGGTGTCCTCGTCGATTTTGAACATGGCATAGAGCGATTTCATTCTCTCGCCGCCAAAGCGCTTCACAAGATCGTCCTCAAGCGAGAGATAGAACACGGACATACCGATATCCCCCTGACGACCCGCACGGCCGCGGAGCTGGTTGTCGATACGTCTTGACTCGTGACGCTCGGTGCCGATGATACAAAGACCGCCCGCCGCGATAACCTTTTCCTTTTCTTCGTCCGTCTGCTTTTTAAAGTAGTCATAGAGCTTCTTATAGCGTTCGCGGACCTCTTTGGTCTTGTCGTCGATATCCTGAATATACATACTCATGGCAAGATCGATGGTTTCGGGCTCCACACCCTCCTCTCTCAATCTCTTCTTGGCGAGATACTCGGGGTTACCGCCGAGCAGGATATCCGTGCCGCGGCCCGCCATGTTGGTGGAAATTGTGACGGCGCCGAATCTACCCGCCTGCGCGACGATCTCTGCCTCGCGTTCGTGGTTTTTCGCGTTCAGAATATTGTGCTTGACGCCGTTTCTCTTCAAGAGTCGGGAAATCTCCTCCGATTTATCGACGGACGAGGTACCCACAAGAACCGGCTGACCGCTTTCGTGGCGTTCAACGATCTCGTTCACGATCGCACGCTTCTTGCCGTCCACCGTGGAATACACCATGTCGGGCAAATCGATACGCTTGATCGGTCTGTTCGTCGGAATCTCAATAACGTCGAGAGAATAGATGGTGCGGAATTCCGCCTCCTCCGTCTTTGCCGTACCCGTCATACCCGAAAGCTTGGAGTAGAGACGGAAATAGTTTTGGAAGGTGATCGTGGCATACGTCTTATTCTCGCTTCTGACCTCGACGCCTTCTTTCGCCTCGATCGCCTGATGCAAACCGTCGGAATAGCGGCGACCGATCATGAGACGGCCCGTGAATTCGTCGACGATAACGACCTCGCCGTCGTTGACGATATAGTCCTCGTCGAGCTTGAAAAGCTTATGCGCTTTCAACGCCTGCTGAATATGGTGGTTGAGATCGGCATGCGCGATCTCCGCAATGGAATCGATATGGAAGAACCGCTCCGCTTTTCTTGCACCGGAGTCGGTGAGCTCGACCGTCTTATCTTTGCGGTTGATGATATAGTCCCAATCCTTGGATGCGGCAAGCGCTTTCTTGCCCTCGGGCGCAGCAGCCAATGCGGCGGTGCGCTTTTCTTCCTGCTCCGCCTCATAGTTCGCCTGTTCCTCAAGCGTCATTTTCGTGTAGTCTACGACCTCTTCTTCCTCTTCCTCGTAGTCCTCGTATTTCTTTTTCTTCGCCTTTTTCTTGTCTTCCTTGGCGCGGCGGAGTGCCTCGTCCTCCTCCTCTTTCAGCTCGTCGTCGAAGCCGCCCGAAAGAGTGCGGACAAAACGGTCCACCTGCACATAGAGATCGGAGGATTTTTCGCCCTTGCCCGAGATAATGAGCGGCGTTCTCGCCTCGTCGATTAAAATGGAGTCAACCTCGTCGACGATCGCAAAGGACAGATCGCGCTGAACCATTTTCTTTAAGTCGCTCTTCAAGTTATCACGAAGATAATCGAAACCGAATTCGTTGTTCGTGCCGTAGACGATGTCACATTTATACGCCTCGCGCTTCTCGTCGTCCTCCATGCCGGGCGCGATCACGCCGACCGTGAGCCCCATGAACTTATGCACCTTCCCCATCCATTCCGCGTCGCGGCGAGCAAGGTAGTCGTTGACCGTGACAACGTGCACGCTCTTGCCCGTCAATGCGTTCAAATACGCGGGCAAAGTCGCAACGAGCGTTTTACCTTCGCCCGTACGCATTTCTGCGATACGCCCTTGGTGCAGGCAGATACCACCGATAATCTGCACGTGGAAGTGCTTCATGCCGAGGACGCGCCATGCCGCCTCGCGAAGCGCCGCATAGGCATCGGGCAGGATATCGTCCGTTGTTTCCCCCGCCGCAAGACGACCCTTTAAGATCGCCGTCTGGCCTTTAAGCTCGTCGTCGGACATCGCTTTATATTTCTCGTCCAACGCCTCCACAAGACCTGCGGTCTTATTCAGCTTTTTCAAGCTACGTCTGCTGTCGCTGTTCATCAAGTAACTGATCAATCCCATTAGATAGACTCCGATAAAGTTTATTTACAGGTCGGCGGCAAAGCCGCATTTTCCGACTCTATTCTTTCTCTATATATTTTACAATATTTCCGCTGAAATTCAAAGCGTTTTCAGCCTCTTTTTCGGGATTTTTACCGCTTTTTCCGCGCGCGTGCGCGTTTTTTGCTCTTTTTTGTCCTTTCCAACGGAATATTTATAACCGCCCCATTCCCTTTTTAATCGTTCCCGCCTCGCTTGCGCTGAAAAATTTTTCCGTTTTTTTATAAAAAGACTTGACAAAGTTCTTCTTTTGTGATATCATTTTAATATCAAATACATATAAGGAGATTTTGTGATGCAAGAAAAGATTTTATCTAACAAGAAAAACGGTATGCTCGTGCTGATCTTAACGATTCTCGGCAACCTTGCCTTAATCGGAGGAATTATCGCGGGCGCGGTGTTCGAGCTCGACGGGTTGGCGGGTGCCTTCGCCATTCTGATTTGCTTTGCGTGGATCCCCATTTTGGGGCTCAAGGTTTTAAAGCCGCAGGAAGCGCTCGTTTTGACTTTGTTCGGCAAATACGTCGGCTCGCTTAAAGGCGAGGGCTTCTATTTTGTCAACCCTTTCTGCATGAGTGTGAATCCCGCGGCAAAGACCCAGCTCAATCAGAGCGGAGACGTCAACACCGCCCCCTCGCTTCCCACGGCGGCGAACGCGCTCGTGAGCAATAAAATTTCGCTTAAGATCATGACCTTGAACAACAGCCGCCAGAAGATTAACGACTGTCTCGGCAACCCCGTGGAAATCGGTATTGCGGTCATGTGGCGGGTGGTCGACACGGCGAAGGCGGCGTTTAACGTGGATAACTACAAGGAGTTTTTATCCCTGCAATGCGACAGCGCGCTTCGCGATATCGTGCGCATTTATCCCTACGACGTGGCGCAAAACGTGGACACGACGGGCGACGGAATCGCAGACGAGGGTAGCCTTCGCGGATCGAGCGAAGTGGTTGCGGAGCGTATTCGCGAAAAGATTCAAAGCCGCGTGGAAAAAGCGGGAATTGAAGTGATCGAAGCGCGCATTACCCACCTCGCCTATGCGCCCGAGATTGCCGCCGTCATGCTTCAGCGGCAGCAGGCGTCCGCGATTATCGACGCGAGAAGAATGATCGTAGACGGCGCGGTGGGTATGGTGGAAATGGCGCTCGAGCGGCTGAACGAAAACAGCGTTGTCGAGCTCGACGAGGAGAGAAAAGCGGCAATGGTCTCCAATCTTTTGGTGGTGCTCTGCGGCAATCGCGACGCACAGCCCGTCGTTAATTCGGGGAGCCTGTATTAACCCATGGACGACAGCAAGAAAAAACAAGTCCCCTTGCGCCTGTCGCCCAAGCTCTACGCCGCAATTTCCGCATGGGCAGAGGACGATTTCCGTTCGGTTAACGGACAGATCGAATATCTCTTATCCGAGTGCGTCCGTCAGCGCAAGAAAAACGGGAAGTACGTCTCTGACGAGATCGACGTACCCCCCGAATTAGATTTGGAATAATTTCACGCTCCCGTCGCGCACAAAGCGCGGCGGGCGTTTTTTATCTGTATTTTTTAAGTTTTTGCCAAAGTGCCGAGGCCATCGCAGCTTTGAAAAGGTCGGGTAAAACATACGGCAAAACACAGGTTGTCAGTGCACTGAAAAAAGTTACAGCCTTGTCCGTGCGGGCAAAGGATAGCACGTACCAAACCGTGCCGAATGCGTAACAGAGCAATATCCCCAAAAGGGAGCCGAGAAATATCGGCACCGTCCGCTCGCGCTCTGATTTTTTTAGCCGATCGGAAAATGCCCCCACGCATAGCGCCGTGAATAAAAATCCGACGATATACCCGCCCACGGGGGATAACAGTATTCCCACGCCGCCCGCAAAACCGCTGAAAACGGGTACACCGACCACGCCTAAAAGGATATATGCCGCCGTGGAAATAAGCCCGCCCCGCGCGCCTAAAAACGCACCCGCAAGGCATACGCCGAGGGTTTGCAGCGTTATGGAAATCCCGCTCGGCATGGGCAGCGAAAGCCACGCGCAAACGGCAATGATTGCAGTAAAAAGGGCGGTTCGGGCGATCGCCCCACCGCCCTTTTTCAGGTCCATTTAGAGATACTTTTTCAGCTCTGCCGTGCGGTCGGTCTTTTCCCAAGGGAAGCCGTCGCGGCCGAAATGCCCGTAAGCCGCTGTTACGGAATAGATGGGTGCGCGCAAGCCCAACGCACGAATAATCGCATAGGGGCGCAGGTCGAATTCCTTTTTGATGACCTCGGCAAGCTCGTCGTCCTTAAGCTTGCCCGTGCCGAACGTGTCCACGAACACGGAGACGGGATTCGCCACACCGATCGCGTAAGCGACCTGTATTTCCACCTCGTCCGCAAGCCCCGCCGCAACGATATTCTTTGCGATATAGCGGCAAAAATACGCCGCACTTCTGTCCACCTTGGTGGGGTCCTTGCCCTAGAACGCGCCGCCGCCGTGCGCACATTTGCCGCCGTAGGTGTCCACAATAATCTTTCTGCCCGTCAAGCCCGAATCCCCCTCGGGACCGCCGATCTCGAATCTGCCCGTGGGGTTGATAAAGAATTTCGTTTGGCTATCCACGAGCTCTGCGGGCAGCACCTCGTCGATCACGTATTTTTTGATATCCGCGTGGAGCTGTTCCTGCGAAATCTCTGCGTTGTGCTGTGCGGATACGACGACTGCGTCAATCCTGACCACCTGCTTATCCTGATATTCCACGGTGACCTGCGATTTTCCGTCGGGGCGAAGATAGGGCAAAAGCCCGCTCTTTCTCACCTCCGAAAGGCGCAGCGCAAGCTTGTGCGACAGCACCAAGGAAAGGGGCATCATTTCCTCCGTTTCGCGGCAGGCGTAACCGAACATCATGCCCTGATCGCCCGCGCCAAGCGTGTCCTCTATCTTACCGCCCGCCTTGTGCTCCTTGGAGGCGTTCACGCCCATGGCGATGTCCGCCGACTGCTCGTGAACGGAGACGATCACCTTGCACTTATCGTAGGCGAACGAGCCGAAATCGTAGCCGATTTTTTGAATGATCCCGCGCGCGGTTTCCTCATAGTCAACCTTTGCGCTCGTTGTGACCTCGCCCATAATGAGCAAAAGATCGTGCGCCGCACAGCATTCGATCGCGGCGCGCGCATGGGGATCCTGTGCATAAACAGCGTCTAAGATCCCGTCCGAGATCTGGTCGCACACCTTATCGGGATGTCCTTCCGTGACGCTTTCGCTGGTAAAAAACTTTTTCATGTAAAAAATCCTCTTTTTAACATAGTTAAACTCTCTCCCGCTGGGATTTGGAGACAAGCTGAAAGCGGGGTCCTCCCGCTTTGCATTTTTTATTATATCACGTCGTTCCCTTTTTGTCAACTCATTCTTGCGACAATCGATCAACTTCCGCTTGCGTTCCCCATCGAAAAGTGGTATACTATAAAGGAATATGAACAAAGAGCAGACGCCAACTTTATCTTCTTGCGAGGGTTGTCCCGTGAAATGCGGCGCAAACCGTCTTGAACGGACGGGGGCATGCGGCGTGAACGGGATTCATATCGCAAAATATTATTTGCACCCCTTTGAGGAGCCGTGTATATCCTTTAAAAACGGAAGCGGTACCATCTTTTTCACGGGGTGCAATTTGCGGTGCGTATTCTGTCAGAATTACGAGGTCTCGCGGGCAAAGCGGGGAAAAGCCCTCTCGGCAAAAGAGCTCGCGGATATTTTCAAGGAACTCGAAGATCGAGGTGCGGAAAATATCTCGCTCGTTACGCCGTCGCATTTGACCTCGTACCTGCTCCCCGCGTTCGAGCTTTATAAGCCGAAAATTCCCGTCGTCTATAACTCGAGCGGCTACGACGATTTAAAGAGCCTTGCCTTGATCGATCCCTTTATCGATATCTACCTGCCCGATTTAAAATTCGTCTCCCCCGCCCTTTCCAAGCGGTATACGGGACGGGAGGACTATTTCGAGCATGCCGAACAGGCAATCCGATTCATGGCGAAAAAGCCCCTGAAAATGACGACGGAGGGCAAAATGCTCTCGGGGCTCGTGGTCCGTCATCTCGTTATGCCGCTCGGCGTAAAAAATGCCGTCGACGTTTTGAAATGGTTTAAAGAGGCGTTGCCCGAAACGGCGTATTTGAGCCTCATGAGTCAATATACCCCGTTCGGAGAGATCGAGAACTTTCCCGAGCTCAAACGGCCCGTCACGGCAAGGGAATATAACGCCGTTGTGCAGGCGGCGTTCGACCTCAATATAGAGCGGCTGTTTATTCAGCAACGTTCCTCCTCGGGGGAAAAATACATCCCCGCATGGGATTACTGATCCTCTTTGAACAGCCCCGCTTTCAATCGGACGAGCGCGCGGGTCAGCTTCGCCGCTCGGCTCGGGTCGGCGAAGGAGAGCTCGTTTTCTAGCCTACGGATTTTTTCAAGACGTTTGATCGGCTTCATAGCCATAGTTTGTGCAATTTAAAGGAGAAAACATATGCTGGTTTCAGCGGAAAATTTAAGCTTCGGCTACGGCGGCGTGCCCTTACTTGAAAACGTGAATTTTACCCTATCCGAGGGGGACAGGGTTGGACTTATCGGCGGAAACGGCGAGGGAAAGACCACGCTTATAAAGCTGATTTTAGCCGAACTCGAAGCCGAGAGCGGCACGGTTTTTAAAAAGAGCGGCGCGCGAATCGGGTATCTTTCGCAAACAGGCGGCTACGACTCTACCAACACCGTCTTTGAGGAAATGAAAGACATTTTTGCCGCGGATATCCGCACAATCGAGGCACTGCGGGAGACGGAACAAAAAATCGCCGAAACGGACGAATCAAGCGCGGAATACCGTGCCCTTGCCGCAAAATACGAAACACTCAACAAGCAGATTGCCGCACGGGACAGCTATCATTTCGAGGTCAAAATCCGCACCGTTTTAAACGGCATGGGTTTTTCCGAGGTCTATCAACAAAACGTCTCCACTATGTCGGGCGGGGAAAAGACGAGGCTTAAGCTGTGCAAGCTGCTTTTGGAGGAACCAGAACTGCTCATTTTGGACGAGCCGACCAACCACCTCGATTTAAAGACCCTATTCTGGCTCGAGGAATATCTCGCCGCATATAAGGGTGCGCTCTTGATCGTTTCACACGATCGGTATTTTCTCGACAAAACGGTGAAAACGGTGTATGAGATCGAAAACAAAAAGCTGAGTGTTTTTAAGGGAAATTACACCAAATACAAGGTTTTGAAAGCCGAACGCACCGCCTTTATTTTAAAGGAGTATGAAAAACAGCAGGAAGAAATCGCGCACATGGAGGACTACGTGGCGAGGAATCTCGTGCGCGCTACGACGGCGAAATCGGCTTTAAGTCGGGTCAAGAAGCTAGAAAAAATCGAACGGATTGAAAAGCCCGCTCTGCCGCCCTCGCCGCCCCGCTTTTGCTTTACCTATGCCGAAAAGCCCTACGAGCAGGTACTCCTCGTCGAGGGACTCAACCTTTTCGCAGGCGAAAAAAGCCTACTGAAAAACGCGAGCTTTGGCGTGACGCGTGGCGAGAAATGTGCGATTGTCGGCGATAACGGAACGGGAAAATCCACGCTCATTCGCGCGATCGTCAACGGAAAAAATCCCGCGATCCGTCAAGGGAGAAACGTACGCCTTGCCTGTTACGATCAGGAAAACGCCAACTTAAACCCCGAAAACACCGTCCTTCGCGAGCTTTGGGACAGGCATCCCCTTTGGGAACAGACCAAGGTCCGCGGAATCCTCGCGCAAGCGAAGCTAGACGCGGGCGATATGGACAAGCGCGTATCTTCCCTATCGGGCGGAGAGCGGGCAAAACTCGCCCTCGCCGTATTTGAGTGCGAGAACGGCAATTTCCTCATTTTGGACGAACCGACCAACCATCTCGATTTGCCCGCAAGAGAGAGTCTCGAGGAGGCGCTTAAAAGCTTTGACGGCACCTTGCTGTTCGTCTCTCACGACCGCTATTTTATAGAGGCGCTCGCGGGGAAGATTTTCGAGCTTAAAGACGGGAGCGTGACCATATTTGAGGGCGGTTACGCCGCCTACACCGCGGCGAAAGCAGCGGAGAAGCAGGAAGCCGAAAAATCCGTTTCCGAGCCCAAACCCACGCAAAAAGCCCCCTCCTATCTCTCCAAAGAGGAGCGCGCGGCAAAAGCACGAACGAGGGTGAGGATTGGACAGATCGAAAGCGAAATCACCGCGCTCGAGGAGGAGGAAAACGAGATAAACGAGGCGATTGCAACGCCCGAGGTCGCGGCAAATTACGCCCTTTTAAGCGGAAAATGCAAGCGGCTTGAGGAGGTCAAAAAACGGCTCGACGCGCTTTACGGGGAATACGAAGCGCTCATTTGACCTTTTTTCGCTTTTTTATGCGGTTTTCTTGCTTATTTCATAACAATATGCTATACTATAAAGGAATAAAACGAACACCATCTTTGCGAGGTAAAAGACTATGGATTACGATAAGCTCCTACTGCTCGTGTATCAGGCGAAAAAATTCGTCTTTGCTAACTCCGATCTTTCCGTCGAGAACAAGAATCCCTACGATTTCGTTACGGCGGTCGATCTCAACATCAACCGTTTTTTGAAAGAAGAACTCAAAAAAGAGTTTCCCGACGTGGGATTTATGACGGAGGAGGAAGAATCGCACACCCTGCTCGATAAGGCGTTTATCCTCGACCCCATCGACGGCACCACCAACCTCATTCACGATTATAAAATGAGCTCGATCTCCCTTGCCTACGTGGAAAACGGCAGGGTGGATTTCGGCGTGGTGTTTAACCCTTTCACCCGTGAGCTGTTCTTTGCAATTCGCGGCTATGGCGCGCACTATTTCCGCACCTACGAGGGAATTTCCAAGCTCCTTAAAATCGGGTTGAAGAACTACCGCTGGAACAGACTTTCCGTGACGGATAACAACCTGAAAAACTCCTTAATTGAATTCGGCGCGGGCTCCTCGCATAAGGATCAAGCAGCAGAGACCTTTTGCCGCGCACAGCGCATTTTCGAGAATGCGCTCGATTTGCGGCGGGTCTGCTCGACGGCGCTTTCCGTCTCCTATATCGCCGCAGGTCGACTGGACGGATACTTTGAAAAGGTCATAAAGCCCTGGGATTACGCCGCTGCCATTCTCATTTTGGAGGAAGCAGGCGGCAAATTCTCCACTTGGGACGGCTCCCCCCTTCCGCTCGATCGGGAAAGTACCATTCTTTGCTCCAACGCCGTGATTTACGACGAGCTCAAAGCGCTTGTCAACGGCTAAAGCCAAACACTGAGGTGTACTCATGAAAAATATATCCAACCGCTCGGCGAGCGCCGTGGCGAAGATTCACTCTCTGGCTTTTACGCTGTTTTTTATCTTCGACACCCTGCTCAATGAATTTCTCTATCCCGTGCTCGAAAGAGAGCTTTCCTCGCGCGCGCTCCGTATATTTATCACAGCGGTAATTGCCGCTTCGCTCTACGCCGCGCTCTATGCGCTGCTGCGCGTGGGCTACGATTTTATCTCTGCCAAACGGGACAAGAAGCTGAATATCGGCGGGACTTGGTACCACGTGCATATTCCGCACAATCTCGACCGCGAGGATTACTCGAAAAACGAACTGCGGGCGGGTGTGACGAAAATCTCTCGCGATCTCTACGATTTCACGTTCGTCGCCAACAATTATTATTACTCGCTCAATCCCGACGGCTCGCTCAAAGTCGATCACCGTGACGACACGCATTGGTACACCAAGGCGACCAAACTTTCGGACGAAAATGACTTTGACCTCATTCAAATCTACGAGGCAAAAACAAAAAACAACGCCAAGACCAAGCTCGCCTCCTGTCCCTGCTGCCAAACGCAGTTTTCCGAACCCTTGGAGATTGCGCTTGCGGAAAAATTCCGCCACGGAATCCATAAGCTGGATATTATTGAGGAGGACGGACGGTTCGCTAAACCCATGAAAATCACGGGCGAATTTTCCGACTGTTGGCCCTCTTTAAAGAGCGGGGATATCCTCTTTTTCCGCAACGAACAGGAGCGGGACGAGCGTATCCGAGAGTTCTTCGAGAACGCAAAAGCCGCTCGAGAACAGGGAAATTAAACAAACAAAGCTTGAAAGCACATTCCAAAACGGATGTGCTTTTTTGTTTACAAAACTTTAACAAATCATTTTCAAAACGCTTACTTAAAATTAGTATTTCGGAAACTTAAAAGGAGTATTCTATACGTGTAAAGCGTCCGAGGAGACGCCTCAAGCCAAAAAAAACACAAGGAGAATATAAAAAATGGGAAATTTCTTTAAGCAGGCATTTAAGGACATGAAGGAAAGCGCAAAGGCACAGCACGAGGTGGACAAAGCCAATTTTGAGGCCGCCAAGGCTGAATCCAAAGCGCAGTGGGAGGAGGCGAAAATGTCGCCCAAAGCCCGTCAGGCAAAGATGCAGGCGGAGCGCGAAGCGCAGATCGCGGAAGCGAAGGCGCGTACGGCGGCGGCAAACGAACGCATTGAAGCGGCGAAAAACAGCAAGAAATAAACTTTGACGGCTCTGGAACGGGACGGCATTTTGCCTGTCCCGTTTTAAGCATTTTTTTAGGAGGCAACGAATGAAAAGAAAATACCGCTACAAGGTGAATAACAAGACGGTCGAACGGGAGCTTAACTATATTCCCGTGCGCTATATTATCGCCGTACTCATCACCCTATTAGAGACCCTCGCTATCATTGGCACGGTCATTGCGCTCTCTTATTTCGTCCCCTATTTTTATCTCGCCGTGTGGGCGACGGAGATCGGTTGCGTCGTTAAGATCATCTCCTCGGACGATAACCCCGACTATAAGATCCCGTGGCTCTTATTCGTGCTCGTGGTGCCCATCGGCGGGTTTATGCTCTACTTTTTGTTCTATTCGAGAAAGCTAAATAAAAAGTATATCCGTCGACTCGAGCGCTTAAAGGATCTCGGCGATTATAAAAGGGAGGACGCGCCCCTTTTGGCACAGTTACGGAAGGTGGACGAAACCGCCGCCAATCAAGCTAAT
Source organism: Clostridia bacterium (assembly GCA_017467275.1). GTDB lineage: Bacteria > Bacillota > Clostridia > Christensenellales > Borkfalkiaceae > Scatosoma. The sequence goes on along the minus strand of JAFTSN010000019.1, from coordinate 31,629 downwards.
ATGCTGATCCGTATTGCAGACACTCACCTTTTTACGGATACAAAGCAGACCTATTTCCCGCTCGGCGAGGATATGCATAAAGCGCTTTTAGAGGATCTTACAAAAGCCGAACGCTTCATTTTTATGGAATATTTTATCATTGAGGAGGGAAAATTTTGGAACTCCATTCTCGAGATCCTCAAGGAAAAAGCGGCAACGGGCGTGAAAGTGCGCGTCGTTTACGACGATATCGGCTGTATGAGCACCCTTCCGGGGAATTATGCCAAAATATTGCGCGCCTACGGCATTGAGGGCACGCCCTTTTCCCGTTTAAAAGGGAATGCGGACAGTGAATTCAATAACCGAAGTCACCGAAAAATCACCGTGATCGACGGCAAAATCGGTTATACAGGCGGCGTGAATATTGCCGACGAATATATTAATGAAACCGTCCGCTTCGGGCATTGGAAGGACGTGGGGATTCGCCTTGAGGGGGAAGCCGTGTTTGAGCTGACCCGTCTCTTTCTCATCGATTACGGCATAAATATCAAGCCCAAAAAAGGAGAATTCGACCACCCTATCCAAATTCCCGATTGTTTCCCGAAAGAGACGCAGACAAAAGAACACGGCTACTTGATCCCGTTCGGCGACGGTCCCTACCCCACCTATAACCACCGCGTGGGAAAGAGCGTTATTCAAAATCTATTGGAAAACGCGAAGAGATACGTCTATATCACAACTCCCTATCTTATCATTGACAACGACCTTTGCCAAAGTCTTGAAAATACGGCGCTTAAAGGGGTGGACGTGAGAATAATAACCCCGCACATCCCCGATAAAAAGCTGGTGTTTTCCATGACGCGGAGCTTTTATCCCCGTCTGATGCAGGCGGGCGTGAAAATCTACGAATACGAGCCCGGCTTCATGCACGCCAAGACCTATCTCGTGGACGACGAATACGCCATGATCGGCACGATCAACCTCGACTATCGAAGTCTCGTACACCATTTTGAAAACGGCGTTTGGCTCTATCGGACGGCATGCTTAAAGGATATCCGCGCAGACTTCGACGACACCTTTTCAAAATGCGTTCCCATCACGCGGGATATGCTCAAGCTTACCCCCTTGCGCCGTTTTTTCCGCGCGCTCGTGCGCGTGTTTGCGCCACTGCTTTAAAATATCAATTTTTGAGGCAACCGTGCTAAAAAGTGGCATTGACATATCTATGGGCGCATGATATAATAAACAAAAACGCTTAATCAAAACAACCTAACTGCCGCTTCGGATTAGGTTATTTCGGTTATAGAGGTGAGTTATGCTTAACGCAATCGATATGCACTGCCATTTCAATCACGGCGCGCCGCACGATACAAAAACAAACGAGCTCTATCTTTGCGATAACGATTTTTTAAAAGCGGAACGAAAGCGCATGGGGGTTCTGGCAATGGCGACGTCGAGTTTTTCATCCGTGCTTTCCAACCAGGAAGTGTATGAGGAGAACGAGTATTTATATAAGCTCGCGCAAGAGGATCCGTTTATTTATCAATGGGTCGTTGTGGATCCCCGCAACGAAAAGACCTTTGAACAAGCGCGCTATATGCTGAAAAGCGAGAAGGCGTTGGGTCTAAAAATGCACCCCGCTTATCACGGCTATAAGATCATGGAGTACGCAGATAAACTGTTTGCTTTCGCCAACGATCTGGGCTGCTTCCTTTTAACCCACCCCGAAAACGAAATCGAAAGCTCACGCCTTGCGGATAAGTATCCCGATATGAAGCTTATCAATGCACATTTGGGTATTGTTGAACACGTAATCGCGATGGAAAATTCCAAATACGGCAACGTGTACACGGACACCTCGGGGAGCTTGAGCTATCGAAACAACGTCTTGGAATATGCAGTGAAAAGAGTGGGCTCGGATAAAATTTTCTTCGGCACGGACACCTATTCTTGTGCATTCCAACGGGGCAGGGTTGAGTTTGCCGATATTTCAAGCGAGGATAAAGAGAATATTTTTTATAAAAACGCCGTGCGGTGCTTTCCGCAATTACAAAAGCTCTTTAAACAATAAAAAGCACAAAAAACTCTCCGTAGGACAAGACGTCCACGGAGAGTTTTTATATATTTCCTTTTATCAAAGCTCGGTTTCGTGAATACGCACGCCGCGCTCTTTTAAGCGCGCCTGTAAAAAAGACACGTCGAGCGAGGTGAAATCGTCCGTAAGCGCCGCCGCTGTGCCCGCCGCCTGACCCGTCACACAGCAACAGGGAATCACGCGCATCACGTCCCAAAGGGCCTCCGTCACCGACGTGATTCTGCCCGCGCAGATCAAGTTTTTCATTTTCGCCGAATAGAGGGTGCGGAACGGCACCTCCCAAACGGGACCGCGATGCTTCCAATCGGACACCATGCCGATCGAATCCTCGAAATATGTGTGCTGCTCTAAAACGGAGAGAGTGTATTCCCCGCCGATCTTTCTCGTCATGCGAAGCTGGGGAACGGTTGCGATTGTGGTGGGCACGTAGGTGGGATCGCTCTCGCGGATTTTAAGCACGTCCTCGAGAATTTTTTCGTGCGCGAGGCTCATAAATTCAGAGACCTCCTCCCCGTCCAACCCCGTGAACCGTCTCGAAACGAGGTGCTTTTCCCGATAATCGGGACCCTTTTCCTCCTCGGGGATATCCGCACATCCGAGCGCCTTGAGCTTAAAGCCCTCTTTACCGTAGCGGTAATACCAAGCCGCCAAAACGTTGCCCTGCTGAAATTTCTCTGTGGGCGTACCCGAAAAATATGCGAGATCGCAATCCCCCGTCGCGTCGACGTAGGCGTTCGCCTTGATCGCAAATCTGCCCGATTTATTCTCCGCAATAACGGCTTGGATCCGCTCGTTTGCGGCGGGCGCGGCGACGGCATAGGTGCCGTAGAGAAGCTTCACGCCGTTTTCCTCGAGAAGCTTTTCCGCTTGAATGGCAAATATTTGCGCGTTGAATTCCGATTCAAAGCGACGGTCCTTTTCCGTTCTTTTCTCCTCGTTCCCCGCCTTGAGCCAATTTTCGCAAAGCGGTCCCTCTGAATGAATGGAGACGCTTAAGCGAAGCAGTTCTTCTGCAATACCGAAAGAGACCTGCTTGCCTTTTCCGTCGCAGATGGCAAGAAAAATCGTGACTAAGCCCGCCGTCGCCAAGCCGCCGAGCATAAAGCCGCGCTCTAAAAGAATCACCCTCTTTCCCTCGCGCGCCGCGGCAAGCGCCGCGGAAATGCCGCCGAAACCGCCGCCGCAGACAAGGACGTCGCATTCGTATAAAACAGAGGTCTCAAGCCGTTCAAAAATCTTTTCGGACATGATTCGTCTCCTTTATAAACAAGCCTTAAAAATGGTCTCGATATCCTTTTCATTGAGCGGGACGAAGCCCTCGATCGTGCCGCCGCCGCAAGCCTTTTTCGCCATGACGGAGAAGTTCTCCTCGCCGATTCCGATTTTGGTGAGCGTATCGTCAAGCCCAAGCGTTTTAAAGAAGAAATCCGAAAGCATTTGAATACTCTTTTTGGCTATCGCGAGCGGCTCAAGCGCGGGATCGATCCCGAACACGTTCACGCCGAACTGCACGTATTTGAAAAGCGTCTTTTCGTTTAGACAGTGCTCGAGCCAGCGAGGCGTGAGAATGGCAAGCCCGAGACCGTGGGTGATATCGTAGAACGCCGAAAGCTCGTGCTCCATGGAATGACAGCTCCACGAATGCTGTTTGCCGCCGTTGACAAACCCGTTCAGCGCCCAGCTCGAAGCCCACATGAGATTCGCCCGCGCCTCATAGTCCGTCGGGTTTTCCATCGCGATCGGGGCGTAGCGAATGACCGTTTTCATGAGCCCCTCCATACAGCAATCGAGCATATAGAGATCCTTTTCCGTGGTGAAATATTCCTCGAAAATATGGCTTAAAATATCGGCTGCGCCGCAAGCCGTCTGGTATTTACTGACGCTGAAAGTTGCGCTCGGGTCGAGGAAAGAAACGCGCGGGCGCAAAATGGACTCCACGCGCCCGATCTTATCCTTGGTTTCGGGGTTGGAAACGACCCCACCGCCGTTCATTTCCGAGCCTGTTGCCGACAGCGTTAAAACACTGCATACGGGCAACGCCTTTTCAACGGGTGACCATTTGGAGAAGAAATCCCAAGGGTCATGCTCCACGCATGCACCCGCCGCCATCCACTTGGTGGCGTCAATCGTGGACCCGCCGCCGACGGCTAACAGCACGTCGATCTTCTTTTCCTTGCAAAGTTTTGCGCCCTCGCGCACCGAATCAATGCGGGGATTGGGCGCAATACCCGAAAGCTCGTAAAGCTCGAGCCCCGCCCCTCTTATCTCGGAAACGACGGCGTCATAGAGCCCGCTCTTTTTGATCGAGCCGCCGCCGTAAGTGAGCAAAACGCGTTTACCGAAGCGTTTCAGCTCCTCGCCTAAATGGCAAAGCTGGTTTGTTCCGAAGTATACCTTTGTGGGTACGCAGTATGTGAAGCTGTTCATGATCTTCCTCCGTCTTTTTATCCCGCCCGCAAGCGAGAATTTTCGATTTTCTTAAGGGCGGGTTTATTCCCCGTCCGATATAAGAGAGAAGCGCTCGAGCTCCTCACCGTTTTTGATCACGGTTTCCAAAAACATGCTCTTGGGTCTGACCCAGAGTCCCCGTTCTCCGTATTCCGCACGGTAAACGACCGTTTCTTCAAGCGTTTCACTGTGCTTTGCCACGCCCAAAACGGTGTATTCGTTGCCCTTATAATGGCGGTAACGCCCGCCGATGATAACCTCGCGCATCCTCTTTTCCTCCTTGAATATTTTAACATAGGAAAAGCATAAAAGTCAAGGACAAAAAACAACTTTTTATTTGTTTGATATTTTGCCTGAATTTCGGTCATACTGTTTGAAAGTTGTTTGTTGCGGGTATTTAAAAAGAAAGGAGATTTTTTCAATGAAAATTGCATTTTTCGATACGAAACCCTATGATAAGCCGTCCTTTGAAAAATACGGCAAGCAGTATGGGGTAAGCTTTAAATTTTTCGAGACCAAGCTGACGGAGGATACCGTCAATCTTGCACAGGGCTTCGACGGGGTGTGCGTGTTCGTCAACGACACCGTGAACGCCGCCGTGATTGACAGACTGCATGAAATGGGCGTTGGGCTCGTCGCACTCCGCTGTGCGGGCTTTAATAACGTGGACATGAAGCATGCGTTCGGCAAGGTGCACGTCATGCGCGTACCTGCCTACTCCCCCTATGCCGTTGCGGAGCACACCATGGCGTTGCTTTTGACCTCCGTTCGGCGCATTCATAAGGCGTATATCCGCACCCGAGATTTTAATTTCAGCCTCTCGGGCATGACGGGCTTCGACCTGCACGGCAAGACCGTCGGCGTGATCGGTACGGGGCGTATCGGTCGGGTGTTTATCGATATTTGCCGCGGCTTCGGCATGAAGGTCTTGGCTTACGATAAATTCCCCGCCGAGGGCGTTGCCGACGGGGAAACGGTTAAATACGTCGAATTGGACGAACTGTTTGAAAAGAGCGATATCATTTCCCTGCACTGCCCGCTGACCGAGGAGACCTATCACGTGATCGACGGGAAATCCCTTGAAAAATGCAAGCGCGGCGTGGTTATCCTCAACACCTCGCGCGGCGCGCTGGTGGACGCCGAAGCGCTTCTTGCGGGCATTAAATCGCGCAAGGTGGGCGCGGCGTGTCTCGACGTTTACGAGGAAGAATCCGACCTCTTCTTCGAGGACTTCTCGGGACACATTTTGGAGGACGACACCCTTGCGCGGCTCATTTCCATGCCCAATGTGATCGTGAGCTCGCATCAGGCGTTTTTAACCGAGGAGGCGCTTGAAAATATCGCGGAAACGACGGTTAAAAACCTCGTCAACTTCCAAGAAAACGGTCAATGTCCCAACGAGCTGTGCTTCCGCGGAGACTCAGCAGAGGATTGCAAAAGCGGAAAATGCTTTTAAGCGCCAATTAAAATAACAAAAGACGGGTATCGCGCATGCGAAGCCCGTCTTTTTGATTACATAAAACAGTTTTAAAAGAGCTTTCTAAACTGAAAAGCGTCCTTGAATTCAAAAAATCTCTCAAAAAGCTTACTGAAGCAACCGATCAAAAAACCGTTCAAAAACGCGCACACAACCGTGCCGAGCTTAATTCCCTCGAAATGCCAAAAGCCAAAAAAAGCAAAGGATAACAGAATGCTGATTAAACGGCTCGCACAATCATAGAGCGTTTTGACCTTGTGGATATCGGCATTCCGCTTTTGCGAGATTTCCTTGACGAAGAGCTCGTAAGCCTCTGGGGAAATATAGGTGTGAAAGAGTAAGGAAACACCCGTAGAGCAAAAGAGCATACCGACGATATAAAAGGTTAGCCGCAACGAAATATGCCCCATCGGGAACAGAGCAACAAGCGCCATGAAGCCGTCAAGAACAAACCCGTAGAGTACAACCGTGATAAGGGAAAAGAGATAGGAAAGCTTTGCTTTTCGCATGACGAGCACGGTGAGAAGCAGCAAAAGCGCCTGCACGGTGTATTCTGTCATACCAAAACTAAAAAACGGAAGCTTTTCCGAAATCTTCAGATGCAGGATATAGGCGGGCGCAACCACCATGGAAACGCCGAAAGCGGGACGCTCCATCAGCGCCGTTCCGAATGCGAGCGTGAGGATTCCCAGAACGTAGCAAAGCTCGGTTTAAAATATCAGCTTTTAAATAAGTGCTCCTGTTTTTTAAAACGTCAAAGATTGATATAACCGAGATCGGCTTTGCCGTCTTTGGGCTCGTAGAATTAAGGAACTTTTATAACGTTATTTTGTTTCATTAACGTTTATGGTGTCTCTTTCTAAGAGTGAATACGTAAATGCTGTTTGAATAAATTGATGGCGGAAAATTTTTAATACCGTCTCAATAATCGTCCTTTTTGTTACAGCATCCTTTTCCGTGCAAATTTCTTTACCGTAAGTAGCAATTGTTATGATATTATCAAAAATGATTGTTCCGTTTATATCGGATATAGTCCAATTGGACCCAAAAATCGAGCCCATGGGAAGATTGTAAGCAACTTGATCGACATCTCGTCTGTCTTCCACGTATCTACCTTCGTCTTTAGCTTTTTGCTTGCTGGAATAAAAAATATTCCCTGATTGTAGAAGAAGCTGATATAATACGCTAGCCTCATTTTTCACCAAATCGGATTGTTTCACGCCCTTATATCCGTCATCAGAAGAAATAGACATCCAATTTTGACTTCCTCTTTGTTTGAAAAAATATGTAGCAACAAACGATGTCCGCTCAATTTGCGTGATTTCCGTCAAACAATGAAGCAAATTCCCCATAATGGTATAAATAGCGCTTCTATAATCTGCCATTAAAACCTTTTTATCTTTTAAATCGAGATTTTCAACCTGTTTGTTTCTTAATACCGTACTACATTCATCGATCCCTGACAGAATACTATTATAAATCTTATCGCTTTTAATCTGCTGGTTTTTTTGAATGCTTTTCTCTATTAGACTCAAAATAGAAAAAAACAACATAATTGCAAGCATAGCAATATTAACGACCGTTGAGAAAATTGTCAGTTTTCCGTTTTCATCTAGCAATAAAGAAGATTGCGTTGCAAAAACAGCGAAATACGCAAACCATAAAGTAGGTATGGTAGATAATATAAATTGAACGATTGCACTGTTAAAAAGATTAAGAATTCTTTTCATTTCTTCTCCGAATTATTTCTATATGCTTTTTTCTCTTTGTTTTGGACTGGTTAAGGAAGTGCCGTCTAACAAAGTTACATTGATCCTCCCCCAATATTTTGGAAAATCGCGCAAACCTTTTTTAAAAGACAAACAAGAGACCGCAAGGAAAAAATCCTTGCGGCTCGCGCGGTTTTAAGCCGCTACGTGGCGCAGAGAGAGGGATTCGAACCCCCGGACAGTTTCCCGTCAACGGTTTTCAAGACCGCCGCAATCGACCACTCTACCATCTCTGCATATTATTTTCTTTTTTAGTGGTGCTTGCCGTCAACGGTTTGACGCTCGCATGCCCGCTAGTCCGTCGCTTCGCTTGATTTCAAGACCGTCACTTTATGACCGCTTCAATACGCCTGCACAATTTCTTTACGACGTTTCCTATTATACCCCACTTTTTGAGTTTTGTCAATGATTTTACTCCTTGCAAATAAAAAAACCTCCGCTTGACTTGCGGAGGTCGTTTATTATCTGTGTTTGCCTTTATAGAATAGTGCCATCGTGCCCGCGCCCGAATGAGTCCCGATCACAGAGCCGACGTAGCTCACTTTGATTTCGTGTCCCGCAAAACGTGTGTTTATAAGGGAAATGAGATAGTTCACGTCGTCAATACAGTCGCCGTGACTGATAAAAATGGGATCGTCCGCGCCCAGATCCTGCGTGGCGCTCATATTATCTACGAGCGATTGCAGGGATTTTTTTCTGCCCATCGCTTTGCCGATCGCAACCAGCTTACCCTCGTTGTTCACGTGCATCACGGGCTTGATTTTTAAGATCGAGCCGACGATCGCCGTTGCGCCGCTCACTCGTCCGCCGCGCTTCAAATGAAACAGATTATCCACCGTGAAATTATGACAGATATGTAATTTCAAGTCCTCGGCATAGTCCCTCGTCTCCTCAATCGTCGCACCTGAATCTGCCTTTTTTACGACGTAATCAACGAGCAATCCCTCGCCCATGGACGCACAGAGAGAATCCACCACAAGGATCTTCCTGTCTGGATACCGTTTGCCAAGCTCTCTTGCCGCGACGATAAAGCTGCCCGCCGTGCCCGAAAGCCCCGACGAAAACGCGATCACAAGCACGTCGCGCCCCTTTTTTAAAGATTTTTCAATGTGGGTTTTCGCGGATTCGCCCGTCACCTGATAGGTGGTGGGCATGGAGCCCGCGCGAAGCTTTGCGTAAAAATCCTTGACGTCAATCTTCTCGCCGTCCTCGCCGCCGTAGTTCACGTTGTTCATGGTAAAACCAAGATTAACGCACTCCACACTGTTTTTTTGATAATATTCCTCGGGCAAATCGCAGGAAGAATCGGTTACAATGTCAAACTGTCTCATGTTTTTGCCTCCTCGTTGTTTTGTTGATTTATCCTTTTAATACGTTAAATTTCTTTACTCTGTCTGCCTCGAAGCGCACCGTCACCCGATACACGCCGCGTTCGCAGACAATCTCCATTTTCGGCGCCCCGTTTAAGTCGAAATATTCTCCGAAAAGTTTTGCAAAATCCTGCAAAACGAGGGATTGGCAGCCGTCGCTCATAACCGATTTATCCGATTGAATCACGTTGCTGGCGCGCGCAAAGTTGTCGCTGACGCGCCTTGTTTTTATCCCAGCCATGGCTATATCCCCCGAAAGAAACGACGGAGACCGCCGACAAAGCCCGTGTACTTTTTCGTCACGTCGAACATTTTCTTTTTCTCGGTTGTGAGATTGAGCGCGAGAAGCCTGAACGCCTTGGTTTTATCCGTCATTTCGCTCAAAAGCACCTCGTCCTCCTCGGGCAAAATCCCCAAAACGGGGGTTTTTAAAATCTCCGCAATTTCCTCCGGCGAGAGGATTGCGCCCGAAAGGAGCATATCCCCGCGCACACGGTTAATGACCACCGAAACGGATTCAAGCTCGTAGCTTTTTAAAACGGTGATCACCTTATCCGCGTCGCGCACAGCGGAAATTTGCGGGGTTGTGACCACGATTGCCTCCTCCGCCGCGGCGATTGCCCTGTGAAAGCCCTCGTCAATCCCTGCGGGACAGTCGATAAAAACAAAATCGAAATTGGGCGAAAGAGATTCCAAAACAAGCTTGAACGCCTGCGGAGAGATATACCGCTCGGGTGCGGAATGGGCACTAGAAAGTATATGTAGATTGGTAAATTTCGGGTGCTTGACGAGCGCTTGCTTCGCCCTGCATCTGCCCTCGATGACGTCCACGACGTCGTAGACTACGGCGTTTTCCACGCCCGTCACGACATCTGCGTTATTCAATCCGAAATCAGCGTCGCACAGCACCGTGCGCGCGCCGCGAAGCGAGACCTGCGCCGCAAGATTTGCCGCGACCGTGGTTTTCCCCACGCCGCCCTTGCCCGACGTCACCACAATTTTCCTTGCCATAGCTATTTTCTCCGTTCCAAAGAATCGCAAAGAAAATTATACAGTAAGTTTAACGCGTAATTTTGTCGGTTTTATGAAAACGGAGAGAGGTTTTGTCGAAAAACACGTGGGGGCTCGCACATATGCGGCGCAACCGCATCCGTCTTACTAATTCAAGACAATATCCTTTAAACTATGATACTTTTTAAGCGCCGCCATGCGCAGTTCCTCGGAATCTGAACGGGTCTCAAACACCTCGTCCGAAAGGCGTTTTGCCGTGAAAATGACCGCTGTGGAGTAGCGCAGATTTTTGATGTCGCCAAGCATTTTGCCGGACTGTCTGGTGCCGAAAAAGTCACCGCTCCCGCGCATTTCGAGGTCTTTTTCAGCAATTTTAAAGCCGTCGGCGGTGCTTTTCAGCGTCAAAAGACGCTCCCTCGCCGCTTCGCTATCCGCGCCCATCAAAAGGAAACAATAGCTCTTTTCGCTACCCCGTCCGACGCGGCCTCTTAATTGGTGCAGCTGAGAGAGCCCAAATCTCTCGGCGTTATAGATGACCATGATCGTGGAATTGGGAACGTCGACGCCCACCTCGATGACCGTGGTGGAAACGAGGCAGTCATATTCGCGGTTTTTAAACGCCTGCATGACCTCGGCTTTTTCCTTGTCTTTCATTTTTCCGTGCAAGAGCGCAAACCGCACGAACGGCATGCGGGTTTTCAGCTCCTCAAACAGCTCTTTCACGCTGATGAGCGCCCCCTCCTCGTCGTCCTCGTCAATTTTCGAGCAGACAAAATACGCCTGTTTGCCCGCACGGACCTCGCCGCCGATATATTCAAGCATGTCGTCGTAACGGCTTTCGGGAATGATGCTCGTCGCAACCTCCTGCCGTTTTTTGGGTTTATCCGAAATGGTTGTGACGTCGAGATCGCCGTAGAAAATGAGCGAAAGCGTTCGGGGAATGGGCGTTGCGCTCATGACGAGCATATCTGCCCCCTCCCCCTTTTCTTTAAGCGCGTTTCTTTGCGCCACGCCGAAGCGGTGCTGTTCGTCGCAGACCACGAAAGAGAGATCGGGAATCTCCACGTCGCCCTGAAGCATAGCGTGCGTGCCGCAGATGATATCGATCTCGCCGCGGGCAAGGCGCGCCTTTAATTCCCGCTTTTCCTTTGCCGTCATGCCGCCCGCAAGATATCCCACCCGATAATCAGGAAAATATTTTTCAATTAAAGCATAGTTTTGTGCGGCAAGCACTTCCGTCGGAGAGAGATATGCTGCCTTAAACCCGCTTTTAACCGCCATGAAAATGCCTGTGAGCGCAACCGCCGTCTTACCGCTGCCGACGTCGCCTTGAAGTAGCCGATTCATTCTCGACGGGGAATATACGCTCTCGAATATCTCGTTTACGGCGCGCTTTTGCCCCTCCGTGAACTCAAAGCCGAAACGACTCGCAAACGCCTTGACGTCTGCACCCGTGACTGTATATTTATGCAGTCTCACATCCTCTTTTCCGCCCTTTATAAGCTTGAACGCAGAGATGAGAATGAAATATTCCTCCAGCGCAATTCGCTCGGAGGCGGCGTTTTTGGACTGCATATCGGGCGGATTGTGAACGTCCGCATACGCCTTGGCAAGAGGCATGAGTTCGTATTTTTTTTGAAGCTGCCAAGGAATCACACTCACAAGATCGGTCTTTAAAAGCGCCTCTTTCACCGCGTCGCGAACAATCTTTTGCGAGAGGGAGCCCTTTAAGGAATAGACGGGAACAATGCCCTTTAAGCGCTGGTTTTTTTCCAGCGGCTCAAAGCTTGGGTTGACCATGGAGAGCTGACCGTATTTGTTTTGCACACGACCGTAGAACAGGTATTCCCCCGCCTTGAGCTTTGCCGCAACGTAGGGCTGATTGAACCAAACGGCGGTGAAGGGAAAGCCGTCCTGATTGCAGTAAGCCCTGATCGGCTTGGTACGGCTCGAGAAGTTAACGGGCGCAAGGCGCACCAACTCGCAGGCGGCAAGCACCACGTCGTTGTGATATGCCGTCTTTAAGGACGAACGCTCGGTGAGATCGAGATAGGCGCGCGGAAAATAACGGACGAGCTCCTCTGCATCCGTGATCCCAAGCTTTAAAAATTCCTTCTCTCTCTTTTCGCCGATCGAGCGAAGAGCCGAAAGCCTCATACCTAGCGTCTCCTTATGATCAATTGGGTAAGCTTATATAATATAAGCGGGAAAAGCACACCGTCCGCTCCTCCCGCTTTTGTGTATATTTTTATAAATTTATGAATAATTATGCGTTATTCCAAAGAAACGATATAATAGTAAACAGGCTGCCCGCCCTTGTGGAAATCCACGTCGCAATCGGGATATTTTTCCGCGATCGTTTCAGCAAGCGCCGCGGCTTCCTCCTCCTTGACTTCTGCACCGTAATAAAGCGTGATGACCTGATGGTATTCCTCTTTCATATGCTCGATGAGCTTCAAGGTCGTCTCCTCGACAGACGAGGATTTGGCGAGAATCTTTTTGTTGTCAAGACCGATGATATCGCCCTTTTTAATCGAGAAGCCGTTCATGCTCGTGTCGCGGACGGCATAGGTTACCTGCCCCGCTTTCACATTATCAAGCGCGTGAATCATGTTCGTCTTGTTCTCTTCCGCACTGACCTCGGGATTAAACTCGAGCGCCGCTGCAAAACCCTGCGGTACGTTCTTGGTCGGTATAACGTGGATTTTGCGCTTTTCGACAAGGTTTCTAGCCTGCTCTGCCGCAAGAATGATGTTCTTATTATTGGGGAACACGAAGATGTGCTCCGCGTTGATTTTCTGTGCCGCCGTGGCAATGTCGCTCGCCGAGGGGTTCATGGTCTGTCCGCCCTCGATCACGCGATCGACGAACAGATCTTTAAAGATATCCGAAAGTCCTTGTCCTGCGCAGACGGCAAGCATGCCCATTTCCTTTTTCTCCGCCTCGCGCTTGGCGCGGATCTGGCGATTTTGCTCGAGCATGTTCTCAATCTTGGGACGGTCGAGCTCGCCGAGCTCAAGCGCATAGGTCAACGCAACGCCGGGGGTGTTGGTGTGTACGTGCACTTTCACCATTTCGAGATCGCCGATACAGATAACGCTGTCGCCGAGCTCCATCAGCCGTTCGCGAAGCCTGTCGATATCCGAAAGGGTCGTTCTCTTTTTGAGATTGATAATGAAAAATTCCGTGCAATACGCGAATTCGATTTCGCCAAGATCCAGATTGATAATATCGGAATTGTCGCCAAAATCGTTTTCGTCCTGCGGTTTATCCTCCGTCTGCACGTCCATATCGACGGCAACCTCTTCGCCCGTGATCGCCGCGAGGAAGCCGCGGAAAATGGTCATAAGACCGACGCCGCCGCTGTCCACAACGCCCGCTTTTTTCAGGACGGGGAGAAGCTCGGGGGTCTTGGCAAGCGCTTTATCTCCTGCGTCGATGACGTCTGCAAAGAATTCCTCAAAGGTCTTTTTCTTGGACGCAACCTTGGAGGCGTGCTCACTCATCATACGAATGACCGTGAGAATTGTGCCTTCCTTGGGAACAGACACTGCGCCGTAGGCAATCTTTGTGCCCGATTCCATAGCTTTGGCAAAGGTTTTTGTGTCAAATTCCTTGCCGCATTCGCGGATCACGGAACAGATACCGCGCAAAATTTGCGATAAAATAACGCCCGAATTCCCTCGCGCGCCTTTCAATGCGCCCTTGGAAACGCTGTCGCAAACCTCCATGAATGCCGAGGAGGGGCAAGCGGTGAGTTCCTTAATCGCCGATTGCATCGTGAGCGACATGTTTGTGCCCGTATCGCCGTCGGGGACGGGGAATACGTTCAGGGCGTCGACCTTACTTCTGTTTTCTTCCAAAAGCTTTGCACCTGCAAGAATCATCTTCCGAAAATCGGTGCTCGTTATTGTTTTTTGCATTATTCATGCTCCTTGTAATCTTTTAATAATGAGGGGCACTGCCGCCGACTGCGGAAATCGTGTGATACTCCCTTAACGGGAAAAGCGCGCGAAAGGCTCGCGCGTTGATTTACAGTTTTACCCCTATGACGTTGACGTTCACAGTTTCGACCAACATACCCGTGAAATTTTCCACTTTGTACTCAATCGCTTCCTTTAAGGATTCCGCGACCGCATTGATGGAAACGCCGTATTTGATTACCACGTAAACGTCGATATAAATTCTATTGCCCGAAGTGGTCACTTTCACACCGCGACCGCCGACGTTCTTTTTCAAGAGCTCGGAAAGACTGTCCGTGAAACGGCGCGAAACCATCTCCACGATCCCGTAGCACTCCATAGCGGTGTGAGACGCGACCTTGGCGATAGCCAAATCCGAAATTGAAATTTTCCCGTAGGCATTACTGGTGTTGACTGACATATATTTTCCTCCGAGTTCTTTTCTATTTTACACTATTTGCCCTTATTTGGCAAGCAAAATTTTTCATTTTATAAAAATTTTTATTTTTTTCTTGTTTTTACCCCGTTTTTAATTGCTTTTTTAGGGGAATTATGGTATATTATCAATGCTTGTAATTGCGTTTTTATGCAAAGATGCAGGCAAAAGTATTTTATCACGGTGAAAAATAATCCCGTCGGGAGGTGTCAATATGTCGAGAGTATGCAGTATTTGCGGTAAAGGTCAGACTTCGGGCAACAACGTCAGCCATTCCAATCGTAAGACGAGAAGAACGTTTAAAGCCAACGTGCAGAAGGTCTCCTACGTGGAGAACGGCAAGGAAGTCAACGGCTACGTTTGCACGAGATGTTTGAAGAAAGCGGATCGCTCGTAAGCCTTTAACGGGCGCGTTTTCGCGCCGAATAACGAAAAATCAGACTGTTCCCCTTTCGGGAGAGCAGTCTTTTTTCGTTTGCTTATTCCTCTTTAGCGGAAAATACGTTCCGCGTTTTTAAAGGCGAGCTTTTCTATCATGCGGGCAGTCAAACCCGCTTTTTTCACGTCCTCAAAAAATCGGGGTATTTCCCCTGCGTTTGGATAGACGGGCGATTCGCAGCCGTCAAAATCGGAGCCGATTGCAAGAACGTCCTCCCCGCCCACTTTCAAAAGATGCTTCACGTGCGCCGCCACGCCCGCAGCCCCCGCAAATTCCCGCACAAAATTCACGCCGATCACACCGCCCGAATCGGCTATCAGACGGATTTCCCGATCGGAAAGATTGCGCTTATGCGCCGTCACACTCCGACAGAGGGAATGCGAAGCCACAAGCGGTATACGGTGATTCTGCGCAATAGAGAAAAGCTCGTTAATGCCGCGATCGGACAAATGGGAAACGTCAGCTGGGCAACCGCGCGAAAACAGCGCCTCCGCGACGGTTTTCCCAAACGCCGTCAAGCCGCCGTCCGTTCCGCAAGGACTGCCGAGACAGTTTTCGTCGTTCCACGTGAATCCAAAGAGTTTAACGCCAAGGGAAAGGAGGATTTCCACCCTCCAAAGCTCACCCTCTAAAATCCCGCCGTTTTCTATGGACAAAACGGGCTCGATTCCCCTTTCAAGCAGTTCGCCTTTCGCCGCCTTAAATGCGGCGATATATTTCAGCGCACGTTCCCAAGCCCCGCAAAAAGGAAGACGGGAAAAGACGGCAAAGCACTGTAATGCGCACTCTCCCTTGACGAGAAGGTCAAGGGAGAGTTGTCCTGTTTTCGTATGTAGAAAATTCGCTTGCGGCTCCCCGCACGTGAGGGAATCGCAATGTAGATCGGCGTAACGCAATTTTAGGAGAATTGCGAGGTGGGTTTGCCTTTCAATAAGCGGAGAATGAGTCTAATGAGCTTCGGCGGTTTCACACAAATGATTTTCATGGCACTCCTTATTGACGAATACGAGCAATACGCCCGCGTCCGATTGAATTTCCGCACGCGGCGCCACACCCACGTTGGATACACCGCGGCAAGAGCCGTAGGTAAGCGTGAGGTCGTCGGTCGGATAGAACAGTCCTTTACTACTCATTATATGCGCATTTCCGCCAAAAGGGAACAGGGAAACCGTTTTTCCTTGAATGTTTTCGATTGAGAAGTTCCCCTGTGCCGCAAAAATCTCCGCACGGTCGGTGATCATAACGCACGGAACGTTCTCATGCAAGGCGGCGTGCAAAAGATTCAGATTTCCCAAAAAATGGTCCTCTCTGCCCCCGCCACCGCCGTAAATTTCAATGCTGTCCGCTTCGCCGCGCCTGACAATCCCCATTGCACGCTCCAGCGCGATCTCGCCGTCCGTCTGATTCTTTTGCGAGGGATAAACGGTTTTGGGTGGCGGGAAAGGCGTACCCTTGACAGAATCGAAATCGCCGATATTTTCGTCGATTCTGATTTTCTTATGCGCCCAATCATACGCCCCGTCCGCACACAGAACAATGGCGTTTTCCGCGTCTATTTCGCCCGAATAGGGCTCGCCGTTTAAAAGTAGGATAACGCGCTTCATTGCCGTTTAATTATTGCGTATTCCGTCGATTGCCGCGCGCATATCCGCCGCCTTGAAAACGGCGCTTCCCGCCACGATGACGTTCGCGCCTGCCGCTTTGATCGTCGCCGCATTTTCGGGGCTCACGCCGCCGTCGATCTCGAGATCGATCTCCTTACCCGTCCCTTCGATAAGTTTACGGAGCGCGCGGAGCTTATCCAAGGATTCGGGGATAAATTTTTGCCCGCCAAACCCAGGAAACACGCTCATAACGAGAATCATATCACACAGCGGCACGACGTCCTCTATCGCGGAAACGGGGGTGTCGGGATTGATGACTGCACCGCATTTCGCGCCCGCCGCCTTGATCTTAAGCAAGGTGTCCTTAAGCGTTTCCTTGCACGCCTCATAGTGCACGGTCACGATATCCGCGCCCGCCTTGACGAAGCGTTCAACGTATTTTTCGGGCTCGACGATCATAAGGTGACAATCGAGGGGCAACGAGGTATGTTTGCGGATATCCTCGACCATTTTCAAGCCAAACGTGATATTATTCACAAACACACCGTCCATGACGTCGCAATGCACGAGGTCCGCGCCGTTTTCCTCGAGGCGCTTGACCTCCTCGCCCATTTTCGCGAAATCCGCCGACAAAATCGACGGGGCAACTTTGATTTTTTGCATAAATGTAATCTCCTTTGCGTTTAAAGGGAAGTCAAGGAACTAAGTTCCTTGCGGAAGGTTGATGGCAGAACTCTCGTATAAAGGCGCCCCGAAGCAAAACGCAGTTTTGCGCTATCACGCCGCAAGGGGATACCCGCCCCTTGAACCTGTATTATTCTAGGTAGCTTGCGCGGAGCTGACCGCACGCGCCGCCGATATCCGAGCCGATCTGGCGTCGAAGCGTTGCGCTCAAACCGTTTTTCTCGAGATAGCCTAAAAAGCGGTAAGCCGCCTTTTCGCCCGTCGCTTTTAAACTGCGTTCCTTGACCTCGTTTAAGCGGATCAGGTTTACGTGACAGGGCTTACCCTTTAATAGCGTTACAAGCGCGCGGGCGTGCGTTTCGTCGCAGTTCTCGCCGTCGATGAGCGTATACTCGAAATAGTAGCGTCTGCCCGTCTTTTCAAAATAATAGGCGCACGCTTTTAATATCTCCGAGATCTTATATGCCTTGGCAATCGGCATCACGCGAGCGCGGGTCTCGTCGTCCGTCGCGTGCAGGGAGACCGTTAAATTAACGGGAATCCCCGCGTTTGCCAGCTCGTACATCTTCGGCACGATGCCGCAGGTGGAAAGCGAGATGTTTCGCGCGCTGACGTTCAGCCCGTCAGAGGCGGTGACGTTTTGTAAAAAACGCAACGTTTCCCCGTAGTTATCGAGCGGCTCGCCGCTGCCCATAAGCACAATATTCGTGACCGCACGGGCATCCTTGCCTCTGCCTTTCACTTCTTCGTCGTTCGCGTGCAAAGCGTTGACGACGAGGATTTGAGCGAGAATTTCCCCCGAGGTCAGGTTTCGGACAAGCCCACCAAGCGTGGAGGCGCAAAATTTACAGCCCATTCTACACCCCACCTGCGTGGAAACGCATTGGGTGTAGCCATACTTGTATTTCATGAGCACGCCCTCGATGAGGTTGCCGTCCGAAAGCTCAAAAAGATATTTTTCCGTGCCGTCCGAGGAATGAAAAATCTCCTTGATCTTCACGGGCTCGTCCTCGTATTCCTCCAAAAGCCGAGCCTTCAACGCCTTGGAAAGAGAGGTTATGCCGCTTACCGTTTTGCCCTGAACAAGTCCCTCGAAGAGCTGTTTTGCACGGAATTTTTTCTCGCCCATGGAGAGCATGAGCACTTCCGTTTCAGCATAGGACAGATCCTGTAAAATCTTTTTCATGCCTCCTCCTTTCTCAAGAGCTTGGAGACGTAGAACCCCGCGCCGAACGCTTCGTCGGGCAGGAACTGCAACCCGAATTCTTTCTGCTCATGCGGAAGCGGACTTTGGACGGGTACGGAGATAAATTCGGGGTTTTGCTTTAAAAACGCGCGGACGATTTCGTCATTCTCCCGCCTAAAAACCGAGCAGGTGGAATAGTAGAGCGCGCCCCCTTTTTTGACGTACTTCGAGCAGGCGTTTAAAATCTTGCTTTGCGCTTCGCGCAGAGAAAGAAAATCCGTCTCTTTACGAAAGAGCTTGATATCGGGGTTCTCGCTGACCGTGCCGAAGCCCGAGCAGGGAACGTCACACAAAACGCCGTCGAATTTCTCTGCGTAGGCGGAGTCAAACACGGAGCTATCCTTTTGCCGTTCGCTCACGTTTGAAACACCCATACGCTCCTTATATGCACGAATGAGCGCCACGCGGTGCTCATGCAATTCAAAGGAGGTCACACTCCCGCATTTTTCTGCGAGAAGCACCGATTTACCGCCCGGTGCGGCGCAGGCGTCAAGCAAGCTCTCGCACGGCTCCACCGCCGCGCAGATCGCCACGCTTCCCACCGATTGGAAGGTGTAGTCGCCGTCGAAAAAGCCGTCGCCGCGCACGAAGTTTTCAAAAATTTTCACGTGCTCAAACGGCGTTTCGATATGCTTTGCGGAAAGATAGCGCTCCTCGTTTTTCTTAAAGCGAACGGTGATCCCCTTGCTCTTTGCCGAGGCGATTGCTTTCGCTCTTGCGCCATACTCCTCTTTGAGCATTTTATAGGCGTATAAGGGATAGGAACAGGCGATTGAAACGCCCTCGTCACCCTTCGGGAGCGCGCCGTCCACCTCCTCTTTTTTGAACTTACGCAAAAACGCGTTGACGAAGCCCGCCACGCCGCCCTTGCCGAGCTTTTTGCAAAGCTCCACGGCACAATCGGTCACCATATACCGTTTTTTGTCCATAAAAAGGAGCATATACAGTGCGATTTTTAAAATGGTCCGCACGGCGAGCTTAGGGGCTTTGGGGGCATAGTGACGAATACAGAAATCGAAATATCCGTCGTTCTCTAAAACGCCGTAGACGATTCTAACCGTCCTGCCGCGGTTGAGCTCCTCGATATACGTGTCGGAGATCGCTTGCTTTACGTGCGCACCGTCCGAATAGATCTTCGTGAGGATTTGAAAGGGGTCGTAGACGGGGTTTGTCAGCATGAAAACACCTGCCCTTTTTTAACCTTTCTGCCGTTTAAAAAGTCGCTTCCGCGCATGGGTTTTCCGCCTGCCGCCTGAACCAAACAGAGCTCGACGGCTTCGTTTTCCCCGCACGCGACGATCAAACCCTGCTTGGGCTTTTCGCTCAAAATTTCGCCTGCCGTAGGCGCGGAATCCCTGCCCAACGTGAACTCGATATATTTTCCCGCATCCACCTCCAACGCCTTAAATACGTTGATTTTAAGCGCTCCGACAGCGGAGTAGGCAACGGGCTCGGGGTTCATGGCGCGCACGAGATTAACGATCTCAACCGCGGATTTGGAAAAGTCGATTTTCGCCGTTTCCTTTCCAATTTTTCTCACCACTCTCGCGCCGTCCTCGCCCTGTTTTTTAAGGACGAAATTTCCGCTTTCGATATTGGAAAGTTCCTCTTTCAGCATCGACGCCCCGAGCAAGGAAAGGCGCGCAGAAAGCTCTCCGCTCGTTTCCTCCCTTCCGATGAAAAGCTTCTCACATCGCAGGATATCCCCCGTGTCCAGCCCCAGCTCCGTTTGCATGAGGCAAACGCCCGTCTCTCTTTCGCCGTTTAAAATACAGCTTTGAATGGGAGAGGCACCACGGTAAGCGGGTAAAAGCCCCGCGTGAATATTCCAGACCCCCTTGGGAAAGAGATCGAGAACGCCCTGCGTTAAGATCTGACCGTAGGCACAGGTGATCATGACGTCGCCGCCGAGCGCTTTCAAGCCCTCGAGCTCGTCGCGAATGCGCTTGGGCTGAAATACGGGCAAACCCGCTTCAAGCGCAAACGCTTTCACGGGCGAGGGGGTCAATATCCCCTTTCTGCCCTGCGGTTTATCCTCCTGCGTGACGACGCCAACGACCTCGTGTCCGCTCTCGATCGCCGCTTTTAAGGGCGCGAGCGCAAACTCGGGCGTGCCTGCGAATACGATTTTCATGCCCTTTCCTCCCTGCGGTTAATCCTTTTCGATCACTTGCGCTTTATCGATATACAAAACGCCGTCGAGATGGTCAAGCTCGTGGCAGATCGCGCGGGCAAAAAAGCCCTTGGCGACAAGGGTGTTTTCCTTGCCCTCTCTGTCCTGATAGACAAGCTTGACTTTCATGGGGCGGGAAACGACCCCGTGCTTACCGCGCACGGAAAGACAGCCCTCCCAGCCGCATTGCTCTCCCTTTTGCGAGACGATCCGAGGATTGATAAACTCGAAAAAGCCCTCCTCGACGTCCACGACCACCGCGCGGCGCAAAACGCCGACCTGCGGCGCGGCAAGCCCTGCACCCTCTTCTTTTTTCACGGTGTCCTTTAAATCGTCCAAAAGCTTCCAAAGGCTCTCGTCGAACGCCTCCACGGGGAAGCATTTTTGACGGAGCACGTCGTCTCCCATTTGAACTACGTTTCTGATTGCCATGTTTCTTTTCTCCTTTCCTCTAGCTTAAATTTGAGGGATTTTCCTCGACGGATACAAGCACGTCGCGCGTTCTTGCCGACGCGCTAATCTCGTAGACCGCGGGAAGCACCGACGTGTCGCAAAGGCGCATAAGCACCTGATAACGGAATTTGTTTTGTATGCGCTTGATCGGCGCGTGCATTTTGTTGAAAAATAGGAATTTATCGGGAGACTCGGTATAGAGCCGCTCAAGCCCGAAATAGAGAGTTTTCAGCGCCTCTAACGTCTTTTTCTCGTCCTCGCCCGAGACGAGCACTCGCACGATTTTGGAAAAGGGCGGGAATGCCGTCGCTGCGCGCAACGAAATTTCGTTCGCATAGAAACCCTCGTAGTCATAGCGCACAGCAAAGCGCAAAACGTCGTTTTCGGGGCTATACGTCTGCAAGACGACCTTGCCCTTCTCCTCCGCTCTTCCGCTTCTGCCCGCAACCTGCGTGATCAGCTGGAAGGTGCGCTCGCCGCTACGATAATCGGAAAAGTGCAAGCTCATGTCCGCATCCAAAATCCCCACGAGCGTGACTGAAGGGAAATCGTGTCCCTTGGCGATCATCTGCGTGCCGACGAGGATATCCGCTTTCTTCTCTCCGAAAGATTTTAAGATCTTATAGTGCCCTTCCTTTCCGCTCGTCGTGTCGTTGTCCATACGCAAGACTCTCCCGCTTGGATAGAGGCTTTTTAGTTCCAATTCGACGCGTTGGGTGCCCGTGCCCGCATACGAGAGTTTTTTGCTTCCGCATTCGGGGCAGAACGCAGGCATTTTATACCGTCCGCCGCAATAGTGGCATTTTAAACAGTCCTCATCGCGGTGGAATGTGAGCGACACGTCACAGCTCTCGCATTTTAAGACGTAGCCGCAGTCCTTGCAAATGACCGTGGGGGAATACCCGCGGCGGTTTAAAAACAAAATCGCTTGATTGCCGCTGTCAAGACATTTTTTCAGCTCCTCTTTGAGTGCCACGGAGAAATTGCTGTTGTTTCCCCGCCTCGCCTCTCTCCGCATGTCCGCAATCACAATCTCGGGCATGGGCTTTTTATTGATGCACTTATGCAGCTTTATAAGGTTAAATTCCTGATCCTGCGCCCGCTTATAGGTGTCGACGGCGGGCGTCGCGCTGCCCAAAACGAGCTTACAGCCGTTATGACGGGCGCGAAGCAAGGCGATATCGAACGTCGAATACCGCGGTGCGGTCTCGCTGAAATAGCTTGAGTCATGTTCCTCGTCGATGATGATTACTCCGATGTTTTCAATTGGCGCGAACACCGCGCTCCTGGCGCCGATTGCAATCCTCGCCTCTCCCGTTCTGAGCCGCCACCATTCGTCGAAGCGCTCCCCTGCGGAAAGCCCGCTGTGCAAAATGGCGGCGTTGCGACCGAAGCGGGCGCGAAGCTGAGAAAGCATTTGCGGCGTTAAGGAGATTTCGGGAACGAGAAAGATCGAGGTTTTTCCCTGCTTCAAGCTCTCCGCAATCAAGGTCAGATAGATCTCCGTCTTGCCGCTACCCGTCACGCCGTGGATAAGCTGCACCGTCCTTTCATCGCCCTTTACCGAATCGACCGCCCTGCGCTGATCTTCCGTCAGCTCCCGTCCGACGGGCGCCTCCGTTTCCGCCAAGCTCTTATAGGGATCGCGAAGCGCCTGCTCTCGCGTGACCGTCACGTACCCCTTTTTTTCAAGCGCGGACACCGCGCCCGAGAACATGCCGTTTAAAAAGCTACATTCCGTCTTGCCGTTTTCAGCTAAGTATTTCGCCGCCGCCGCCTGTTTTACGGCGGTTTTGGAAAATTCCGTCTCCTCGAGCGGGACTTTGAGCTCGGCATAGTTTTTCATGAGCTCGCGGACCTTGCCCGAACGCATTTCAGGCGGCAAAAACAGCCGTAAGGACAACGCCTTGGGAACCTTATAGCGCGCGGAAATTTTTCCCGCAAGCGAAAGACATTCTCCATTTAGCGCGGGCACACCGTCGGGAAAGGAAAAGACCTTTTTAAGCTTTTCTTTCGGCACCTCGCTCCGCTCTTTGAGGCGCATGACGAAGCCTGCAACCGTCTTCCCCCCGAAAGGCGCGCGGACGCGACTCCCCTCCGCGATCGTTTCATCGCAAAGGTAGTCGTAAATTCTGTCCGTTTCGCCCGAGGCGATATCGACGATGACTTCCGCTATCAAGCTTTTATCCTCTCCTATACTCCCTCTTTAAATAACTTTTGCCCCGAAAATATTCGAGGCAACGGGGGAAAATTTGCTGATGAAACACAAGGACGATAATTAGTCCTTTGCGATCACGACTCTGCCGTCGGCAATATCTCTGCAAGCCGAAAGCAATTCCTTGTCCTTACCCTCGGAGGTAATACCCTTGTTCTTATCCGCCTCGATGATCTGACGGGCGCGCTTGGACGCGACCGTGCAAAGCGCATAGCGGCTCACGGGGTTCTTCTCCGTTCCGAGTTTTCTGATCATTACGTCAACTGCGGGTTCGTTAATCATATTTTTTCACTCTCCTTTATTTTTTCCTGGTCTATGATTTCTTCTATTTGTTTAACGGAAACTTCCAGCTCGTCGTTTACCACGGCGTAGTCGTAAAGCTCCTTTTTTTCAAGCTCATAATCGAGACGCTTCAATCGGTTCTCAATTTCTTCCTCCGTCTCCGAACGTCTGCCCGAGAGCCGCTTTTTTAGCTCCTCCACCGACGGCGGCAGGATCATGACAAGCACGCTTTCGGGGAAGATCCTTTTGGCGTTTAGCGCGCCCACGACATCGATTTCGAGAATGACGGACCGCTCCTTTAACGTCTCCTTGACAAAGGACATCGGCGTGCCGTAGAAATTGCCGAAATGCTCGTCGCATTCAAGGAAGTCGCCCTCCTCTTTACGCTTTAAAAATTCCTCGCGGGAAAGGAAGAAATAGTCCTTTCCGTCCACCTCGCCCTTTCGGGGAGAACGGGTCGTGCAGGACACGGACGCCACAACGTCCTCTCGCCTTTCAAGAATCTTCTTCACGATTGTGCCCTTACCGACGCCCGAGGGTCCCGATATCACCATCAGAATGTTTTTCATACGTATTTCCTTATTCGACGTTCTGCACCTGCTCGCGCACCTTTTCGATTTCGTTTTTCAAGGCGAGCCCCGCACGCGTGATCGCAAGATCGTTGCTCTTTGAGCAGGTCGTGTTCGCCTCGCGGTTGAACTCCTGCACTAAAAAGTCGAGCTTCCTGCCGACAATCCCCTCCTCGGAGATCGCACGGAACTGTGCGATGTGCGAATTTAAGCGGGTCAGTTCTTCGTCGATATTGCTCTTATCCGTGAAGACCGCAACCTCGGTCAAGAGCCGTGCTTCGTCAGGTTTTACGCCGTCGAGATACTCCTTGACGCGAGTGAGGAGCTTTTGTTTATACTCCTCCGCAACGAGCGGCGCGCGCGCGGATATCTCCTTGACGAGCCCCTCGATTGTGTCCATGCGGGAGAGCATATCCTTTTTGAGCTTCTCTCCCTCGACGCCGCGCATTTCGTTAAGCGCGTCCAAAGCGCGGGCAAGCGCGGTTTTTAACCCCTCGGTCATCGCTCCGTCCGCCGCCGCTTCGTCCTGCTTTAAAACGTCGGGACAGCGCAAAAGCGCGTTGAGCGTGAAATCGTCGTTTAATTCAGGGAACGCCGCCTTTAAGGTCTTTGCTGCCGCCACGTAGGACGCGGCAAGGGTCAAATCGGGCGTGAACGCCGTCGGCTTTTCGCGTTTATCTTTAAAGGATACGAACACGTCTGCATGACCGCGGGTGAGCTTTTCACGGACGGCGGTTCTGATCAACTCCTCGGCGCCCGAAAAAACCCTCGGTGCCTTCACCGACACATCAAGATAACGGTTGTTCACCGTCTTGATCTCGCAGACGATTTCCAAACCGCCCTCTTTATATTCGCCTTTACCGTAACCCGTCATGCTCAACATAGCCGTTTTTTTCGCTCCTTTCGGATCCTTCCCGATATCGCTTATCACATCGTTCATAATATTATAGCAAAAATTTACAAAAATTTCAAGCGTATTCTCCGATTTTTCGCCATTATTTTATCATTTCTTCAAAGGTTGCTTCGTCGATGACCTTAATCCCCAGCTTTTTCGCCTTTTCGAGCTTACTGCCCGCCTCCTCTCCCGCGATCACGAGAGTGGTTTTTGCGGTCACGGAGCTTTGACAGACGCCGCCCCGCTCCTCAATCAGCTTCTGCGCCTCACTGCGCTTAAAATTTTGCAAGGTTCCCGTCAACACGACGGACTGACCGGAGAACACGCCGTCTGCCACGGGCTCCTTTTCCGCCTCGGGACAAACGCCGAGCGCGAAAAGCTCGTCTATCTCGTTCACGTTTCGCTCGTCTGCGAAAAAGGCAAGGATATTATTCGCCGTGATCTCACCGATATTTTCCATGGCGATCAGCTCCTCTGCCGTCGCCTTTTTAAGAGCGTCTATGCTCTTAAAGCGGGTCGCAAGATCCTTTGCCGCCACCCTGCCTATACCGTCTATCCCAATCGCATAAATAAACGCTGAAAGGGAGACCTTTTTGCTCTTTTCAATCGCGCGGAGCAGATTTTCAATCTTCTTTTCCTTGAACCCCTCCAAAACGGCAAGGTCCTCTTTCGTAAGCTTATACAGATCGGAAAAGCTCTTGACGTCCTTTTTCTCAATCAAAAGCACGG
The DNA here is from genome assembly GCA_017467275.1 of Clostridia bacterium. Taxonomy (GTDB): domain Bacteria; phylum Bacillota; class Clostridia; order Christensenellales; family Borkfalkiaceae; genus Scatosoma. The sequence continues at coordinate 5,793 of JAFTSN010000019.1, read as the reverse complement.
CGGTGCTGTCCGAAAAGCCCTCGATATCCATCGCGTTTTTGCTCGCATAGTGCGCGAGCATGGCGGCGATACGGGGTTTACACGCTTTATTCGGGCAAAACATATGCGCGCCGACCTCCTCAAGCGGGCTGCCGCATGCAGGGCAGACGGTCGGCTTTTCCACCTCTCGGCTATTCTCGAAATGCTCCGTGGCGCAGAGAATTTCGGGAATGACCTCGTTGGAGCGGCGAATAAGCACGCGCGAACCGATTTTGACTTGTTTGCGCAGGATATCCCCGTAGTTATTGAGGGTGGCGCGTCTGACCGTCACGCCTGCGAGCTCGACGGGCGAAAGCAAGCCGAGCGGGGTAAGCTTGCCCGTTCTGCCCACCTGCCAAATAACGTCCTCGACGACGGTCGTGACCTCCTCCGCCTCGAACTTGAACGCCATCGCCCAACGCGGGAATTTATCCGTGAAGCCCATATCCTCTCGCACGGCGGAAGCGTCCACCTTGATGACCGCGCCGTCCGTTAAAACGTCGATATTTCTGCGCTCTGCTTCAATCTCTTTAAGCGCGGCAAGCACCTCGTCCGAAGAACAACAGACCTTAAAATAGGGGAACACCTTAAAGCCCTCGCTCACGAGGAAATCGTGGGCTTCCGTCTGTGAGAGCTCGGTGCCCTCCGAGCGATAGTTCACGTCGTAGAAATAGATATCGGGCTTGCGCTCCGCTGTGATTTTCGGGTCGAGGTTGCGAATGGCGCCCGCCGCCGCGTTGCGTGCGTTTTTCAAGGGCTCCGCCGCCGTCTTATTATAATTTTCAAGCACGGACAGGCGAATGACCGCCTCGCCCCGCACCTCCAAAACGCCCTGATAGGCAATTTTTAAAGGGAACGAACGAATGGTTAAAACCTGCGCCGTCACGTCCTCGCCGACAATGCCGTTTCCGCGCGTGGTCGCACGGACAAACGCGCCGTTTTCATAGGTCAAGCAAACGGTTAAGCCGTCGAATTTATACTCCACCGTGCAAGGCGAAAAGCCCCCCGCCGATTTTTCCACGCGGGTCAAAAAGGCGCGCACTTCTTCTTCGGTCACCGATTTATCCAAGCTGAAGAGTCTTGCAATGTGCTCGTGACGGGCAAACGCCTTGATCGGCTCGCCGCCCACCCTACGGGTGGGGCTGTCGGGATACACCTCGCCGCTCTCCGCTTCGAGGCGTTTAAGCTCGTCGTAGAGTGCGTCGTATTCCTTATCCGAAACGGTCGGCTGATCGAGGACGTAGTATTCATACGCCCATTTATTCAAGATATCGGTGAGTTCTCGCTGTCTGCTCATATTTCCCCTCGTTATTTAACCGTCAACGGCGCCAAAGCCGCTGAAAGCTGTTTGATACCCAAGCCCGCAAAGGCGATATCCAAAATCATGTTGGAATCTGTGCCGCGGACGTTGATGACCGTCCCTTCGCCGAATTTCGGGTGTTGGACCTTCACCCCTGCCTTAAACACGGACAAATCCTTCCCCGCGCCCGTTTTGGGCTTGGGCGCACTGCCCACGCCGCCGTAAGTAAACGCCCCGCTCGGCTTGGACGGGCTTCCCGTGCGGGAGCCGCCGTAGGACGAACCGTAGGACGAACCGTAGGACGAACCGCCGTTCCAAGCACTGCGCTTAACGGACGAATTTTCCCGACCGCCGTAAGAGGAGCCGTAGCCGCTCCGACCGCTCGAGCCGTACCTGCCTGCCCCGTAAGCCGCATTTCCGAAAGAATCAGGATCGTCGTCGGCATAGAAACCGTCCTCGGAATACCCGAAGCGCGGGCGGGCTTCCCGCGGCATTTCCAACTCGGAGGAAAGCTCCTTTAAAAAGCGAGAGCGCATGGTTGCTTCCCGCCTGCCGTAGAGATAGCGGCTCTTGGAGCGCGTGATATACAGCCGCTCCTCGGCACGGGTAACCGCAACGTACATAAGCCTGCGCTCCTCCTCCATGTCGCCGTCGTTATTCACGGCGCGGGAGACGGGCATGATATTCTCCTCCATACCCACCACGAACACGCAGCGGAATTCCAGCCCCTTGACGGCGTGAACGGTGGCAAGAGTCACGTAGTTACCGTCGTCCATATCGTCGGTGTCCGAGGCGAGCGTGACCTGATTGAGATAATCGGAGAGACTCGCACCCTCGTTCAAGCGGCAATATTCCTCGACGGAGTTGATAAATTCTTCGATATTCGCACGCTTATTGATGCTCTCGTCACTTTCGTCGGCATACGCCTCGCGCATTTTCGTGTCCGAAATGATCTGCTTCACAAGCTCGTTGACGGGCAGTTCCTGACTTAACACGATCCAGCCTTTCACTTGATCGGCAAACGCGGAAAGCTTGAGCTTGGTCCCGCCCGAAAACCCAATCTCGTCGAGATCGAACAGTGCGTCATAGACGGAAAGCTCGTTTTCATAGGCGTAATTTTCGAGCGCTTCAACCGTCTTTGCACCGATTCCCCGCTTGGGGAAATTGATAATGCGGACCGCCGCTTCGCTATCAAACGGGTTATTGACAAGCCGCAGATAGGCAAGCAGATCCTTAATCTCCTTACGCTCATAGAACTTAAAGCCGCCGAACACCTTAAACGGGATCCCGTCGGCAAGGAACTCTTGCTCGAACGAGCGCGTGAGCGCATTTAAGCGCATCAACACGGCAAAATCGGAATATTTATACCCCTTTGCCATAAGCCCCGCCATGGTGTGGGCGACAAAACGCGCTTCCCCGCTCTCCTCCTCCGCTTCATGTACCTTGGGCGGCTTGCCCTCGGCATTCTCCGTCCAAAGCGTCTTTTCCTTGCGCCGACCGTTACTGCGAATGACGGCGTTGGCAATACGCAGGATATTTTTCGTGGAACGGTAGTTGCGCTCAAGCTTGAACACCTTGGCGTTCTTAAAGTCCTTTTCAAAGTGCAAAATATTCTCGATCTTCGCGCCCCGCCAGCCGTAGATAGACTGGTCGTCGTCGCCGACGGCAAACACGTTGCCGTGCACCACGGAAAGAAGCTTGACGATCTCATATTGCACGCCGTTGGTGTCCTGAAACTCGTCGACGAGAATATAGCGGAATCTGCCCGAGAGATACTCCCGAGCCTCTGCATTGCGTTTTAATAAGAGCCGCGTTTCATTCAAAAGATCGTCGAAATCGAGGGCGTTATTCTCACGGAGATGCGCGATATACCGCCTATACACCTTTTCGATGTCCTCAATCTCGCTTTCGCCCGCGTATTCCTTGGCGTATTCGTCGGGGGAAAGACCGAGCATTTTCGCATTCGCAATATGCCATTTGATGGTTTTTAAGAGCTTGTCGCTCCCCTCGCCGTCGTTATAGCCGCACTCCTGAAAGGATTTTTTGATAATATTCGCGCGCTCCGTTTCGCTATAAATGGAGAAATTCGCGTTTAACCCCGCCTCGGCGGCATACATTCTTAAAATCCGCACGCACATGCTGTGAATGGTGCACACCCACATGCCCTGCGCGTCCGTGATCTTTTCGATACGCTCTTTCATTTCCGCGGCGGCTTTGTTTGTGAACGTGATGGCAAGAATCGCGCTCGCGGGAACGTTCTTCGCTTCGATCAAATACGCAATGCGCGAGGTTAAAACGCGGGTTTTGCCGCTTCCCGCGCCCGCCAGAACGAGCACCGCGCCCTCCGTTTCTAAAACGGGCTTAATTTGTTCTTCGTTGAGCTTTCCAAGTATTTCCGTCATGTTATCCATACGGATATTATATCATATCGGGGGATTTTTGGCAAGTTCTTACCATACCTTTTTACGCGTTTTTGGAGTTTGATTCAAACTCGTTTTCACGGCGAAAGCGTTCGAGCGCGCGCAGGTACTTTTCGCTTAAAGTAAGCATATAGCGTTGCTGTTCGGCATAGCTTAAAGAATCATAGTATTCGCGGTCGGTCAGCCGACCGATGGCGTCACTGACTTCCCCCTCGGAAAGGAGTAAGTTCTTGACCTTTACATAGAATTCGTCCTCTTTTTCGCCCGCGACGGCAGCGGAAACCCGACTTTTGAAATAGCGCCCCGCCTTGCTTTCGTTCAAGCCCTGCTCTCTCGCTTTTTCTATTTTGGCGCTCACGTCCTCTTTGCATTCTTCCCAAAAACCCTTTTTCATTCTGTGCTTCGCGCGGCGCGCGATTCCTCTTAAGGTAGATTCCGCTTGGCTGGTCATACGCTCACCTCTTTTTTCATGTTTTTTCGACAGCAATCCTCTTTTTTTGCAAAGAAAAAAACTCACGACCATTCGTGAGTTTTTCATTCGTTAGTTTCTGCTTCTCTTTCTTGCGGCTTCGGATTTCTTCTTTCTTCTGACGGAAGGCTTTTCGTAGAATTCCTTCTTTCTCAGATCGCCGATAATACCGTCGCGAGAGCATTTTCTCTTAAAACGGCGCAGTGCGCTTTCAACGTTTTCGTTTTCACCTACTTTAACCGTGGACATTCCTTTTCAACCCTCCTTCGCCTCTGCATTTATTTTTTACTCGATAATTATAGCAATTAAAAATACGTCTGTCAAGTCTTTTTATCCGTTTTTTTCCAACCTTTTTCGGGAATTTAAAAAAAGAAATTATTTGTCCCCTATTTTGAGCGCTTGCAGGATTTGTTCGACGTTTTCCGACATTTTTTGCATGGTGGAAAGAATTCTTTTTTGTTCCTCTTCCTTTTCTTTTTCAAAATCCCGCGCTTCAAATCGATCGCACGTATCCAGCTCTATTTTGTCCGATTTTCCCCTTTGTATCAATTCTCTCCTGCAACAATGCCCGCTAATCATTTTATGAAAAGCGATTCCCGAACGGATATAGTGCCGTTGAAATTCTTTACAGTTTTTGCAGATTTTTTGAATTTCTTCCTTATTTTGTTCCATAGATAATCTCCTTTATTAATCAATCCCCCTAAACTCCCTACGCGTTATGCGTATTTTTATTATACTACGCGAATCGCGTAATGTCAACGCATTTCGCGTAGTTTATGGTAAAATATTTACATGAAAAGTTTTGGTGAAATTTTAAAAGAATTAAGAAAATTAAATTCCTTAACGCAAAAAGACGTCGCAACCGCCCTTCAAATTTCTGAAACCTGTTACGCTGGTTATGAACAAGGTTATAGAGAACCCAACCTTGAAACGTTGAGGAAAATTGTCTTATTTTTCAACGTCTCCGCTGACGAAATTTTAGGATTGGACGATAAAGACGAAAAGGAAATAATCCTTAAAACTATCATTAAATAACAGACTGACGTTTTCAAAAGAAAAACGCCCCTGCGCCCGCGTGGGCGTTTTATTATGTCGGTATAATATGCTTTTTTCAGTTCTACTGAATATATTATAATTCAGTTTGGCTGAAAAGTCAAGAATTTTTTTGCACTTTATGATAAAATTCTATTAAACTGAATTTTACGAGGTAAAATCATGAAGTTTGCAGAACGAATTACGGAAGAAATCAAAGCAAGTAATTACACACAAAAGCAAATCGCCGAAAAGCTCGGCATAAGCGAAGGAAATATTTCAAATTGGAAAAAAGGATTGAACTTGCCCTCTGTTGAAACGTTGTACCGTTTGTGTATCCTTTTGGAGACGTCTGCCGATTATTTATTAGGTTTAGAGGACTAAAAAAAACGCCCCTGCCGTTACCGAGTCCCTACAAGGGATTTTTTCGGGAAGGCTGTCCTTTTTAAGAGTCAGGCGTGGCGTGATGCCACGCCTTTTCTCGTGCTATTTAATTTTCTTCATCTAATAAATCACCAAAATCGGGTAAATCTATTGCTCCAACTAAATTGTAG
>JAFTSN010000018.1 GCA_017467275.1 Clostridia bacterium | reverse complement strand
TTAGCCTCGTTCGACTGCGCTATAAGCGGCTCCTCGCTCTTTGCCGCCGCTTTGGGCATAGGCGTACCCTCGGCTTTGCTCTCCGTTTTCTTATCGGTCTTTTTCTCTGTCTTGCCGCCCAAAAGCAACGTCATATCAAAGACGGGCGTTTGTTTTTTCTCCGTCTTTTCCGCTTCCTTTGCAGGCGTCTCGGCGGGCTTCTCGTCCTTGACCTCCGCTGCGGGCTTTTCCTCCGCTTGGACGGGGGTAGGTGCGGATTCAACCGTCTTTTCCTCCGCCTTTTCCTCTTTTACGGGCTCAATTTTCTTTCTACCCCGCTTTTTAGGTGCGGGAGCTTCTTCATTCGCCGCCTTTTCGGGCTCTTTTTTAGGTTCGGCTTGCGCCGTCTCCGCTTTCTTTTTGCCGCGCTTTTTGGGCTCCGCGCTCTTTTCGGCGGGTCTCTCGCCAACCCACGAGCACATGCCCGAGGGCTTATCGAATTTCACTGCCCCTTCTTTTTCGAGCAAATCAAACGCCGAGCCGATACGCCCCTTTAAATCGTTGAGCTCGTTCTGCTCGTCGGCGTGCCGCTCCGCATAGAGCTTTGTCGCCGTCTCCAAAAGCTCGTTCCACTTATAATCACGCGTAAGCAGCAGCTCTCTAACGACCTCTTTGAGCCGCTTAATTTTCTCTGCGCGGGTCACGCTCTTTTCGCTCGCCTTGTTTTCGACGGGCACAACAGGTGCCGCCGTCTCCATAGAAACAACGGCGGTAGCGGACTCCGTAACCGTCTCGGGCACGGGCTCTGACTTTGCCTCTGCCGTCTTCACCGTCTTTTTGGCGCGCGGGGCTTTCGCCTTGACCGCTTTCGTCGCTTTCTTCTCCTCCGCCTCGGGCACCGCCGTTTCCACTGCCTCGATCGCCTGCTCCTGTTTCGCCTTGGACCCCTTAGGCGTCTTAGGCGCTCTTGTTTTCGTTGCCCTTACGGGCTTTTTTTCTTTCACTTCCGTTTGTTCTGCCATGAATCCTTTCGCGGGGGACACCGCATTTTTCCTTATATTCTTTTTCCTGTTTACCCGCTTATACGTCCTTAATTAAGGTTCGCTGAAAAGTCGGATAAATTCGCCGAAGCACGGATAGTCCCGTTCCGTTTTTTCGGCAAGATAGGCGTTTATGAGCCGCAGCGCGCGTTTCCTGCCGCCCTCTAATTTCCCCTCCTCAAAGGTGAGCCCCGCCGCCTTACGGAGCGTTTGATACGTACTCTCGCTTGCCCGCACACCGCTCGCGCATTCCGCGCAAGTGAAACAGCCCGCGCCGAAATCGAAATACGCGCCGTTTCCGATCTCGCCGCCACACACGCCGCAACCGTCCAAATCGAGCATATAGCCCGACTCGCGAAGCGCCGCAAGCGCAAAGCTCAAAAGCGCGTCCGCCTCGTTCCCCTCGCCGTGCGCAAGCGCCTTGAGCCCCTCTGCCGCCGCCACGAAAAAGCCCTCGTTTCCGTTGTCCTCAACAAGCAACGCGTCGCAGATCTCCAGCAGGGTACACGCCGCGTAATACCGCCCAATGTCCGCGCGGAGCGGGAAAAACCCGTCGTAAAGATAGGCGTTCACAATGGTGTATCTCTCGGCGCGCTCTGCAAGAACGTACTCCGAAAAGCAAAAGGGTTGCGCGGCGAAATTCAGCTTCGCCTTGGGTTTTCTCACGCCGCGAATGGTCGCAAGGAGCTTGCCGCGCGAGGGAGTGAACAGCGTCAAAAGTCTGTCGTTCTCCTTATAATCAACGGCTTTGAGCACAATAGCTTCCGTTTTAAACTCCATTTTGCCACCTTTTCTATGCTGTAAGCCTTATGCCTTAAGGCTTTCAGCCGCTTTTGCGTGAATTTCCCGAAAATAAGGTTTTTTGCCGCTTATTTTTTGCGCTTAAGTTCGTGATAGAGCATATAATAGCTGATATTCCCCGTCTTTTCAAACATTTCCCACGCAATTTCCTCTGCAGTGCGCGTTTCAAATCCCTCTTTCATTCTCCCCTCCCCTTTTTAGCTTGGGGAATCGGGAGGGGTTTTATGCGGACTTAAAAATCGCTCGGCTCCTCATAGCCGTACTCTTTCAAAAGATTGGGCCTATCCCGCCAATCCTCTTTAACCTTGACGTAGGTGGTCAAGAACACCTTTGCGCCGAGGAACTTTTCCATGTCCTGACGGGCAAACGAAGATACCTCCTTGATCGCCCTACCCTGCTTGCCGATAAGAATCGCCTTATGCGCCTGCTTTTCACAGACGATATCGAGGTTGATTTCCCAAACCCCGTTTTCTTGCAAGCGGAAAATGTTGATGACGATTGCGATCCCGTGCGGAATCTCCTTGTCGTATTTTAAGAGGATCTTTTCGCGCATGATCTCCGAAATCATGAACTTCTCGCTCCTATCCGAAACGATCTCCTCCTCAAACACCTTATCCCCCTCAGGCAAGGCTTGCGCCAAAAACGCCTCGAGCGCTTTCACGTTTTTGCCCTTACGTGCGGAGACGGGGAAAACGTCGATATCGTCGAGCCCTGCGTCGGAAAAAGCGGCGAGCGCAAGAGGAATGTTTTCCTTGGGCATGATATCGATTTTCGTGAGTGCGATCGCCATGGGAATCCCAAGCGCGCGGTAACGCTTCACCGCTTCGTATTCCTCGCCGTCCACGCCGTCGTGACCGTCGATGACGTAAAGGATAAAATCCACCGCCTTTGCGCTCGTTTCCGTCGTTCGCATCATGATATCCGTGAGCGCGTTGCGCGCCTTATAGAGCCCCGGCGTGTCCACAAAGACGATCTGGTGCTCCTCCCGCGTCAAAACGCCGAGAATCCGATCTCTCGTCGTCTGGGGCTTGGGCGACACGATGGACACCTTTTCGCCCACCATGACGTTGATAAGCGTGCTCTTGCCCGCGTTTGCTTTACCGATTACCGCTACGTATCCGCTTCTCATTTCCTTTCGTGCTTCCTTTTTCTTTTTATCGGGTAATACCCAGCTTGGAGAGAATCCGTTCTTCCTTTTCGCGCATTTCCGCTTTTTCCTCCTCGGTCATGTGGTCGTAACCAAGGCAGTGCATTATCCCGTGCACGAGCAAATAATGCAGCTCGCGCTCGAGCGAATGACCGTATTCCTCCGCTTGCTCCTCAGCGCGCTTGACGCACACCGCAACCGAGCCTAAAAACAAATTCCCCTCCTCGTCGATATCGAGCGGGTGCTCCCTTTTTTTGAGGGGCTTGCCCTTGATATCCTCGAGCGTGGGATAACTCAAAACGTCCGTGACCTTATCCGTCTGCCGCGTTTCGTTGTTCAAGCGACGAATCTCCGCTTCGTCCACAAACACGAATTCCACCGCTAAAGGAATATCCGAAGCCGCAAATCCAAACATAGCTTCCTCGAGCGCAAGGACGTTCGACTCGGGGAAGGCCTCATCGTCGCAATAGATCTTGAACGCACTTTTTCTCATTCGCCCTCCCCCATTGTTTTACCGCCCTTGCGGGTGTACTTAATCGTAGGATATTTCACGCGGTGGTGGTATACGCCCGAAAGGGTGTTGACCAGCGTTTCGCGAATGACCGTCAAATCCTTCATTGTGATGTCGCAATCGGAGAACTGCTCGAGGTCCATACGCTCCTCAATAATCCCGCTGACTGCCTTTTCTACCTCCTCGGGGCTACGCTTGGTGAGCGCGCGTGAAACCGCCTCCGACGCGTCCGCAATCATGATAATCGCCGCAATTTTGCTGCGCGGCTTGGGCCCCGTGTAGGAAAAGTCCTCGATATTCAACTCGCCGTCCGTCATTTTAAGCGCCTTGGCGTAGAAATAACGAATGGGCAGGGTGCCGTGATGCTCACGCGCCACGTCCGCAAAGAACTGCGGCAAATGGTGGTTGCGAATGAGATCGAAACCGTCCTGCGTGTGCGAGCGGATAATATCCGCGGAGAGCTCGGGCGTGAGCTCGTCGTGCAGGTTGTATTCGTCCTGATTCTCCGTGAAATACTCGGGCTGGTGCAGCTTTCCGACGTCGTGATAAAACGCTGCCGCCCGCGCAAGATCGGCGTCTTCGCCAATACTTTCCGCGCAAGCTTCGGCGAGCTGTGCAACCACGGCAGAGTGGTTGTAGGTGCCGGGCGCACCCTCTTTAAGCTTTCTCAAAAGCTTGGCATCCGTGTCCGTAAGCTCGCGCAATCTAAAAGCCGTGAGACAGTTAAAGAGACTCTCAAAAACGGGCAAAATCGCAAGGAAAAACACCGCCGATAAGAGCCCGCCTAAAAGCCCGAAGCCCATGTTCGTCAAAATGCTTCTGAAAACCGTCTCCGTTGCGATCGCCGCTTCCGTCGCGCCCGCCGCCGCAAGAGAGCAAATTTCCAAAAGGAAAATGATAATTTCCATAGGAATCACGATGATAATACCGATCCACACCACCTGCAAACGGGTCTTAATCTTGTTACCGAGGAAAATGGCGATCATCCCCGCAGAAAAGGCGATCACGAGCGACGAATACACGTCGACAGGGGTCTGCGCGGTGCTCGCGAAATTATCGAGAATAAAGATGAGAAAGGCGCAAACGACGTTTAAAAAGATCGCGTCGCGCCGTCCGACGAGGGTGAGTGCGAGAAGTCCCGCCAACGCCACAGGACGGGCATATATATTCACGTAACGCCCGAACGCCCAAGAGAGCGCCACGCACATTTCGACGAGCACGAAAACCATGGTCACGCGCTTGGCGTCGGCAAGCAGCTTACGGTTTTCAAAGAAAAAATAGAAGTAGGTGATCCAAATAAGCAAAATCACACAGAACGCGATATACGCGTAATTTGCGGAATTATCCTTGAACGTGGCGGTGAATTGCCCGTATTTCTCCACGACGAGAAGCCCCGTCAGGAGGAGTAAGAGAACCACCAAATTGACCAGGAAGCAAATCACGCTCCCGACCGCCATACCGCGGTTCCACTCTGTTTTCCGATTGACTGCGTTCATCTTTCGTTATCTCCTTTTTCCGCCGAAGCCTTTTTCTTCGGCGCGCCCCTTTTCTTTTGTTCCCCGCTCTCCGCATCCTTTTCGTAGGCGCGAATAATCCGCATGACGAGCGGGTGTCTCACGACGTCCTTATCCGTCAGACGACAGACTGAAATCCCCTCGACGTCCTTTAAAATATCCACGGCGTGAATGAGCCCGCTCTTTTTACCGTCGGGCAGGTCCACCTGTGTGACGTCGCCCGTGACCACCGTTTTACTGCCCTCACCCATACGGGTCAAAAACATTTTCATCTGCTCTTTCGTGGTGTTCTGCGCCTCGTCGAGAATGATAAACGCCGAGGAGAGCGTCCGTCCGCGCATATATGCCAAGGGCGCAACCTCGATCGTGCCGCGCTCCATGAGCTTTAAATACGTCTCCGCGCCGAGCATTTCCTGAAGCGCGTCGTAGAGCGGGCGCAGATAGGGATCGACCTTGGTTTGCAGATCGCCCGGCAAAAAGCCCAGCTTTTCCCCCGCTTCCACGGCGGGACGGGTGAGAACAATCCGTTCCACCTGCTTGCTTTTGAGTGCGGCAACCGCCAGACAAACGGCAAGATAGGTCTTGCCCGTGCCCGCAGGTCCAACGCCGAATACGACGGTGTTTTTCCGTATCGCCTCGACGTATGCCTTTTGTCCGACCGTCTTGCATTTAATCTGCTTTCCGCGAGACGTGACGGCAACCACCCCTGCCGTGAGGCTCGCCGCCTCCTCCGCTCTGCCCTCTTTAGCGAGCTCAATGCAGTAGACGAGTCGGCTTTGATCAATGCGCTCGCCCGCCTCCACAAAAGAAATGAGCGCGGAAAGCACCGCCTCGCCGAGCGAGACTGCCTGCGCCTCACCCTCCAGACGGATCTTTACGCCCTCCACGTAAGCGGAAATATTGAGTTCGCGGGAGAGATAGGTCAAATTCTCGTCGAACGTGCCCAACACCTGCGAAAGCTTGTCCACCGAACCCAAGTCGATGAATGCGGTTACCTTTGCCGTAAAAATCGTTCTCCTTTTATTATTCTTGTTATTCTTGACAAAAAGCGCTTTTTAAAAATTGATCGTTTCCGTGACCTCATAGCCAATTTTGACCAAATAGCCGTTTTCCGTTTCCGTGACGGCGCTTTCCTTGATCTCCCCATCGACCGCTAAAAGGGCGGCGGCAAACGCCTCCTCCGCGCTGTTTACAAAAAACCTTTCCTCGTAGCGGCAGGCAATCTTCACGCGGGCAATCGCCTCCACAGCCACCCGCGAGCCGTCCTCTTTCAAAAAGTAGGCGCCCACCAAAGCGTCTCCCGCCGAGACCGCGTCGCCCACGTTTTTCAATAGCGTGCCCCGAAGCACGGCGACGGAAACGAGCGTACCCGTGTGCGCGGCTCGCATATCTCCCTCCACAGGCTTGGCTGCGGCAAAGGGGCTCAAGCGAAGCTCGACCGTGAGCGTGACGCCCCGTTTTTTAACGGAGCAGTAGCTGACGCCCTCCAAGGATAAGAGATCGGCGCAAATTTCGTCCGCTTTATTCTTGGGATATGCGGAAAATTTTTTCACGCCGTGACGGGCTAAAATCTCCGTCACCTCGCGCGCGTAGGATTCCGCGCCTGTCTTTTCAATTTTGAGCACCGTTTTATCGACGGATAGAGTCGCAAACAGAAAGAGCGCCGCGCCGAGCGCAAGCCCCGCCCGTTTAACGGCGAGAGCCCAAAGCTTATACGCGCCCACTGCGCCCGCAGGGCGGACGGTGTAAGCGGAAAAAAGAGCTCTTCCGTTCCTATTATAGCATATATTCGGATAAATTGCAAAAACTTTTTCGAGGTCTTTCCTCTTTACGCTTAAAAGTATTTGGTTTTTTTTGAGTTTTTTTGCGTGAAAAACACAGATTCCCTCTTTTGCGAGCCGCGAAACGGCGCGCTCGGGCTGAATCCCCTCCATAATGATGCGTTCCTTGAATACCTCCTCAAACACGCTCCCGCTCCACCTCCTTTTTACCGTTTGGGGTAAGGAGCGCGGAAAATTCCACCCGACGGAGAGAGCAGATTTCTCCCTTGAGCTCTAAATCGCCGTCGCAATATTTTTCGATCGTAAAGCACTCGCCCTCCAGCTCGAGGGCGTATTTTTTTAAGTCGAGCACAACGCGCGTCGGCGTGTATTCCCGCACCGTTTTCACGCCCTCGAAATAGCCGCCGCTTTCAAACACGAGAACACAGCGCGCGCCCGCGAACAGTTCCGCCGCCTCGCCGCCCGCGCTCCCCTCGGAACGGATTTTTTTGAGTATCTCCCCATACAGTCGCATAGTCCTTTCCCCGCGATTTTTTATCGGGTATAATTATATGCGACAACGGGGGCGGTTATACCGCTTAACCCTCGTCCTCCCGATATCCCCCGTCCTCGGAGCCCGTTAAGTGCAATAGCTCCTCTTTGGCTTTTTCGACGTCGAGCGTGCGGCAGACGACGCTTAAAACGTCCCCCGCCTTTAAGAGCGTGCTGCCGTTGGGGTGCAGGGAAACGCCGTCCCGCAAAACGTCCGTGACGATCGCCCCCGAGGGCCAAAGCACGTCGCGAATTTCGCGTTTGTCCGCCACACTGTTTTTTGCGACGGTAAGCGTGAAACGGACGCGTCTTTGCCGCTCCTTTACCCCCGTTTCCCGCTCGTATTCCTCCAGGAGCTCATCGTAGATGCCGTTCGTGCGGAACACGTCTCCGAGGATATAGCCGATGGAAACGCCGATGATCAAGGGGAGCAGCGGCGCGAAGCTCCAAGTCAGCTCGCAGACCATGATAATGCCCGTGATCGGCGCTTTGACGATGGCGGTGAAAAAGGTCGCCATGCAGATCATGACAAGCAGATCGGCATAATTGCTATCCATGCCGAGCGACAGCCACGCGCGGGTCATGAGCCCGCCCAAACACGCGCCCATGGCAATAATGGGCAAAAAGATACCGCAGGGCAAGCCCGCACCGAGATTTAGGCAGGTGGAAACCAACTTTAAGATAAAAACAATCAACAGCGTCCACACAAGCGGGAGGGAAAAAACGCTCTCCACCGTCGGGGCTTTTGCCCCGCCCAGGGTACCCATGGCTTCGATGAGCTCGTGACCGCCGCCCATCGCGCCCGCCGCAACAAAGGAGATCACGCCGCCCGTGAGCACGGCGGAAAAGATTTTTACAAAGTCTGTTTTTCGTGCGCTTTTGAGTGTAAATTTCCGATAGAGCCGCCGCACGAAAAACACCGCCTTATAGAACGCCACCCCCACGAGTGCACAGACCGCCGCGGAGATTGCCACGTAAGGATAATAGCGGAGCGGAAGCTCAAAGAGAACGAAAGAATGAAAGGCGCTGACGGAGGAAATGCCAAACGCGGAAAAGATCGCCTCACGCGTTAGACATCCGAAAATGACGGAGGAAAAGGCGCAGATAAACACCTCGGGCGTGAAGCGTTTATGCGTCTCCTCAAACGCAAACGCCATGCCCGTGAGCGGGGCGTTAGACGCGACGGCAAGCCCCGCACAAGCGCCGCCCGTCACTTGGTACCTTCGGATCATTTCATTGCGGCGTAAACCCTTGGAAACGCCGTCGCCAACCGTTGCGCCGATCTGCACGCTCGGACCCTCGCTACCCACGGACAATCCCATGAAAATGCTTATAAGGCTGGCGGCAAACATCGCCGTCATATCCCTGAGCCAATTTAGACGAATCACGCCGCGCGAGGAACCCTCGGCTTGCGGTATGCCGCAACCCTTGACTTCGGGCGCGAGACGGACGATCACGCCGATAAAAAACGCGCCTAGAACAAGCGTCAATAAAAGGAGGGGCAAGAAGGCGGGATTTTCGCGAATGAAAGCGTAGGCGTCATGGGCGAGAGCCTCCCCCTTTTTTACAAGGAGATTATACACCCCGACGACTGCGCCCGCAAAAATACCCGTCACGCCGCCGACTCCGACGAGCTCGAGCGCGTTTCGGTATACGTTATGCCGTTTTTGTGCCGATTTTCTTTTCAATAATTTTGCCCCCTCCATCAACCGAATTGGCTATTATAAAGGTTGTGATAGAAGCCTCCGCGCGCGAGAAGCGTCTCGTGCGTGCCGCTCTCCACGATTTTGCCGTCGTTTAAAACGAGAATCACGTCCGCATGGCGAATTGTCGAGAGACGGTGGGCAACGACAAAGCTCGTTCTGCCCTCCATCAGCGTTTGGAATGCGTCGCTGATTTTGAGCTCCGTGCGGGTATCAATTGAGGAGGTTGCCTCGTCCAAAATGAGCATGGGCGGGAGCGCAAGCATGATGCGTGCGATGCAGAGGAGCTGTTTTTGTCCCTGCGAAAGTCCGCCCTCCTCGCCGAGCGGGGTGTCATAGCCCTGCGGCAGACGCTTGATAAAGCCGTGCGCGTGCGCCGCCTTTGCCGCAGTAATCAGCTCTTCCTCCGTCGCATTCTCTCTACCGAGGAGAATGTTTTCGCGCACCGTGCCGCTTTTCAGCCACGTCTCCTGCAGCACCATGCCGAACGACGAGCGCAAGGAGTTTCGCGTGAGCGCGCGGACGTCCTCGCCCTCGATCTTGACTGCGCCGCCCGTGACGTCGTAGAAGCGCATTAAAAGGTTGATAAGCGTGGTCTTACCCGAGCCCGTCGGTCCCACGATCGCGACCCGCTGCCCGGGGCAAACGGTTAAGGAAAAGTCCTCGATCAGCCGTTGTTCGGGGGTATAGGAGAAGCTCACGCTGTCAAAGCTGACGTCGCCGTCGACCGAAGAAAGCGTGCGATTGCCCTCGTCCGAGGGCTGTTCCTCTTCCTCAAGAAGCTCAAACACGCGCGAAGCGCATACAAACGCGCTTTGAAGCTCGGTGATCACGCCTGAAATATCGTTAAACGGCTTTGTGTATTGATTGGCGTAAGCGAGGAATTTCGTAAGCCCGCCAACCGTGAATGCCGTCGCCGTCAACACGGACATGCCGCCTATCTCGAGCGCGCCGATCAGCGCGACGAGAGCGTAGACGATGTTGTTTACAAAGCGGGTCGTTGGGTTGGTTAAGGAGGAGAAAAACACGGAATCGAGAGAAGCTTTTTTTAACCACCCCTCGATCTCGGCAAACTTCGCCTCGTTCTCGTCCTCGCGGGAGAACGCCTGCACCGTCTTTAAATTAGAGATCATTTCCTCCGTGAACGCCGTCTGCTCGCCGCGCACCTCCGTCTGCTTTTTGAAAAAGCCGTAAGTCTTGGAGGAAATGAAACGGGCAACGAACAGCGAAAGCGGCGTTAAGAGCACCACCACAAGCGCGATCTTGACGTTCGTTAAGAACATAAAAATAAGGGTTCCGCCGATCGTTAAAATGCTGATAAAGAACTGCATAAAGCCGATCAAAATGCCGTCCGCAAACTGCTCGGTGTCGGCAATCACGCGGCTGACAACGTCGCCGTGCGGGTGGGAATCGAGATATTTTAAGGGCAGGGCGCCGATCTTTTCAAACGCGTCCGCGCGAACCCTTTCCACGACCGAATAGGTTATGCGGTTGTTTATCACGCTCACGAGCCACTGCGAAAGCGCCGCGCCGATAAGAGAGATTCCGATTTTCACGCATATTTCGCGCAAGCCCTTGAAATCCACCTTGCCCGCACCCGCAATAAGATCGATGCCGTCGCCGACAAGAATGGGGATATACAGCGTGAATGCGACGGTCGCCGCGTATAACAAGAGACAAAGCGACAGTGCAATCGGGTATTTCCCGACGTAGGAGAAGATTTTTTTGAGCGTGCCGCGGCGGGCGCGCTGACGGGGTGTTTTATCCTGCTTCATGCGCCCACCTCCCCGTCGTCTTTATATTGTGAATCGTAAATTTCTTTATACACGGCGCAGCATTCTAAAAGCTCGGCGTGCGTGCCGATACCCACCGCTTTTCCGTCGTCGAGAACGACGATCTTATCCGCATTCCGCACAGAGGACGTACGCTGGGAAACGATAAACACCGTCGTATCTCCGCTCCGTTCTCGGATTGCGCGGCGAAGCGCGGCATCCGTTGCATAATCGAGCGCGGAAGAGGAATCGTCTAAAATGAGAATTTCAGGCTTGCGGACAAGCGCGCGGGCAATCGTCAAGCGTTGCTTTTGCCCGCCTGAAAAGTTTTTGCCCCCTTGCTCCACAGGCGAATCCAAACCGCCCTTATCGCGAACAACCTTTTCTGCCTGCGCCGTTTTCAACGCCGCCCAAAGCTCCTCGTCCGTCGCGTCGTTTTTGCCCCAGCAGAGATTTTCCCGAATGGTGCCCTTGAATAA
The DNA here is from genome assembly GCA_017467275.1 of Clostridia bacterium. Classification (GTDB taxonomy): domain Bacteria; phylum Bacillota; class Clostridia; order Christensenellales; family Borkfalkiaceae; genus Scatosoma. Next base: position 7,959 of record JAFTSN010000018.1, on the reverse strand, counting down.
GACCGCCTTTTGCGGCACCACGCCGATACGCTCGCGAAGCAGCTTCGGGTTGTATGCGCGGACGTCTTTTCCCGCAAGACGCACCGACCCCGCCGACACGTCGTAGAAATGCGGCAGCAAATTGACGAGGGTGGTCTTGCCTGAACCCGTGCCGCCGATCACGCCGACCGTCTCTCCTTTTTGGACCTTAAAATCCACGCCCGAAAGCGCCTCTTCTCCCCCCTCGTGATAGCGAACGGACACATTTTCAAATACGATATATTCTTCTTTTTCGACCCCTTCCGAGATTTGCTCTGAGGACGTTTTTAACGAGCTTTCCAGCTCGAACACCTGCTCAACGCGGTTTGCGCTCGCCGCCGCCTTGGCGATCAAAACGATCAGATTGGCAAGCTTGACGAGCTCAACGAGAATTTGCGTCATGAGATTATAGAGCGCAAGCACGTTGCCCTGCGAAAGGCTTCCGCCTTCCACCCGTATCGCGCCCACTTTTAAAAGTCCGATGATTGCGATATTTAAAAGCGCATAAGTAAGCGGATTCATGACCGCGCCGACTGCGCCCGCAAAATTACGGTTCTTTTTTAGTGCCTCGTTGCGCTCGTTAAATATCGCCCGCTCTTTATCCTCTCTGCAAAACGCGCGGATTACTCGCGCGCCCGAGAGGTTTTCCCGCACGGAGAGCGTGACCTCGTCGAGCCGCTCTTGAGAACGTTTATAAAGGGGCATAGTCAAGAACATGATCCCGAACACGACCACGCTCAACGCGACGATAACCGCCACAAAAATCAGCGCGACCTTCACGTCGATCAAAAACGCCGCAATCATCGCGCCGAACACGATAAAGGGCGAGCGGAGAAGCAACCTCAAAAAGAGATTAATCCCTGATTGGAATTGGTTGATATCCCCCGTTATACGGGTGAGCATGGTGGAAGTTCCGAGCCTGTCAAAGTCGGCATAGGATAAGCTTTGAAGCTTTTTAAAGAGCGCTTTCCTAACGTCGGAAGCGACGCCCGTTGCCGCTTTGGCGGCAAAATATTGCGCCGTGACCGAGCAGGCAAGCCCGACCACGCCAAACAGGGCGAGAACGCCGAACATAGCGAAAATAAAGCCCTTATCCGCGTTGGGATAGGCGCCGTCGAGCCGCGCACCGAGCCCCCTGTCCACGATCAGCCCGACAATCACGGGCACAAGCAGCTCGAATGTTGCTTCGAGGAGCTTGAACAGCGGGCCTAAAAAGCTCTGCACTCTATACGGCTTAAAATAGGGAAGCAGTTTTTTCATATCTTTTTTTATTATACCACGCTTTTTGGCTCAAGTCAATATAAAAGCGGACGGGAGAAAGGAAAAAACAGACGAGCCAAACCTTTAAGGCTCGGCTCGTCGTACTCATAAAAGGCTCAATAGTTTTCCGCGCGGACCTGGAAATAGCTCTTCGGATGCGCGCAAACGGGACAGACCTCGGGGGCTTTCTTACCCACGCAGATGTGTCCGCAGTTGGAGCATTGCCAAACGGCGTCGCCCTCTTTGGTGAAGACAAGATCGCCCTTGACGTTCGCCAACAGTTTTCTATATCTCTCCTCGTGCTCTTTCTCGATCGCCGCGACCATCTCAAAAAGCTTGGCAATACGGGTGAAGCCCTCTTCTTTTGCCGTCTTTGCAAACTCGGCATACATCTCCGTCCACTCGTAATTTTCGCCCATTGCCGCCTCTAAAAGATTCTCCTCCGTGGTGGGAATCTCGCCGCCGCAAAGAAGCTTATACCAAATCTTCGCGTGCTCCTGCTCGTTCTTTGCCGTCTCCTCGAAAATGGACGCAATCTGAACGAAGCCATCCTTCTTTGCCTTACTTGCAAAGTAGGTGTACTTGTTTCTCGCTTGCGACTCGCCCGCAAACGCCGCCTTGAGATTTTCTTCCGTTTTTGTGCCTTTTAATTCTTTTACGTCTTTCATGTTTTCACCTCTTTTTTTTATACGGGATATCCCTTTTTTTATTATAGCACATGGTTTAGATTCTGTCAACGGGATTTTAGAAAATTTTCCCTATGCTGAGGCGCGGAATTTTTGTTAAAAAGCATTCTTTTTTGCTTTTTATAAAACTTATGTTGACAAACGGACGAAAAAACTATATAATAATTGCATAAACTGTGACGGGAACGTATCATGGGCGAAAAAAAGAGAGCCAGATCTATCACTGTCTGGCGAAAAAAACGCATCGAAAAGAACCTTAGAAAGGACAGGAGCTATAAGCGGCTGATTTACAACCGCTTTATTGTCACGCTCTCCTTGGTGCTCTTGCAGATCGCAGGCTCTCTGCTTTTGAGCTTTTATTTCTATAACGACGGCGGGCGGCTGGCGCTGCTTATCATTGACGGCATCGCTTTAATCACCCTACTTTATATCTTTAATAACTATGAAAAGCCGTCTTTAAAAATCGGCTGGATGATCATGATTTTGTTTTTGCCTATCTTCGGCGTGTCCCTTTATATCGCATTCGGGCGGGGCAGACCGACGAGAAAAATGCACAAAAAGATTGCGGCGGCAAAGGCGGAAAACATCAAAGCCGTCTCCAAGAACGAGGAGGCGGAACAGCGCGTGCTTGCCATGGGCAGACGGACAAAGATCTGTCAATATCTTTCGACCTATGCAGGTTATCCCGCCTATGATGACGGCACGCTCGACTATTTTTCCTCGGGCAAGGAAATGTTCGCCGCCATGCTGGAGGAGACGGAGAAAGCGGAAAAATTTATTCTTGCGGAATATTTCATCATCGAGAGCGGGAAAATGTGGGATCCGTTCCTTGAGCTAATTTTGAAAAAAGCAAACGCAGGCGTTCAGGTCCGTATCATTTTCGACAACGTGGGCAGCCTGTTTACCCTGCCGCCTAAATACGAGCTCTATCTCGAAAGTCTGCACCCCAATATCAAGGCGATCAATTTCAATCCCGTTACCCCCGTTTTCACCACGCGTATGAACAACCGCGACCACAGAAAATTCCTCATTATCGACGGAAAGGTGGCGTTCACGGGCGGCATCAATCTTGCCGACGAATATATCGGAGAAAAGCTCCGTTTCGGTTATTGGAAAGACACGGGCTTGAAAATCACGGGGAAAGCGGTGAACTGCTTCACGTTCATGTTTTTCAATATCTGGAACGCCTTCCACGAAGCAAAGGACGCTCTTTCCGATTTCCTTTATTACCCTGAAAAAAGCGAAAACGACGGGGGCACGGCTGAAACGAACAAGAAAAACGAGGGCTTTTTCATGCAGCCCTACGACGACTCCCCGCTCGATCGGGAGAGCGTGGGCGAGACGGTGTACCTCGATTTGATCTACGGTGCAAAAGAGCGGCTTTGGATTTTCACGCCCTATCTTATTTTAGACGATTTCCTGCGCACCGCAATCACGGGCGCAGCAAAGCGCGGCGTGGACGTACGCATCGTCACCCCCAAGATTCCCGATAAAAAAACGGTGTTCCGCTTGACGCGGGCAAATTACGCCCCGCTCATGCAGGCGGGTGTAAAAATCTACGAATACACCCCCGGGTTTATTCACGCAAAGAGCATGCTTTCGGACGACATGGCGGTCGTCGGCACCATCAACCTCGATTACAGAAGCCTCTATCTCCACTTTGAAGACGCCGTATATTTCGCGGGTTGCGACGCGGTGTCGGCATTGAAACGGGACTGCGAGGAGACGTTCGCGCTCTCTAAGCTTATGGAACCGTCAGACGTGAAACGGAGCTTTATCGGTCGGTTGGTCGACTCCGTTTTGCGCGTATTCGAGACGTTGCTTTGACCTAAAATAATAACAAGGAATAAAAAAACGGACGTAATTGCCTCCAGCTTTTACGTCCGTTTTTATTAAAATTGTCCGTTTTATTCCCGCTTTTCCGTTTATTCAATCGGATGCAGATTTTTCAAGGAAACGTCCAAGATGGGCGCCGAATGCGTGAGCGCGCCGCTCGACACGTAGTCCACGCCGACGTCCTTGATTCGCGCGATATTTTCCCTTGTCACGTTCCCCGAACATTCCGTCTCCGCTCTGCCCTTTGCGAGCGCAACCGCCTCTTTCATGATCTCGGGCGACATATTGTCGAGCATGACGATATCCGCGCCCGCTTCGAGCGCCTCTTTCAGCTGATCGATGGTCTCCACCTCAATTTCCACCTTTCTAACAAAGGGCGCATATGCCTTCGCCGCTTTCACCGCCGCACCGACGCCGCCTGCCGCGCCGATATGATTGTCCTTTAAAAGCACGCCGTCGGAGAGGTTATAGCGGTGATTGCAGCCCCCGCCGACGCGCACGGCATATTTTTCAAAAATACGCATGTTGGGCGTGGTCTTTCTGGTGTCCAAAAGCTTGATGCCGCTTCCTTTCAGAAGCTCGACCACCTCGCGGGTGTACGTCGCGATTCCGCTCATGCGTTGGAGATAGTTAAGCGCCACCCGCTCCCCCGACAAGAGCACACGGATATCCCCGCGCACCATCGCAAGAAGCTGTCCTTTTTTCACTTCGTCGCCATCAGAGACGGTAAACGCCGCGCTCACTCGCTCGTCGAGGAGCTGAAACGCCCTTAAAAATACGTCCAAGCCGCAGATCACGCCGTCCTGTTTACAAATGAGCTGCACTTCGCCGAGACGCGCTTCGCCCATGACGGCGTTTGTTGAAACGTCCTCGCTTGTGATATCCTCCTCGAGCGCCATGCGAATGAGCTTATCTGCCTCTACTTTCATACTCACGGGATTCATTGTTTTTCTCCTTTATCTTTGGTTTTTTCTCGCGCTTTTTGCGCGCGCTCAACCTCGCCTAAAACGGCTTTTCTATAGGCCGCAAACAAGGTTTTCCTATCCTCATATTCCTTTTCGTTAAAGCCATGTTTGGCTCGTTCGACAGTTTTTTGATCGACGGGCGTATACTCCGCCCCGATTTTGAGAGCCGCGCGCTTGGCGAACACCAAGCTTTCGAGCAAGGAATTGGATGCGAGACGGTTTTTGCCGTGCACGCCGTTCGAGCAGGTCTCACCGACAGCAAACAGCCGTGCCATACTCGTCCTTCCGTGGGTGTCGCTTTTTATGCCGCCCATGAAATAATGCTGCCCGGGGACAACGGGAATGGGCTCGTTGAACACGTCGTAGCCCTCTTCGGCGCAACGCTTGACAATTTGAGGGAAATGCAAACGCACCCGATCGGGCGCGATCGTGCGAAGATCGAGACGCACGAATTTGCTGCCCTCTGCCGACATTTTTTTGCGAATCGCCGCTGTGACGATGTCCCGCGGCTGTAATTCGTCGGTGAATCTTTCGCCCTTGGCGTCAATCAAAACCGCACCCTCGCCGCGCACCGACTCGGAGATAAGGAAGCGCCTGCCCCTTTTTTTTGTGTATAACGTGGTCGGGTGTATTTGTATGTAATCAACGTTTTCGACCGCCACGCCGTGCTTTAACGCAATCGCCACGCCGTCACCCGTGAGCGAGCGAAAATTGGTGGAGAATCGGAACAGCCCGCCAATGCCGCCCGTCGCCAAAACGACGTAATCTGCATAAACCGCTTTAAGCTCGCCCGTTTTTGCGTCCGAAAGAACCGCGCCGCAACACTCGTTTTTTTCCTCGTCGCAAAGAATATCAAGAAGGACAGTGTAGGGACGAACCGTGACGTTTTTAAGCCGCTTGACCTGCTTTAAAAGCCCCAGCGAGATCGCCTTACCGGTGCAATCCTCGTGGTATAAAATGCGCGCGCGGGAATGCCCGCCCTCGCGGGTGTAGGCAAAATTACCGTCTCGATCCCGCGTGAAATCAACACCCGATCGAACGAGATCCGCGGCGATCTCCTCCGAATGACGGAGCATGCAATCGACCGCCTCGGGACTGTTCTCACGGTGCCCCGCACGCATCGTGTCCTCGAAAAAAGCGGCGTAATCCGCTTCGCCGCGCATCACGCACATGCCGCCTTGCGCCAAATAGGAATCACTGTGCTTGAGCGACTCCTTGGCAAGAAGCAAAACGCGCTTGTCCCGCGGAAGATTAAGCGCAACGTTGAGTCCCGCTACCCCCGCGCCAACGATGATGACGTCGTATTTTTCGCAAATTTCCCGCATTTTTCTTTCCATCCTCTTTTTTTCGGCAAATCCGCGCCAAGTCCGTGCCGAACGGTACCTCTTTCGCGCCCGTATTCAAACTATACGCTTTTTTTCAAAAACTGTCAAGCGTTTGGCGGCAGGAGGGAGAATTTTTCCGCAAGAAACCGATCAAGCAGTCAACAAAAGCAGAGAAAAGTTCAGCCCAAAATCAAGAATGACCGCAATCCAAAGCGTGCCGCTCAAAAAAAGAGAAAGCGCGGAGGGAAGCCGTGAAAAAGCGCGGAGGAGTGGTTTAAAAAAGGTGCTCATGGCAAGCGTGATAAGCGCGCCCCACGCAAGGGAATACACAGGGCAGATATACCCCTTGAAATTTAACGGCATATCTGAATAATCCCAAAGCGGCTTACCTAAACGGTCGAACAGCGCGCCGAATATTAGCTCAAACGCCGTCGCCAGCAATGCCGAGAAAAGAAAGTACGCGGTGTAGCACACAATCTTTTCCTTAACGCCGCTTATCCGCACCCGCGAAATTGCCATCCGCAACCGTCCTTCTTGCGGCGCGCCTAAAATCAAGTAGACAAGGCAGAGCGGAGTACCGTAGATCACACAAAACGGGAGGGACAAAAAACCGCGATCACAGAACCGCGTGAAGCCCGACGAACAGTACACGACCTCCAAGCACCAACCGAGAAAGGAAACCGAGAAAAACACAAGGGAAAGCGTAGAAAAGCGTTTTGCGCGATCAATTTTTCGCGCCTCGGCGAACGCGCGCTCTTTTTTTGCGTCGCCGTTTACCCGAAAGAGGAGGATTTGCCCGTCGTTCATCGCGAACACGGGTGGGGCGTCCGTAACGCGGCAATCCCTCACTGCATACATGGGTACCTCTTTTCTCTTATTATGGATTTCGCCGTTTCGTAATTTCCACATAAAAAACCCCTCGTCTTACCTTATCAATTTCGGTAAAAACAAGGAGTTTTATGTATGGTTGGGATTAGATTGTCGTTTTTAAACGCAGCCAATATACTTTCTCGTCCGCGACGGAAAAGCCGAGCTTTTTTTGCAGATTTACCGATTTATAATTGTCCTCGATAATATGTGCGTAGGGCACCCTGCCCTCGGACAAAATAACATTCGTCATATACCCCTCAAGCTCCTCCGCGTAGCCACGCCTGCGGTATTCGGGAAAGATAAGGAGAAGTCCCATGCTACCCTCGGGGTGTCTGCCGATAAAACCAACAAAAGCACCGCCCTGCTCTTGGGGTAAAAACGCGCAATAAATTTTACCTTGTGCGCACAGTCTTTCGAGGTTTTCGGGGGATTCGAGCGCATATTCGCGTTGAATAATCGGAAGTTCTTCCTTTCCCGCTTTTTTGAAATTCAGCGCGCCTTTTAAGGCGATCGGTTCCGACTTTTCATAAACGACTTGATAGCAGGCCGTTTGACGTTCGATTCCAAAGCTTTCCTCAACGGCAAGCCGAGTCTCCTCGCCGTGCGCAACGATAAAGGGATGCTTTTCCCCGATTGAACGGAGCGGAAAACGCCCTAAAATCGCGAGAGCAGAAGCCTTATTGTCGGCGGCAAACATCATGATTCGACTAGGTTTATCAAACAGCAAAACACCGTCCGCTCCCGCATAAAGAAGTTCTGCGTTCCCCTTGTCCACACACTCTTGCATGTCAATAAAAAGCCGTTTATTCTTTTCAAAATACACTTTTGCCTGTTGTAGCATACCGCCCTCCTAAAAGTATAAATCAAGCCGCAAGCACAAAAGTACTTGCGGCTCAAGGACTGAAAAGTGGCGATTACCTATCCTCCCAGCGGTTAGCCGCAAGTACTTTCGGCGTAAAAGAGCTTAACTTCTGTGTTCGGAATGGGAACAGGTGGATC
>JAFTSN010000017.1 GCA_017467275.1 Clostridia bacterium | reverse complement strand
GATCCACCTGTTCCCATTCCGAACACAGAAGTTAAGCTCTTTTACGCCGAAAGTACTTGCGGCTAACCGCTGGGAGGATAGGTAATCGCCACTTTTCAGTCCTTGAGCCGCAAGTACTTTTGTGCTTGCGGCTTGATTTATTTTAAACGAGCGTTTCCGCCCGTTTTTTTTGCACAAAAGGAAGTGAAAACGGATATAATGAAAGGAGGGGGTGCGTGCGAATGCGAATCTGTTTTGTCACGAGGGGTACGCTGAATTCCTTTTGGGAGCGCTATGGCGGAAGCGACGCAGATATTCTTTTTTTCTCTTTTCAAGGCGCGGGCGGGGAGGTTAATTATGAAAAGGAATTGAAAGGAGAGACGTCACGGTTTGAGGACGTCGCCATTTTATCGCGAGAGAACAAAAACATCGTCGTTTGTGGGTGCGTGACGGACACTCGTGGAATTCGTAGAAAATCTGCCGTAGTGGCGGAAAACGGGCGTATTTTGGGCGTTTCCGATATGCTCAATTCTATCGACGGCGAATATTCCAGCGGTGCGGGACTTCGCGTATACGAGACAAAATTGGGGCGCTTGGGGATTGCTGTTGCCGAGGATATTTATTTCCCCGAGATATTAAGAACGCTCGCCGTATGCGGTAGCGATCTTGTACTATGCCCGTTTGGCAACGTGAGAGACACGACGGAATCCACCCTTTTGCGCGCAGCGGCTTTTTCTTATGGCTTGCCCATTTGTCTATGCGCGAACGGCTATGGCATGGTCGCGGATATCACAGGGGAGCTTGCATTTTCTTCGCCCCATTCTCCCGTCGAATTTTCTTTTGAGAAAAAGAAAGAATATCATTTGGTGGAAAACCGTCGCAGGGGATTTTTTAAGCCTGAAAGGACGGATTTTTAATAAAAACACGCTATTTCCCGCTTAAGAGGAGATAGCGTGTGTGTTTTTGGTCCGTTTTTAAAATCCTGCGTTTTTGATTGCCCGATCGGTTGCGCGCTTTATATCGCGGTCGGCAATCGTCTGTTTCTTATCATAGGTGTGTTTACCGCGGCAAAGCGCGACCTCGATCTTCACAAGCGAATCCTTGAAATAGAGCTTTAAAGGGACAAGCGTGTAACCTTGACGGTTGATTTTTCCCGCAATTTTTGCGATTTCGCCTTTATGCAGGAGAAGCCGCCTATCCCGACGGGTATCGCGAGTGCTGAAGCCGTCTGATTTTTCATAGAGGGCGATGTGCATATTTTTAACGGACACGTTGTTGCCGCGAACAAAGCAGAAGCTGTCGTTCATATTCACGGTGCCGTTTCTGACGGATTTAATCTCGTTTCCCTCAAGCACGATGCCTGCTTCGTATTTTTCTTCGATAAAGTATTCAAACGAAGCCGTTTTATTGACTGCGATTATTTTCACGTTATTCTGCCTCCTGCGGGATTATTAAAGAGAATCTTGTTCTACGCTGATAGAAGTCCACGTCCTCGACTCTTATGCGTATACTTTGACCGATGGAAAAGCTCTGCTTGGTGCCCCGCAGCAGGAACTTTTCGGGAATCAGCTCAAATTCGCCCTCCAAATCCTCCAAGGGGATCAGTCCCTCCGCGGTGTTGGGGAGCTCTGCAAACACGCCGAAAGAGGTCACGCCCGATACTACGGCGTCGTATTCCTCGCCGATTCGCTCGCTCATATACATAGTGATATACAGCGCGTCGACTTCGCGTTCAGCTTCAGCCGCTTTGCGTTCCGTCTCCGAGGCTTGTATTGCCGCCTCGCTCACGAAATTGCCGTATTTTTCTCCGATAAGCGCATAGTTTCCGTCGAGAACGTCTTTGATTATGCGATGGATACACAAATCGGGATAACGACGGATAGGGGAGGTGAAGTGGCAATAACAATCGCTTGCCAGTCCGAAATGTCCAACGTTCAGCGGGGAATATCTCGCCTTTTGCATTGAACGGAGCATGACTCTGTTCAGGACGGAAAAAGCGGGTAGTCCCTCTGCGGCTTTGAGTAAATTCCGATAATCATAAGGCTTCACGTCCTCGGCGTTAAAGCGAGCAGTCAAACCGAGACTTTGTGCGAATCTACGGAAATTTTCCGCTTTTTCCTCGGCGGGTTTTTCGTGAATACGGTAGATAAACGGCGCCTCAAGCGCGTGCATATATTCGGCAACCGTTTCGTTGGCTAGCACCATAAATTGCTCGATGATACGGTGGGAAAAGGGACGCTCGTAGTCGGGAATGGAGATCTCGCCATTTTCATAGAGAATTTTCGCTTCTTTGATATCAAGCTCCACGCTACCCCGTTTGTTACGCATGTTGATCAAAAGCTCGGTCAGCTCGGCAAAATCGCGGATCATATCCGCAACGTCTGCGTACTTATCAATCGTTTCTTGATTTCCGTCTAGCATTTCGGAGACTTCGGTATAGGTCATTTTATGCTTGGAACGAATGACTGATTTGACGATTTCACGGTTTTTGACCGTGCCTTTTTTGTTTACGGTCATCACGCAGGAAAGCGCGAGCCTATCCTCGCCCTCGTTTAAAGAACAAATCCCATTAGACAGCGCGCGGGGAAGCATGGGCAACACACGGTCGGGGAAATAGGCGCTCGTGCCGCGCTTATAAGCTTCTTTATCTAAAGGCGATCCCTGTTTTACGTAGTGTGAGACGTCGGCGATGTGCACGCCGAGGACATAGTTTTCCCCGTCTCGTTCCAAGGAAACGGCGTCGTCGATATCACGGGTATCCGCTCCGTCGATTGTGATAAGGAGCTTTTCACGAAGATCGCTCCGACCGATTAAATCTTCTGCGTGAATACCGCGTTTTTCTTGTCGCTCGGCTTCTCGTTCCAAGCCCTCGGGGAACTCTTCTCGGAGGTTGTAAGAGCGGATAATGGAGAGCTCCTCGGCGAAAAAGTCATCTTCGTTGCCAAGTACCTCGATAATTTCGCCGCTAGGGGCTTTGCCGTAAGGATAATCGTTGATCCGAGCCACGGCTTTCACGCCGTTTTTGATTCGACGGCAGGACGCAAGGGGGATATAGATATTTTCCGAGTATCGACGTTCGTCGGGGCAAAGATAGCCTGCGTATCTGTCCTTATAAAAGGTTCCGACGATTTCCGTGTAGCCACGGGAAATAATTTTCACAACTTCGGCTTCGTCCTCGCCGCGACCGAAGATTCTGCGGGCAAAAACGACGTCGCCGTGCAGGGCGCCGTGCAGATTTTTATGCGCGATAAAATAATCGTTCTCATGCTCGTTTTTATCCTCGGGCATAAGGAACGCAAAGCCGCGCTCGTTGCCCGAAAGTGTGCCTTTAATGAGAGCGAGCTGCTCGGCTGTGCCGTATCTGCCGTCTGCCTCAAAGATCACCCCGTCGGCAATCAGCGTTTCGAGCATGGAAATAAGCCTACCTCTTTCCCGATAGGGAAGCTGTAGGATTTTAATAATCTCTGCGACGGTTTTATTTGCAAAAGTGCCGTCGAGAAAATATTCGGTTAAAGACTGTTTTGCATTCATATGGTTTCCTCTCTTAAAATATGTAGCTCAAAAGCGAGAGGGGGCGACGTAGACGGGAATTATAGTTGTTCGCCATAAAAGGAATAAAAAAGGCGGCCTTAGAAATAAAGCCGCCGATGGATAACAGTAACGAAGTTACCAAGCCAAACCGTAAACGATATAAAGAGCAATGGCGAGAACTGCCAAAACGATCAGGCAGATAACCGTCCATTTCTTCATTCTTGCTTCGATCGATTTACCCTTGTTCTTACCGAAGAAAGTTTCGCTCGAACCGCCAAGCGCGTCAATACCCGTGGAATTGCCGGGTTGGAACAGCACGAGAATAATCGCGGCTATCGCTGCTACGAACATAAAGGCAATCAGGGTGTAGCTTATCGCACGCAAAGCGTAGAAAGAGGTGTCGTTGGTTGTGGTGTCTAACAGATTGATAAGATTAAACATACTTGTTCAGTCCTTTTTTGCTTTTTCTTTCGTCCGTATGTTCTGTTCAATGCGTACAAAACAAACCGACGCTTTCGGTTACCCGTAAATTATAGCACACTATTTAAAATAGCGCAACTGTTTTTGTCCGCTTACGGCAAAAAATTCCGTAAAAATCCGCCGAAAGCGCGTTTTTATTTCACAATCAGGGATTTACCAGTCATTTGCTTGGGCTGAGGAAGTCCCATGATGTCGAGAAGGGTGGGCGCAAGATCAGCCAAAACGCCGCCCTCGCGAAGTGTGACGTTCTTATATTTTTCAGAAACGAGAATGACGGGCACGGGATTGGTGGTGTGCTGCGTGAAAGGACCGCCGTCGTCGGCAACCATCTGATCGGCGTTGCCGTGGTCTGCCGTAACAAGCGCACTGCCGCCCATGGACAAAATCTTGTCCGTGACCTTTTTCACGCATTCGTCAACTGCGTGCACTGCCTTAACCGCCGCTTCCATAATACCCGTATGGCCCACCATGTCGCAGTTTGCGAAGTTGAGAATCACAACGTCGTAAATGCCTTTGTCAAGCTCCTCGAGCACCTTTTCGGTGACAGGGTATGCGCTCATTTCGGGCTGGAGATCGTAGGTTGCAACCTTCGGGGAGGGGATCACGATGCGCGTTTCGCCCTCGACAGGCGTCTCCAATTTTGCGTTAAAGAAGAACGTGACGTGCGCGTACTTTTCCGTCTCCGCGATGTGGAGCTGTTTGAGTCCGAGTGAGGAAATATACTGCGGCAGAGTGTTGTCGATATCGTCGGGCGGGAATGCCACACCGACGTTTTCAAACGAGGAATCATAGACCGCAAAGCCGACGTAGGTGGGGGCAAGGAAGCCTGTCTTTCTTGTAAATCCGAGGGTTGCGCCCGTCTTTTTATCCGTGAACGGGAACACCTCCTGCGAGAACATGCGCGTGATCTGACGCGCGCGATCAGGACGGAAGTTGAAGCAAATAATGCTGTCGCCTTGTCCAATGAGCGCAACTGGCTTTCCGTTTTCCGTAAGGTTGGTGGGCAGAATAAATTCGTCGGTTACGCCGTTCTCGTAAGAGGCTTTCGCCGCGTCTTCCGCCGTGCCCTCGAACTGTACGCCCGTGCCGAGCGTGAGCATATCGTATGCCTTTTCCTCTCTGTCCCAGTTGTTGTCACGATCCATAGCGTAGTATCTGCCCGAAACGGACGCTATTTTGCCGAAGCCAAGCTCGTCCATTTTTTCCTGCAGTTCTTTGAGGAACGCCGCGCCCGAGGTGGGAGCAACGTCTCTGCCGTCCGTGAAAGCATGAACGTAAACGTTGTCAAGCCCAACCTTTTTCGCCATTTCGATGAGCGCGAAAAGATGCTCGGTGTGGCTGTGTACGCCGCCCGTGGAGACGAGACCGTAGAGGTGCAGTTTTTTGCCGTTTGTTTTAGCAGCGTTCATGGCGCGGAGGAGCTCTGCGTTTTCAAAGAACGTTCCGTCCATGATCTCTTTCGTGATTTTGGTAAGGTCTTGATAGACGATTCTGCCTGCACCGATATTGAGGTGTCCGACTTCCGAATTGCCCATTTGCCCGTCGGGAAGCCCGACTGCCATACCGCTCGCGCCGATCTCGGTGGTGGGGTAGGCGTTTTTGAGGGCGGTCACGTTTTTGCTACCGTCGGTGAAAATCGCGTTGCCGTTTTGGCTTTCGTTGATACCGTAGCCGTCCATGATTATGATAGCGTAAGGGGTTTTCATTGTGTTCTCCTTTTAAAAAACAAGCGGGACGGGTTTTCGCCGCCCCGCAAAACGTTACTTTGATTATTTAGCTTATTTGTCGAAGTTTACGATCTTCGAGAAGTCAGGCGCCTTGAGGGACGCGCCGCCGATCAAACCGCCGTCGATCTCTTCCATAGCCATGAGCTCCTTGCAGTTCTTCGCGTTCATGCTGCCGCCGTATTGGATTCTGACGTTTGCCGCGCACTTGGGGCAGAACAGTTCGCCGAGCGTTTTACGGATATAGCCGATGGTCTCGTTTGCCTGCTCGGCAGTCGCGGTTTTTCCCGTGCCGATTGCCCAAACGGGTTCGTAAGCGATCACAATCTTCGTGAGATCCTCGATGCCCTTAAGACCGTCGCGAATCTGCGTAAAGAGGACTTCCTCCGTCTTGCCCGTTTCTCTCTCCTCGAGGGATTCGCCGACGCAGACGATGGGGGTAAGCCCTGCCGCAAGAGCCGTAAGCGTTCTCTTGTTCACGGTCTCGTCCGTTTCGCCGAAGTACTGACGGCGCTCGCTGTGACCGATTATGACGTATTTCACGCCGTACTCTTTAAGCATCTCCGCGGAAATTTCGCCTGTGTAGGCGCCTTTTTCGGCAAAGTGTACGTTCTGTGCGCCAAGCTCGATATTCGTGTCCTTGATTGCCTCGCTCACAGCGGGAATATCAATCGCGGGAACGCAGACCACGACGTCGCAATTCGCTTCCGTGACGAGGGGTGCGAGCTCTTTCACGAGCGCAACGCCCTGGGAAGCGGTGTTGTTCATTTTCCAGTTACCTGCAATAATGGGTTTTCTCATTGTTTTATTCTCCTTATAGCGTAATCGAAGGGCGAACGCCCGTCCGCCCTTACGAAAAAGTTCTTATTTGTCGTTCAGACAAGCGATACCGGGAAGCACTTTGCCCTCGAAGAGCTCAAGGGACGCGCCGCCGCCCGTCGAAATGTGCGTCATCTTATCCGCATAGCCGAGGACCTGCACCGCAGCCGCGCTGTCGCCGCCGCCAATGATCGTCGTCGCCTTACCGTAAACGGAAGCAAGCGCTTCGGCAACAGATTTCGTGCCCTCTGCCAAAATGGGGTTCTCGAACACGCCCATGGGACCGTTCCAAATAACCGACTTCGCTTCTGCAACGACGGAAGCGAAAAGCTTTCTCGTTTCAGGTCCGATGTCGAGACCCATCATATCGGTAGGGATCGCCTTGGAAGGAACGACGGTCGTCTCGATGGGTGCGTCGATGGGGTCGGGGAAAGACTTCGCGGCAACCGTATCGATGGGAAGAACAATCTTCTTGCCGAGCTTCTCTGCTTTTTCGAGCATCTCTTTGCAGTAGCCGATCTTTTCGTCGTCCACAAGAGAGGTACCGATCTCACCGCCGAGTGCCTTGATAAAGGTGTAAGCCATACCGCCGCCAATCACGAGCGTATCGCATTTTTCAAGCAGGTTGGAGATAACGTTGAGCTTGTCCGCAACCTTTGCGCCGCCGAGGATCGCCACGAAGGGACGCTGAGGATTTTCCAGCGTGTCTGCCATGACGGAGAGTTCTTTTTCGATTAAAAAGCCGCAAGCTGCGGTCGTCACGAGACCTTCCTCGACGATACCCGCGGTGGAAGCGTGAGAGCGGTGCGCCGTACCGAACGCGTCGTTCACGTACACTTCGCAGTAGCTAGCAAGCGCCTGCATGAATTCGGGGAATTTCTTCTCCTCGCCTTTGTGGAAGCGGAGGTTTTCAAGGAGTACGCATTCGCCCTCCTTGCAAGCGGCAACTTTCGCTTTTGCGTCTGCGCCGATCACGTCCGTTGCAAAGGTCACCTTGCCGCCGAGCAGCTCGTTGAGTCTTGCCGCAACGGGTGCGAGGGTAAGCTTTTTAACGTCTTTTTTCGCCTTTTCGAGGAATTCGGCAGTAGCGGCAGCCTGCTCCGCTTCGGGAAGCGCGGCAACCTTGCCCTTTTCCTTCTTATTGAGCTCGACCTTTTCATCGAACACGTTGTGAGGTTTGCCCATATGGGAGCAAAGCACGACTTTAGCGCCCTGTTCCATCAGATACTTGATCGTGGGAAGCGCGCCGACGATACGGTTTTCATCCGTGATCACGCCGTCCTTCATGGGGACGTTGAAATCGCATCTCACGAGTACACGTTTGCCTTTGACGTTTACGTCTTTTACGGTTTTCTTGTTCATGGTTTAAAGAACACTCCTTATTTAATATTTTTTCCAAAATATATAATACCCGTTTTTTTCCTTTTTGTCAACCTTTTGGAAAAACAAACGGAAACTTTTTTCAAAGAAAAAAAGATTAGGACGCCACGAGAGGGGAATTTTATGCAACGATGTATAAAAAAGGGGGAAAAGTTTAAAAAAAGTTCATTCAAACAGTTGACAAAGACGGTTTTTCATGGTAAAATTATCAATGCTGTGATGCGGAAAGGGGATATTTTGCCCTTTTGCGTGCTTTTTTGCGGTTAAAATGCAGTATGCGGACAAGCCGAAAGAAAAATGCATAAAAATCGCGGCAATTAAGTAAGCTTTCTTTAAATTGCTTCAGGCAATTTCGAGAAATATATTCCAAAATTTTACAAGGAGGTCAAATAGAATGCCCACGATCAACCAACTTATTAAGAAAGGCAGAGAGAAGCAGACGTTCAAATCCAAGTCTCCCATTCTCGATAACTGCCCTCAAAAGCGCGGCGTATGTTTGTCCGTCACCACGACTTCTCCCAAGAAGCCTAACTCCGCGTTGAGAAAGATCGCCCGTGTGCGTCTTACCAACAAGCAGGAAGGTACGGTCTACATTCCCGGTGAAGGGCACAACCTGCAAGAGCACAGCTCCGTTCTTATCAGAGGCGGCCGTGTTAAAGACTTGCCCGGTGTGCGTTATCACATCGTCCGTGGCGCGCTCGATACTGCCGGCGTTGCAAAGCGTAAGCAGTCGCGTTCCAAGTACGGCGCAAAACGCCCTAAGTAATTTAAGCGTTTTAACCCGACGTCTTGCCGCTTAAAGACGCAAAAGACAAGCGGAAAACCCTACTTGTAATCGGAATATAGCTCGAAAGCCCCCGAAAGAAAGTAGGCAGTATGCGGCGAAAAACCGCAGAAGATTCGTCGTTTTTTAAGATGTGCGCTTGCGCTCACGCGTGAAAGAGCGCGTCTGAAAAGAACGTGCGATAGCTGTACTGAAAGGGCAAAGCCCTGAACATTCATTATTTAAAGGAGGATCAAAAATCATGCCCAGAAGAGGTAATGTCCCTAAAAGAGAAGTATTGCCCGATCCTATGTATAATAGCACGGTCGTTTCCAAGCTGATCAACCAGATCATGCTCGACGGTAAGAAAGGCACGGCTCAGGCAATCGTTTACGAAGCTTTTCAAATCATGGGTGAAAAATTGAACATGGATCCCATGGAAGTTTTCAAGCAGGCGATGGAAAACGTTATGCCCGTCGTCGAAGTTAAGGCGCGTCGTGTCGGTGGTGCGAACTATCAAGTTCCCATCGAAATCAGACCCGAGCGCCGTCAGACCCTCGCTATTCGCTGGATCGTTATCAACACGAGAAAGAGAAGCGAGAGAGAAATGGCAAAGAAACTGGCTGCGGAACTTATGGACGCTTACAACAACGCCGGCGGCTCTGTGAAGAAGAAAGAAGATACTCACAGAATGGCAGAGGCGAACAAGGCGTTCGCGCACTTCAGATTCTGAGAGGAGTAAAATATGCCTAGAGAATACGATTTATATCATACCAGAAATTTCGGTATTATGGCTCATATCGACGCGGGTAAGACCACGACGTCGGAGCGTATCCTGTTCTACACCGGTAAAAAGCATAAAATCGGTGAGACGCACGAGGGTACGGCGACCATGGACTGGATGGCTCAAGAGCAAGAAAGAGGCATCACGATCACGTCCGCGGCGACGACCTGCGTTTGGAAAGGACACCGCTTCAACATTATCGACACCCCGGGTCACGTTGACTTCACCGTAGAGGTTGAGCGTTCGCTCCGCGTTCTTGACGGTGCGGTTGCGACTTTCTGCGCGAAGGGCGGCGTTGAGCCTCAGTCCGAAACCGTTTGGCGTCAGGCGGACACGTATAAAGTGCCCCGTATTGCCTACGTCAACAAAATGGACATCAACGGCGCGGATTTCTTCCGCGTGGAAAGAATGATCAGCGAGAGATTGGGCGCGCATCCCGTTCCCATCGAGCTTCCCATCGGTAAGGAAGATACCTTCCGCGGTATTGTCGACCTTATCAGAATGGAGGCGGAGATCTATTATGACGACCTCGGTAAGGATTTCCGTAAGGAAGAAATTCCCGCGGATATGAAAGAGCTCGCCGAAGAATACAGAGCAAAACTCGTCGAGGAAGCGGCTTCCGCGAGCGACGAGCTTATGGAGAAGTATTTCGAGGAGGGCGACCTTTCTGCTGAGGATATTATTAAAGGACTTCGCGTGCGCTGTCTGAACATGGAAGCGATTCCCATGCTCTGCGGTTCTTCCTATAAGAACAAGGGCGTGCAGTTCCTGCTCGACGCCGTCATTAATTTCCTTCCCAGCCCGCTTGACGTGGACCACGTCAAGGGTACCAACCCCGACACGGGCGAAGAGGAGGAGAGAAAGACCTCCGACGACGAGCCTTTCTCCGGTCTTGCATTCAAGATCGCGACCGAACCGTTTGTCGGCTCGCTTGCATATTTCCGCGCATATTCGGGCGTCCTTTCTTCGGGCTCCTACGTGTATAACTCCACGAAAGAGAAAAAGGAAAGAGTCGGCCGTCTCGTGCAGATGCACGCGAACGAAAGAAAGGATATTTCCGAGATCTACTCGGGTGATATCTGTGCGATCGTCGGTTTGAAATATACCACGACGGGCGACACGCTCTGCGACGAAAAGCACCCCATCATTCTTGAGAAGATGGTGTTCCCCGAACCCGTTATTCAGCTCTCCCTCGAGCCCAAGACCAAGGCAGGTCAGGAAAAGATGACCCTTGCGCTGATCAAGCTCGCGGAGGAGGACCCCACGTTCAAGACCTACACCGATCAGGAAACGGGTCAGACGATTATCGCGG
Organism: Clostridia bacterium; assembly: GCA_017467275.1. GTDB lineage: Bacteria > Bacillota > Clostridia > Christensenellales > Borkfalkiaceae > Scatosoma. Next base: position 46,125 of record JAFTSN010000017.1, on the reverse strand, counting down.
GTATGGGCGAATTGCACCTTGATATCATTGTCGACAGACTTATGAGAGAATTCCACGTCGAAGCAAACGTCGGTGCTCCTCAGGTTGCCTACAGAGAAACGTTCAGAAACACTGTGGACGCAGAGGGTATGTACAAGCGTCAGTCGGGTGGTAAAGGTCAGTACGGTCACTGTAAGATTCACCTCATTCCTCAAGAGCCCGGCGAAGGCTACGCGTTCGAGGACGCAACGGTCGGCGGTTCGATTCCCAAGGAATATATTCCTGCAATCGACAAGGGTATTCAGGAAGCGGCGAAGAACGGTTTCCTTGCAGGCTATGAGATGGTGGACTTCAAGGTTGTCGTCTATGACGGTAGTTACCACGAAGTCGACTCGTCCGAAATGGCGTTCAAGATCGCAGGTTCGCTTGCGTTTAAAGACGGTATGGCAAAGGCGAGACCCGTTCTGCTCGAGCCGATCATGAAAGTTCAGATCATCACGCCCGAGGATTACTTCGGCGATCTTATGGGCAACGTTTCCGGTCGCCGCGGCACGATTCTCGGCACGGACGACAGAAACGGCGCGAAGATCATTGACGCAGAGGTTCCTCTTTCCGAAATGTTCGGTTATGCAACGGAGCTTCGTTCCAGAACGCAGGGCAGAGGTCAGTTCACCATGCAGTTCGACCACTATTCCGAAGTGCCCTCGAATATCTCCAAGGATATCATCGAGAAGCGCGGTAAGAAGGACTAATCTACTAAAATACGTTCCATTCCGCAAAAAAATGCGGAATGGGGCGGAAATTTTAAAAATTTTTTTAAAAAACCCTTTAAAACATTTGATAATTTCAAAAATTTAAGGTATAATAAATACGTCCGTGGAGGAAATAGGCGAGGCGTGTTTAAAAAACCTATTGAAAACGTCAGATGCCGAGTTTTTAAAACCGGATAAAATCATCTTAAAAAATTATAAGAAAATCGGAGGATTTTTATTATGGCTAAGGCTAAATTCGACAGAAGCAAACCCCACGTAAACATTGGTACGGTTGGTCACGTTGACCACGGTAAGACCACTTTGACGGCGGCTATCACGATGGTTATGGCTGCTCGCGGCGGCGCAGAGAAAATGCGTTACGACCAGATCGACAAGGCGCCCGAAGAAAAGGCTCGTGGTATCACAATTAACACCGCGCACGTTGAGTATCAGACGGATGCCCGTCACTATGCTCACGTTGACTGCCCGGGACACGCCGACTATGTTAAAAACATGATCACTGGTGCAGCTCAGATGGACGGCGCAATCCTCGTCGTTGCTGCGACCGACGGTCCCATGCCCCAGACCCGTGAGCACATCCTGCTTGCTCGTCAGGTTGGCGTTCCTTACATTGTTGTATTCATGAACAAGACGGACCTCGTCGACGACGAAGAGCTCCTTGAGCTTGTTGAAATGTATATCCGCGACCTTCTTTCCCAGTACGAATTCCCCGGTGACGATATTCCCGTCATCCGCGGTTCTGCTTTGAAGGCGCTTGAAGTTGCAAGCAGCGACGCGTCTCCCGACGCAATCATAGCGGATCCCGCTGTGAAGCCCGTCCTTGACCTTATGGACGCTGTTGACAGCTATATCCCCACGCCTGCTCGTGAGGATTCCAAACCTTTCCTTCTTCCCGTTGAGGACGTGTTCACGATCTCTGGTCGTGGTACGGTTGCTACGGGCCGTATCGAGCGTGGTGTAGCTCACGTTGGTGAACCCGCTGAAATCGTCGGCCTTATCGACAAGCCTTTGACGACGACGATCACCGGTCTTGAAATGTTCCACAAGCTCCTCGACGAAGCGCAGGCAGGCGACAACGTCGGTGCGTTGCTCCGTGGTATCAACAGAACGGACATCCAGAAAGGTCAGGTTATTGCGAAGCCCGGTACGGTTGCTACGGGTACGGCGTTTGAGGCTCAGGTCTACGTTCTTACGAAAGACGAGGGTGGTCGTCACACCGCATTCTTCAACAACTACAGACCTCAGTTCTTCGTACGTACGACGGACGTTACGGGTAAGATCAATCTTCCCGAGGGCGTTGAAATGGTTATGCCTGGCGACCACACCACGATGACCGTTGAGCTGATCAAGCCCGTTGCGCTTGAAGAAGGTCTTCGTTTCGCTATCCGTGAGGGCGGCAGAACGGTTGGTTCCGGTACGATCTCCAAGATCATTAAATAAGTCTTGGCGTAACGCGACGAATTAAAACACAAATAAGCGGCTTGCTGGACGCAATGTTCGGCAGGTCGTTTTGTGGCTTTTTGCCATTTTTAATCTGTAGTGAACGAGCGGTTAAATGAGTATTTTAACAACGGAGGGAAAGTATGTCGGAATTGATAAAAAAGTTTAAAGGGAGTGATTTGCCTGTCGCTGTATATTATAAAACGGGCGGTGCTTTTTGCGCAGGGTTTATAAGAGAAGCGGACGACGAATTTATTTGTATGGAATTTCTTTCTCCGAGCGGTCGTCACGACGGCTGGCACTGCATCCGTTTGGAAGAAATCCTTAAAATGGATTTTTCTACGGCATATTTAAAAGATCTTGCCAGGGTTTATCGCTATTATAACGAAAAGGTTGTTGCTCCGAAAATATCCCCTAAAAACGTATTAACCTCGTTTATCGACGTTGCAATCAAGCAAAAATGGCTTTGTACGATGGAAGTCGGCTTTGAGTCTCTGCAGAAGATCAGCGGCTATCCCGTTGCCAGGGATTGGAATACCATTGAAATGAAGCTAATTGATGAGAGTGGCGAAGACGACGGTTACACATCCTTTGAACTTGAGGAGATTGTTTACGTTGGCGCACAATCCGAGCTTGAGCAATATTTGCTCCTTTTGCGAGAGCTGAATAAAACGGATTCCGTTGAACCGAAAAGGAACAAAGAAAAGGCGAAAAAGAATGAAAACGATAGCACCGTTTTATCTTTTCCGCACGGAAAATAATAGCTTTATACAAAATTAATTTATTGATAATATATTAAACAATAAATTAAAAAACTAATCAAAACGTCGGTTTCAAGCCGACGTTTTTGCGTTTTATCAATAAAAACGACTAATAATTATACATTTATAAATCAAAATATTCATTTTTAATAAAAGCGACTCAATCCCCCTTGTTTAATAAGAAAAAGTTCTAATGATCAAAGTTGTTTTTCTTTTGGTTCGCCTGATCCGTACGGTTGGCGCCGTGAGGCAGCCAAGAAAGACCTGGTTTGCTATGTACAAAAAATTCGATTGGATCAATCGTTAAAGCCGATTGTTGAAAGTATACCTTATAGTAAAAGGTCTAAAAATCCGCTCAAAGGGTGTTATTCGCTGTAAAAACCGTCGTATTTTCGTTTATTATAGACGCCTACGCGTGCGCGTAGATATCCTATAAGAATTTCTTATACTACATATAAGTGTTTTTTAATATATTTTTTCAAAAAAGACCGTTCAAACGCTTTCCTTTTTTGAAAATTTATTGTATAATAAACTCATGTTACTATCGAATCGTGGTGGAAAAGACTCATTCGGAGTAATGACAATCGGGGAAAACGATAGACTACGGCAGTATTATGCACCCATTTCCGCGGGAAAGAATTCCTGTCGGAAAGTTTTGTGCGTCTACTCGGTTTTTTGCCGTAAACTTTAGGAATTATCGTTTTTTACTCAAAAGTTGTGAAAATGAAACATTTGGTTTAACGCATAACAGAAGTTTGTAATCAAATCGGACATCAGAGAATTTAGACATCGTATTTCGGAGGCAAGTATTGTGAAAACGAAGGTTAAAAAATGGTTGGTATCTGCGGCGGCTCTTTGCCTGACAGGCACAATGGGCGCGACGATCGCATTCGCCGAGCCCTTTAAGAGTAAGACGCAGACGGCTGGCTCAAAGGCGAGCTGGTCGGGCAATGCGCAGATCAAGGACATTACGGATCAGCTCAATAAAGAGGCGCTCTATTCGACGGAGTTTTTCAACACCGATCTCATTAAGACGGCGGAAACGCTGAACGTCCGTCCAAACGGCAAGAGCAGAATTATTGTCGAGCTTGAGGAGGCGTCTCTTCTCGATAAATATCTTTCCGAGAAGTCGATTCAGACCAATTACGAGGATTTTACCGCATACGTGAATGCGAATGCGGGTAAGACCTATGCCGCTATGCTCGGCAAGGATCAGTCCGCTTTTATGAAAGAGCTCGACAAAAAGGCGTTTGATTACGAGATCAGACACACCTACACGTCCATCATCAACGCGGTCTCGCTCGAAGTGGAGCGCGACGACGTTGCGGCAATCGAAAGACTCACGGGCGTTAAGAGCGTCATTTATTCCGAAGCTTATGCCGCGCCGCAGGTGGAGGCGACGGAGAACGTCGTTGACGTCTACGACACGGGTATCTATAAAGCCGAGGGGATCGACTATAAGGGCGACGGTTTGCTCATCGCCGTGCTTGACACGGGCTTTGATAAGAGCCACAGCGCGTTTGCAACGATGCCCACGGAGACCAAGGTGACCAAGGAGGACGTTGAGCGCGTACTCTCCTCGACCGAGGCTTTCACCTATGGCGACACGGAGATTTCCATCGACGACGTTTACTATAACGCCAAGGTTCCTTTTGCTTACGACTATGCCAACAAAGACACCGACGTGTTCCCCACGACGGTGGGTTCGCACGGTATTCACGTTGCGGGTATTATCGCGGGCTCGGACGACAGTGTGACGGGCGAGGATGCGGAAGCGTTTGAAAACGGCGAGAAGTTCCTCGGCGTTGCGCCCAATGCACAGCTCTTTATCGGTAAAGTGTTCCCCGATTCGGGCTACGGCGAAAGCCAAGGTGCGGAAACGGACGACCTGTTGGCGGCTCTTTCCGACTGCGTGACGGTCGGCGCGGACGTCATCAACATGTCCCTCGGTTCCTCGAGCGGTTATTCGAGAGAGCGTGACGAAGACGCGGTCAACGCGGTCTACGACAGCATCTATGCGGCGGGTATCAATCTCGTCTGCGCGGCTTCCAACGACTACAGTTCGGGCATGAACGGGACCTACGGTTCCACCAACCTTACCACCAATCCCGATAGCGGCACGGTCGGTTCGCCGTCCACCTACGTGAACGCGCTTTCCGTTGCTTCCATTTCGGGCGTAAAGACCTCTTACATGCAGCTTGACACAGGCGCGGCGGTGTATTTCAACGAATCCTCCAACGCGTCGGGTCAAAAAGGCGATTTCGTTGCCGAGCTTTTGAACGGGGCGACTGAAAAGACCTTTAACTACGTCGTTGTTCCCGGCTACGGCAACACGACGAACTATAACCAGAACGTGAAAGCAGAGCTTCAAAAGGGAAACTGCATTGCGGTTGTCAGCCGTGGCGATATCTCCTTTGAGGACAAACAGAAATACGCATTCAATAACGGCGCGATCGCTTGTATTATCTACAACAACCTTTCGGGTATGATCAGCGCTTCCCTCGGCACGGGTAAAAAGATTCCCACGTGTACCGTGTCCGCAGAGATCGGTCAGCTCTTCAAGAACAAAACGACGGGTACGCTTACCCTCAACAAGGACTTTAAAGCGGGTCCCTTCATGTCCGACTTCTCCTCTTGGGGTCCCACGGGCGATCTGAAGATCAAGCCCGAGATTACGGCGCACGGCGGCGAGATCACCTCGGCTGTTGTTGGTGGTTACAGCATTTTCAGCGGTACGAGTATGGCTTCCCCCAACATGGCGGGTGCCGTTGCGCTGCTTCGTCAGTATGTGAGCGAAAACTATCATCTCACGGGCGTTGAGCTTGCCAACCGCGTCAATCAGCTCCTCATGAGCACGGCAACCATCGTCTACGATCAGAACGGACTGCCTTACTTTGTAAGAAAGCAGGGTGCAGGTCTCGGCGATATCGGTAAGGCAATCGGCTCCGAGGCGTATATTCACGTTGAGAACAGCTCCAAGACCAAGCTTGAGCTTGGCGACGATCCCGAAAAGACGGGCGTCTACACCATGAGCTTTAAGATCTCCAACGTTTCTTCCGCGGCAAAGACCTATACCATGGACGTGTTGGCGATGACGGAATCCGTTTCCATCGACAACCTCACGGTGGCGGAAAAGGCGCATATGCTCGACCAGGTGCAGAAGTCCTTCCGCGTCAACGGCAAGGCGAGCGGAAAGACGGTCACCGTTCCCGCGGGTGAGGAGGTCACCGTTAGCGTGACGCTGACCCTGTCCGCCGAGGAAAAGAAATATCTCGACGAAAACTTCAAAAACGGTATGTACGTGGAGGGCTTCGTAACGCTTGACAACACGGATGCAAACGGCGTGGATATGTCTATTCCTTACCTTGCGTTCTACGGCGCATGGAACGACGCGCCCATCTTCGATAAGAGCACCTATGAAGTCAGTGAAGATTATTATGATTCCAGCCTTAAGCCCGAGGAAAAGACGGTTGCCGCCGTCTATGAATCGGTGGCTTACGGCAGATATTACCGCGACTACGAGGACTATTATATGCCTCTCGGTCAGTATATCTATCTGACGGAAAACGATGCAGACAGCGGAGTCGTTTCGACGGTGGATAAGATCTCTATCGGTAATTCCACCTATGGTATCTACGGCTTCTATGCAATGGTTCTCGGCATGCTGCGCGGCGCGAACGAAATGACCGTTAAGGTGCAGAACAGCGTGACGGGCGACGTGATCTACGAGGCGACGGAATATAACGTCAGAAAATCCTACTTGGCGCGCGGTTCCTTCCTCGAAATGGAGCTTGATCCCTATGAGCTCGGTTTGCAGAACAACACGAAATACGATATTCTTCTCGAGGCGGTTACCGCTTACGATAACGGCGAGGAGCACCGCGAAGCCCGTGAGTTCTCCTTCTACGTGGACTATGAAGTTCCCACGATCCGTGAATCCGTCGTTCGTTATGAATACGACGAGGACGACGTACGTCACGCCTATCTCGACCTCACGCTCTACGACAATCACTATGTCCAGAGTATGCAGGTGTTTGCTATGCCCACGGAGGATGAGCCCGACTACATGACGGATTATCCCATTCCCGTGACGACGAGCACCGTGCGCGGCGGCAACGCCAAAATGACGCTCGAGATCACCGATTGGCTCGAGGTCTTTGAAAATAACTATGGCGAAAATAAGGGCAAAATCGGTATTCGTCTCGACGACTTTGCGCTCAATGCGGTCGCTTGGGTTATTGATATTCCCGATCCCGTTGTCGACACGGTTGGCGCAAACTTCACCTACGACGGCACGGACGGCGAAGTGACCGCATCCTTGGCGGACGCGAAGCTTGTCCTTCAGCCCGGTAAATACGTTGATCTTGCCGACGAAAAGAACGTCACAGTCAAGTTGGCGGACGGCAGCAACGTGACGGCTGATCTCAGTCTCGACATGTACACGTATGCGACCTACACTTGCTCGCACACGGACGCTCACGGCAAAAACTGCGGTTACACCTACATCGAGAAAAACGGCTTAAGATACTTAAAGGGCGACTATTACTACGACGCGACTTCGGGTAAAGTCCTTCAAAAGACGGCGCACGATCCCGAAAACGCGCCCACCTATCCCGCGCTTACCCGCTTCACGGATATAATCGCGGAGCCGATTGTGAACAATCAAACGCCCAAATCCAAGAATTTTGTTTGTCCTGGTTGCGGCACAGAGGTAACCTTTGATTATAACCGCAGAACGGGCAAGCTGACCGTTAAAACGTTCGCTAAAGTCACGCAGGACGCGATGGTGGAGGACGTTGTTTGGACCACGGCAAATGCAAACGTTGCCATGATTCAGGACGGCAGGATTTATGCCGTCGGCGTTGGCACGACCACGCTTACTGCAAAGGCGGGAACGCCCGAGCAGCCCTACACGTTCTCGTTTGACGTCACAGTCGAGGGAGATGCGGTCGTAACGTATATCGAGGGGTTGACGGTCGGTTGCTATGAAGATAAACTGACGGGCGAAAAGAGATATTCGAGCACGGGCTACGCATCCGTTGAGTGCGGCTCTTATCTCCGTTTGTATCCGCTCTTCAAGCCTTGGTATATCAAGGGGGTCAGCGACCTCGAATGGATCACGTCCGATCCTGAAACGGTGGAAATTGTCGCGACGAGCGAACCCGACGCCGAGGAGCCTTGGGCAGACGTTCTGTGCAAGAAGCCTGGCGCGGTTAGAATTATTCCGAAATCGGATGCCGAGGGCGTGAACGGCTCGTTCGTGCTCTATATCGGCGAAGAATACAGATTGCTCGCCAATATGTATTTCTCCGAATACCATGGCGCGGGCTATAGCGAAACCTACGTCGAAAACGGCGAGACGAGAAAAATGCTCGTCATTCCCGCGAACCTCGGTATTTACTACATGGGCTACTACGATTCGACGAGAGAGGGACCTTTCTTCGAGAATAAAGACCTCGACACGGTTGTGGTTCCCGAGGGGGTAACGTCGATCGGTACCCAAGTGTTTACAGACTCTTCCGTTCGCAGACTCTTCCTGCCCTCCACGATTGAAACGATCGCTGCGGGCGCGTTTAGGGGTTGTACGCAGCTCGAGGAAGTCTATTGGTATGACGCGAGCGAGCACAGCAAGAGCAGCATTGCTTATAACGCTGATAAGAACACCTATAATTGGGAAGCGTTCAACAGCGGTATCACCTACAACGCCGAAAAGGGCGCGTATGATTGGAGTAACTTTATTGTAGCGGAGAGCGAGAAGTGCACGGCGAAGAATATCGTCGTCGGTATGCTTGGCTTCGCTCAATGCGAGAAGCTGTCCGTCTTTGATTTCACCAAGACGACTGCACTCTATATGGGCGCGTTCCTCGATACTTATGCACTCACGAAAGCGGATCTCACCAAGCTCCGTTATAGCGGTGCCGAAGTCTTCAAGAACAGCAAGGCGCTTGAGAATACCGAGTATCAGGGCAAGGGTATGAAAGAAGTGACGCTTTCCGCAAACACCGTTCTCGGCGCGGATATGTTCAGCGGCACGGGTATTGAAAAGGTTGATTTCTATGGCGAATACGTCAGAGCAGGCGCATTCCGCAACGCAATCAAGCTTGAAGAGATTGTATTCCATAACGATCTTGCTTATATCGGAAACGCTGCCTTCTACGGCGCTGTCTCGCTCGAGACGGTAACCTTTAACGGAAGCTGCGGCGCTATCGGCGATAATGCGTTCGAGGGCTGCAGTGCCTTCACGGAATTCACGATTCCCGAGGGCTTGACTTCCATTGGCTCGGGTGCGTTCATGAACTGTCAGTCTCTTATCACGCTTTACGTACATCCCGAATCGAACATTCAGGAAGTCGGCGTGGAAGTGTTCACGGGCTGCTCGTCCTTTGCCAAGGCGACCATTCTCGGCAATCAGACCAGTGCAAATTATGCCACTGTCACCAACGACGGCGGTGCGCACGTCATGCTTACCGATAAGCTCGGTGCAAAAATCATCATTGTTCCCACGACCTACGTACTTGATTCGGATGACGGCGTATTTACCGTTCCCGAAGCAATCACGGAGATCGGCAAGGAAGCATATGCAAACAACGTGTCTCTCAATAATAAGGAGCTTGTGATTCCCGAGGGCGTCACGACGATTGGCAGGGCGGCGTTCCGCGGAACGGGAATCACGAAAGTGGTGATTCCGTCCACCGTGACGGCAATCGAAGCCTATGCTTTTGCGAATTGCGAAAATCTTAAAGAAATCGTGTTCCTTTGCGATCTTAAGACGATTCCGTTCGGTATGTTCTATGGCTGTAGCGCGCTCACCGCGATCGATTTGCCTGAATCCGTCTCTCTCATCGACACCTATGCGTTTGCGATGACGGGGCTTGAAAGCCTTGAGATCAATAAGGGCGTGCAGCTCATCGGCGAATATACCTTCGCTGCCTGCGAAAACCTGACCGAGCTGACCTTTGAAGCAAATTCCGATCTCTATTATCTCGGCACGGGCGCATTCCTCGGCTGTACGCTTTTAGAGGAAGTCTTGCTTCCCGACAGCGTGCTTTATATCGGGGCGCGCGCATTCTATGCCTGCACCGCAATGGAAACGCTCTATATTTCCGCTGGTGTGCAGAGCATGGGAGATTATGCGTTCGCCGCAACGCCCGCGCTTAAAAACGTGACGATTGGCGACGGTGCGCTTGAAATCGGTAACTTTGCATTCTTCATTCCTGGCGATAACGAGGGCGACGTTGCACCTCAGTCGGCAATGAAGAGCATCGTGATTCCCGAATCCGTGAAATATATCGGCGCGTATGCGTTCTGCGGCAATTCGGTCATGAAAACCATCGTACTTCCGGGCGTTGAGTATATCGGCATCGGCGCGTTCCTCGCTTGTACCGCTTTGACCGACGTCGTGCTCGGTGAGAATGTTTGGTATATCGAGCAATCCGCGTTCTATGCCAGCGCAGTGAAAAACATCAATCTCGACGCCGTTCAATATTTCGGCGCAGAGAGCTTTGCTATGACGAACGTTATCGTCGACAAGGATCACACGCTTGAATCTGCGATTGTGATTGCCGACGCTGCGTTCTACGGTTGCCCCAACGTGACCGAGCTTGTTTTGACCGACATCGAGTATATTTATAGCTCGGCGTTCATGACTCCGATTTCGTCCACAGGCGAGATAGGGACGGGCAGCATCACAAAGATCACGTTCGGCGATAAGCTGGTCGGAATCGGCAGTGCGGCGTTCTTCAACGCGAAGATCACGGAAGTACACCTTCCCGCTTCGCTCAAGATGTTCGGTGCACCTGCCTTTGCGGGCTGTATGTTGCTCGAGACGATCACGGTCGACGAGAACAATGAAACCTATTTCGTTTCCAATAAGGCGCTTTATAAGAAGCTTGCGAACGGCGGCTACGAGCTCGTATCCGTTCCCAACGCGATCGTTATGGATAAGGTTGCCGAAACCTACGAGGGACTTGAGCCCTATAAGATCCTCGAGGGTACCGTGCGTATCGCACCTTACGCGATGGCGTACTGTATGGATATCCACGCGGTGGAGATTCCCGCGTCCGTCAAGACGATCGGTTCATTTGGCTTCTACTATATGGGCTTGAATATTCTGACGGATAATAACGATGCGATCGAAGCGGATCCTTATGAGCGCAAATACAATCCCAAGTATATTTTCAAGGGCTTGGAGGCACCTCTTCTCGAGGCAGAGTACGTCGATATGGGCGATAGCATCGCTTCCGTTACCGATCTTTACGCAATGTTCTCCTATCCTGCAGGTTATATTCTTGCGGATATGCTCATCCCCGTTAATGCGACGGGCTTTGAGGGTTACGTCTACTCACTCTCTTTCAATAAGTCCGCTTATAGCGAGGAGCTGATTGAAGAGGGCACGCAGGCGATCAAGGATTGGTTGGCGTCGTTGTCTGTTGATGCTTTGAAGCTTGAGGACGGCACGCAAGTCGATCGCATGGAGATTGCTTACTCGATGCTTAAATCGGGACAAAAGTCCTTCTTCACGAGCGACGAGACCGCGAAGCTCAGCGCTGCGGTTTCCAAAATCGCGGCTTTGAGAGCGGCGGAGCCGACGGATCCCGTCGAGCCTGGCAATCCCACGGATCCCTCCGATCCCACCGATCCCGAGCCGACTGAAAAGGACGGCGGAAAGGGCTGGATCGTCGGCGTCGTTATCGGCGCGGTCGTTCTGGTCGGTGCGGCGGCAGGCGTGGTTGTATTCTTGACTCTCCGCAAAAAGAAAGCGGCGGGTGAAAAGGAAACCGTGGCGGTCGAAACGACGGAAACCGCCGAGACGAGCGAAGTTAGCGACGAAAGCGAGGGCAAAGGAGAATAACTCATGAAAAAGAAATCTGTACTCGTTTTAATATTCAGTATGCTTCTTAGTGTGAGCGCGTTCGCCGCTTGCTCCAAAGAGCCGAAAGCCAAAGCGAAGGAATTCGTCGTTGCGTTTTCGACGAACGAGGGCACGGCGGTCGAGAGCGTCCTTTTGAAAGAGGGCGAGCAGCTTGATTTGAGCGAGCTGATCACCGAGCGCGAGGGGAAATATTTCGTCGGTTGGTATACGGACGAAGCCCTCACGATTCCCGCGTCGAACATCGTCACGCCCACGTCGAACGTCACGCTTTATGCAAAATGGGCGGACTTGAACGTGACCTACACTCTGAGTTTTGATTCGCAGGGCGGCAGCGCGGTAGCGGCGCAGACGTATGACCCCAATGCCTATTTGGTGGCACCCGAAGCGCCTACGCGCGAAAACTATATATTCGACGGCTGGTACTACGATCAAGAATGCACCAAGGAGTTTTTCTTCACGGGTTTCATTATGCCGAACAAGAACACGACCGTCTACGCCAAGTGGAACGAGGTGTTCGAGATCGGATTTGAAACCAACGGCGGCAGCGCGGTCGAGCCCTACGTGGGAATTCCCGGCGACGAGGTGGAAGCACCTGCCGACCCGATCCGCGAAAATTATATCTTCGACGGCTGGTTTGCCGACGAGGCTTGCACCGAAGCTTATGAGTTTTCGGTGATTCCTGAAGAGAGTATCACCGTCTACGCCAAGTGGCATGAGAAAAAGACGGGGATCTCCGTTAAACTGATCGGCAATTTACCCGACGTGACGGCAACGCTTCAAAAAACCTACACCTATGACGAGGGCGACGGGCTGAAAGTGGTCGATCACGAAGAGGCAATCGGTTATTTCTATAGTCTGACCGAGAACACGTATAAGGCGAAATTTTTCGATCAGAACGTCAATCTTCAAACGAACCCGCTTTACGTGTTCAATTATTGGACCTACGACGCGGCGGGCAACGAGCCGTTCGACGGAACAATCCCTGCGGAGGCGGACGGAGAGCTCGAGCTTTATGCGAAGTGGAACCGTTCGGCGAAATACGTCGAGGTCTCTTTCGATATGCTGAACGTTTCGGCAAACGAAAGCTATTATCTCCTCAAAAACACAGCGGTACCCGAAGCGAAAATGGAAAGCGTTCAAACCGCACTCACGTCGGCTTATACGCCGCGCGGCTGTGCAGTCGTCGGCTTTGCCTCGCAAAACGGCGAGACTATTTCCGTCGGGCAGCCCATCGTTAAGGACACCGTGATTACGCCTGTCGTGCAATCGAGCGGACTCAGCTTCACGTATTCAATCAACTTGCTCGACGGCTCGGAAAATAAAGTGGCAGGTTACGTCTTGTCGGGGTACACCGCCGCGCAGAAAGAGCTCAACGCGGGTAAGGACGATTTGTTGTTGATCCTTCCCGAGACGTATAACGACGGCACGAACGGCGAATTGCCCGTTGTTGCGATTGGCGCGCAGGCGTTTAAAGATCAGCCCATCACGGAAATTTATTTTTCGGAGAGCTTATTCTTGATTGAAAACCAAGCGTTCTGCGGCACGTCGCTTACCGCACTGACGATTCCGTCCAATATCCAAGTGATTGGCAACGGCGCTTTTTCGGGTTGTGAATCGCTGGCGAACGTCGTTTGGGAAAGCACGGATATCGGCTATATGGGTAGCGATGTATTTAGCAATACGCCTTACGAAACAGCTTTGATTGCAAATGCAAATAACGGCTTTGTTGGGGTCGGCAAAAACGGCTACGTGCTGTATAAATACGTCGGTTCGGCAGAGACGGTAACAACGCCTGTTCAATATACGGTTTTAGCGAGCGGTGCATTTAAGGGAACTGCCGTGAAAACGCTTACGATCTCTGACTCTGTGGTGCATTACGGCAACCAAACGTTTTATCAGATGTCGCGTCTTACCACCGTCACGATCGGTGCTTCGTTCACGGGGATCTTTGCTCGCGAACAAGGGCTGTTTATGGATTGTACCGCGCTTCAGAGCGTAACTTTCCAATTCCCCAAGAGCGTGAAAGTTATTCCCAATAGAATGTTCAGCGGTGCAACGGCTTTGCAAAGAATGGATTTGAGCGAGTTTACGTCTCTTACCAAGATTTCCGATTTTGCATTCAGCTATAGCGGATTAACCGAGATAAGCTTCCCTAAAGCGACTTACGTTGCGGCGCTCGGGGCTTACGTGGGCTTATTCAGCGAGATCGGTCAATGTGCGTTTACGGAGACGGGACTGACAAATCTTTCGCTTCAAGAAACGTCCCTCAAGACGATTAGCCATAGAGCTTTCGAGAAGACCTCGTTGGTTTCCGTTTTGTTGCCCGCGTCGCTTCAGTCCGTCGGTATGTCGGCGTTTGAATCTTGCACAAAGCTTGAGGAAGTTGTTTTCAACGGCTCAGCTGTGGTCACGTTCACGTATCCCGTATTCAGTAATTCGGGCTACACGCCGGAGGGCGGCGAATTTACCGCAACTGTCGTCTACGTGCCGTCGGCTTTAGTGCAAGGCTATAAAGACGCACTTTCGGGCTGCGGCGTAAGCGTAAAATCGGTTGAGGAAAGACCCGTGCAATCGGTGTAAAACAAAAGCGTTGTTCTTCGGAACAAACAAGGAGAATAGATCTGTGAAAAAGTTTTTCAAGAAAATTTTAATGCTTGCCTCGCTTGCTTGCATGGCGCTCTGTCTCGGAGTGTTTGCGGCGTGCTCGGAGGAACCGACGGGCGCAAGCAGAGAGGAAGGATTGCTCAAGGACGGCTATCTTCGCGTTTCCTACAACGCGAACGGCGGCGACTTCGGCAACGATCAGGATCTGATAGATTCGCTGGTCGCGCCCGGCTCGCTCACGCCGTACCCCGGTTACGTGGATCCTAAAACACAAAGCAAGATCCCCGTACCCACCATGGACGGCTACAGCGTGTCGGCTTGGTATCCTGCGGAGCTCGATAAGGACGGCAACGTCGTCTACGAGGGCGAGGGGGAGAACAAGAAGCCCGTTCTCAAGGACACGGCTTGGAATTTCACCAAGGATAAGGTCACAGAGGACGTCGTGCTGTTTGCGCAGTGGATCAAGAATCTGAAATTCAGAGTGTATATCGTCGCGCTTGGCGACGACGGAACGTATTCTCTCGTCAAGGAATCGGACGGCACCCCGAAAGTCGGCAAAACGTATAATGCGGACGAGGGCGACCCCGTTTTGAACCGCCTCTATAATCAGGACGAGTCGACGGGCGAAACGCTTATACGCGCGGATAACGTAGCAATTCGTATCACGGGTTACACGCCAATCGGATTCTATATGGACGAAACGCTTAAAACGAAAATGCCCGAAGATCTGACCCACCCTGGCGACGCACAGCCCGAAGTGGCGATCTATGCAAAGTGTCTCACAGGCGACTTTGATATTATTACGGCGGCAGACGGAGCCACGCTTAAGCTTAATCAGGCGAGCAAATGGTATCTCGTCGAGAACGTGACCATTCCCGAATCGGCAGAGGCATGGAATGCGCTTACCCGTTTCAACGGGGCAATTTACGGTAACGAATTCACCATCAGCGGTATTCGCGTAAATTCAGTCGTCAACGCAATTAAGGCGACGGAGAGCAAATCCCACAGCCTGTTCGGACAGATGAACGGTCAAGTTCAGGATCTGACGTTTAAAGACGTTGTCTTTAAGGTCGGTGCGGGACAATCGTTCGGCGGCAACGGTAAGCAGTATATCAGCTTCCTGGCTTCCACGTTCGGTAAGGACGGACTTTTTAAGAACGTCAAGCTTGAGAATTGCTCGTTGGAGATCATCAAGCTCGATTCGGAATATCCTTGGTTTGTTTATGAGGAGCAAGCGCATTATTGGCAGACCCCTCAAGACCAAGAACAGACGGCGATCATTCAGAAGCAGACTGTCACGGGCAGCGTGAATATGATCTATCCCGAAAGCGTTTGAAAAATAAACAGGTAAAATAAAAGTTTTTACTTTAATATAAAGGAGAGTATTATGAATCAGAAAGTGTTAAAAGTGTTAAGCCTTTCTCTTGCAGCTGTGGTTGCGGCTCCGTTTGTTTCGGTGCTCGCTTCCTGCAGCAAGGACAAGAAGAGCGGTAACCGTAATGACGACGAAGTTCTCGTTTTCAGCTCGGGCGAGTTTGACGGCGTGTTCAACCCCTTTTTCTCGACCTCTGCCTACGACAGCACGATCGCAGGTCAGACCCAGATCGGCATGATGGGTAGCGACGAGAACGGCAAAAACGTCACCTACGGCGTCAACGAGCCCGTTGTGGCGCTCGACTTCAACGAGACCATGTATTCGGACAAAAACGCTACGCAGGTAACCAGCGAGGGCAGCGAGGACGGTATCACCGTCTATCAGATCGTCCTTAAAAACGGGATCAAGTTCTCCGACGGCGAGCCTCTGACCGCGCACGACGTGCTTTTCAATATGTACGTCTACCTCGATTTGGTCTATTCGGGCTCCTCCACGATGTATTCGACGAAGATTCAGGGGCTTTCGGCTTACCAGTATCAGGATCCTAACATCACGGACGGCAGAGCGGAACAGCTGGAAGACAGCTTCCAAGCGGCGGCTTCCCAGCGTGCGAGCATTATCGCTAACTACGTTCTCGACGAGAATTGGCAATCCCTCGTTCCCTCTTATGTTGCACAATGCAAAACCTTTGGCGTCGACGTGACCTATGGGGAAGAGGAGATCAAAGCAGATATCGCCCGCATCAAGGATTGGTGGAAAGAGGAGCTCGGCTCCGACTGGACGGCGAACACGGGCGACCTTGAATCCTATCAGAAAGAATATCCCTTCACGAAGGCATGGCAGATCTATTTCTTCGTGGAAGGTTTGATTTCCGTTGAGACCGAGACTGCGGCAAACGGCACGCAGGTCGAAAAGAAGGATGCAAACGGTAAATACGTGATTGACTGGGCGGGTGTTGATCCCGACGACGATTACACTAAGGAACAGGCGATCGATTACGTTTACAGCGCCTTCCTTGCTAGCGAGGAATATATCGCAACCATTCTTTACGGTTGGCAGACGGGCTCGAATGCGATAACGACGTTTGCAAACGAGATCAAGGGCTCTTACCTCGACACGAAGATCGGTGCGGACGGCAAGCCCTCCGTGCCCAACATTTCGGGTATCAAGATTCTTCCCGCAACGCAGTTCAAGGGCTCCACGCAGTATTCGGATGAATACGAAATGCTTCAGGTCACGATCGACGGCGTCGACCCCAAGGCGAAGTGGAACTTTTCGTTCACGGTTGCACCCATGCACTATTATTCCACGCCTGAGCTCACGGCGGCGGCACTTGCGGACGAAAATTATGAGTCCAACTTCGGTGTTGCCCGCGGTAGCGACGCGTTCATGAACCAAATCAAGAGAAGAAACTCCGTTCCCATGGGCGCGGGTATCTATCAGGCGGCGACGGACTCCGACTACACCTATGAGTGGAGCACGGACTCGTCGAAAGAGAAAGAGAGCTTCAATAAGCTTTCGGAGGGCTTCGTTTCCGATAACGTCGCGCACTTCGTGAGAAACGAATATTTCTACACGACGGGCGGCAACGTCAACGAGGTCTACAACGCGAAGATCAAGCACATTCGTTATAAGGTTGTCAACTCCAACCAGACGATGACGGCGCTCGAGGGCGGGCAGATCCATTTCGCCGACCCCTCCGCAACGGAAGCAAACATCAACCGCGTTGAAGATAAGAAGAATGGACACCTCGACAGAATGGTGGTTCAAACCGCAGGTTACGGTTATATCGGTATCAACGCGAAAGAGGTTAATAACATTTATATCCGCCGTGCGCTTATGACGATTTTCGACGTTTCGCTCGTGCAGACCTATTACCCTGGCGACCTTTCCTCGCCGCTCTACCGTTCGTACTCCAAGACCTCTTGGGTGTATAACGAATTTGAGGGGCTTGAGGCTTGGGATCCGAAGCCTTACTATACCTACGACGAAACCTTTGGCGAAGCACAGAGACTGCTTGAAGAGGGCGGTTGCGCTTATAAGAACGGCAAATGGGTCGACGAGAATAATCAGGCTCTGAAGTTCACTTTCACGGTTGCAGGCGACAGTTTCGACCACCCTGCTTATCAGACCTTCTTAAAGGCAAAGAACATTCTCAATAAATACGGCATCGAAGCGGAAGTCGTTCCCGATGCTAGAGCCCTTTATAAGCTCGCCAGCGGCGGTCTTGCAATCTGGGCGGCGGCTTGGTCGTCCACGGTCGACCCCGATATGTATCAGGTCTACCACAAGCAGAGTAAGGCGACCTCTATCAAGAACTGGGGTTACGATTGGATCAAGGCGAACACGGACACTGAAGACTATCAGATCGTTGAGGAGCTCAGCGAATTGATCGAATTGGGCAGAAAGAAGCTCGATCAGGCAGAGCGTTCGGAGATCTATCGTGAAGCGTCCGATAAGGTTATGGAGCTCGCTGTTGAGTTCCCGCTCTATCAGAGAAGCGACATGTACGTCTATAACAACACCGTTCTCGACGAAACGACCTTCTATCAGAACCCCACGCCTTATGCGGGACCTCTCAATAAGATGTGGCAGGTAAGCTTCCTCCTTAAATAAGAGGTTGCTTTCAAGCAAGGCTTGATTGCCTTGAAATAACGACTTTATTCCAAAAAGGAAGGGGCGTTTGCTTCTTCCTTTGCGGAGTTTTGGTGAGATATGCTGAAATACATAATCAAAAGAATACTGTTATCATTACTCATAATATTCGGCGTGTCCGTACTGATCTACACGTTGCTCCGCTGTATGCCTGCGGACTACGTTGAGACCAAGTTCACGCTCAACCCGAACACGGAGCTCACGCCCGAGAGAATCGCTCAAATGAAAGAGCTCTACGGCTTGAACGATTCCATTATCGTCGGGTATTGGAAGTGGTTTGTTAAAGCAATCCGCTTTGACTTCGGCTACTCCTTTAAATACAACCAGCCCGTGACGAAGGTTATCAAGGACAATATGTGGATGAGCTTCACGCTCACGCTTTTGAGCTTGGTCATCTATTATCCCTTGGCTATTTTCCTTGGGATTAAGGCGGCGGTCAAGCAATACGGCGCGTTCGACTATGCCACGACCGTGTTCACCATGCTCGGTATCTCCTTGCCGTCCTTCTTCTTCTCGGCAATCCTCATTAAGGTGTTTGCCTATGATTTCGGTTGGTTTGACACGAGTTTGGGTATGAAAACGCCTTCGCTTATTAATCCGACGCCTTGGGAAGCGTTCTGGGACAAGGCATGGCACTTGGTATTGCCGATCATGACGATCGTTATTTTGAGCCTTGGCGGCTTGATGCGCCGTTCCCGTACGAATATGCTCGAGGTCTTGAATGCGGACTATATCCGCACGGCTCGTGCAAAGGGTTTGTCTGAGAATGCCGTCATTTATAAGCACGCGTTCAAGAACACGATGATTCCGCTCGTCACAATGCTGGCGGGTTTGCTCCCAGGACTTTTCGGCGGCTCGATGATCATTGAGCAGGTGTTTGGTCTCGAGGGTATCGGACAAAAGGCGTATGCGGCGCTGAACGAGGGGGATATCCCGTTCGTCATGGGATATAATATGTTCCTTGCCATTTTGACCGTCTTAGGTATTTTCCTTGCGGACATTATGTATATGGTGGTTGATCCCCGCGTTAAAATCACGAAGTGAGGTGGAAGAAATGAACGAAACTGAAAAGCTTGAAAACGAAAATATTTCTTCCGCAGAAGAAACGGTGAACGAGACGGCGGGAACGGAAGCGGTGGAAGAAGTTTCCATAGCTGACAGCGTGAGAGCGCTCAGCCCGACCCGTCTTGTGATCAAGCGGTTTTTCCGCTCCAAGCTCTCTATTATCGGGCTGATTATGATCATCGGACTCTTCCTGTTCTCTTTTATCGGTCCCATCTTCTCTCCCTATCAAGAGGGGGTTGCCGATTACAGCACGGATAGAATGAACGTCGTGACGACGAAAATGGAATACGTTGTCGACGGCGAGACCTACGTCTGCTATAAAGTCGAAAAGACACCCATGGCAGTCGACAGAAAGGCGCCTGTTTCTTGGGAGCATTGGCTCGGCACGGACGGCGACGGTATGGACGTTTTGACCCAGACGATGTACGGCGGCAGAATTTCGCTCACAATTAGCTTTATCGTGGTCATTCTCGAAATGCTCATAGGCGTTATTTTGGGCGGATTGGCGGGCTACTTCGGCGGCTGGGTCGACACGCTAATCATGCGTATCGTCGATATATTCAGTTGCCTACCCGATTTACCGATTATGTTGATTATCGGCGCGGTGCTCGACGGTATGAAGATTCCCGCCCGAGACAGAATCTATTATATGATGGTATTCATAACCCTATTGGGCTGGATTGGTGTCGCCCGCTTGGTTCGCGGACAAATCCTTTCCCTGCGCGAACAGGAATTCATGGTTTCGGCAACGGCGCGCGGTCTTTCGACCAAACGCAAAATCTTCCGTCACTTGATTCCCAACGTCATGCCGCACCTGATTGTGACGATGACTTTGGGCCTCGGCGGCGTTATATTGATGGAATCCACGCTCTCCTATTTGAATCTTGGCGTTCCCAAGCCTTACGCGGCATGGGGCAGTATGATCAGTGCCGTGGATAAGGATTCGAGTATTTTGCAATATTATTTCAACGTTTGGGGACCGCCGGGAATCTGTATCGTGCTTGCCGTTTTGGGCTTCAACTTTATCGGCGACGGTCTACGGGACGCGTTCGACCCGAAATCCAGAAAGTGAGGTAAGGCGAAATGTTGTTTAAAAAGAAAGAAAACAATTTGCCTGCGGGCGAAAAGAAGAAAAACGTCCATTACCTCACGGGTAAGGAGACGCGCGAAATTGCCAAGAGCAATAACCGCCGTATTCGCGAGCTGGAAAAGAAAAAGCGTATGCACGTTTCCGAAGCGGATTACACGACCACCATGCGCGATGACAATAACATCGTGGAATTTGACGATCTGCACACCCATTTCTTCACGGACGCAGGCGTTGTCAAAGCCGTTGATGGGGTATCTTTTGATATCCCCAAGGGCGCGACGGTCGGCGTTGTCGGCGAGTCAGGCTGCGGCAAATCGGTCACGAGCCTTTCGCTTATGCGCCTTGTGCAAGGCCCCATGGGACAGATTGTCGGCGGCAGCATTCGCTTTAATTTCGGCGACGGCAAAGCCTACGACATTGCGAAAATGCCCATGAGCGACATGCGTAAGATTCGCGGCGAAAAGATCGCCATGATCTTCCAAGAGCCTATGACGAGCTTAAATCCCGTCTTTAAAATCGGCTATCAGATGGACGAAATGGTCCTTTTGCACACGCCGAATTGCACCAAGGATCAGGCAAAGGCGAGAAGCATCGAAATGCTTCAGCTCGTCGGTATCGCCGCACCCGAACGTGTTTACGGCTGTTATCCGCACGAGCTTTCGGGCGGTATGCGTCAACGCGTTATGATCGCGATTGCACTTTCCTGTAATCCCAAGCTGATCGTTGCCGACGAGCCCACGACGGCGCTCGACGTGACCATTCAGGCGCAGATTCTCGACCTGCTTCGCGAGATCAAGGCGAAGATCGACGGAAGCGTTATGCTCATTACGCACGACCTAGGCGTTATTGCGGAAATGGCGGACTACGTCGTCGTCATGTATGCGGGGCGCGTGATCGAGTGCGGTACCACAGAGGAAATTTTCGACAACCCGCTTCATCCCTACACGATCGGTTTGCAGCACAGTAAGCCCGTTGTGAATAGGAAGGTGGACCGTCTCTATAATATTCCTGGGCAGGTACCCAATCCCATCAATATGCCCGATTTCTGCTACTTTAAGGACCGTTGCGACCGTTGCGTTGGCAAGTGTTCGGGCGAGTATCCCGCATTCGTGCAGGTCTCTCCCACGCATAAGGTGGCGTGCTACTTATATGAAGAAAAAACCAATTCGGAGGAATAAACATGGCGAAAAAGAAAACTATAACGGCTGAAGAAGTCGAAACCGTCGCCTCCGAAGCGGTGGCGGAAATGGTTGAACCCGCCGTCGAGGCAGCAGTTGCCGCGCCCGTGGAGGAAACGGCAACAAAAACGGTGGAAGAGGCAGAAGAAACGGCGGTAACGGAGGTTAAGGAATCTGAACCGCTCGATCCCGAGGCAATCCTCGAGGTCAGAAACCTCAAAAAATATTTCCCCGTGCAGACGGACTTTTTCGGCCGTCCCACGAAATACCTTAAAGCGGTGGACGACGTCAGCTTCAAGATCAAACGCGGCACGACGCTCGGCATCGTCGGCGAGTCGGGTTGCGGCAAAACCACGCTCGGCAGAACAATTCTGCGCTTACAGCCTGCCACGGGCGGCGAGATCTATTTCGACGGCTTGGATATCAACACCTTAAAGACGAAAGAGCTCAACAAGCTTCGTCCCAGCATGCAGATCATTTTCCAAGACCCGTATTCGAGCCTTTCCCCGCGTATGCCCATCGGCGAAATTATCGGCGAGGCGGTTGCGGAGCATAAGCTCGTGCCCAAATCCGAGCTTAAGGAATACGTGCTTGATATCATGAAGAAATGCGGCTTGCCGCATCACTACTACGAGCGCTATCCCCACGAGTTCTCGGGCGGTCAGCGTCAGCGTATTTGTATTGCGACGGCGCTTGCACTTCAGCCTAAATTCGTGGTTTGCGACGAACCTGTTTCCGCGCTCGACGTGTCAATTCAGGCACAGATTATTAACCTCCTCAAGGACTTGCAGGAGGACATGGGACTCACGTATATCTTCATTTCGCACGACCTGTCCGTCGTGGAACATATTTCCGATTACGTCGGCGTTATGTACCTCGGCAGCATGGTGGAGTATGCGACGACGGCAGATATCTTTGATCATCCCATGCACCCTTACACGGAGGCGTTGTTCTCCGCCGTACCCGTGCCCGACCCCAAGGTCAAGATGCACCGTATCATTTTGAGCGGCGACATTCCCAGTCCTATCAACGCGCCCTCGGGCTGTAAGTTCCACACCCGTTGCAGCCGTTGTATGGACATCTGTAAAGAGGTTGCGCCTAAGTTCAAGGATTACGGAAACGGTCACATGGTGGCGTGCCACCTGTATTCTCAGGATGATGAAACGCCCGCGGAATAATTGTCTATGAAGAAGAAAGAAAAAAAAGAGAAGAAGCAAAAGGAAAAATTCGTCGATGACGGCAGAGTGATTGCCAGCATGGACGCGGAGCACATCAACGGCTACCGTTCCGCTGAGGAGCGAAAAAAACACGAGGAGATCAAGTCTCTCGATCTAAACAAGGACGAGCGCAAAGCGATCTATAAAGCTGCGCTTCGCCAATACGTGCCCATGATCTTGTGCTTTGTCGGTATGATGGTTCTTTTATTGCTCCTGTTCTATTTTTTCGTGTGACGCTTTAATAAAGAGAATATACGTTTAATCTACACCTCCAAAAGTTGGACAAACTTTTGGAGGTGTACATTTTGTGTCAAAAAAGGTCTAATAAGACAAAATTCGGCGTATGTATAGAGCATGAGAAAGGCTCGTGTTTTGAAAACCGCCGCATGGTTGCTCCTGACGGCGATCATCGCAATTTCAGCGGTGTTTTACGCTGTTCCCGCGCTCGATTGTGCGGAAGGAGAGCAGGCGTTGCCGCGCGGTGCTGTGCGCTTATGGAATATAGACACGTTTGAAGGCGGTCGCGGCTCGCGAACGGCGTTTTTAAACCGAGTTTCCGCCGAATATGAAAGCATGCACAAGGGAACGTACGTGTTGGTTTCTTCCTATACCGTGGAGGGCGCGGCGGCGGCTTTCGAGGCGGGAAATTATCCCGACATGCTCTCCTTTGGGGTCGGTTTTACCCCTGTTTCAGGCATTAAAAAAGCCGTCTTATCCGAGAAAGGATTTTCTGGCGGGGAGGTAAACGGCGAATGTCTCGCCGCGCCGTGGTGCCGTGGTGTATACGCCGTATATTCGCTCACGGACGAATTTGACGATCTCACGGCGAAACACACCGTGCTTTCTTTGGGCGGAAAAAATCTTGTGAAAGCGGCGGCGGCAAGTATGTCGCTTTCAGGCGAAGTGAACGTCAAGGAGTCCACGGCGGCATACGTGTCTTTTTTGAACGGGGGCGCGAAATATCTTCTCGGTACCCAACGCGACGCCTGTCGCTTTCATTCACGCGGCGTGAACGTATATTGTCGCCCAATCGACGGATATTCCGATCTGTATCAATATATTTCCGTATTGACTGATGAGCCGATTCGGCAGGAAATTTGCAGAGGCTATATCCAAGCGTTGGTTGGCGAAAAAACGCAGAAAAAGCTGACGGAGTTGGGCATGTTGAGCCCGTATTTCGATATTTATACTTCCGATTCTCCCTTGCAGGACGAACTTGAGCGCGTGCACGTGAAAACAACGCTGGGTGCGTTTGTCTCCGAGGCGGGGCTTACCGCCTTGGGCGAGGCGGCGGCGCGGGCGCTACGGGAGGGGAACATGGAAGTTTTGAAAAATTTTCTCAAACAGGTTTGAAACACTTTTAAAAATCTAAAAAATATGCTACAATAAAGGAGTATGGACATTGGACGAACGAGCTTACGTTTTCACGAAAGACTGTCTTTCCACCGAGCATGAAATTCCTTTCCACGTGGCTGCGCGTGCTTCGATCGGCGTAGGCGGGTATGCAAAGGCGGCGTTTTATCCCGAAAACCTCTCCAAGCTTATATTACTCATCGACGAATTTAAGAAGCATCATCAGCCCTTTCACGTGGTGGGAAATATGACGAACATCCTGCCTCCCGACGGCAGATCGGAAGCCGTCTATCTCTTCACAACCAAGCTCAAATCGGTGGGGATGGGACGGACGGTGTTTGCGCAGGCGGGCGTGACGAGTGAGGAGCTTTTGGACGCTTGCGTACGTCACGGAAAGAGCGGCGCAGAATTTTTGGCGGGCGTGCCGTGCACCGTCGGCGGTGCGGTTTATATGAATGCAGGCGCGGGCGGTAAGCATATTGACGACATTTTGGAAAGCGCGCTCGTATATCACGACGGACAGATCCGCGTGCTGAAAAAAGAGGACTGCGCCTATGCGTATAAGGAGAGTGCGTTCATGCGGAACGGCGCGATTATTCTAGGGGCGTCCTTTCTCTTGGAGGATACGGACGGCGAAAGCGTGGAGGCGCGTCGACAGGCATATTTGGAAACCCGCAAAAGACTGCCGACAGGCAAGAGCATGGGCTGTGTTTTTAAAAACCCCAAAGATATCTCCGCCGGAAAGCTTATAGAGGGGGTCGGGCTGAAGGGCTTTAAGTTCGGCGGGGCTTACGTTTCCACCGAGCACGCCAATTTCGTCATCAACGGCGGGAATGCCACGGCAAAGGACGTGCGCGCCGTTATCAACGTCGTAAAAAACGCCGTGCTTTCGCAATACGGCGTGATACTTGAGGAAGAGATCCGATATTTTTAGAGGAAAAAGAAAAATGATTTTAAGCGCAGATTATCATACGCATACACCTTATTCCCACGGAAAAAACACGGTTTTGGAAAACGCCGAGCAGGCAAAACGTCTCTCTTTGCGCGAGATCGGGATCACCGATCACGGGTTTGCACACCGTGCGTTCGGCATAAAGCGAAAGGAGATGCCCGCGCTAATCCGCGATTGTAAGGCGGCGCAAAACGCAACGGGCGTTCGCGTGCTCGTGGGTGTGGAAGCGAACATATTGAGCGTGGAGGGCGTAACCGATTTAAAACCGACCGATTATGCCGATTTCGATCTGTTCATATGTGGGAAACACGTGTTGGTCGGCTACGACCGTTTTTACGATTTCCGCAAATATTTTTTGGGGAATCTGCTCACAGACAAATTCAAGCGGGAGCCCAGCCAAAAGCTGCGCGCCCTCAACACCAAGGCGTATATAAACACGATACGGAATAATCCGGTGGATATCCTGTCCCATTTGAATCACCGCTGTCCGTCGGATGCGGTGGAGGTTGCCAAATGCGCCGCCGATTACGGGACGTATATCGAGCTCAACTCTGCAAAAACGCATTTGACCGACGACGAACTGAGCGCGATCGTTGCCAAAACGTCGGCTCGATTTGTCGTGGATTCGGACGCGCACAGAGCCGAACGGGTGGGGGATTACAAGATTTCCGAGGAGCAGATTCTGCGCGTAGGCGTTCCGCTGGAGAGGATCGACAATATCGACGGCAGGCTTCCCGCCTTCCGTTTTAACGAATACAAAAAGAGAATGTAAGGGCATGAATTTCACGTCGGACGTCAAAAGAGAGATCATAATGCGCGGCATACGAAGCGGAGCGGCGAAAAAAGCCGCGCTGTCCGCTTTTTTGCGCACGAGCGGTATTCTCGGCGTTCGGGACGGGGCGCCCGCATTCTTTATCGTGAGTGAAACGGAAAAGGTCGCGGCGTATTTCACGACAGTTTTCGAGGAGGTGTTCGGAGAAACGCTGACGACGACGCATGCGAGCGTGAATCGCTTGAGCGGTCGAGGTAAACTCGTTTTAGAATATCTCGGCGATCGAACGGTCGAGATTTTAAAAACGCTCCGATTGATTGCTAAAAACGGTGAAATTCGCACGGGGATATCCTCCTTATTGTTGCCCGACGAGGAGGCGGAGCTCGCTTATATCAAGGGTGCGTTTTTGGGCGGCGGGAGTTGCACCTTGCCCACGGAGGGCAAGGGAACGGGTTATCATTTGGAGATTGTCTTTCCCGACAAAAAAACGGCAAACGATTTTTGCGGTTTAATCGCGGAGCAGGAGCTCATTGCCCACGTGGTGGAGCGGGGCGGTAGCGCGGTGGCGTATATCAAGAGCAAGGAGCTCATTTCCGACTTTCTTTCCGTGATCGGTGCCGAGAGCTCACTTAAAAAATTCGCTTCCTTTCTCGAAAAACGGGACGAATCCAATCGAAGCAACCGCGCGGCGAATTGTTTCTCGGGTAACGCGGATAAGACGGCGACGGCGGCAGTCAAGCAGGTGCTCGCCATAAGAGCGTTCAAAAAGACAAAGGATTTTAAGTCCCTTTCGTCCGAACTCAAGGAGCTGGCGGAGCTGAGGCTGGAAAATCCCACCCTTTCGCTGCAGGAATTGGCGGACAAGCTCCAAGTGAGCAAGAGTTGCTTAAACCACCGTATGCGACGGCTTTTACTGCTTGCGGAAAAAACAACGGATCAAACGTAAGACGAGGATAATATGACTGATTTTGTGCATTTACATTTACACACGGAATATTCCCTTTTGGACGGGGCGGCGAGAGTGGACGACCTCGTGGATTTCCTCGCAAAAAATTCGATAGACTGTTGTGCCGTAACCGATCACGGCAACATGTACGCTTCGTTGTATTTTGCCGAAGAATGCGTAAAAAAAGGAATTAAATACATCATCGGCTGTGAGCTTTATGCAACCGACGACTATAAGGACAAGCGTCCTGGCACCAAGACGGAGCATATCGTTCTGCTAGCAAAAAACAAGAAAGGCTATAAAAATATCGTCAAGCTGGATTCCTTGTCCTATATCGACGGCTTCTACGGTAAGCCGAGAATCGATTATAAGACGATCAAAGAGCACAGCGAGGGCGTGATCTGTCTTTCGGCGTGTCTTGCGGGCAGAATGCCCCAGCTCCTTTTGGAAGGGGATTACGAGGGCGCGAAAGCATGGGCGCGGGAAATGCAGGAGGTGTTCGGCGAGGATTTCTATATCGAGCTTCAAGACCACGGGATCGCCGAGGAGAAGCAGGTCATTCCCGACCTTATCAAAATCGCGCGCGAGCTCGGTATTCAGCTCGTGGCGACAAACGACGTGCACTATATCTATAAAGAGGATTGGGAAGCACAGGATATCCTATTGTGTATTCAAACGAAAAAGACGCTTGCCGATCCCAAGCGTATGAAATTCGATACGCATGAATTTTATATGAAATCGGGAGACGAAATGCTCGAGCTGTTCGACTACGTCCCCGAAGCGATCTCCAACACCCGTGTGATTGCAGATAAGATCGAGGAGCCCGTGTTTGACTTAACGCCCAAGGGAGATCCAATCCGAGACACTTCGCTCATTCCGCTCTATAAACCCGAGGATGGCTCGACCTCGCCCGATTATCTCACGCGTCTCACGTGGGAGGGCTTAAAGGGGCGTTATGCCGACATCACGCCCGAAATTAAGGCGAGGGTGGAATATGAGCTCGGCATCATTATCAAAATGGGCTTTGCCGACTACTTTTTAATCGTTTGGGACTATATCAACTGGTCGAGAAACCACGGAATTCCCGTCGGTCCCGGGCGTGGCTCGGGCGTGGGCAGTATCGTTGCCTATTCGGTTGGGATCACGGACGTCGATCCCTTGCGCTACGATTTGATTTTTGAACGCTTTTTGAATCCTGACCGCGTCTCCATGCCCGACTTCGACGTAGATTTTTGCACGAACAGACGGTATGAGACGATTGAGTATGTCCGAGAAAAATACCATCCCGAAAACGTGGCGCAGATCGTCACGTTCGGTACGCTTGCCTCGCGGGCGGTCATTAAGGACGTGGGGCGCGTCATGGGCATACCCTATTCGGAGACGGATAAAGTCGCAAAGCTCATGGACGGTAAATCGACGATCAGCGAGCTGTTGGGGTTAAAAATTCCCAAGCTTGAAGCCAAGCTTCAGGACCCCTCGCTCGACGAGGAAAAGCGCAAAGAGACGGAAAAGAATCTCGAGGAGCAGAAAAAGAAAAAGAACCCCGAGTTTATCGAGGTCTATGAGACCAACGCAGAGCTTCGCCGCGTAATCGATATGGGACTCAAGCTCGAGGGGATGCCCAAGAACACTTCCGAACACGCCGCGGGCGTCGTTATCTGTAACAAGGTGCTTGCCGATAACGTGCCTCTTGCAAGGAACGGAGAGGATATCGTCACGCAGTTCGACATGAAAGAGGTCGAGGCAGTGGGTATGCTTAAAATGGACTTCCTTGCGCTCACAACGCTCACGGATATTCAAAACACGCTCGACTATATCAAAGTGGGGCACGGTATTGACATCGATTTCAACGCCATCGGCGTGGACGTGCCCGAGGCATACGAGTTAATCTCGTCTGGAGACACGGACGCGGTGTTCCAGCTCGAACAAGGCGGCATGAAAAAATTCATGAAAGAGTTGCAGCCGAACTGTTTGGAAGACCTCATCGCGGGAATTTCTCTCTATCGTCCCGGTCCCATGGATTTTATACCCCAATATATCCGAAACAAGCACCATCCCGAGGAGATTGTTTACGACACGCCTTTCCTCGAGCCGATTTTGAAAAACTCCTACGGCGTTATCATTTATCAAGAGCAGGTCATGCAGATATTCCAACAGCTTGCGGGCTATTCGCTCGGACAAGCGGACCTTGTCCGCCGCGCCATGGCGAAAAAGAAGAAAAAAGAACTGATGGAGCAAAAGGACAAGTTTATCTACGGTGCGCCCGACGAGGGGATCACGGGCTGTGCCTCCCTCGGGATTCCCGCAGAGGTTGCGGCAAAAATTTTCGCGGACATGGAAAGCTTTGCTTCCTACGCATTCAATAAATCTCACGCGGCGGCGTATGCGGTCGTCGCATATCGCACAGCCTATTTAAAAGCGTTCTACCCCAAAGAGTTCTTGGCGGGTATCTTAAACGACAGAATTGATAAGATTGAAGAAATCTCCAAATATATTATGTATATGAAGGAGAAGAACATCGAAGTCCTGCCGCCTGATATCAACAAATCCAAGGCGATTTTCTGGGTGGAGGGGAACGGAATCCGTATCGGTCTCGGTGCCCTTCGCGGCGTGGGACGGGAGGCGATTGCCGCCGTCATCAGGGAGCGCGAAGAAAACGGCGAATTCAAGGATTTTGCGGACTTTATGATCCGTTCGGCAAAGCATATCAATAAGCGTATCGTGGAGAGCTTGATCTATGCGGGCGCCTTTGATTGCTTCGGCTATGCAAGATCGCAGTTCGCGGCGGTATATGAAGAGGTGCTTGCCCGCGTGAGCGCGCGTGAAAAGCAAAAATCGGGGATGCAGATCTCCCTGTTCGGCGATATCATTCAAGAGCAGGCGCTGGAGATTGTCTATCCCGACGTTCCCGAATACGAGCAAACGGAAAAGCTTTCCAAAGAAAAATCCGTGCTTGGCGTCTACGTCAGCGGACACCCGTTTGAAAAATATCTGCCTTACTTTAAGGACGAGACGTTTAACTGCTCCATGCTCTCCGATTTCACGGAGGACGAAGAATCGGGCGAAAAGATCTATAGCGAGATTTCCGACGGTCAGCAGGTCAAAATGGGCGGTATGATCTCTGCCTATAAAAAATTGCAGACCCGTGCGGGCTCGTTTATGGCGTTCGTCACCGTCGAGGATCTCTACGGCTCGGTGGAATGCGTCTGCTTCCCCAAGATCTACGATAAAATCAAAAGCTTCCTTACCGTAGACGCAGTCGTTTCGCTTTCGGGAAAACTGGATATCAACGAGGACAAAGCGCCGACGATTATCGTCGATAAAATGACAGAATTCCGTCTGGATGAGGAGAGCGCAGCTCCCGCCGTTTCACAGCACGGTGCGCCTGGCCAAGAGGAGAGTGCGGCAAAACCGAGACCCGTAACGCCCCAAAAGGAAAAGCGGCTTTGGCTCAATGTGACGGGCATGGAGGAAGCAGACATTGAGGAGCTTTCGGAAACGCTTACCTTCTACGAGGGGGACACAAGCGTTTGCTTTGTCGATAAGGCGGCGGGCACGAAAAAGCTCTGCTCGCAAAAAGTCAACGTCAGCCGTGCGTTAATGGCGGAATTGGCGGGATTTTTAAGCGACGATTGTATCAAACTCACATAAGACGATCGTATCAAACGCTCTGGCGGAAACTTTTGTAATTTTTGAAAAAGAGTTTGTATTTTTTTGAAAATTTGATATAATATATCGGAATAAGATTTTTACGTTTGTTTTTTGCGGGAAAACGGGAAAAACGCGGAAGAATAATTATAGTATTTGCGGTATTTACGGAGGTAAAGACGAATGAAACGAATTGGTTTATTGACGAGTGGCGGCGACGCACCCGGTATGAATGCGGCAATCCGCGCAGTGGTGCGTACGGCGATTTATTACGGCATGGAGGTGCGCGGAATTGAGCGCGGCTATGCAGGGCTTATCGAGGATAACGTAATCCCCATGGAAATGCGTAGCGTTTCGGATATCGTTCAGCGCGGCGGCACCAAGCTCCGCACGGCGAGATGTCTTGAAATGATGACGAAAGAGGGAAAGGCGCAGGCGGTTAAAACGCTTGAAAAGCACGGAATTGAAGGACTTGTCGTCATCGGAGGAGACGGTTCCTTCCGTGGCGCAAAATCGCTGACCGAGGAATTCGGCGTGCCCACGATCGGTATCCCCGGCACCATTGATAACGACCTTGAATACACCGACTACACGCTCGGTTTCGACACGGCGGTCAACACCTGCCTTGATATCATCAATAAGCTTCGCGACACAATGACCTCGCACGAGCGTATTTCCGTTGTGGAAGTTATGGGGCGTCATTGCGGCGATATCGCGCTGTATAGCGGTATTGCTTCGGGCGCGGAAATTATCGTTGTCCCTGAAGTCAAGTTCGACATGGACGATATCGTCATGCGCATCAACCGTTCGAGAGCGAGCGGCAAGCACTCCAATATTATCGTGATTGCGGAGGGGGTTATGTCGGCGGAGGAGTTCACGAAAGAGCTTCAAAAAAACACGACTCATTCCGTGCGTCCCACCTGTATCGGTCATGTGCAGCGTGGCGGTTCGCCCTCCATGGCGGACAGAATGCTTGCGGCGCAGTTCGGCAATAAGGCAGTTCGCCTGTTGAACGAAGGCGTAGGCAACCGCGTTGTGGGTATTAGAGATAATAAGATCATTGATATGGATATTTTCGAGGCGGTCTCCATGAAAAAGACCTTCAATCACGAACTCTATGAAACACTGCAAATGATCTCAATGTAATGCTTGCGAAAAGAAAAGCCGCGCGCACCGAAAAAATCGGGCGTGCGTTTTTTTATGAGCATAAAAGCACCTTTAAAACAGAAAAACTTTCTCAAATTTTAAGAAACAAAAGAAAAAAGCGCGCATATAATATAATATTGTTGCTTTTCTCGGGCGCGCTCGATCGGTGTAAAAAGAGAGGGAAACCAAGGGGGAAAACCCGTTTTTTCTCTTTCGGCAAACCGCTTGTAACGGCGCATAGGCTCGAACGCCGCAAGCTCCGCGCCCGTGTTTCGACAAAAAAGAGAGACGATCTGCGGCTTGAATAAAGTCGCAGTTTTCTTCTTTCCGACAAAAACTCGGGAAAGGCGTAATTTTTTTTATTTTTTTTCGTTGAAACCGTTGAAAAATTTCCGAAAATTTATTATAATATAAAAGACAAAACACTTTGTCGAAAAAAATCAAAGGAGCGGGCTTTATGGAATTAAAAGAAATACAGGAGAGATTCGATCTGGAAAAATGCAACGATAGCAGAATCGCGGGAAAGGATACCTGCGGCGAATACGAATTTTGCGTTTGTTGCGATAAAGAGGAGGAATATCCTTGCGCGAACGCCCGAGTAAGATACGAGCAGGCAGCGGTGGAGGCGCCCGTGGAGGAAACGCCCGCGCCCGAGGCGGAGGAGGAAAAAGAAAAAATCTTTTATCGCCTCGCTGTGATTCGTCCCGTGAGAGCAGAGGCAGAAACGGAAGACGTTTTGTCCTCCGAGGAAGAAAACGCGGTTGTTGAGGTGGCTGAATGAAAACTTCGGAAAAGCTGGTTTCCGCACTTTTAACGGTTTTGCTCGGGGTGCTTTTTATCGTCATGAAAGGCGGCGTTGTCAGCGTTGCTATGACGATTTTAGGCGCGGTATTGATCGTACTCGGAGTACTCAATTTGATCGATAAGCAGGTCGCCCCCGCCGTGGTTAAAATCGTGATTGGTGCGCTCATTATCGTGTGCGGCTGGTTGATCGTTCGAGTGGTACTGTATATCGTGGCGGCGCTTTTACTCATCTACGGGATCCTCGATCTCTATGCCCGTATCAAAGCGGGGCTTAAATGCGATAACGTCTGGAAAACCGTGATCGTCTATGCGAAGCCCGTGCTTATGATCGTGCTCGGTCTACTGCTGTTCTTGAGCAGTCTGGATTGGATTTTCGTGCTCGTCGGAATCTGCGCCATATTAGAGGGTGCTTTGATGCTTTTCGACCTTTTGAAAAAAGAGGAATAAACCCAATTTCGGTAAAAAACGTTCCGTTTGGCAGCGCTCTGCCAAATCGGGGCGTTTTTATTATTCCTTTTATTTAAATTAATCGATAAAAAATTATCGTTAATCGAGAAAAATTGCGTTTCCGCGTGTCAAGCTATTGTGTAAACGGGCGAAATATGATATAATATAAACTGCGAGAAAAAGAGATTGTCGTCGAATTTTTTGCGCGGCACAAAAGAAAAGCAAAAAGACGGAGAGAAGAGAAGATGAACAACAAGGTCACAATCATAGGCGCAGGGTCGGTAGGCGCGACGATCGCATATACGCTGGTCGTAAACAGCCCCGTTTCAGAGATCGTATTGATCGACGTAAATCAAGAAAAGGTTTTGGGGGAGGTTCTTGATATCAAGCAGGCGACGCCTTTCTTATCCCCGACCAAGGTATACGTGGGGGACTATAAGGACGCCGTTGATTCGGATATCGTCGTGATCACTTGCGGCGTGGCGAGACAGCCAGGACAATCCCGTATCGATCTCGCGCAGACCAACGTTGACGTAATCGTCGAGCTTGCACCCAAGCTCGTCAAATACGCGCCGAACGCCATTTATATTATCGTCTCCAATCCGGTCGATGTGCTCACCTACGTGTTCGGCAAAGTGACGGGGCTTCCCAAGCGGCAGATTATAGGCTCGGGCACCATTCTTGACACGATCCGTTTAAGAACCCGTCTTTCCGAGCTGTATTCCATCAACCAAAAACAGGTCCATGCCTACGTTTTGGGCGAGCACGGGGACACCTCCTTTGTCGCGTGGTCGATGGCAGATATCACGGGAATTCCCATAACCGAATACGGTGCGGCGCTCACGAATAACACCGATTTGCCCCTCACGCCGTATAAGCGGGAGGACGTGGAGGAATACGTTCGTAAATCGGGCGGCAAGATCATTGCGGGCAAGGGCGCAACCTATTACGGTATTGCGGCATCCGTCTGCTATATCATAAAGGGGCTGTATTCGGGTGCGGACACGGTTATGACCGTCTCCACGCTTTTGGATGGGGAATACGGAATATCGGACGTCTGCTTGAGCACCCTCTGCGTGTTGAGTGACAGCGGCATATTAACCACGCTCACGCCTCGGCTTTCAGAGGACGAATTGACCAAGCTCCATAATAGCGCAGCGGTTTTAAAGGGCGTTATCGAAAAGGTAAAATTTTAAAAGAGAAAAGGTGAAAAATTATGGAATACCGTATTGAAAAGGATACCATGGGCGAGATGAAAGTGCCCTTAGACAAATATTGGGCGGCGCAGACGCAGAGAAGTCTTGAAAATTTCCGCGTCGGCACGGAGATTATGCCGCGCGAAATCACGCACGCGTTCGGTATTTTAAAAAAGGCGGCGGCTCTCGCTAATTTCCGTCTCGGGATTCTGCCCGAAGAAAAGAAAAATTTCATTTGCACGGCGTGCGACGAGGTTATTTCGGGCTCGCTCAACGACCATTTCCCGCTCGTCGTCTGGCAGACGGGTAGCGGCACCCAGTCCAATATGAACGCGAACGAGGTGATTGCGGGTCGAGGCAACGAGCTGGCAGGCAAAAAGCTGCTCCACCCCAACGACGACATCAATAAGAGCCAAAGCTCTAACGACACGTTTCCCACGGCGATGCACATAGCCGCTGTGCTCGCGATAGAAGATAAACTCTTCCCCGCTATGGATCAACTCATTGCGACGTTCCAAAGATTAGAAGCGGAAAACGAGGGGATCGTCAAGAGCGGCAGAACGCATTTGCAGGACGCCGTCCCCATCGCATTTTCCCAAGAGATCAGCGGTTGGAGAAGTATGCTCGAAACGACGAAAGCCCAGCTTGCGCTCTCTCTGAACGGCTTAAAGGAATTAGCGCTCGGCGGCACGGCGGTCGGCACGGGGCTGAATGCGCCCAAGGGCTTTGCCGAGGCGGTTGCAGAGGAAGTGAGCACGCTCACAGGCAAGCAGTTTAAAACCGCAGCAAATAAATATCATGCGCTCACGGCAAAGGACGAGTTAGTGTTTGCACACGGCGCCATGAAAGCATTGGCGGCAAATCTAATGAAGATCGCCAACGACGTTCGCTGGCTGGCTTCTGGTCCCCGCGACGGACTTGGGGAAATCTTCATTCCCGAGAATGAGCCGGGCTCGTCGATCATGCCGGGCAAGGTCAATCCCACGCAGTGCGAGTCTTTAACTATGGTTGCCGTGCAAGTGATCGCAAACGACGTCGCCGTAGGCATGGGTGCTTCGCAGGGCAATTTTGAACTGAACGTGTTTATGCCCGTCATCATCTATAATTTCTTGCAATCGGCGCGGCTTCTTGCGGACGGGATCACGTCCTTTGAGAAGAATTGTGCGGCAGGAATCAAGGCAAACCGCGAAAAGATGCACCACAACCTCTATAATTCGCTCATGCTCGTGACCGCGCTCAACCCCTATATCGGCTATGAAAACGCGGCTAAGACGGCGAAAAAGGCATATAAGGAAAATATTTCCTTAAAGGAAGCTTGCGTGGCGCTCGGATTCCTTTCGGCGGAGAAATTCGACGAGGTGTTCCGACCCGAAGAAATGGCGTATCCGCACAAAGACTGATCAAGGTAGAGGAAAAATATGAAAATTTGCTATTATCCCGGTTGCACGCTGAAAACGAAATCGCAAGCGCTCGATCAAACGGCGCGGCTGGCGGCTTTAGCGCTCGGGGTGGAAATGGAGGAAATCGAGAATTGGCAGTGTTGCGGCGCGGTGTATCCCATGGCGCGCGACGAGATTGCGACCAAGCTCTCCGCCGTCCGCGCGCTCGATTACGCCAAGCATAACGGCGGCAGACTATTAACGCTTTGCTCTGCCTGTCACAACGTGATCAAGCGCACGAACGAAGATATGCGTTCTGACGGGGAAATCTGCTCGCGTGCAAACAACTATTTGCAGCTTGAAGAGTCTTATCGCGGCGAAACGGAAGTCTTGCATTATCTCGAAATGCTCAAAACCGTCGTCGGTTTCGATAATATTGCACAAAAAGTCGTGAAGCCGCTGAATAGAAAGGTGGGCGCGTATTACGGTTGTCTTTTGCTTCGCCCGAGCGGCGTTATGGCGTTCGACAACCCCGAAAATCCCACGATTATCGAGGATTTTATCCGCGCGCTTGGCGGCACGCCCGTAATCTATCCTTTCCGTAACGAATGTTGCGGGGCTTACGTCGGCTTAAAGAACCCCGACTTGCCTAAAAAGCAGAGCGAAAGAATCTTGCGCTCGGCAAAGGAAAAGGGCGCGGAGGAAGTAATCACGGCATGTCCGCTCTGTCTTTATAATTTGAACGAAAAGGGCAGTGGGATTTTGCCCGTCAAATATTTCACAGAGCTCCTTGCCGAAGCCTTGGGGGTGAAATCATGACGGTTAAAGAGCAGTGTGAAAACGTTAAAAGAATGAGCGGGACGGACGTCCGCAAATGCATGAAATGCGGTAAATGCTCGGGTAGATGTCCCGCCTTTCACGAAATGGATATCAAGCCCCACCAATTCGTCTCCCTGCTTGCACAGGGACGCATTGAGGAGCTTTTGAAAAGCGAGGCGATCTGGAGCTGTCTTTCCTGCATGGCTTGCGTGGAACGTTGCCCGCGCGCCGTCGCGCCCGCCGCGGTTATCGAGGCGGTGAGAGACACTGTTATAAGAGCGCAGGGGGCAAACGGAATGAAGGCGGAAGATATCCCGCCCATGGTGGACGAATTGATCCCCCAACAGCTTTTAATGAGCGCATACAGGAAGTATAACAAATAACGAAAGAGGCGTGAAATGCAGAGAATCGGTGTATTTATTTGTTGGTGCGGTAGTAACATCGCGGCAACGGTTGACGTGGAGCGGGTGGCAGACGCGGTTAAAAAAGACCAAGGCGTCGTGTATTCCGCGACTTATCAGTATATGTGCTCCGAAAACGGTCAACAGCTTATAAAAAATGCAATTAAGGAGCACTCTTTGACGGGAATCGTCGTGGGCTCCTGTTCGCCGCGCATGCACGAGGCGACCTTCCGCAAGACGGCGGAGGCGGCGGGACTCAATTCCTATATGGTTGAAATTGCCAATATCCGCGAGCATTGCTCTTGGATTCATAAGGACAGAGAGGAGGCGACGGAAAAGGCGATTATTCTCGTCCGCACGGCAATCGCAAAGGTCAATTTAAACGCACCCTTATCGGCAGGGGAAAGCCCCGTTATCAAGCGCGCGCTTGTGATCGGCGGCGGTATTGCAGGTATACAGGCGGCGCTCGATATAGCGGAAGCGGGCTTTGAAGTGGATATTGTGGAAAAAAACGCAACGATCGGCGGACGCATGGCGCAGATCGACAAGACGTTCCCCACGCTCGACTGCTCAGCTTGTATCTTAACACCGAAAATGGTGGATTGCGCACAGAACGAAAAGATTGATATCCTTTCCTATTCCGAGGTGGAGGAGGTCAAGGGCTTTGTCGGAAACTTTTCCGTCAAAATTAAAAGGAAGGCAAGATTCGTCGACGAAAAGAAATGTACGGGTTGTAAGCTCTGTATGGAAAAATGCCCCTCAAAAAAGGGCTTGGACGAGTTCAATATGAAGCTGAATAAGCGCCCCGCGATCTATATCCCGTTCGCGCAGGCGATTCCCAACGTCGCGGTGATCGATCCCGAGCAGTGCATTAAGCTCAAGACGGGCAAATGCGGTCTTTGTCAAAAGGTCTGCGGCGCAGGCGCGATCGACTATACGCAAAAGGATGAATATATCGAACGGGGCTACGGCGCGATTGTCGTTGCAACGGGCTTTAAGCCGATCGAGCTTAACGCCTTCAACGAGTTCGGCTATTCGGAAAATCAAGACGTGATCACCTCTCTCGAGCTCGAGCGCATTATGAACGCGGCGGGTCCAACAAACGGCGTACTGCTTCGTCCGTCCGACGGAGAGCACCCCAAGGTAATCACGTTTATTCAGTGCGTCGGCTCGCGCGATACGTCGGGTTGCGGTAAGCCGTACTGCTCGAAGATTTGCTGTATGTACACGGCGAAGCACGCCATGCTCATTCGCGAGAAATATCCCGACACCGAGGTGCACGTGTTCTATATCGACGTGCGTACTCCAGGGAAGAACTACGACGAATTTTTCCGCCGTGCGGTGGAGCAATACGGCGTGGACTATATCAAGGGCATGGTCGGCAAGGTGTATAACGAAAACGGTAAGCTCATGGTGCAGGGCTCTAACCTCATTGACAACGAGCAGGTGTTGATTGAGTCTGATCTTGTCGTATTGGCGGCGGCGATCGAGCCCGAGCCTTCCGTGAGAAAGATTGCCACGCTTTTGACGGCGAGTATCGACACGAACAACTTTTTAACGGAATCCCACGCCAAGCTCCGTCCCGTGGAGAGTCCCACGGCGGGCGTGTATCTTGCGGGCGTTTGTCAAGGCCCTAAGGATATCCCCGAAACGGTTTCACAGGCTTCCGCTTGTGCGGCGAAAGTGATCGGACTGCTCGTCAAAGACAAGCTTAAGACGAACCCTTGCGTGGCAAGCGCAAACGAGACCATGTGTAACGGTTGCAGCCAATGCGCTTCCGTTTGTCCGTATGGGGCGATCACCTATGTCGAGAAAGAGCTCCGCGTAGACGGTAAAACAGAGCTTCGCCGCATTGCTTCCGTCAACCCCGCGGTATGTCAGGGTTGCGGCGCATGCACGGTCACTTGTCCGTCGGGCGCGATGGATCTGAAGGGCTTCAGCTCCAAGCAGATTATGTCGGAGGTGGAAGAGATATGCAAGAGATAACAACGAAAGAGGGATTTGTGCCCAATATCGTGGCGTTTTGCTGTAATTGGTGTTCGTATGCGGGCGCCGACCTTGCGGGCTCCAGCCGCTTGAGTTATCCCGCGAA
Organism: Clostridia bacterium; assembly: GCA_017467275.1. Taxonomy (GTDB): domain Bacteria; phylum Bacillota; class Clostridia; order Christensenellales; family Borkfalkiaceae; genus Scatosoma. The sequence goes on along the minus strand of JAFTSN010000017.1, from coordinate 7,161 downwards.
CGTGAAGATCATTCGCGTGCCTTGCTCTTGTCGAGTCAATCCCATGTTCGTGCTCAAAGCGTTTCAGCGCGGTGCGGACGGCGTGATTATTTGTGGCTGTCACCCCGGCGACTGTCATTACGTGACGGGAAATTACTACACGAGAAGAAGAATGGCTATGCTCTTTAGCTTCCTCGATTATCTTGGTATCGAGCGGGATAGGACCCGCCTCGAATGGGTCTCTGCCGCAGAGGGCGCGAAATTTTCTGCCGTGATGAACGATTTCGTGGCAAAGGTCACCGCGCTCGGCGAGAACAAAAAGCTTTCCGATTTGAGAGTAAAGGAGGGCGAGTAAAATGAAAGAGGTGGAAAGTAAAATGCTGGAACGCGCAAAAGTGCTTCTCGAAAGTGGAGAGGTTGCGCGCGTGATCGGTTGGAGAAAGGGAGCGTTTTGCCACGACCCCGAGCCCGCGTCTTTTGAGAGCGTGGACGAGCTTAAAGATTTCGTCTACGACTATTTCTGCGGCGCCAATCTCTCCAAATATCTCATTGCCGAGAGCAAAAAAGAGGGCAAAACGGCAGTGTTTTTGAAGCCCTGTGACACGTATAGTTTTAATCAGCTTGTCAAGGAGCACCGAATCAACCGTGAAAAGATTCACGTGATTGCCGTGGAATGTATGGCGAAGCTGGATATCGGAAAAATCAAGGCAAAGGGACTTTCCGCGGTTACGGGCGTGGAGGTGGACGGCGAGCAAGTCAAGGTCCAAACGCTCTATGGCGAGGCGGTTTTGTCCAAGACGGAAATCGTGCTTGCAAAGTGTGCGACCTGCAATAAAACGCATCAGGTCAAGGACGAGGAGATCGTGCTTCACGAACGCCCCGTTCGCGACGTAAACCGCTTTGCGGAGGTTGAGGCGCTGGAGCAAATGACGGCGGAGGAACGCTTCAAATTCTGGCGTGAGCAGCTGTCCAAGTGTATCCGTTGCAATGCGTGCAGAAACGTTTGTCCCGCATGCTCTTGTATTAAGTGCGTGTTCGATAATCCGCAGTCGGGCGTTGCGGCAAAGGCAAACGACGATAAATTCGAGGAACAGCTTTTCCATATTATCCGCGCCTATCACGTGGCGGGTCGTTGCACGGACTGCGGCGAATGCTCAAGGGTTTGTCCTCAAGGGATTCCTCTGCATCTTTTGAATAGGAAATTTATTAAGGATATCGACGAAACCTACGGCGAATTTCAAGCGGGCGAAAGCGCGGAAGGAAAAACGCCGCTCACCGAGTATAGAGAAAGCGACCTTGAGCCTAAAGACGTTCTTAAGGAGGGGAAATAATGTATAGGATAAAAAAGACCGATCTAAACGCATTATATGCCGCCATTGCTAAGACGTCGGGGCTGTTCATTCCAATTAGACGGGCAGACGAAGTCAATTTTGCCGTTTGGGGCGAGGGCAAGGAGGTTTCTCTCGAAACGCTCAAAACGGTGAAATCGCCCAAAAACGCATTCTTCCCGCAGACAGAAAACATGATGAAATTCAAGACCGAGGGAAAATCGGTTGAGGTTGTCGATATCCGCACGGAGGATAAACGCCCGTTCGTCGTGTTCGGCGTTAAGGCGTGCGACGTCAAGGCGTTCGAGGTTTTGGACAGAGTGTTTCTTGCCGAGCCCGTGGACACCTTTTATCAGAGCCGTAGAAATGCGATCACCGTCGTTTCTTTGGCGTGTTCCCGTCCTGAAGAAAGCTGTTTTTGCACGGCGTTCGGGATTGATCCGACCGCGCCCGAGGGGGACGTCACCACGTGGTTGGATGGCGAATATCTCTATTGGAGAGCCAATAACCAAAAGGGCGAGGCTTTGACGGAAAAGCTCGCTTCTCTCTTGGAAAAATGCGGGGAAGAGGCGGTGGAGGCGCAAAGGTCTCAAACGAAAGAGATTCTTAAAAGGCTTCCTCTTGCCGCGCTTGATTTATCCCGCTTTAAAGAGGAAAATCTTAACGAATTGTTCAATGATCCGAGATGGGCGGAGCTTTCCGAGGCTTGCCTCGGCTGCGGTGCGTGCACGTTCGTCTGCCCGACCTGTCAATGCTTCGACATTCGCGATTTTAAGACGAATAGCGGTGTGATCCGATACCGTTGCTGGGACTCTTGCATGTATTCGGATTTCACGCTCATGGCACACGGCAACAGCCGCACGACCCAAATGCAGAGATACCGTCAGCGCTTCATGCACAAGCTCGTGTATTATCCCGCACAAAACGGCGGGCTGTATTCCTGTGTGGGGTGTGGCAGGTGTGTGAATAAATGCCCGCAAAACCTCAATATCGTGAAGGTCATTAAAACGCTGGGAGGGGAGAAATCATGAATTTCGACGCACTCATTCCAAAGATCGGTGTGATTACCGATATCCGCAAGGATACTCACGACGTCAAGACTTTCCGTGTTGTGGGAACGGACGGCAAAAAGCCGTTTGAGCATCTCCCCGGACAATGCGCCATGCTCTCCGTGCCGGGCGTCGGCGAGGCGATGTTTTCCATAACGTCTTCTCCCACCAACCGTGAATATATGGAGTTTTCCATCAAAAAATGCGGCTGTGTGACGGACGTGTTGCACTCCATGGAGGTGGGGCAACAGATCGCCATTCGCGGACCTTACGGCAGAAATTTCCCTGTCGAGGAGGAGTTTAAGGGCAAGGACTTATTATTTATCGCGGGAGGTATCGGGCTTGCGCCCTTGCGCAGCGTAATCAACTATGTTCGACACTACCGTGCGAACTACGGGAAAATCGTGATCGTCTACGGTGCAAGGAGCAAGGACGATCTTGTGGATATCGACGAGATCAAAAACGAGTGGATGAAAGAGGTAAACACCGAGGTGTATCTGACGATCGACCGAGCCCAAGAGGGCTGGGAGGGCAACGTCGGTTTCGTGCCTGCTTACGTTAAGGAAATCGGCGTGGATCCATCCATGACCGCGGTGCTGTGCGGTCCGCCCGTCATGATCAAATTCACCCTCCAAGGACTCTTGGAGCTCGGCTTTGAAAAATCCCGTGTCTACACGACGCTTGAGCTTCGCATGAAGTGCGGCGTGGGTAAGTGCGGCAGGTGTAACGTCGGCGATAAATTCGTCTGTAAGGACGGACCTGTGTTCCGCATGGACGAGCTGGATGAATTGCCCGACGAATACTAAGATTGAATAAGGATAAAATTATGGAAAAGACGGTAAATATTTATCTCTTCGGAAAAAAATACGCAGTGCCCGAAAGCCTGACGATCATGAAAGCTATGGAATATGCGGGCTACGAGCTCGTGCGCGGCTGCGGTTGCAGAAACGGCTTCTGCGGCGCCTGTGCGACGATCTACCGTATTCACGGGCAGCAGGAGCTCAAGACCTGCCTTGCCTGCCAGCAACAGGTGGAGGAGGGTATGTACGTGGCAACCTTGCCTTTCTTTCCGCTTGTAAAAAAGGTGTACGATATCGAAACGATCAAGCCCACCCAGCAAATCATGATGCAGCTTTATCCCGAAATTTACGCCTGTATCGGCTGTAACGCATGCACAAAGAGCTGTACGCAGGGCTTAAACGTCATGCAGTATATTGCCTATGCTCAACGCGGCGAATACGAAAAATGCGCCGAGGAGAGCTTTGATTGCGTAATGTGCGGCGTGTGTTCTGCCCGTTGCCCTGCGGGGATTTCCCATCCGCAGGTGGCAGAGCTTGCGCGTCGGCTCACGGGTAAATATCTCGCCCCGAAGAGCGAGCACCTCATAAACCGCGTCGCAGAGATTGATTCGGGCGACTGTAAAGCCGCTCTCGAAGCGATTATGAATACTCCCCTCGAGGAGCAGAAAAATCTCTATAATCATAGAGAAATCGAGAAGTAAGGAGAAGCGTATGTATCAGTATACAGAAGAACAACTCATATCCATGAAAAAGGTGGAGGAGACCCGCGCTTCCCGTTTTGGGGCGGCGATCCCCCGTATGAGCGCGGACCAGAAAGAGGAGGTTCTCGCTTCTTTCCACCCCGACTATATTTCGACGGCTTACGAGGAGCTCAAGGTCGGAAAAAACAAAGGGGGCAAGGTGCTCCATGAGCTCGCCGCACTTTTACAGGGTCGTTCGCGCGTCCTTGATCTTTCCATCGATCTTTCTTCACCCGACTACGACGTGGACGTGCTCGTGATCGGCGGCGGCGGCGCGGGTGCGGCGGCGGCGATTGAAGCGGATAATAGCGGCGCGAACGTTATGATCGTGACCAAGCTCCGCTTGGGCGACGCGAACACGGCAATGGCGGAGGGCGGTATTCAGGCGGCGGATAAACCCAACGACAGCCCTGCGATCCATTATCTCGACGCACTTGGCGGCGGGCATTTTAAGAATAAGCCCGAGCTTTTATATAAGCTTGTGAACGAGGCGCCCGAGGCAATTCTTTGGCTGAATAATCTCGGCGTCATGTTTGATAAGGAAGCGGACGGCACAATGGTAACGACGCACGGCGGCGGAACGTCTAGAAAGAGAATGCACGCCTGCCGCGATTATTCGGGCTCAGAGATTATGCGTACCCTTCGCGACGAGGTGTTGAACCGCGGGATCACGGTGGTGGACTTCACGTCTGCGATCGAGCTGATCAAGGATACGGACGGCAAGATCGCGGGTGCGGTGCTCATGAATATGGAGACGAAAGAAATACTCGTTGCGCGGGCAAAGACGGTTGTGATTGCAACGGGCGGTGCGGGCAGATTGCACTATCAGGGCTTCCCGACCTCCAATCACTACGGCGCGACGGCAGACGGGCTTGTGCTCGGTTACCGCGCGGGGGCAAAGCTTTTGTACCCCGAGACCTTGCAGTATCATCCGACGGGCGCAGCGGCACCCACGCAGATCTACGGCGCGCTCGTCACGGAAAAGGTGCGTTCGCTTGGCGCACAGCTTGTCAATAAGGACGGCATTGCGTTCGTCAACCCCTTGGAAACGCGCGACGTGACGGCTTCCTCGATCATTCGTGAATGTAAGCAAAACGGCGGCGGAATCACCACGACGGACGGGGAGGGCGTATGGCTCGACACCCCGCTCATCGAAATGGTAAACGGCGAGGGTACGATTGAAAAACGGATTCCCGCAATGCTTCGTATGTTTGGAAAATACGGCATTGATATTCGTAAGGAGCCTATTTTGGTCTATCCCACGCTGCATTATCAGAACGGCGGGCTGGATATTTCCGCAAACGGCATGACCTGCGTAGAGAATCTTTACGTCGCGGGCGAAGCTGTGGGCGGCATTCACGGCACCAACCGTCTGATGGGTAATTCTCTGCTGGATATCATTGTGTTTGGCAGAAATGCAGGAAAAGAGGCGGGCGAAAAAAGCAAGAGCGTTCAGCTTAAAGCGCTGACGTTGCAGCACGTCGAGGATTTTGAACAAGAGCTCAAAACCGCGGGCGCGGCTTCGGGCGAAGCGTCTCCCAAACTTCTTCCCGATTACAAGAGAAAGGCGAATTAAGTTCGCGGAGGAATGGATTTATGCTGTATTTGGGTACTTTGCTCGGGTCTATATTTTCGCCCCTGTTTATCATTTTTGCAATCGTCGTGTTCGGCTATCTGGTCGGGGCGATTAAAATTAAAGGAATTTCTTTGGGCACGGCGGGCGTGCTGTTGATTGCGCTTGCCGTCGGCATCATTTTCTCTCAATGCGGCGAGATGGTGGAATCGGTCAATGCAAACGGCGAGACGGTTAAACAATGCGTTTGGGAGTTTACGATCGGTGGAAAGACAGTCACCCTCTGGAATAAGTCGGTGCAGTCGGTTTTTAGCTTTGTTTCCAAGCTCGGCACAGGTATGTTCGTGACGGCGGTGGGCTTGATTGCAGGACCGAAATTTTTCCGTTCGTTTAATAAGAGCATGCTTTCCTATCTCGCAATGGGGGCGATTGTCATTTTGACGGGCGTTTTGCTCGCAATTCTCGTTTGTGTTATCACGGGCACGGATATTGCTATGTGCACGGGGCTCTTAACGGGCGCGCTCACTTCCACGCCCGGGCTTTCCGCTGCGCAGGACGCCGCGACGGGCGTTGCGCTTGAAAAGGTCACGGCGGGCTATGCGATCGGCTATCTCTACGGCGTGCTCGGCGTTGTGCTGTTCGTGCAAATTATACCCAAGCTTTTGAAGGTGGATATTGCTAAAGAGCGGGAAAGCTTTGTTGCAGCAAGCGCTGTTGCGGTCAATGAAAGCGAGAAAAAACGTTTTCAGATCGGGGAATTTGGGTTCTTTCCGTTTGCGCTCACAGTCATGCTCGGCATACTTTTGGGTTCGATCAAAATCGGGATTTTCAGTCTTGGAACGAGCGGAGGCACACTGATTGCAGGGCTTATAATCGGGCATTTCGGGCACGTGGGCAAAATCGATCTAACCGTCCCGAAATCCACGCTTAACTTCTTCCGAGAATTCGGGCTTGTCATGTTCCTGATCGGCGCGGGACTTCCCGGTGGTATCAGCTTTATCGACAATTTTAAGCCGCTCTATTTCCTTTACGGCGTGATCTTTACGACCGTTCCTATGATTGTCGGATTCGTGCTTGCAAAGTATGTGTTCAAGCTTTCGATCTTCAATAATCTGGGCTCGATCACAGGCGGTATGACGAGTACTCCCGCGCTCGGCTCGCTTATTTCCGTGGCGGGAACCGACGACGTTGCTTCGGCTTATGCGGCAACTTATCCCGTCGCTTTGGTGCTGATCGTGATTGCCTCGAATTTAATGATTCTCATAGGCGCATAAAAGAAAAGGACGGAGCAGTTTCAAAAGAAATTGCTCCGTTTTTTTAAATAAATAGGGGCAAAAACAGTTGCTTTTTCCATTTGAATAGTATATAATACAAATGTTACGCAGAGATGGCGGAGCGGCTGAACGCGCACGATTCGAAATCGTGTTATGCAGGAATGTATACAAGGGTTCAAATCCCTTTCTCTGCGCCAAACCCAAAAAACTGTTGGTTTTTGAACAAACTGACAGTTTTTTTGTTTGCTTTTTTCATTTCTACAACTGCATTTTTTCATTTTTATTCTATTTTTTAATGATTTTATGGGTAAATATGGGTAGAAAATGGGTAAATCATTTTAGAAAATTGTCAATGATTTCAAGGACTTCCGCGTATTCGCGTTTCAAATGTTCCAATTTTTCATTTTCCGTCATCTTT
>JAFTSN010000016.1 GCA_017467275.1 Clostridia bacterium | reverse complement strand
GTTCTTTCTTCTATGGTAAAATGATGGTAGCAGTTCATATATTTCTCCTTGTTTTTTGGTTGTGGTAGACTTATTATAACATGGATTTATATGAACTGTCATTTTTTTGTAAGGTGTTGCACTTGATAGTATAATTCACCTTAAAAAGAAATAAAACCGCAAAATTTTGCGGTTTTATTGGTACTCCCTGCGGGAATCGAACCCACAACTAGCCCTTAGGAGGGGCTTGTTATATCCATTTAACTAAGGAAGCTTCTATGAGGTTTTATAAAACATGCGAAAAGGTAAAAGCCGTTTGCTTGTTCCTATTATACCCCTTTTTCCCGTAAAAGGCAATTATTTTCTTTTTGTTTTCAAAAAAATCCGCGGTAAATTTTTAGTCGAGAAAAAAAGAGTGCGCACCGTTTTCCTCAGCGTTTTTTGGAGGGAAGATCTAATGTATGTTCATTATGAAATGGTCGAATTAAAAGGTTTAGAATCTTTCGGAATTTGTTTAGACGGTGGGGGATTGACGAAAAGAAAAAGGTGTTTTATAATAAAATATATGCTTGAATTATAAAAAAGGAGGATGCAAGCGTGTTTAAAGCACAAAAAGCGGCGTATTGTAAGCCGCAGATCGAATGTTTGACATTTGCCTGCGAGGCAGTGAGAACTTCGGGAGAAACAAATATTCGCGAGGATAAGGACGTGTTCGGTGACGATACGTATTCCGTTTTGCCGAGTGTAAACGAGGAGGTGGGCGCATGAAAGGGTTAAAGAAAAATCTACTCATTCTCGGGGCGTTTACCGCGGTTTGCGGCGCGTGTTTTGCAGGCGGGGCGATGATCGAGGCTTCCGCGCAAACGGCAGGGGATTATACGTTTGAAATGTACGAGGGGGCAAGCGTGCGCTTGAGCGATAATTACGGGCTTCGTTTCCGCGTCACGATCGGTGCCGATCTTAAAGACGAGATCACGGCGGCGGGGGATAAAGTGGGCATGCTGATTTTGCCCTATGATTACGTTTCGTCCATGCCTGCGGGGACCGATTATAAGGCAGAGTTTGCTTCGGGCGTTATTGATCTCGATTTGACGGACAGTCTCTATGAAGCGGGCGCGTATTGGTACGGCAACGGCGTTATGAGGAACATCCAAGAGGGTAATCTGACCCGTGATTTCGTCGGGATCGCTTACTATGGCTCCGAAACGACCAAGGAGTATACGTATGCGAGCTTCACGGAAGGTAAGAACGTGCGTAGCGCGGCAGAGGTCGCCGAGGGCGTTTACGGCAATTATAACCACGATAAAGATAGCCGCAATGTACTCAAGGGATTTCTTGCGACCACTTATGCCGATCTCGACACGACCTATGCGGGTCTCGGCACGGAAGCTTCGCCCTATTTAATCCAAGCGGCGGAAGATTTTAATTATATGGCAACAAAGGTTGCTTCTTCGACAACGAATACCTACGCAAGTAAATATTTCCGTTTGGAAAATAATTTGACGGGAATCACAGGTAAGGTAGGGAAAAATAATTGTGCGTTTGCGGGTACGTTTGACGGAAACGGAAAAGAGATTGAAATAGCTCTCACAAATGCAAATACTTCTGAAACACATATCGGGCTTTTCGCGTATAATAAAGGAACGATTAAAAACCTTACTATCACGGGTACGGTGACCACAACCAATGCTAACGTCGGAGGCGTTGCTGGGGTAAACGAGGGAACTCTTTTGAATTGTACCAATAAGGCGACGGTTACGGGAACCTTTAATTTGGGCGGTATCGTCGGTCAATCGACTGGCGCCACAGCAATAGTTGAAAGCTGTAATAATTACGGGGAGGTTACTTCTACTCGCGCAAGCGCATCAATATCCAATGGCACAGGCGGCGGTTATAGTGTGGGCGGCATCGTCGGCTTGAACGGTTCGAATGCTACAATCCTTTCCTGTAAAAATTACGGTACAGTCACAGCCGTCGGCGGTGGTGCGAAAAGTTCAGTAAAATTGGGCGTGGGCGGTATTGTAGGGGCTTCTAACCAAGGTTTGATTAAAAAGTGTATAAATGAAGCTACGATTTACGGCGTTTACTATTTTGGCGGTATCATCGGTTATGCGACGAAAGCGAATATTACCGAATGCACGAATAACGGAGACGTTTTAGCGCGTGCTACGGTGGGTACAACCACGATAACAAATTCACGTTATGTCGGCGGAATTGCGGGATATGGTTTCGGAAATGATGCAGGTACACTCCAGTTGACAGGCAATACCAACACGGGGAAAATTTCCGCGCATCTCGATTTGGCTCAAATATACGGTTATCTCGAGGCGACTTCGACAGATCATTACAAGATTGATAACAACACCGAAAGCGGTAGTGTGGTCACTCTTTCGTGAAAAACTTCAATTAAAAAGCTTATGCGCTCTGATTTTTCAGGGCGCATAAATCATTAACTGTTTAAACATCTTCTAAACAAATAAACTCAAGTTTAAAAGAAAGGTTAAAAAGTTTAGAATCTTGCTATTTACAACAAACTGATTATCCGTTATAATAAAAGGGTAATGAAATTATAAAAATCGAGAGGTCATTATGAAATTTATAAAGAGTGAATGTAACCCTATTTTGGAGAAGAACCCGAAGAACGCATGGGAAAACCTTTGCGTGCTCAATCCCGCCGTTATCTACGACGAAGAAGAGAAAAAATTTAAAATGCTCTATCGCGCCGCGGGCGAGGATATCACGCATTATATTTATCTGGGGCTTGCCGAATCCGAGGACGGCGTGCATTTTAAAAGAATGAGCGACAAGCCTGTTCTTTCGCCCACACCCGATAATTTCGACTCGGGCTGTATCGAGGACCCTCGCCTTATCAAGATCGGGGAATGGTATTATCTGACCTATGCTTCCCGCGCGTATGCGCCCGGTCAATATTGGAGTGCGGATTGGAAGCCGTTTGGCGATCCTCCCGCGGACGGCCCCGCATTTTTGGTCAATAACTGCTCCTTGACAAATCTTGCGATCAGCCGCGATCTTAAAAGCTGGAAAAAGCTGGGGCGTATCACCGATTCGAGATTCGACGATCGAGACGTCATTCTTTTTCCCGAGCGGATTAATGGTAAGTGGGTAAAGCTTTCGCGCGGCATGGAGCGTTGCGGAGAGGGGTATCCTAACCAAAATCCCGCGATTTGGATCAGCTTTTCCGACGATATGATGGAGTGGGATAACTACACGCTCTTAATGCAGGGCGAGCAAGATTGGGAGGATAAGAAGATCGGCGGGAGCTGTCCACCGATCAAGACGGAAAAGGGTTGGCTGTTTATCTATCACGGCGTAGCCAATAAGGACGGCGCCTACCGCGTCGGCGCGGTGCTTCTCGATCTTTCGGATCCGACGAAGATCATCGCCCGCACGAAGGACTTTTTGATGGAACCCGAGTATGACTACGAGACAAAGGGCTATTACAACGGCTGTGTGTTCCCGACGGGAAACGTCGTAGTGGACGGGGTCTTGTATATCTACTATGGTGCGGCGGATAAGAACGTCTGCGTGGCGACCTGCGATTTCAAAGAGTTTATCGATTATCTTATAAACGAATGCAAAATATAAAAGTACGGGGGATACGAAGATGAAAAAATTACGCGCGTTGATTTTATCTGTGTTGGTCGGGGCGACGGTCTGCGGCTCGTTCGCTTCCTGCGGCGGTCCGTCGAAGGACGTCTTATACGTATTGTCCTTTAAACCCGAATATAACGAGTTTTTCGAGGAAGTCAACAAGATATTTTTAAAGGAAAATCCGTCGATTAAGTCGGTGGATTATAAAGCGGTGGACACCAACAACTACAACACCGTGTTTTCCTCCCGTGTGCAGAGTAAATATCTCGACGTGTTCACCTCCGAGGTAACCTATATGATGCAGGGTACCAACGCCTATATGCAACCCTTGACGAAGCAGGACTACATGGACGGAATCAAAGCTGAATATTTGACGAGGGGGAGCTTTTATGATCCCTCTGCGGGCGGAGAACCCGAGCTTTTAACTCTGCCTTTAGAGCAGGTGGCGAACGTCGTTTACTATGATAAGGGATTGTTTGCGGAGTATGGCGTGGAGGCGCCCGAGACTTGGAGTGAGTTTTTAGCCGTCTTGGATTTATTTAAAGAGGCTGCGGAATATCCCGTAGTGCAAAACGGCGTGGCGCTGACGCCTATTGAAGCGCCGATTATTTTCGGCGGGAAATCGGAATGGCCGACGATGACCGTTTTAAATTCCGTCGTTGCGGACGTTGTGGAAATCAGTCAGCCCGAATTTTTCCATTCGATCAAGGACTACGACACGAATGAGAATATCCGTTTTAACAATGCGATATGGCAGGAAGCGTTTGACAAAGTCAAAAAAATCGGGGATTACGTCGACAATAAAATTTGGGGGTTGGATTATTCCTTTGCAAGCACCTATTTTTCCATAGGCAATCCGACCACGGGTAAGAAATATCCCATGATGATCGACGGGACGTGGAGTTATTCGCAGATGGAGGCTACATTCGAGATTGGCGCGTTTGCCTTGCCTGCGGTTGAAAATCCCGTGAACGGAGAGGGGAAAAAGAACCTTGCCGTCAAGACGGGCACAACGCTTTCCGTCTTTAACGGCTCAAACAAAAAGACGGTTGCCGAAAAATACCTCGAGATATTCTTCCGCGACGAGGTTTACCAAAAGTTTGTGAATTTCACGAAAACTCCGTCCGTGAAAACAACGGTAACGCAGAGCGATGAGCTGGTAAATTCTATTTTCGATAGCGCGAAATATACCTTTGTCGAGGCTTACGATTCGAGAATGCCGAGATACTTCCCGCTCCCGTCCGCTTCGGAGATATCCAGCCTTATGAAAGGAGATTTGACGGCGAAATCGGTCGCGGATAGCCTGCAACAACGGGTGGAACTCAATAAAAAGGATTGGGAGAAATATACGGGGCTCGCGCACACGAAATAAGGGGGCAAAAGGTGGAGAAGAAGAAACACAGTAAACTCAAGACCTCGCCGCTCGTCAATCCCTACGTGGCGATTTTGGCGACGTTGCCCGCGCTTGTCAGCATATTCGTGCTGTCCATGCTGCCTTCGATCGTCAATCTGGCGATTAGCTTCACGGACTATCACGGAGTGGGGCAGCCCTTTGAGTTTGTGGGATTTGATAATTTCATACGGGCGTTCAAGGTGGGCGACGCCTCCGTTTCAATTTGGGATTCTCTTTTGAACACGGTGGTATTTTCTATCTCCGTCGTGATCGTTCAGCAGGCGCTTTCCCTTGGAATGGCGCTCGTTGTGGCGCGGAAGTTCAAGGGACGCTCTTTCTTCCGTGCGCTCTTTTTCATGCCGACCATTCTCGGCGTGTCTGTGGTCGGGTTTACTTGGCAGCTTGTATTTGATCCCGTTTCGGGCCCGATCGCCGTTATCCTTACGAAACTGGGGAAATCCTCCGCACTTTTGGGGGAGGAAGTCTTAAGCATGTTCCTCGTTGTGCTCGTGGCGATTTGGTCGAATTTCGGCTATGCCATGGTCGTGTATATTGCGGGGCTTCAAAATATCTCCGAGGATATCCGCGAGGCGGCAGAGATCGACGGCGCAAGGGGGGGTAAAATGTTTTGGTATATCACGTTGCCTCTTCTTAAAAACACGCTTGTAATCAATTTCTGGATATCCATCAGTGGCACGCTCGCCATGTTCGATATCATATTCGTTTTAACCAACGGCACGGCGAACACAACGACGCTCGCGCTCTATATCTTCCAGCTTGCCACCAACAGCGCTTCCAATCAAGGGCAGGCGGCGGCACTCAATATCTATTTCTCGCTGTTCGTCATGCTTGTCATGCTCGTATTTAATGCGACGGTTAGGCGAAAGGAGGCGGAGGAATGAAGAAATTGAGAAGAGAACCGATTGGTGTGACCGTTCTTTGTTGGACGGCGCTTGCGGTTATGACTCTTGTTATGGTCTTTCCGCTTTTGCTCGTTTTGAACGTGTCCTTAAAATCCAGCACGGACTTTTTAAAGGATCCGTCGGGGCTGTTTGCGTTCAAGCCGTTTAAGGAGCTGTTTGCCAACTATAAGGAAGCATTTGAGGTGCTCGACGTGTTCGGTCGCCTTGCCTACACCGTGGGAATCACGGTCGGCTCCGCGCTCATTTCCTGCGTGGTGATCGCGCTTGTGGCGTTTCCTTTAGCGAGGGGGCATTTCAAGGGCTCGGATAAGGTGTTCACCTTTATTCTGCTTTCCACCTTTTTCCCGGGAAGCCTGATTGCGAATATCTTTCTCGTGCAAAACCTCGGGTTATATAACAGTCCGTTCGTGCTCGTAATTTTCTGGGGCTTCGGCGGATTGACCGTCTATATCTTCATGGCGATTCAATTTGTGAAAGACATTCCGCGCGATCTCGACGAGGCGGCGTTTATCGATGGTTGCGGATATTTCCGTTACGTGTTCGGATTTGTGATTCCGCTCATGAAGCCCATTCTTTCGACGGTCTTTATTTTAAAGCTCGTTGGCGGTTGGAACGATTTCCTAACGCCATATATCTATTTGATTGAGGACAAATACATGACGATTTCGACGGGACTGTTTGCTTTCAAGGGGCAATTTTCGTCCGATTGGACGGGGATCTCCGCGGCAACTTTCACCGTTGCTCTGCCCGTCATTTGCCTTTACGTGTTCTTGCAACGCTATATTATCGAAGGCATGGCGGCAGGGGCGTTAAAGGGGTAAAAGATGGCAAAAAAAGTAACGTTTCAAGAAATTGCCGATTCGCTCGGCGTTTCAAAGGGGCTGGTTTCTCTTGCGATTCGTAATAAGTACGGCGTAAGCGAGGAGATGCGAACGAAAATCGTCCTTAAGGCGATTGAAATGGGCTATGAGTTCAAGACGCCGCCCGCCCGAAAGGATAAGACGATTTCACTGCTCATCAAGAATATGGGTGTGCTGAACGAGGAGTTTTGGCGGCAGTGTATTATCGGAATTGAAAGCGAATGCGCCAAAGAAAACGTCAATTTCAATATCGTTGGCTGGACGGGATTCAAGGACAGAGAGGACGTCGCAATGAATCTTTTGAACAACAAAGTGCAGGGCGTTATCATTCTCAACCAATGCTCGACCTCGCTCGTTGAAAAGATAGATTCCTTGAATATTCCGCTCGTATTCGTGGATATGATCAGCCCGCCCGCCGTCTCTGCCGATCACGTTATGGCAAATAATTTCAATGCGGGCATGCAGGCGGTTAATTATCTCTTAAAGAAAGGACACGATAATATTCTGCTCGTGGGAAACATCGATTACAGCTTTTCCTTTTTGCAGCGCTATTATGGCGCGATGAAAGCCGTAAAGCATGCGGTGCGGACGGGGAAACGCGTTGAGTGCGTCCCGATTATCGACTGTGAAAAAACGCACCCTGTAAGCGAAGTCTATTATAACGAGGAGAACGAACTCCTTAACGAGAGCGTCTTGGAAAAGGAGCTCAAGCAGCTGAAAGGTCATGCCGCGATCGTCTGTTTTAACGACAGCGTTTTAAGACGGGTGGTTGCGCTCGCACAGAAAATGGGGTTGAATATCCCCGAAAGGCTGTCCGTGGTGGGCGTGGACAACGTGAATTATTCATTGGAGCACGATATCACCTCGATTGATATTCCGAAATCGGAAATTGGCGTGCAGGCGGTCAGACTGCTTATAGACAGAATGGAGAATAAGCGCAGCAATTCTATTAATATGGAGCTGAACACAACGCTTATAGAAAGAAATTCCGTGAGGGACTTAAATTATGAAGAAAAATAAAATTATCGCAATATTTTCGGCTTGCATTATGAGCCTTTCCTGTTTTGTCGCTTGCGGGGAGAAGTCCAAGAAAAAGCCCGAACCGCCCGAGCAAGAGGAGATCGCGGCGTTTGACGAAAACGGAAACCGCTACGTCGATCTCGTGACGGTGGACGATATCTCGGGCGATATAACCTATAACGGTATCAACGGCTTTATCGACGGCTACGATAATTATCCTGCCTTTTCCGACGTGCATTCCGACGTCCCGTTTTCCTTTGACGAAACTCGCAAGGCGGAGGACGTCATCGGCATCGTTCATGCGGGTGGGCAGTATAATTTCACGGCACAATCCTATTTGACGGAGGGCGCGAACGTTATCCGTAAAGATATCGGCTCAAAGGTGATTAAGCTTTTTTTGGGTAGCGACGTAGCGGACCAATATTCCTTTAACGCGGAGTGGGGAAACTATGAGAGCTTGACCGAGCTTATTAAAACGTCCGAGGTCAAGCGTGTTTTGAGCATGGATTTTTCAACGGTCGTTATGGTTGTTTACGAATTCGAGCGGCTAGTATGGAACAGCGGAACGCTTGTTTCCGAGCGCGAGTTGGAAAGGGTAAGCGGCGAATTCTATGAGTTGACCAGAGAGCTTTTGCGCGCGTATAACGCATCGGGTAAAACGTTTGTACTCCAAAATTGGGAGGGAGATAACGAGCTTACGCCTGCGCTGAAAGCGGCGAAAGAGGCGGATAAGGAGACGATTATTGCAAACTATCTCGCCTACAACAACGCGCGGCAGGCGGGGATTGTCCGTGCCCGTGAGGAGCTCAAAGAGGCGGGAAGCATTGTCAATGTCGACGTGCTTGGCGCTCTCGAGGTCAATTATATCTCCTATAATGGCGGCGGGCAGGCAAAGCTTGTTGATTGCGTCGTGCCCTATTCCACTGCGGACGTATTCTCTTTCTCCGATTGGTCGACGGCAAACTCCAAGCTTTCCGAGGATTTGGACTATTATCTTTCCAAAATCAATGAAAACCGCGAGGCGGGGGAAAAGAAAACAATGTCGGATATTGCGCTCGGCGAGTTTGGCAGAGCGGAATACTATTCGGGTAGTGCGGATGAGAAAAACCAATTTGTCTATTCGATGGAGACGGCAAAAATTGCGATCAATAAGGGCGTCCGCTACGTCTGCTATTGGTCGCTAACGTGCAACGAGCGTGTGGGCGGCGAGAGCGCCCGTCCTGAGAATCGGGACATGAAAGGGTATTGGCTTTTAAAGCCCGACGGCACGATCACGGAGACTTTTTGGTATTTAAAGGGGCTTTTTGAAAACAAGAACTTCCTTTCGGTTAGACCCAAAGCGGTGATGCGTATGCCCGCGCCGCAGGAGGAGCCTATCCCCTTTGTCGAGGCAGATATGCTCTTCTTTGATAATTTCGACGATATGGGGCTCGACGGACCGGATATTTCCCGCAACCGTAAAATGGAAGGGTATTCGGAGGGCATGAACTACGATCACGTTCGTGAGGCCGACAGACCGCTTCTTTCCCGCTATCTCGAAAAATACGGCTTGACCGACGACGTGGGATATCACGTCGTACAGAAAAAACCGAACAATCCGAACGAGGAATACATTCAGTATAAGATTGTTCGCCCGTCCGAGGACGCGGAAGCGAAATTCGTCATGCAGGGCTTTATTTACGACCCCGTACCAAAGTCCATGATCAAAGTGATGGCGACTAAAAACGGCACGGATTACGAGAAGCTCTCCTCCGTCTACGTGATGGATAAAACGGGGGAATACGGCTATCTTTATATCACGACTCGCATTCCCGTGGGGTACACGAGCGTTCGGGTGGTGTTCACGAACACGAAAGCGGCAAACTCTTGGGATCCGTTAATCTGCCGCGTGGCATTTTTGAAATAAAGAGAGGGGAATATTATGAAAAGGCTAGTTAGTTTGCTTTTATCGGCTTTGGCTTTTGTGGCTGTTTTTCTGCCGTTTGGCGGAGAAAGAAAGGTCACGTCGGCGGCAACGAGCTATATCCTGCGCGACGATTTCGGGGCGGCGCCGCTCGTTCGCACGATTTCGGAAAATATGGAGCGGGTGGAGCTTAACGACGTTCATAAGCCCTACACTAAATATGGCTTTGGCGTTCGGCTCAAAAGCGAAAGCGAGGGGAGAGAATATATCACCTACGAGCTTTCGGGTGTGAACGAGATAGACGTGACGGCGATCGTCCGTCAGTCTAATTTCGGGGCGAATCATGGCTGGGGGCTCTCACTCGGCGTCACGGACGAAGTGAATAATATGCCGCTGAATAACACGTCGAATATCAATCTTCAGAATGTCTTTCCCATTTATTTAAGCACAGACGGCAAGCCGTTTATCTTCACGGAGAACCGTTGGTGGGGGTATATTGCGGGGCAAAAATACAGCTTTGTGCCCTCCATGCTCGATATACCGAACCAGCTTCGTCCGTTCACCGTGCCCAACGAAGTGCAGGGAACAATCGATACGGACGGCTTTACCATTCTCAAAAAAGGCTTCTTGTATCCCATGATCAACGCGGAATACTGCGTGGAGGGAAGCAACGAATGGGTGCCGATGGTGCTCGACGCCAATTCCTATCGCATCTCGGCAGCAACTTTCCTTGGCGGGGATAAGGAATATAGTGTGACGGTGCATATATCGAACGTGCCCGAGGCGGCGAAGATCCGAATCGGCACGGATTATATCCGCAGAACCTTAAAGCCCGCAAGCTCGGCTGATTCAGAAGCGGACGTTTACGAGAATTTTCCTGTCCCTTACGATGAGGGAATCTATCTCACGGGCGTAAAATTCACAATGAGCGAACCCTATAACGGCGGGTTCGAGACGTTGACCCAAACGGGGATTGCCGTGGATAAGACGGCGGCGAAAGTGCGTTTTGCCTACGGCGAGCAATTTTCCGCCGACGGGCTCGCTTACTACGACGTGCTTGGCGACGGAATAAAGGAGCAGAGTTTCGACGAGAACGCATTCACGCTCGACAGCAGTAAATTCAATCGCTATCAGGTTGGAATTTATCAAATTAATGCGAAAAAGGAGGGCTACGAGAGCGCTTCCTACTACGTGGAGGTCATGCGCCCCGACGAGCTTATCTTTGATCTTTCCGAAGTGAATTTGAAGCTTTCCGAAAAGAAGAAGTTTTCCGCGGAAAAGCTCAAGGTGACGGCAAAAACCAATATCGGCACGGTCAATGCGCCCGAATGGAAGGAAATTGAAGTGCCCGCGGAATATTACGCAGTGGACGATTCCGCCGTCAACTATAAAAAGGCGGGCGAATACGAGGTTAAAGTAACCGTCGGCGAGGGCTTCGACGAGGTGAGCGGCGTAATCGCCGTAACGGTGGAGAAGAACGATTCGGTTTTGCTTCCCGTTGTGCTCGGGATTGTCGGCGCGGTCGTTGTCGCGGGCGGGGTGACCGCGTTCATTGTGCTCCGTAAACGCCATGAAAAGAAGTAAGGCGGCGATCGCCCTTGCCGTGGGGCTGATATTTTCGGCGGGCTTTTCCGCCTGTGAAACGGCGAGTGAGCCGCCACCCGAGGAGAAGAAAACGCTTTTGGTGGATAACACCTCCTCACCTTATGCCGAGCGGGTCGGGATCACGAATTGGGGCGCAATGTATATGCCTTCATTGCCCGAAGACAAAACCTCGCTTCTTTACGGAGCGGAAAAGATTTTGGAAAGTGGGGGCAAGGTGATCAAGATTGCCTGCGGCGATCCGAAATCACAGTATCCGCTGGACGATTGGTCGGGGGAAAGCTTTTCCGCTTGCGTCGACGTTTTGAAAAACGCGAGGTATGCCGAGCTGTTTCAAATGGATTTCAAGACGTTTTTCATCAGCATCACCGAGCAGAGCCGCGCCAAATATACGGACGGTATGAGCGAAGAGGAAAAGGAGAGCGTAGAGCGGGAGTTTTACGAGGCGACAAAATACCTTTTGGAGACCTATCGCGGAAGCGGAAAGACCTTTATTTTGCAGAATTGGGAAACGGATAACTATATTCGCTATTCCATGGAAGGTATGGACGAGGTGATCGTGCTCCGTCGGTATGCGGAATATTTCAACGTCCGTCAGGACGGCATAAACCGCGCCCGCGCGGAATTCGGCATGGACGAAGAAAAGAACGTTTTCGTGTTCGGTGCGCTCGAGATCAATAAGCTCGACGGTTCGTATACCTATTCTAAAGCGGTGGACTACGTCGTTCCGTATACGTATGCCGATCTTTATGCTTATTCGAGCTACGAATATAAGGATAAAGACAAATTCAAAAACGCAGAGGAAATCTCTGTCGCGCTCCAAGCGGCAATGGGATATTATAGGAGTAAATTGCCCGAAAAGGAACGGTATCCTCAACCTGTATATTTTGGGGATAACCGCCTCGCGATCACGGAATTCGGGTATCCCGACAAGGCGGACGGCTATTCGGGAGAGTGGCAAAAAACGGTCGCGGAGGGGCATTTGCTTGCGCTGGATGCCTGTCGGTTGCAGTACGCGGTGTATTGGCAGCTCTGCTGTAACGAGCTCGTCGGGGAAAACGCGTCCGTAATCAAAAAGCTCTCGCCAACCGCACTTCGTGCGTATAACTTTTCGGCGGGAGAGTTGAACGGCTTCTATCTTTTGCGCCCCGACGGCGTGGAGACCTATTCGTTCAGCTATTTGAAAGAGGTTTTTAAGAGCAATTCAAAGGATGCGGAGGGAAAAAAGACCTCTGTATGGAAATAATAAAAAGGAGAAAAGGAAAATGAAGAAAATAACGGCAATTATTCTTGCGCTCGGCGTGCTTTGTCCCGTCGCTTTGGGCTTTATGCCGAAGTCGGCAAAAAAGCCTAAAGCGGAGGAGCTCGTTATCGGAAGCGAGGGGAGCTACGACGTCGTCGTATACGGCGCGACGAGCGCGGGTGTGACCGCGGCGATTGCGGCAAAGCGCGAGGGGGCGGACGTTTTGCTCATTTCGCAAAACGGGCATATCGGCGGCTTGACCTCGTCGGGTCTCGGCGCGACGGATATGGCGAATAAAAACGTCGTCGGCGGCATCTCGTGGGAATTTTATAACAGAATCTACGAGTATTATAAAAACGATGCGGCTTGGACGAGCGAAACGAGCGAGGACTATTTTGGGCTCGTGAGTAACGGTGCGATCTTCGGCGGCAAGGACGACGCATTAAAGATGCAGTGGGTGTTTGAGCCCAAGGTGGCGCAGCAGGTATTTAAAGACATGTTAATCGACGCGGGCGTGCCCGTCGTTTTTAACGAGCCTCTTGAGCTTGACGGCGGCGTGAAAACGGAAGACGGCAGAATTACCTCCATTGAGTCGGAAAGCGGTAAGACGTATGAAGCCAAGGTCTTTATCGACTGTTCGTATGAGGGCGATCTTATGGCGGAGGCGGGCGTGGAATACACCGTCGGGCGGGAGGCGAACGCGACCTACGGCGAGACTATGAACGGAATATTGCCCAACCTCAACGAATATACGGCGGTCAGCCCTTACGTTGTGGAGGGCGACCCCGACAGCGGACTTCTGCCCTTTATCGAAGATGCCTCGTTGGGTGCAAAGGGCGAGGGAGACGGGCGTGTGCAGGCGTATTGCTTCCGCTTTACGCTCAGCACTGATCCCAACAACCGCCTGCCCATCACAAAACCCGAGAACTATCATCCCGAGTGGTATGAAACGCGCGCACGGCTTTTGCAGAGCAATCCGAAGGTGGGGAACGAGCTCACGCAGAATCGTATGCCGAACAATAAAACGGATACAAACCACGCCGATTTCGTCGGCATGAGCTACGAATACGCCAACGGGGATTACCTGAGCAGAAAAAATATTGCGGACGATCATCGAGATTACGTTTTAGGGCTTCTTTGGTTTTATGCCTACGACGAACGCGTGCCTCTTTCCGTGCGTGAGGAGATGAGAACGTACGGGCTTGCCAAGGACGAATTTCTTGAAAACGGCAATTTTCCCATTGAAATTTATCTTCGCGAAGGGCGCAGAATGGTCAGTGACTACGTCATGAAAGAAAGCGACGTCATTCAAAACGCCGTTCCGGGCGTCATTCAAAAGACGACCGCGCCTCATTCCGTGGGGCAGGGCTTCTATTGGTTTGACTCTCACCGCGTGGCGTACTATAAGGTTTCTTCCTCGCTCGGTGACGGATATCAGACGGACGGCAATTTCTGGTCGACACGTCGCGATTATCCCATTTCCTACGAATCTATTCGCCCGAAAAAAGAGCAGTGTGAAAATCTGTTCGTGCCCGTCTGTCTCTCCTCCACGCATGCGGCTTACGGCTCTATCCGTATGGAGACGACCTATATGATCGTGGGCGAATCAGCGGGAACAGCTGCGGCGCTTTGCGCGCGGGAAATAGAGAGCGATCCTGAATTTTGTGTGCAGGAGCTCGACTATGCCACGCTCGCGGCAACGCTGTCTTTAAACGGACAAAAGCTCGGCGATATCGTTGCAGACGATTTATCGAGCGGCGATCTCGTTGTTTTGAAACTCAATGTTTTAGGGCTGATCGACATTTCGGATGCGCAGACGTTGCGCGCGGCGGTCAGTGACGGATTTAATAACGCAGAGCGTGTGGGTGCGGTACAAAAAGCGCTCGTTGCCGCGGCAAACCGCATCGTTTCGGGCACGGGAACAGACGGCGCGCTCAAAGTACTCAATAAATACGGCATCATTTCTAACATGTCTGCATGGGAAAAAGTTTTTGCGGACCCGTTGCCTGCCTCCCTTCCCGTGGAGAACGTCGTTTCAATCTTCAATAAGGTTGCCGATTTCTTTAAAAACGAATCTCCGCTCGGCTATATTTCCGATTGGGTTAAATACTTCTATGAACAGGATATCATCGACGGGGATACGAGAGGGTATTTCGACGATAACGCGATCAGTGGTAAGACCACAGACGGGGCGAAAACGCAGGCGTTGCTTATTGCAATCGCCCGTACGATCGATGCGTCCGTTTTATCGAGTGACGAGGCGTTGCAGGTGTTTATTAACACCAAGATTACGGGGAATTCCGCTGTTTGGGAGCCCGTATTCCGAGGAGAGAGCGAAAGCGTTTCGGGAAGCTCTTTGAACGGACTTTTGAAGAATGTTTACAGCTATTTAAAAAACAACGAAGCTAAGATTTTCGGTAAGAGGATAGGCGTTGCGACGCTCGATTTTCTCTTGAAAAAATCCCTCTTTGCCGAGGAGGATTATTCCGAGCTTTTAAAAACTACGGAGGACGGCAAGAGTGCGGACGGCATGCTTGTGAAGGGCGTAATTGTTGCCGCGGCGGGATATTTCAATACGAACGCGACGGAAACGGATGCGCTTGACGTTTTGCAAGCGCTCGGTGTGAGCGTTGAGGGCGTTTCGGGCGCGATGAACGGCGAAAGCGTTTCGGGCGCGGATTGGAGAGAGTTTTTGCTCTCCCTCGCTTCCGTGATTCGTTCGACGCCTGTTGTGGAGCCGCTTTCTTCGGAAATCACGGGTTATTTTGTAGAACACGGAATTCTTGGAGAAACTGATTGCGACTATCTGTCGGAGAACGCCGTCAGCGGAAGGACGGTCGAGTTTGCTCGATTAAACGTTCTGTTGAGCAGAATCTCCACCCGACTTTCGGTGAACGGGGAAACGAGCGTTGAAAAGCTCGTGGAAGCGGGCGCGATCGACGCAGACGACGCGAACGCTTTGAACGGCTCCATGGTCGAGGGCGGCGCGGCAAACGCGATCATACGCAAGCTTCACGCCTATATAGAGGAAAACAACGAGACGCTTTCCGCGGAGACTCTTGCGCTTCTCACAGGGAAAAATATTCTGTCCGCAACGGAAAAGGAGACGGCTGAAAAAGTATTTTCAACCTTCGGCTATGCCGATCCTGCGTTCGCGCAGAAGACCTTTTTGGGCCTTGCCGCCGTTATCGATCCGACGGCGACGGAGCTTTCGTTAGCGCTCGCCGTGCTTAAGGATATCAACGCGATTGCGAACGCAGAGAATTGGAACGGACTCCTTTCGGGAACCGCCTCCGTTTCGGGACAGGATTGCATGAGTATTGTGAATTGGTGCTGTAAATTTATTGGCGGCGTATTGGCAGACTATGCCTATCTTGTCGAAAAGGCGCATATCACGGCGGAAACGGCAACCTATTTCATTCGCCACGGAAACAATTCCAACACGGCGGCGGGAAGCAAGATTGTGGAGCTGTTGATTGCGCTTGCCAAGCCGATGGACGAGACGGCAACGGACGGTGCAAAGGCGGTTGCTGCACTGAAGGAAAACGGTATCATTTCCAACGATGCGGCATGGATTGCGATCGTCAACGACCCCACTAAGGACGTGACGGTGCAAAATCTTATCAATCTCGTGGAAAAGGCAGTGGATAAGCTTGTTCAGCTCGAATTGCAGGCGGGTGGCGTTGCCGAGCTGTCCGACGCCGTGCTTAATTGGTTGGTTTCGCAAGGCTACATCGTCGAGGGGAGCTATGGTAAGGAATACTTTAGGACGAACGCCAAAACGGGCGGCACTTTAAACCAAGGCGAAACGCGGAATCTGATTATCCGTGCATTCCGTGGAATATCGGGCAAAGCGGGTGTGACGGGCTCTGCGCTTAACGAGGCTGTCAGCGCAACCGATTTCACGTTCTCGGATGATCCCACGGAGGATGCGACTCTCCGCGAGTATTGGTACGGATTGGTGCTTGCGAAAAAGGCGGTGGACGGAGAAATGCTCCGTGTCCTGTTGAACAGAATTTACGAATATATGAATGAGGTGGCGGCATGAAAAGAAAAATGGTGAGATTGTTGGCTTTGATCGGCGCATTTGGCGTGGCTTTTGCGGTAAATCCGTTTAAAGCAGCGCAGGCGGAGGGGATATCCATTCCCGACGAAAGCTTAAAAAACGCGATTATCGAAACGTTAGAGCTCTCCACGGACGTGATCACGGAAAACGATATGAAACGGCTGACAGTGCTCGAGACGCCCGAAAACGATCCCGCGAAAATGATCAAAAATTTGACGGGGCTTGAATATGCGGTCAATCTTGTGTCTCTTGATCTTGATTATAATAAAATCACCGATTTGAGCCCTCTTTCGGGGTTGACGAAGCTTGAGACGCTGGATATTTCCTATAACGACGGCGCGGTTTCGGGTGTGGACGGCGTGACGGATATTTCCATGCTCTCGTCTTTAACCTCGCTTAAGCGGTTTTCTTCGCTCTCTAATGCAGGTGTGAGCGATTATTCGGTCGTTGCGAATTTTAAAGAACTCAACTATCTGAATTTGAGCCTTTGCGGCTTGGAAGATATCTCTTTTGTTCGCGGACTTTCCAAGCTCGAAAAAGGATACTTTGCCTTTAACCAAATTTCCGACGTCCTGCCCTTAAAGGATCTGACCTCGCTCAAGACCCTTGCGATTGGGAATAATAAAATTGCGGATATTTCCCCGCTTAAAAATCTTACGGGTCTCACGCAATTTACCGTCGAAAACAACTATATCGACGATTTTACGGCGGTGTTCGGCATGAAATCGCTTACCTATCTCGACGTCTCTCGGAATTTTGTCTCGGATGAGCAAATCGGTACGCTGATGAACGAAATCACCGCGGAAAAGCTCATTGTTTCGCCTGCGGCGGACGAGACGAAAAAAGAGGGGGTCTTTGCTTTAAGCGAGACGCAAAAAAATCTGAAGATTGGGGAAACTTATCGCCTTTCGGTGAAAGAGGGCGAGCTTACGGACGCGAAATATATTGTTTCCGATTCAGCCGTCGCTACGGTCAGTGAAAACGGCGAAGTGAAGGCAATCGGAGAGGGGGAATGTATCGTCGGCGTGAAGAAGAACGGCTACGTGCGATATCTTGCCTTGACGGTTGTTGCGGGTGAAAACACAGGCAGCGAAAATGCAGGCGGCGAAAAAAAGAACTGTAAAGGCTGTAACGGCGCTTTGAGCATTTTTCCTGCGGTAGTCACGGCGATCGGTGCAGGGATCGTTTTGACGAAGAAAAAGAGGAAATAATATGCGTAAATATGTATTGGCGCTGTCCGCTTTTTTGCTTGTATCGACGGGCGCGGTGGGATTAATCGAATGGAAAGGCGTTTCGGCGAGCGCGGCAACGCCTGCGGAGAATGCCGCGGCATACCGTTTAAACACGGAGGGTGCGCCCTCGTCGGAACTGTGTTTTGCCGAGGCGATCAGCGATAATATGATGTTTCAGCAGGGCGAGCCCGTAACGGTTTGGGGCTTTTCGCCTGCGGGCAGCTCTGTTTCGGTAACCCTCGAAAAGCAGAACGGCGGGGGCGGGGAAACGAAAACGGCAACGGCGGATGAAAACGGCTATTACGAATGCGTTTTTTCAGAGAAAGCAGCTTCTTATCAAGAATACAAGCTCACGGCGACAGACGGAAGCAAGACTGTGGATGCCGAGCATATTCTTTTTGGGGAGGTGTTTATCAGCTGCGGTCAATCGAATATGGCGCTCAACGTGCAATATTGCTCCAATGCCGAGGAGCTTTTGGAAAATGCAGATAATCCGTACTTGCGGGTCTTTATGTCACCCGAGATATCGGGTTCGGCTATCCTCCCGTATTATCCTGCGGCGTATTATTCGGGCGGCGTTTGGGTGCGCGGCGACAGTGCGGTTATGATTCAAGGAGCCAGCGCGGTCACCTATAATTTTGCCGTAACGCTCTTTGAGCAGCTTAATAAAAACGGAGCGCAGGTTCCCGTCGGATTTTTAAATGCCTCTAAAGGCGCGACGAGCATAGAAGCATGGCTTTCCCGTCCGTCTATCGATTCAGATAGCGACGTTCGGGCGTATTTACAATCCAAAAACCGACTGCTTGCGGAGCAAGATTACAATAAGGCTGGGAGCAACAATTATAATCAGGTCTCGGCGATGTTCAACTCCAAAATTGCGCCACTGACCAATTTTAAAGTGAAAGGCATTTTATGGTATCAGGGCGAAAACAACGTCGGAAACGAAATTGCGGGTCAGTACTATAAGAGCGCGCTTTCCCTCTTAATGCGAGATTGGTCTCGTTGGTTTGGCGGCGAGGACGCCGTGCTTCCGCTCATCTTTGCGCAAGTTACGCCGCACAACTATGGCTATGAGCCCGAGGCGCTTGCGTATATGTGGGAGGGCATGGCAGAAGCTTACCTTGCCAACAGGGACCGCGCGGCGATGGTCACGACCTACGATATCCCGCTCGATTGGTATAATGAAAAATTTTCCTATCGCTCGCCCATTCATCCCATTGTAAAGCAGCCCGTAGGAGATCGCATGGCGGCGTTTGCGCTCAATATGCTCTACGGTGGACAGGGTGAAACGTCCTCCCCCGTGTTCAAAGAGGCAACTTTTGCAAACGGCGAAGCGAAACTGTCCTTTTATAACGCTTCTTCGTTAAGGACGGTGAACGGTCTCGATCCCGTGGGCTTTGCGATCTGCGGCGAGAACAGGGTCTTTTATCCCGCCGAAGCGACAATAGGAGTAGATGGCAGAGTGACCCTTAAGAGCCGTTTTGTAAAAACGCCTATAGCGGCGACTTATGCTTTTTCCGCGATGAGCGTTTCAGCGAATCTCTGTTCCGAAGAGGGTTTTCCTGTTGCGCCGTTTAGGACGGATAAAATCACTTCTAGCTACTATCATCCCAAAGATTGGCAGTATTGCGACGCGTTGGAATATTTTGCGTCCGACGGAAGCGGCACGAGCATGGGACTTGCGGAAAATAGAGAGGCGTATCTTGCGAGCACGACGGCGGAGCTGTCCGTTTCAGAGGACGGCGACTACGGAAACGCTGTGAAAATAGCGTATGCACTTCGCGGCAGGGAAACCTTTTGGTTTTCGCCCGTGCTCAATCAAAGCGGTGTTTTTGAGCAGTTTTCCCGCTACGACACCCTTTCGTTTAAGGTTAAAAATCCGCAGAGCCGTGCGATCACACTTGAATGCGTCGAGGTAACCTTATCCGACGGGAGAACGGGCAAATTGGCTTTGTCAAACGGAAGCGGCACGAGCGCGGAGATTTCGGCGGGCGGCGGTTATCAAGCCTTTGCCTTTTCGCTCGATGCGCTTTATAATGAATCGGGGCGTACGGATATTTCTAGCTCCCGCGCGCTGATTGCAGATATTCGTATTTACTTTAAGGATTATCTTTCGGGCGAGCTTCTCATAGATTCTTTTGCATACGGAAATATTGCCGATATGCTCGAGGATAAGAACGTAGACGAGGAACCGACGCCTCCTGTCAACGAGCAGCCCGACGATCCCGAGCCGCCTGTAGGTAACGAGGATAAAAAGAAAAAAGGCTGCAAGAGCGTTGTGGGAATTTTGCCGTGCGTCATTCTCATTTGTGGCGTAGGATTGATAATAAGAAGAAAGACTGAATAACGATCGCCGTAAGGCGACTGTTTTCAAAGGAGTCGGTATGGTGGAAAAGCTTTACAAAGAATGGCTGGAAAAAGTAAAGGACGCGGAGCTTTTAAAGGA
Source organism: Clostridia bacterium (assembly GCA_017467275.1). GTDB lineage: Bacteria > Bacillota > Clostridia > Christensenellales > Borkfalkiaceae > Scatosoma. The sequence goes on along the minus strand of JAFTSN010000016.1, from coordinate 47,353 downwards.
GCTTTCGCAAATGAACGACTCGAAGAAAGCGGACTGCTTTTATCGAGAGCTGGAATTCGGCACGGGCGGGCTTCGCGGCGTGCTCGGCGCAGGCACCAACCGTATGAATTTTTTAACGGTGGGCAGAGCGACTTACGGACTTGCGGACTATCTCGTATCAAAAGGGGCGTCCTCCGTTGCGATCGCCTATGACACGCGCAACAAATCCGCGGAGTTTGCCATGCATGCGGCAAAGATATTTTCCTCTTTCGGCTTGTGTGTCTACCTGTTCAATTCTCCCGTTCCCACCCCGATTTTATCCTTTGCCGTCCGATATCTGAAAGCGAGTGCGGGGATCGTGATCACGGCAAGTCATAACCCCAAGGAGTACAACGGCTATAAGGTTTATAACGAAACTGGCTGTCAGATCACGGACGGCGCGGCAAATGAGATCACAGAGCATATCAAAAAATACGGTTATTTCGGACAATGTGCGCCGAAAGCGGAGCGGATTAACCCGCTTGGCGAGGAAATCACGGACGCATTTTTATCGGCAATAGAGCCTTTTGGTTTTCAAGAGGACGGGGGTATGTATCCAACCATTGTCTACACGCCCTTAAACGGTACGGGACTTCGCCCCGTTTTAAAGCTCTTTGAAAAAATGGGAGTGGAAAGCTATGAGGTGGTTCCTGAACAGCGGGAGCCCGACGGAAATTTCACAACCTGTCCCTATCCGAATCCCGAGATCAAGGAGGCGCTTTCGCTAGCGTTGCAGCTTGCGAAAACGCGCGGCGCAGAGCTCGTGCTTGCAACCGATCCCGATGCCGACCGCATCGGCGTGGCGATCAAAGAGGGGGAAGCGTATCGAATCTTAACGGGTAATGAAACGGGCGTTTTACTTGAGAACTATATCCTCGAGCGCATACAAGCGTCGGATAAGCCTTCTTACGTGGTTAAGACGGTGGTTACGACCGAGCTAGCGGCAGATATCGCAAGCGAACACGGCGTGAAGCTCTACGACGTTTTGACAGGCTTTAAATATATCGGCGAAACGATGGATCGAATCGGTGAAAAGGAACGTTTTCTTCTTGGGCTTGAGGAGAGCTGCGGATATCTCGTCGGCACGCACGCGCGAGATAAGGACGCGGTTTCAGCGGTTATGCTCATTTTGCAAATGGCTTCCTATTATAAAAAACAGGGCAAGAGCCTGTCTCTCGTTTTAAACGTCTTGTACGAGCGGTACGGGTATTATGAAACGGCGTTGGAATCCTATGCGTTTATGGGTGCGGACGGGAAGAAGAAAATGGATGAGCGGATGCAGACGCTTCGCGCGGAGCCGCTTGATTTTCTTGCCGACGAAAAGACGGAAAAGGTCGTTGATTATTCGTTGGGCGTGGAGGGGTTGCCCAAGAGCGACGTGATCGCGTTTTTCTCGTCACACTATAAGATCGTCGTTCGACCGAGCGGCACGGAACCCAAGCTGAAAATCTATTATTTTGTGCACAACGCAAACGAAGCGCAAGCAAAGCAGGATAAAAACCGATTGATTGCCTTTGTTCGCAAAGCGCTTTCTCTTAAATAAGCGAACGAAACGGAAGTTTCCCTCTTTCCCGTTTTTCGGGGAGAGGGGATTTTTTTGCATTCTCTTTTCTCCGCTTTACAAAACGCGAAAAATATGATAGAATATCAAGTGAAATTAACAAACAGGAGAATAAAAACATGGCAAAGCAAACGGTGGAACGGAAAATCCACACGCGAAAAATCGGAAAGCCCAATGCTATCTATAACCTTCTCGGTGGGATTTGGAAAGCCTTTATGTATAAAAAATACAACGTGCACTACACGTTTAAAACCGATTTCCGTAAGGAGAAAGGCCCGTATATTTTTATCAGCAATCACGCTTCTAGGCTCGACTATATCTTCACGGGCATACCCATGCTCCCCGTGAGAATGAACTACGTCGCGGGCTATAACGAGTTTCACCGCTCTCATCTTGCGGGCGTATTCAAGCTTTTAAAAGTCATTCCCAAGAAGAATTTCGTGCCCGATTACTACACGGTCAAGGAAGTGGGGCGCGTATTAAAGGCGGGCGGCAGAGTTGCGATTTTCCCCGAGGGCATGAGCTCAATCTCGGGTGCCAATCAGCCCGTTGCGATCGGCACGGGGAAATTTTTAAAGCACTATAAGGTGCCCGTTTATTATTCCGTGATCAAGGGGGGCTATCTCACCAGCCCGAAATATAATTTGGACGAACGCACGGGCAGGGTTGAGGTCACGTTCGATTGTCTGTTCACGCCCGAGGAGCTTGAGCACCTTTCGCCCGAGGAGATTGAAGACAAGATCAACCGCGCGATTTATCACGACGATTACGCTTGGAACAAAGAGGAAAAGCACCGTTATAACATCGGGGATAAGGGCGCGGAACATCTCGAGGATCTTCTGTTCTGGTGCCCTAAATGCGGCAAACAGCACACCATGAAAGGGGTAGGAAACACCATTTCCTGTTCGGCTTGCGGCAACGGCGCCACGCTCAGCGACACCTATGAACTCATTCCTTTCGACGAAAACTCTCTCATTCCCGAAACGCAGACCGCTTGGTTCAATATGCAGCGTGAAGTCATCAAAAAAGAGGTCGAGGACGAGAATTTTAAGCTCACTGAAAGTGTAAAGCTCGGTATGCTGCCCGAATATGAAACCTTGAAAAATCAAGCCACCTCCGTGATTGTCGGAGCGGGCATGTTGACCCTCGATCGGAAAGGTCTTTCTTTCTCGGGTACGAAAAACGGGGAGCCGTTCTCCTTTTTTATCGAAAGCAAAAATTTACCCACCTATGGCATGTGTACCGATTTAAGCCGTTTTTACACCTTTGCCGACGGGCAATTCGTGGAATTTTACCCCGAGCATAACGTGGTGGAAAAATTCTTTTTGGCGACGGAGGAAATCCACCGTTTGAACGGCGGCAGATGGCAGGATTTCACCTTTGAGAAATAATATGAAGAATTTTTCAGTCATGTTTGTCTGTCACGGCAATATCTGTCGTTCGCCGATGGCGGAATATATTTTAAAGGATATGGCGAGAAAGCGGGGCGTTTTTGAGCGGCTTATAATCGCCTCAAGTGCGACGAGCACGGAGGAGATTTGGGAGGATATCGGTAACCCCGTCTATCCGCCTGCCAGAGCGGAGCTTGTCCGCCGCGGAGTTCCCTGTGGGTCACATCGAGCCGTACAGCTCAAAAGAAGCGACTATGAAAAATATGATCTTTTTCTCTGTATGGACAGTGCAAATTTACGTAACGCCGCGCGTATTTTAGGCGGCGATCCCGAGGGGAAATGCCGCAAGCTCATGAGCTACGTTCCCCGTGGCGGCGACGTTGCCGATCCTTGGTATAGCGGCCGTTTTGACGTGGCGTTCGACGATATTTTTGCGGGTTGCGAAGGACTTTTAGATACGCTTTTTTAACGGTACGGATAGGGCATGGTTGCGTTGACGGTGCCATTGATTTTGAAAATCAAACCTTTTGTTGTGTTTTTTGGGTTGCGTTAGGTTGGCTTATATGTTAAAATTAAGAAAAGTCGGTTGCTGAAAGAAAAGGAGCGATTTATGAAAATCACAGAGCTCGATAAAAATTTTGCGTCGGAAAAGGCATTTGGGCAGGAGGTCGTCTATCTGGACTCCAAGAATCCGTGCTTTGCACTTTTCGGCGTTTCTTGGGACGGAGAGCGCTACGTGCGTCTACCCAAAGAGGTTGCGGAGGCGACCAACGAGGGAGTTAAGGAACTCTATAAGCATACTTCGGGCGGTCGGGTGCGCTTTATCACCGATTCTCCCGTGATTGCGATTAAGGCAAGATTGCCCGAGCACAGAATGCCCCACATGGCGGACATCGGCTGTACGGGGTTTGATATTCTGGCAGAGGCTGGGGAGAAAAAGGAGCATTTCGTTTTGCCCAATTGGGGGACCCAAGACGAATATGCGTCGATTGCGTGGCTGGGCGAGCGTAAAAAACGGCATATCACGCTCAATTTCCCCTTGTATAACACGGTGGAGGATTTAAAAATCGGCGTTTCGGCGGACGCGGAGCTGTTGCCCGCCCGTCCCTACAGCGTGCCCGAGCCCGTCGTTTACTACGGCAGTTCGATCACGCAGGGCGGTTGTGCGGGGCGGTCGGGCTCCTCGTATACCGCATTGCTTTCCGAATGGTTTGATTGCAATTATATCAATCTGGGTTTTTCGGGGAACGGAAAGGGCGAGCAGACGATGGCAAGGTATATCGCGGGGCTGAATATGAGCGTGTTCGTGATGGACTACGATCACAACGCCCCGAACGCCGAGCATCTTGAAAAAACGCACGAGCCGTTTTATAAGACGATCCGCGCAAAGCATAAGAATTTACCCGTGATTTTTATTTCCAAACCCGATTTTTGGGGCTCGGAAGCGGATATCAAGCGCCGCGACATTATACGGCGCACCTATGAAAATGCCAAAAAAGCGGGGGAAAAGGTTTGGTTTTTGGACGGCGAAAGTATCTTTGGCGCTCACGATTGGATTGAGCGCGATGCTTGTATGATCGACCGTTGCCATCCGAACGATCTCGGCATGTACCTATTCGCGACGGCTTTAAAGCCCCTTTTAAAAGAAGCGCTCGAATCGCGCAAAAAATAAAAAAGATAGAAGGCGCGTAACCAGCGTCTTTTCTTTTTTGCGGAAAAGCGATGGGGCATGTCCGTAATGAAATGAAAATTAAGCCTTATTTTTGCCTAAAAAAACGCATGAAAAGCGCCCGAAAAGCGGATAATAAAAGAGGAGAAAGGGGAATCGGAGGAAATAATGCGGGCAAACCCTTGACAAAGGCAGAATTAAGTGTTATAATAGCCTTGTTAAGATTTTTCTCAAAAGGGAAATTTTGGCGCGATAACAATTAAAATACGGGTAGCAGGTGAGGGATAACAAATGATAATCACAAAAACACCGTTTAGAATGAGCTTTTTCGGCGGCGGCACGGATATGCCCGCGTTCTTTAACGAACACGGCGGCGCAGTTCTTTCCACAACGTTCGATAAGTATTGCTATGTGACGGTGCGGCACCTGCCGCGCTTCTTCGAGTATACGACGGAGCTTTCGTATGCCAAGACGGAGCGAGTGAGCACGCTCGACGAGATACAGCACCCCGCCATCCGCAATGCAATGAAGATGCTCGATATGCACGAGCTTCGTCTCTCGTATGAAGCGGATCTTCCTGCAAGGACGGGACTTGGCACGAGCAGCTCGTTTGCGGTGGGTATGCTGAATGCGTTCTATTGTTTAAAAGGCAAGTATGCCGATAAAAAGCGTCTTGCGAACGAAGCGATCTATCTTGAAAGAGAGCTCTGCGGCGAGGCGGGCGGCTGGCAGGATCAAATCGCGGCTTCTTTCGGAGGACTCAACCGTATTGATTTTTCCTCCAAGGGCTATCACGTTCTGCCCATTATCATTTCTCCCGAAAGAAAGAAGCGCCTGAACGGCAATCTCGTACTCTTTTTCACGGGCTTCACGAGATTTTCCGCCGAGATTCAAAAATCCACGACGGCGGCAATCAAGGATAAAACCGCACAGCTTAAGGAGATGGTCTCCCTTGTTGGCGAAGCGGAAAAGGTGCTGACGGAGGAGAGCCGTGATCTTGACGATTTCGGCAGACTTCTCGACCACACGTGGAGACTGAAGAGAGAGACGGGTTCCCGTATTTCCACGGGCTCGATCGACGAGCTCTATGAAAAGGGACTGAAAGCGGGTGCCCTCGGCGGGAAGCTTCTCGGCGCGGGCGGCGGCGGATTCTTGCTTTTCTACGTGCAGCCCGAAAAGCGGGCGGCGCTCATGGAAGCAATGAAAGATCTTCTCTACGTACCCTTTGAATTTGAAAACAGCGGCACGCGCGTGGTCTACTACGCGCCTGAAACCTTCGATAAAGCGGGGTCTTTGGAAAAATAATGAAAGTCGTAATTATGGCGGGCGGCAAGGGAACGAGAATTGCAAGCGTCAATTCAGAAGTTCCCAAGCCGATGATTCCCATTCTCGGCAAACCCATATTGCAGTATCAGACGGAGTCCTTGAAAAAGCAGGGTTTGACCGAGTTTATTTTTGTGATCGGACACCTGGGTCACGTCGTGAAAGACTATTTCGGCGACGGTGAAAAATTCGGCGTGCATATTGAGTACGTCGAGGAAAAGGAGCCGCTTGGCACGGCGGGCGCGCTTTATTTATTAAAGGATAAAATCGAAGGCGATTTTCTCCTCCTTTGCGGGGACGTCATTTTTGATATCGACGTCAACAGATTTTACCGTACGCACAAGGCGAAGGGCGGTCTTGCCACGCTGTTCACGCATCCCAATTCCCACCCGTATGACAGCGGGATTATCAAAGCGGACGAGAACGGCAAGGTAACCGATTGGTTACATAAAGAGGACGAAAGGCTGTGGTACAGGAACCGCGTAAATGCGGGCTTGCATTTCCTTTCCGCAAAGCTTCTTGATTCGTTCACGGAGCTGAAAAAGACCGATTTAGACCGCGACGTTTTAAAACCGCTTATCGCCTCGGGCGAACTGTTTATCTACGATTCTCCCGAATACGTTAAGGACATGGGTACCCCCGATCGTTTCTTTTCCGTCATTGACGATATCGAGACGGGCAAGGTGCAGGCGAAAAATCTCTCGAACAAACAGCGTGCAATCTTTTTAGATCGCGACGGCACCATTAACCGTTACGTCGGGTTTTTAACAAGTATTGACGATTTTGCTCTTTTAGACGGGGTGGCGGAAGCAATAAAGAAAATCAACGAGAGCGGCTATCTTGCGATTGTTACGACCAATCAACCCGTGATTGCGCGAGGCGAGGTCAGCGAGGAGGCGCTCGCAGAAATTCACAACAAAATGGAGACTCTGCTCGGCGAAAAGGGCGCGTATCTCGACGCCGTGTATTTCTGTCCCCACCACCCGCATAAGGGTTACGAGGGCGAACGGCCCGAATATAAAATCGAATGCGAATGCCGTAAGCCCAAAGCGGGAATGCTTTTAAAGGCGGCAAAGGATTATAACGTCGATCTTGCTTCGTCTTGGATGATCGGCGACGGCGAAAACGACGTTTTGTGCGGCAAAAATGCGGGTGTGAAAACGGCGATTATCGGTAAAAACGCAGATGCAGACGTCGAGGGAGAAAGCCTTCTCGCCTGTGTGAATGAAATTTTGAGTAAACCATAAGGAGTAATATCTATGAATAAGCATATTGAACTGTTGATAAAACGCTATCCCCAATTAGAGCCCTGCAAGGACTCGATTTGGGCAGCTTACGAGATTTTAGAAGAGTGCTTCAAAAACGGCAATAAGCTGTTGCTTGCGGGAAACGGCGGAAGCTGTGCGGATGCGGAACACATTGTCGGAGAGCTTATGAAAGGATTCAAGCTTCCGAGAAAATGTTCCTTGGAATTTGCGGAAAAGCTCCGTGAACTCGATCCTGTGCGGGGGGAAGAGCTTGCGCAAAGGCTGCAGGGTGGGCTTCCCGCGATTGCGCTTGATTCTCACCAAGGTCTCTCCTCCGCGTTTATTAACGACGTGGAAAACGGCGGTCTTCTTGCCTATGCTCAACAGCTCTACGGCTATGGCAAGGCAGGCGACGTCTTTTGGGGGATCTCCACCTCGGGCAATTCCAAAAACGTCATGAACGCAACGGTTGTGGCGCGCGCGATGGGACTTAAAGTGATCGGAATGACGGGTGAAAAGGGCGGCGAGCTCGCCAAGGTTGCAGACGTCATTATTAAGGCCCCCGAAACGGAGACGTATATGGTACAAGAACTGCATTTGCCCGTTTATCATTGTCTGTGTTTAATGCTGGAAGAAAAATTTTTCGCTTAAGAGAGTGTACGCATGAAGAAATTACTGCTCGTTGCCACTCGGCTCTTTTGGCCGACGGACAGCGGAAGAAAAGTGTCGCTGTATCATTACTGCAAGGGCTTGCATGAAAAATACGGCTACGACATATACGTCTACTCCTTTTTGGAGGCGGGTCAAACGGACGCGCTCATAGACGATAAGCCCGACTTTATCAAGGAAGTGCGGCTTGCAAAACCGATCGGCGGCTTAAAAAAGCTGACCAATCTCTTTTTCAGATCCCTTTTCGGCGGTTGGGCGCTTCAAAATTCCCTCTACTATAGCGGCGGGAACGTCTGCGCGATCAAAAAATACGCGAAAGAGGTGGCGCCTGAGGTGGTAATCGTGGACATGGTGCGCCTCGCGCCCTATTTCAAGGCGATCAAAAAGCTGCCTGCAAAGAAGATTTTGGATCTCGACGATCTTCTCTCCAAACGCTATTTGCGACAGGCGGCGGCAGACGAGAACCACGCGCAAATTTTGGGAACCTACGGCGGTTATGCTTCCTTCAGCAGTAAGAAAATTTTGTCGGGCTCCAAATCCAAGCAATTTGTTTTGAAGACGGAGAGTAAACGCGTGCGCCGCGCGGAGATCAAATACGGTAAGCTCTACGACGGCGTCATTTTTGTCTCGGAAAAGGAAACGGCGGAATTTAACGCCCTTTTGGGAGCGGAAAAGGCGGTCACTGTCCGTCTGGGCGTTGATTACGATTATTATTCGGGCGGCGAATCCCCCGAAAAGGAAAAAGGTGCTATCGCCTTTTTGGGAAACATGCGCTTTGCACCCAACGTCGATTCCTTGCATTTTATCGCGGCGCATATTTTGCCCGCTCTTGATTTTGACTATAAGCTCTACGTGCTGGGGGTCTGCCCCGACGAGATTATGGCGTCGTATAAAAACAACGAACGCATCGTATTTTTGGGAATGGTCGAGGACGTCCGTCCCGTGATTAAAAAATGTGAGCTGTTCTTGTCTCCCATTGCTTATGGAACGGGGGTAAAAACCAAGATTTTGGAGGCGATGGCAATGGGCGTGCCCGTTGTGACGAATAGCGTGGGCGCGGAAGGGATCGACGCCCAATACGGCGTACATTTCCTTGTTGAAAATTCCGCGGCGGAGACGGCAATGATCGTCAACGGACTAATCGGGAATAAAGAAAAGCTTGCCGAGCTAGCCGAAAACGGGCAGAAGCTCGCAAAGGAAAAGTACCGTTGGGAAGAAATTTACGGCAGCTTTGCCGCGCTTGGCTTCGAGGAGATAAAAGGGGAATGAATCTAATTAGAAAAATTTCTTTGGCCGTTCAGAAAAAAATGCTTGCGGTTAAATACGCCGTCAGTGCGAAATGGTATGAAAAGGCGAGCTTAAAATATCTTAAAAAGCTTGGGGTCAAACTGGATGGCAAACCAAAATTCGTCGCGCGGGACGTCAAATTCGATTCGACCGATCCGAGTAAAATTTCCATCGGCGAGGGGACGGTTGTAACGAGCAAAGTAACCATTCTCGTTCACGATTATTCCATCGAATGCGGACTTGTGACGATCGGCAAGCAGGATCCCGTCTATGAGTCGATGTTTATCCGAGAGGTGAAGATCGGGAAAAACTGCTTTATCGGGCAAAATTCCTTTATAACGCCCGGCACGGAGATCGGAGATAATTGTATTATCGGCGCAGGGAGCGTCGTGCGGGGGAAAATCCCCCCCAATTCCGTCGTGACGGGGAATCCCGCCGCTCTCGTCTGTTCCACAGACGAATGGGCGGAGAAAAAATTCGCACAACAAAAATACGTTAAGGGCGCAAAACGTCGCTGAACGTAAGGAGAAGCATGGTAAGAATTTTACAGGTTTTGCCGACGTTGAACGTCTGCGGCGGCGTGGAAAATTACCTCATGAATTATTGTCTAAGATTGGATCGCGAGAAGATTTATTGCGATTTTGCCGTAAGCGCGGTCGAGGACGATTTTTTTGTGAAAAAGATAGAGGAAATCGGTGGGAATGTGTATTGTATTCCCATTTTTTCTCTTTCCAAGCTCAAAAGCAACCTCAAAAAGATCGACGAGCTTTTGGAAAAGGGGAACTACGATATCATACATTGCCATCAGGCAAACGCGGCGTGGTTTTATTTTAAGGCGGCGAAAAAGCGGGGAATTCAATGCAGGATTTTGCATTCTCACCAAGCAGCCGCCGCCGATAAGCTCACGCATAAAATACGCAATAAGCCTCTTTTGTGGCTGGGAAAAAAATACACGACGGAGAACTTCGCCTGTTCCCGTTTGGCGGGGGATTATCTGTATAAGAAAAAGCCCTACGTCGTGATTAACAACGCAATCGACACGGCGAAATTTGCCTTTGATAAAGGCGTGCGGAAAGAGGTCAGACAGGAGCTCGGCATAGACGAAAGCGCTTTTGTCGTCGGGCATATCGGCAGATTCTGCAATCAGAAAAATCAGCTCTTTTTGATCGACGTTTTTTCCGAGCTTATTAAGATAGAACCGAATGCGAAACTGCTTCTTGTGGGCGGTGGAGAACAACTTGAGGAATGTAAGCGTAGGGTTGAGGAAAAGGGGCTTGAAAAAAGCGTAATCTTCACGGGCGTGAGGACGGACGCCTATCGGCTGTATCAGGCAATGGACGTGTTTGCAATGCCCTCTCTTTACGAGGGCTTGCCCGTTGTGGGGGTGGAGGCGCAGGCGGCGGGCTTGCCCCTCGTCGTTTCCGACCGCGTGACGAAAGAGCTCACCATTCTTCCCGAAACCAAATATCTTTCTTTGAAAGCGGGGAAAGAACGTTGGGCGCAAGAGCTTATCCAAACGAAGGGACGCGAGCGCGGAGACGAAAGCGAACAAGTCCGCGCGGCGGGTTTTGATATTGAAAAGGAAAGCATTTCTTTGGCAAAACGCTATTCTGCGCTCAAAGAAAAAACGGAGAACCTTTAAAGAAAAACGGACGGTGCGGTATGCTGCTGTATTTGGGAATTATGCTCGCGATGCTGTCGGGCTATTATTTCAAGGTGAACGAGGACGGATGGAAAAAGAAGCTGTTTTGCATAGCTTCCGCCGCCGTTCTGATTTACTTTGCCGCATTCCGAAACGTAACCGTGGGCGCCGACACTTTGCAGTTTTGCAAGCACTATGAGGAAATCGCGGCAAAGGGGTGGGATTACTACCGCACGGTCAGCGGCTTCGGGGGCAGATTGGAGCCGGGGTTCTACGTACTCTGTAAGCTTTTGGGCTATATTTCGCCTCATCACCAGCTTCTTATTATCGTCACTTCCGTTTGGTCGCTTACAGCAATATCCAGCTTTATCTATAAAAATTCCAAGGACGTTGTTTTCAGCTTCATTCTGTTCGTCGGTTTTCAATATTACGCCTTTTGGCTGAACGCTATGCGACAGGTGCTCGCCATTTCTGTGATTCTTTTCGCCGTTCAGCATTTTTTATCGAAAAAGAGGTATATTGCTTACGCGATTGCCGTTATGGTCGCATGCTTATTCCACGACAGTGCATTTTTCGCGCTTCTCCTCATACCCATGTGCTGGATTCAGCCCACAAAATGGCTGATCACGCTCGCGCTTGCCGCGGGGGCGTTCGGATTTGTGTTCTTTAACCGACTCTTTGATCTGGCGGCAAAAATCATCGGCTACTCCGACTATATCGGCAGTGAGTTCGATAGCTCCAACTATTTCGCGGGGCTCATTAAAGCGCTTTTATCCGTTATCATTCTCGTCGTCATGTTTTACAGCCTGCGGGGTAAGGACAGGCGGCTTTTACAAGAGGATACTTCCGTTGCGCTCAAAAGGGACGTATTGATTTGGCTGCAGCTTGCCACGGTGGTTTTGAGCGTATTATCCATGCGCGCCGTTATTCTCGAAAGAATTTACGCCTACTATAACTTCTTCGGCTTTATTCTCCTGCCCGAGTTCCTTGCGGTAAACGAGAGGAGAGAGGACGAAAATGCGTTCAAGCTCGTGCTTGTGCCGTTGGCGTTCGCCTATTGCGCGATTGTGCTTGCGTTCCGCCCCGAGTGGACGCTCGTCACGCCTTACTTATTCTTTGTCAAATAAAAGAGGTCTTTCTATGCAAAAAAAGATACTGCTTAACCTGATTATTCCAAACGGCGGCGGGCCCGCATTCACTTTTGGACTTGCAAAGGGCTTGAAAGCGAACGGATGCGAGGTCTTTTTCGTCCTTTCCGATAAGCTGATCGGCAGGGAAAAATGGGAGGAAGAATTCGGCAGGGAACATATTTTCTACGTTGTTACGCACACTTCGGTGAAAAATCTGATTCCTCGGTATGCAAAGTTCCTTTTAAAGACCAAGCGTGAGCTGAAAACGAAATTTAAAGGCATCCAATTCGACGCCGTGATTCACACGATGTATCATAGCTGGAACGACGACGTGCAAAAATGCGTCAAAGCCAAAAGAATTTTGGCGGTCAATCACGATCCGCTCCCTCATTCGGGCGTCAAGCAAAGGAGAGGGGAAAGATGTATTGCATACTATAACCGCATTCCCGAGCTCATCATTCTCTCCAAGGCTTTTGAGGAGATTCTCGTTCGGGAGTTCGGTCGGGACAAAAAGACCATTCACTATATGCCCCACGGCAGAATGGATTCGTATAACACGGATAAACCCGTACACGGTATTGTCGGACGGGACGAAACCAAGACGAATTTCCTCTTTTTCGGATTTATCGTCGAGTATAAGGGCTTGAGCGTTTTAGCAAAGGCTTATAAAAAGGTCGCTGCGAAAAATCCGAACGTGAGCTTGACAATCGCGGCAAACGGTGATTTCTCTCCCTATGCAGAGGACTATCGCGATTTACCGAATTTCCTTTTGGTAAACGAGTATATTCCCGACGAGGAGATTCCCTCTTATTTTTCCATGCCCAATGCGGTCGCCGTTCTGCCTTATCTCGACGCCACGCAGTCAGGCGTGATTCCCATTGCGATGGAGCACGGCGTACCCGTCGTTGCGACGAAAACGGGTGGGCTTGTGGAACAGTTGGACGATGGAAAGATCGGTATTTTGTGCGAGGCAAAGGACGCGGATTCCTTGGCGGCAGCAATGCTGACGATTGCGGAAGACAAAGCGGAATACGCCCGTCAGAGCGCACTTATGAGAGGGTATCTCAAAAAGCTGGATTGGGAATACGTGGCAAAGGGCTTGTTGGATAAGCTGGAGCTTGAATAAAAGGGAGCGATTATTATGTCGGTTACGAACGGAAAGCTTGCAAAAAATTTAATACTTTCCGTCGTTGCGCAAATCATTTCTCTTTGCGTGAGCTTTTTATTGGGCTTTATTGTGCCTAAATTCGTCGACGAGTATCAATACGCCCATTGGCAAACCTTCCTTTTGTATTTTAGCTACGCGGGCGTCCTTCAATTCGGGCTTCTCGACGGTATCATTCTCCGCTATGCGCAATACGATTATAACGAGCTTGATCAAAGCCGTATGAGCGGACAGTTTAAGGTTTTACTTGTTTGGACGAGCATTGTCGGGCTAATGATCAGCGGGATTTCCTGTCTGTTTTTGGACGGTGTTTACCGCACGGTGTTTCTCCTCGTTGCGCTCGGCGTCGTGACCATGCACTATCATGCGTATAACTCCTATATATTCCAAATTACCAATCGGATCGGATTATACGTTGGAATTAATATTCTGCAAAGGTTGGTCTACGGCGTAGCCGTTATTTTGCTTCTTATCTTTAAAATAAACGGATTTGTATGGCTTTGTCTTGCCGAGCTGTTCGGCGAGGTGGTTGCGGCGATCTTCGGAACGCCGTTTAATAAGGGGCTGTTTTTCAAGAGAGGCTGTTCGCTTAAGGAGACGGTCAAGGAAACAAAAGCGAACGTTTCTTGCGGCTTTTTGTTGATGCTGGCAAATTTTTCGGCTTCCTTTTTAATAGGCGGCGCGAGAATGGTGATCGAATGGCATTGGGACGCACCGACGTTCGGCAAAGTTTCGTTGAGCTTCAGTGCGGCAACCCTGTTTTTGAATTTTGTGACCGCTTTGAGCGCGGTGCTGTTCCCGTCCTTAAAACGCATGGACGAGGAGGAGCTGCCCTCTTTATACGGCAAGATTCGCGGCGTTCTTTCCCCGCTGTTGTTTGCGGCGTTGCTTGCCTATTTCCCGTTTGCGTTTTTGCTCGAAAAATGGCTTCCCAACTATGAAAGCAGTATCGTCTATCTCGGCGGTATATTGCCGATCATCGTGTTCTCCACGATTGTCGGACTGCTCACGAACACCTATTTTAAGGCGTACCGCAAGGAAAAACAGATGCTCGCAATCAATCTTGCAACGGTTGCGCTTGGGTTTGCGCTTGCGCTTATATGCGCCTATGCGCTCAATAGTCTCGATCTTCTGATCTATTCCGTGGTGTTCGTGATTATGCTCCGATCAGTGGTTTCTGAAATCGTCGTTTATCGGACGATCGGCAAAAAAGGCGTGTGGCTGTTTGTCGCGGAGCTTGCTTTGACCGTGGTGTTTATTTTATCGGCGAGGTATTTCTCGCTGTGGCTCGGTATGCTCGTATATTTTATCGCACTGATTCCCTATTTGCTGATTCACGGCAGAAATATTTTAGAGCGGTTTAAGAAGAAAAAGAACGATTCCGTTGACGAACGGACGGAAATATGATATAATGAAAAAAACGAAAAAGGACGAAAGAAAATGAGCAGAGCGGACGAAATTTTTATCTCTAATATGAAAGATATCATCGAAAACGGCTATTGGGACACTGCGCTGGACGTGCGCCCGCGCTGGGAGGACGGCACGCCCGCCCACACCGTGAAAAAATTCGGCGTGGTCAATCGCTATAATTTGCAAGAGGAGTTGCCCATTCTCACGATTCGCCGCACGGCGTTCAAGTCCTGTATCGACGAGCTGTTATGGATTTGGCAGAAAAAGAGCAACAATATCAAGGACCTCAACTCCCATATTTGGGACAGCTGGGCGGACGAGAGCGGCTCAATCGGCAAGGCGTATGGCTATCAGCTTGCGCAAAAGCACATTTATAAAGAGGGCGAATTCGATCAGGTGGACAGAGTGCTGTTCGATCTTAAAAATAACCCCGCAAGCCGCAGAATTATGACGAATATTTATAATTTCGCCGATCTTCATGAAATGAATTTGTATCCTTGCGCCTATTCGATGACCTTTAACGTCTCGGGCGACACGTTAAACGGTATTTTGAACCAACGTTCAAACGACATGCTGACGGCGAATAATTGGAACGTGCTTCAATATTCGATCTTACTGATCATGCTCGCGCAGGTCTCGGGGCTGAAAGCGGGCGAGCTCGTTCACGTGATTGCCGACGCGCATATCTACGATCGGCATATCCCTCTCGTGGAGGAGATCATTCAAAAGCCCAAGCACCCCGCGCCCAAGCTGATCGTCGATCCGTCCGTGAAGAACTTCTATGATTTCACAGTGGACAGCTTCGCGCTTGAGAACTACGAATACGAAAAATTAGATAAAAAGATACCGGTGGCAATATGATCAGAGTAATTTTACACACGGATAAAAAATGGGGCATCGGCAAGAAAAACGACCTCATGTTTTCTCTCCCTAAGGACATGAAGTTCTTTCGCGAGACGACGAGCGGGCAGACGGTTTTATTAGGCGAAAACACCCTAATTTCTTTCCCTGGCGGAAAGCCTTTAAAAAACCGCGTGAATATCGTTTTATCTCCGACGATGGAAAGAGACGACTGCGTGATCGTGAGAAGTCTTGAAGAGGCGTTTGAAGAAATCAAAAAAGCGCAAACGGACGTCTACGTAATCGGCGGTGCGTCCGTCTACCGTCAGATGCTTCCTTATTGCGAGGAGGTATTCGTGACCAAGGTCGATGCGGACGGCGGTGCGGAGGTGTTTTTCCCCAATCTCGACGAGGATGAGAATTTCGTCTGCGTGAGCGAGGGCGAGCCCATGGACGACAACGGTTACACCATTCGTTTCACGACCTATAAAAATCTCAAGCCTATCCAGCTATAAAAAACTCGTTCGGATTTTTTTCCGAACGAAATTTTTATAATTTATAAAAAATTTTTTGAATAACCCGCAGATTTTGTTGTCAATTAGCGTAAAAAGTATTAAAATAGTAGGGTTGAAAAGTTTACAATAGGAGTAAAAAATTGATCAGAGAAGATTTAAGAAACGTGGCGATCATCGCCCACGTCGATCACGGCAAAACAACGCTCGTCAATCAGATGCTCGTGCAGGGCGGTATGTTCCGTGAAAACGAGCAGGTGCAGGACCGCGTCATGGACTCCAACGATCTGGAGCGTGAGCGCGGCATCACAATTCTTGCGAAAAACACGTCCGCGCATTATAAGGGCGTGAAAATCAATATTGTCGACACCCCCGGCCACGCGGATTTCTCGGGCGAGGTGGAGCGCGTTCTCAAAATGGTGAACGGCGCGCTTATTCTCGTCGATGCCGCGGAGGGACCGTTGCCGCAGACCCGTTTCGTCATGCAAAAGGCGCTCGAGCTGGGGCTTCGGTTGATTATCGTCATCAACAAGGTCGATCGCCCCGATGCACGTATTTCCGAGGTCGTGGACGAAATGCTTGAGCTCATGATGGACCTCGACGCCACGGACGAGCAGCTGGAAAGCCCGATCGTCTACTGTTGCGGTCGTTCGGGGACGTCCTCGCTTGATCCCGACACGCAGGAGCCCAACTTAAACGCGCTGTTCGACACCATTCTCGAGCACGTGCCGCCCATGGATATGGACGTGGACGGACCTGCGCAGCTCCTTGTTTCCTGTATCGACTATAACGAGTTTGTGGGGCGTATCGGTATCGGCAGAATCGAGCGGGGCAGGATCCGCGCGAACGAGCCTGTTTCCGTCTGCAATTTCAATGAGAGCAAGATCCGCACCAACTGTAAAATTTCCACCCTCTATCAAATCGAGGGCTTGGAGCGCGTCTCCGTTCCGAATGCACAGGCGGGCGATATCGTCGTGTTCTCGGGAATCGACGGACTGAATATTGGCGACACGGTGTGCGAGCCGACAAGGGTAGAACCCGTTCAGTTTGTGAAGATTGAGGAGCCGACGGTGGAAATGACCTTCTCCGTCAACGACAGTCCGTTTGCGGGTAAGGAGGGGAAATTTGTCACGAGCAGACAGCTCCGCGATCGCCTTTATAAGGAACTCCTTCGCGACGTCTCCATTCGCATCAGCGACACGGACACGACGGAATCTTTCCGCGTCTGCGGCAGAGGGGAAATGCACCTGTCCATATTGATCGAAACTATGCGCCGTGAGGGCTACGAATTTCAGGTCTCCACGCCCAAAGTGCTCTATAAGGAGATTGACGGCGTGCGTCACGAGCCCATCGAGCGTTTGGTCGTGGACGTGCCCGAGGATATGACGGGCCCCGTCTTTTCGGGCATGGGCAACCGCAAGGGCACCCTCATGCACATGACGGCGGTGGGAAACCGTATGCGCCTTGAATTTACCATACCCTCTCGCGGGCTGTTCGGTTATAAGAGTGAATTTTTGACGGACACCAAGGGGCAGGGCATCATGAATTCAGTGTTCTTTGCCTACGAGCCCTATAAAGGGGAAATGCAGAGAAGAAGCACGGGCTCTCTCGTCGCGTTCGAGACGGGCGAAGCGGTCACCTACGGGCTGTTCAATGCGCAGGGCAGAGGCACGCTGTTTATCACGCCCGGCACACCCGTGTACGAGGGCATGGTTATCGGCTACACGAATCTGTCCGACGATATCAACGTCAACGTCTGCAAGACCAAGCATTTGACCAACACCCGCTCCTCGTCCTCCGACGACGCGCTCACCCTCATTCCCGTCAGCCGCATGAGTCTGGAGGAATGCCTTGAGTTTATCGCGGACGACGAGCTTTTGGAGGTCACGCCCAAATCCTTGCGTATCCGTAAACGCATCTTGGATAGCGAGCTTCGCGCAAAGGCGCGCTTCCGCGAAAAGAACGGGAAATAATTTTCTTTTAAAAAATCATAAAAATTTCGATTTCCTGCATATTATAAGGTATGCAGGAAATTTCTCATTCATTGGCAATCGAACAGAGGAAAAGTATTTCCGTGACGGGCGTAGAGAGCGTCAAGGCGTTTTCGGAAACGAGGATCGAGCTCGCCCTTTCGGGCAGCACCACCCGTATGATCGTTTTGGGCACGGGGCTTAAAATCACGGGCTTTTCCAAAGCAAACGGCACGTTTACCGCCGTGGGGAACGTCGAGGGCGTGCGCTATGGCGGCGGCTTAAAATCCCGCCTATTTAAATAGGCGCGGGGCGGTATGGATTCCGTGGGGCAGCTTCCCGTCTTCTTGCTTTGCGCATTGGCGGGGATTATCAGCGGTGTGTTTTACGACTTGCTTTCACCTGTTCGTCGCCGCTTTGGGTTTTGGACGAGCTTTTTTTGCGACGCGCTGTTTTTTCTTGCGCTCGCGGGCATCGACGTTTTATTTTCCGTGCACTTCGGCTTTCCCGCATTTCGCTTTTATATGTTTTTGGGGAATGCAGTGGGAATCGGATTATATTTGAAAAGTGTTCACAGAATAGTTGATTTTTTTGAAAAACTGTGCTATAATAGCCTTGTAAAAATCAGAAAAAGACGAAAAAAGAAAGAAAACGGGAGAGATTCCACGGTATGACGGAAGAAAAAATGAGGCGAACGGTGATAGCTGCGGCGGTGGCGGGAACCCTTCTTTTGGTGTTCCTGTTGTCTGTCATTGTCGGGCAGCTTATTCGCATGGCGGTTTTGGATAAGAGAATAGACCGCGCAAACGATCAGATCGCCGAATATACGCAAGTAATTGAGAAAAAGGAAAACGACCTCGCCTACTTTGAGTCTGAGCTCGGCTTGGAGACCGTCGCCCGCGGGGAATATGGCGCGTATAAGCCCAATGAGACAACAAACCATGAATGATTTTGCGATTATAGACATCGGTTCCAATTCCGTTCGCCTGATGAGAGTGGCGGACGGAAAAGTTTTATATAAGCGGTTGAAAACCACCCGCCTCGGCGAGGGGCTGGCAGAGTCTCCCCGCTTAAAGGAAACGGCGATTGTCCGCACGGCGGAAGCCGTTGCAGCGTTTGTTGAAGAGACGAAGCGCGAGGGCGCGGGAAACGTTTATGCTTTTGCAACGGCGGCGGTGCGCTCTGCTGAAAACAGGGAAGAATTTCTTTCCCGCGTGGACAAGCTCTGCGGCTTGAAGATAGAGGTTGTTTCGGGCGAGGAGGAAGCAGAGCTAGGCATTTTGGGCGCGCTGGGGGGTGCGGACGGCTGTGTGATCGACGCGGGCGGTGCCAGCACGGAAATCGTTGTGCAAAAGGACGGACAGACCGTCTATAAAAAGAGTGTGAATATCGGCGTGGTACGCTTAAAGGATACGTGTGGGCGGGAGCTTGCCCGTTTAAAGGCGGCGGCAGAAAAAGCGGCGAGAGAATACGGCGCGGTGCCGACGGGGGTGCCCGTGTACGCGATCGGTGGCACGGCGACCACGCTTGCGGCAATCAAGCTAGGACTGGAAGTTTATGATAGCGCAAAGATCACGGGGACCGTGCTTTCTCATAACGAATTAGAGGAGATGAGCGATCGGTTGGCGGGTATGAGCGTTGAGGAAATCGCAAACACAAAGGGTGTGGCGCAAAACCGTGCGGATATCATCGGCGGGGGCGCCGTACTTTTGAGTACGCTTGCAAAAACGCTGGGCTTTGAAAAAATCACGGTCAGCGACAGCGACAATTTGGAGGGTTATGCCAAAAAGAGGGGGCTTATGAAATGAAACGGGCGATTCGGATAATCTACGTTATGCTATTGGTCGTTGCGATGATTGCGGGAGAGATGTTTTCGATACT
This sequence comes from Clostridia bacterium, assembly GCA_017467275.1. Classification (GTDB taxonomy): domain Bacteria; phylum Bacillota; class Clostridia; order Christensenellales; family Borkfalkiaceae; genus Scatosoma. Next base: position 27,638 of record JAFTSN010000016.1, on the reverse strand, counting down.
CTCCACACGGGGAAAGTCTCTTTGGGCGACGGTGTTTGCCGTTGTCGGACTTTTGCTTGCCCTTATTCTTGCGCCCACCGTGCACGAGCTGGGGCATATTTTATTCGGAAAAACGCAGGGAATGCGCGTTAAGTATGCAAAATTTTCCTTTATCCGTTTGCAGGAGACGGACGGAAAGCTCAAGGTTTCTTTTGCTTCGCCTTTTTTAGCGGACGAAACGCAGATGATTCCCCGCACAAGTGGTAATATGCGCCACCGTGCACTGATCTACAGTGCGGGCGGGCTTGTAATCGGCGGGATCTATATGCTGTTGACGGCGGCGCTTGCGATTGTCTTGGCGCTTTTAAAGGTTGAGGCGGCGTTCTTGTTTTGGGGCGGCTTGCCTTATGCCGCTTATCTCTTTTTCCTCAATCTCCCGCCCTTCGATTATGCGGACGGCAAGACGGATATGCTCGTTTTAATGGGGCTTCAAAGATGCGAGGGAGAGGAAAAGGCGTTTGTCTATGCCATGGAGATATTCGGCTCACTCTCGGAGGGAAAGAGCTTTTCCGAGGTGGACGAAAAATACTACTACGATCTGCCCGTATTGCCCGAGGATACACCCATGTATGCGATTATGCACGATTTGAGGTATCGTCTTGAAATCGAAAAGGGGAATTTCGACGGGGCGGCGGATAAAATCAACCGTCTTGCTGCAAGCGAATATCTTTCGCCAGCCGAGGTGGAGATGACGGCTGCGGAGATCACGTATATGCATGCTGTGGGTGAAGACGTTGAACGCATGGAAAAGAGCTTGCCGCTTTGCGAGGGGTATCTTAAAAACGGCACGGCGAGTACGCACAGAATTATGGCGGCGGTATATAAAGCCCGCGGAGATGTGGAAAAATTTGAAGAGGAGCGTTTGGCGGCAGAAAACGCGCTTAAAAATTGCTTAAAAGGCGAGGCGAAGTTTGAAAAAATCCTCTTATCAAGGTTGTGAAAATTTTGAGAAATTTTCAAACGCCTATTGATTTTCCGTTCAAAAGATGATATAATATAAAGGGAACGGAAAGGCGTTCCAAGGGGGAAAGCATGACGGCGGAAAAGGACTTTGACGGAAACGTGATTTTTGATGCGGGCGAGGGACCCACAAACGAATTTATTCGGGAGTACAAACGCTTAAAGCCGCTCTATTCGGGTGCGCTCAAAACGGCTTGTGCGAAATTCGAGATTCTTGACGACGAGTTCAGTATGTTGCAGGGTCACGACCCCATTCATTATATTTCCAGCCGGTTAAAGACGGTGGAAAGCGCCTATGAAAAGCTCAAGCGGCGTGGGTTTGCGCAGACCCCCGAAAACCTTGTCAAGCTCACGGATATTGCGGGCGTGAGGGTCATTTGCAGTTATATCGAGGACATCTACAAGATTGCCCGCGTGTTTTTGAATCAGAACGGCGTGCGGCTTTTAAACGAAAAGGACTACATAAAAACGCCGAAATCCAACGGTTACAGGAGCTTGCATTTGATTGTGGAAGTGCCCGTTGCATTGTCTTCGCTTCAAATGGGAATCCCCGTTGAAATACAGCTTCGCACCATCTCCATGAATATGTGGGCGAGTCTTGAGCACGAGGTTTCCTATAAGGTGGATAAGGGCGTGGCGGATTCCTATCGCGAGGAGCTGAAAGCATGTGCGGACGATTTATTTGCGGTTGAGGAGCGGATGCAAAAAATCTGCCACGGAATACGCGCTTGCGCGCCGCCCAAAACGCTCAAATAAACCGCGGATCATCCGCAACGTAAACGAAAGATGAGATTTCACGAAACGCACGACGCCGAAAAGAAAAAACGATTGAAAAGAACTGCAGGGATTGTTCTCGCGGCGGTCCTGTTTCTCTTGGCGGGTCTGTGCGTTTTTGCTTGTATTTATCCCGCGGAGACGTGGAAATATTATTTTTCCAACCCAAAAATAGAAAAGCGGAATCAAGGCGAGCTCCGCATCCATTTTATCGACGTCGGGCAGGGCGATTGCACCCTTTTGGAGCTTCCCGACGGCAGGAGTATGATCATCGACGGCGGCAACGGGTCGCAGAAAACCGAGCTTGCCGTCATGCGCTATCTAAATGCGCTCGGGATAGACAAGCCCGATTTCGTGCTTTTAACGCACCCCGATTCCGATCATGCGGGCTCGTTGGACGCGCTTTTGAAACATAAGGGCGCAAAGGTCGTTTATCTGCCTAAGATCGAGGATCGGTCCATCAATGCGGAATACGCGGAATTTTGTGCGCGCGTGGAGAAGAGCGGGGCAGAGAAAAGGGTTTCGCATGCGGGCGAGGTCATCTCTTCCCAATCGGCGGAATATCCCTACACCCTTTTGTTTTTATCGCCGAAAACGTCGGATAATCCCGATTGCGAATATAATGCCGTCAACGACGGAGAGTATGACGAAACGGACGTGAACGACTGTTCTGCGGTCGTTTGGTTGGACTATTTCGGGGTAAGCGCGCTTTTTACGGGTGACGCGGGCAAATCGGTCGAAGAAAAACTGCTCGCGCAAGCGGCTTTGGGCGTATTGAAGTATCCTAACGCACCCGCGTTTGAGCTTTCGTCTACCGAAATTTTAAAGGTTGCGCATCACGGTAGCGCGGATTCGACGGGCTTGGCATTCTTCGGGTATTTGAATGTGAAAACAGCCGTTATTTCCTGCGGGAAGGGGAACGCCTATGGTCACCCTCATGCGGACACCTTAAAAAATCTTGAACGCTACGGAGCGAGTGTTTGCCGTACCGACGTGAGCGGCTCGGTTATGATCACGGTTTCACCCGACGGAAAATATAACGTAACAACACAAAAGGAGTAAATAATGAGAGTTTTAATCATACGCCACGGCGATCCAAATTATGCGAACGATTGCCTGACGGAAAAGGGAAAGCGGGAAGCAAAGCTGCTTGCCGATATGCTTGAAAAGGACAAGATCGACAGCTTTTATTCTTCGCCGCTCGGGCGGGCGAAGGAGACCTGCGATTTCGTGAGCGCACGCTTTAATAAGCAAGCAGAAATTTTCCCGTGGCTTCAGGAGTTCGGGTATCCCGTCGATTTGCCGACGGGGGAAAAAGGACATCTTATCTGGGATCTTTTGCCCACGTTCCGCGAGGAGTATCCGATGCTTCAAAGTGCAGACGGCTGGTTAAACGTTCCCTTTATCAAAAACAGCGACGTACCCGAGAAATATGCCGAGCTGAAAGCGGGTTTGGACGGGCTGTTTGAAAAGCACGGCTATAAGCGTGAGGGGAGCCACTACAAGGTGGAACGGGCAAACCGCGACACGATTGCACTGTTTTGTCATTTCGGCGTGGAATGCGTGCTACTTTCGCATATTCTTGGCATTTCGCCCGTTGCGCTCACGCACGGCTTCGTGGCGCTTCCCACAACCGTTACCACCCTCTACACGGAGGAGCGGCGAGAGGGAGTTGCCATATTCCGTTGCGCGGCGTTCGGGGAGCGGACGCACTTGACAATGGGCGGTGAGGAGCCGTCGTTCTCTGCCCGTTTCCGCGAGGTTTACGATTCGGACGAGCGGCGCGATTAAAGAGGTTGGAATCATGAAGTATAATTATCACACGCATACTTACCGTTGCAGGCATGCGTTAGGGCAGGACAGGGAATACGTCGAGGCGGCAATCGCTGCAGGCGTGGAGGAGATGGGCTTTTCCGATCACGCGCCCTTGCGCTTTCCCGACGGCTTCGAGGCGGGATACCGCATGCTGACCGACTCGGCGGAGGAATACGTTCGTTCTATCAATGCGCTCAAAAAAGAGTTTGCGGGAAAAATACGCCTTCACGTGGGCTATGAGATGGAATATTATCCCGCTTATTTTTCCGAGATGCTTGCCTTTGCCAAGTCGCTTGGCGTGGAGTATTTTATTTTGGGACAGCACTTTTTCATCGATGAGAGAAGCAGTAAACCGTCGGGCTGGGAAAATGACAGTGAAGCCGATCTGAAGATCTACGTTGATCGCGTGATCGAGGGAATGGAGACGGGCGCATATACCTACGTCGCGCATCCCGATCTCTTGCATTTTACGGGCGCGGAGGAGATTTACGTTCGGGAAATACGCCGTCTTTGCGCGGCTGCCAAGCGCACGAATACTCCGCTGGAAATCAATTTTCTAGGCATTCGGACCAACCGTTTTTATCCGCACGATAAATTTTGGGAGCTTGCGGGCGAGGCGGGAGCGCCCGTCGTCGTCGGCTACGACGCCCACGAGCCCAAGGACGCGGGGGATAACGAATCTTATGTTCGTGCAAACGAGCTCATTGAAAAATACCGTTTGAACTACTTGGAAAAGCCTGAACTTCGTTTTATATAAAAGAAAAAAGAAAAAGACCTCACGGAGTCTCCGCAAGGGCTTTTTTGTTTTAGTTTTGCTTTCGCACGCCGAGGATATGTAGAACGCGTAGCCTTGTATAATTGTAAGAGGACAAGGGACGGTTGTAGACGTTGTAGGTGTGTGCGGAAACGAGGACGTTTCTGCCCGAAAAGCCCGTGATCACAGGCGTATGATAAAAATCTCCCGTTGCTCTGCCGAGCTGGACGAGATCGCCGAGCTCTGCTTGCTCCAATGGTACCTCCTCGGCAAAGGGGCCGACGCCGTCGTTTTGCGTGAGGAAGTTATAGAGGTATTCCACGCCCGTCCAGGAAGGGGTGCGATCGTTGAGGGATAGATAGTACCAGCCGAACGTGGGCGTGAAATTCATGACTCCGCTTCCCGCATAGACGCATTGAGAGGCGAAATTCGTGCAGTCGCCGCCCAGCTTGTCAAAGTTATAAAAATCGGGGTTTCTGGATAACGCCCAACGCTTTGCATACGCCGTGGCGGCGGTTCGGTTGTAGTCTGTGATAATAAGGCTCATATTGCATCTTATGCTGGCAGGAGGGAAAGGGGTGCCGAGCGTTGCGAAAAATTTTTTCAAAAAACGAAAAAAAGTTGGCAGTAGAGGCTTGACAACGGAAAAAGCTATGGTATAATACGGGTACAAAAAACCCGCCGAGTTCCCTCGGCGGGTCGTTTTTGTGCTTTATAGCGAGGAATTATTTCCCAGCCATTTTCTTGTAGCCCGCAAGACGTTGCTGAGAAGCTTTCTCCGTCTGCTGATAGAGTTCTTCCGCGAGCTCGGGCTCCGTCTTCTTCAGGGACGCGTATCTGACCTCGCCCATCAGGAAGCCTTGATAATCGCCCGTGGGATCCTTGGAATCCAGCGTGAAGGGATTCTCGCCCTTTTCCGCAAGCTCGGGGTTGTAACGGTACAAATGCCAGTAACCGCAATCCACCGCGTTCTTCTCCTCGGTCTGGGATTTACCCATGTTGATACCGTGGTTGATACAAGGCGCGTAGCAGATGATGATGGAAGGACCGTGGTAAGCCTCCGCTTCCTTCAATGCTTTCACGAACTGCGCTTTATCCGAGCCCATGGAGCACTGTGCAACGTAGACGTAACCGTAGGTCGCCGCGATCATGCCGAGGTCTTTCTTCTTCACTCTCTTGCCGCCTGCCGCAAACTTGGCAACCGCCGCGATAGGGGTGGACTTGGAAGCCTGACCGCCCGTGTTGGAGTAAACCTCCGTGTCAAGGACGAGAATGTTCACGTCTTCGCCCGAAGCGAGCACGTGATCGAGACCGCCGTAGCCGATATCGTATGCCCAGCCGTCGCCGCCGATAATCCAGAAGGACTTCTTGACAAGGCAATCCTTATCCTTAAGGATTTCTTCCACGAGCGTGAGTTCTTCGCCCTCGCATTCCGCTTTGCACTTTTCAAGCTCTTCGACAAGCACCGCCGCCGTCGTTTTGCTGCCTTCCGCATCGTCGACGTTCTCGAGCCATGCAGTAAGAGGTGCAACGCATTCGGGATATTCCGCCCAAAGCTCGGCAAGCTTGGCAACCTTTGCCGCCAACGCTTCTCTTCTTGCCTTGTAGGCAAGGTTCATGCCGTAGCCGAATTCCGCATTGTCCTCGAAGAGGGAGTTTGCCCATGCGGGACCGTGGCCTTTCTTGTTCGTCGTGTAAGGGCAGGTGGGGGAGGAACCGCCGTAGATGGAGGAGCAACCCGTCGCGTTCGCGATGATCATACGATCGCCGAAGAGCTGGGTAAGCACCTTGACGTAAGGGGTTTCGCCGCAACCTGCGCAAGCGCCCGAGAACTCGAAGAGAGGCTGCGAGAACTGGGACTTCTTGACGTCCGCCATCTTCTCGACGACCTCTGCGGGAACGTCGGGAAGCTCCTGAGCAAATTCCCAATTAGCCGCTTCTTTCGCCGCGAGCTTTTCAAGGGGTACCATGTTCAGCGCGCAAGCCGCTTTGTCCACTTTCGTGCCGTTCTTCGCAGCGTCGTTGGTCGCTTTCTGGTTGACGGGGCAGACGTCTGCGCAGACGCCGCAGCCCATACAGTCGAGCGGGGAGACCTGCATACGGAAGGTGTAGCCCTTTGCCTGAAGTGCGGGTTTGGTCGCAAAGCCTTCGGGAACGGTTGTGCCGTCTGCAACGAGGTAGGGACGAATCGTCGCGTGAGGGCAGACGAACGAACACTGGTTACACTGAATACACTTATCGATGTTCCATTCGGGAACGAGCACCGCAACACCGCGTTTTTCAAACTTGGTCGTACCCGTGGGAACGGAGCCGTCTGCGTTGAATGCGGAGGAGGGGAGCTTGTCTCCCTCAAGCGCAAGGATGGGAGCCACGACGTTACGGAAGTAATCGTTGTCGGCAAGCTTGACCATGCTAGCGCCCTCGGTGGTCGTAGCCCAAGAAGCGGGGATCTCGATTTCCACAAGGTTGGTCTTCGCGGAGTCGATCGCGTTGTAGTTCATCTGAACAATCGCGTCGCCTTTACGCGAGAAGGACTTGTACGCCATGTATTTCATGAGCGCGACAGCCGTGTTCTTGTCGTTGGGATCAGCGCTTTCATAGGGCATGATCTGCTTATTGATATAGAAGAATGCCGATTGCAGGATCGTGGAGGTCTTGCCGCGAAGACCGAGCTCGCCTGCGATCTTGATTGCGTTGATAACGTAGAGTTTCGCTTTCTTCTGCGCAAGCGCGTTTTTCATCTTTGCGGGAAGCTCTTTTTCGAGCTGTTCGACCGTCGTCCACTCGCTGTTCAAAAGGAATGCGCCGCCTTCCTTAAGGTCGCTAACCATGTCGTAGCGGGTCACGTAGGAAGGGTTGTGGCAGGCAATGAAGTCCGCCGCGTCGATGAGATATTCCGACTGAATGGGTTTGTCGCCGAAACGGAGGTGCGAAACGGTGATACCGCCCGATTTCTTGGAATCGTAGAAGAAATATGCCTGCACGTATTTATCCGTGTGGTCGCCGATAATCTTAACGGTGTTCTTGTTGGAACCGACCGTACCGTCGGAGCCAAGACCGTAGAATTTACAGGACGTGGAACCTGCGGGAGCTGCGTCGTACTTTTCGGAGAAGTCCAAAGAGGTGTTCGTGACGTCTTCGTAAATACCCACGGTGAAGTGGTTCTTCGGCTCTTTTGCTTCAAGGTTCTTATAGATAGAAAGCACCATCGTGGGGGTGAATTCCTTGGAACCGAGACCGTATCTGCCGCCGTAGACCTTGACGTCCGTTCTGTTCTTTTCGATGAGCGCCGCGCAGACGTCGAGATAGAGGGGTTCGCCAAGCGAGCCGGGCTCTTTCGTTCTGTCGAGAACGGCAAGTTTCTTGCAGGTTGCGGGGATTGCGTCAACGAACGCCGTCGCGTCGAAGGGACGGTAAAGACGGACTTTCAAAAGACCGTATTTCTTGCCCTGCGAGTTGAGCTTGTTGATGGTCTCTTCGACCGTCTCTGCGCCCGAGCCCATAAGCACGATTACTTCTTCCGCATCGGGTGCGCCGACGTAGTCGAAAAGGTGGTAGCTTCTGCCCGTATGCTCGGACACGACCGCCATCATTTCCGAAACGATGCCGGGAACTGCATTATAATGCGCGTTCGCCGTTTCGCGGTTCTGGAAATAGGTGTCGCTGTTTTGAGCGGTACCTTTCTGAATGGGATGCTCGGGGTTGAGCGCGCGGGACTTGAAGTCGTCCACATACTTCTGCATGCCGAGCTTATCGAAGATCGCCTTGATCTCCGCGTAGTTATCCTTTTCGTCGAAGCCGTCGATCTTGGAGTACTCGTGAGAGGTACGGAATCCGTCGAAGAACTGCACGAAGGGAACCTTGGATTTGAGCGTCGCAAGATGCGCCACAAGGGAGAGGTCCATGACTTCCTGAACGGACGAGGACGCGATCATTGCAAAGCCCGTCTGGCGGCATGCCATAACGTCGGAATGGTCGCCGAAAATGTTCAGGGAGTGCGCCGCAAGAGCACGCGCGGACACGTGCATTACCATGGGCATCAGCTCGCCCGAGATTTTATACATGTTCGGGATCATGAGCAGCAAGCCCTGCGAAGCGGTGTAGGTGGTGGTCAGAGCGCCTGCTGCCAAGGAGCCGTGAACGGCGCCTGCCGCACCGCCTTCCGACTGGAGCTCGGCGATCTTCAGCTTCTGTCCCCACATGTTCGTGCGTTTCGCGGTCGCCCACTCGTCGGCAGATTCTGCCATGGGAGAGGACGGCGTGATCGGGTAGATGGCGGCAACTTCAGAGAACGCATACGCGACGTGCGATGCGGCGGTGTTACCGTCAATGGTCATTTTTTTCATCTTAAACCTCCGTTTAATAAATTTTTCTTTGTGATTCGTTCGTGCAAATACGTTCGGGCGGGATGCTTTTTGATTGTTCATACCTTGCCTTGGATATATTTTCACATACGTATTAATTATACCCCTTTTTTATGTTTAAGTCAATACGAAAACGGGGGAATATCGAGAAAATATTGCGAAATATCGCTACTTTTTTCTCTAAAGCGAAATACGGGAGCACACTTGCGCGTGTTCGGGGGCGAAAATTATAAAAAAATGAGAAAAATTTTCCTCTTTGATGAGAATTTCACCTCATTTTCATTGTAATGACTTAAAAAATCTGCTATAATATACTGTGGAAAATAACGATATTTAAAAAGGCAAAGAAGGTAAAGATTTTGACAGAAATATACGAGGAAGCCGTTAAATTCGAGAACGTCCGCTTTTCCTACGAGGGAAAGGGGGACGGCGTAAGCGCAACCGAGGAGACGGAGAGCGACGGGTTTTTCGACGGGGAGGGCTTTGCGCTCCGCGGCGTGAGCTTGTCCGTCAAAAAGGGAGAGTTCGTGGCGCTCCTCGGGCATAACGGCAGCGGTAAGTCCACCCTTGCCCGCCTCATCAACGGATTGTTGTTTCCCACGTCGGGAAAAATTACCGTTTTGGGACGGGAGGTGACGGACGATAAGAATATATTCGAGATCAGGCGTCGGGTCGGTCTCGTCTTTCAGAATCCCGATAACCAGACGGTCGCTTCGATCGTTGAGGACGATATCGCGTTCGGACCCGAAAACGTGGGGGTTCCCCGTAAGGAGATCGGAGAACGCATCGAATTTGCGCTCAATGCCGTTGGCATGTCTAAATTTAGGTATGCGACGCCCGCGCGCCTTTCGGGCGGGCAAAAGCAACGCATTGCGATTGCGGGCGTTTTAGCGCTCAAGCCCGAAATTATGATTTTGGACGAGTCCACCGCCATGCTCGACCCGAGAGGGCGGCGGGAGGTTGTGGAGGTCGTGAAAAGGCTGAATGAGGAGGAGGGGATCACCGTCCTTTTAATCACGCATTTCCCCGAGGAAGCACTTCTTGCCGACCGTGCGATCGTCATGAACAAAGGCGAGGTGGTTATGGAGGGCAGACCCGAGGAGATTTTGGGACGGAGCGAGGATTTGAGGAGCTTCCGTCTTTTGCCGCCGAGACCTTTGCGCATCTGTGAGCAGCTTCGCGCGGGCGGTCTAGAAATCGCCGATTGCTTTGGTGCGGAAACGTTGGCAACAGAGATTGCTAGCGCGCTTTCTCACGCGGCTGAAAAACCGCAAGAGGTGGGGGCAGGTGTGCGTTTATCCGAAAATGAAACGGAGCAAAACGACACCGTAACGGGCGATTTGGGGGAAATCCTCTGCGAGAATCTTTCCTACGTTTATAATCCCAATTCCCCGTTTTCTACCCATGCGTTAAGCGGCGTTGATCTCAACGTGGGGGCGGGGGAGTTTTTCGGGATTATCGGGCATACGGGAAGCGGAAAATCCACCTTTGTTCAGCATTTGAACGCGCTCATTAAGCTCCCCACGGCGCAGAAAAAGTATAAGGCGAAAAAGCCTAAAAAAGGCGAGGCACCATTGCCTGCAACGAGGCTTACGGTGGGAGGCTTCGACCTCACGGATAAAACCACTGATTTTAAGGCGTTGAGAAGTAAGGTGGGAATGGTGTTCCAATACCCCGAATATCAGCTCTTTGCCGAGACGGTGTTTGACGACGTGGCATTCGGGCTCAAGAATTTTGCGAAGGAGCCCCTGACGGACGAACAGACGGCAGAAGCCGTCAAGGAAGCGTTGTCCACGGTCGGACTCGACTATGCGGAGGTGAAAAACCGTTCGCCGTTCGAGCTTTCGGGCGGGCAGAGACGGCGGGTTGCGATTGCGGGTGTGATCGTCACAAAACCCGAAATTCTCGTTTTGGACGAGCCTGCGGCGGGCTTGGATCCCCTCGGAAAAGAGGAGATTATGAAACTTTTACACAAAATTCACAAAGACTGGTGTAAAACCGTCATAATTGTGTCGCATGATATGGATGAGATTGCGGAGAATTGTACGCGCGCCGCGGTATTTTCGGCGGGAAAGGTCGTTCGGGCGTGTTCGCCCAAGGCGCTTTTCTCGGCGCCCGAGCAGTTAATTTCTCTCGGGCTCGATATTCCGTTTACGGCAAAGGTAACGGAAGAACTCGAAAAACGCGGGGTTAAAGCGCAGTCCGATTTCACGTCGGGGGATTTTGTGCGGAGCGTGCTTGCGCTCTTTGGGGAATTGCCTGCGGGCGGGGAGGCGAGCCATGCGTGACGTGACCTTCGGACAATATTACCCCGTGGATTCTCCCGTGCATAAATGCGACCCGCGCACGAAGATCCTGTTTTTGATTCTCTATATCGTGGCGGTGTTCTCGGCGAAGAACTTTTTTGGGCTCGGCGCTTGCGCATTTGCCTTTCTCATTATCACGCTGTGTTCGTCGGTGCCGATCGGGAGTATTTTTAGATCGGTGAGAGGCGTTGTCTTTCTTTTGCTGTTCACGGCGATCCTCAATCTGTTTTTCTATTCGGGGGGCGAGCCGCTCGTAAAGTGGGGCATTATCGAGATTTCCAAGGAGGGGATTTACTACACCGTATTTTTGGCGGCGCGGCTAATCCTGCTTGTGATGGGCTCCTCTCTTTTGACGCTCACGACCACGCCCGTTTCCTTAACGGACGGGATTGAAAGTTTGTTGTATCCTTTAAAGCTCGTTCGTTTTCCCGTGCATGAGCTGGCGCTTATTATGTCTATTGCGCTCCGTTTTATCCCCATTTTGTCGGATGAAACGGCGAGGATTATGAACGCGCAAAGGGCGCGCGGTGCGGATTTCGAGACGGGGGGAATCATTAAGCGCGTGAAGGCGGTCGTTCCTGTTTTGATTCCGCTTTTGATCAGTGCGTTCCGACGGGCAGACGAGCTCGGCGACGCGATGGACGCACGTTGCTATTCGGGCAGTAAGGTAAGGACGAAGTATAAAAAATTGCGCTTCGGTTGGCGGGACGCGTTTGCGTGCTTGTTCGGCGTTGCGCTTTTAACCGCCGTGTTATTATTCCGCGCTTATTTTGCGCACGTTGTTTGAGGTGGCTATGAGATACGCTTTTATCCTTGCTTACGACGGAACGGCTTACGCGGGCTGGCAGCGGCAAAAGAACGCGGTAAGCGTGCAGGAGATTCTTGAAAACGCCGTTCAAGAGGCGTTGGGTGTGCGGGTTAAGATCACGGCGAGCGGACGGACGGACGCAGGCGTGCACGCGGCGGGGCAGGTTTGTCATTTCGACGCGGCGGGGCTCACGGTTCCGCCTGAAAAGCTGCCCGATTGCATCAACCGTTTTTTGCCGCCAGATATTAAGCTTTTGGAGGGCTTTTTGCCGCGTGAGGGCTTTGACGCAAATAGGAGCGCGAAGCGAAAGACCTATCGCTATTCTTTCTACGTCTCTCCGAGGGAGATGCCGCTGAAAGAGCGTTATGCGGTGCGTCTTGAATGCGCGCCTGAAAGGACGGTGCTCGAAAGAGCAGCAAAGCGCTTGGAGGGCGAACACGATTTTAAGGCGTTCTGCGCTTCGGGCTCGTCGGTGAAAACAACGGTTAGAACGGTGTATGAGGTAAGGATAGAGGAGAGCGTTACTTACGGCTCGCGCAATATCGATATGTTCGTCACGGGCAACGGGTTTTTATATAATATGGTGCGCACGATGGCGGGAGAGCTCATGGAGCTTGCGCTCGGCAAACGCACGGCGGAAAGCTTGTCGCTCGCTTTTGAGTCGGGGGAGAGAAATCTCGTTGGGAAAACCATGCCCGCAAAGGGGCTCACGCTGATAGAGGTTGATTACGGCGACGTAAAAAAGAGGCATTAAAGCACAGGAGAGGCAAACGTGAAAAAGATGAAGCGTTATAATCCGAATACTTTTAACGCGATGCACGCGGCGGTTGCGTTTCTTCTGTTTTTAGCGATGATGGAGGGCGTTTCCCACGCGTTTACGCGGCTATTTGAAGCCGTGTACCGTTCGGGGCGGACGGTCACGGATATCGTGCCGTATATGTGCCTGCAATCGGTTGTGATTGCACTCGGACTTGCCGCGATCACGATCGTTATGTGCTTGATCGCGCGAAGCAACGTCCTTTCGGGCGGCGGTTTTTTGCTTCGCAAGGGGCACGGAGTGGAAATGCTGATTGCCGCTGTCGGTACGGTGGGTATGGCGACTCTTTTTTCTCCGCTTGCAGACAGCTTTTCCACGTCCTTTGAACAGCTCCAACGTGGCTTAGGCTTATCTTCGTCCTCTCTGGATCCCGAGTTGATTGGGTCGAGCGGTTGGCTCATTCTTTACGCGTTTTTATTAAGTACGGTTTTGCCTGCGATCTTTGAGGAGCTTTTGTTTCGAGGCGTGATTTTGCGCGGCTTTTTACAGTTTGGAAAAGCGGCGGCGGTGATTCTTTCGGCTGTTTTGTTTGCGTTGGCGCATGGGAACGTTGATCAGCTCATTTATCAGTTTTTGTTGGGCGCGGCAATGGGATATCTCTATTTAGAGACGAGAAATCTTGCCGTATGCTGCGTTGTGCATTTCACGAATAATTTCTTTGTGACCGCATCCTCGTTGATCTATTCGGGCGCGGCTGAACGCGCGGGGAATACCGCCGTTTATCTTTCAATCACGGAGATCATGTTCGTGCTCATCGGCGCCGTTTGTTTGATTTCAGCGCTTATCTATTTTATCAAGCACGCCGCGCGTTCTCTGAAAAAGCCCGAGCAATCGCACGCGGAGGTCTGCGCGATGTTTGTGGTGCCCGATCCTGTTTTCGGGCCGCGGACGGAGGAAACGCCGTGGTTTTCGACGGGTCGGCTTGCGACCACTGACGGGGAGGAAAAACGGTTTTCGCTCGGCGGGGCAAACAGTCAACGGCTCAACCGCGGCGCAAAATTTTTACCCGTCGCAATCGCTTTTGGCGTGGGGCTCGTTTGGTCGATTGTTGGAATATTGCTCGTCTTTTTGGGGATATAATCATGAGTTTTGGGCGCGGGATGCCGCGCGGGAGGTTTCCGTATGGAAATTTATAATATTTATCAGACCGTATTAGTCTTTTATATGCAGCGGAACAAGGGATTGGAAGCGCTGTTGGGCTCGTACCGTCCGTTCATTGTTGCTTTTTCCGTTGCGTTCGGCTTGATCGCCGCGCTCTTCTTTTTGCAGGCGGCGGGATTGTTCATTATGGCGAAAAAACGCAATATGAGCAAGAAGTGGCTAGCATTTGTTCCGTTTGCCAATATTTGGTATATCGGTAAACTGGCGGGGACCTGCGAGGTGTTCGGACATAAAATGCGGCGCGTGGGACTCTATGCAATGATTGCGCAGATCGTGGATGTTTTAGTCTGCTTTTCATCCATAGCGGCAGAGGTATTTCTCTTTGTTCGTCACGGCGATTCGGCGATTGTCAGCGATTATGTGATAGAGTTTATGGACTTGAGCGGCTTTGCAAACGGGCTTTCAAAGTACTATATGATTTCCGAATATATCTACTCTATCACGGGGTTGATTTACAGCGTTATGCTGTTCATTCTGCTGATGGGGCTCTATCGGAAGTATTACGCGAAAGGCTATATGCTCCTTTCTTGGGTGGCGATTTTCGTGCCTATTTCCCGCTATATCGTTATCTTTGTGCTTCGTAATAATCAGGCAATCGATTATAACGAATATATGCGTAAAAAACGCGAGGCTTATGCGCGTCGCTATGGAAATATGGGCGGTTACGGCGGTTATAGACCTTACGGCGGCTATGGCGGTGCTCCTTACGGCAACGGACAGGGCGGCTATGGTACGCAGGGCGGCGCTCCTTACGGCGAAAGACCCAAGCCCGAGGAGCCTTTCTCGGAGTTTGGCGGGGCGTCTGCGGGGAGACCTGCAAACGGTGCGGGCGAGCCTTTTTCAGAGTTTGGCGGTTCCACTTCGGGCGCCGAGCCTTTTTCGGATTTTGCGGGCGGGGCTTCCGCTTCGCCAAATAATAATCGGACGGATTCTTCCGCAGGCAGTTCAAGCAATCGGGCGGCGGGTGGAAAAGAGGACGGCTCGGACGATCTTTTCGATTGAGGCAAAGTCCAAAAAACACAATTTAGAGATTTTTAAGCGGAAATAAGCGAAAGTTATAATTTCCGCTTTTTTTTGCAAAAAATAGGTTTGAAAGGGTTTACAACCACAAAATACTGTGCTATAATAGTAATTGATATAAATGTAAATTATAAAAAGGAGCGCGTAAAAAAGGTGATGGACGAAAACGTTTCCGCCATAGCGACGCCGCCTGGCAAGGGAGGGGTCGCCATCATAAGAATCAGCGGCAAAAACCCGCTTTCCGTCGCGGAAAAAATGTTTTCGCCCGTGGGTAAGATCAAGGTTGCGGACTTTGAGCCTTACCGCCTTTATCCCGGTCGAATTGACGGCGGAGCGTTTACCGATTACGGACTCTGCGTCTATTTCAAAGCTCCCGCTTCGTATACGGGCGAGGACGTTGTGGAATTTCAATGCCACGGTGGGGAGAGCGTTGCGCGGGGCATTCTCAAAACAACCTTTAAGCACGGCGCGAGAAGCGCGGGGCGCGGCGAATTTACCAAGCGTGCATTTTTAAACGGTAAGCTTTCCTTGGCTTCCGCTGAAGGGATCGCGGATATGATCAACGGCGAGTCGGAAGCAGAGGTGCGCGCGGGGTATCTCTTATACAGTGAAAAACTGACCCAAAAAATCCGCTCGGCACAAAACGAGCTCAAGGAGATATTGGCGGGAATCGGTGCCGCCGTCGATTATCCCGAGGAGGGGATCGAGGAGGACACCACTGACGAAATCAAGGATAAGCTCGGGGTAATTGTCGAGGAGCTTTCTGCGCTCGCTTCGGGCTACGCTTCGGGTAGAAAGATCAAATCGGGCGTCACGGTTGCGATCTGCGGAAAGCCGAACACGGGCAAAAGTTCGCTTTTAAACAGGCTTTTGGGCTACGAAAAGGCGATCGTTTCCGACGTTGCGGGGACGACGCGGGACGCTGTCGAAGGCGCGATCGAAATTCACGGCGTGAAGTTCAACCTCTACGATACGGCGGGGTTGAGAGAGAGCGAAGATCGGATTGAGAGCATCGGAATCGGAAAAGCGGAGGCGATTATCCGTGCGGCGGACGTTGCGGTGTTTGTCGCGGACTATACTGCTTTGAGCGAGGAGGACGCAAGGGCGCTTGCATACGTTAAGGACAAGCCGCTGATTAAGGTGTTTAATAAGATCGATCTTGCCGACGATACGCCGACGGACGCGGACGTGCACACCTCCGCGCTGACGGGCGAGGGCGTGCAAAGGCTTAAGGAGCTCTTATATGAAAAGGGGATCGGCGATCGGGGCGAGGACGCGGCTTTTTTGATTGAGGAGAGACATTTTGCCGCGCTAATGAGGGCAATTGAAAGCTTGAAAAGAGCGGTTGATGCTTGCGGGATAATGCCCCTTGATCTAGTTGGAATTGACGTTAAAGAGGCGTGGGAAACGCTTGGGGAGATCACGGGCGAAACGGCGTCAGAAACGATTGTAGACGAGATATTCTCTAAATTCTGTGTGGGGAAATAAGCGGCGGATAGGTATGCGTTGAAAATTGGAAGGGCATACCATGGTCGCGATGAAAGAAAAGGAAGAAGAGGCGTCTTAAGGGGGCGCGTGAGGTGGAAAAATGGTCAATCTGGAGCTATACAGAGTGTTCTACACGGTCGCGAAATGCGGAAGCTTGACAAAGGCGGCGGAGGAGCTGTATATTTCGCAGCCCGCCGTTTCTCAGTCGATTAAGCAGCTGGAAAATCAGCTCGGCGTTTCGCTGTTTAACCGTACCCATCGGGGTATGGAACTTTCGCCGCGCGGCGGCAAGCTCATTTATTCCAAGGTGGAGCAGGCGCTTCGCTTGCTTGGCGACGTGGAAAACCAGATTGAGCAAATCAACGCGTCTGCTTCGGGCACCATTCGCGTGGCGGCGTCCGAGACCATTTTCGAGTATTTTCTTGCCGATAAGATTGTCGAATACCACGCGAAATATCCCGCTGTTAAAATTGAGCTGATTTCGGATATCAACGCTCGAACTGCCGAGGGGCTCAAGACGAACAAATGCGACGTTGCGTTTGTCAATTTGCCCATGGACAGCGATCCCGAAATTCATATTTACGGCAACTGCATGCGCCTTACGGACGTATTTATCACGGGCGAGAAAAACCGCGAGCTGACGGAGGGAACGATTCCGTTGACCCGTTTAAGAGATTATCCCATCGTTTTATTGCAAAAGAACACTGTCGCGCGGCAGCTCATGGATAATTTTTTGGATAACGTGGGGATTACGCTTACGCCTGCGATTGAGATCAGCAGCTGGGATCTTATGAAGCGTTTGGTCATTCGCGGCATGGGCGTGGGGGTGATTCCGCGCGAATATGCCCGTCACCGTCTTGCGGATAAGTCGCTCTACGAGATTAAGACCGATCCGCTTTTGCCTGCGCGTTCCGTCGGTATCGCGCTGCCCAAAAACGTGCAGATTCCCTATTCTCTTCGCGTATTTTTAGAACTTTTCGATCTTGATTTATAAGGAAAATTTATGGCAAAACCCAACCGTTATTTAAGAAATTTTTGCATTATAGCCCATATTGATCACGGCAAAAGCACGCTTGCCGACCGTCTCATGGAACGCACGGGACAGGTCTCCAAGCGCGATATGGAGGAGCAGCTTCTCGACAGTATGGATATTGAGCGGGAGCGCGGCATCACGATCAAGCTCACGCCTGTTAGAATGTATTATACGGCGAAAGACGGGAACGAATATGAATTCAATCTCATCGATACGCCGGGGCACGTCGACTTCACATATGAGGTCAGCCGTTCGCTTGCCGCTTGCGAGGGGGCAATTCTCGTTGTGGACGCGACGCAGGGAGTGGAAGCGCAGACGCTTGCAAACGTCTATCTTGCCCTTGAGAACAATCTTGAGATACTGCCTGTGATCAACAAGATTGATTTGCCCAGCGCGCGGGTGGACGAGGTCAAGCAGGAGATCGAGGACGTCATTGGGCTGGACGCGAGCTATGCGCCTTGCGTATCTGCAAAAGAGGGGTTGAATATCGACGATCTTTTAGAGGCGATCGCGCAATATTTCCCCGCGCCCGACGGAGAAACAGAAGAGCCCTTAAAGGCGCTTATTTTCGACAGCTACTATGATAATTATAAGGGCGTTATCCTGTTTGTCAGGATTCGCGACGGCAGAGTGCAGGTGGGCGATAAGATTAAGACCTTTTTGTCCGACGCGACCTACGACGTCACGGAGGTGGGTGTGTTTGCGCCGAACCTTTTGCCGAAGGCCGAGCTCAAGGCGGGCGAGGTCGGCTATATCGCGGCTTCCATTAAGTCCATTCAGGACGTCGCTGTGGGAGACACCGTCACGCTCGTTAAAAACCCCGCCAAGGAGCCGTTGCCAGGGTATAAACAGGTGCAGCCCGTTGTGTTTTGCGGAATCTATCCGCTCGACGGGAGTAAATTTAACGACTTAAAGGACGCGATCATGAAGCTTCAGTTAAACGACGCGTCGCTCATTTTCGAGCCTGACAATTCCGTTGCGCTCGGCTTTGGCTTCCGTTGCGGCTTTTTGGGGCTTCTGCACATGGAGATTATACAGGAGCGCATTGAGCGGGAGTTTAATCTGGACATTATCACGACGGCGCCTTCCGTGAGCTATCTCGTCCATAAAACGGACGGGACGGAGCTCTACGTAGACAATCCTTCCCATTTGCCCGACGTTTCGGATATTGAGTATATGGAGGAGCCGATTGTGAAAGCGGAAATCTACACGCCGCCCGATTATATGGGTTCCGTGATGGATCTTTGCAAGGAAAAGCGGGGCGTATTTAAAAATATGACCTATCTCGACGAGCGCAGAGTTAAGCTTGAGTATACGTTGCCCTTAAACGAGATTGTCTACGACTTTTTCGACGGACTCAAATCCCGTACGAAGGGGTATGCGAGCTTCGACTATGAGCTCGCGGGTTACGAGCGATCCAAGCTTGTCAAGCTGGATATCCTCTTGAACGGCGAAATTTGCGACGCGCTCTCGATTATCGTGTTTGAGGGGCGGGCTTACGAACGGGGCAGAATGCTCTGCGAAAATCTCAAGGAAGCCATTCCCCGTCAGCTGTTTGAGATTCCCGTGCAGGCGGCGATCGGCGGCAAAATCATTGCTCGCGAGACGGTTAAGGCGGTCAGAAAAGACGTCCTTGCCAAGTGCTACGGCGGCGATATTACCCGTAAGAGAAAGCTCCTTGAAAAGCAAAAAGAGGGCAAAAAGCGCATGAGACAGGTTGGCAACGTCGAGGTGCCGTCGGAAGTGTTTATGGAGATACTTAAGACGAATAAGGACTAATAAAGGCGCGCGTGCGTTGCACCGCACCATAAATCAAAGATTTTTGTTTTTATTCGATTCGCCCTTACAGTCACATCGATCAAGCGGGAAAGTCCTCGCATGGAGGGAGCTCGAAATCGTTGAAAGTAATTAAAAGCAGGGGGGCAGGTATGCGTTCATTGAATTTTTTCGAGCGGGTATACGAGGTCGTAAAGCGCGTTCCGAAAGGTAAGGTGACCACCTACGGGCAGGTGGCACTGCTCGTTGGCTCGCCCCGTGCGGCAAGGCAGGTGGGCTATGCGCTCCACGTCAATCCCGAACCCATGGTCATACCCTGCCACAGGGTGGTCAACCGTTTCGGCGCTCTTGCGCCTGCGTTTGCGTTCGGTGGCAAGGAGGTGCAAGCGGCGCTCCTCCAAGCCGAGGGCGTTGAGGTGGACGAAAATTTTTCCGTTGATTTACAAAGATACATATGGTCGGGCGAATTGCCCGAATAAAGGATTAGTGAAAGAGGTGTCGTATGGCAGGTATTTATATACACGTTCCCTTCTGCAGACACAAATGCTCCTATTGCGACTTTGTGTCCTTTCCCGATAAGATTGAATATGCCGAAGCGTATATGGCGTGTCTTTATAAGGAATTGAAAATGCGCGGAGAGGAGCTTAAGGACTATGAATTCGATTCGGTCTATTTTGGCGGCGGAACGCCGTCCTATATCCCGCCCAAGCTCATTTTAGGTGCGATGAATCAAATCAGAAAGTGCTTTAAGCTCACAAAGGATGCGGAAATCACGCTTGAGCTCAACCCCGGCACGATCGGCGAGGGCAAGGTCAAGACTTATAAGGAGGCGGGGATCAACCGTTTTTCCATCGGTTTACAGACGGCGATTGACGCCCAGCTTGAGGATATCGGTAGAATTCATAACGTGCGTGATTACGTGTATGCGACCAAGCTTTTAAAGGGCGAAAATTTCAGTACAGACGTCATGCTGGGTTTGAAGAATCAGACCAAGGAAGACGTTGCAAAAACCATCGAGGTTGCAAGCGCGTGCGGGTCGAAGCACATATCCATGTACGCGTTGACGGTCGAGGACGGCACCCCCATCTACACCGATTACTTAAACGGCGAATTGCCCGATTCCGACGAGGTTGCCGAGCTTTACGAATACGGCAGAAAGCTTCTTGCCGACAAGGGCTACGAGCGCTATGAGATCTCTAATTTTGCAAAAAAGGGCTATGAAAGCCGTCATAATCTCACATACTGGCGGCGAGGGGAATATATCGGCGTTGGCGTGGCGGCGAGCTCGTTTATAAAGGGTAAGCGATTCACGAACACTTTTGATCTCGACGAGTACATGAAATGTATCATTTCGGGCTACTATCCCGCTGTGACGAGCGAGGAAGTGAGCGAGGCGGACGCCAAATTTGAGTTTATTATGCTGGCTTTAAGAACGAAGTACGGCGTTTCTCTCTCGGAATACGAGAAAAATTTCGCCTCCCGCCTTGAGGACGATTTCCCTAAAGCGCTTGAAAAGAGCGATAAGTATCTTGAGCGAGAAGGGGATATCATTCGCATAAAAGATGAATATCTCTACGTGCAAAACTCGGTTTTGATGCCGTTTATGGAAGAACCTCGAGATCGAGGGTAAACGGATAAATCAATAAAAAAAGGATTAAGGAATTACTATGGAAACGGAAAACAGAGAAGAACTACCGATCGAAGAGACGCAGATAAAGGGGGAGGAGGTCCCTGCAGTTTTCGTGCCTCGAAAGGGCTTCCGCTACGGTTGCTATTTACTGGTTAAACGCTTTTTTCGATATATTAGCTTCAGGGCTCGTTTTGATTATCTTTTCGTGGCTGTATCTGATTTTGGCGATTGCAGTCAAGCTCAGCGACGGAGGGAAGGTATTTTATAAGCATAAGCGGGTGGGGAAGAATTGGAGGAAAATTTCCGTTACCAAATTCCGCAGTATGAAAAAGAATGCCGATCAGCTCGAAAAAATGCTGACGGAGGAGCAGCTCAAGCAATATAAAGAGGAATTCAAGATTGACAACGATCCGAGAATTACCAAGGTGGGGAACTTCTTGAGAAAGACCTCGCTCGACGAGCTTCCGCAGATTTGGGATATCTTCGTCGGGAAAATGTCCGTAGTGGGGCCCCGCCCGCTGATGGAAGAGGAGGTTAAGGATAAGTATGGGGCAGACGGGGACAAGCTCTTATCCGTCAAGCCTGGAATGGTTGGTTGGTGGGCGGTCAACGGCAGAAATAACAGCACGTATACAAGCGGCGAAAGACAGGCGTTGGAGCTTTATTACGTCGATCATTGCTCCGTTTGGCTGGATATAAAAATTATGTTCAAGGCAGTATTTAGCGTTTTGAAGCGCGACGGCGCAAGATAATTGTATTGTTTAAGTAAAAAAAGAAGACTTGCGATAGGGCAAGCCTTCTTTTTTTGCTATAAGATAGGTTTTTTATCTCTACGCCGCTTTTCTGCGGGGGTAGTTTAATTATTTGCCGAAGTATCTCTTAAGGAGACCCTCAAAGCCTTTGCCGTGACGGGCTTCGTCGCGAGCCATTTCGTGAACGGTGTCGTGAATCGCGTCAAGGCCAAGCTCTTTCGCGCGCTTTGCAAGATCGACCTTGCCTTGCGTTGCGCCGTATTCTGCGTCTACGCGAAGCTCGAGATTCTTCTTCGTGGAATCGGTGACCACTTCGCCCAACAATTCCGCAAACTTACAAGCGTGCTCTGCTTCTTCCCAAGCTGCCTGCTTATAGAACTCGCCGATTTCGGGATAACCCTCGCGAATTGCAACGCGTGCCATTGCAAGGTACATACCAACCTCACTGCATTCGCCGTTAAAGTTCATTCTGAGACCTTCTTTAACATCCTCGGGAGCGTCTGTCGCAACGCCGACAACGTGCTCTGCCGCCCAGGTCTTTTCCGTCATAACCTTGAACTTATCGCCAGAGACTTTGCAAATCGGGCACTGCTCGGGTGCGCTATCGCCTTCGTGAACATAACCGCAAACGGGACATACAAATTTTTTCATAATTTTTTCCTCTCTTTTTTATTTTTTTGTTTTCTTGTGATTTAGAACGTCTTTCGTTGTTCTTAATGATATTATATCCTATTAATAATCGCTTGTCAAGCATATTTTATATATTTTTTAAAAATTTTTTTGGAAAATATTCAAATAAAAATTTTTAGTTTAATAAGGCTTTAATATTTTGAAAAAACAAAAAAATATGCTATAATATATATTGTATTAATCGGATTAATTATGAGGGAAATAAAAATGTATCGTATCGTCCGAAAAAAGCAGCTCAATCAAACGGTTACACAAATGGAGATATTGGCGCCGCTTGTTGCCAAAAAGGCACGCGCGGGGCAGTTTATTATTTTGCGAGTGGATGAGGGGGGAGAGCGCATTCCGCTCACGGTTGCGGGTTACGATCGGCAAGAGGGGCTTGTGACGGTCATTTTTCAGATCGTTGGCGCCACGACGGAAAAACTGAATAACAAAAAAGAGGGGGAGTCTATTGCCGACTTTGTCGGTCCCCTTGGGCGTCCGACGGAGCTTTCGGGCTTGAAAAGGGTATGCGTGGTCGGCGGCGGCGTGGGGTGTGCCATTGCTTTGCCTGTTGCCCGTGCGCTGAAAGAGGCGGGGGCAAGCGTTACCTCCGTGATCGGCTTTAGAAATAAGGAGCTCGTCATTTTGGAGGAGGAGTTTAAATCGGTTTCCGACGCCTTTTATCTGATGACGGACGACGGCTCCCGCGGAGAAAAGGGCAATGTCTGCGTGCCGCTCGAACGGCTTTTAAAGGAGGGCGAACAATTTGACGAAGTGATTACGATCGGGCCGCTGATTATGATGAAATACGTCTGCGAGACGACGCGTCCCTATAATATTAAGACGGTCGCAAGCATGAATCCCATTATGATCGACGGCACGGGAATGTGCGGCGGGTGTCGTTTGACTGTCGGCGGCGAGATGAAATTCGCCTGTGTGGACGGTCCCGAATTCGACGGGCATAAGATCGATTTCGACGAGGCGATGAGCCGCGCGGGAGCGTATGCCGCGTTTGAAAGGCGCGCCCACGAGGCGGCTTGCAACCTTTTCAAAAAGGAGGCGGAATAATATGGCGTTTAATATGAGCCCCAAAAAGAATCCGATGCCCACGCAGGATCCCGCCGTCCGAAACGGCAATTTTAGCGAGGTTGCGCTCGGTTACACGAAAGAACAGGCGATCGACGAGGCAAAAAGGTGCTTAAACTGCAAGACTCGTCCTTGCGTTGCGGGTTGTCCCGTTAATATAGCCATTCCCGAATTTATCGTGAAGGTTGCGGCGGGGGAGTTTGAAGAGGCTTATCAAATTATTGCAAAAGACAGCGCGCTTCCCGCGGTCTGCGGCAGAGTTTGCCCACAGGAGACGCAATGCGAGGGAAAGTGTACGCGCGGCATAAAAGCGGGATGTGAAGCGGTGGGGATCGGTCGGCTGGAGCGGTTTGTTGCCGACTATCATAATGAAAACGCGGCTTGTGCGCCTGAAGTCATTCCCTCGAACGGGCATAAGGTTGCCGTGATCGGCTCGGGACCTGCGGGGCTGACTTGCGCAGGAGATTTAAGGCGGCTGGGGTATGAGGTGACGGTTTACGAGGCGTTGCACGTTGCGGGCGGGGTGCTCGTCTACGGCATTCCCGAATTCCGTCTGCCGAAAGCAATCGTTGAAAAGGAGATCGAAAATCTCAAGGCAATGGGCGTGAAGATCGAAACGAACGTCATCATTGGGCGTACGATCACGATTGAGGAACTCCAAACGGACTATGGATACGAAGCGGTCTTTATCGGCTCGGGGGCAGGTTTGCCTAAATTTATGGGCATTGAGGGTGAGGGATTAAAGGGCGTGTATTCCGCGAACGAATTTTTGACCCGTTCCAACCTCATGAAAGCGTATTTATCGGATAGCGCAACCCCCATTCAGCGGGCAAAGCAGGTTGCCGTCGTCGGCGGCGGGAACGTTGCGATGGACGCGGCGCGGACGGCGAAACGGCTAGGTGCGGAGGTGCATATCGTATATCGACGCGGGGAAGCGGAATTGCCTGCCCGTCGCGAGGAGATTGAGCATGCAAAGGAGGAGGGGATTATTTTCGACCTGCTCACAAATCCCACCCGTATTCTTGCAACGGCAGAGACTGATCCGAAAAAGCCAGCGTTTGGTTGGGTGGACGGGCTTGAATGTGTGCGCATGGAGCTTGGCGAACCCGACGCGAGCGGTAGGCGTTCACCCGTTCCAATCGTGGGGAGCGAGTTTATTCTGCCTGTCGACTGCGTAATCATGGCGCTCGGAACCTCGCCAAATCCGCTTTTGACGTCTACAACGGAGGGGCTTGCAACGCGTCGTCGCGGGGAGATCGCCGTGGACGAAAACGGCAGGACCTCGCTTGAGGGCGTATATTGCGGCGGGGACGCGGCAACGGGCTCGGCAACCGTCATTAAAGCCATGGGGGCGGGGAAAATCGCCGCAAAAGCGATTGATGCGTATATAAAAAGCAAGTGAATTTGTGTAAATTGGATATTGACAAACGCACGGTTTTATGATAAGATAGTATTATTGAAGAGTATGCCTTGTTTTCAAACGAACGAAACGGCAAAAAAGGAGGAAAAATGAGAAGCTTTTTGAAAAGAGCGGTGGGGGTAACCCTCGGGCTCGCATTTCTCTTGACGGGCACAGGCTGCGGCAATAAGGAGAAAAACCCTTGGGACGACAAAATTCCCGACGGCGGGGATGGCGGCGAAACGACGGTTGTGGAGACGCAGAAGGTTGCGGAAAAAGTCCAGGATCAGCTTTCTAAAGCGAACGGTGCGAGTCTTTCTTTTGGCATGACTTTCACAAAAGGTGAAGGCGAGAGCGCGGAGAGTAAAGCGGTTAACGCTTCGATCTCGCTTTATAAGGATGAGAACGGCTACGACGTTAAAATTGGCGCCGAGACAACGGAGTTTGGAGAGACGGAAAAGACGGTTCATTCGGCGTATTTTATCGATAACACGGTTTATCTTTACGATGCGGCGAGTCAGACGTATTTTATTAAAGCCGCTCAATCGGAGGGCGTAGATAAAGCGGATTCGGGCGCCGTTATCGGGCGAGTGCTTTCCGTTATGTTTGGCGCGGAGTCGGAGGAGACGGTCATTATCTCCTCGGTGGTCGGCGTTATGAGCGCGGATTATGCTTCTTTTGCCGACGGAAAGAATCAGGAGACACTGATTGCGACGGTTAAATCCGTGTTGGATACGGACGGCGTAAAGACGGAAACCGCGGTGGAAGTGACGAGTAAAGACGTTATAAAAGGAACCACGGAGTTTGACGTTTCTTCCCGTTATACGCCTGATACAGGTCTTGTATATATGAATGCAGGCGTCAGCGGCGTTTGGTCGTTCGGAGAGGGCGAAGGTGCTTATTCGTTGACGGGAGAGGGCGATATAAAACTTGAAAACATTCGTGCTGATGCGGCGGCAATTGCTCTGCCGAATGACGCGATGGTGGTTTACGAACTTTGGAACGAAACGTTTACGCCCACCTTTGCGACGGGTGTCAGCGGTAGCGTTGTGTTCTCCAAGAGAGAGGTGGAGGAAAGTGAGGAGATCGAGTACACCGCACAGGTGCGCACGACGACCGACGGAATAGAGAGGGTGTATTCGCTTGTTGCCGCAGCGACAGACGTGAGACCCGCAAGCCTTTCAATGACGGTGGAAAAATATATCGACGGGGGAATCGAAGCGGATTTGAACGAACTTGCAACTTTATTCTCCGAGCCCATAACGGTTGCGTTTGATTATGAAAACGAGACGGCAGATTTCACGGGGTTACCTGCGCCGACGGTGGAAGTCAAGGACTTCTTGCAGGCGACGTTTGAGGGAAAATTTGCCGCAAACGTGACGGGCATGGTCGAGTTTACGGTGAAAGAGGAAGGCGAAACTCGCACGTATTCAGTGGAGATTGAAGTGACGGCGGACGGTAGAAAGGTGACCTATAAGGCTAGCATGACGAGCACGGAAATCAAACCCGTGGCGTTGGTTTTGAACGTTACGGAATGTAAGGATAACGGCGTTTCGCTTACGGCGCTTGAAATGCAGACGATGTTTGCTTCGCCGCTTACGGTTGCGTTGGATTATGAGGAGCAGACCGCGGATTTCACGGGGCTTGCGATTCCCGAAAAGACAGAAGCAGACGTTCTTGAAATGCAGATTACGGTCGTTAAAAACACGTCGAAAGCAATCAACGGCGGCAGCGGTACGTTCCGTATGTTTAAGAAGAACGGCGTTTGGAATTACGAGCTGAAGCAGACGGTTTTGCAGATCGGCAAGGACATGGTTAATTATGCTATGCGCGGTCAGGCGACGGCAAAGAATCAGACGGAGCTTACGTTAAAGGTTTTTGAGTGTATTGATTTAAGCGAGTCGCGCGATACGGCGTCGGTCAAAGGAACGGATGTGACGTTCACAATCGATTATCAGGAAAGAACGGTTGCCTTTTCGGCAATTAAGATTCCGCCCAGACTTTGGTCGGACTTCTATTGATCTCATAAAATTAAAAAAATTTTTTGGAGGAATTTATAATGAATGCTAAAGTTCATGAATTATTAAATCAACAAATCAATAAGGAATTTTATTCGGCGTATCTGTATTTGGCTTTTTCCAATTATTTTGAGGATGTGGGCTTAGACGGTTTTGCGAATTGGTATAAAATTCAGGCGCAAGAGGAGCGCGATCACGCGATGCTGTTTTATCAGTATCTCCAAAACGAAAACCAAAAGGTGACGCTTGAGGCAATTGCAAAGCCCGATAAGGTGTTTTCTTGTCATATGGACGTGCTCAAAGCGGGGCTGGAGCATGAGGAATACGTCACTTCGCTAATCAACGATATATATGCGGCGGCGTATGAGGCGAGAGATTTCCGCACGATGCAGTTCCTTGATTGGTTTGTGAAAGAACAGGGCGAAGAGGAGACGAACGCAAATGACTTGATCACTAAAATGGAACTGTTTGGCTCCGATCCCAAGAGCCTTTATATGCTCAATCAGGAGTTGGCAGCAAGAGTGTATTCCGCGCCCTCGTTGGTGCTTTGATCAAATAGGGAAGCAAAGTTTAATTAAGGGTATTTACAATGAAGCAAGGGCTGACCGTACGGTCAGCCCTCAAATTTTGCACGGCAGTAAACAAAGAAAAGCAAAACGATTGAATTATTCATACGAATATGATATAATGGCTATGAATAAAAGTTGTTCGAGGAAAGGTATGTTCAGAGATTTAACGAGAAAGAAGCAAAAACTCTCGTTGGAAGAGTGTAAGGAAATATTAAAACAAGAGGTGCGTGGCGTGCTTGCCGTCAACGGTGATGACGGTTATCCATACGCTTTGCCTATCAATTTTTATTTTGACGAGAGAAATAATAAACTCTATTTTCACAGCGGAAGGTCGGGCATAAGCTCGATGCGATTGATAGCAGCGATAAGGTTTCTTTCTGCGTTTACGATAAGGGCT
>JAFTSN010000015.1 GCA_017467275.1 Clostridia bacterium | reverse complement strand
ATTACGACGAAAACGGGGTACCCATGGTCTGGACGAAAGAGGAGACAGAGGAATGAAAAGGAGTATTAAACACATTTATGTAGGAATCATATCGCTGTTGTGTATAGGCGGTATGTCGGCGTGCGGCGAAAGCCGCACGCCTGACGCGCCTAAGTTAAATACGCAAACGGAAAGGCTTTCTGCGCCCGAAAATTTATATCTTGAAATACATCACTACGCGCAAAGGACAAAATATATTTTAACTTGGAATGAGGATAGTCGGGCAGACGGCTATACGGTTGAAATCGACGGGGTAACTTTAAATACCGAAGAAGCGAAATGCGAGCTCACGCGTTATTTTTACGACGAGACTAAACAAACCGTGAAAGTGACGGCGGTGGGGACGGGGAATTATGAAAGCTCGGCAGCGTCAGAAATCGAATGCGTAGCCGAGGACCCGACGAATCGGATCGATTATCAGAAAAGCGGGGAGGGCTATGCGGTCTATAGCAACAGTTTAGATTTATCGGGTAGATTGGTAATTCCCGATTATTACGCAGATAAAAAGATCGTTGCGGTTCAAGACTATGCATTCGGCGGCGAAACGGGAACCAGTGCGATAAGAAGTGCGTATTTCACAAGCGTGCGCTTCCCGAGAGGTTTGAAAAAAATCGGGGAATATGCGTTCGATAGCTGTGAATATCTAAAAAGCGTTGTGATACCCGACGGGGTCACGGAGTGTGGACTGTGGGCGTTCAACGGGTGTGTTCGCTTGAAAAGCGCGACGTTGTCTGCTTCGATGACGGAGATTTCCTCGGCTCTTTTTTGGGGATGTGAACAGCTTGCGGAGTGCGTTTTTCCCGAGAACTTGACAAAAATTCAAGCAGGTGCATTTAGTTCGACGGCGTTTGAGGAAATAAGATTTCCAAATACCTTGGCGTATATTGGAGATCAGGCGTTTTCTAGTTGCAATAATTTAAAAACGGTGGAATTGTCGAGCACGGTAGAACTGGACGAAAACGTTTTTGCTGCTTGTAAGAGCCTTGAAAATATTTTCGTCGAAGAGGGGAACCCGAAATATAAGTCAATCGACGGCAATTTATACACGAGCGACGGAACCACTCTTTTACAGTATGCGGCGGGAAAGACAGCGGAACGCTTTGCTTTGCCGAGCGGCGTGACTCATATCGGCGTGCAGGCTTTTGCATATGCCGTTTGTCTTAAGGAGCTGGAAATTCCCGAGGGGGTTTTAAGTATTGGAGAATATGCTTTTGCGTACTGTGACGGGCTTACGGTTTTGGAGTTGCCCTCGACGATTGAATTTGTCGGCGTCTCGGCGTTCAGTTCGGCAAAAAATCTGGAAACCGTGATTTTGCCCAACACGGTCAAGTCCATTTGGTCGGGTGCTTTCAGTCAGAGTAAAATCAAGTATTTGGAGATTCCCGAGGGAGTGGAAAAGATCGAAAAAAACGCGTTTGGCGGTTTGGGGCAAAAGATCGATTATATCGTTATTCCCAAATCCATGACGGATATGCAATCGGCGTTTCCCGCTTCGGACGCGGGGTTTATAGAGTCGATATTTAATTCGCTTACGCTCGGAAGCATATACTATAAAGGCACCGCCGAGGAGTGGGAACAAATCGCGGGAAGCGAATATTTCGACGATAAGGACACCACCGTATACTATTACAGCGAAAGCGAACCGCCGTTAAGCGAAGACGGGACGGCATACGACGGGAATTATTGGTATTACGACGAAAACGGGGTACCCATGGTCTGGACGAAAGAGGAGAATGGGGCGCAGGAATAAGCGTTTTATGGACTTGGGGCATAGCTTTAGGAGATCGTTAAGCAAAAATGAACATCCCCGCTCGGAGTGCTTCCGTGCGGGGGTGTTTGATTAGGACAGATAGGTTTTTAAGCGTTTTTCAAAGCCTTCCTCGACGGTGATCAGCTCTTTTAAAAGAGACGTGATCTCCTCGTCGTCATTCGGGGGCAGTTCGCCTAAAGAGGTCTTTAACGACGTGATCCCCATGACCGTGCCTTGAATCATCATATCTGCAATATGCGCGCGCGAGTTGTCCGTGAGCGTGTTCATTTTGATCGAGCCTCACATCATCGCTTTTTTGAACGGATTGGGCTCCTTGAGCTCCAAGCCCTTGTCCTTGGCGAGGATTGCCGCTTTACCGCTGATCTTTTCGTACTCCTCGTGCTGACGGATAATCTCCGATTTTAAATCGTCGTCCGCGACCTCGGGCAGAATATCCGAAATGGATTCGAGGGCGAGCTGACAGTTCCGATAGACCTCTGCGAGCATTTCCTCGCTGGTTTTGCATTGTGTTCCTTGTTCCATGATCATTACCTCTCTTTGTTTTTTTAGTTGGCGCGTGATACGCGCGTATAAAGAGAGTTTGGGGAAAAAACGGGAAAATATGCTTAATTTAAGGGGTAAAAATTATAAAATCCCGCAAAAAACGCTTGACTTAACCGTTTGCTTGTGCTATATTATAATCCGAGCCGATAGGAACGGGCTTTTTTAAGCGTCGCAAAAATTTTGTTTTTAGGGCAGAAAAACGCGACCGCCTCGGGTTCTTCGAGACTGGAAAGAGGAGGTAAAAACTATGTACGCTATTATCGAAAACGGCAACAAGCAGTACAAGGTGGCAGAGGGCGATCTCGTGAAAGTCGAGAAGCTTGCCGCTGAGGTCGGGGAAACGGTTTCTTTCACGACGCTGCTCGTCGCTGACGAAAACGGTATCAAAACGGGCGCGGAAGTTGCTTCTGCCAAAGTGACCGCTACTGTCGTTAAGCAGGACAAAGCGAAGAAGATCATCGTCTTTAAGTACAAGGCGAAGAAAAACGAGCGTAAGAAGCAGGGTCACAGACAGCCGTTCACCGCAGTCAAGATCGAAAAGATCGAGCTTTAAAGGACTGCAAGGCTTTGATCGCTTCGGGCGGTCAAGGAGAAAATCTTAAAAAAGGAGAAATAAAAATGATTTTTATCAGTTTATTCGCTCATAAGAAAGGTACCGGTTCTTCCCACAACGGCAGAGACAGCGAAGCGAAGCGCCTTGGCGCAAAGCGTAGCGACGGTCAGGCTGTTCTTGCGGGGAATATCCTCGTGCGCCAGAGAGGCACGAAGATTCATCCCGGCACCAACGTCGGTATCGGTAAGGACGACACTCTGTTTGCTTTGGCGGACGGCGTCGTGCGTTTCGAGAGACTGGGCAGAGACAAGAAACAGGTAAGCGTTTATCCCGTGGAAAAAGCAGCTGAATAATCCGCGGATACAAAAATGAGGAATGAAAACCGCTGTTGCAACAATTTGCAACAGCGGTTTTTGTATGCTGTAAATGAATTTTAGAAAAACGCCGCGGTTTTTGTTGAATATGCCGAGGATTTCGGTTATACGTATGCCTTGGTGGTAAAAAGCGGAGAGAGCGTGATCACGGTGACGGACGGCACGTTTACGATGCCGAGCGGCAAGGTCAGCGCGGCGTTGACGGCAACGGCGATCGAATATAGCGTTACGGCACCCGAGACGGTGGCGTTTACCAAGGGCGTTGAAAACGGAAAAACGACGGTTGCAGACAGCGTCTCGTTCACGCTTTCGTTGCCTGCGGAACAGGTGGCGACGAGCGTAACGGTGAAGGGAAAAACGCTCACGGCAAACGGCGGGGTATACACGTTCTCTGCGGGCGAATATTTGAGCGAATCGACGACGGCTGGGGTTGGATGAATAGAGTCGTGCGCTTAAAGCCCACGGATTATATCAGCTTTAACGCAACGGGGAAATTCAAGGTCGAGATCGGCAAGGCGGATGCCTTATACGGAACGATCATTCTCCCCGAGCAGAATTATACGGGCGAGACCGTTACCGTTGCCGTCCCTTCGGACGTCGTTACGGAGGAGGGAGAATATAAGATCTTCGTCTATGCCGTGGGGGCAAACGGCGTTACGCAGACGGTTTCCGAGCTCTTTATCCTCTCGAGCGAAACGGAGGACGTGCACACCTATGAGGTCGGCGGTACGTAGTGCGTGATTTGCGGAAAGAGAAAGGAAAACGAGTAAAAATTTCATAATGAAAAAATTCCCCGATCGGTTTTTGATCGGGGAATTTTTTTGGAAAAGTTCAACAAAAGACTTGACAAATGAATACTATGTGGTGTATAGTATATCGTGTAAGGAGGTGTTTCGATGGATATACAGCTCAAGCGAGGAATCCTAGACGTGCTGGTTTTAAGCACACTCGTGGGAGGGGATTCCTATGGCTACCAAATCATTAAAGATCTTTCTTCTGTCGCAGAAATATCCGAATCCACACTGTATCCTATTTTAAAGCGGTTAGAAGCGGGCGGTTTTTTGACGGTGTATTCCGTCGAGCATAACGGCAGACTCCGAAAATATTACAGCATTACCCCACGGGGCAGGGCGAGGATTGACGAGTTTTTGTGCGAGTGGAAGGACGTTGTGAGAATTTGCGATTTTATCGAGCGTTCGAGGAGGAATACTAGATGACGGAAAAGAAATTTTTAAAGGAGCTCAAAAAGAGACTGAAGGGGCTTGATCGGGTTGAGGTGGAGCGCTCTCTTGCCTTTTATCGGGAGTTGATTGCGGACAAACGGGAGGAGGGAATGACGGAGGAGCAAGCGGTTGCTTCCTGCGGTTTGCCTGAGGCGGTTGCTGCGGATATTTTGTCGGCGGCTTCGGAGGAGAGACGGGAACGGGCTTATTGGTCGGCTCCAAAAAGGGATAAGAAGGAGAGTAGATTAAAGCTTGTATTGCTGATTGTCGGGTTTCCCGTCTGGTTTCCTTTGTCTGTTGCCGCAATTAGCGTCGTATTTTCGCTTGCGGTGGCAGTTGCTTCCGTTTTGCTTGCGCTGTGCGTGGCGTGGGCGGCGGTTTTAGCGGGATCGGTTATCGGTTTTGTCGCCTCCCTTTTCTCGTTTGCAACAGGAGACGCGGCTTTGGGACTAATGGAGATGGGGACGTCAATGATGCTGTTTGCGGGGACCATGGCTCTGTTCATGCCTATAAAAACGTTTTTTCTGTGGCTTTTTAAAGAAGGCAAGAGGCTTTGGCGCGGCGTGCGTCGGAGAGTGTGAAAAGGAGGGTGAGCGCTATGAAAACAATGGGTAAAATTCTACTTTCGGTTTTTATCGTCGGCTTTATCGTATGCTTTATCGGTCTTGCCGCAGCAGGATTCAGCTTTAAAAATCTGGCAACAGGCGGGGAATATAAGAAAAAAGAGTGGAACACGACGGAAAAAGTGCGTTCGGTTTTTGTGGACGTCGGAAATGCGGACGTGACGCTTTTTTGCGGGGAGAGTGAGGGGATTCGCGTGGCGTATGACGAAAACGACCTTGTTAAATACGAGCTCGGCACGGTTGACGGGACGCTGCGTTTGACGTCGGTGAAGGTCCCTTGGCATAAACAGATCTTTCGTTTTAGCACAGGTGCGCCGAAAGTGGGAATATATCTCGGCGAGGAATATTTTGCCGAGGGCGCGGGGTTTGAGAAAATCACGCTCAAATCGGATAACGGAGATATCCATTCGGAGGTTGCGCTCTTTTCGGATACGCTTCATGTTGAGACGGACAACGGCGACGTGACCGTTTCCGAAATCTCTGTGAAAAACAGCGCGACGGTTACTAGCGATAACGGCGACGTAACGGTGAAAAATTTGACGGCGGGGGAAAACGTCAGTGCGGAGACGGATAACGGAAACGTTAAGCTCGAAAACGTGACTGCGGGCGGGAAGCTTGGCGCGGAGACGAACAACGGGAACGTGAAGGGAGTAAACGTCGTCGCGGGCTTTGTTGCGTTTTTCTCCGATAACGGGAACGTCACGGCAACGGGCGTGACCTCTGCTTCGATAGAGCTGGAGACGGATAACGGAAACGTGCATGCGACAATCAACGGGCGCAAGAGCGATTATAAAATCTCGGCGAGTGCGGAGCTTGGGAAGTGCAATATTGCTAGTACGACCGAGGGGAATAAAACGCTCAAAGTGGAAACGGAAACGGGAAACGTTGAGGTGGCGTTTACCGAGTGAAAATGGAAAAATGGACGAATAAAAAACGGAGCTTATTGCGGCTCCGTTTTTTGCTTGTTTATTGCTCGATTGCCCATTCCCTGTGACTGTTCGGGGTGGCGAGCGCGGTTTTATAGTCGGTGTAAACGACGAAGCCCGCGGGTGAGCGGGGCGGCTTTTTCACGTGTTTTTTCAAACAGTAGTCGACGGGAATTTTATCGCCTTCCCGTCCGTCTGAATAGTACGCGCACACCTCGGCGGCGAATTTAATCACGCTTTCGGGCACGCTTTTGCCGCCTGCTATCACGATCACGTGCGAGGAATGGTATTTTTGAGTGTGCAGCCAAAGATCGTTTTCGGCGGCGGCTTTTAAAAGCCTGTCGTTTTGTAAATTGTTGCGTCCGCTTAAAACGCGGAAGCCTTCTATAAGATATTCGCGGAAAGGCGCGGCGGGGTCCTTCTTTTTTGCGCCGAGCTTTTCCTTGGGCGGGCGCATGAGTCCGAGTCCGATCAGCTCGGCTTCCGTCTCCTTAAGATCTTCGAGATTTTCAGCGGCACGGATTGCCGCGGCGATACTCTCCGCGTAAGCGATTTCCGCTTTCTCCGCATCAAGACGGGGCGCGAGCGCTTCCTTGGTGCGTTTTTGCTTATTATATAGCTTAAAATATCGCTGGGCGTTTGCGGCGGGGGAAAGGGTGGGATCGAGTGTGATCTTCACGCTTTCACCGTCGGGCGAATACCAATTTTCGAGCGTACATTCCGTCGCGCCTTTTTGGATTCGGTATAAATTCGCCGTTAAAAGCTCGCCTTTTATGCGGTTTTCCTCCGCACCCTCGGCGGCTTGGAGGCGGTCGAGCGTCTCTTTGAGCCGTTTTTCCTGCTTCTTTTTGAGCTGACGGACAACCGCTTCGAGTCGGGTCCGTTTTTCGGTAAACGCGCGTCGGTTTTCGCGAGCGGAATAGTAGACGTCCGCGGCTTTTAAGAGAGAGGGCATGGGCTTACCGTTCGCAACGGGGAATGCGAAAAAGTCCTTTTCCGTGCCGTCGTTTCCGTAGAGCACGCAGGGCTCCACGGGTGCAGTCAGGCAAAAATCCCGCACGAACACGCCGATAGAGTCGGTTGTTTTTTGGCGGCGTTTGGCAAGCTCGGTTGCCGTTGGCAGGGCAAGACCCGAAACGTTCTCAAAGAGGAATTTTCCCTCCTCCTCCGCGTTCGGTTTTTCGGTTCGGAAAGCGCAGAAGTCCTCGAAGCGGGTATCTAGCGTTTCGGCTTCGCAGACCGAGAGCTTATCCTGCGGCGCGGGGTAGACGTATTTTGCACCCGCAAAGAGGATGCGGCGTGCGTCGTCAATAAGCGCGGTTGTTTTGAGCGCGCCCAAAATGACGTCGTTTTCCGTTAAGACGAGGTTGGAATATTTGCCCATAATTTCGGCGCGCAAAACCCGTTCGCATTCGGAAAAATCGCTTACGCAATGAAAGGAGAGCTCGATAATCCGTTCAAATTCGTGCTGTTTCACGCCTAAAAGCTCTGCGCCCAAAAGATGCTTGCGGAGCAGCATACAAAAATTAGGCGCAATCGGGGCAGGCTCTCGCTCCGTTTGGGAAAGACAGACCCGTGCAAACGAGGCATTTGTGCTTAAAACGAGTTTAACCGTCTCTTTTCCGGTGTATATAATAAGGGTAACCTCGTCCTTATCCGCTTGCGAAACGCGGTTGACTTTACCGCCTTTAAGGAGCGCGTCGAGCTCTCGGGCGATACGGCGGATATGGAAAGCGTCCTGCGGCATAAGAGAACCTCCTTTTGGGAAAAAGGTCGAAAGGGGTCGTTTTCCCGAAAACACAGAAGTGGATTTTTATAAATTATACCGCAAAATTAAGAAATTGTAAATAAAAACGCTTTCTTTTCTTTAAATAATATGGTAAAATATTACGTGCGGGCGAGGGAAAACGCTCGCAGGTAATTACAGATAAGATAATCAGGAGAGATAAATCTATGAAGTACACAACCAAAGCCGCAGAAAAAAGCACTGTGAAAATCACCATGACCTTCACTTCCGAGGAGTGGGACGCCGCAATCAACAAGGCGTATCTTAAATTGAGGGGAAGATTTTCCGTCAACGGATTCCGTAAGGGTAAGGCGCCCAGAAACGTGATTGAGCACGCTTACGGAAAAGGCGCTTTCTATGAGGACGCGTTAAACCTTCTCTTTTCCGAGGAATATCCCAAGATCCTCGACAAGAAGGCAAAGGATTTCACCGTGGTCGGCGAGCCCGACGTCTCTGTGGACGATTTGAACGAAAACGGCGTCGTTATGTCGGCGGTCGTGCCCGTGAAGCCCGAAGTAAAAATCGAGAAATATACGGGTATGAAAATCAGAGCGTACGCGTATAATGTAGAGGACGCGGAGGTGGACGCGGAAATCGAGCGCGTTCGCGACAGAAACGCCCGTAAGGTCGAGGTGACCGATCGCGCGGCGCAAAACGGCGATATCGCGAATATCGACTTCGTCGGCACGGTGGACGGCGTGAAATTCGACGGCGGCGAGGCGGCGGGCTACGAGCTCACGCTTGGTAGCGGCACGTTTATCCCCGGCTTTGAAGAACAGGTCGTCGGTATGAACGTCGGCGAGAGCAAGGACGTCAACGTGAAATTCCCTGAAAACTATCAGGCGGAGAATCTCGCGGGTAAGGACGCGGTGTTCGCGGTCAAGCTCAACAGCTTGCAGGGCAAGGAGCTTCCCGAGCTCACCGACGCGTTCATTAAGGACGCAACGGGCTCCGAGACGGTGGAGGAATATAAGGAAAAGACGAAAGAACGTCTCCAAAAACAGGCGGATCAGAGAGCTTTGAACGAGACGGAGAACAGCATCCTCGAGGCGATTGCGGCGAACGCTACGGCGGAAATTCCCCAGGCGATGATCGACGCAGAAATCGACAACATGGTGCAGAAGTTCGAGTATCAGCTTATGTATCAGGGCTTGAAGCTCGACGATTATCTCGGCTTTATCAAGCAGACGAGAGCGGAGTTCAGAAAGAACTACGAGGAGCAGGCGAAGAAGAACGTTTTGAGCCAGCTCATT
The DNA here is from genome assembly GCA_017467275.1 of Clostridia bacterium. Classification (GTDB taxonomy): domain Bacteria; phylum Bacillota; class Clostridia; order Christensenellales; family Borkfalkiaceae; genus Scatosoma. The sequence continues at coordinate 45,088 of JAFTSN010000015.1, read as the reverse complement.
ATCTCCGAGATTATCAAAGCGGAAAAGATTGAAGCCACCGAAGAGGAAGTGGACGCGAAGATCGCCGAGCAGGCGGCATCCGTGGACAAGACGGCGGAGGAGTACAAAAAGACGATGGATCCCCGTCAAGTCGATTATATCAGAAACGACATCATCATCACCAAGCTGTTCGATTTCCTCAAAGCGAACAACGAGATGTATGTGGAGGAGAGTAAATGAAGGAAAAAAACGTCTTGATCCCCTACGTTGTGGAACGCACGTCGACGGGCGAACGCTCGTATGACCTGTATTCCCGCCTTTTAGAGGACAGAATCATCTTTTTAAGCGGCGAGATCGACGATGCGATGGCAAACACCATCGTCGCGCAGCTTATTTATCTCGAGGGGCAGGCGCCGGACAGGGATATCAGTATCTATATCAATTCCCCCGGCGGCTCGGTCTCTGCGGGCATGGCGATCTACGATACGATGAACTACGTGAAGTGCGACGTTTCGACCATTTGTATCGGTCTCGCCGCATCCATGGGTGCCTTCCTTTTGTCGAGCGGCACGCCCGGCAAGCGGTATGCGCTCCCCAATTCCGAGATTATGATTCATCAGCCTTTGGGTGGCGCGCAGGGTCAGGCGAGCGATATCAAGATTCAGGCGGAGCACATTCTTCGCACCAAGGCGAAAATGAACCGTATCCTCTCCGAGAACACGGGTAAGGATATCGCAACGATTGAAAGAGACACCGACCGCGACTTTTATATGTCTGCGGAGGAGGCAAGGGTCTACGGGCTCATTGACAAGGTGTTCGTGAGAAGATAATCGCTCAAAGAGAGAAGAAAGCACGCGCAAACGCCCTTTAATCGGGGTTTTGCGCGGTGTTTTTCCTTAGACCAAAGGGTCGAAAAAGGGCGATTATGCGAGAAATAAGGAGTTTGAAACATGGGAAAGAATGAACAGTGCTGTTCCTTTTGCGGGAAAGCAAACGACGAGGTGCGCCGACTTATCGCAGGGCCCGACGGGGTGTTTATCTGCGACGAGTGCGTGGAGATCTGTAAATCCATGGTCGACGAGACGCTCGAAAACGAGCTTGTCCCCGACGTGCCCTTGAAAAAGCCTGCCGAGATCAAGGCGGAGCTCGATCAGTATATCGTCGGACAGGACAAGGCGAAGCGCGTTTTGTCCGTCGCGGTGTATAATCACTATAAGCGGATTAACTCGCTTCAAAAGCTCAAGGCGGATGACGATGGCGTGGAGATCGAAAAGAGCAATATTCTTCTGCTCGGTCCGACGGGCAGCGGTAAGACGTTGCTTGCCAGAACGCTTGCGAAAATCCTCAACGTGCCCTTTGCGACCAGCGATGCGACGACGCTCACGGAGGCGGGGTATGTCGGTGAGGACGTTGAAAATATCCTTTTGAAGCTCATCCAGAACGCCGACTTTGATATCGAGCGCGCGCAACGCGGCATCATTTATATCGACGAGATTGACAAGATTGCGAGAAAGAGCGAGAACGTTTCCATCACGCGCGACGTGTCGGGCGAGGGAGTGCAACAGGCGCTTTTGAAGATTATCGAAAGCACGCTTGCTTCCGTGCCTCCGCAGGGCGGCAGAAAACACCCGCAACAGGAGTGCTTGAGAATCGACACGACGAACATTCTCTTTATTTGCGGCGGGGCGTTTGTGGGCTTGGATAAAATCGTGGCAACGCGTAAGGACGACACCACGCTCGGCTTCGGCGGCAAAGTCAAGCTGGGTAAAGACGAGGTGGATTATTCCGCGCTCGACGACGTGAAGCCGCAAGATCTCACCAAGTTTGGGTTAATTCCCGAATTTGTGGGCAGACTTCCCATCGTGGTCAATCTGCAGCCTCTCGACGAGGATGCGCTCGTTAAGATTCTCACGGAGCCCAAGAACGCGATCGTCAAGCAGTATCAAAAGCTGATCGGCTTGGACGGCGTGAAGCTCACCGTCGAGGACGACGCGGTGCGTGAGATCGCACAGACCGCAATCCGTTTAAAGACGGGGGCAAGAGGACTTCGCACGATTATCGAGGGGATCATGACGGACGTTATGTATAAGATCCCGTCCGAGGAGAATATCGAAGAGGTTATTCTGACGCGGGAGTGCTTGACGGACGGCGCCGCGCCGAAAATCGTCTATAAACAATCGGCTTAAAGAAGCGGCGCGGAAATAATTTCCGCGCCGTAAATATTCAATAACCGCGAAAAACTGTTTAAAAGAGCGTTTTACGGGTTAGAAATAATTATATGGAAAACTATATCGAAAAAAGAAACAAAAGAACAAATATCTTATCCGTCGTGCCGCTTCGGGGCAAGGTGGCGTTTCCGTCCACGTTTATAACCTTTGACGCGGGGCGTGAAGCGACCTTGAAGGCGATTGAAAGAGCCAAGGCGACGGAGGACAAGCTGATCTTTATCTGCACGCAGAAGGACACCGAAAAGGACGAAGTCGAGGCAGAGGATATCTATAAGGTGGGGACGGTTGCCCGTATTAAACAGACCTCGCCTTTGGCGGGGGGCACCGTGCGGGTGCTTGCCGAGGGATTATATCGCGCCCGTGCCCGTTCGATCGGGTTTGAGTCGGGGTATTTTTACGCTGTTACGGACGAGATTCTTTCCCGTCGAGGCGACCCCGTTTTGGAGGAGGCATATTTCCGCACTGCGAAAGAGCTTGTGCGCGACGTACTCTCTTCGGACGGCAAGATCGGGAAGGACGTCGTTGCGCGTTTGGAGGCGTGCACCGATCCCGACGCGTATATCGACGCCACCATTTCCGCCATGCGGGTGCGTCTTGAGGTCAAGCAGGAAATCCTCGAGGAGGAGGAACTGATTGTCCGTTTCAGAATGTTTGAACGGTGCTTGAACGACGAGCTTGAAATTTCCAAGGTGGAGCGGAAAATTTCCGCGGCGGTCCGAAAAAATATCGATAAATCGCAAAAGGAATATTATCTTCGCGAACAGCTTAAGGCGATTCACTCCGAGCTCGGAGACGACGGCAAGGAGGAGGACGAGTACCGCGAAAAAGTCAAAGCGAAGGGCTTGCCTGAGAAAATTGAGGAAAAGTGCTTAAAAGAGCTTGACCGTCTCTCGAAAATGCAATCCTCTTCGCCGGAATACACCGTCATCACGGGCTATCTGGATTGGATTTTGGATTTGCCGTGGACGGAGGAGACAAAGGACACGGAAAAGCTTTCCGATTGCATTAAGGTCCTTGAAGCCGATCACTACGGGCTTGAAAAAATCAAGGAAAGAATCACGGAATATCTCGCTGTTTTGAAACTGACGGGAAATATGAAGGCGCCCATTTTGTGCCTTGTCGGTCCTCCCGGTGTGGGCAAAACGAGTATCGCACGCTCGGTTGCGCGGGCGCTCGGACGCGAGTTTGTGCGTATGTCGCTCGGCGGCGTCAAGGACGAGGCGGAGGTGCGCGGGCATAGACGTACCTATATTGGCGCGATGCCGGGGCGCATTTTGTACGCTATGAAAAATGCGGGCTCCGTTAATCCTGTGTTCCTGCTCGACGAGATTGATAAAATATCTTCGGATATGCGCGGCGATCCAGCCAGCGCGCTGTTGGAGGTGCTTGATCCCGAGCAAAACTCCACTTTCCGCGATCGCTATTTGGAAGTGCCCTACGATTTGAGTAAGGTGCTGTTTATCACAACGGCGAATACCCTCGACACCATTCCCGGACCGCTTCGCGACCGTATGGAGATTATCGAGCTTTCGGGCTATACGCTTGAGGAAAAGAAGGAGATTGCCAAGCGCTATCTCATTCCCAAACAGCTTGCCGCCAACGGTTTGACGGCGAAAAATGCTTCGTTCACGGATTCGGGAATTCGTGCGGTCATTGAGGGGTACACCATGGAAGCGGGCGTGAGAACGCTTGAACGCACGGTTGGCACTGTCTGCAGAAAGATCGCCGTGAAATACGCGGACGATAAGGGCATGGCTAAGGTGAGCGTGGATAAAGCCAAGACAGAGGCGCTTTTAGGCGCGCCCCGCTTCAAGCGTGACGAACCTCGGGATAAGGAAGAGATCGGCGCGGTGACGGGACTTGCTTGGACGGCGGTTGGCGGCACGACTTTGACCGTCGAGGTTTCGACGATGAAAGGGAAGGGCGAGATCCGTCTGACGGGTAAGCTTGGCGAGGTCATGAAGGAATCCGCGCTTGCCGCAATGACTTTTATCCGTGCCCATGCGGACAAATACGGCATCGACTCCGAAAAGTTCGAGACGACGGATATTCATATCCATGTGCCCGAGGGGGCGACGCCCAAGGACGGACCCAGTGCGGGCGTGACGATCGCCACGGCGATTTTGTCCGCGCTCACAGGACTTGCCGTCCGTAAGGATATCGCCATGACGGGTGAGATCACGCTGCGCGGGAAAGTGTTGCCGATTGGCGGATTAAAGGAAAAATCGCTTGCCGCGCGTCGTGTAGGGATTAAAAAAGTGATTATCCCGCTTGCCAACGAAAGAGACGTTGAGGAAGTGCCCGAAAAGGTCAGAAAGGAAATCGAGTTCTTCCCCGTGAGCGATGCGGACGAGGTGTTCCGCCTTGCCATTCGCGGGTTAAAGAGTCAGGGAAATTCGCCTGAGCCCAAGAAGAAAAAAATAAAGCCGTTGCCTTCGGCGATTGCGCCTACGGACGGGGGGAGAGCGAGTATCGGTTGTCGATAAGCCGAGAAAATGCGAAAGAGAAAGGAGGGTACCATGTACGCAAACGACGATAAATATGCGCAGGCGGCACCTCCCGCGCTGATCATTAAAAATGCGACGTTTATTACGTCCGCGGCAACGGAGAAGCAGTTTATCGAGACAGATAAACCGACGATCGCCGTGTGCGGGAAATCCAACGTCGGAAAAAGCTCCTTTATCAATATGCTGGCAAATCGAAAAAAGCTCGCAAAAACGAGCTCCGCACCAGGTAGAACACGGCTTGTGAACTACTTTGACTTTGGGGAATTCGTACTTGCCGATCTTCCCGGTTACGGGTTTGCAAAGGTTGCAAAAACGGAAAAGGAGAAGTGGGCGAAAACGCTCGACGCATTTTTTAAGAAGAAGGAGCGGATTGCGCACGTCTTTATTCTCGTGGACTCCCGCCACGATCCCACGGCGGAGGACTTGCAGATGCTGGAGTTTTTGAATTATCACATTCTGCCGTTCACCGTCGTTTTGACCAAAGCGGACAAGCTCTCGAAAATGAAGATTAAGGAGCACAAAAAGGCAATCGCCGCGGGCTTGAGCCTCGGGGAGGGCAATTTGATTGCAACTAGCTCGGAAACGGGCTTCGGTAAAAACGACGTCCTGCAAAAAATCGCGGACGTGATCGCCCTTTCCAAGGAGAGGGAGGAGTCATCGGAAGAGGATATAGAGGACGCAGAATAAGGAAAACCCGTCGCTTTTTAAAAGCGGCGGGCTTATTTTTTATATGCGGGTTCGTTGGTTTTTTCTAGAGCCTTGCCAGAATTTCTTGCTTTTTCGCTTCAAATTCTTCCTCGGTGATAACGCCTTCGTCTTTAAGCTCTTTCAATTCCCTTAAAATTTTTATATCCCGACTCGTTCTCCTCGGGGGAACGTAAGCTTTGGCCTCCTCGCGCCAAAGCGCTGTTTTTTCTTGTAGCTTTTTAAAGATGATTCCCCTTGAATAGAGAATCAATAAAACGCCTGCGGTAATCAAGACGATGCTCATCCATTGCGACGGCGTTAAAAACAGAATGGTTGCGCCGCGATCGTCCCCGCGCATAAATTCGAGCGCGAAACGGAAAGCGCCGTAGGCAAAAGCGTAGGTTTCCAGAAAATGTCCGCGGAGTTTTTTATAGAAAATAATCATGGCGCCAAAGAGCAAAAACTCAAACGCCGATTCAAAAAGCTGGGTTGGATAGACGGGCAAACTGCGTCCGTCGGGGGCGGGATATTTCAATGCCGCAAGGCTCCCTTCGGGGAAGATAACGCCGAGGAAGCTGTCCGTTTGTGCGCCGAAGCAGCAGCCGCCGAAAAAACAGCCGAGCCGCCCGAAGCCGTGCGCGAGCACGATTCCAGGGATTAGTAAATCGAAATACTTGAGGGCGTTGCCCTTGAATCGGGGGCAGTATTTATGGATGAGTAGGACCATAGCGGGGAAACCGCCGATCACACCGCCCAGCCACGTGATCCCGCCGAACACGAGCCGTCTTTCCTCGATGGAATGAAAGAGGGCGTTGAACAGATAGGCGCTCAAGCCGAGAACGGCAAAGCCCGCCGCGGATACGACCAAAAGTTGGGTAACCTCGTCTCGTTTCGTTTTCTCCCGTTTTTCCACAAGCCAAATTGTGACGAGCGCATAGGCAATTACGCCTATGAAGATCATCAATGAGTACATGGGTATATGAAAGCCGAAAAAATGAATATGGGGAAGCAATTTTTACTCCTGAACGCCGTTTAATTTTGGGGAACGCCGCGGAAAAATCTTATTTGATAGTAGAAGGAATCCTCGTAAGGGACGGAAAGGCCAATGGCGATTCCGTAAGTGCTACCGCTGAAATAATTGACGTCGTTGGTTTTTTCGAGCGTGCGGACGCCTTGGCGGTTGCCTTCGGCGTCGTAGATGTCGATGATAAGCTTCAGCTCGGAGAAAGAACGGAGCATATTCACGGAGAAGCTGAACTCAACGTAGTGGCGCGATCCCTCTTGATAAGAGCGAATGAAAGTGAGCGCAAGGTCGGAATAATCTTCGTTTTCAACGAGATCGCGCTCGGACGCAACCGTGGGACCGCTACAGGACACGCCGCCGCTTGCATTATTTTCGCTGCTATTGCCCGCGCTTGAGCAGGTCTGTGAGCAAAACTCGGTGCAAAAGCGCCCGCAGGTGTCGGCACATTCTTGGGACGTACAATAAGCAAGACAGCTCTCGACGCACGACGATAAGCAATCGCCGCAATCAATGGAGCAGTTTTGTTGGCAGTTATTAACGTTGCAACTATCCGTGCTGCAATTTTGTGCTTCACAGCTATAAACGCAGTTGTCGATACAGCTTCCGCATGCGGCACCGTCACAGCTTGCGCCCGCGCCGCCCGTGTTGCCGAGTAGCGTTGCCGCGCCGATTGCCGTGAATAAAAGACTCAAGACCAATGAACGCTTCATACCCTTTTCTCCTTTTGTTAATAAAAGAATTATAGCATACGTTTGTTGCCTTGTCAATAGATAAACATAAAAAAAGGACTTAATTTTTTTCTACGTGTTAAATGTGTGCGACGGAGAGACTCCGTCTTTTTTTGCAAAAATTAAAAAAATTTTTCAAAACCCCCTTGACAAAATCATTTTCATATGATATCATATATTTAACTAAAAAATAAACTGTTTTACCAAAAAGTAAAATGCTATTAAACAAAGGAGCTTTTTTATGGCTAAAATCGACATTCACAAAAATTACAGAATCGGTAAAATCGAAAAGACTTTATTCGGTACGTTTGTTGAGCATATGGGGCGTTCTATCTATGGGGGTATTTACGATCCGCAAAGTAAATATTCAGATGAAAAAGGGTTCAGAAAAGACGTCGTTGCGCTGGTGAAAGAATTGGGCGTGGGCGTGATTCGTTACCCCGGCGGGAACTTTTTATCGGGATATGATTGGAAGGACGCGATCGGACCGAAAGAGGAGAGAAAAGCCCGTCTTGACCTTGCATGGTTCCAAACCGAGCCGAATACGATCGGTATACACGAGTTTTCGGAGTGGGCGAAAGAGGCGGGAGTGGAAATCATGCTCGGCGTCAATATGGGGACGGGAACGCCCCGCGAGGCAGGAGAATACGTGGAATATTGCAATCATCCGTCGGGGACTTATTGGTCTGATAAGCGTGCTGAAAACGGGGCAAAGGAGCCGTTTTCGATCGAGTATTGGTGCGTAGGGAACGAGATGGACGGCGATTGGCAAATCTGTACGAAAAAAGCAGAGGAATACGGCCGTATTGCTCACGAGACGGCAAAAATCATGAAGTGGGTCGATCCGTCCTTGAAACTTACCGTTTGCGGGTCCTCTGGATCGGCGATGCCGACCTATCCCGAGTGGGACAGAATTGTTTTGGAGCATACGTATAACGATATTGAATATCTTTCTTTGCATAAATATTACGAATTCCCCAACTGGGATAAAACGCGCGTGAGCGACTTTTTGGCGTCGTTTGTTGATTTTGACGCGTTTATTAAGACGGGAAAAGCAACGATCGAGTACGTAAAGACTTATCGCAGAAGCAAAAAGCAGGTCTATATTTCGGTGGACGAATGGAACGTCTGGCACACGAATCAGGGAGACTGTCAAACGGATAAATGGTCGGTGGGAGCAAGAAGATTGGAAAACCGTTACACGGCGCTTGACGCCGTCGTGTTCTCCTCGCTCATGCTCACGCTTATTAATAATGCAGATTGCGTAAAGGTGGCGTGTCTTGCACAGCTAGTGAACGTTATCGCGCCCATTTTTGTTGAACAGGACAAAGAGGCTATCAAGCAGACAATCTTCTATCCTTTCAGTCTCGGCTCGAAATATGCGAAAGGGGAAGCAATGCGCACGCTTGTGGATTCGGAGGAGTATTCTTCCGTTTGGGGGAGCGCGCCCTATCTTTATTCCGCGACCGCTTACGATGACGAAACGGGAGAGCTTTCGGTGTTCCTTGTAAACAACCGAGAAGAAAAATCGGAAGTCACGGAGATGGATTTCCACGGATTCGGCAATTTAGAGGCGGTGGAAACGCTCGTCCTCGATTATAAGGATAAATTCGATATCAATGATTTTGACGCGCGCGAGAACGTGAAAATGGTGCAAGGGGAAAAGGCAAAGGAAACGGCGAACGGATCGTTCTCGTTCACGATGCCCAAGCTCTCCTTTGCCGTTTTACGGTTTAAAGAGAAAAAACAATAAAAGATACGGGAGGAGATTTTTATGAAAAGGATGAAAAAGTTGGCGTTGGTTTTTGCAGCGCTTACGGCAATTTCTTCGGTTGGGTTTTCCGCTTGCGGAAAGAAAGAAAAAAAGATAAGCTTTGAGTTCTCTGTGGACGACGTGCTTGCGGAATACGACGCTTCGCAATACGTATATACGGGGGAGCCTTGCACGGTTACCATGTCCCATTGGGATAGCGCAGGGCCTATGGAGAAAGCGACCACGGAGCTCGTTTTGGAGGGATTTCATAAACGTTATCCGACGATCAAGGTGGAGCTGGATATTATTTCCAACTATTCGGAGACCTATGCTAAGACGATCGCCAGCGGAAAACTGCACGACGTATTTATGGTTGCCGACGGGGAGTTCCGTATTTGGGCGGAAGGTGGAAAGATGCAGAATCTCACCCCCTTCCTTTCGACGAGCACCATTTTGACGAGCGAGCTTATTGAAAACGATATGCTGGACGGCGCGCTTGAGCGCTATTATTTCGGCGAGCAAAACACCCTTTTGTGTTTCCCGAAAGATATCGGTCCTATGGTTCTTTATTATAATAAGGATATATTCACGCGTATGGGTGTGGAGCTGCCGCCCTCCGACAGGATCATGACGATCGAAGAAGCAACGAAAATGTGGAAGTCGCTGACTAAGACGGAAAACGGCAAGACAAGTATTTACGGGCTTGCCAGCATGACCAGTGAGGGGCTCGTTTGGAGCGCGGGCGGTGACTATCTCAACGACGATAGGACGGCGTTCCCCACCGAGGAGGCGGATATCAACGCTTTAAAAAAGGCTTACACCTTCTTGCAAAAAGCGGTTTGTGAGGATAAATTCATTCCCGACGGCGCAGTGAGCGGCGGTCTTTCGGGTATGGATATGTTCTGCGCGGAAAAAGCGGCAACGATCGTGGGTGGCAGATGGGAGGTTTCCAATCTCCGAACGCTCGATTTTAATTGGGATATTGCTTACGTTCCTGCCTTCGAGGGAGAGAATATGAAAAAGAATTACTGGTCCGGTTCGGTAGGGTATGCGATGTTCAACGGCAGTAAAAATAAAGAAGCGGCTTGGAAGGTGATTGAATATTTCGGCTCGCCTGAAGGGCAGGCGTTGTTGGCGGCGAGCGGGTTCTCTGTTCCTATTTACGAGAGCGTGGCTTACGACGAAAACGTTTTGGAAAGAGAAAAGGCGCTTGGACCGCAAAACTATGAGGTCTTTATTGAGTCGGCAAAGGGACAGCCTGCGGGAACGCACACGTATATTCCTTCGCAGAGATGGCTTAAAGAGGGCTATAACGCGCTTGCCGCGAATTTGTATGCGCTTGATGCAAGCGAACGTTGGTCGGTGGATAAGTACCTTGAAGAAGTGAAAAATAAACTCAACAACGGATTTTTGAGATAAATAAGGTCATGAAATTAAAGACGAGAAATTTAAAGGAATATTGTTGGGGGTATGCATTTGTCGCGCCGCTCATTATCGGGCTTATACTTTTCCTTTTATACCCGCTCGTGAGTGCCGTCGTGTATTCGTTTTCCGATTACGACCTCTTTCACAAGCCCGAATTTGTGGGCTTTGCGAATTATGCAAACGTCTTTAAGGACGCAGTATTTTGGAAGAGCTTTAAAAATATTTTACTGTACTCGCTCAGCGTGCCCGTAACGATCTTTGTCTCTTTAATCTTATCGGTTGTGATGAATCAGGATTTAAAGGGGATGAAGACCTACCGTCTCATTTACTTTATTCCCATGGTTTGCAGTTCCGTTGCGGTCATGTTTATTTGGAAGTGGATGTATGCGCCTTATTATGGGCTTTTGGACTCGTTTTTCACGAAAATGGGTTGGAAAGCGCCTCTTTTTCTCGATAAAGATCATTTTATCGGGTCGATGGTTACGATCGCACTTTGGGGCGGGCTCGGCGGACGTATTTTGCTGTTCACGCCGACTTTAAGAAATATTTCTTCTTCTCTTTACGAGGCGGCGCGGCTTGACGGAGCGGGTTGGTGGCAGATATTTTTCCGTATCACGTTCCCTTCCATCTCGCCCATTACGTTCTATTTGTTTATCACGGGTATGACGGGCGTCTTGCAGGAGTTTACCAATTTTAACGTGATTTCAGGCGGTGTCTTTTCAGAGACGACCATCGTTCCCGTTTGGTATATTTATCTTTATACGGGCGAATACGGTTATCAGTTCGGGTATGCTTCGGCGCTCGGAATCGTCTACGGGCTTGTACTGACGGTGTTTGTGATAATCAATTTTATGGCACAGAAATGGTGGGTAAAATATGATTGAGAAGAATGCTTTGAACGAATTAAAAAAATATAAGGCGAAAAGAGTGCTCGCTAAGGTGCTTACCTATGTGCTTCTCACGCTGTGTGCCGCGCTCATCCTTATTCCGTTTCTATTTGCTTTCGTAACCTCCTTTACCGAGCCGATGGGGATATTCGATTTTAAATGGATCCCCTCGCCGATCACGACGGAAAACTACGAAAAGCTGTTCACTGATTATAATATTTTAGGCGGATTATTAAACACGCTTATATACATTTTGCCTCCGATCACAATCGGCGTTTTAACGAGCGCAATGGCGGCTTACGGGTTTGCGCGCGTCCGTTTCCCGGGGCGCAACCTCCTGTTTTTTTCGACGCTCGCCACCGTCCTCGTTCCGGGGATTATCACCATGATCCCGTCCTTTGTGATGTATGCGAACATTTATAATTGGGTAGGAACGCCGCTTCCGCTGATTGTTCCCGGACTGTTTGGCGCGGCGATGACCATGTTTTTTATGAAGCAATATATCGAGGGGATTCCCAAATCCTTGGAGGAGGCGGCATTTATCGACGGCATGAGCCGAGGTGGCGTGTTTTTCCGCATTATTTTGCCGCTTTCAAAAACGGCGTTAATCGCGCAATTTGTGCTCTCGTTTAACGGCGCGTATAACGACTATTTGGGGCCGCTACTGTACGTGGGGACGAAAGAGGAGCTATTCACGCTTCAGCTCGTTTTACAGAAAATTCAAACGAAGGGAAACACTCCGTATACACTGATGACGGCGGGTGCCGTTATGGCGCTCATTCCCACTTTGACAATGTTTATTTTTGCACAACGTTACTTTATCGAAGGTATCGTCATGACAGGATTAAAGGAATAAGGAGGAAATTATGAAAAAGCTGATAAAGATGCTCGCATGTTCGACGGCGGCAATCTGTCTTACGTCCGTTGCGGCTGCTTGCGGCAAAGGAAAAGAGGAGACGAAAGGGAATTTTTTTCTTGCGGGAATTGAAAAGGCGAAGGAGACAGACTACGTCTCGGGGGCAACGGGTTTAAAGAGCGGAGAATATTCCGTTGTGTTTACTAAAAAAAGTGCGGGCTACGGCGTGGAGATTAAAACGGCGCGCGGCGTGTTGTTTTTACAGGAAGAGCCGATCGAAATGAGCGTTTCGCAAAAGTACGGTTTGATCGGTACGCGTGAAAGTTCGATTTCCGACGGTTACGAATCCGTCAAAAAGCACGAATACGGCATATCCGCGACAGCGAAATTGAAAACGGAAAACGGCAGCGTATTTTGCGTGAGCGATCTTTGGTTTGTTTCGGCTGAGGGCACGTTCGGACTTTCGAGAGATATCGACGTGGAAAAGGCGGAGGCATCGGAGCTCGGTTTCAATTCCTCGTTTAAACTCAAGTCGGTTTCCGAGAGCAATGATATCGATAATTACGAACTTACGCTTCCTTCGCTGTTTTACCGTGATTCCTCGAATATTCCCTCGAGTGCGATAGGGGCGCATTTGGACGTTTCTTCGCTTTTTGCGAAAGAGACGTGTATGGGAATGCCCTACGTGCTTATGCGGGATAAGACCACGGGTCATGCGGCGGCGATCTCGCATTATCAACCCGAGGTGGACGGGGGCGTTGTGCTCGGCGGGGCTCACGGTGAGGTAAATGAAGATATTCGCTATGGCTCCCTCGGTTTCACCAACAAGCCTTCGGAAGGCTTGAGCGCAGGGTTTATTTGGCCTTGTTCAGAGGGACCGAGTTATTATGGCGGCACGGGCTGGGCAACGAGGTATCATCCGATCAAGCAAGGGGTTACCCATCAGTATAAGCTTTCCGTGATTCCCATGGAGAACACGGCTTATAACGACGCTTTTACCTATGCGACGCTTAAAGCGTACGGTGCGGGGAGCGCGGCATTGTTCGATGCCGATCTTGATGCGGTCTATTCGAGCAGTTTTGAGCTTTTAAACACGCTCTATGCCGAAAACGGCACGGGGTCGTTAAAATCGGCGGGCTTGCCGTTTGCCGTGCCGCTCGACGAGGCGAGGAAAAATTCCTTCCATGCGCCTTCCATGCAAATGGGCTTTGTCGGTGCGCAGACCTCGCTTGCGGCGCAAATGATCAAATACGGCTATGAAACGGAGAATCAAGAGCTTATTACAAAAGGTCGAAAAATGATCGATTTCTGGGTGGGCGAAGCCGCTTATCCGTTGTCATCTTCGTTGCCTTACGTTTGGTGGGACCGCTATGAAAACGTGCAGGGCGGCAGTCCGAGATATACGGAGGCAGGCAGACCTTATCCCGGATTCCTCCGAATTCTCTGCGACGGTATGGACGGGATCATGGAGGCTTGCAAATATCTCGAGCTTGGCGGAGGAGTCGTTCCCCTTTCTTGGATGCAAAGCGTTTTGAGGGTTTCTGAATTTTTCTTGAATAAGCAGGAAGCGGACGGAAGTCTCAGAAGAGCCTATGACGTTGTTTCAGGTGCAATCAACACCGATAATTCCGATCAATCCTATCAAGGGGATTCCAAGATTAATACGGCGAGCGTGGTGCCTTTCTTCTATAAAATTTCCGACTACTATAAGGCACAGAAAAACGACGTAAAAGCCAACGAGTACGCCCAAGCAGCGAAAGCGGCGGCACAATACGTCTATGAGAATATTTTCCTTACGCTTGGAAAATACGTGGGCGGCACGATAGATCAGCATAATATTGTGGATAAAGAAGCGGGGATTTTCGCGCTTCGCGCATTCACGGCAACGTATATTGCCACGGGAGAAGAAAAGTATCTTGCGGCGGCGGAACATGCGGCGAGCTTTGTGCTTACCTTTATATACGTCTATGATTTTTCCGTTCCCTGTGCAGATGAGGGGCAGAATAGATATAATCCTTTTAAAAACGGCGGGGCTTCAGGCTTTTCCATTATAGCAACGGGACATTCTAATTCGGATATTTTCTCTGCTTATACGGTGTATGATTTTTATAAGATGTACGTTTTGACGGGAAAGCAGGTTTGGAAAGACATCGCGGTATTCGTGGAAAACAACTCCAAGCAGGCGGTGGATTACGACGGACGTCACGGTTTCCTCTATAAAGGGACGTCGCCCGAGGCTTCGGGATTATACCGATTCAGCTATTCCACGGTGGATACTCCCGGAATTTGGTTGCCTTGGAATACGGACGCTTGCGTTCGTCCGATGTCCGATCTCGATTATATGTTCGGTGCTTTGGAGATCGAGAGAATTGCCTATGGGCTGGAGGAGCAGAAACAGCTCTTGCTTGAATACGGCTTAGGCGGTAAAGTGAAAACGAATTAAAAAACAGATGGAGAAAAAAATATGAACAAAAAAATTCACGGCTTTTTAAAGGGGTTTTTTACGGGACTTTTTGCGCTGAGCTTAACGGCGGGCGCGTCGGCTCTCCTTTCGTTTGAGGGGAGTGCGGAGCAAAATGGACGCGAATGGGCGGTCGTAAATCAAGAGGGTGCCAGCGTTTGGTCGAATGAAGGCGGCGTACTCACGGCGGTTGGAGCAAACGATGACTATCATAAAAATTTCTATGTGACCGATGATGAAAACGCCTTGGGGAATTATTCCGTTTCTGCGCATTTTGAAATGCCCACCAACACCTTGGCGGGGGACGGTGAAGTAAAAACGCAGATTGGTATTGTTCCGTTTTATAAAGACGCCGATAATTATCTGATGTTCAATCTTTGGTGGAGACAGGAAAGCTGGATTGCCAACGTAAACGAGATCCTTTGTAACGTCACGCTTGAGGGGAAGCAAAACGGGCAATTCCTCAACGTCTATAACGCCTCGGGAAGCTATTCGCCCGCGGAGTATTCCGACGTTTGGGTGCACGACAACAGCGCCTTGGCGGCGATTCAAAAAAAGATAAACGTGGAAGAGGGTTGGGACATCACCGTGATCAAGCGTATTTCCGATCCAACCTTTTCGGCTCCTGCTTCGGGCGACATTATTGAAATAATCGTAAACGGCGTGCCTGTGGGCTTTTTCACAACCAATCTCACAGCGCCTTACCGTGCGGAAAAGCATAAAGTGGGAGTATCGATGGGGAATGCCGCAGGGCTTACCGTCACTGATTTTAACGTGGTTGACGAAGATATGTCCATCTATAATTATCCGTTCAGCGCATATAACTATAACCCGCTGTCCTCCTCGGAGTTTGTTGCCACGGGCAATTGGATAAACGAGAGCGGGAAGCTTTCTGTGAACGCGCTCAACGACGTGGACGATACGCCCACCAATGCAGTGAGAAAGCTCGACGAAAGCTACGTAAACTACACTGTTTCCGCAAACGTGAAGCTCACGGAAACGGAAAGCGGCGCAGGGGGAGCGGGATTGACCGTTTGGCATAAGGATCACGCCAACACGTTGACGGCAAACCTCGTTTGCGAAAACGGCGAGTATCGGGCGGAGATTGCGGGATGCGTAAACGGTCAAACGGTTTTGGCGACGAGCGGAACGCTGCAGATCACGGACGGTGCTCTTTTAAGGGCGGAGAGACTTGGTTCGGTGCTCGTGCTGTACGTGAACGGGAACGAGGCGGTGCGTGCAACCGTTCCGTTCTTTGATAATTATCTTGTCGGCGTCAACGCGCAGGCAGCAAAGGCAGAATTCACCGATTTTTCGACGGAGAGCAAGGAGTATACGCCCTTTGACGAATATTCCGTCGTGTTAAACGGCGTTGCTTACACGGCATCCTCGAACGCCTTGAGCGATTTTGTGTCGGGAGCAGATGGCATTGAAGTGGATGCGGGCGGCTTTGCGAAAAACGCCTATGCCGTTACCGTACGCGATACTTACGGCAAAACGAAAACGAGCGTGAGCGTTGTTCCCAACTCCTTGGGCGGCGAATATCTGCTCGGTGTGATCGGCTATTATGAAAACGGCGGCAAATATTATTACGGCTCCGTGAATGGCAGCAAGGCTGAAATTTATTCGCATGCGACCTCGGGCGACGTTTTGATTGCCTCCGAGAGCTATGTCTATGCGGGTGGGGCGACAACATTTTCCATGCTTGTTGAAAAGGGAAAACTTTCTTTTTACGTTGGGGAAACGCTTGCCGCTTCCGCGCAAGAGCCTTCGCTTGATCCCGATAAGGGCAGAGCTGGCGGTCTAATTGTGAAAGGGGCTTCAGCAACTTTCTCGGCGCCCGTATTCGACGGTTGGAGGGCGGGAGACCCCGTTACCTTGGGTGAATGGACGGCGATCGGACCTGATATCGACACGTGGTCGGTGGATGCAAACGGTGCACTCACGGGGGACGCCGTGAAAACCAAGGTTGAAAGAAACCGAGCGATAGCACTCAAAAACATTGAATACACTTCTGAATATTATGTCTACGGAAAGATTTTTGTTTCCGAGGTCCATTCCAATTGGGAAAAGAGAGCGGCGTTTTATCCTTGGTATATCGATGAAAACAATTGGATCGGCGTGTTCGCCTCTCACGTTGCAGGGAACGATCCTGAAATCGTTGCCGAAGGCAAGATTGGGGGCAGGATTGTTGACATGAAGTGGAACGCATTTAAGGGCGTGCTCGCTTTGTTGGATACCGAAATCGTGATGGAGGTTTATGTCGGTACCGATCAGATTCTTGTTTATAACGGTAAGAACAGTCAGGCAATTTGGAGCTTTGACACCCCGGGACTTGCGGCGGCGGCGACGGGAAAACAGGTGAAAGCGGGTGTTGGCGTTGTGGACGTTAAGGCTACCTTTAAAGCCTTTACGGTTTCAAAGACGCTCACGAGTCAAAACACCGTTGCGCCCACGATCGAGCTGATCACTACGCCCGCAAAGACGGGAACGGTGGGAACGGCTGTGATCCTGCCCGTTGTTGACGTACAGGACGATTTGGGCGAAAGCATCAACCGTGTGATCACGATTACCGATCCCGACGGGAACTCCGTCGCGCTTGAGGGCGACGGAAGATTTACCCCTCAAAAAGCGGGAGAATACACCGTTCGGATCACGGCAAAGGATAGCTGGGGAAATGAGGCGACTCCTTATGAATACAAGGTGACCGTTTCTGAAAAGGGCGCCTCTGGGGCATCGGATAAGAAAGCAGGGAAAAAGGGGTGCAAGAGTACTGTCTTTGCGTTCCCCGCGGCTTTGATTGTGCTGGGCGCAGCCACGGTGCTTATTAAAAAGAAAAAAGCCTGAAATAAAAATCCACGTTCGCGCGTTTTGCGCGAACGTGGATAAGAAAGATTGCGGTGGGGATTAAACAAAGACTCTGAGTTTGATTCCGCTATTAAAATCCCCAAAGCCCTTGCCGAAGATGTTTACGCCTCCCACGTTTTTTGCGTCGGGAGGAACGCAGATTCGGAAAGTTAACGTTTCGGGGTTTTCCTTGAGGACTTCTTCAAGTGTGACGTCTCCTGCGACGTTCCCATCTAGATAATTACACTTTTTATCGATGCTGATAATCTTTAATCTGCCGTATTGTGCGAATTCGGGATACCACCATTTCGGGGAAACAATGCCCCGTCTATCACGGAATTCGCCCGGGGAGACGAACGTGCAAAGGTGTTTTCCGTTTAAGGAAAAGCTGATATCAGACGGATAGTGTGTGACGGCGCCCGGGGATTCGCTGGAAACTTCCACGGAGAATTGAATCTCCTTGATCGTTTCGCCCATTTTCACGGGATTTGGAAATTTATATTCCACCCAACCTGAAGTAAACCACAAGATTCCTGCCGAGAATCGTGCGGGAGCGGTGAAATACTTCGGCTCGTCGAAATCGCCGATAAGCTCCTTTGTGTTAGCAAGTCCGCAGGTGGGTTGAATCTCGCAATCGGAATATTGCCCTGCGTTGAGCTCGAATTCATAAGTGTGCTCGTAAATTTCCTCGGGGAACAAGTCGATTAGAATTTTTTCCTCGGCAAGCGTGCATATTTTTTCGATGCCGCGAGAGGTGTTGCGGAGCTTCACGCTGATGAGCTTTGCTTCAAGCAGCTTATTGAGATGTTTTGTGATGTTTCCGTTTGTAAGGGAAAGCGCTTGCGCGATCTCGCTGAAATTCAGACTCCCTTTTTCTCTTAACAGGGAAAGAATATTCACGCGGGTCTCCGAGGCTAACGCCTCATAAACAAGCATACCTTTTTCAATATGATTAATCTTAAGCATGATTTTATTATACAAGCATTTTACCGAGAAGTCAAGTGATTCCCTTTGGGAATCGGATAGGTTTTATAAAAAAGTAAAAAACAGGGAAACCTGTAAAAAATAGGAGGAATTTTATGAAAAGGAAAATTTTTGAAGGCATTAGCTTGACGCTTGCTTCGGTTTTCGCTTTCGGACTTTGCGTGCCTCTCGGCACAGCAAACGAGGAAACCGTTTCCGCAGCGGTGGCGAGCACAAGCAGGGTGTGGGAGACTGCGCGTCCGTTTGATCAGAACGATTGGTGGACGAGAAATGAAGACGGCTCGATCACGGCGCACGGAATCAACGGAGATCCTTCCATGAACATGTTCGTCACGAAGGATTACGACGCCGTGGGGAACTATACGGTTTCTGCATATTTTAAAACCCAAGATAACGTAGCGGCGGAAAAAGACGTTATTTTAAGCGTTGTTCCCGCGTTTATCGATGATAACAATTATATGCAGATCAATCTCTATTGGAGACCTTTTGCCAACAGCGGAAACGCTTTGAGTAACGTTACGGTGCAAGGAAGACAGAACGGCGAGTTTATCCACATGTGGAACGGATCGGATTTCGTTGCTGCGGAGTTTACTGATCAGTGGGTATATAATAACGGAAATGAATCCATGTTCCCGTTGTATCAGCCCGTCAATTATGCCGATGGCTGGACGGTTTCCGTGACCAAGCGTGTCGCTCATCCCGATTGGCATCCGTTTGCCAATATAAGGGGCGATTGGTTTGAGGTTTACGTCAACGGAATATGGGCAGGCTTATTCTGCACGGATCTACTTGCTTCTCGCAGAGACGAGGCGTTTAAAGTCGGCGTGGGTTCTACGAATACGCAGGTGACGGTTTCCGATTTCACTGTGAGCGATTCCGATTGGAGTTGGGACGCAACGTATCCGTATGGCGATTACAACTATAATGCTGTGGCGGGTTCGGATATGGTTGCGACGGGCAGCGGATGGAGCTTTGAAAACGGTAAAATTACAGCGAATACCATTCCTGTTGAGCCTCGCGCAGAATCGCCTTACGACGCGCTTCGCCGCGTGCCTACGGCGGATTATTCCGTGACGGCGGACGTGAATATTACGGCAAAGCGTGAAAACGTCAAGAATGAGGCGGGACTCACGGTTTGGGAAAAGGACTATGCCAACAACCTGAAAGCGAACCTTGTTTATGAAAACGGCGCATACACTGCCGCTATTTACGGAAGCGTGGGCGGCGTGACGGTTGCGAGCGAAAGCAAGGCGCTTTCTCTCACGGGCAACGAGGCAAATCTTTATGTGGAGAAGATCGGTTCCACCGTCACGCTCTACGTGGACGGAGAACAAGCTTATACGTATAGCAATCAGGCGCTTGCGAGCTCGGAGTTTGCGGGGGTAAACGCAAGAAACGCAACGGCGGAATTTACGGGCTTTGCAATCGGTTATCCTACTGCGCTTTCTATGAAAACGGGTGCGTCCGTCCGAATCGCTGCGGCAAAGACCTCGGGTATTAAATTCCAAACAAATCTCGATAGAGCCACGGTGGATGCCGTGATCGCGGCAAAAGGCGCCAATAACGTCTCCTTCGGCACGTTGATTGTTCCCAAAGACTATCTTACGGACGGCGTGACGCCTACGTTTGCGTCTTTGAATAAGGCAGGGAAGAAGGTGCTGGACGTTCCGTCTACGGGATTTTTGACGGCTACGGAAACGGAGTACACCTATTGGGGCTCGATCGTTGATATCCTCGAAGCGAACTATAAGAGAGAGTTTGTGGGTATCGGCTACATGAAGGTCGTTGAGGCGGACGGTACGGTGTCTTACACCTACGCTGACTATCTTGCATCCAATGCAAGAAGCGTCTACACGATTGCAAGCGACGCGCTTGGCGACGTGAACCCGACGCAAGAGGGCAAATATCAATTTGCGGTCGAGGGCGGATATTCGCCTTACGACGAAACGGCGCGCGGGATCTTGAGCGCTTACGTGGCATAAGGAGGTTAAAACGATGAAGAAATTTTATGAAGAAGTAAAATTCGAGCTTGTGCGTTTAGGCGGAGAGGAGGTCGTGCGTACGTCTGGAGTGCAAAAGAGCGGCGACGATTTCGGAGAAGATCCGTTCGATGATAATTGGAGCGCGAGCCAAACCGAGCTTTAAGTTTAATGATATAAAAAGAACGCTGCGGCTATTTGCCGTGGCGTTCTTTCCTTTATTGTAGGACTAAGGGTCGTGCAGGAACGCGCGACCCTTAGTTTTATTCTTCGTCGGATTCTTCGTCGGATTCTTCCTTGGGTTCTTTCTCCGCGGATTTTTTGAAGCGGAGCTCGGAGACGGGGAAATCCTTATAGATCATGCCGCCGTTTTTGTCGTCGATGCGGACCTTGACGAGCATTTTCAGCATATTGACGGAAACGACGTTGCCCCGTCCGTCGGGGGTGTCGATCTCCGCGCCGATCTTGGGCACCTTTTTATAGGCTTCGGCGTAGTAATCGCTCTCGTAGCTCAAGCAGCACATGAGCCGTCCGCAAAGCCCGCTGATCTTGCCGGGGTTTAAGGAAAGCCCCTGCGTTTTTGCCATTTTAATGCTGACCTTTTTAAATTCGGGCATATTTCCCGCGCAACAGCAAACTCTGCCGCAGGGCGCGATTCCGCCCAAATATTTCGTCTCGTCACGCGTGCCGATTTGACGGAGCTCAATTCGCATACGGAACACCGCGGCAAGCTCCTTGACGAGTTCTCTGAAGTCCACTCTGCCCGCAGAGGTGAAGAAAAAGATAATTTTGGAGCCGTCGAAAGCGTATTCGCAGTCAATGAGCTTCATATCGAGCCCGAGCGCCGCGATTTTTTCCTTACAGGTCTGAATGGCGGCGGGCTTTTTTGCTTCGTGTGCCTCATAGGTTTCCTTATCCCGTTGGGTTGCGATGCGGATCACGGGCTTTAAGGGCTGGACGACCTCGTCGTCGGGAACCTCTCGCTCGGGATAAGCCACCCACGCGTATTCAAGGCCCTTTGCCGTCTCAACGACAACGGGCATATTGCGGACGTAAGCCTCTCCCTGTCGGGGGGCGAAGTAATACAGCTTTCCGCCGCTTTTGAATTTGATAACAACAACTTTGATCATAATAATTATACCTTATATGCAAACGTTTTTCTCGGCAATCGAGGCGAAGCAAAGCTCCAAACGCTGCGAGAAAATACCGTTGAATTTAATGTCCTTTTCGGTTAAAGAAAATTCGTCCTGCGCGCTCAAAAGGGCGGCTGCGCAATACTTTTCCGCCACGCGGCACGTTCTGTCTTTTTCGTTGGGCAGCGCAAGGGCGGCGGTCAGGGAAAATCCGCTCGGCAGACGCTTGTCGCGATCAAGCTGAATAAAAAGCGCGTCGCGAAAAATCATGCGGAGCATAGAAATAAGCTCTTTTTTGTGCTTGGTTTCGCCGATTTTTTTGGCGAGCGCGGGTAGCTTGCATTCGTCGGCAAGAGCGAGGGAGAACGCGTCGAACAAAAGCTCGGAATAAAAGCCTCCGTCGATCATTTCTTCCGCTGTGCCGACAGAGCCGCACGAAGCGGAGGCGTAGCCCGCAAATTCGGATAAGAGGGGATGGTTTCGCCTCAAATACGCCGCGACGTCCGTCTCGTTAAACGGCGGGATCTCCAGCTTTTCCACGCGTGATAAGACGGTGGATAAAACAGTGAATAAGCTGCTTGCGCCGAGGAGAAAATACACGCCCGCGGGCGGCTCCTCGAGTACCTTTAAAAGCTTGTTTTGCGCCTGCGGGGTTGCGAGGGAAAAGTCGCTCACAACAAATAGCTTCCTCTCGCCTTCCACGGGCTTTAAGGTTGCTTCCTCAAAAAGCCTTTCGGCGTCCTCGACGGAGAATCTTTTTCCCTCGTCGGGATAGAACAGGCAGTCGGAAAAGCGCTCTTTTTCAATTAGCTTTGCAATCCGTGCGTCGTTCTCGTCGAAAAAGAGCTTGGCAAGCTCCTTGAGCGCGGGGCGCAGGGATTTTGCGTCGGAGAAGTGCAAAAGGTAGGCATGGCGCAGGTTTTTCCGCTCGGCGTATAAAATTTTATAAGCGTCCGTGGACTTTAACAGCGTTTGCATAACCCGATCTTTTGCCTCCGATTCTACCCCATTATATCATAAAATCCGCAAATACGCAAGAAAAATCAAGCAGTTAATATTGGCAATCATAAAGTCGGGTTTCGAGGAATAATTATAAAATGCAAAGATAGACGACGCGGATTGGTTTTTGATAAAAAGGGTCACAATCCGACAAAAATAGAGAGATTACGCCAAAGTAAATCCGATAATATAGAGGTATCGAATGAAAATCGTTTGTATTAGCGCAAAAAAATTCCTGCTTTCAACGGCGGTGTTTGCCGTGACGCTTGCCGCCATGTGGCTGATGTATGCGGCGGGCTCGTATGCCGTGAACGCCTTTTCCGTGCAGCGCTCTCTGCCCGTCTATTCAGTGGATAGAGCGGATAAAAAAATCTCGATTTCGTTCGATTGCGCTTGGGGAGTGGAGCACACGGACGCCATTTTGAACGAGCTGGAGCGGCATAACGTCAAATGCACCTTTTTTGCTGTGGAATTTTGGGTAAAAAAATATCCCGAATACGTGAAAAAGATCGTGGATAAGGGACACGAGATGGCAACGCACAGCAAGACTCACCCGCATATGAGCGCGCTTAATAAGGAGCAGATTACGGAGGAGCGTTCTTCCTCCAAAGCGGCGATCGAGGAGATCACGGGCGTACCCGTCACGCTCTTTCGCCCGCCGTTCGGCGATTACGATAATCTGCTCATAGACACCTCGAACGAGCTTGGTTTGCTTCCCATACAGTGGGACGTGGATTCTCTCGATTGGAAAAACCTGTCCGCAACCGAAATTGCGCTCAGAGTGATAAACGCCACAAAATCGGGCTCGATTATTCTTTGTCATAACAACGGCTTGCACACTGCCGAGGCGTTGCCCACGATCTTCTCCACACTGCAAAACAGCGGCTATGAATTCGTGCCGATCGGCGAGCTGGTGTATCGGGAAAATTACACGATTGATTCCACGGGCAAACAAAAAAGCGGCGTATAACGGAAAATCGGAAAGAAAAACAAAATCGGAGGTTTTATATGAATTACGTAACGGAAAAAAACAACAGGGTCTACATTATGGGCGAGATCGTGACGGACGCGAGCTTTTCCCACGAGGTCTACGGCGAGGGGTTTTACGAGTTCCTCGTGCGCGTTATGCGGCTTTCGGGGCAGGCGGATATTCTGCCGATCACCGTTTCGGAGCGCCTCATTTCCGGCTCGCAGCTTGAAAAGGGGAAAACCGTCTGCGCGCTGGGACAGTTCAGGAGTTATAATAAGCTCGAGAACGGGAAATCGCGGCTGATGCTGACGGTGTTCGTCAGGGAGATTTTAAGCGAGATTCCCGAAAAGAATCCGAATAGCATTCTTTTGAGCGGGTATATCTGTAAGCCGCCCGTCTATCGCACCACGCCCTTTAACCGCGAGATTGCGGATATTCTCATCGCCGTTAACCGCGCGTATAATAAGTCGGATTATATTCCCTGCATCGCATGGGGGCGAAACGCGCGATTCGTGAGGAATCTTTCGGTGGGGGATAAAGTGGCGATCTCAGGCCGCATTCAGAGCCGTGAATATCAGAAAAAGATCTCGGAGACGGATATACGGACGATGACCGCATACGAGGTCTCCGTGTCCAAGCTCGCCGCGTTCGACAACGCGGAGGATTTCGATATCGACAGTGAGTTCGATCTCTATGCCTTTCAAGGCACTTCCGATGCAAAAACGGACTCCGCTTTAACGGATAGCATCGGTTGAATCCGCGCTCATAAAAAATTATGACAAATTTATAAAATATACTTGACGGAAGCCAAGGTTGGTGGTATAATAAAAACAGTGGTTTTTAATTCAGGTACGGTGATGCCTGCAAGACGTGTACTTGTTTTCCGTATTTCGCGCGGAAAGAGCTCGGCGCGGAAGGAAAAAACGAAAGAACAAAACGGCGTCTTGCTTGAAGGGCAGGGCGCCGTTCCTGTTGTGCGAGGTGGTTATGAAAGAAAAAACGACGCTGATGGACGGGCTTGCAATCGACAGAGCGTTGTTCCGCGTGTCGCACGAAATCGTTGAGCGGAACAAGGGCGTAAAGGACGTCGTTTTAATCGGAATTTTGACGCGCGGTCTACCCATGGCTGAGATCATTCGGGGAAATATCGCGAAGATTGAGGGTGTGGAGCTGCCCATCGGGAGCATTGATATCACGCTATATCGCGACGATTTGACGGAGATCACCGATATGCCCAAGGTCAAGAGCGCGGACGTGGATTTTGACGTTAAGGACAAGCACGTGGTGCTTTGCGACGACGTTTTATTCACGGGCAGAACGGCGCGTGCGGCAATGGAGGGGGTCTTGAAATTGGGTAGACCCAAAACCATTCAGTTTGCGGCGCTCATAGATCGGGGGCACCGTGAGCTGCCCATTCGCGCGGACTATGTGGGAAAGAATATCCCCACTTCTTTGGAAGAGGTTGTGAGCGTGCGCTTTATCCCGACGGACGGGGAGCAAAGTGCGAAGTTGTTCGCTTCCGAAAAATGAATTTTGCGGCAAGAGCCGTGAAAAATAAAATTTTTTTACGTAAGGAGAAATCTTATGGAACTTGTTTACAAAGTGAAAGACAGACCGCCCTTTGTGAAAATGCTGATCTTTGCGCTTCAGCAGCTGCTCGCGATTCTCGCGGCAACGATTGCGGTACCTGCGATCATCGGCAACGGTATGTCTCAGTCGGCTGCGCTCTTCGGCGCGGGCGTGGGTACGCTCGTCTATCAGCTCTTCACGCGTTTTAAGAGCCCTGTCTTCCTCGGCTCGTCGTTTGCGTTCTTGGGCTCGATGGCCGCGGCGTTTGCGGGCGGTGTTTCCGCTTCCGCGGGCTTCCTCGGGCTCTTGCTCGGCGCAGTGTTTGCGGGGCTTGTCTACGTGGTTATTTCCGTCGTTATTAAATTCTGCGGCGTGGGTTGGATCAACAAGATCATGCCCGCGGTCGTTATCGGTCCCACGGTTGCGATCATCGGTCTTTCGCTTGCGGGTAACGCAGTCGGCGATCTTATGAAAGGCAACGTTACCGTTCCCGGCATCGAGTACGTCATCGAGATGGTCGAGGGCGTTGCAACGGTTAAGACGAACAACATCTCTATTATGCTCTGCTCGCCCTATCTTGCGCTTCTTTGCGGTCTTACCACGCTTGCCGTAACGATCATTTGCTCGGTCTACGGCAAAAAGACGCTGAAAATGATTCCTTTCATTATGGGTATTCTTGCAGGCTATGCGCTTGCGGCGATCTTCACGGGCATTGGCTATGCAGCAAAGATTGACGCAATGAAAATCATTAACTTCACGGCGTTCAAGGATATGCAGTGGTATCCCGACTTCACGTTTATTCAGGCGTTCAAGGGTGGTTACAAGTTCGGCGAGGGTGGTTCGTTCGGTACCTACCTCGGCACCATCGCAGTGGCATATATCCCCGTTGCATTCGTTGTGTTCGCGGAGCATATCGCAGACCATAAGAACCTTTCTTCGATTATCGGTCAAGATCTTTTGGAGACCCCCGGCCTTTCCAACACCCTTTTGGGCGACGGCGTAGGCTCTATGGTCGGTGCGTTCTTCGGCGGTTGCCCCAACACGACCTACGGCGAATCCGTTGGCTGCGTTGCAATCACGGGTAACGCTTCCGTGGCGACGATCACGACGACGGCGATCATGGCGATCGTGATCTCCTTCTTCGCTCCGTTCGTGACCTTCCTTGCAACCATTCCCTCCTGCGTTATGGGCGGCGTGTGCATTGCGCTCTACGGTTTCATTGCCGTGTCCGGTCTTAAGATGATTCAAAAGGTCGACCTTGGCGACAACAGAAACCTCTTCGTTGTTTCCGTGATTTTGATCGCGGGCGTGGGCGGCATGGCAATTACCTTTGGTAAGGTCACAATTACTTCTGTTGCTTGCGCGTTGATCCTCGGTATCTTGACGAACGTGCTTTGCTCGATCGGCAAGAAGAAAGAGGACGCTCCCGCAGCGACGGAAGAAGCGGCGGTTGCGGCTGAATCGGTTGAGGAAGCTCCTGCGGCAGAGGAATCCGCGGAATAATTTCCCGATAAAACCAAACGAAAAGACCTCCGAGCGTTCGGGGGTCTTTTTGAATGCAATTGATAAAACCGTCTGTTTTTATCGTTGCAATGCCATACTTTGCAATCAAAATTGCTTAATCAGCTTGGGTAAGACGGGCTCGAATTTGACTCCGTACCAATGCGCGGGATCGCTTTGGGTGTTTTCGATACACGAAACGGTGTAATCTGCGGCGATTCTTGCGGCGTCGTAGGTGCTTTTGCCTTGACAAAGCGCGCCGACGAATGCAGAGGCATAGACGTCACCCGTGCCGTGGCAGCCCCGAGAAATGCGGCGGTGGGGATAATAGGAATACTTGCCGTTTTCGTAAACGGCTACGCCCGTTGTTTCGGGGGTGTAGCCGACGCCTGTTAAAATCACCGTTTTCGCGCCGAGTTTGCAGAGCTTTTCAAGGAGTTCAAAAATGTATTCCTTTTCGTATTCCGTTTGATAGGGGGTGTCCGTTAAAAAACACGCTTCCGTGATATTCGGGAGTACGATATCCGCCGCGGCGCAGAGCTTTTTCATTTCACGGACGTATTCTTCGTCGAATGCGGGATAAAGCTTGCCGTTGTCCGCCATGGCGGGATCGATCACGGAAAAACCGTCTTGCTTGATTAAGCCGTCGAGAATCTCTTTGACGTAGTTGATTTGCTTAACGCTTCCCAAATACCCCGTGTAAATGCCGTCGAATACAATACCCTCTTTTTTCCAATGCGCCGCGATGGGGGGAATGTCCTCCGTCAGATCGCGGAAGGTAAAGCCGCTGAAACCCGCCGTGTGTGTGGACAAGACGGCGGAGGGCAAAACGCAGGTCTCCACGCCGCAAGCGGATAAGATGGGCAGAGCCACTGTCAGAGAACACTGTCCCACGCAGGAAATATCCTGTACCGTTAAAATTCTTTCATAGCGCATAATTTTTTCCTCCAATAAAATTTCAATCTGCAAAAAGGGGCGTGGATAAATACCTGTCCCCCGCGTCGGGGAATAAAACGACGATGTTTTTGCCCTTGTTTTCTTTTCTTTTTGCTAGCTCGATCGCCGCCCATAACGCCGCGCCCGAGGATATGCCGACGAGGATTCCCTCGATTTTACCGACCGATTTTCCCGCGGCGAATGCGTTCTCGTCGGTAACAGTTATAACCTCGTCGTAAATTTTTGTGTCGAGGACGTCGGGCACGAAACCCGCGCCGATACCCTGAATCTTGTGTGCGCCAGCCGTGCCCGACGATAAAACGGGGGAGGAGGCTGGCTCGACGGCAACGATCTGAATGCTCGGGTTCTTGGATTTTAAGTACTTTCCTACGCCCGAGACGGTTCCGCCCGTGCCCACGCCTGCGACGAAGATATCCACCTTTCCGTCCGTGTCCGCATAGATCTCGGGGGCGGTGGTATCGAAATGGATTTGCGGGTTTGCGGGGTTGGAGAATTGCGCAGGGATAAAGCTGTTCGGGATTTCCTTGGCGAGCTCCTCAGCTTTTGCGATCGCGCCCTTCATGCCCTTGGCGCCGTCTGTTAAAACGAGCTCTGCGCCATAGGCTTTCATGAGACGGCGGCGTTCCACGGACATAGTGTCAGGCATGACGATAATCACTTTATAGCCGCGCGCCGTTCCGACCGAGGCGAGCCCGATGCCCGTGTTACCCGAGGTGGGCTCGATAATCACGGAGGCAGGGCAGAGCTTGCCGCTTCTTTCCGCTTCGTCGAGCATGGCTTTTGCGACTCTGTCCTTCACCGAGCCCGCAGGATTAAAATATTCGAGCTTTGCGAGGATCTTCGCGTGAAGATTATATGCTTTTTGAATTTTTTTGAGCTCGAGCAGGGGGGTTCTCCCGATCAGCTCGTCTGCCGATTGATAGATGGACATATCATGCCGTCTCCTTTCGTTATTTTATGCGTTTGCGGGGCGAAAGCTCCCCTCAAAAATAAAAAAGAACTTAGATGCTCGCCCCCAAGTTCTTTTGTTCGATACATCACATAACGACGATATCCATATCCTTGAAATAGTCCTTTAAGGAGTCAGGGAAATTGTCGTCGGTAATTAGAACGTTGATATCCTCGGCGCGTGCGAAGGTGTAGGGCATGATCTTGCCGATCTTCGAGCTGTCGAGCATCATATAGACGAACTTCGCCTTTTTTCTCACGAGCCGCAAAAGGTCAGCTTCGAGCTGTGAACGGCAAGAAAATCCGTTTTCCGTCGTGAATGCCGCCGCAGAAATGACCGCAAGCTCGAAATTGGTATCCGCGAAATACTGCGCCGCCATGGGGGAAGCCGTCGAAAGATTTTCCTTAATGAGCTGACCGCCGATCAGGGTCACGGAGACGTTCTTTTTCTGTGCGAGCTCCTTGGCAACGGCAATTCCGTTCGTGAATACGTTGCAAGCCATATCGGGGAGCTCCTTAGCAAGATAGAGCGCCGTGGTGCCGCCGTCGATAAAGATAGAGGAGCCCTCGTCGACGAGCATCGCCGCCTTTTGCGCGATCTCAATCTTTTCGTCCGTGTGAATGGTCGCCTTTTTGGTGTAGGGCTCACCCGAGGATTTTTGCACCTCCTTAACCGACATCGCGCCGCCGCGGATACGAATGATCTTTCCTTCCTCCTCGAGCTGGAAAAGATCCCGTCGCAACGTCATCTGCGACACGTTGGGGAAATATTCCTCGAGCTGTTCAAGCGTGAGCTTGCCGCGCTTATCGAGAAGCTCTGCAATCTCTTCGATTCTGTCTCTTTTCATGACCGTTCTTCCTTTTTTCTTTCGAGTTTTGTGAGCGATTCTTGCATACCTAATTTATCACAAAAATCACAAAAAGGCAAGCGTATGGCGAACGTTTTTAAAAGTTTTTTATAGATTTTCACATTTTTTTGTGAAAACGCACAGGGCTTTTCGCCTGTTTTTCACGGAACGGGAGCTGTAAAATACTTGCGTTTTCTCTTGGGCTGTGCTATAATATTATGCGAAAAGAAACGCACAGGGGAGCAAAGGAGAATGTCTTTCGGGTTTATCGACGATTTAAATGAGTATTTTTGCGAAAAATACGCAGATTACGATAAGATCTGCATTTTAAAAGGCTACGTGATGCCGAAAATGCACGCGACGGAACGCCGCGCGGACGGACGGGATTATTCCTACACGTTGCCCGCGTCCACTATGCGCCTTGCCGCGCAGGCGAAAAAGGCGGAGCTTTTGGCGGAGCTGAAAGAAAAGATGTTCGACCCGAGTTTTTCCTTTTCCTTCCGTCCTTTGGGATTTTTTACGAGGATTCGCGATAAATTCAAAAAGGTCAATTTCCGAAAGACGCTCGAAGCTGTTCTTTCGAGAAATTCCCTGACGAAAGAAGAGGCACTCTCGGGACTTGCGCTCGACCCGTGGATTTGGGAGCAAATCTGTAAGGGGAAATATTATCCCACCAAAAATCTCGTTTTTTCCCTTGCGCTTTCGGCGCATTTGCCCTCGGCAGATATGCACGAGATGCTCGACGTGTGCGATCTTGCGCTTGATTACACGTCCGTGAAGGACGTCGTGATTTCCTATCTCGTCGAAAAACGCATCTTCAACGCGGACATGGTGCGTGCAGCGTTAGAGGAATATAAGCTCAAGAACCTGTTCGTTAAGGGGCTGGAGAGCGAGGACGAGGCGTAAAAAAGATTTTTATATAAAAACGGTTGCGTTTTTTGCGCACCCGTGGTATAATAAAAACACAATTAAATATCCGAGCGGGAAAAGAGTACCTTATCAAGTCGGAGTTGTCAGAGATTTCGCGCCGTGGGCTGAAAGCGCGGGAAAGCCGTAAAAGGGGGAAAGTGCGTTTCCGCGTTTGAGGACGGATTAACACTCCGCGGCAGCCCGCCGTTATCGGGGAAACGAGGGAAATTTTTTTTAATTTCTAAAGTAAAGTGGAACAGCGTTTCGATGCGCCTTTATATTATAATAATAGCGGTTATTATAATATCGAGGCGCTTTTTTGTTTGATTGACCTTATAAAAGTGCCGAAACGGGGAGAGAAAAATATGTTTTTCAAAAGCTTACGGGCAGACATCAACGCGGCAAAGCGCAACGATCCCGCCGCGCGTAATAAATTCGAGATCTGGCTCACCTATTCGGGGGTGCACGCCTTATCTTGGCACAGATTCGCGCATTTCCTCTATAAAATACACTTGCGGCTTTTGGCGAGAATTGCAAGTCAAATGTGTCGGTTTTTTACGGGGATTGAAATTCATCCCGCCGCAAAGATTGCTCCGGGTGTGTTTATCGATCACGGAAGCGGCGTTGTGATCGGGGAGACGGCAGAGGTGCATTCGGGCGTGGTTATTTATCAGGGCGTCACTCTCGGCGGCAACGGCAAGGAGCACGGCAAACGGCATCCCACGATCATGGAAAACGTCACGATCTCTGCGGGGGCGAAAATCCTCGGCGGGTTCACGGTCGGCGAGTGTGCCAAAGTGGGCGCAGGCGCGGTCGTTTTAAAGGAGGTGCCGCCGCATGCGACGGTGGTCGGCGTCCCCGCGCGGGTGGTGCGTATCCGCGGCGAAAGGGTGGACGAGGAGCCCGATTTAACACAGGATAAGACCGATCCTTACCTTTCGGAAATCAATGCCCTTAAGGAGCGGATCAAGAATCTGGAAGAAAATACAGGAACCAAAGGAAGTGAAGAAAATGAAGATTTATAATTCGTTGACAAAGAGAAAGGAAGAATTTCAGCCCCTTGAGGAGGGCAAAGTGAAAATGTATGCCTGCGGCATCACGGTGTCAGGCGAGGCGCATATCGGTCACGGCTATCAGGCGTTGATTTACGATATCATGCGCAAATATTTCGAGAAGCTCGGTTATGACGTCACCTATGCCCGTAACTATACGGACGTAGACGACAAGATTATTGCCAAAGCCAACGAGCTGGGCGTTCCCGCCGACGAATACGCAAAGGAGATGATTGAAAAAATCAATTCGGTCATGCGGGCGCTCAACGTGGACGATCCCAATGTCTGGCTTAAGGCGACGGAGAACATCGGCAATATTATTTCCTTTATCGGTGCGCTCATTGAAAAGGGACATGCTTACGCGACCAAGAACGGCGACGTCTATTTCGACGTCGGCTCCTACCCCGCTTACGGACAGCTCTCTAACCGCAGTCTTGAGGATAGCCTTGATGGGGTGCGCGTGGATAACGACGAGGAGAAAAAACACGCCTACGATTTCGCGCTTTGGAAGAGCGCCAAGCCCGGGGAGATTTATTGGGAGTCCCCTTGGGGCAAGGGTAGACCGGGCTGGCACATTGAATGCTCGGCAATGAACCGCGCGGCGTTTGGCGAGCAGATCGATTTGCACGGCGGCGGCAGAGACCTCATTTTTCCGCACCACGAAAACGAGATCGCACAGACGGAAGCCCTCACGGGAAAACGCTTTGTCAAGTATTGGACGCACAACGGGCTCATTAAGGTGAACGGACAGAAAATGAGTAAATCGCTTGGCAACAGCTTGCTTTTGACCGAGCTTTTGGCGCAGTATTCGGACGAGGCGATCAAGTTCGCGCTTTTGGAGACCAACTACCGCAACGACATCAACGTTACGCCCGATCTCTTTCCCGATGCGGAAAAGCATTTGCGCGGCTTCTACGGCGTTCTCCTCGAGGTCGAAAAGAGCGGTTTGACCGCGGACGATGGGGGCATGGCTGAGGCCAAGAAGATCGATAAAGAGTTCGATTCCTGCATGAGCGACGATTTCAACACCGCGCTTGCCTTGAGTAATTTATTCGGTTATTTCAAAGAGATCAAAAAGCTTCTTGCGGCGAAAAATCCGCTCGCGGCGGCGTATGCGGCGCAGATTAGAGAGACCTACGGTTTGCTGGGGCTGTTTAAAAAATCCGCAGCGGAGTACGTCGCATGGTATGAAGAGCGCCATGCGAAGGCGGTTCCCGAGGAGGTCAAACGGCTCGCGGAGGAACGCTTTGAGGCGCGCAAAAATAAGGATTGGGCAAAGAGCGACGAGCTCCGCGCAAGGCTTTCGGCGCTCGGTTATGCTGTCAAGGATTCCAAAGAGGGATATGAGCTTATAAAAAACGATTGATTGTATAGCTTGAAAACGCGTTCCGACACTTGACTTTTTCCGTCGGTACGTATATAATGAATTATAGAAAACAACGAGGTTAAAAAGTTATGAAAGAATATACGAGTGAAGCTTTAAGAGAAATGTATTTGGGCTTTTTCAAGGCGCGCGGGCACAAGGTGATCCCGTCTGCTTCCTTAATTCCCGAAAATGATCCCACCGTCCTGTTCACAACGGCGGGGATGCACCCGCTCGTGCCCTATCTTTTGGGCGAAAAGCACCCTGCGGGCAACCGCTTGACGGACGTTCAGAAATGCGTTCGCACGGGCGATATCGACGACGTGGGCGACGAGAGGCACTGCACCTTCTTCGAGATGCTCGGCAACTGGTCGTTGGGGGACTATTTCAAGGCGGAGATGATCCCTTGGAGTTATGAATTTTTAACGGGCGAGGACTATCTCAATATTCCCGCGGACAAGCTCGCCGTGACGGTGTTCGGCGGCGACGAAACGCTCCCCCGCGACGACGAGGCGGCGGCGCTTTGGGAAAAGGCGGGCATCAAAAAGGAAAATATCTACTTTATGCCCCGAGAGAACAATTGGTGGGGCCCTGCGGGTCTCACGGGTCCCTGTGGCACGGACACGGAGATGTTCGTGATCAGAAAACCCAAATGCTCGCCCGCCTGCAACCCCGATTGCTCCTGCGGCGCATTCCTCGAGATTTGGAACGACGTATTTATGCGCTTTAACAAGCAAGCAGACGGCTCGTATACCGAGCTCGCGCAAAAGAACGTGGACACGGGCATGGGCTTGGAGCGCGCGCTCTGCGTGTTGAACGGAAAATCGAGCGTTTATGAGACCGATCTGTTTGCGGGCGCGATTGAAAAGATTGCGGAGCTGACGGGCAAAGTCTATGGCGAGAGTGAGGAAATCACCCGTTCTTTCCGCGTGCTGTTGGACCACGTGCGTACGGCAACCTTTATGATCGGCGACGAGAAAGGAATCGTTCCCTCGAACACCGATCAGGGTTATATTCTGCGCCGTATCATTCGCCGTGCGGTGCGTTACGGCAGGAAGATCGGACTGCCCGAGGGGAGCCTTCAGAATATCTCCGAAACCTTTGTGGAGAAATATAAGGGCGTATATCCCGAGCTGGAAATCAACCGCGAACGTATCTTCGAGGAGCTGACCAAGGAGGAAGCCAAATTCTCCAAGACCTTGCAGCAGGGCTTGAAAGAGTTTGAAAAATGCGTGAACGGAATTGAGCGCAAGAACGCGTTTATGAGCGCGAAAGATCCCGCCTATGTGCCTGAAACCGTGATCGGCGGCAAGCAGGCGTTCCACCTCTACGACACCTACGGCTTCCCCGTCGAAATCACGGCGGAAATGGCAAAGGAGCGCGGGCTGGGCGTGGACGTTGCGGGCTATGAGGCGGCGTTTAAGGAGCATCAGGAAAAGAGTAAGGCGGGAAGCGAAAACAAATTTGCCTGCGGACTTGCCGACCATAAAGAGGAGACGACCAAACTTCACACGGCAACCCACCTCTTGCACGCCGCACTGAAAAAGGTGCTCGGCGAGGAGGTCAATCAAAAGGGCTCGAATATCACGGAGGAACGACTCCGTTTCGATTTCAACTTCCCCCGTCCCATGACGGCGGAGGAGATTAAGGCGGTTGAGGAGCTTGTCAACCAAAAGATTAAAGAGGATATTCCCGTCGTGATGGAGGAGCTGAGCCTCGAGGAAGCAAAAGCGGCGGGATTCACGGGTCTCTTTGAGAGTAAGTACGGCGATCGGGTCAAGACCTATTCGATCGGCGATTTCTCCCGCGAAATTTGCGGCGGGCCGCACGCGGAGAGAACGGGGGCGCTCGGTGGCTTTAAGATTGCCAAGGAGCAGAGCTCGGCGGCGGGGATTCGCCGCATTAAAGCAGTGCTCGTCAACAACTAATCTCTAAAAAACCGTCCGCAAAATGCGGACGGTTTCCCTTTTCAAAAGGAGGACGGCGTGAATATCAAGGATTGGTTTTTAAAGAAAACGGAAGCGTTTCGCGCCGCGCGTGCAAACGTCGGTTATTCCTGCGACGTCTGCGGCAGAGAGGTGTTTGCCTATCCGAAAACGCGGGTGTGCGAAAAGTGTCTTTCCCGCATCAGTTTTAACGACGGACTGACCTGTCCTCTTTGCGGGAGAAAAACGCTTGCGGCGGGGCTTTGTCTTGCTTGCAAGTCCAGCCCGCCCGCATTTGATAAAGGGCTTTCGCCCCTCGTTTACGCCCGCGGTGTTTCGAGCATTATTAACCGCCTGAAAAACGGACAGAGGCACCTTTGTTATTTTATCGCAGACGAGTGTGTGAGGACGTTAAATGCGTACATGGGTACGTCGCTTGAAGAGGATCCGCCCGTTCTTATTGCCGTGCCCATGACGAAGCAAAAAATCGAGGAACGCGGCTTTAATCAGGCGGAGGAAATTGCAAAGGCGGTTGCGCAAAAGTCGGGGCTATCGGATTTGACGGGCGTGCTTTTTAAGGCGCGGGAAACGTCGCCGCAAAAGGATTTGAGCGCAAAGGAGCGGCGGGAAAACGTCTCGGGGGCATATCGGGTGAAAAACAGAGAAGCGTGTAAGGGAAAGAGAGTGATTCTGATCGACGACGTCATGACCACTTCCGCGACGGGCAACGAGTGCGCGAAAGTGCTGAAACGAGCGGGCGCAAGAGAAGTGATTTTTCTTACCGCCGCGTCATTAAAGGAACAAAAATAACGGACCGCCAAAAACGGCGGTCCGTTGTGTTTTTAAGGACGCTTGCGTTTATTCCGCTTGCGTGTTTTCCTGTTCGGCTTTTGCGATTGCTTCTGCCTTTGCCGCGTCAATACGCTCCTGCCGTTCCTTGGAGAACTTTTGCGCCTTGTCGATGCAAAGCGCGGTCAGCTTCACGACAATGATAATGAGCGCGATGGTCACAAAGATTGCGAGCAGCCCCTGCCAAAGGAAAGTGAGCGCGTGCTTGATGGTGTTCCAATTCATAGGGTCGAGATTCTTGAAAACGGATAATAAAGTGTTCAACATGATATGCCCTCCTTACACAAGCGGTAAAATGATACCGATGATCAAGCCGCCGACGATTGCCGAAGCGATCTGTCCCGAAACGTTTGCGCCGACTGCGTGCATTAAAAGGTGGTTGGACGGGTCTTCCTTGATTCCGACCTTTTCCACCACGCGCGCCGCCATGGGGAATGCGGAGATACCCGCCGCGCCGATTAAGGGATTGATTTTCTCTTTCGAGAACAAGTTCATGAGCTTCGCGCACATAACGCCGCCCACCGTGTCAAACACGAACGCAAACAGACCGAGTGCCATAATAATGAGCGTTTCAATGGAAAGGAAAGCGTCCGCTTGCATCTGGAAAGAGATCGTGATGCCGAGAAGCAGTGTGATAATGTTGGAGAAGGTCGTCTGCGCGGTCTCCGAAAGGGAGCCCAAAACGCCGCATTCTCTCAAAAGGTTAC
The DNA here is from genome assembly GCA_017467275.1 of Clostridia bacterium. Lineage (GTDB taxonomy): Bacteria > Bacillota > Clostridia > Christensenellales > Borkfalkiaceae > Scatosoma. Next base: position 9,014 of record JAFTSN010000015.1, on the reverse strand, counting down.
CGAACATGAGCATACCGACAAGGGACAGGGAGTCGGGCGCGATCAGTCCCGAAACGACCGTGACGATGATCGGGAAAAGGATACGCATGAGCTTGGGAACGGATTTTGCATTATATTTCATTCTGATGCGGCGTTCTTTTTTCGTCGTGCACAGCTTCATGACGGCGGGCTGCACGATGGGCACGAGCGCCATATACGAATACGCCACAACCATGATCGGGCCGACGAAATTCGACATAAGCTGCATGGCAACGAGAATTGCCGTGGGGCCGTCTGCCGCGCCGATAATACCGATAGAAGCCGCGTCGTTTAAAGGGAAACCGATCATAGCCGCGAGAATAATCGTCACAAAGATACCCAGCTGCGCCGCGCCGCCCAAAATAAAGAGCTTGGGATTGGTGAGCAGGGGACCGAAGTCGATCATCGCGCCGATACCGATAAACAGGAGCAGGGGCATAGCCTCGCTCGCCTCGATGCCCACTTTAAAGAGGGACGTGATAATACCGAGATGCTCGCCGTTCGCACCGCTGCCGATCACGGGCGAAAGGGGCAGATTGACAAGAATCGCGCCGAAGCCCATGGGAAGAAGCAGGGCGGGTTCCATATCTTTCTTGATTGCAAGGTAAATGAGAATACCGCCGATAATCCACATGGCAATCATTTTAGGATCGTTGGCGATTTCTTTAAAGCCTTGAAGAAGAAAGTCCATAAGTAATACCTCCGAAAAAGTAGTTGCGGCGAGAGAAAGTGTTCCTAACGCGCACAATCCACTTCATTATAATGAAAAAACAAAAAGATGTCAAGAAAAAAGCCGTGTGAAAATCGCGTGAAATAAAAAAGCGCTAAAAAAAGAGAAAAAAATGAAAAAATAAGATAAAAACGCTTGCAAACGGGGCGCAAATCGGCTATAATAGGCATTGACTTCGGACGTTCCACTGCCTTTTTTTGGGTGCGGTGAGGAATCGCGCAGCGGGTTATGAGCGTTACGTATTTGAATGGGAGGTAAAGTCATGAAAGGGTTGATTGAAGCAATCGATGCGGAAAACCTGAAAAAGGAAGTGCCTGCGTTTAGCGTCGGCGACACTGTGAAAGTCGGGTTCAAGATCATCGAGGGCGGCAAGGAAAGAGTACAGAATTTCGAGGGCGTCGTGATTGCAAAGAAGAACGGCGGTATTTCGGAAACGTTCACCGTTCGCCATATTTCTTACGGCGTCGGCGTGGAAAAGACTTATCCTCTTCACTCCCCGAAAATCGCGCACATTATCGTCGTGAGAAAGGGTAAAGTGAGAAGAGCAAAGCTTTATTACTTGCGTAGCCTTACGGGTAAAGCGGCGAAAGTCAAAGAGAAGATCTAAAAAACGAAAACAAATCATTTTTAAAAGGGAGCTGCCCAAAGTCGGGGCGGCTCTTTTTTTGTTGGCAATAGGCAAGCATTCATGGAATTAGGAGCACGTTTTTAGGACTGTGTTAAAATCAAATATTTTAATAAAGAACTTTTGAATCCTTGACAAAAGAGGGTTGGATATGGTATAATATTTATATATTGCCATAAAATGTCTGCGGAGGAGGATTGCGGATAAAAACAAAAACGGCAAAACGGAGGTGTTCTATGAAACAGAAGAGACGGAACATACTGCTTGGCGCGGCTTGCGCGCTTGCACTCCTGTTCGGCGCGGCGGGCTGTGAAACGGGCTCGAGCGGTTCGGGCGACGGGAATGAAAAAGTCGACTATTGGTCGATGGAGACCGTGTACGCCAAGGCGCAGGAGCTCGGCTACGAGGGTACTCTCGAGGAGTTCATGGCGACCATTCAGGGCGCAAACGGTAAGGACGGCGTTGACGGAACGGACGGTAAGGACGGTAAAGACGGCGTCGGCATCAAGAATATCTACATAGAGGACGGCTATCTTTTTGTCGAGCTGACGGTGGGCGACCCTATCAACTGCGGCAAGGTCGTGGGCGAGAACGGCAGCGGGACGCAAGGTCCCGTGGGTCCCGAAGGTCCCGAGGGTCCTGAAGGTCCCGCGGGGGCGGATGGCGCAACGTGGCTCACGGGCGAAACGGTGCCTGCAAACACGCTCGGTAAGGACGGCGATCTCTATCTCGACGTCGTTGCTTATAACGTCTACAAAAAGACGAACGGCACATGGGGTATCGTCTGCAATATCAAGGGCGAAAAGGGCGAGACGGGAGAGGCTGGAAGCTCGTCGGGAACGGGCACGCCTGGCGAACCCGGCGAACCTGGTGAGAACGGCGCGGACGGCGCAACGTGGCTGACGGGCGCAGGCGCACCCGCCGCTGCGGACGGCAAAGACGGCGACCTTTATCTCGACACCGAGAAATGCGACGTCTATAAAAAGGCGAACGGCGCATGGAGTATCGTCTGCAATATCAAGGGCGAAAAGGGTGAAACGGGCGAAAACGGCGAGCCTGGTGAATCGGGCAATGCGGGAGAACCCGGCACGCCTGGCGAACCTGGTGAGCCTGGTGAGAACGGCGCGGACGGCGCAACGTGGCTGACGGGCGCAGGCGCACCCGCCGCTGCGGACGGCAAAGATGGCGATCTCTATCTCGACACCGAGGAATGCGACGTCTATAAAAAGGTGAACGGCGCATGGGGTGTGATCTGCAACCTCAAGGGCAAGGACGCCACGGGCTCGACGGAATCGACGGCGCCCGCAGCTTGCGCGCACGAAAACATGAGCGAATTCGAGGTTGTGATCGAAGCCGATTGCGACACGACGGGCATCAGCGAGAGCGTTTGCCCCGACTGCGATTACAGAGTCTATCAGTTTACCCGCGAGCTTGGGCACAACCACGTATTCTTTGACGGTCATGAGGATACATACTGTCAAGATCATATTGATATTTATTACTGCACGAACTGCTTTGAGGTTGCCAGCTTCTTCGATGCGGGCGTGGGGCATAGCTATGAAGAAGGGTTCTGTATTTATTGCGGGGAGTCCGAAAACGGCGAAGCTCCCGAGGAAAAGACGCAATTTATCGTTACCTATTTCTTCTCTGACGGTAAAAAAATCGAGGAGTCCGTCAACGAGGGCGAATGTGCGGTTTACGGGATTGGATACGGAGACCAATATGAGGAGAACGGCGTGGCCTACGTGTTCTCGCATTGGTCGCTTTCAAGGGATGGAGCGCCTTATTCGTTTGGCGAGCCGATCTATCAAGATATCGCGCTCTACGCTTGCTACACCGAGCTCCCCCAAGACAAGGAAAGATATGAAATAAACTTCTACGAGAACGGCGAATTTGTGAACAATTCCGCTGTTTACGAGGGATATACGGTCGACGGGCTTGAGCCGAAAACGACGGAATATTCCGACGCGAACGGCATAACCTATGTGTTCTCGCACTGGTCGAAGTGGGAGGGCGGCGAAGCCTACGATTTCTCGCAGGGCGTTTACGAGAGCTTTGATCTTTATGCGGTCTACGTTCAAAAAACGGAGAGCGAAGTGCGCTATTGCGCGCTTACCTATTATTATTACGGCGGTTCGCAGAGCGAAATTGTAAAGGTGGGCGAATACGCGCAGCTCTATACGGACTTGGTGGAAAACTACGGCACCGTTTGCTTGGAGGAGGGAATCTATTCGTTCTCCTATTGGGAAACCGTTTACGTGGACGGTTCGATCGGCGCATGGGATCCTCAATATAGCGTGATGGGCTCTGCAAACATCTATATGGTATACGTGAACGAGAAAGGCGAAAGATTGGATTATGAATCGGAAAACGGCGGAGAGACCGAGGAAAAGACGGTCGAGCTTCAATACGTTTTCCCCAACGGCGAGATTCACTGCGAAACGTTTATCTACGGGCAGGGTCAGCCGAAGTTCTTCGAGGAGCTGGTGAAGAAAAATCCCTTCTTTGACTACGAGGGGGAGACCTATTACTTCTCCTGCTGGAAATTAAACAGTTTTGAGTACGGCGAGGAGATCGATCCCGCGACCTACGATTTCAGCGAGGGAACGGAAAAAGTGTTTGCCGTTTATATGAATGAAAAAGGCGTGATTCTCACGGGCATGGACGGCGGCAACGGCGACGGGGGCGAAAGCGGCAATCCCGATTGGGTTGGCTCGACTAGCCAAAACGGCAACTATGTGGAGGTGGCTTGGCTGCGGATGCCGTTTGCAGAAATCGGAGAGGACTACATTGCCCACCTCGATTCCTATTTCTTCCCCATCAACCAAATTGAAACGCCTTGGATTGCCGACGATCACATTTGGCAGGAAAACGGCTATATCTATGAGTTCTCCCATTGGGTGGAATATTCGGTTTGGAAAAACGGCGGCACGGAAGCGTTCGATTTCTCCACGCCGATTCAGGCGCCCACAGCTTTTGTGGCATATTATAACGTTTCCACGCTGATAAACGTGAGCTTTTCCGTAAACGGAGAAACGCAGTCTAGCGAATCCGTGAAAAAGGGAACGGCGATCAATACGGACGGCTATGGTTTAATGCTTCCCACCTATCAGCAGGACGGCGTCACTTGCGTGTTCTCGCATTGGTCCTTAAAGGAGGGCGGCGAGGCTGTCGGCACATATACGGTGGAGGAAGATACCGTCTTCTATGCCGTTTATAATCAGGTTAAGGCCACGGAAAAGCAGGTTGTGGTCACGTGGCTTTCCATGATTACCGAAAACGGCGGGTTGATCGTTACGGGCTACGATTTGATCGAATCGGGCGCAACGGTCACTCTGCCCGAGGTGGAGGAAAAGGAAGCGGAGCTCTACGGTACGGTCTTCACGTTTAAGTTCTGGTGTTTGTTTGATATGAATTCCGCCGACGGTCTTGCAGAATTCGACCCGACGAAAGGCGTGACGCAAAACATTCAGCTCGTCGCATATTATGCGCCTGAGGGCGGCTCGGGGAGCGGCGACAGCGGCGATAACGGGCTTGAAGGCGTTGGCGGTAAACCCAGCTGGGTCACGGATGCTTATGCGGGCGTGACTTATATGAAGACGGGTTTTGCGGAAATCGGCGAAATTGATTCATTGTATCATTTCGGCACCTATAAGATCATTGCAGGGATGACGGCGGAGGATTGGACGCCCGAAAAATACGTCTATGCGGAGCAAAATATCACCTATGAATTCTCGCATTGGGTGGAATATTCCGTTTGGAAAAACGGCGAAAGCGCGGAATTTGACTTTGGGACTGAGGTTTCGGGTTGGCTCGTGCTTATCGCGTGCTATGACTCCCGTGAATGCACGGAGGAGGAGCTCGGCGGCGGGATCGGGGAAAAAGTGATTAATATTCATTACTCTCTCCCGAACGGCGGCTACGAGGACGAAATAATCAAGGCAGGCGAGGGTCCCGCACGCTATGAAGATGCAGTTGTGAAATATAAGGAGATCGAATACAACGGCGTTGTCTACTATTTCCAAGGCTGGAGCTTGGACGGCTACACGGGCGAAATTATCGACGTGTCGGGTTATAAATTTACTGAATCCGTGACCCTTTGGGCGGTCTATATGTCGGAGGACGGCGTTGTGCTCAAGGGCATGGAGGAAGAAGGCGGCGACGTAACCGAGCCCGAAGCTTGTAAGCACGAAAGTGTTCGCACCGAAACAGCCGAGGCAACCTGTACCGAAAGCGGATATAAAAGAGTAATCTGTGCAGAATGCGGCGAGATCGTTTCCGAGAGCTATACAGAAGCATTCGGACATAGCTTTGCCGACGGTCAGTGTACGGTATGCGGAGAGAAAGAAGCAACCGAGGAAAAGGAGGTTTGTTACACCTACACCTCCAAGGAATTAACGCTTACCCTCTATTCAAATAATACCTCTTACTACACCGAGCTTATCTATACCGCCGAAGGATCGGTAATTAACTTTGAAGGCGAAGGCAAGTGGTACATGGCTGATGGCAAGATCTACGCATATACCGACAACGCCGAATACGTATTTACCGCAACCGAATCGGGTGAGCTTATTCCTTACGAGGAGGGCGGCGACGTTTCCGTTGAGGGCGTGCCCGAGGACTATGCCGCGGCGTTTGAAGCGCTTATGAAATCGAAAAATTATTCCATGTATCAGTCGCAAGGCTTAATGGTGGACGGCAAGGAGGCGACGGAAGATTATTACGCGATCCTCACGGAAAATGCCATTCGTCTCGAGGTTCTTTCCGTTGCCGACGGTGCGGAACAGTGGGCGACGTTGAACGTTTATGCCGTGGTGGACGGTAAGGACGTTTGCTTCACTTGGAACGCCGAGACGGAAAGCTGGGAGAGCTCGGAGGAGGGAACGGTGTCCGATCTTTGGGGGATGCTCACCTTTATGTGGGAGTATTTCCTCGACGCGGGAAAATACGTCGAGTGGAACGAGGAGCTGAACGCCTACTATGCGCCCGAAGTCGACGCTTCTAATTACGATCTTGATACGAGCTTTTTATATGACTTCACCGTGAGAATTGAAAACGGCTACGTTGCCTCCATTTCCTACGGTCTGGACGCGGCGGGCGAAACCCGCTTGTTCGAGTTTACGGAATTCGGCACCTCGAACTTTGAGATTCCCACTGTGGGCGAAAGCGGCGGCAACGAATCCGAGGGCGGCGAGGACGTGACGACGCCTACGGAAGCGCCTACGGAAGCGGAGTGGAACGCGGCGTTTGAGGCACTGTATGCGGCAAGAAACTATACCTATTATCAGGCGGAAGATATTGTTTATTCGGACGGAGAAAGACTGTTTAAGGAGTATAGTTGGTCCTTTACGGAAAACGTTATTTCGCGTGCGGATTATCAAGTAAGAACAAGCTCTGACGGGGAAGCAACGTCGAGCGAAAGCCAACGTTATTACTTCAATGAAAACGGTGTGGCTTATCTTTATACGCTTACGGACGGCGTTTGGGAGAAAACGGAGACGACTGTTACGGTCGAAAAGGTATTCAGCAATATGCAAAGCACGGTTTCGGGCTTCCAAGGGGCTTACGAATCTGTGGTATGGGATGCGGAAAACGGATATTTCTTCGCAGAATCCTTCACGGACACTTGGGGTACCACGTATAATAATCTGATCGTAAGAATCGAGAACGGCTATTTGGTTGAGCTTACTTGCGAATTGAAAAGGGAAACGCAGAGTGGGACGTTTGTATGGCAATTCTCCGACTTTGGAAACGTTGAGGTGAGGATCCCCGTGACCGAGGAAAAGACGGAGGAGACAACGGAAGAAACGACCGAAGCAACGGCTTAAAAAGCCGAACCAACGCGAAAAAGAGCGCAGACGGCAAGTCTGTGCTTTTTTTGCGAAAAAGATAAAAACTAATATTTTGTTAAAAAATTCGACAAAAAATCTGCCATATTTTGGTAAAAAATTTCAAAAATCTATTGAAAAGGCTATAAAGTCATGCTATTATAAAATAAGGAAACTATAAAGGAGGTGTAAAAATGAAGCGAATGAAAAAATTCACTGCATTTTTTCTTACTGTGCTCACGCTGTTTTGCATAAGCCTTGTTTTTGTTGGCTGCGAAAAAAAGAGCGAGGAGCCGAAGAACAAGAAGTATGATGTTTCCATACGGATAGAATGTGACGACGGATGGGCACATATATTTCCGCCGGAGGAGACGGAGTTCCGAGTGGAACGGGCTTACGACGGAAAGGAGCACAAATATTTTGTGAAAGCCTATCAGCTCGTCGATCATCCGCAGTATGCGGGCGAGTGGTTTAATCCGAGCGGATCGGGAGCAAATGTATTTCAAATATATTATCTGTATACGGATGCGAACGGAAAACAGGACGGCACTCAAAGAAGGGTAAAAGAGAAGGGAGAGTATATTATTACGGTAAATGCTTCGGACACTTCAAATTTATGGAATTTCAGAGAGGCGTATTTATATCTCACAATTAAATAATTTTAAGGGAGGATAAAAAATGAAAAAGATCAAAAAATTTGGGGCAATCGGCTTGTGTGCTGCTATATGTATCGGTTGTTTTTCGGGTTTATCAAAATTGACGGCTACGGAAAACGTTATTTCGCGTGCGGATTATCAAGTAAGAACAAGCTCTGACGGGGAAGCAACGGCTTAAAAAGCCGAACCAACGCGAAAAAGAGCGCAGACGGCAAGTCTGTGCTTTTTTGTGCGACGGAAAAACATAGCCGAAAAATTATTTTTAGCATAAAATTAAGAATTTTTTTCAAAATCTTGCTTGAAAGACTTGCTTTTTCTCGCGTTTTTGTTTACAATGATATATGGTAAAAAACAAAGGTACAAAAATCTCAATTCAGTAAAAATTCACATGGAGGAATAAAACTATTATGGCAAAAAAGTATTGCTACCTGTTCACAGTGGGTGACGCTTCGATGCGCGAGCTGCTTGGCGGTAAGGGCGCGAACCTTGCGGAGATGACCAAGATCGGTCTTCCCGTTCCCCAAGGCTTCACGGTTTCCACCGAGGCTTGCACCCAGTACTATGAAGACGGCAGACAAATTAACCCTTCGATTCAAGCGGAGATCATGAGCTACATCGACAAGATGGAGGAAGTCACGGGCAAGAAGTTCGGCGACCTTGAAAATCCCCTTCTCGTTTCCGTTCGTTCGGGCGCGAGAGCATCTATGCCCGGTATGATGGACACCATCTTGAACCTTGGCTTGAACGAAGAAGTAGTTGAAACGCTTGCTGCGAAATCGGGCAATCCCCGTTGGGCTTGGGACTGCTACCGCCGCTTTATCCAGATGTTCTCGGACGTCGTTATGGAAGTTGGTAAGAAGTATTTTGAAAAGCTCATCGACGAAATGAAGGAAGCAAAGGGCGTTACGCAGGACGTAGAGCTTACGGCGGAAGATTTGAAAACGCTCGCTGGCCAGTTCAAAGCAGAATATAAAGCGAAAATCGGTAAGGATTTCCCTTCCGATCCTAAGGAACAGCTTTTCGAAGCAGTAAAAGCGGTATTCCGTTCTTGGGACAACCCCCGCGCGAACATCTACCGTATGGACCACGACATCCCTTACAGCTGGGGTACGGCGGTCAACGTACAAATGATGGCGTTCGGTAACATGGGCGAAACT
>JAFTSN010000014.1 GCA_017467275.1 Clostridia bacterium | reverse complement strand
TCATCCGTACTTTGAAGGAATACCTTTGGTATTACAACAACGAGAGAATTTCTCTCAAACTAAAAGGAATGAGCCCTGTACAGTACAGAACTCATTCGCAAATTTAATATTTTTTTGTCTAAACTTTGGGGTTCACTTCAATCATACCTGCCGTTTTTTATCGATCCGTTTTTTACGAGTTTTTATCTTCTTCCTCGATCTGCTTGCGCGCCTCGATAAAGCACTTGACCGCGAATTTCAAATCCTCGAGCGTGTGCGCCGCGGAGACCTGCGTGCGGATTCTCGCTTTGCCCTTGGGAACGACGGGATAGGTGAAACTCACCGCGTAAATGCCGAGCTCATAGAGCTTTTGCGCCATTCTCGCCGCCTTATGCTCGTCGTAGAGCATGATCGGCACGCAAGGGTGGGTACCGTCGATAATATCGAAGCCCTCGTCTTTAAGCATTTGTCTGTATTCCTTGGTGATGCTTTCGAGGTGGTCTCTGCGGGAGGTGTCCTTTTCGAGCATTTCCAAGGTTTTGAGGGTCGCCGCCGCAACCGCGGGAGCGAGCGTGTTTGAGAAGAGATAGGGGCGGGAACGCTGACGGAGCATATCGATAATCTCCTGTCTGCCCGAAGTGAAGCCGCCCGAAGCGCCGCCGAGCGCCTTGCCGAACGTACCCGTGATAATATCCACGCGCCCGATAACGCCGTTATATTCCACAGAGCCGCGCCCGCGCGGTCCGACAAAGCCCGTCGCATGCGAATCGTCCACCATAACGAGCGCGTTGTACTTATCCGCGAGATCGCAAACGCCCTTTAAGTTGGCGATAATGCCGTCCATGGAAAAGACGCCGTCGGTGGCAATCAGCTTAATGCGCGCGCCCGCCTCGTCCGCCGCCTTGAGCTGGGCTTCGAGGTCCGCCATGTCGTTGTTTTTATAACGGAACCGCTTCGCCTTACAAAGGCGCACGCCGTCGATAATGGACGCGTGATTCAATTCGTCGCTAATCACTGCGTCGTCTGCCGTGAGCAGGGTCTCAAAAAGACCGCCGTTCGCGTCGAAGCAGGAGGAATAGAGAATCGTATCCTCGGTGCCTAAAAATTCGGACACCTTCTTTTCAAGCTGCTTATGCACGGTTTGCGTGCCGCAGATAAAACGCACGGAGGCAAGCCCGTAGCCGTAGTCGTCGTAAGCCTTTTTCGCCGCTTCCCTAATCTCGGCGTTATCCGCGAGCCCGAGATAGTTGTTTGCACACATATTGAGGAGGGGCTTTCCGTCCGCGTCAATATGCGCGCTCTGCGGGGTGGTGATAATTCTCTCGTTCTTCTGAACGCCCGCCGCCTTGATTTCGGCGAGCTGGGTGCGGTAATACGCCAATGCTTCCTGTTTGTTCATATCCGTTACTCCTTAATTTTTTTCGGGCAGCTCCGACCAATCGAGAATGATCTTGCCCGACATACCCGAGATCATCGTTTCAAAGCCCTCTTTCCATTTGGCGATGGGGAGGCGGTGGGTCACAATCTTTTCGAGCGGGAAACCGCCCTCGACCATAGCCGTCATTTTATACCACGTTTCATACATCTCGCGCCCGTAGATGCCCTTCAGCTTCAAGCCGTTCCAAATGATCTTGTTGATGGGCAAAGCGACTTCGTTGGTGCTTTGAATCCCGAGCAGGGCGACCCGACCGCCGTTGCACATACAGTCAATGAGCTGATTGAGCGCGTGCCGATTGCCCGACATCTCCATACCGACGTCGAAGCCCTCGATAATCCCGAGCTCTTTCATGACCTCTTTCAAATCTTCCTTGCCCGTGTTGACGGTCGTCACGCCGAATTTCTTTGCCAAATCCAAGCGATAGTCGTTGAGGTCGGTGATCACGACGTTTCTCGCGCCCGAGAACTTGGCGATCGCCGCCGCCATAATCCCGATCGGACCCGCGCCCGTCACGAGCACGTCCTCGCCGATCGTCGTGAAGCTCAATGCGGTGTGCGTTGCGTTTCCAAACGGATCGAAAATAGAATAGAGCTCTGCGGGAATCTTATCCGAACACTTAATCACGTTGGATTCGGGAATCACGAGATATTCCGCAAACGCGCCGTTTCTGTTCACGCCCACGCCCTTGGTGTTGCGGCAGAGGTGCCCGTTTCCTTTTCGGCAGTTGCGGCAGGTCCCGCAGACAATATGCCCTTCGCCCGAGACGATCTCGCCCACCTTGTGCGCCGTCACGTTCTTGCCCACCTCAACGATCTCGCCCACGTATTCGTGACCGATCGTGGTGCCGAGCTCGATGGTGTTCTGCGCCCATTCGTTCCAATCGTAGATATGTACGTCCGTACCGCAGATCGCAGTTTTCAAGATTCTAATCTTGACGTCGTTATCGCCGACGGAGGGGATCTCCACCTGTTTAAAGGTCAATCCGCGTTCTGCTTTGTCTTTAACCAATGCCCACATTGTTGCAGTATTCATAAAAAATCCTTCTTTAATAATGGTTTATAATATTTTCACGCTCTCATTATAGTACCTTTTTTTCCAAAAGTCAACGTCTTTTTCTATATAGAAAAAAATAATTTAACGTAAGCGTATTGTGAAAAACAAGCGTGAAACCGTTGACTTTTTTGTGATTTCATATTAAAATAGAAAAGTAAAGTTGCGTGGGCGCGTTTTGGCAAGGAGGAGCAATGTTAAAGGAGTTCATGATAAGAGAGCGTGACGCGATCACGCAGATGATCGAGGAGACGGACGGACAATACGACGTGATCCTCGACCTTTTTGCTTCCTGTAAGGGAAAACTCGTGTTCATGGGCGTGGGTAAGAGCGGACATATCGGCAAGAAGCTTGCCGCCACGTTTGCTTCGCTCGGTATCCCGTCCTTTTTTGTGCATTCCACGGAGGCAATGCACGGCGATCTCGGCATGATTGAGAGCAAGGATATTGCAATACTCATTTCCAACAGCGGCAACACGCAGGAGGTCGTGCAGGACGTCGCGCCCTTGAAGCGCAACGGCGTGACGACGGTTGCGTTTACCTCGGGCAAGGAGAGCAAGCTCGCAAAAGCATGCGATTATGCGATCTTCTATCCCAAGCTTGCCGAGGCGGACAACCTCAACCTAGCGCCCACAGTCTCAAGCACGTTGACCCTCGTTTTGGGCGACGCGCTGGCATGCGAACTGTCGGCAAGAAAGAATTTCAACCGCACAGATTTCTACGCTTTCCACCCCAACGGTGCGCTGGGCGAGATGCTTAAAAAAGAGGAGGATAAATAAAATGTCAAAAATCACAGTTATCGGTTCGCTCGTTATGGACAACGTAGCGAAAATGAAAAAATTCCCCGAAGCAGGGGAGACCATTCTCGGCTACACGCTCGAGTTGTTCCCGGGCGGCAAGGGGGCGAATCAATGCGTTTCGATCGCCCGTCTTGGCGGCGACGTGGAAATGGTCGGTATGCTCGGTAAGGACGGCAACGGCGACGTTTTCAGACAGATCATGAAAGACGAGGGGATTAAGAGCGAGCATCTCTTTTCCTGCGATAAGCCGACGGCTGTCGCGCAAATTCAGATCGACGAGAGCGGTCAAAACAGAATTTGCGTGATCCCTTGCGCGAACTACGAATTTGATTTTGCCGACCTCGACAGGGTGGACGACGTGATTAAAAATACCGAGATCGTCGTTTTACAGCTCGAAATGCGGCTGGACGTGACCAAAGAGGCTATTCGCCGCGCCCATGCCTATGGCGTCAAGGTGCTGTTGAATCCCGCGCCCGCCGTTCCTTTAGAGGAGGACGTTTTGGGGATTGTGGACTATATCACGCCCAACGAAACGGAGCTTTCTATTTTGACGGGTATGCCCACGGAAACGGACGAAGAGGTTATCGCGGCAGCGCAAAAGCTCATTTCGCTCGGCACGAAGAATGTCGTTGCCACGCTCGGAAGCAGAGGGGCGCTGATTGCGAATAAGGACGGCGCGGAGATCGTGCGCGGTTATAAGGTCAAGGCGGTGGACACCGTCGCTGCGGGCGACAGCTTCAACGGCGCGTTGGCGGTTGCTCTCACGGAGGGCAAGAGCCTTAAGGAAAGCGTTCGCTTTGCCAATGCCATGGGCGCGCTCACGGTGCAAAAGAAAGGCGCAATCCCGTCCTTGCACACCCGCGCGGAAGTGGAAAAATTTATCGCGGAAAACAATTAATTGCTAAAGAAAAGGTAGGTTGAAAATTTTATGGGTTTATCGGAGTTTTTCAGGCTGCTTGCCTCGACGCCCGCACTGTGGTTGACGGTCATTTTAACGCTCGGCGTTATCCTCGTCAACGGCTGGACGGACGCGCCGAACGCGATCGCGACGTGCGTTGCAACGCGCGCTATGCGGCCCCGTGCGGCAATCCTCATGGCGGCGCTGTTCAATTTCCTCGGTGTGTTCATCATGACGATGCTGACCCCGAAGGTCACGGAGACCATCTATAACATGGTCGATTTCGGCTCAAATAGTCAGGACGCGCTGATCGGGCTTTGCGCGGCGATGTTTGCCATCGTCGTTTGGGCGGTGCTCGCTTGGGCGTTCGGTATCCCGACGAGCGAAAGCCACGCATTGATCGCAGGTCTCACGGGCTCGGCGATCGCGATGCACAATTCTCTTTCGGGTGTGAACGGCGGCGAGTGGCTGAAAGTCGTCTACGGCATCGTGGTCTCGCTCGTGATCGGTTTTGCGCTCGGCTACGGTTTTACCAAGCTCATGCAAAAGCTTTTAAAAAACACCGATTATCGGGCGGCGAATAAATGGCTTGGCAGAGGGCAGGTTGCTGCGGCGGCGGGCATGGCATTCATGCACGGCGCGCAGGACGGGCAAAAATTCATGGGTATTTTCATGCTCGGTATGGCACTTTCGCAGGGCAATATGCACATAGGCATGCCCGCGCCTCCCATTTGGCTCATGGTGCTCTGCTCGGCGGTCATGGCGCTCGGCACGAGTATCGGCGGCATGAAGATCATTAAATCGGTCGGCATGGACATGGTGCGGCTTGAAAAATATCAGGGCTTCGCAGCAGACGTTTCCGCAAGCGCGGCGCTGCTTGTCAGCACCGTGACGGGAATGCCCGTCTCCACAACGCACGCAAAAACGGTCTCGATCATGGGCGTGGGCGCGGCAAAGCGTTTCCGTTCCGTGAATTGGAACGTGGCGAAAGAAATGGTCATGACGTGGATTTTGACCTTCCCCGGTTGCGGTCTCGTCGGATTTTTAATGACGAAACTCTTTATCTTTATCTTCTGATAAGAACGAAAAATACACATAGGAGCGTATGATAACGTATGAAAAAGAAAGCGAAAAAGAACTTTGATTATTTTGAATCCCTGGTTAAAATGTCGGAATTTGCGTTGGAGGAAGCGAAGTACTTAAAAGAAGTACTCGCCACCTACGACCCCGAGACGCTCGAGGAGAAAAAGACGCATATGCACGAGCTCGAGCACCGTTGCGACATGGAAAAGCACGATCTCACGACTGCGCTCGTGAAAGACTTTTTACCGCCCATTGAAAGAGAGGACCTTTTCAATCTCGCCCATATGACGGATAACCTCACGGACTGCGTAGAGAACGTCATGGTGTTCCTGTATATGGCGGATATCCAGAAAATGCGCGAGGACGTGCCCCAATTCGTCGACCTCATCATCGAGTGCTGTGTGGGCGTTTCGGAGGTTTTGCGCGAATTCCCCAATTTTAAGAAATCGGAAAAGCTCGCAAGTCTGATCGTTGCCTTGAACGATCTCGAGGAGCAGGGCGATAAGCTCTATATGGACGCAGTCAGAAACCTCTCCAAGATGGCGAAAACCACCCGTGAGGTAATCGAGTGGCGGGATATTTATAAGATCTTCGAGAACTGCTTCGACGCAGCGGAATCGATCGCGGACAACGTGGAATCCGCAGTCATGAAAAACAGCTGATAAAACCAAACAAAAACGCCTCTGCAAAGGCGTTCCCTATAAGGGATTTTTTGAAACATTAAAAATTTATAGGAAATTGCACTTTCAAGCGGAGAAAAATCGGATTCCATTACGGGGTCTGATTTTTTTTGTTTAACTCTCGTTATTAAATGGCGAGAGTTTTCTTTATACAATCTTAATGCCGACGAGAAAAATCATAACGTATTCTTTATAAGAAATATAGTACAATGATTAGCGAAGAAAGATATTCTAGAGGTGTGTTTATGGAAGTTAAAACAAAATTCAAATTATCTTCCTTTCAAATTATTTTACTCGGTTTTGCAGCAGTAATTTTTATTGGGGCATTTTTGCTTTC